>NZMY01000036.1 GCA_002694745.1 Croceicoccus sp. | reverse complement strand
GGCCTGCGCCCCGCCTGAGGCATGGGCGAAATGATGCGTATTGGTCTCACCCTTGCGAGCGACCAGATCCGCTCCGCATTCGCATTTCAGATGCTCGGCTCCGCCGCGTTTCGCATCGTCGATTGATACTCTGGTGCCATCTTCCCGGCGTCCCCACACGATCTTCGCAGCGAAATCGCCCGGGCCCCGCCCGGAATCCGGAACGACGAAGCCGAGGCTGTTGCGGTGGACGGTTTTCGTGGCTTCGTTCTGCATCGCGTATCTCGCTACGAACTCGCGAACCATGCGGTACGAAGTGCGTCGATACAAGAACGCCGGTGCCCATAGAGCACTTCGAGCGCCGCGCGCATGTTCCATAAATCAAATCGGACAGAAAGCCGCTTGCTGACCAGTGAGATGGACCCATCGGGCAACCAGAATATCTTGCTGCGATCATTGCGGGCTGCACCAATAGTATGATACCTGTTTCTGCAGGAGAAGCACATGGCCACCATCCGCAAAACCATCACGCTCAGCGACAGTCAGGATGCCTGGATCAAGGCTCAGATCGCACGCGGGGCATTCACGAACGACAGCGAGTATATTCGTGATCTCGTACGCCGCGATCAGGAAGGGCAGAACAGCTTGGCCGAACTGAGACAGGCGATCGCGGAAGGGCTGGAAAGCGGCGTGAGCGATCTGTCGCTGGACGAAATTTGGACAACAGCGGAGAAGCGTAGCCGCTCCGCAGATGCCTGACTTGCATATCAGCAGGCGGGCGGCATCCGATCTTGCCGAGATCGCCGACTACACAATAGCTGAGTTTGGCATCGAACAGGCACGCAAGTACCGCGATCTGCTGCACTCCTGTTTTCAATCCCTGCTCGACAACCCAAGCCTCGGCAGGAGCGCCGAAGAGCTTGCGCCCGGTCTGCGCCGGATCAGACAGCAGGCCCATGTCATCTTTTATCGGCCGGCTGGCGGCACGATTCTGATTGTCCGGGTTCTTCACCACAGCAGAGACTTCGGTCAGTATCTGTAATTGGGCAGCGCCGCCGAAAAGCACGATTTCGAAAGTCCAACCCGACTCAAGGAGACGCGCATTTCGCCCTTGCGGGTGTCGGGCGCCCCACCAAATGCTTGTGGGTTTTTACCATCACGGGCATGGTCCGTTATGCGTCAACCCGACGATCCCTACGCCTATATCATCCGCATGGAAGCATGGCTCGAGCCCATGCATGAGGAGCACAATGCAATGCGGCGCCGGGCAGGCAAGACGTTCGATACGGTGTTCGACCTTGATGCGACCAACCAGGCCCTCGCCAAGGCCATGCGCGCCTGTCGCGGCGACTACCGGCGACCAGACTGCGACATTCAGCAATAAGCGCCTGACCATCAGGTTGCGCCGAAACCTGCCGTTGGCATTTGCCTCAACGTTCGAGTAGAAACGCCGACTGAATGTCGCTTGAGGTTAACGCCGCAGTCCTTGAGAGCACGTGTCCGATCATGCCCATACATTAGTGTTAGTACCGGCACCAATGACGATTACCGCTAGATCAGGTTCTCGATTGCAATCTGAGCATCATTTTCGACGATGGTTGCAACCTCCTGATATATCTGGGTGTCGACATCCACATCGGAGGTCTCGATCGACACGACAAGCGAGTAAGGCAGCTTGCGCAACCAGCGATTGCCTCGCTTGCGATCGCCCCACCAGCCTTTCGCCGGCATTACCCCAATTCCGTCCTTCAGCAAGAGATCCGATGCCGGTCCCGTCCACACGTCATGATGGAGCGAACCGCGCCGGGCGTTGGTTGGCCCGATCGTGAATCGATCATCCTCGCCCGGATCGTCACGCTCGTAATCCTCATCGCGGGCAAGCTGATTGACCCGGGCGATCGCCCGCTCGGGCGTCTCGTCTTCAATCGCCTTGAGGAAGAAACGAAGCTTCGCCGATGGATAGCGGTTTGCTTGCTGACGGGTCGAACGCGACGGATTAGGCTCGACGAAATAGGACAACGTGACCCGCAGGCGCACTTCCTCGGGACCGAGCTCTTCCAGCGCCTCGCGCGGCCACGGCAAGTCATGCCACTTCATTTCACCGAGGGCCATCGAACTGCCGGCGCCGCGGCGATAGGTCTGGATCTCGTCCTGCACGATCATCGTTAAGGCATTGTCGAGGCTGAGCAGTGCGCGGTTACGATCGGGCTTGCCGAAGCCGAAGCGCTGCAACAACTCGGCATAGTCACCCCGCGACGGCCGTCGCGGCAAACGCGCCAGCATCGCCGGGGTCCAACGGGCCGAATGGATCATCAATGCGCGGACCGTCTGCGGGGTCGCATCGGGATAGGCTGCCAGGATCGCCGCGGCGAGGCCGCTCGCCGCCGCGGTCGCCGCGCTCGTCTCACCTGTGCAGGTGAAACGGTGCGCGGCGAAATCGCAGGCCGTGGTCACGATGCTCAAATGCGGCGCATTCAGTGTCGCAATCCCATCGAAATCGGCCACCCGATTTCCGCCTTCCATGACGATGTCGGGCTTGTTGCATAGCGTCGGTCGCACCCACGCGAGGCCCGTCCGGGACGTCGGGCAGAGATCACCCTCGTCGGCAATATGGCCGGCCGGCTCGTCATCTTCGACCAGATGCGTGCAGGCGCCGACGGTCACCGCGTTGAGCGCTTGCGCCGGCGACCGCAATGGCGACACGTCGTTCAGCGCGATATGATCATCGACCTCGTAAGGCTGCTCGTCGATATTGCCCGCCGGCACGAAGAACAACCTCTGCTTGCCCGGCCGCCCGAAAGCAAGCTGGTCGATCGTCGTCGACAGGCTTGAAGGTCGACCGTCCGACCGTTCGCGCGGGACGCTCATCGACAGAGAATAAATCCGGTCGGCCCTGGCCGTCCGCTCGATAAGCCGTACCGCTTCACGCACCGATGTGCCCGGCAAAGGCTGCGCGACGCCGGGGACAGCGGGCGGCAGCACCGTCACGGACTCCAGCCGATGCGTGACCAGAACGGGGTCAACCCCTGCCAGGAGAGGAGCGAGATTTTCATATAGTGCGACGCCGGCCATGCCCGTGCCATGGCCGTGGTGATCGGTGGCACTCCACGCCGCGTTGATCGTCAGGCATCTTTCGGCCTCGAGAAACGGTGCCAACAGGGGATGGGCCCGACGCACGCCACTATCGAGCACACAGACCCGCGGCGCATCTGCGTCTGGTTCAACAATGCGCTCTAGTAGACGGTTTGCCTCGGCCGCTTGCTGACCCGGCGATAGCTCGAGCAGGTGCGCCATGAACGACGATGCCGCGCGCAGTTCAGCGACGACCGGAACCTTGCGGATCAACTCACGCAGCTGCCGGCGGGTGCAGTGGGCCCGCACCACGATCGCCTCGGGAAACATCAGATGGCCGCGTTCGATTCCGATGTCGAGCTCCGGCGCCGTGTCCCGTATCCAGTCCTCTGTCCCCGGTCGCAGCCAAAGCTCCCAGGCAAACATCTCGTCGATTGCCGGCAGATCGTCCGGATCGGTCCAGAGGTCACGCAGGGTCCCCGGCCGGATCCGCTCGACCCGGTCGAAGAACTCTTCGTTGCTCGGCCGGTCGCCCACGCCCGGCTCGCTTTCCGCATAGGCCTCGGTGGCCCGCTTGAAGCGATCGGCCTTGGCCGCGCGCATGAATACATTCGCGGTCTGCTTGCCGTCGTCGACCTCGACCGACAGCAGATCGATACCCCGACGGGACGATTCGAAGAACTTTAGCGGCATCGGCGTCGCGCCTGGCGCTTCGAAGCTTAGATAGAAGCCGCGCTCCGCCTCGGGCAGTAATACCTGCTCGGCGATCCGCTGCGCATTCCGTGCGACGGCCGCTTCGACCGCGCCGACCAACGCCTCGGCGTGCGCTTGGCGATCACCGCGCTGGACCCGGACCGTCGGCACGACGGGCGACACCCCGCGGAACGGAATGCCGCGGCCCTTACGTCCAACAAAGAGATGCGAATGCTCCGCCATGCCGGCTACAGGAATCCTCGACTAGATCGAATGACCCTGTCGGCGCTCGGAGAGCGCGCCGACGAGCAGTTCCGAATCCAAACCGCCATCATGGTCGAGCACCGCAATCCGCGCTGCATCGGCCGCACCGCGGGCGATGTCGCAATGCGACATGCCCTTGGTTTCGGCCATCAATCGGTCCCAATCGAGCCCCTGCAGGTCGAAGGTCGTCAGATTATTCTCAATCACCGCCCGTGCCTGAATTTCGTCGGGTAGCTCGTAACTGAAGATCGCGTCGAACCTGCGGAACAGAGCCTTGTCCAGCAGCTTGGCATGATTGGTCGCGGCCAGGATCAGACTGGTGCTGCGATCTTCCTCAAGGAATTTCAGGAAGGCCGTCGAGATCCGCCGGGCTTCGCCGACATCGTTGGGCGTCGATCGTTCGGCGCCGAGCGCATCGAGCTCGTCGAACAGATAGACGCCGCGATTGTTGGCGATGGATTCGAACACCAAGCGAAGCTTGGCTGCGCTTTCGCCCATGAATTTGGTGATGATACCGTCAAGTTCGATCGTGAACAACGGAAGCGACAGCTCGCCGGCAAGCGCTGCGGCGGTGCTCGTCTTGCCCGTGCCGGGCGGTCCGCTGAGCAGCAGTTTGCGCCGCGGATTGAGGCCGTGATCTTCGAGTTTCTCGCGCTGACGCTGCTCCTTGACGATCCGCTTGAGCGCCTCGTCGAGCCGTTCCGGCAGGACCAACGAAGACAGCCGGATGCTCGGGAAGCTCGCCGTCAGAATGCCTGCCAGCTCGCCGCGCGGGCGTACCATCGGAATGGGATCGCGTGTGCGCTCAATCGATGCCGACTGATTGCGCGCCTCTTCGACAAGTGCGCGCAGCTCATCCGCTACCTTGCTATGGCCCCGCTTGGCTGCGTCGGAAGCCAATTGCAGCGCTACCTGTTCGAAACGACTGCTGTCGCCCCGCGTATGGCTGCGGACAAGTGAAATGATCTGGGCAGCGCTGGCCACTAATCCCCCTGATGCGGCAGCCAAAAAGCTCCGCTACACTCTATGCATGAAGCTTTGCGGAGCTCCAAGTCTTTTGCGCCAGACCGAATCATTCTCGTGCTTCTTGACTCATCCATCCTGTCGCTGCCGCCGACGGCACCAACCGTTGAAGTATCTATCGAATTCTAAGTGTAACCACTCGGGTCTCGGCAGATTCAGCCTGCCAAGGTGCGCGCAATTCCAAATGCAAGCTTATGTCGCCAGCGCGCCGCGGTGTCACCTGAAAGATGTCGCCCGCAGCGCCGCCGAAGGCGGCCGCCGACCGCGCTGGAAGCCGCCTAACCTCCACCCCGTCGGCTGGTCGTGCTTCCCATCGATACCCGGTCGTGCCCCCACCGGGGAGAGCGAGCTCCAGCGTTCGCCCGATCTCGGCATCGACCGCTGATGGGCCCTTGGGGACCTCCCAAATCATGGGCTGCCCGTCCTCATGCTCTCTCGACATCGATCCCGATGAACGGGAATTCCTGGTCAAGTCCGCATTGCCCGTAGGCAATGCGGAACAATCCATTCTCGCCCCAGGCCTCGGACCAGCTGTTCTTGCCGATCCAACAGGAAGAGTCGTCATCATAGCCAATGATGCAGACCGCATGGAGGCCGACCTCGTCGCCGGTCGCATGCTCATAGATGCCGCCCGTGTAGTAGCGAAAATCATCATAGACCCGCATGCCCGCGATTACCGGTCCTCGCGCAACGGCGTAACGGCGATCTTCGGCGCTCAACGCCGTCTGCCAGTTTGAGACCCGGAGCGCCGCAGGGATCGCTGTGCATTTGGTATCGACCGCGTAAGGAAGGTCAGCTTCGAGACCGACCCCTTTCGCGGCCCGCTCAATCGCAGGGACGAAGTCCCATCCGCTCTCGCAGCAATCTCCGCAACCGCAGAAGAAAAGGTCGGCTTCTGACAGATCGAGTGTCGCGGCGTTGCCCTCGGCAATCGCCAACGCGCTCTCCATGGCTGCGCAGGTGGCGAACGCAACACATGCCCCGCACAGCCCTTGGAACTTCACCGGCGAGACGCGACCGAGCTCGCGCCAGTCGATCTTGACCGGCCGCTTCGGTCGAAACGCGTTAGGCGTGACTGTAGCGACCTGCAGGGCCTGGGCTTCTAGGTTCGCCGGCCGAAGCCCGAACCGGCCGGGCGTTGCCGCGACCGCGGAGATCGGCGTGTCTCCGGCTTCCCAGCCGAGCCGCTTAGCGGTGATCGCGGTTTGAACATCGGCAAGGTCAACCAATTTCATTATCTCCTAATTATGCCTGGTCCCCATCATGGATCGTCGGGTTATGCGGCCGGGATACGCCGATGAAAAGCGGGATCCGACCGGCAGGGTACTCGCACTGGAGTCAGCGCCCTCGATGCGTCTAGGTATCCACAAACCGCACGGTTAGCCCCCTTTTGCTTTGCTCAGGTTTTCTTCCGCTCCTGAGGTCAGGCCTTTCGGACCGTCGAACGTTGCCACAGATCAGACTATCACAAACTACAGTCTGCTCTTGGCAGAATCTGCCGTTCAGCTTGTCATCTAGGAGAGGCGCGGATGTCCCAGACCTCGCCATTCGGCCCGGCTCCTCCTTGATGGCAGTTCATGGTCGACTGATCGCCAATCTTCGAATTGAACCGACCATACATCACACTTCTCGGCCGAGATTTGGCGGTGAAAACTTGTTTCGCAGTTGCTCATCATGGCGTTCCCAATCCGCTTTGAAACTCGCAGCATATCCCGGCTCCACCGACTGCGCGATTTCCCGGAGCTTCTCGTTCTGCCGAATGAGAGCTGACAATCGCGCCCGCTCTTCGCGGTCGCCGGAAGCGTTGGCCTTGATCCAGCGGTCGAACATTGGATCGATACCAGGCTGGAGCTTACGGGTTTGGGCAGGTTCGTTCGAACTTGCGAATTCGTGTGCGCGAGAAGGGTCGATCTTGATGGTCGCTCGTTCGCGTTCCTTCGGCTTCTGATCTTCGTCTTTCCTGGGGGCGCGATTGTCGTAGCCGCTCGGCTCGTAGGTCCGCCAGTCGGGTATTTCGACCTCGGGCAGATCCTGCGTTGGCATGACGATTTTGCCGTCTTCGATTTTGAAGAGACCAAAGCCCCCTTCCCCACCCTTTTGCGGTTCGAGCTTGGCGGGCACTTGTGTTGCAAGCGTTTTGCGCGGATCGGACGTTTCCATGTGCGCTTTAGCCAAGGCATTTTGCAATGCGCGGACAACTTCGGGATCCCGCGAAAACCGGTTCGAGATATCGACCAATTCAGCAGGCGTCGTATCGGCTAGCTTATGAGCCTCTCCATTCTCGTCGGCTTTGACCTTCGATGGGTTTTTCGCCATGTACGAAATCAGGCGCTTAACTGCGCGATCGTGCGTTCGCGCAATCCCTTCGATACGTGAAATCGAACGAGCGTCGCCAACGACCAGATTTGCTGGCAGGTTGAATAGCGCTGCATCGGCTTTGCTGAAGGTGAGCTCGAGGCCGGCATCTGTTTTCGTGATCTTCGGGCGGAGGTATTTTGCGCGCATCGTTTCGATGATCCGCAATTGGTCCTGGGCAGGCTTACATGTAGGCGTCTCAGGCTGTTTGGCCTGGGTGGATTTAGAGGCCTCGACCGATGCAGAAGGCGGGACGATTTTGTCTTCGGCTTTGGCCATAAGCGCCTGCAGTGACTTCGCTGCGCGTTCATTGAGCAGACGGACTTCCGCCTTCTTCAATTCGGCAACGATCTCGGGCTCCTCAGTGAAGTTTACGAACGCGGCCTGCAGCGCGCGATCGGGCGTCCCGATTTTGAAACGCTCGGCATTAGTGAGCATGTAATCCCTTTCAGTCGGCTCCTGGCGGAACTGCACCATGCCGGGATTTCTCTGGAGCGCCGCAACGAGATTGCCGATCGCGTTCTCCTGGTGATCCATGATTTTTACGAGGCGCTTCTGCGCGTAAGCGTAGTTTGGCGAATTGATGAACGTCATGTCTATCGACACCCGGTCTCTCGGCACGATCCCCTTCGGGCTCGAGACGAGCCGGCGATTGAGTTCGACGATGCTATTGACGTAACTGTCGATGGTATCGCTGCCGATCGCAGGAGTTGCGGCTTCCGGTTTTGTGGTGGTGGTTGGTGCCGCAACCTTCTGGGGCTCTTTGGCCGTGCGGGGGACCACGGACTGCTCGATTGGCCGAGGACGCTGACGGCCAAGTTCGATGTGCCCTTCGATGACGAGCTTTGCCGTTTTGGCCGTGCGGGTATGGCGCATCGCGGCTTCGTTGCTCGTGGTGATCTGCGAGATCTCCTGGCCCAACATGATCTCGAGACCAGCAAGATGCATTTCCGCCTCGGTGAGCTTGGCTTGATATCGAGGTTTGCTGGCCTTCTGGCGCTTGGTGGCGCGACCGTCTTCGATGGCTCCCAGATGCTTCTTCGCCATCTCCGCAACTTTGTTCGCGCGCGAGCGAAGACGGTCGATGTTATCGGCCATCTGCCTTGCAATGGCGCGGTGCTCTGCAGCGACGCGTTCGGATTGTTCCCAGCGAATAAGCTCGCGATCCACATCTTTGCGATCTTGTTCGGAAAGTTGCACTGCGCTGAGGCCAGCGCGCCAAATCTTGAGCTGCTGGTCGATCCTCGCCTGGTCGGTCTCGGACTGGGCTTGGAGTTTGCGCAGGATGAACTCCCATTGGTTCGCCTCGTTGCGAACCCCGATCTCGGTGGGCACGCCGTTCGATTCCAGGGACGCTGCTTGGGTGCCGAGATGCTCGTCGCTCTCCTTATGGATACCCATCTCCGAATAGCGTCGCGGGTCGACCCTTCGTTCGATGCCTTCCGCTTCCAATTCGCGGTTCGTTAGATAGGCAAGGTTCCGGCGTAACGTCGGCACGAATTCGCGCTTGTTGCAGTCGCGATCTTTGAATTGAGCAAATGGTGTCGTTGTCATCGTGTGGCGATTGGCCTTTCGATAAGACCACGGCACGGTGAAATCCCACTGACCGACATATTTCTGAATAGCCGGATCATTGATCGCGTCCGCCATAATCTGATGCTGACGGATGGTCTTCGGTCCTGCGGCGGGCGAGAGAGGTTTGAGATGGTCTTGCGCAAGTCCCGTAAAGCGTCGGACCGGCCGGTCATGATAGACGAGATGGAAGTGCCAATTTCGATCATCGTTGGTGTGATCGGGCGCATGCATGACCGCAATGTGCGGCAGGCTTCTCGCTTCGAACTCGCGGGTAAAATCTTTGAGGATCCGAACGCGCGCTTCGTGGGAGACTTCGTGCGGTAGTTCGCCTACGATCCTGAACTGGACACGGCCGCCCCGGCCGTCTTCAAACTTGGCACCGAAACTGGCCGCGACTTCGCGTTCTTCACGCGTAGCTTTCTGTTCGTCGGTCTCGTCCGCGGGCCGGCGCTCTCGGGGCTTCCAGCCATGGCGTTTCATAACCGCGCGTACGACAACGTTATCGCGCGTAGTGATCTTGACAATCTCATTCGGGTCCGCCGCCGCGATTGCATCTTGAACCGGCTTCGGGCAATCCTCGTCCGCGGCTACCTTAAACCAGAACTCTTCGTTGCCAGCGATGCGGATCTGCATTTTATCGGTAGAGGGATTGCTTTCGGCGCGTTCGACCAGCTTCCAGAATTCGCGGCGCTCGACAGGATCGTCAGAGATATTTGAAAACAGAACCGCTGACCCATTTGGATCGTGCGCCAAGGCCTCTTCTCGCTCGATGTAGGCACTGGCCTGTCCTCCGGCGCCAAGATTATCCGGAAGGCTCTCAGCGGGCTCCTGAGAGGCTTCTGCGGATGGGGTAAGATCAAGCGATAGGCTGCGCGCTAATTCCGGGTCGTTTTTAGCCTTCTCGATCAGCTCAGCCTGGATCTTGTCGAGCTCGGTCTGGCTTCCCTTAGCGAGCGCGCCATCGCGCTCGATATAGCTGGTGTGATCGGCAGCTGCCCCCTTGCGGTTTTTGGTGCCGCGTGCGGTGACTTTCTCTGCGCGGGTTTTGCTGATCGCCTCGTGTGAGAAATGGAAGCTGGTAGCGCCAGCGGCGTTTGCTGCACGAAGAGGCCGGGCCGCTGGAATGTTCAGCTTGGTGAAACGGCGGGATGCTTCCTCGCCCTTCTTCGGCTTTTCAGCCTCCGTCCAGCCGATCGGCTTTTGCTGCCGGACGGCTCGTCCGCCCACGTCGCCAGTGACATGCCGATCACCGAGAGTGAATGCGGTCTTTGGGGGCACATCCAAAGCCTCGGCGCCTCGAAAACTTTCTCGGACTGCAGCTGAAGGATCAGTTGACGATGGCGTGAACGATCCGCCGGCCCGGCCTGCCGTTAACGCGGGTTCGCCAGTGCGGTCGAGATTGCCCCCGGCGTCCCGCAAGCTTTCGCTCTTATCTGTCAGCGATTTTAGACTTTCGCGCGCGGCGTCGAGTTCGCGCTCTTCGTATCGGTTTGCCATGCAAGATATTATAGGATGGGTGCAAGCAAATTGGGAAGCTGCCCTACAACTTAGCGATGTCACGCTTTGGTCGAAATTTCGATAAGCCGGATTTGATTGCGAATGGGTGCCGGCAGAGAGAGCGAGATGCCTCGTCGATCGGTTCGTGCAATCGAATAAAAGATGGAGCCGTCGCGTTCGAAAAATCAGATCCCCAGGCACCGCTAGGTGCAGCCCCAAGGGCTTTAGCCCGCCCGACGAAGGAGGCCGAGAGGTCGACGTGCGAGCACTGCGAGCCTTATCCGGAGCCGAGATGGCGAAGGACGCAACAGGTAGGGGTGCTGCGAAGCTGCGCCTCTTCCTGAGGTATTGCGCCTATAAAACAGTATCTAAACAATGTCTTGTGCTGTTCGTTGGAAATGTCCGCGCTATAGTCAGTGGAATGTGTGGAATGTGACCGAACATTAGCTGAGCATTCATGAGGCATCTTCGCGCTCCGACACAGTGCGAGTCAGATAGCGCAGTCCCCGCCTGGCTTGCCGCCTGAGGTTGCGCCGGAACTTTTGGACAGGGCGTCAAGCAACTCCTGACCTGATGGAATGGTACGGGAACGAAGACGATAGGAAAGCGCGACAGCGCGAAGTTCAAGGCGACGGCTACAATGAAGGCAAGCCGTGCTGACCTGACCCTGGCGGAGCTAGCCGCGTAACACGGCGTCTACCAACCGATGATCACGGCGTGAAAGCGCGCCAGTGCTGGAGATGGATGAGACGCTGGCTAATGACGGTAATGGACTACACCTTCATCGATCGACAGTGATACGGCAGTCGGAAGATGGCGCGGCATTTGCGGCGTATAGGCCACGAGGTCGGCCGACTCCGTACGGGACGGCTGATGGCGAAAATGGGTCTGTCGCCGATCTACCAGAGGCCGCGCACGAGCGACCCGCACCAGCATCAGCGGGTTTAACCCTATCTGTTGTGTGGGGCTGCGAAGGAACCGCCCAAGATTGTCTAGTGCGCCGACGGACCCACGCCCCCATGTGCCGGAGCATCCTCTATCAGGTGGCCATCATGGATTGGGCGACCCGCAAAGTGCTGGCCCGAATGCACTTGAGCAGTTGTCGAACATCACGGATGCAGGGTTCTGTGTCGCGGGGCTGGCGGAAGCACTAGCCCGCTTCTGCAAGCCGGAGATCTTCAATACGGATCAGAGCAGCCAGTTCACCAGCATTGCCTTCACCAGCATGCTGAACGAGGGCGAGGTGCGCTTCAGCATGGGTGGCCGCGACCGGTGGATGGACAGCGTCTTCATTGCGCGCCTATGGCGGGCCCTGAAGGACGATTGGGTTTGTCTCCATGGCTTTAAGACCGGAGCGGAACTGAACGCTCACATCGGCCGGTGGACATTTATTCCAATGCCCAGCGTCCGCACTCCGGCCTAGCCGGGATCATTCCGGTCGTTTCCTATCGGCGGATCGGGCAATCGGATCATGAGGGGCATACTCCTCATGATCCGATAATCGAACAGATGGCGTCAACGGCAGCCCTGATTAGCTTAACTCAGCCGCCAACCTGTTCAAAAAAGCGAGTCCACCTCAGCCTCTTACTGACCGTTATCGATCGATTGAGCAGTCATTCGCAAGCCTTCCGGCGTCCAACCATGACGATCCAGCAAGTTCAAAATCTTGGTCTGTCGCCCGCTAAACGCCAGACTTTCATCCTTTGCGTGATATAGATTGGGAACTGTCATTCGCAGCTTGCAGCTAGGTTTGGCTAGACTTCTCAGCACATCTAAAGCCCGGGGGAACAGCGCGCTGATCTGGTCCTGTTCGGCGAACTCTCGCATCCATTCAGCAACATGCAAAGCCGCCTCTCCATAACCGGCCGGGGGGTCGAGGGTAGCGTTTACTAGTCCATCGCCAGGGCCCCTGAAATATTGCTGGAAACCCGTTTGGAGATGACCAAGATCAATCACGTCTTGTGCTTCTAAGCCCTCGTCGAACGATGCAGAACCATCCCGATTCACTCGTACGAAGATCTTCGTGAAACCTGTCAGCCTCTGAGATTCGGCTAGCTTAAGCGCCGCGCCGACTGCGCCAGTTTTGTTGGTAGAAACTGGTATAAATGCGATGGTCCGGTAACCACGCTCTTCGAAAACCTTACGAAGTTCTGGCACTAGATTTGTGATCTCGGTGGCGGATGCCAGTGCGTTAGCGCCGAGATCGAGGACAGCATGCATGTCTATTGCCGAGTCTGCGACATGGTCAGCGAGAACGACCTGTACCCCCCAGCCGATTGTCTTAGCGTCATTCGCCTGTTGCCGTATGGACCAGTTGCCGACATCTGCGTCGAACACCCGAACGGCCTCTTCCTCGAGGCACATGAGGGCTGCCAAAAGCAAAGCCAATAGCGTCTTGCCTTCGCCGCCGGCATTACTCATGGCGACGAGAAAAAGAGGGTTGATGGGTGCTCGTTTGGCGAGCCTGCAGGGGGTGCGCTGATGTTCGAGTTGCATCTCTGATTCCTCCTTCAGAAATCGCTCTTGAAGCGATTGTCGCCGAGGTCGTTGTCGAAATGGGGCGAGGCTTCCGACGCGGATTGGGCTGCCTTCTCTGCGCGTACGGTGCGATAGGCTGTGTTAAAGGAGCTCTGGTGCTTGCCGACGGCATAGCCCTCCGCGGCGAGGGCGCGGCGGATAGCTGCGCGAGGCACTCCCCTTGCAATCGCTCCTTCTATATCGAGCCATCTTTCCTGAATCGTCTCCTGGACTGGCGCTCTGCGCTTCCGAAAACCGTTCGCCTTGTCGATGAAACTCATATTCGATTTCTCCTTGCGAGGACCGCGCACGAACCTGCGGATCCTGAAAAGCATTATCGAATGAGTTCATTTTACGCGGAAATGAGCTATGTCGGTTTTTTCTAATTTCGAGAATTAGCGGCATATGGATGAGCGAATGGTGCGTGGGCGACCGACGAAGGCAGAACAGGCGAAGATCGAGCAGCAACACCGAAAGGAGTTTGAGAAGCACTATTCCGATCTGGAAATATGCGTGACTGGACTACGACAAAGCGCTGCCAATCCCGAATGGCTGGTCAGAAAATTCGATGAGGAACTCAGCGCGTTTGCGAAATCCTCGCAGCCCGTCAGAACCGCACGAGGGCCATTATCGCCCTCCGCACTAAAGTCCGAAGCGATTAGCAATTATCTCGTCCAGAGCCAGCGTCTGACCGCCCTTAGAAAAATGGCAGCACTGATTACAGCCGAGGTCGAAGAAGCTGCAGCTGAAGCCGAACGCCTTCAGTTTGAGATTCTACGATTGCTATGGGACGAAGCGCCCATTGATCGTTACCAGCGCGAACTCGTTGAGAAATTCAATCTAGCCGGCCTCACCAGATCGGTTGCCCAAGCGCTGAATGATGATCAAATTGCTGATTTTGTCAGCCATGTGCTGACTGCGGCACAAGCCCGCAAGGATCGCTTGCCCCAACGACTGGATGCGAAAAATGCCACGAGGGCTGAATGGCGCAAAATCTTGAAAAATACCTCCCTTGCTACGATCACGCGGGTGACCTGCCCACCGGATGACCCGGACCTGATTAAGTTGGCGACGTGCGGATTGCCGCCGTTTTCCACAATCGAAAGCTACGCCGGAGATAGCGAACAGCTTGATCGATTCCATCGAGGTGACCCGCAGATTAAGCTGAAGGCGGCACGGAGGATCATGAACGATTGGGCTCGCAATCAGGATTATCGAGCCCAGCCCCCTATCGAACAGAGGAAGGTTTGGATGGCCTTTCTTAGCCTGAAATATGGCTTCGCACGTGAGGCTCTAGGCAAAGAGGAAATAAAGGTTCCATCTCCATGGACAGCCAACGAAATCGTTATCCTAACGATGACCTGAGATTGGCTTTGGCGGCTTGGCTTCTAATGATTACAGACGGTAGAGGCGCTGTATAACGACGCACTATCAGGGTGATCTGATCGACAAAAATGGGAATGACTGGCATAATTGACGCACAAGCCGGAACGCCGAGGCCATCCATGCGACATTGATTTGCGAGAGGTGGTAAAAGCGTTGAGCTGCCTTTTCAATCGGGCGCTCACGTATGCGTTTTCAAACAAGCTTTAGAGAAGGTAGCGGTTCTCAATCGCGCGTGCATGGTCAGCAGTCTCACCGCTAAACTTCGCAAGCCATTGCGACCAACTGCAAGCAGCGAAGCGCACCCTTGCGCCCTGAACGCGGCGAGCCAGATCGGAGATTTCCTCGCGATGCAGCGCGAAGGCTTGCTCGTCGGCTGCGTCGCTGGGTTCTGCATAGATGTAATGCAGGACCGCAATTTTACCTCTCCGATCGCCTTCGGTCGCAAGGCCATAGGCGTGTTTGACAAGCTGCGCGCCGTCCAGATGACGATATAAGCGCGGCTCCGCCAGCAGGCGATCGCGAACTGCGTTCCAGGCCTCCATGCCCTCGCCCCATAAATACTCGCTGTATTTGTTGGACAACTTGGCAGGCTTGGCACTGCGGAAAGGTTCGTAGCGCTTCGACTCGACTCCAATCAGATGGTTGGCCGTTTCGATGGCCGCATCCAACCAGGGATGCCTACCGCCTGACCATGGAAAACGCATTTGCCGCTCGACCGTGACCTGCGCACCGGCCAAGGGCACATCGTCTAAACCGGGCAAACGCGGCAACAAATGCGGACGCTCGATGAACCAACCGAAGCCATTCACCGCCAGCGCGGCGCTACTGCGCGGATTGTCGAACTTGCCGTCCAGTTCGTTGCCGCCCGCCTTGAGCAACGCGGCTTCGACAAGTGCGGTTGGTACTCCTGGAAGAAATCGGTTTTGCATTCTCGCATCATACATGCAGAAACGACAAATCCGGTCACAGATTACGGCCTTCCGACATAAGAACGTCCTGTACCTTGGCTTAGCACTAACGGATTAGGTCCAAGGCATTTGCCTCGATGCGATGCCTCCAAGCTAGCTTCGCCACCCAGTCATCGGGCAAGCCGGCGCGACCATAGAGCGCGCCAGCCAGTTGGCCTGTGATGGCCGCCGTAGTGTCTGCATCATCGCCCAAATTTGCCGCGAGCAGAACCGCATCACGATAATTGTCTGTCCGTGCCAAACACCACAAGGCCGCCTCGAGGCTATGTGCAACATAGCCGCTGGATGCGATCTGATCGCGCGTCTTGTCTCGCCAGCTGCCTTCCACAATCGCGCCAATCGTCGCGCCATAACGGCCTTGGCCTGCTTCGATTGCTACTTTTGCCCTGCTCGCGATCAGGCTGTCTGCCAATGCCAGCGCCATCGAAGTGTCATCGGTCCAAACCCCTGCCGGCAGATGGAATGGCCCACCACCGACCATGTCAGTCAGATGCTCATAGGTATCGCGCTTCTTGAATTCGAGCGTGGTGCCAACCGTATCGCCAATAGCGAGACCCAGCAAGCAGCCTGCGGCTCGGTCGATCCGCACGGCAATATCTTCGACATGTTGTTCCTGCGCGCGCGTTTCCAAAGCGCCTGGACGCACAGCGCGCACGGTAGCAATCGCGCTGCGCGCATCGTGCAAACCAAGTTCAACCAGTAGCCGCGCCGCGACCGTTCCGGCACGGCCCAGCCCTCCCTTGCAATGGACAAATACCCGCTCGCCGCGGGTCAGCCTTGCGCGAATGCGGGGCCCTTTGCCGCGCCTTCCATCCTCAAACCTCCAACCGGGGGCCGTCACGTCCACGATCGGCAGGTTATGCCAGTCCATGCCCCGTGCCGTTACTTCAGCTCCGAGGTCTTGCACCTGCATCTCCTCGAATTCATGCGGCTCGATCAGTGTGATGACGGCATCCGCGCCCCACGACCGGATGGCATCGAGATCCATGCCAAGGTCGCGAGCCCAGTTCGCGCCGGACATCGAAGGGCCGGACTTGCCGGGGCAGAAGCTAAGGCCGATGGCGCCGCCACTGTGGCGATCTGGATCGGATCGGTTTCGCTGGTTCGTATCGTCATGCCGCTTCTCCAAATTCCAGGACGGCGGTGACACCGAAATGATCGCTCAACCGGCCGCCGCCCGCGCGTTCGTTGGACAAGACAGGCCCGGCGCGTCCCTGCATGCCTCGCGGAATGGCAATGTGATCGATGGCCTGCCGGCCGTCCGGACCCAACACCTGCGTGGTCAGGATTGCGTGACCCTCGAAGGCCTTCTGCAACTTGTGCTGCAGGGCCTTGGGCACCCAGGTGCTGGGGATGCGCTGGTTGAAATCACCCAAGACGATCGACCGTGAAGCCATCGTGCCGAGCGCGGCAGGTAGATGGTCGAGGAACTCGGTATGCTGCTGCCACATCTGACAGTTTCGGGCACCGGTGGCCACCTCAGCCATATGATAGGGAATGATCAGCCCAGCGACCTGTAAGGGTCCGATCACGGTTTCAGTCGTCCCCATTACAAAGCAGTCGGGCGGCAGTCTGGGATCGCCAAGCTGGTCCAGATCGCGCCAAGGCTCGCGCGACCACAGCACCGATGATCTTCGCGACGGGCGGGATGCATCATAGATCGGACTCGCAATCGTGTGTCCGCCCCAGTCTTCCAGAAAGTCGACATGAGCCTCGGTCAGACACACGATATCCGGCCCGAAATCCGCAAGCCGTGCGCGGATTTCGTGACCGTCGGCACCATTCGGCCGCCGCCACTCCACATTCCAGTTCGCAACCCGCAGTTCCTTCATATCGCGCCCCCATTCGCCCGCGCCTGCATTTCGTCGAACTTGTTCCGCACGAGCAATTCGCCGTTTCGCCAGACGGGTTGCAGAAGATCTGCGTCAGAATCGGTCGCATCGGCGCGGGCGGCGATCAGTCGGCCATCTTTCATGATAACCGCCTGCACGCCCGCCTTGCTGCCTTTGCTCGGATCCGTGGCGGGGCGCTTGGAGACGTCGTGCCAGTTGCCATCGGCGTCCTGCATGGCATTGGCCTTTAAGGCAAAGCGCAGCGTGTCGCGGTTCACCTTTTGAAGCAGACCGCCGCCCATCCCGAAGGTGATATTGTCGATGGCATAGCCTGCCCCGATCACCCGATCGACCAGCTGCGCAATGGTGGCAGGCGTCATTCCGTCGCCCTGGATCACACGAACATGCGGGTCGAGAACGCGATAGCCCTTGGCGTTCACACTGCCGCCGAAGTGGCGCCACAGCGCCTCGATCGTCCGTAGCGGGGTCTCGACAGGATCGCCGCTGTCAGGACGGACCACCAGCGTGCCGTCGCGCGCGAGCACCCTGTCCTTCAGCGTTCCACCCCAGATCGCGTTCACCGCGTTGTCGAGGTCATAGCTGTCTGACACCACTGCGAGCACGCCATCGAATTGCTCCAGCATATTGGTGTAGGCATCGCTTTCGCGCGCCTTGCCCCAGCTGGTCATGGTGCTGTGCTCGGCGGCAGGGATCGAGAAGCCCGCCATCTCGGCGCCGTAATAGCGGCGAGCCGCCAGGATGCCTTCGAGTGTATCGGTGCCCGCGAAATTCACCAAGTGCGCCATGCCACCAAGAGCCGCGCTTTCACCGCTCGACACGCCGCGCGCTCCGAAATCATGTAGCTTGAACGGCAGCTGGCCTTCCGGATCGTCGCTGGTCTTCGCAAGGCCTGCGGCGATCACCTCGCGGATCTGCCGACTGATGGTCGCGACCGTGGTCGGATACCAGATCGCGCGCAACAGTGCCGTTTCGATGAAGGTCGTCAGCCACGGCATGCGCGGATCGGTATTGCGGATCTGTAGCATGGGCACGCTGGTCGGTACGACCGTCCCTTCAGGCAATGCGGTGATTTCCAGCGGCAGGAACCCGCCATGGTCAGCGACGATCGCTTCCCATCCAGTGCGATTGAACGGTTCGCCATGCACGGCCAGCAGGGCTTCGGCCTCGTCGATGTCAGCCGTGGTGACGGGCTTTGCCAGATAGTCGATCAGGAAGGGCTGAAGCCCCAGGAACACAGCCTCTTCCGCCACGCCGCCTGGACGAGCCTCGGCGTAAGCGCTGATGATACGCGCCTCTGGCGGATATTGCAGGAAGTGACTGTGCTTGTAGCTGTCCGTCGTCAGAATAAGATTGGTCATGCTCGTGAACTCCTCACGATTGGATCGATGGTGCGGGACTCCCCCGCGCGCAGATTTGATCAGATGTCGGCCATCTGCTCGATGATGGACCAGTGGTCTTCGAACAGCATGGCGGGTTCCAGTTCGCCCAGTCTGTACCAGCGGGCATGCGCCGCATCGTCGCCGCCTTTTACTTCGAAGAGCTTGCGGCGCTCGGGCAGGCGGAACAGGAAGGCATGGGTGATGATACGGCCCCGCAACGACCGGTTCGGTGCATCGAAGACCCGCGTGCGGCTGTCTTCGATGAAGCTCGCCAGCATGGCGGGCGGGATCTGGCCCTTGGCATCGCTGATCGCGGTTTCCTCGCGCAGTTCGCGGATCGCGGCATCACGGATGCGTTCTTCGGTCCCGACGAAGCCGCCCGGCAAAGCGAGCAGCCCCTTCCCCGGCTGCTGCCCACGAGTAACTAGCAGGATGTGTCCCGATTGGATCACCACCGCATCGGCCGTGACGAAAGGCCCCTTCCCCCATTGCTTTGGGTAGTCGGCCAGGTACTCGCTCTCGGCCAAGAGATCGCGAAACGTCTCGCTCCGCGCGAAATCGGTCAGCTGCTCGGCCACGCCTTCCGAGAGGATCTGACGCGGCACCTCGGGAATACGCTGGAAGAAGCGTTCGCGAACGTCCGTCGCGCCATAGGTGCCGAACTGGCTGTCGATCTGGATCGGCCTCCAATCGGGGAATAACTTCAGATAGAAGCTTGTCGCATCCTTCCCATAGCCTGCCAGCGCAACGCGCAGATCGCGGGTGCCGTGCAGGGTTGGACCGCCGCCATTGCCCTCACGCAGCACAATCGCGCGCACGCGGCGCTGAACCTCGGCGCACCATGCAGTATCGGAATAAAGATGATCATCGAGGGGCTCGACGATCAGCCGGCCCTGCGCCATTTCATAGGCGAAGGCGCTGCGGATCATGTGCTCGCGTTCGGCAAAACTGAACGGGTTGCGAGGGTTCCGCGCGACATTGGCCGAACCGACTAAGACGATCAGCTTTCCAACTTTGTCTAGTGCAGTGCGGATGACATGTTCGTGCCCCATATGCAGAGGCTGGAAGCGTCCGATGAAGACTCCGAAATCGGCTTCGTTTGCCATGGATCGAGACTCCCTCGATTGTACCTGTGCAAGCCGGCCTCCCCGGCTGCAGAATTGTGATGACACGCCTCATGAGTCGGATCAAGATTTAAAATGCGTTTTGCATATTATTATGTATCAGCCACGGTCCTTGCATGCTCGAAGACGATTTCCCTCGCCCGATCCTGACCGTCGATTGCGTGCCTCTGACCTTGTACGACGGTGTACTCTGCGTTCTTCGAGCAGTGCGCGAGGTCGATCCCTTTGCGGGCCGCCAGGCCTTGCTGGGTGGATATGTTCGCGTAGATGAAGACGCCGATCTCGATGTCACTGCCCGCCGTGTCTTGGTCGACAAGGCCGGTCTGACCGAGCACTACGCCGAGCAGCTGGCTACATTCTCCGGCGCGGACCGAGACCCACGCGGTTGGTCAGCCAGCGTCGCCTATTTCTCGTTGTCGCCTTACTCCGCGCTGGAACCTGTGCTCGAGCGCGAGGATTTGGAACTGGTGCCGGTGGACACGGCGGGCGGCATGCCATTCGATCATGACGCGATCCTTGCCGCCGCGGTCGGGCGATTGCGCGGCAAGGGCGCCTATTCCGACCTGCCCGCGCGACTTCTTCCCGCTGGCTTCACCCTTTCCGAATTGCACCACACTTATCAGATCGCGCTCGGTGAGCAGATCAATATCGATGCCTTCCGTCGCAAGGTCTTGGAACGCGGCTTTCTGCAAGACACCGGTGAGACAAGGCAGGAAGGCGGCGCGCGGCGCCCCACACGGATCTACCGGCTGAAGGGCGCGGTGAGCGTCTTCGACCGGCGAGTCTAGGCAAGCGCCTTGATGTGCTGCATCGCCTCGTCAGCTTTGGCGCGCACCGCCCGCAGCACTGATGGGTCGATCGCGAGATTTCCGCGCATTTCCCAATAGGTATATTCGTCCCCGTCATCGCGTTCAAAGTCTTGAATGGCAACGTCTTGCTCGTGATCGCCATCGAAAAGGGAGACGCCGATCCATACTTTTCCGGCATCGAAGCCAGCGAGCAGATAGAGCGTCTTGTCGCCGCTCGTGTATTTGACCGCCATGTCTTCGTCGTCCCAAAGCTTTGCTGCCTTGAACGATGTTTCCGAAGCAGCATCGTCAACGCTGCATCGCGTCCAGCCTTGCGGGTCTCCCCAGATTGCTTGGTGAAGGCGCACAAGCGCCAGGCCATATTCCCACCTTATAGTCTCGGCGGCGGCGCGGGCCTTCAGGAAGGCTTCGACCTCATCCCATTCTATGCCGGCGGGAAAGCTGCTTCCAGCAAGGATTTGTTCAACCGATGCGCGCAGCGCGCTATCGGCGAAACAAACCTGCAGCGATGCGGGCATTTCAAACTGATCTGTCACAAGCATTCCCATGCTTTCTTCCTGAACTCGGCAAATGCGGGATCATCGTCCCTGGGGTCGAGGTTGCGTTCGAACCGGCTGAGCAGACTGAACCACGACATGAACTGCCACGATCGGTTCTGCCGTAATCGTCCGGCGATTTCATCCGTCAGATCCGGCGCGACGACCAAGAGAGCGGCGCGTGCCTCTGTGCGAGGGCCATCGTCGAAAACGAGGTTGAAATCCTTCTCAGTTGCCCTGCGTTTGTATTGTGGCAATGGATTGCGGGCGATTTTGGCGCCAAACTTCGCCTCTATCACAAGGCCCCAGGACTGGTCGCCAAGCTGGGCCCAGACGATCATATCGATACGCCCGCATTTGGCCGGTACCTCTGCGCGCACCCTCCAGGCGGCCCCCTCCCGCGGCCATGCGATCCGCGGCGCACAGGCCGTAAGAAAGGTCCTGACGCGCTCTCCCGGTCCTGCATTGAGGAAGTGGCAGAAACCCGCCATCACCTGCGTCTCGGTCAGGGTAAGCCACATTTCCGGGTCATTGGCGAAGGGATGATCCGGACCGGTCACACCGAACCATTCGCGCAGACGAATGAAACCTTCGTCCATATCCGGGGCCAGAGCAGCGCATTCTTGCACCGTGCGAGCTGCGTGGCGGATATCCGGACGGATCGCCATCCAGCTGCGGATGTCGTCCAGACGGCTTTCACGCGCGATTGCGGCAACTGTCTGATATACCTCGCGGCCCATGGGCATCTCATATCGGGTCATAGGCGAAAGCCCAGCGGATTTCTTGACCCGTTACGGGCATCCGCCTCTTCCTGTAGCCACTTCGCGATGACGCCCGCACAGGTTTCGCCCAGCAATCCGGCACGCCGCGCCACAAGCGCAAAGTCGCCCGGAGTCAATCCATGCAAACTCGCCTCTTCTGGCGCCGCGTCCGTAAACCAGCATTGGAATTGCGCGCGCGCCTGCTGCGCCTTCAGCACCGTGAAACCTGCCTGCACGGTGAAACGCCGCCGGGTTGCCGGATCGAGCCTGTCGGCAAGATTGGTGGTCGCGATGAAGGGCGTGCGAAGCTGCTCCATCTGCCTCAGCATTTCCGATACCATCGTACGCTCCCAACTGCGCACCGCATCCCGGCGATCGGTAAGGAAATCGTCCGCCTCATCGATAAGCAACACGGCTTTTTGCCGCGCAGCGCGGGCGAAGGCGGCGGCAATGTTACGCTCCGTGCCACCAACGAACGCGTCCAACAGATCCGATCCACGTTCGATTTGCAGATCCATGCCCATCGCCTCGGCCAGATGGCGGGCATAGGCGCTCTTTCCAGTGCCGGATGGACCGTGCAGCAACAAGCTCCAGCCTTTATCAGACGCCGCGCGCAGGCGGCCCGACAGTGCTTCGAGATCACAATCCGCGCATGCCAGCGCCGGATGATAGACAGCTGGCAAAGCAAAAAGAGCGCCATTGAAACCCGTCTGCGCCTGTAGGAGTCCGTTTCCGATCAGGCAGACATCGTCGCTGTCTCCACGAACCCGGGCCGCGCCGCTGACCGCGGTTTCGAGAATGGCGGGCGATGCCGGCAAGGCAGCAATCCGAGCGATGTCTCGCGGTCCAAAACTCAATCCTGCCTTGCGCGCATGCCGTGCTACGATCCTACCCCGCACCGATGCCGGAGGAGGATCGAAGCGAACCGCGCAATCCATCCGGCGGATTGTGGTTTCGGCCAGTGTATCGCGATCATTCACGATCCAGATGGTCGGCGGCCCTGGCGCATCGACAAAGGCGTTCAGCCATGCTTTAGAATAGTCGCGACGGGAATCGCCGCCGAAATTGAAATGCAGCATGTCGTCTGCCTCGTCCGCAATCACTGCGTGCGTACGTGTCGAGCGCATCATTTCGCGAAGCAGCACCAGATGCGCCATGCGTTCGCGGCGGTTGGGTTCAAGCCCGCTTTCGTCCTCCATGCCCGCCATCACGGGAATAAATCCGGCAGCGCGGGCAGCGTGGAGCGCAAATTCAGTCTTGCCGGTACCCGGCGGACCATAAAGCAGAATCGATGCGCCCTGCCCTGTCTTCAGCAGACGAATTGCCATTTCAGCTTCCGGACCCAGATGTGCGAAATCATCATCCGCAAGGCGCGATGCCGGCGCCTCGGGCATCAGACGCTTTGCCAGAGCTTCTGGCGTCGAAACTCTGACGCGGGCGAGCCGCACCAAAAAGCTGCCCGGCCGGATTTCGCCATCCTCGTCGCTGCGAATGATCCCGGTCCGCGCCAGGCGAGAGCCGGGATGAAAACGCTGATCGAGCGTGACCTTGCCGTGGCCCGTCAGCAAGGCCAGCAGATCGACCGAGATTTCGCCAGAGCTGTCGATGATTTGAACAAGCGTGGCCCACTCGGGCAAGAGCTCCGTCCGGATCAAGATCTCCAGTCCGTCAAGCTCGATGCGGTCCAGCCCGAAAATTCCCGCCAGCCAGTCCATCCGCCGGCTCAAGGCATTGCTACGTCGCCGGGGCTTGCGCGCCCTGATCTGGCTCGGAATGGCATGCAGTATCTTTGAGGCCGCGGCGTGGGTTTGCCGCTCCTCGGGCAGCTCGCTCCAAGCTCTTGCCAATCCATGACGCTCGTTGAGATAACGAACGAAACTCTTGCTCACTGTGCGCTGGCCGTGGGCGCTCATCCGCTCGATCGCCGCGGCAATGGTCAGGAGCATGAAGTCCCGTTCGGCCACGTCAAGCCCGGACAGTGCTGATTTGTAATTCGTTCGAGTTGGCATGCGCAATGCATGTCACGTTGCTGCGACAGAACCGGTCACTCAATCGATACGTCTATATGCCACCCCCAAACGCCTTTCGGCAGCAGCGCGCCGGGCGCAAAGATTCCGCACTGTCTCTTCTGCTTCGGTCACCGAAGCGTACGAACGCCATGCTGTTCGAAGTCTTGCCCCGCACCGACCCCAGGCGCGTTCGACAATATATCGGCC
The DNA here is from genome assembly GCA_002694745.1 of Croceicoccus sp. Lineage (GTDB taxonomy): Bacteria > Pseudomonadota > Alphaproteobacteria > Sphingomonadales > Sphingomonadaceae > Croceicoccus. The sequence continues at coordinate 56,592 of NZMY01000036.1, read as the reverse complement.
GAACAGGTCCGCAGACATCGACACGCGGTAAAATCGGGCCATGTTGCGATCAGGCGCACGCGCCTCCCAGCAAAAATTGATTTCGCGTTCGCTTTGCATGGCTGTGAAATTGGCAAGGATTGGCCCCCGCGGCCAACGGGAAAACCGAATCAGTATCAGCCTATTGATTCACCGGCTCGATCAATGCTCGCCTTCGCCGGGACCCGCTATTGCACCAGCGATGTCGCGCGCGCCATGCAAGACACGCCACACGTCGATATGATCATTGTGGGTGATGTAGAAGATAAGCCAGTCGTGCCCCCTCACTCGCATGGACCGGAGGCCGGGCAAATCCAGCTCATGCGCCCACCGCGGCGAGCCTGTACCAGGCCGATCTGCAATGCGCCGCATGGCGGTCTCAACCGCATTAACAAAGGCCAGTGCGGTGTCGCCCCCCGCTTCTGCTAGCAGCCGATCGGTAGCCTGTTCCAAATCGCCCTGCGCCCCTTCGCGTAGGACGACACGCCGTAATGCCATCGATCAGGAAGCGCGGGCGCGCAGGCCTTCAAAGAATACCTCGTCCGCAACAGCGCCGGGTGCGGATAGCGCACCATCGATCAAAAGGCTCCGCAGTCGTTCCCGCTCTCGATCCCGGCGGATCAGTTCGCGTACATATTCGCTGGTGTTACCATAGCCGCGCGAAGTGACCTGGTCGTCAACCCAATCACGCAGCTGATCCGGAAGCGATATGTTCATCGTGCCCATAGATGTGATTATGGGAGGGTTGGCAATATTTGGCAAGATTGGTGATGCCTTTAAAGCCCGAACGCCTCCAGGCCACACCATCGATAAAATTGCCGCAGCGACACTCGCGCTTGCTCAATATCCACACCGCCCAAGCCAGCCTAAACCTTGTCTTTGAAAAGTAGATCGAACTTTTCGAGCTTATCGTCCAGTCTTGTCCTGAACTCGTCGATCATGACCTCGATCTGCCGCTGCATCTCGGCCTGGCTAGCCCAGTCTTGGGCGATGGATCGCAGAGGCTTCCCCTTCCGCCGACTAAGATAGCCCTCGATCAATCCACTACCGGGTAGTGAGGCATGGCCCAGGGCTCTTGCGGGTTGTCCATCATCAGATCGATGAAGACCGGAAGCAAACAGCCCAGGATCGCCGCTCCGTCGCGGACCTGATCGCGGTTGACCTTGCTGTTCCAGGTCGCGCCGCCATGCACCAGCTGGTTTCGCAGCACATAAAGCCGGTCGAACACGATTGAGAGGATCTTAGGCGTATCCTGGGCCTCGAGTGCATGGCGGCTGCTATGGTAGGCGCGGTCGAGTTTCTCCGCCCAATCGGCATGCTCATCAGCGCCGTTGTGATAAGCCCAGAAAAACGCAAACACATATTTGTTGTCCAGCAGCACGCGAATTTCCTGGCTGAAGCGCTGCCACACCATGTTGTAAATCCGGCTCTTTCCGTCGAGCCTCACCATGGTGTCGAAGAAATTGCGCAAATGGTCCCGCTCGCGGGCCTCATCCAGATTGCCCGCGTAGGCCGCATTGAAACCGATCCAGAGCAGAATGAAGCGCACGTCCTGATCGTCATCTTCATCCTCGGCGCGCAGCAGCCAGCTAAGTGCCCGATGGACGCGAAGAGTCAGCGGCTCTGCGAAGCCGGCACGGAGATCGCGTTGCTTGTTTTTGAGGCTGGCGGCGTGCAGCGAATGCCCCGCCGGATAGTTCTGCGGCAATTTCAAATCCCCCTTGCGACCGGAAGTTGCGACAATGGCCACGCAATTTCCAGCAAATCCCAAGGAGTAGGCCCAAATTCCCGCCGGTAAGAGAGCGCACGCCCCCTTCCCCCATAAGTCCGTGGAAAATTCGCCGTACAGGCGGGCATGACCGGTTTTGTCGTTTTGCAATCCTATACGGAGCAGCGAAAGGACAGGAATGACCACACCGCTGACGATCGTTCACACCTCTGACTGGCACCTCGGCCACGAACTCCATGCCCACCCGCGCGAAGCCGAGCATGACGCGTTTCTCGCCTGGCTGCTGGATCGGCTCGAGACACTGGGGGCCGATTGCCTGCTGGTAGCGGGCGATATCTATGATGTCGCCAATCCGCCTACGGCCGCAATCCAGCGTTTGTTCCGCTTCCTGCGCGATGCGATGGCACGGATGCCGCGCCTGCAAATCGTCATTACAGGCGGCAATCACGACAGCGCAGCACGCGTCGATCTGCCCGGAGCACTGGTCGACAACACTCGGCTGCACCTTGTCGGCAAGCTTCCGCGCCGCGAAGGCGAAGTGGATCATGACCGCCTTTTCGCGAAGATTGCAGGCCAAGATGGAGCAACCGCGGCTCTTGTGGCAGCAGTGCCGTTCTGCCGCCCCGGCGATTATGGGGTGGCGGGATTGGACGGGCTCTATTCTGCCATCATCGAGGAAGGTGCTCGCCGTGCCGATGGTCTGCCCCTGGTAGTGATGGGACATTTGCATGTCGCCGGCGGTGAGATCTCCGAACGGTCGGAACGCAATATCCTGGTCGGCGGAGAGGAAGCGCAGGCATCCAGCCTGTTCGATGATCGCTGCGCCTATGTCGCGCTTGGGCATTTGCACCGCCCGCAGCAGATCAAGGGCCCCTGCCCCATCCGCTACTCCGGCTCGCCCTTCCCGCTGTCTGCGACCGAGAGGGACTACCGCCATTCCATCGCGGTAGTGCGCATCGCGGATGGTGGGACGGAAGTGGAGCTTGAGCCGATCCCCCGACCGGCCCCGTTCATCGCCGTACCCCCTCACGGCGGCGCTCCGCTGGGCGATGTGCTGGAAGAACTACGTGCGCTCTCCGCCCGGCTCGATCCCGATACGCCGCGCGACTTCTGGCCGTTCCTCGAAATCACTGTTGCGACCGATGGGCCGCAACCGTTCCTCCAGCATGAAATCCAGCAGGCGATCCGCGACCTGCCCGTTCGGCTGACGCGGATCGTGCGGCAATCTGTCCATCAGTCCGCTGAACCCACGGCGTGGGACGGCAAGCAGATCGAGGAAATGGAACCTGCGGAGATCTTCGCCGCGCTCCACCGCGACGAAGGGCACGGCGATCCCGGCGATGATCTGCTATCCGCCTTTGCCGAACTGGTCGATGCGGCCCGGCAGGAGGATGCCTGATGCGCATATTGGCCATTCGCGGCGAGAATCTCGCCAGCCTTGAAGCGCCCTTCGACATCGATTTCACGGCCGAGCCGCTGGAAAGTGCCGGGATCTTTGCGATCACCGGTCCGACCGGTGCCGGCAAGTCCACCCTGCTCGATGCGATGGGGCTGGCACTGTTCGACACGATGGCGCGGCTTGGGCCGACCAGTTCAGGCGCGAAAATCACCGGCACGGGCGACGAGCTTTCAGCCAATGACGTGCGCGCCATCATGCGGCACGGGGCCAAATCCTGTTTCGCCGAGGTCGATTTCGAAGTGAGGGGCACGCGCTGGCGTGCACGCTGGTCGGTCGACCGTGCGCGAACAGGCACGCTGAAGCAGCGCGAGAGATCGCTTATCAATCTCGACACCGGCGAAGGCGGTCCGGACAAGCTCACCATCATCAAGGAGAAGACTGAAAAATTGATCGGGCTCACCCCTGATCAATTCGGACGTGCCGTGGTGCTGGCACAGGGCGAATTCGAGAAATTCCTCAACGCCAATGATTCCGAGCGTGCCGAATTGCTCGAGACGCTGACAGGAACCGATATCTACAGCCGCGTGGGCCGGCTTGCCGGCCAGAAGGCCAACGAGTTGAAGCAAGAGGAGCGAGGCATCCTCGAGCAGATCCGTGCGCTTGACGGGCTCAACGATGTGGAGCGCGCCGAGCTTGAAGCCGAAGGCGCCGGAGCTGCAGCCGAGTTGTTAGCAGCGCAGCAGGCCCTAGAGACATTGCAGGAAGCCCAGCGCTGGGAGCAGGTCGGCACACAACTGGCTGACGCCGTACTGAACGCCGACCAAGCCGTGACAGCGGCGCAAGAGGCTCAGGACCAGGCCGCTCCGCGGCGGGCCGCCTTGGCGGCGGCAAAGCGGGCAGCACAATTGGTACCGTCCTGGCGCGCGATGCAGCAGGCCACGCAACAAGCGCAGGAAGCGAGCGATCGGATCGGAGTTGCAGAAGCCAGACTGGCGGAACAGTCACTTGCCTTGGAAAGCGCGGTCACGGCGGATGCCGCGGCTACAGCAGCCTTGGCACAGATTCAGGCCGAAGTCGAAGCCATGCGCCCCGAGATCGCCAAGGCTCGCGCACTGGATGAGCGGATTACCGATCTCGCTCGCCGTGCCTCCGAGGCCGACGAACGGACCCGTGCGCTGGCGAAGGATTTGCAGGAAGCAGAGAGGAGTTTCACCGAGGCCGATGACGCCTTCTCTGCTTGCGAAGGGGAATTGGAGAACCGCACCCGGTGGATCGCAGAAAACGAAGCGTTTCGCGGTCTTGCGCGCGAAAGTGACGCCATCAGGGCCGATTTGGCCGAACATCGCGAATTGACTGAACTGCTGGTGCGCAGCGGGCGCGAACTGGACGAGGCGCGCAGCGAACTTGCGCAAATAGAAGAGCGGGCGAAGCACACCGCCGAAGCACGTAGCGCTACGCAAGAAGCACTGAATGCGTCCCGCAAAAAGCTAACCGATGCTGAAGCGGCAGCACCTGATGAACAGCATCTCGAAGCATTGCGGGAACAATATCAGCAACTGTCTGCTATTCCCGCCGCTATTCGGGAAATGGAAAGTGCCGCGAACCAGCTGTCCGAAGCCAGTCAGGCGCTGGAAGATCGTCGTGATCGGCACCGGCAGACGGCGCAGAAGCTTACGGAAGCGCAAGACCAGCGAACCAACTTGGCAGAACGCATGCCAGTGCTCACCGCCGAGGCCGCAGGGGCGCGCAGCACGGCGGATAGGGTTTCGCTGGCGGGCGACGCCGCTGCGGCGCGTTTGCGCGCTACGCTGGTCCCCGGAGAGCCCTGCCCCGTTTGCGGATCGAGCGAGCATGAAGTTGATGCGTTGACTGCACTGCTGAATGCCCCCGTCTCCGAGGCTGTGAACCATGCCGAGGAACTGGCTGCCAAACTGACTGAAGCGCAGCGACGTGAAGCTGCGTTGGGAAGCGAGATCACGGCGCTGGAGGGTCAGGCCGCCCAGCTGGCTACCGATGTGGCACAATATGGCGACCGTGTCGCCCGGCTTGGCAAGGCGCGCGATGAGGCATGGGAGCAACTCGCCAATGCGACGCTGGCTTGCGGGATTGAGCCGGACGCCAGTGATCTGCACGCCTTGGTGCAAGTCCAGGCAGAAGATGTCGCGGCGCAATTGGCAGAAGGTCGGCGGTTGCAGCAGGCAGTGCAGCAAGCTCGCAACGATGAACAAGACGCACTTAAGGCGCTGGAAACGGCCCGCTCGGCCGCCGAGGAAGCGCAAAAGGCCATGCAGGCCACGAGCACCTGCATTACTACACTCGAAGGGCGCGAGGCGCAGAACAGGGCAAAGCTCGCCCGGATTGACGAAGATCTTGCTCGGAAGCTCAATGCCCTGCCCGGCGTAGAAGCTGGCTGGCAGCAGCTGGACGATGCAGAAGCCTGGCTGAACCGGCAAATTGCCGAGTGGAATGATGCGCTGGCTGCGCAAAATACTTCCGCAACCGCCCTCCCCCGCCTGCGGGCGGCGCGCGAAGCGGCGCAGACCGCTTTGAACGTGGCGCGCACACGTCAGGAGGGGCAAAAGGGCGAGTGCGAAGCGATCGCCAAGGACAAACAGGCTCTTGAGCACGAGCGGGCGCCACTGCTTGCAGGCGAAACGGTTGCGGCGGTGGAACTTCGACTTCATGATCGCATTGCCGCTGCCAGCAATGATCGGGACTCCGCGCAGCAAACCTTGGGTGAAGTGCGGGCCGCGGAAGCCTCGGCCAAGGCGGCGCTGACATCATCGCGCGAGGAAGCCACTCGGCTTAAAGATATTGCTGAACAGCAATCTTCCGATTTCGCTGCTGCATTGGAACGCGGCCAGTTGACTGCCACGGAGATTGAAGCGGCCGCTGCGACTGAAGCCGACCGGGAAGAGGAGGAGATGGCGCTGCAGGCGCTGTCTGATGCCGTTACGGGCGCACAGGCCGCGCTGCAAAGCCGCAAGACCGATCTTGTGCGGCACGAGGCAAGCGACCGCCCTGCCTTGCTAGGCGAGGAATTGGCCGAAGCGCTTCAACGGGCACGCGCCGAACGCAGCGCAGCAGAAGAACGCAAGAGCGAGATCGACGGAAGGATCGCCAGCGACGACAGTCTGCGCAGTCGCACTGCGGCATTGCGAGCCCGGCACGCAGATTGGCGGAAGGAAGCAGAACCTTGGCTAAAGCTCGGCAGCTTGATCGGGGATGCCAATGGCAACCGCTTCCGCCGATATGCCCAGGGATTGACGCTGGACCGGCTGCTTGTTGCCGCCAATGCGCGACTGTCCGATCTGAAGCCACGTTACGCTCTGCAACGCGGCGGTGGCGGCGATATGGTGATCCAGGTGGTCGACCATGATCTGGCCGGACAGGTTCGCGGGCTTCACAATCTGTCCGGCGGTGAACGTTTCCTTGTCAGTCTAGCCCTCGCTCTTGGTCTTGCGGAAATGAGCAGCGGGCGCGGCGTCAGGATTGAAAGCCTGTTTATCGACGAGGGTTTCGGTTCGCTCGACCCTTCCAGCTTGGGTCAGGCTCTTTCAGTCCTGGAAAACCTGCATGCGACCGGGCGCCGCGTTGGCGTGATCAGCCATGTTGAGGATCTTAAAGAACGTATTCCCGTAAAGATTATTGTTGACCCGGTCGCGCCAGGACGCAGTCGGTTGGACGTTGTTACGGGATAGTGTGCCTAGAGATAGACACGTTTGCGGAACGGCCCCCAAGGGGCTTTCAGAATTATGAGAAACCTGGTCGCAGTTAAGGTCCTCGTCGCGCGAGCTGCTGCGCCAGTAATCTTGCTCCTTTCCCATCAGCTCCGGTTAGAGCCGCCAATATTTTCGATTGTGCCTTTTGGCACCCCGGCGTCCCAAAGCGCTCTCATTAACGAGCAAGCGCCATCACCCAAGGCAGTTGGTAGACCGCAAAGCATTTATCTCTCCGTTCGCTTTTCAACACCTCGATTGCCGGCGGTTTGACTTCCGGAGCCAATCCTGCTGTCTAAATACAAACCGATCCATCGGAACTGATTCACAGGGAGCCAAGAGCCGATGTCGTACATCGTAAATACGCTGCGCGGAATAACGCGTTCATGCGAAGAGATGAGTGATCGGGTCAAAAAAATCGTCTTCAATCCTGAAAACCGTAAGGTTCTCGACATGACTTTCGGCCCGGGTGTTGCTGCCGAGCTGGTCGGGCGCACGCCTGAAGCTCTAGCCAAGGCGGAAAAGGAAGGCCGTCTGGCGGCTCCAAAGCAATTGGCGAACGGACGCCGTTTCTACACGCTTGAAGATTTGACTCAGATTCGCGAGTCCTTGGGCATCCATCCCGGAAAAGCCGAGCATGAAGACGCGGTAGTTATAGCCGTCCAGAACTTTAAGGGCGGCGTCGGCAAATCGACCATCACCAAGCATTTCGCCGATTATCTCGCGCTTCACGGCTATAAAGTTCTTGTGATCGACTGCGACCCGCAAGCATCGACAACCACAATGTTCGATATCAAGCCTGAGATGCTTCTTGACGAAGAGAAGACACTCGGGAATTTTTTGTCTCCTCGCAGCAATTTCGACGATTTCCCGGCATCTATCCACGATACTGCTTGGCCGACGATCAAGGTCATCCCCTCTAGCCTCGGGCTTCAGGATGCCGAATGGGACCTTACCGCCACGCTACGTGAGGGCGGACAAGCCGTTCGCGAAGGCCTTCAACGGCTGCGCATTGGTATCGAAAACGTCATCAAGGACTTCGACGTCATCCTACTCGATCCGCCGCCAGCAATGGGCTTTCTCGGCCTCAATGTCATGGCTGCGGCTACTGGCCTCTTGGTGCCCGTACCTGCACGCCAACTCGACTATCTTTCGACCATCCACTTCATGAACACAATCGCGGAAAACATCGAAGTGCTGGAGGCAAACGACACACCGGTCGACTACGGTTTCATTCGGGTAGTGTGCTCAGCCTTTTCGCCCAACAAGCCTGGCGAGAACGACATGTGGAAGATGATGCAAGCGACATACGGCATGTATCTGCTCAGTCAGCCCATCCTCGCTTCTGAGGAAATCAAGAACGCAACTCAGGCGTTCCGATCGGTTTACGAAAGCAAACCGTCCGCATCACATGCGACCTACAATCGCTGTCGAGAAAACCTGGACGCCGTTTTTAGTGAGGTCGTTCAACAGATGCGGCAGCAGTGGCCATCCACCAGCATCGCAGGACTTTCATCTGACGCCTTTGCGAGTGCTGCAGCATGAGCCGGCGGTCCATGATTGGGGAGGCTCTCGCGGCGGGCCCCACGGAACCAATTACCGTAGCTGCGGACACACCCCGTAAAGAGCCGCGGACAACCTTTACCAGCAAGCGTCTTGACGGCTTCGGCGAGACGGCCCGCATGGTGAAGAAGCCATCCATCCGGCTCAAGCCTTCTGAGTGTTCTATCTGGCCCGGCAACGCACGCGATTACGCAATGTTGTCTGAGGCCCGCCTGCGTAGCCTCATTGATTCCATCCAAGCGGAGAACGGCAACCGCATTCCAGTGGTGGTTCGCCGAACGCCGAAGGCTGAACGGCCTTACGAACTAATTATCGGGACCCGGCGTCACTGGGCGGTCAGTTGGCTCAACGATAATCATTATCCCGACATTGAACTCGTCGCGATCATTGAAGACATTGATGACGAAGCGGCATTCCGTCTCGCTGACATTGAAAACCGCGAACGCGAAGACATTTCGGATTTAGAGCGCGGACTCAATTATAAGGCTGCAGTCGACGCCTATTACGATGGCGTCCAACGTAAGATGGCCGAGAGACTTAAGGTTTCTACGTCTAATCTTGCTCGATACATCGGCCTGACTGAGATACCACAGTCGATCGTAAGTGCCTTTAATTCGCCGATGGATCTCCACGTCCGGTATGGGGACAAGCTCCTACCCCTGATACGCAATCCGGTGAGCCTTGCGAAGATGGAGGAAGCGGCAGCCCACATCGCAAATGAGCAGAGCTTCCGGCAATCAGGCGATGAGGAGCCGATCCCCGGTGCCGAAGTCGTTGCCAGGTTGGTCAAGGCGGTGAGCACATCCAGTCGGGGCCGATCACAAAAAGTAATGATCGAGGTTAGTGGCGCCCGAATTGGCCAGGTCGATCAAGACCGGGGTCGCGGCCTCACCTTGACGCTGACGCCAAACGACCTTTCGACGGATCAAATTCTCGAGGCGCTCCGTCCGTTGATCGACAACGCTAGGATAAAGCAAAAGGCGAGCAGCTAAAGCCCACTTTAGCAAGTCTGTAAAATGGTACTTTATCCCGGTATTACAGTGTTTTAACCTCAATGTCCCACGCGTGGGACGCGTTTAGAATGAATGGGTTTGCAGCGTGACCTCTGATGCGTCTCCGGTCGCCGTTGGCGGTGGGAAAGTCCAGTTCGAGATGTTTTTTACGCTGCCCGATTTCAGCGACATCTCGCTGCGCGACTATCAGGAAACCATGCAGCGCCCCTTCTTCAGCTTAGCGAAGAAGAAGCGCCTCAAGCCCATCGATTACCTCAGTCCCGACAAAAGCGTTCACGTCCATGTGTCCGCGAACCCTGAGTACGGCATGGCGACAATTTGGGACGCGGACATCATGATATATCTGGCGTCGCACCTGAACGAGCTGCGCGAAAGGGGGGACAACGACCTTTCGCCTACTATCCGCCTCCAGCCCGGCAATCTCTTAAAGCGCATTTGTTGGGGGGTCAGCGGTCGCGCCTATGAACGCCTGATAGCAGCGCTCGACCGCCTTCAGGCGACCACGATCAAAACCAATATTCGTGCCAACTCCAAGACACGCGAGACCACCTTCTCGTGGATCGATAGCTATACCCACCTAGTCGACGAGAAAACGCAGCGGTCGCTTGGAATGGAAATCACACTATCGAAGTGGTTCTTCGAAGGCGTATTGGAAAAGCGGAACGTCCTTGCCATTTCGCCGCTTTATTTCGAAATCACCAGTGGCCTTGGCAAATGGCTTTATCGAGCAAGCCGCAAGCACGCTGGTGGTAATGGCGCTGCAGGGTTCACAATTGGCTTTGAAACCCTGCACCAAAAGAGTGGCAGCGAAAGCTCGCTCCCCTCCTTCAAAAAGAAGATTCTTGATCTCGCGCGAGCCAACAATCTTCCCGAGATTTATCTCGAAGTGATCGGTGCCGATATGCCACGCCCAAAGCTCAAAATGGTCATGAGGAAGTACCTGGACGGGCAAATGGCGAATGACGGCACACCCCCTCCCCTTCCCTCGCCCAAGTGTGCTGATCCAGCTTCACAGTGCTTTTCCCAGGCAAATTTTGAGTCGCTGTCCCCGTCCGGCTCGGATGAAAAATTTGTCGATCCACTGCTTACACGCCAGCTTTTAACCCGCACTGCGGCCAGCCTGAAGTTCGAAGACACCGATCCGGCCAATCCCCACGCCCAGATCTATGGAGAGGCTGCCAGACAAGCACCCCAGCCCCCACGCGGCAGTCGAGCGCAAGACATCCTCGATCGCGAGATCTACGAAGCAATTCGAGAGGAATGTCCTGGCTGGGATCTCGACGTTCTTATGAAGACGTTCGATGAATTCCTCGGTGCCAACCCAAACGAGTTGCCACGGAACTATTCCAAGCGCTTCTATGGCTTCGTGAAGAAGCACCATGAGCGGAATAAGTACCAGCTACCCGGCTTCTGAACGAGGGGCGGGCTGTCTTGTTCGCCTTTTCATACTTTGCCGGCACTTTGCACCGACTTTTCTAAGCCTCTGACAGATCGAGACCACTGTCTCGGCCAAATACGTCGCCTCACAGGTAATCGACGCTTGCTTGCTCACATCTAAGGAGCTGGCGCGGCATGTTTGGCCTTATCAAGAGGCTTTATAGTCAGCCCAGATCTCTTGCAGGAAGGGGAGGTTTGAACCCCTTGAAACGTTTCGCCATCCGAAGAAACATTACGACCGACTACGCTGCCGTCAGCCGAATAAATCCGTAATTATCAACGGCGACTAGTCTGTGCAGACCGGCTTGATGCTCGTCTCTCCGCCTCACAACCCCAAGTCGGAATCGGATACTCGTGCTGCGATCCAATCCACCGTCGCCGGCCGCCTTAACCGACGCGCATGTGAAGAATGCCCCATACTTAGGGGGGAAGTAGCATGGGGAGGGGAAGGGCAACTGCACCTAATCAAGTGCTATCCGGAGGAGGCCGCCATTTCGGCATGCTCAATCTCCAAATGATTCGTCTCAACGTGTTTTGAGGAATGGTACGGAATGGGTCGTATTTCGCGCAACCAGCGTCCCCCACGCTCGTCTCACCCCGATACCCTGTCGTACCAACCTGATTCTCAATCGCGACGCTGAAGCACCACCAATCGCAAGGTTTCCACGTTGCATCAGGGGTTTGGCGATGCTCACTTCAGTGTAGCCAGCAGCAAAGACGGGCTGGGAAGGGAAGGGGTGCAGAATTTCAAATGCTGAAGCTTAAAGGCAGAATCCCGATTTCCGATAGCACGTTTGGCTAAATCGCATTCGCATCCTAAAAACACGTTCGATCTTAAAATTCATGATTGGCCATGACATCATGGAAATCGATGCCGTGTGCGTTAAAGCTCCCAGAAAATGGCCAAACTCCGCCCATTAGAACTGGTGAGGGCGGAACACATGGCGCCGGTTATCCACAGCAGCCACGCATGGCCCAACGTGGTATCGAAGCCCTTAGAGCGTGTTATTAGAATCTGCGGGACGTGCTATCGGATCGATAGTCCCGTGTTATCAGATTTTGTCCACAGCCGGCGACTCGCCGGAATCGCTAGTGTTGGGGGCCATTCCTGCCGCCCTTAACACCCTAACTTAAGATATAACTCCATTAACGGTTCGCCGTTGGCGGATTCTTTTTTGATTTGGGGCAGGGAAGGGCGTTCGCTATCCGCGCTTCCACAAAGCATACACCGGCACAATAGCACTTGGGATTCATCCAATGCATCAACTCCACTGACGTCATTTCTCGCGTCAATCAGAACATCCAGCCGACGGTCCGGCCGACGACCTGGGGCAAAACCTTCGAGCATTGGTGGTGATTTCTATGGCGGATGATCTCAACGACCAGAGCTAGATAGCTGCCTTGTCCATGACTTTCATGCGGTCACGAGCGCCATCGAGAAGATATGCTCGATCAAACAGCGGCTGAAGATGCTGTCGAGATCTGGGCCATGTTCTCATAGTTCGAGCCTGAAAAACATCTTGGCATTTACAAACGCGACACGGATTGGTGCTAACTCTAGAAGCGCTGGCGGGATGGATATCTATTTTCGCATATGTTGTTTAGGCCGCATATGCCAAAATATATGCATAATCGAAGGATATCTGTAAAAGCGGATGCATCTACTTAATTATCTGCTATAGCATATGAATGGGCGTTGGAAACGAACAGATAGCGGCTAGCTTGAAAACAGCCAGGCTCGCAAAGGGCCTAACGCAAAAGGAACTGGGGCGCCGTGTAGGCATGCCACAGAGCCACATCTCGAAAATTGAAAGTGGAGGAGTGGACCTCCAGCTTTCGAGTCTGACTGAGCTAAGCCGCGCGCTCGATCTAGAAGTGAAACTGGTGCCAAGAGCGGCAGTGGTGGCTCTAGAGAGCGTGTTACGAACGGTTGGATCTCCAACCAGCTCGCCCCCGGTCCCAGCGTATCGGCTCAGCGAGGGTGAGGCATGACCAATACTGCCGCACTCGACGTCTTCTTGCACGATCGCCGCATAGGAAGCCTGGTCCATCTCGACGGCGACGGCAGCATCTTCTCCTTCGACAGCGATTATGTCGCAGATGTCACGCGACCGACCTTGTCACTGTCGTATAAGGATTCACTGGGCGGGTTGATCGATACGCCGCGCGCCTATCGCACCCGGATCGAACCCTTCTTTTCAAACTTGCTACCCGAGGGGACCTTGAGAGATTTTTTGGCTCGCAGGGCAGGGGTAAAAGCGCTTCGTGAGTTTCCGCTCCTAACGCAGCTCGGCGAAGACCTGCCTGGTGCAGTGAAGGTTTTACCCGTCGAAAATGTGAAGCCGGCATTTGATCCGGTCTCCGACGAGCGGGTGGATGAGGCGATCACTCGGCCAATGCGGTTCTCGCTGGCCGGAGTTCAGCTAAAATTTTCAGGGATCCGTGCCGGTGCCAAGAACGCAGGACTGACCATTCCGGCGAGTGGTACCGGCGGCGATTGGATCGTGAAATTGCCCTCAGTGCGGCATCCCGATGTTCCCGAGGCAGAGTTCGCGGCGATGATGCTGGCCCGGCAACTGGGGATCGATGTGCCAGAAATCGATCTGATACCGATCGAGGCCATTGAAGGTCTGCCGGAAGGGATACAACGGTACGGGCAATCTGCTTACGCAATCAGGCGTTTCGACCGCAGTCCGGACGGCCCTGTACATATCGAGGATTTCGCTCAGGTCTTCGGCGTATACCCGGATGAAAAATACGAGAACGCGAGCTATCGCCAGCTGCTTGCCGTCCTTGCCATCGAGACCGATGAAACTAGCGTGGTGGAGTTCGTTCGGCGCCTCACATATTGTGTGCTGATTGGAAATGGGGACATGCACCTCAAGAACTGGTCCCTGGCTTATCCGGATCGACGGCGGCCTATCCTGGCCCCCGCGTATGATCTCCTGTCAACGGTGGCGTATCTGCCTGAGGACGATGCCGCGCTCAAATTTCATCGGTCACGGCAATGGGACTCGTTTAGCTACGCGGAACTGGCAGCAATTGCCGACAAAGCGCGGCTCCCCACCCACCTTGTGGTGTCAACAGCGCGTGACACTATCGCGCTCTTCGATCAGCTTTGGGATCAGGAACACGGGCATCTTCCCTTTCCGCGCGAAGTGGTCGCAGCAATCGACAGGCACCGCCAAAATCTCGTTATTTGATAACGATTTTCAGATGATTTGCGTTTGGGGGCCCCACTTCCCGCTTGTAAGCCGATCGACAAGCGCCATTCACGCATTCGCGAGCAAGCGCCCAGCTTCCAGCGCGCTGGCTGCCTACAAGGCACGCGGAACGTCACCGCAGAAGTAACGCGCGCTGACCGGATGACATTGAGCCAAAGGTGGCAAAATGCTTCCTTTCGTTGGAAGGAGATGCGAAACCATGGGCAGGTCCATCAAGATCGCGGACGAGTTGTTTGAAGCAGTGGAAGCGAGCAGTCAGGCATTCAGCCGCACGCTGCGGGACAGGTCTCGCATTATATCCGTATTGGCCAGGCGGTCGAGAGCCTGCTGTCGCACGATACGGTTGCGCCCATCCTGCAGGCGAAATCTTCGTCCGCCGAGAATGCCAGCGCGCTCGATGCTCTTTCCGCCATCGCCAAAGATCCCAGTTCGGAGGAGATCGAATTCCATATCGAACGGCAGCTGCGTGGTCTCGGCGTCGGGCTCGATGACAGGGGCAATCTCGTTTACCAGCGCGACCTCAACGCGGCCAAGGTCGAAGCAGCCCGTGCATGAGCGCACCGACCATGGTCCTGATCGCAGGACCGAACGGGTCAGGTAAATCCACCCTTTATCAAACCCGTATCGCGGGCCGGTTCGCCGATCCCTTCATCAATGCCTATCTCATCCAGCGCGACGAACTTCAGGATCTGAGCGAGAAGGCGGCATACGCTGCTGCGAATTACAGCTGAACTTCGCGACCAACACATCGTCGCGGGACAGAGCTTCGTCGCAGAGACGGTCTTCTCCCACCCATCCAAACTCGATCTCATCAGCAGGGCACGAGCAGCGGCCTTTTTTAACGCTCGTCCTGCATGTCGGCGTCGACAATCCGGACCTCTCCGTCGCCCGCGTTGCAGAACGCGTGCAAGAAGGCGGGCACCCTGTTCCTGAGGACAAGGTGCGCGACCGCTATTATCGGTCGCTACCGCTGATCCGGCACGCCGTCATGCTCGCAGATGTCGGGCAGGTATTCGACAACAGCCGCCTGGCCGTGCCAGCAAGGCGATGCCTCGAGTATCGCCGTGGACAGCTGTTCTGGCGAACACTCTCCCGGCGTGGATTCAGGCTGGTTACATCGACGATGCCGATTAGGACCATAGCTTCGTCCTCATCGTGCTCACCAGCATGACTTCAGAGAATTGGGTGTTTAGAGGGGCGCGCAAACGCCACCAGACGGGCGCTATGTCGTTGCCCGGTGAAAGCGCTGCGTTGCCTTCGACCGGAAAGAGCCGCGCATCATTAGGACTGGGGCAACGACCGAATCTGACGCAGGTATAGGAAATATCGGTCGCAGTTCATTCGTTCAGGGGGCAATCTTGTACATCCATAATGGCGCGCTGCTGCATGCGCCTTCCGATCTGGTCCGCTTTCTCGGTTGCGGCCATGCCACGGCGCTGCATTTGCTGCAGGCAACTGATCCCGATGCTGCGCCGGACAAGGCCGCCGATGGCGATTTAAACGTGCTGACCCAGAAGGCGGGACTGAAGCACGAGGAAACCTATCGCCAGTTTCTCGAAGCAAAGGGTGGATTGATCGAGATCGAGACCACCGGCACGCTGGAGGAACGGGCCGCAGCCACCATTGCCGCGATGGAAAGCGGCGCGCAGTCGATATTTCAGGCCGCCTTCCTGTGCCCGCCCTGGCATGGCTATGCCGATTTCCTGATCCGGGTCGAGGAACCTTCATCGCTGGGGGCATGGTCGTATGAGCCGGTCGATACCAAGCTCGCCTGCACGCCCAAGGCATCGCATATCGTTCAACTTGGCCTCTATGCGCGGATGATGGGACAGGTGCAGGGCGACTTGCCGCGGCGTATCCATGTGGCGACCGGCGATGGACAGACACACAGCTTCCGTTTGAACCTCTTCTCCCATGTGCTGCGCGCGGCGCAGCGGCGCTATCTGGACTTTATCGCAAGCGGTGCACCGGCTTCTCGTCCGGAACCCTGCGACGCGTGCGACCTGTGCGCGTGGCGCGACCACTGCAACGCCGAATGGGAATCGGCGGATCATTTGTCGCTGGTCGCGGGGCTGGGTCGTCCGCAGGCTGAGAAGCTGCGCAAGGCCGGAATCGTCACGCTGGGCGAACTCGCGACCATGGAGGAGGGCACGCGTGTCCCCCGCATGGCGCAGGCCACGCTCGGCAAGCTGCAGGCGCAGGCGCGCCTGCAGCAGGCTCGGCGCGAGGGTGGGGGCCCTTGCGTCGAGCCGCTTCCATTGGAGGAGGGGAGGGGCTTTCACACCATGCCGCCGCCCGATCCGGCGGACCTGTTCTTCGACCTGGAAGGCGATCCGCTGGAAGAGGGCGGGCTCGACTATCTGTGGGGGCTGCACTTCCGCGACGGATCGCTGCCCGCATTCAGGTTCGAATGGGCGCATGACCATGAGGCCGAGCGTGCAGCATTCGAAAGCATGATCGACTGGATCGCGCAGCATTTGCGCGATCATCCCGGCGCCCATGTGTATCATTACGCGCCCTATGAAATCACCTCGCTGCGGCGCCTGTCGACCCTGCACGCGAGCCGCGAGGATCTGCTCGACGATCTGCTGCGCCAGCGCCGTTTCGTCGATCTCTATGGCGTGCTGCGCCAGTCGATCCGCACCAGCGAGCCCGATCTGTCATTGAAGACGATGGAGATCTTCTTCGCGGAGAAGCGCGATCAGGCCGTGGTGAAAGCCGATCAGTCTATCGTCGAATACAAGAGCTGGCAGGAAACTGGCAATCAGGCGATCCTCGACGGCATCCTCGAATATAACCGCGTCGATTGCGAAAATACCGAGGCTTTGCGCGACTGGCTGGTGTCGCTGCGCATGGCTAACCTGCCCTGGCGCGAAATCGGCTCTGCCACGCCGGTGAACGAGGAAAAGACCGAACAGCGCATCGCGGCCGAGGAAGCCGCCGCCAAACTGATCGACGCGATCTTGGCGGCAAGCAGCCCCGAGGACCCGCGCATTCGCACGCTGATGGCGCATCTGACCCAATTTCACCGCCGCGCGGACAAGCCTGCGCTGTGGGCGATGTTCGACCGGTGTGAGCGCGATGCCGATGAGCTAGTGGAAGACGGCGAGTGCATCGGCCTGATCAGGCCCGACGGAGAAGAATGGCTGCGGGCCGAGAAGAAGAGCACCGTCGCCCGCTATCGCTTTCCGCCGCAGGACACCAAGCTGCGCGAAGGAAAGGCCGTCAAGCACATCCCGACGCTGAAGGTCATTGGAAAGATCGCAAAGCTCGATACGCGAAACGGTATCGTCGAAGTCAAGCGCCAGCTGAAAGCAGGTGAGAGCTTCCCGCTCGATGGCGGACTGATGGCCGAGCCGACTGTTAGGAACGCTGTCCTGCAAGGGGCGATCCGCCGCGTCGCCTGCGCCTGGGCCGGACTGGACCATGAAACGCTGGAGCCATTGGGGGAGAGGGGCGACCGTCTGCGCTATCGTGCTCTGCTGCGCTTCCTAGGGCGCGAGGCACCTGCGCTGCATGACTGGAGCGGCGGTCCGTTGGTGCAGGAGGGCGAGAGCTTCGTCAGAGCCGCTACGCTGCGCTGCCTTGCGCTCGATGAAAGCGTGCTCTTCATCCAGGGCCCACCGGGCACGGGCAAGACCTTTACCAGCGCCCATGTCATCGCGGCGCTGGTCGCGGCGGGCAAGCGCGTGGGCATATCCAGCAACAGCCACAAGGCGGTAAACAATCTTCTGTCGCGCGTGGCCGATATTTGCGAACGGGACGGCGTCACAGCCTGCATCCTGAAGAAGGCGAGCAGCGGCAATCCCGACAGTGCGATGGAAGCCGACAATGTCACCGATGTCTGGAGCAATAGCGATGTGATCGACTATCACCCCGACGTGGTGGGCGGCACGGCATGGCTGTTCGCCGATCCCGACATGGACCAGCAGTTCGACTATCTGTTCGTTGACGAAGCGGGACAGGTGGCGGTCGCCAATCTGATCGCCATGGGTGCATCGGCCAGGAACATCGTCTTGGTGGGAGACCAGATGCAACTGGGCCAACCCATCCAGGGCAGCCACCCTGGCGAAAGCGGCCAGTCGGCGCTGGAATATCTGCTGCAGGACGATGCGACCGTCGCGCCCGATCGCGGTATCCTGCTCGACACCAGCTGGCGGATGCATCCCGATATCTGCGGTTTTATTTCAGAGGCGGTCTATGACGGGCGGCTGAAGGCGCACCCCGATTGTGCGCAGCAAGTGCTGCACATAGGAGAGGGGGCCGATCCGGCGCTGGCCAGTCATGGCATCCGTTTCGTGCCAATGGATCACGAAGGATGCGGTCAGCGCAGTGACGAGGAAATCACCCGCATTCAGGCACTATGCGACAGCCTGATCGGAACGGGCTTCACCGACCGGCAGGGCAGGGCGGGCACCATCGGATGGGAAAACATTCTGATCGTCGCCCCCTACAACATGCAGGTGAACGCTCTGAAGGCGGCTCTGCCCGAAGAAGCGCAGATCGGAACGGTCGACAAGTTCCAGGGGCAGGAGGCAGAGGTCGTCATCGTTTCGATGACGACGAGCAGCCCCGACGATTTGCCGCGGCATGTGGATTTTTTCTATTCGAAGAACCGCCTGAACGTCGCGATCAGCCGCGCACGGACATTGGCGCTGGTGATAGCCAACCCCAAGCTGTTGGAATTGGATGCGAAATCGGTTGAACACCTTGCGCTGGTCAACACGCTGGCATGGGTGGCGGAAATTGGGGCGGCCGAAATTGGGGGGTAAATTGTGAGAGAGACTGAGTTTCGCGAGTGGCTGGAAGCCAATGGCGCGAACAGCGTAAGTGGACGCAATACGCGGGTTTACGCCGTCAAAACGATTGAAAGCAATCTTGGGGCATTGGGCTTCTCCCAGTCCGATCTTGACGCCGTTTGGGCTGAAAAGCAGTTCGAGATATTGCGGGAGACGTTGGCGGAGATCAAGGCCGACGCTGCTGCCGATGGTCAGCGCTATCGGATCTTGATGCCGCAGTCTCAGGCCCCTGTCGGTCGATTGTCGAGCTGGCGCAGCTGGCTCGGTCAATATGGCCGCTTTCTCGAGGGGGGCGGCGTTGACATGACTGATGCAGGTTTAATCCGGCGGCATGTTCTTGAGACCTATATCGAGCCAGCCAGAACGTCTGACCAATCCTATGCTGAATTGGTCGTAAAGGACGTGAACGACGCTCTTGGGCTGAATCAGGCGTGGCCCAATATTTGCCAAGCACTGAAAGGGCGGAAATTTCTTGATCTGGCTGACGTGCCTCCGCCGCAATGGTTTGGCGCTGATCAAAGCACAGCCACTCGGTTCCGCTTTGACGTCGATCGGGGCGAATATTGGGCGCTCACCGAACTGATTGGCCGTTATGGTGCGCCAATCGCCGAAACGAAAAAGATGGCGTCGTTCCAGATGAAAGACGGCCGGCAGGTTGCGCTTGATCTTGAGGCGACACGGGCTCAGCTCTGGTTGGAAGGCACGGTTGAACCGCTGACTGCGGGGGCGGTAGAACTCCAGCCCTATGCAGCAAATGCGCCACGGCATTCGAATTTGCCGCCTCGACTGAAACACAGTGGAAGTGATCCCGAACCGGTTACAATGGCTATTGTGCGAAACAGCGAGGATCTGCAGCTGCTTCTCGACCATTATGAGACTGGAGGTGCGAGCCTTGATCGGCAGAACCTCAATCGTTTGAAGGCTCGGTTCCTCAGTCAGTTCCCAGACTTTGAAAGGAACGGTGGATTTTCATCCGACGAATGGCGGGAAAAGGACGATCCGCATCGGGTTCACACAATGAAGGAGATCACTGCGCTTAAGCAGCGCGGCGTCTCCACAAGCGATTTGGGCACACAGGTGCTCGACCTGCTTGGCGACAAGCGCAACATACATCTTCAACATTTCGCCCGTCAGCGGATACTCGAGACTATTCGCACAGCACATCCAGGCGTCCTTGAAGAAGCAATGGGCAAGCTTGTCGCCGGTGACGGTTATCCATCGCAGCTCGCTGGGCAATTTCTGCACGCAGTTTGGCCACTGTTGCAAGAGGCGGCGACAGGCAGCAATCCTTTCGCAGAGAGCCGGATATTCGCAAGCCTCCCCTTGGCGCTTGCTCAACCGGACGAAGCGATCAGCATAAATTACCAGAGGTTCCAGACCTTCGCTCGCGCCCTGTGCCATAGGGCGCTGTTTGCCAATGCGCCGCTGCGCGAAGAGGAATATGCCGAGGCAAATTCCTTGGCCCGAAAGACACTCGACATCATGCGCGACGAGTGGGGCTGGCGCCCCCGCGATCTGTGGGATGTGCAGAGTTTCATCTGGTCAACTTGCGGCTCGGCACTTGAAGACACTGCCGGTGAACTGGACCCAACGCCGATCTGGATCGTGACCGCACGATATGGCGACGAGGACGGTCTTCCGCGCTTTATCGAGCGCGGTGAATTCAGCCTGCTTGAGAACACCGGCAGCTCGAGCAACAAGCGCATGGCAGAGATGCGCGCAGGCGATCACATCTTTCTGCGCGATTACTTCCACCAGACCCATGATCTGCCGTTCGATGCGAATGGCGGACGCGTCTCGGCCATTCGTATCCGCGCAAAGGGTCGGATCGTTCGCGAAAGCGAAGATGGATTAAACATCGGCGTGGAGTGGGATGAGCCCGCCGAGGCCCGGGTCTGGTATTTCTACACATTCACCGATCCGGTCTGGGGCCTGAAACCTCCAGGTGAACGTCCATCGGCTGACTTGCTGCGGCGCTTCCTGCTGCTGGGCGAAGATCAGGATTACGACTGGTTTCTCAATGATCCATTCTGGCGTGACCGTCTTTTCGGAAAGCCGAAGAAGGAACTTTCCGTGGCCAAACCCACCAATCTCATCCTCTATGGTCCTCCCGGCACTGGCAAAACCTACCGCACGGCACAGGAGGCTGTGCGCCTGTGTGATGGCGACGCGGATTACGGCAACAATGACGAAGGCCGCGCAGCCTTGATGGCTCGCTATGGCGAGCTGGTGAAGGAAAAGCGCATCGAGTTTGTCACTTTCCACCAGAACTTCGGCTACGAGGATTTCGTAGAGGGGTTACGTCCCACGACAGGCACATCCGACGGACAGACTTTGGGTGGGTTCGAACTTAAGCCTGAGCCAGGGATTTTCCGCCGGATCGCCGACCGTGCTGCGGCGCCTGTCATGAAGGCGGATGATGCGTTTTCGCTTCAAGATCGCAGCGTCTTCAAGCTTTCCCTGGGTGAGGCGGGCAAGGCCGAATGGGAATGGGTGTTCGAGGATAGTCTCGAGGAAGGCTACGCGATCTTCGGCTTCAAGAATGTCGATTGGTCCGACGAGAGGTTCAGGGACCGCGATGCGATACTGCGCGAACTGCACGATCGATTTCCGGATGAGAACCTGACGGTGCAGAATGGCGACGTCAAATCGCCTGACCGCTTCCGTAACCGGATCCGGGAAGGCGATGTCGTCATCGTCTCGAAGGGGCTGAATGCCTTTCGCGCGATTGGTGTTGTCGAGGGGCCGTATGAATATGCTCCGCGGCCTGATGGTCGCTATTGCCACCGCCGGAAGGTGCATTGGCTGTGGGATGACCCGGAAGGGGTCGATGTCCGCGAGATCAGCGAAAAGCGGTTCAGCCTCGACACGGTCTATGAGCTGCCCAAGTCGCGGCTGAATATTGCCGAGATCGAGAGGCTCGTGAATGCGGCGGCCGCCAGCGAAGTCGAGGATGAGAGTGCTGAGCGTGAACCGCATGTGCTGATCATTGACGAGATCAACCGTGCGAATATCTCCAAGGTCTTCGGCGAACTGATCACGTTGCTCGAGCCGGACAAGCGATTGGGGCAGCCCAATGCGCTGACGGTGCGGCTGCCTTACTCGAAGCGTGAATTCGGCGTGCCTTCGAACCTGCATGTCATCGGCACGATGAATACGGCGGACCGTTCGATTGCTTTGCTCGATACGGCCCTTCGCCGCCGCTTCCGGTTTGAGGAAATCGCGCCGGAGCCTTGGCGCCTCGGAGCGGTAGGCGACATTCCGCTGGCGAAGGTTCTGACGGTCATCAACGAACGCATCGAATATCTGATCGACCGTGACCATCGCATTGGCCACGCTTTCTTCATGGGCGATGGCGGCAAGGAAAGGCGCGCGATTGATGCGACCATGCGCGACAAGGTGATCCCGCTGCTTCAGGAATATTTCTTCGAGGATTGGTCGCGCATTGCCTCGGTCGTGGGCGACGGGTTCCTAAAAAAGACAGTGCTGAAGGCGCCCCCCGGGATTCAGGGTGAAGCACGCGATAGTTGGGCTGTGCGCGAAACCTTTCTGACCGATGCCTATGACCGCCTGCTCAAAGGCGCGCTGCCCGATGAAGGGGAGGGGGCACCGACAGACGACGACGGGGACGAGTAGGCGCGGCATGGCCCATCGCACCGTTCACGAGTGGAAGAAGCTCCCCATCGGGAAGGGGGATGGGGGCTTTACCCGCGCGCAGGCCAACAGCCTGCTCGCCGCGGCGCGCTCACATGCGAAGGGCGGTGCCGAGGGGCAGAACATCCTAGTCGAGCAAAACCGTCATCTGCATGCGCGGCAGGCGGTCGGCATTCTGGCGGGGCAGGGGTGTTCGCTGGAAATCCTTCCCAAGATCGAACCCGCTGACGGCGAAAGCGATGCCAGCGTCAGGGCGCGTCTTGTCCATATGCTCGATGTGGCGCTCGACCTCGATATCTCGCACGGCGAGGCGGCGGCGATAGCGCGGCAGGATCATACGCTGCTCGACATATTGGTCCGCATCTTCGCTGACCGCCTATTGGCCGAGGCGCGGCGCGGCCTGCCTCGTCGCTATAATCCGCGCGAGGATGATCTGCCTGCCTTGCGCGGAAGGCTCGATGTTGCGCGACAATTCACGATCAACGCGGTGCGACCCGATCGTCTTTCCTGCCGCTATGACAGTCTGGAGGCCGATACGCCGCTGATGCGGGTGATGAAGGCCTGCACAATCATGCTGCACCGCCATGCCCGTCATTACGAAACCCAGCGCAGGCTGGCCGAACTGCGCTTTCTGATGGCCGACGTGCCGGATGTGCAACCTTTGCGCCTCCGGTGGGACCGTGTGGTGATCGACCGCAGCAACCGGCGCTGGCGTAGCCTGTTCGCCATGGCCAGGCTGTTCCTGAAACGCGAATGGCAGGCCACGCATCATCAGGCAGCAGGGAGTGACGGTATTACCCTGTTGTTCCCGATGAACGATCTGTTCGAGGCCTATGTTGCCGCTGGCTTGCGCAAGCAATTGCGTGAACCGGGGATCGAGGTCGTGGCGCAAGGCGGCCTCGAATATTGTCTCGGCCATTGGCGGGAAGGGGAGCATTGCCACCCCAGCCTGTTCCAGACGCGGCCAGACATTATTCTTCGTGATCGCTCGACTGGCCGTGCGCGTGTGATCATCGACACGAAGTGGAAGAAGCTGGCGTCCGATCCCTTCGACCGCAAGCGCGGTGTGAAGCAGAGCGACGTCTATCAGCTGATGGCCTATGCGCGGCTCTACCGGTGTGACCGGCTGATGCTGCTCTATCCATCGGTCCCAGGGGCTGACCAACAGTCTCGGCACGATTTCGGGCTGGCGCGGGGAAGGGAAAGGCTTGCGGTCTCGACCGTCGACATTTCCGAGCCGAAGCGTTTTGCACAGCAGCTTGCGGCCATTATTGCCGCAGAATTGAGCGGCGGGGACACGGTAGATAGATCCGATTTGGACGTTAACCGAATTCAAGGGGTTTCAACCGCATAGCGCCTCTGCAACAGTCACGACGATTTCGGTCGCAGCCGGGGGGCAGACTTTGGGGGGAATTAATGGCGCAAGCGCGGGGGCAGTTGGCTCCGGACGCCGTATGGGCAAGCTCGATCGCACGCTGAGCATGGTCGATATGCTGGCGGCATCGAGCGAAGGTCTGACGCTGGACGAGATGGCCGAGCAGCTTGGCGTCGATCGCCGGACGGTCGAGCGCATGCGCAATGTCGTCGCTGATCATTTCGACGTGGACGAAGTGATGGACGATCGGAAGAAGCGCTTTCGCATTCGCGACAGTCTGCGCCGGCATTACACCCGCCCTAATGCTGCCGAAGTCGCAGCCCTACGTGCTGAATGCGACGCGCGTAAGGCAGAGAACGCGCCCAATGCGGAACTGCTGCAGAGCCTTTTAAGCAAGATCTTCGCTTCGCTCGACAACGCTGAAAAGCGCAAAATCGATACTGACCTCGACGGGCTCGCCCGGCTGCAACGCACGCGTGTTACGGCAGGTCCTGTGGTTGAGGTCCCGCCCGAAACTCTAGACATGATGCAGGAGGCGATCCTCGCCGGCTATTGCGTGGAGTTCGACTACCTCGCCGATGGCAAGACCGAACCGAAATGGCGCCGTGTGGTGCCCTATGGTCTGCTGTTGGGCCCGATCACCTATCTCGTCGGCAAGTTTCCCGATCGCGACAATGAGCCCATCAACTTCCGGCTCGACCGGATGAGCAATGTTCGCCTTTCGGAAACTCTGGGTTGCGCCCCTGATGAGTGGAGCCTCGACGGCTTCCTCTCCAACAGTTTTGGGATCTGGCAGGAAGAACCTCACGACGTTATTCTGCGCGCCCGATCTCATGCCGTTTCACGCGCGCGCAGCTGGCGGTTCCATCCCAGCCAAAGTTTTGAAGATGATGGTGATGAGCTGATCATCCGATTCCGTGCCGGCGGGTTGCGGGAGATGGCCGAGCATCTGTTCACTTGGGGCGGCGATCTGGTGATCGAGGGACCGGCAGAACTTCGCGCAATTATGCGAGAGAGGCTGGATGCGGCGGAGGAGTCGCTGTGACCGGTTTTGTCGTGTGTGCGAGCGAAATATTGGCATGTTCGATAGGCAGTGAACGCGGACGGGATCCGGCTGTCTGCGCGAACGAAAATGTGATCGAGGCATCGGAAAAGCAAAAATGAGCGAAGCTAGATTGGCATGGTCGGCGCGTATCGACGAGGCCGATGATCTGCCCGAGCTGGACTATATTGAAGGCGAGCTGACCATGCTGTCCGAGGCATGGGTCGGGCCGTTGCGCTTAAAGATCATCAATCGGAGGCGAGAGCTGAAGGATATTGCCAACCGGCCTGTTCAGGCGCCCTCCTACGCGCCAGGGGCAAAGTTCGGGCTGCCTCCTGCAGATGGGCGCTGGCTCTACGCCTATCGCATCGATGATGCTGCCTTTCAGGAATTGCAGACCTATCTGGCGACCCGGCAGGGCATCTATGCCTTGGCCAGTGGGAATGACCCGGCGCTGTTCGTCCTTTGGGCATCGGAATGGCACAGGCGGTCCTATCGAGGCGGCGGGCTCAGCTGGAGCCCACTGCTAAGCGACTTGGGTTTCCGGACGACCGGGCAGTCGGATCAGGGGATGCTCCGCGACATCGCCCGCCGTGGGCTTCAGGCTTGGGGCCGGCCTGTCATCAAGCTATCCAATCATGCCTATCTGGGTACATTGGCCCGCGAAGGCGGTTTTCCGGCGGCGGCGGTGGAATCGGGCGAAGGCGGTTGGGCAAGCCGCATCTTGACCACCATTGTTGGCGCTCTGCTAGGCAATGTTGCCGCGGACGCGGAAACAGCGCTGACGCTCGCAGAAGAGGTGCGCGGCCGTCTGCCTCAGACATTCGACGACAATGATTTCGTCCAGCTATGCGCGGATCTGGCGTTCAGTATCGTGACCATCCGCCGAGAAGCCGAACCCAAGGCAGCCGAGGCAGGACAGCCCGTTGCGATCTGGCTGGATCTTAATCAGCCGGGCTGGCGCGAGGCCCTTCCTCTTTCGATTGGCGACCGGACTGCTGACAGGCTCGTCGACAGCCTTATGGCGGTCGAGGCCATCACCGGTGCCGCAGTGGGAACAGACCGATTGTTGCAATATGGCGATGACGGTTGGTTCGAAGCCGTGCGCATCCGATTAGATGGTGCGATTGACAGCAAAGCCATGGCCCAGATCGACCCGGCCTTCGGCCGACTGCGGGCCTTTGCAAGCGGTGATCTCGCCCGTCATATGCCGGGCGAACTGGCTCTGTTCGAACCGCCTGCGCAGGGTGACAAGCAATGGTCGGCGCGGTCCGTGCGAATGGCGCATGGTGTGCATGCCGTGCCCTTTGCCGCCACACTCGAACTCGATCTGCGTTCGGGGGAGCGGCGGGTCAGCCGTATCGCGCTGCCCGGCGGCAAGCCGCGCCGGGGACAATTGCTGATCGCCGAGCGTGAAGAAGGCGAGGAACTGGCGCCGCGTTGCTTGCGCATCATCGGATCGGGTTCGGGCCAGTTCCGGGCTGAGGCCCTGTATCTGCAGGTCCCCGCTGGCTGGAAAGTAACGGCGACCGCAGGTGAAGAGGCGCAGCCGCTTGGCATGGGTGTCGGGGCGAGCCAGCTGTGGCACATCAAGGGCGGTGCCTTTGTGACCGATGAGAGCGGCGATCGCTATCGCATTCGGTGCGGTCAGGCGAATGACCGGTCGCACCGCATGGATTTGATTGGCAATGAGTGCCGCTGGGCCGAGGTGCAAGCTACGGTCGATCTGTTCGTCGGCCCTCCTCATTTTCGGACAGCGGCGGATGGCGGTCAATTGCTGATCCGCGAGCCAGGCACGCGTCAGTGGCGCCAGGCCCCGCGCGTCTTGCCGGTCGGTCATTTCGAATTGGGCTGGCGCAAGGACGATATTCTGCTCGACCGTCGCAGGATTGCCATCCTGCCTTCCGGTGCCGAATTGGCGCGGTCCGGCCTGGGGCCAAACCTGCAATATGATCTGACAGGCCTTGCGGGTGTCGAGGTCATACCCGATGCCGATGCGCCGGTTCGCGTTTGCGAAAATGACTCTCAGTGGAGGGCCATGGCAGCCAAGGCCGCGACCAATCGATTTGGAGCGACGATCCGCTTTCCAACTGGTCCCGATCTGGCTGTGACCATCGCGTATCCATGCCCAGCTGGTTTGGCGCAATGGGACGGCAAGTTGGTGTCAACTTCGGAATTGTTGACGCTGGCCGATCTGCCGGACGTCTTGGCGGTCGATGGCGGCGGCATGGAACTGGTCGCGGAATTGAACGAGCCCGGCAAGCCACATCTTGCCGAACTGAGCTGGGAGTTCGAGCGCGAGTTCCCGCTGGCGTCGGTGCGCAAGGAATTGGCCGGCTTGCTGATGCCTTCGGGGATTGAGGCGTGGATCTCACTCAGTATGAATGGAGGTCAGCACTTTTGGGAAGTTCGACCTTTCGAATTAAACATCGAATGGCGCAGCGATCAGCTGACCACCGATCGAGGGGTCGTCGATGAAAGCGCGCATCTTTATGGCAGGCCCATGGCCGACCCGTGCCGCGAGGTGGATTTCGGCAGCTACAACCTCCTGTCCGACAGCAACCATCGACCGGTCAGCTTTCCCGCCGACGTTGGCGGTCCTTGGCTGATCTATCTGCGGTCTGGCGCACGTGTGCTGACCCGTCCGCGCTGCCTGACGCTGGTCGGACCGCCTGCCGAGGCTGGGACCGATCTGGGCAAGGCCATGGCCGTCAACGATTACCGGACGATGGTGGCACAGGTCGAGGCATGGCTTGCCGATGCAGATTCGAATGGCGGGTCAGAAGCGGTGCAGGAGCTGAACGCGCTGGTCTGCGCTTTGGAGGGTTTGCCTCCCGCGACGTTCAAGGTTCTGGAACTGCTTCCGCAATATCCGGATGTGCTGACGCGCATGGCCATGAATGCCCGTCCCGATCAGCGCGAGGCGATCATGGGCCTGTCGCGGGACTTGCCCTTCGCCTGGTGCCTGCTTCCGAGAAAAAGCTGGGAAGGCGCAAGCCGCGAAATCTTCGACAGGATCACAGGGCTGTTGGCCGGGCATCCGGATCTGATGATGGAAAGGGCGATCGAAGCGGTCAAGTTGACGCAGCGGTCTTTGGTCCAGCACGAGCCCTTGCTGGCCCAAATCTTTGAATCTGACGCAACCGACAATATCGCCGATGTCTCGCAGCGGTTCCTGAACCGGTCGTCGCACCGTATTCGCGGCGCCTATTATGGCCGATATCGTCGGAAATTGGCCGATCAGCTGCCCGCCTATTTCATCACCCAAGGTTTTAACCAACAGTTCATCGATACGCTGGATGCACCATGTGCAGCGGCGCTGGCGGCAACCGGGTGCTGGGCGCCCGATGCCGCTGCCGTTCGCCATATCAAGACCGTCGCCCATAATTTTCCGAATTACTTCGCCGAGGCTTTTGCAGTCTGGCTCAAGGAGAGTGCCTGACCATGGCCGAAGCCGATCCCATGCGCCCTGTTACCGCGCCATTGCGCACCATGGATCTTGTGCGTGACCGCGCCGTCGAAGCGGTTCTCAGTCGATCGGGCATCAACCACCCCGCGCTCGTCGATGAGATCCGCCGCCAGTTCGGGTCGACAAAGGTAGAAGATGGCGCACTGGTCCGCGAGCCGGTGATCGAGGGCGCCGCTCCCTTCGTGACTGATGGGCGGACTTTTGCCGATTGTTCGGGAAATCTGCTGCATCCCGAAGTTATTCGCGCGATTTCCAGCGATACGGCCGGCGAATATCGCTTTCCGCCCGATGCCCAACCCTATCGCCATCAGGTCGAGGCATGGCGCCATCTGACGGATGAGCAGCGCAATTCGGTGTTGGTGACCAGCGGCACCGGTTCGGGCAAGACGGAATGCTTCTTGATGCCGCTGCTCCACGATCTGGCGACGGAGTCCGATGCGAAAGGGCGCCTTAGCGGCGTTCGCGCCATTGCGCTTTATCCGCTAAACGCCCTGATCGCGAGCCAGAAGGAGCGCCTGCGAGCCTGGACCCGTCCTTTCGGGGGCAAGGTCCGGTTCGGGCTTTATAATGGGCTGACGCCCGACAAGCTTCGCGCCAGCGACATGCGCCATGCCGAGCAGGCGCAGGACCGAGAGACCTTGCGCCGCGATCCGCCGCCGATTCTGGTCACCAACGTGACCATGCTGGAATATATGACGATCCGCCGGATCGACCGCCCGCTAATCGAAAACAGCCGCGGCCAGTTGCGCTGGATCATCCTCGACGAAGCGCATGGCTATGTCGGATCGGCCGCTGCCGAAATCGCCCTGCTCATCCGCCGCGTACTGTTGGCGTTCGGCGTCAAGGCCAGCGATGTGCGCTTTGTCGCCACCTCGGCCACCATTGGCGACGGCAAAGATGTTACCGACGATCTGCGCCGGTTCCTTCAGGATATCTCGGGCGCCGAGGCCGATCGGATCCATGTGGTCACCGGTGCGCGCGAACCGCTCATGTTACCAAAAGCCGACGCCGAGGCCCGGGCTGAGCCGACCTTGCTGGCGGATCGTGACAGGTTACGGGCCAATCCGGCGGTTCAGTCGTTCCTGAGAGAAGCGGAGGCGGGCGTTGTGCCGCTTGCCAAGGCTAACAGCTTGCTGGCCCCGACCGGCCTGCCCGTTCCAGAAATTCTCTCGGCCATCGCCGATGATGGCGACCGGCAGCGGGATCCGATCCTGCCGCTGCGATTTCACGGTTTCCTGCGCGCTGTGCCTGGCCTGTGGAGCTGTATCAACCCGGACTGCGGCAAAAGTCCGGAAGGCTGGCCATTCGGTGCTGTGCTGCCCGAACGATCCGAATGCTGCCCCAGTTGTTCGGCCCCCGTGCTTGAAATCAATGCGTGCCGCGAATGTGGTGAACCCTGGCTCGATTGCGAGGAGCGCGATGGGCATTTGCAGCCGCGCTATACCCCGCCTGTCATCGATGAATTTGCGGCCCTGCGCGATCGCGAGAGCAGTGAGGACATGGACAACGCGCCGGACCCTGCTCGGGAGCAAGGGCCGATCAGGCCACTTTACGACGGTGTCCGCCTTGCCGTCGGCACTCGTGCGCTGGACGGTTGTCACCAAGCCCATATCGATCCGAAGACCGGCCAGCGCTTTGACCGTGCGGAGGAGGGGACGATCGTGTTCCACACTCATTCGCCCGAAAGCTGCGGGGCCTGCGAGGCCAGCGAAGGTCGTTTGGGCGACGTACTGCGGCCCTTCCGATTTGGCGCTCCGTTCCTGATCGGCTCTGCCGCGCCTGTGATGCTCGAGGGGGTACCGCGCCGACCGGTGAATCCGCAGGACAAGTTCGCGCCGCCCGCAGAGGGGCGTCAGCTGCTGTCGTTTACCGACAGCCGTCAGGGGACCGCGCGCTTTGCGGCCAATCTGCAGACCAACTCGGAACGCAGCTTCGTAAGGGGCCATCTCTATCATGCCGTGCAGGGCAGTATCGCGATGTCGAGTGAAGGTGATGCCGATGTCACGGCGTTGCGCAGCGAGTTGGCCGCGCTTGAGCAAGCGGCCGCTGCTAGTCCCGGCATTCTCGATGAACTTATCGCCGAGAAGAAGCGTCAGCTTGCGGCGAAGCTGTCTCCCTCGCTCGACGGCCTGTCATGGCCGAAAATGCGCGAACGCCTCGCCGAGACGGAAGTGGTGCGCAAATGGATGAGCGAAGTCTGGAGATTGCGCGACGACCGCTTCGGCAAAGACGGCGCAGCCTTCGCAGAATTCCTGCTGATGCGTGAATTCATGCGCCGCCCGCGTCGCGCCAATACGGCGGAGACTTTGGGGCTGGCCCGGCTGCGGTTCGATACGATCGACCGGATCGCGACCGTGCCCGAGGTGTTGCGCAACAATGGCCGGACCATCGAGGACTGGCATGGGCTGCTGTATTGCATGGTCGATATGGTGGCGCGCGCCAATCTGGCGGTTCGCGTTCTCGACGCTGATCTCCACTGGATCACGCGGCTTGGTTGGCGCAAAGCGCTTTTGCCTTTTGGCGAGAAGAAGGTGGCCCAAAACGAGGTCGCCTGGCCTGTGGCGGGTGTTGCCCATGCATCCAATCTCGTGATGGCGCTGGAAAAAGCATTGCAAATGGACCGCACGGACGGTGCCGATCGTGCGGCTCTGAACGAACTGCTTGCCGATGCCTGGGCCGCGCTCAGCCCGCTTTTCTATGATCCTTCGCGTCCGGGCCATGCGCTCGATTTCGACAAGGCGCATCTCGCGCCGGTCAGCCAGGCATGGCTTTGTCCGGTTACTGGCCGCGTGCTACCCCATACCGTGCTGGGATTGAGCCCTTATGGACACAGGGAGGGTGTGAAGCCTGCCGACAAATTGGCGACGGCGATTACTTTCCCTCGCCTGCCGATGACGTTTCCGCGGGGGAACTCGCTTGAGCTTATTCGAGCATGGCTCGACGACGAGCCCGGTGTTGCCGAATTGCGCAAGAACGGCGTCTGGACCAACCTCAACGACCAGGCCGCCTTGCTCGCCCCCTATATCCGCTCTGCCGAGCACTCGGCGCAGCAGCCGGCAGAACGACTTCGGCGGTTTGAACGTGAGTTCAAGGATGGCGAGATCAACATCCTCAATTGCTCGACCACGATGGAGATGGGCGTCGATATCGGGTCGGTTTCAACCGTGATGATGACCAATGTGCCGCCCGCGCTTGCCAATTACCGGCAGCGCGTCGGTCGCGCGGGGCGCCGTCGTCAGGGTTTTGCCAGCTCGCTGACTTATACGCGCGATACGCCGCTGGAACGCGAAGCCTTTGCCGCGCCCGAAATCTATCTGGCGCGCAGCACCCGCGCGCCACGCGTGAAGCTGGACAGCCGCCGCATCGTGCAGCGCCACGTCAATGCGCTCTTGCTGGCGCGCTGGTTTGCAGGGGAAGGCGGCGAGGCGCTCAAGGTGCAGGTGGGGGATTTCTTTGGCTGTCCGCAAGGAATTGGGGCCGCCCGCCCGGACGTCATTCCTGCCGAGGCCTGCCTGAACTGGCTCGACGCGCCTAGCACGCAAACCAATCTTGCCGCGGACGTTGCGCAATTGCTGCATGGCACGGTACTGGAGGGCGATGCGACGGTTTTTACCGCCGCCCGCGAAGCCCTCGATCAGGCGCGCAACGGAGTGGTCGGCGAATGGGATGCAATGCAGGCGCAGGCCGCGAATGCACCGCCCGAAGGTCGCGGCAGCATTGCCTATCAATTGGAACGCCTGACGAAGGAGAACCTGCTTTCCGAGCTCGCATCGCGCAACATTCTGCCCGGTCACGGCCTTCCTACTGGTGTCGTCCAATTCGTTAACGCGGACAAGGCAGCGGCTGATGAATCCGACCGCACGGGCGATGGGAGCCGTGGTCGCCGCTCATTCCCCAGTCGCACGCTGGACATTGCGATCCGCGATTACGCGCCGGGCGCCGAGGTTGTCGTCAACGGCCTGGTCTATAGCTCGGCGGGCGTGACCCTGAACTGGCGGCGGCCTGCGGATGACGCAAAGGCGAGCGAGATTCAGAGTATCAAGGTGTTCTGGACTTGCGTCGCCTGCGGCGCCGCCGATTGTAGCCATGTGGCACCTCTGCAATGTCCGACATGCCGTTCTGCAATACCGCTAGAGGCACAGCGCCGCTTTCTGGCGCCGTCGGGCTTTACCGTGGACATGGGTGAACAGCCCCATGCCGACACAGACGAAGTCACCTATGTCGAGCCTGAGCCCGAGCAGATCGTGGCGCGTGGCGCGGCATGGGGTGCGATGGCCAATCCGTTGCAGGGCCGGCTTCGCGCCAGCGGGGAAGGGCTAGTATTCTATTCCTCGCGAGGTGGTGCGGGGCGGCTTGGCTATCACGTTTGTCTGGAATGTGGCCGTGCGGAACCGGCCGCTGCGGACGGCGACGGCGGGGCCCCGATGCGCGATCACCAACCGTTGCGCGGCACCCAGCGCAATGCGGCCGGAGTCTGCCCGGGGACCGAGAAATCGTTCAAGATCACCCCTCCCATTGCACTTGGCTGCGAAACGCTGACCGATGTTGCGGAATTGCAGCCGGCCAATCTGGCCAGCGAGGGCGCTGCGCTGGCCCTGGTCTCTGCCTTGCGCGAGGCTCTCGCACGGCGGCTTGGCGTGGAGCAGGGCGAGATGGGCCTTGCTATCAGGCGCGCAAGAGGTC
This sequence comes from Croceicoccus sp., assembly GCA_002694745.1. GTDB lineage: Bacteria > Pseudomonadota > Alphaproteobacteria > Sphingomonadales > Sphingomonadaceae > Croceicoccus. Next base: position 23,468 of record NZMY01000036.1, on the reverse strand, counting down.
CCCTGGGGCAGTCGACGCATTCATTGTTCCTGTTTGATCGTGCGTCGGGCGGTGCGGGATTTGCCCCGCAGGCCGTGGCGCTTTGGGAGCTGTTGCTGGCCGATGCGCGCAAGATCCTCGATTGCAAGGAACCGGGCTGCGTTACGGGCTGTTCCGCTTGCGTCCTGACCGGCGATCTCCATCGCCAGCAGGAAAAGGTCGATCGCCGTGTGGCGCTGGACTGGGCGATTGAGGCGATTGCCTTGGGCGGGTCGGTCGATGCCGAAGACCTGGCGCATCCCGCTGCAATACTGTGCCGTTCGGTCAGCGATGCCGTGCTGTCGGCGGTGGATCAGGGGGCGCGGAACCTTGCCATCTGGTGTCCGCCCAATACCGATGCCGCCGGGCTGGCCGATCCGTGGTTTTCGCGGTTCCTGCGCCGCCTTGCCGAACGCGGTGTGCGGATCCGGCTGATCGTGGCTACGAAATGGCTGGATCAATTGGATCCGGCGTCCCGTCTTGCCGTCCGCGATGCGGTCAAGGCCATAGGGGCGGAGCTGAAGACCGGAGACGCGCCGCGATTTGCCAATGGCGCGGTCGCCATCGCCGCCATCGATGAAGCCGGGGGCACATCTTGGGCCTCGCGCGACATTGGCGTCGCCATGCCTGGAGAGGGGTGGGGGCAGCCTCAAGAGGTGCCTATCGTGGCCTTCCCGTCGGAACGCTTGCCGCTTGGCGCGGCAATTGATCTGGAAAGGCTGTTGCCGCCGTCAAGCACCGCTTATGTCGAGATTGCCAAGGAGCTGGATGGTCCCATCGCCGAATTCGGCAAGCAATTTGCGGCTCTGCTGGTTCCGAAGATCCGGGCAGCGGGAGGTGCCGGTGCGTTGCAGCGCGTTTCCTATAACGACCGCTATTTGCAATCTCCGCTGACAATCCGATTGATGGCGGATGGGCTTGCGAGCCTCTGCGCCAGATTGGACGCTGCACAAGAAGGTCTTCCGCTGACGATCACCACGAATCGCTTCAAGCCGAACCAGCGTCAGCCCTATTCCCCCGAGCACGATTGGGAGTGGGAAGATGACCGGCGCGACATTCTGGAAGATCTGATGGGGCGTCGTGGGTTCGATTGCGATCTAGATGAAGGGCGGGCCGCCCATGCGCGTACCATCACGTTGAATTTCGAAGCGGGTAAGACGGTTCGGGTGGTATTGGACCAAGGGTTTGGGCCTTGGCGCGCACCCAATTTCGCGCGCTTCGATTTCAGCGACCCGGCAGATCGCCAAGCCGACAAACTGGACCAATATTCGGTCATGATCGCAAATCGCGGTGCAAGTTACGCCGTGGTTACCAATCCTGCTGTATGAACTACTCTGATATTGCTGGGGACACCATTTAGATGACGGGCGCAGTCGAAAAACCCATTTGGCCAAATCTTGTGTTGGCCGATCTGTTCAGCAACCCGTGGATTGGTTTCATTCTTGCAGCCGCCATCATAGGTTTGGCTGGCCTCATTGTCATTCATAATTACTGGTGGCGGTTCCGTCCGCTGACTCACGCTCTGAAGGCACGCTTGGCAGCTACACAGATTATCGCTGAGCAAGCCGACGATGAAATTGCGCAGGATGCGTTCTACGACAATTTCGATGCCATCAATGCGGCCATGCTTGAAGGCGGAAAACATGCCTCTGGGCTCAAACATGCGTGGACGCAGTTTAGCGAGACGATTGTCGACAAGAATGACAATCCGCTTCAGGCGACAACACGGCCCGACGGTTATTTCCTCCATCTGGGCGACGATACCCGGGTTTTGGCGTGGTGGGCCAACCTGTTTGTTGCATTGGGGCTGACGTTCACATTCCTGGGCATTATTGGCGCCTTGTCCAAGGCTGTGGGTTCGATGTCTGGTGGTGACATGGCCGCCATGCAAAGCTCTCTGATGGAGCTGTTGGTCATTACTGCGGCCAAGTTCTGGACATCGGTCGGCGGTGTTGCGGCATCGATCATTCTCCGCATGTTCGATCGCCGGTGGCACTCTGCAACGCTGAAGCGGCTTGAGGCACTATGTGAAAGGCTGGAGCACGGCACGCTCTACTCGCCGCCCCAGCGGGTTGCTGCCAAGCAGCTTCGCGAACTTGAACAACAGAGTGTTGCGCTGACCGAATTCAGCCACCAGCTTGCTGCATCGATTGGCGATGCTATGGGACGCCATCTCGATCCCGTGGTGTCAGGCATTTCTGGGATTCAGACATCGCTCAATGAATTCCGAGAAGGCAGTTTTAATCAAATCGGGAAGGAGCTGGGGGCGGCGATAAGCCAGAATGCCGGTACTGAAATGGCAGCGCTGGCCGACGCATTGACTGCAATGACCGGTGGTCTCCAGGGCGTAAATGACAGGCTGGAGGGGGCAAGTGGCGAGGCCAGCGAACAGATCGCTACTGCTGCGCGTGAATTCTCAACGGCTTCGGAAAAGATGACGCTGGCGTTTGGAACGTTGAATAGCAATCTCGAGACAATGTCGCGCCGCATTTCGCAGGAGACGGCCGAAGCCAACGAACGTCGCGAGGCGCGTGCTGTAGAAGAACGGCAAGCCTATGATGATGCTGCGGAACGGCAACGCCTTGTCCTACAGGAGGCCGGCGAGGGCATTGGAGCAGCTTCACGAGCTGCGAGCGAAGCGATGATCGATGCTGTGCAAAGTTCGATCCGCGAAGCGATGTCGGAATCTAGTGAGACCATCCGCGTTGCCTTGGAGGGCTTCGCTGGCGCAACCGCCGGGATCCAGACAGCTTTCGATCAGGTCAAAACCCAGATCGGTGAAATGGGCGGGCGTATGTCCGACACGGCGAATGACGCTGCTTTGCGCAATGCGCAGGTACTAGAAAAGGCGGCGGCTACTTTGGAAAATGTCACCGGGCGAGCGCATACAGGAATGTTGAGCGCGATCGACGATGCGATTGCACGGTCGAGCGATGCGTCGGCACGAGCGATCGCCACAGCATTCGAGCAGTTCGGTGAAAAGTTCGAGCAGAGCTCAGCGGGCTTCTTACAGTCCTTGGCAGGCGCGGTCGGCCGAATGGAGGCGTTGGCCCAAAGCATTGAGCGTTCGACCGGCGCGTCGCGGGATCACGCAACGATCCTGGGCAATGCGGGGCGTGAAGCCGAACAGGTCGGGTTGATGCTGGGTCGTGCGGCCAATGATGTGTCAGGTGCGACAGCGCCTATGCGTGATGCCGCTCGCATCATTCATGAATCCGTCGGGCATAGTCAGGAACTGCTGCGCCGAAGCGATGAAAGCGGTCAGCGCAATCTCGCCAGGATCACGGAGATTGCCAACACGATGGACGGTATGCGCGAAGCGATTGAGCGTACCTCCGGAACGGCATCACAAGCCTGGGCCAGTTATGAAACTCGCTTCAACGGTGTCGACGAGGCACTGGCAAAGGCGTTGGATCAGATCCGTCATGCATCGGCAGAACATGCCGGTGCACTTAATACGGAGGTGGGTCGGATCGACAGCGCGCTGGCCAAGGCGGTCGACAAGTTCGCATCAGCAGTGGACGACATTAAGGATCTGGCAGACGCGCTCGAAGATCTTCGTGGCGGTTCCGCAATCCAGGCTGCGGAGTAAGCCATGGACGCGCGTGGTATCAGACGCTCCCGCTCGGAAGAGGAGGAGGAGAGCTATTTCATTTCAATGGCGGACATGATGGTCGGCCTGGTGTTCGTATTCGTCATTCTGCTGCTCTATTTCGCCTTGCAGTTCCAGCAGAAGAGCCAGGCGATCAGCAACGCTGGGGAAACCCGAGCGCAGCTATTGCGAGATCTGAGGGATGACCTGGCCAAGCATAATCTGCGAGTGGAGATCGATACCGCGTCTGGGGTCTTGCGCATCCCGGCGGAACTTCTGTTCGCAAGTGGCCAATACCAGCTTTCGGATGAAGGGCTTGAGAAGGTGGCACTTGTCGCTCAAGTGATGGGGGACGTGCTGCCCTGCTATTCCCAACCTCGGCGAGAAGAAGGTTGTCGGCCAACCGAACATAGTTTGGATGCTATTTTCATCGAGGGCCATACCGACTCTGACCAAATGAGTGGCTACGGCCCGATCTCCGACAACATGGACCTTTCTGCTTTGCGGGCGACTAACACGTTCCGCGCCATGCGTCAGGCGGCCCCAATGCTGGAGTATCTGGAGAACCGAAATGGCAGTCCGATCCTGTCAGTGAGCGGATATGGAGCGGATCGCCCTGTCGCCGAAGGCAACACTGACGATGCGAAGCGCCAGAACCGGCGAATCGACTTACGTTTTCTGATGGAATCGCCGCGTAACGAGGATCTTGCCACAATGCTGACGAGCGGCACATGAGCGGCGAACTTCGCGAAGCGGCCGAGAGGATCGCGAGTTCGGTTCGACTGCCACGACCTGGATCAACTGTGCGCAGCGAATTAGACAAGGCAGTGGAACGTCTTTCGCACCGAGAGTCCGGTTCTGCTCGCGATTTGGAAGGCTGGGATGACTTCCTCGAGCGTATCGGCGTACTCAGAACATGAGTTTCGATCCGCGCCAACTTTCGCGTCGTGACCTGAGGCGTCTCGTCAAAGACATGTGGTCCGACCCGCGATGCAACAGCATTGCCCGACCGACGCTTATGGCTGCGGTCGAGCAGGATGCTCAAAGCCTCGATCGGGCGGTCGTTGCCGGATATCTGAGGCATTTTCCGACCAGCCACCCAGAATTCGAAACTCTCAATTCCGCCGCGCGTTTCACGGCAGAGCGACGGGATTGGGTTTGGCGCGAACGTGGCAAAAGGTGGGAACTTTGGGACCACAGAAATGCGCCGTCGCGCCTTGCTAAAGCAATGCTGGGAGCGGGCGTAGGTGAGCCGGTTCTGAGCGATGCAGGTTTGGAAGGCGATCTAGCGCAAGGCGAATTGGTCAGGCGGGCGGTCGTTTCAGCGTGCCTTGTGGCGGCCGATGCGCGTGGTCATCAAGCCGAAACGTATGGCACCGCCTTAATTGACTTATTCGACAGCCAAGACATCGCGGGCCAAAAGGCCATTCTGGCCTATGGCCTTCTGGCGCCCTGGCAAAGCGATATTCCCAGCAAGAATTACCAGCAGAAGATGAGTCGGATTCTCGTCGATCGGATCGGCGATCCGCGGATCAATGGCAGTGCTTGGGACGCGCTAAATAAAGAGCTGAGAGATCAACACGGGCTTGAGCTGGAAGCCGCGACGACGACACTTAAACGTTGGCTGACAGAAGCCGCATTCCGCGCCTTTTTCAAGATTGTGCGCATGACGACGGACCGCCAAGATCAATGGGACCAAAGAGAGGCATTCTGGACCGGATATCTAGAGGCGGGCTACGTGAAAGAAGCTTGGTTCGCTTTTGGAAAGGAAGCGGAGGCGAGGGCTGCCAAGCTGGCTGACGATGAAGATGTCCACTACGCTCGTATCGAGGGGCAGGGGGCCACACCCACGCAGACGGCGTTGATCATGACGATCGGACAAACCCGTATTGCTGAGTGGAGCGACAATGGCGCGACCCGATTCTGGGATATGCGCGATCCGACAGCTCCACCCATGTACCAGTCCCGCTATTATGGAACTAATCTACGCGCCATGAACGGCAGTCGCGGCTTCGATGAAGCCTTTGTCCACATTTCCCATACGGTTAGCTGGCAACGCAAATTTGCCGGGCATTTATATAAGGTCTCGGGGTTACGTCATCCCGTGTGGGGCGAGGGAATGAGAAGTACGCATTGGTGAGCAAATTTGAGCTCAAAGGTGATCGCATCAGTCTCGTGCGAGCTATTCCTTCGCGGTTACCTTTCGGTAAGCCGCGCATTGAGTTGGTCCGGTTGGACGAATGGCATGTCGCATGTCCTGGCGCTGCGTCCGCTGCGGTGGCCAGGCTGTTACAGCGCATCGAACAGAATGAAATTGGACGAGACAGCACGCCACTTGCCGAAGCCGTTGAAGACGGCGTGCGATGTCACCCAGATCTTATCGCTCGATTGACAGAGAGTGACGCCGAGGCCTTCGGCTTTCCGCAAGCGACTAATCTTACGCTAAATCTCCGTGTTCGAGGCCTGATCCACCGCGATGGATTTCGTATAGATGCCGACTGGGCCCGTTCAGGCGGTGCCACTGTGAATGCGCGGCGGTCGGGAGTATGGATTACCCATAACCAAGCGCAATGGCGTATTCCCGAACCGCTTTGGTCAACACTGGCCAAGGTCGATGCGGTCAATAATGCCGTGGATGAAGCTGCGCGATATGCCGCGATTGCTGAATTAAAACGGCAAGTTCTGCGGGACGATAAGGGCCAGATCCGTCTCGATCGCATTCTGGACCGACTGAGCTTGCAATATGCGTCGGGATTCTCCCTGTCCATTAAAGTTGGACCCCAAGGCATTTCGTTCGATCCGGTTTTATTTTCAAGTGACGCAATGACCGCGCCAGATCGCACCGGACCGCTCGATCCTGACGAAGTGGGCTTGCTGTCGAAAGAGGCGAGCACCGAGTTTGCCATGCGCTTTCGGCATGGCGACGGATCGCGGCAGAGCTACCTGCTCGGCGATGGTTCGATCCTTTATATCGATCCTCGGCTTGCGGATTGTCTGCGGATTGTCCGTAAAGCGCAGGCTGCCGCAGTGGAAGAGCGAACAGATTTTGCGGCGGCACCTGCAAGGTATCTGGTGCAGGATGTTAATCCGGCCGACGGCCTAGGGTCATCGGCATTTGTGGAGACCTCTAACTATTCCGTCCAACTTGCCGAAGTTGAAATCTGGCGCAAGCAGGTGCTGCCCTGGATCAAGCCTGTCGAGGGAGGCTGGATGCCCGCCAGTTTCGGGCTGTCCATCGGGGACGGTGCGGATGCCCAATGGCTGATATTGTCTGGCGAGCAGATTGGTTCGGCTGAAAATGCCGCCCAACGTGCGATTATGCGTAGAAGTGCGAGTTTCGAGCTAGGTGGCTTGAAGGTTCCCGCTACGCAGGCCGCGCTCTTTGCCATCGAGAGCTTGGGATTGCTGTGGCAAGAGGCTTTTCTGGACCGCCGCCCTTTCCCGTCATTGGAGTTGTCCGGCCGTAATTTCCTGCAGCGGGTTGATCTTGGCGAAGCGCCGACATTCGCGCCTCTGGCGGTTCCTGATGAGGTGACAGTCGAGGCTAGCCTAAAGCCGCAAATGCCGGATGGCTTGATCACCCAGCCATTCCCGCATCAGAAAGAGGGTGTCCACTGGTTGATTGCGCATTGGCAAGCCCATACGCCCGGCGTCCTTCTGGCTGATGATGTCGGAATGGGCAAAACTTGGCAGGCATTGGCCTTTCTTGCGTGGACCCGGCAATTCGCGCGATCGTCCTTGCCGGTGCTCATCTTGGGGCCAGAGGGCTTCGAAAGGAATTGGCAGGAGCAGATCGAACGGCACTTGGGGGACAATTGCGTCGGGCCAGTGACAATACTCGGTCCGCATGAACTGGCTCGATTGGAAGAAAGCGCGGGAGAGCCGTTCGAACCGCTGCCGCAAGCTGCAGAGCGGCCAAACCCGGGCATCATGTTGGCGAGCTATGCTTGTCTGCGAGATTATCAGATGGTCTTTGCCAGGCAGCGCTTTGCGGCCATTATTTACGATGATGCACATTTGCTGCGCCATTCCGGAAGCCAGCTGACCAGAGCTGCCAAGAGCTTGAATGCCCGGTTTCAGCTAGGGTTGACTGCGACGCCAGTTGAAGCGCGCTTTCAGGATATTGCCTGTGTCCTAGATGTGCTCCACCCGGGTGTGGACACCAACGGTGTGACGGATGCGGAATCTTTCACGGCCTTATTTCAAAAGCTTGGCGAAGGGCAGGGCGGGTCACTGCCAACCCTGCTGCGTCGCACTATCTCGGAATGCCCGGAACTTTCCGATCGAGTGACTATGCGGACGGTTCCGGTTGAGATGCCCCCATCGCAAGCAATGGCCTATGAGCGAACGGTCCGCAGGGCACTTGCAGCGAAGGGAACCGACCAGCGCGCACGGATGTTGCAATTGCTTCGCACGCTTGATGCAGTTTGCCTACATCCCGTGCTCCCAGAGGACGCAGGTAGCGATCCGCAGTATTTCGAACATTCAGCCCGGTTCATCGCCTTGTTCCGTATTCTGGACGAACTGCGCGCGAAGAGCGATCGAGCGGTCATCCTTTGCGACAATCAAGCACTGCACCCGCTGCTTGGCGCAGAAATTCGTCGCCGCTATCGCCTTTCGCGAGATGTCGTGACCATCGGTCCGCGGGCGCGGACCGATGAGTGCCGAAGTGTCGCCGCGGCATTTGAGGTCCGGGCAGGCGGCTTCGATGTGCTGATTAGTGCATCGGATTCTGCAGGGAATCTTGAGTTCACTTCGGTCGATCACCTAATAGTTTTGACGCGATGGTGGGACTCAGCTGTCGAGGACAGGGCGATTGCCAGCCTTCGATCACTTAGCCGGGATAACAAAGCGACAGTGTATTTGCTGCAAGCGGAATATCCCGATCCCTCATTCCGCTCAATGAGCTTGGATGCAAAGCTGCACGCATTTGTTGATGCTAGGCGAAGCGCTTGCGTCGCCGGTCTGCAACTCAAGGCAGGGTTGGCTGACGCCGAGGCGCTCTTCAACGAAGTGATTTTCGAGCCTGACCAAGACGCTGAAGACGTCGTGCAGGAGGAAATTGAGGTGCCTTCCAAATCTGCACCGGCCGCGCGGCCTGGCGGCACACTAACACTTGTTTCGCAACCCAAGCCAACCTCTGGCTCTACCGTTCGGCGTGCACTACCTAGGCGCGTTGTATATAGATCTGGCGGAATGCGAGATTGGACAATCTTCAGCGCGCCTCTCCAAGGCGAAGAGATCGCAAATATGGTGATCATCGACCCTTATGCGGCTGCAGGCGAAAGGGCTCGTCGTCGGACAATTGATTTCGTGGCAAGGCTGATAGGCGAGGGCCCGCGGCGTTTTTCGGTCAAGTTGGTCAGCTATGGCGCAGATGGTGTCGGGACGTACGACGACGAGACCAATCGAGAGCAGGCCGAAGATATGTACCGGCGCTGGGAAAACAGGTTTGGCGACTTAGTATTATCGTTTCGGCCTGAGTCTAAGTCCGGCAATCGCAATCTGCACGACCGTTCTATCGAAGTTCGCACCGTTTCCGGCCGAACGCTCATTTGGGATCTTGGGCGGGGGATCGACGGCGTGATGACAGCCCACCATCAATGCACGGTAATTTTCACCGAAACCGAGACAACACGGAAAGCTGCATAATCTGCATCAATCGGATTGATGCAAAAAAGTTTATTGACTGACGCGCTCATTCCGGCAATCATTTGTGCATGATCGGCGTTGATGCAAAATTTTCAGACTTGGTTGGAGTTGCTGAGATCGCAGCCGGCTATCCGTTTCGCGGAAGCGTGGATGCATTGCCCGCCGGGTCAACTTCGGTCGTCCAACTCCGCAATGTAAGTTTTGACCATGGGGTCGACTGGTCCGGGCTCGTTGAGGTGTCACTGCCAAGGCCGGCTAGGCATTCATTGCTCCAGGTCGGGGATGTCATCTTGTCCACGCGGGGAAGCAATAATTTCGCTCATTGCTTGGCGGAGGTGCATGGAGATGTCGTGTGCTCGCCGCATTTCTTTGTGATCAGGATCAGCGTTGGCACGCTGCTCCCCGAATTTCTTGCGTGGCAGATCAACCAGCAGCCAGCACAAGACTATTTCGCTGCAGGGGCGACCGGCTCACACATATTGAATCTTAAGCGCCAGGTAGTTGAAGACCTGCCAATCGCGATCCCGTCACTATTAGAGCAGCAGCGGATCATTGATCTTGACGCGGCCGCGCGAACTGAACGTTCGCTTCTCGGCCGACTAATCGAGAACAGAAGCACCGAAATGTCAGGCATTGCCCAGCAGCTGCTTCGCCCGGCCTTTCAGCGCCCTACCAAGAGAGCATCATGAACAATAAGATCAAACAGGACGAAGTAAACAAGGCAGTCTGGGCGGCCTGCGACACCTTCCGCGGGACGGTTTCGGCCGATGTTTATAAGGATTACGTCCTTACCATGCTGTTCCTGAAGTATCTCTCGGATGTGTGGCAAGACCACTACGAGGGGTACAAGAGCCAGTATGGGGACACGCCAGAGCTAATCGCGGAGTTGATGACGAACGAACGCTTCGTTCTTCCGGAGTCCGCCAATTTCACTACGCTCTACAAGGCTCGCCACGAGCCGGGCAACGGAGAGCGGATCGACAAGGCTCTGCATGCGATTGAAGACGCCAATGTCGGCAAGCTGCGCGACGTGTTTCAGGATATCAGCTTCAACTCAAATAAGTTGGGCGAAGAGAAGCAAAAGAATGACATTTTGCGCCATCTCCTTGAGGACTTCGCGCGGCCTGAACTGAACATGCGTCCTTCGCGCATCGGCAATCTGGATGTCATCGGCAACGCTTACGAATTTCTGATCAAGAACTTCGCTGCCGACGCTGGCCGCAAGGCCGGCGAATTTTACACCCCGCCTGAGGTGTCCGAACTCATGGCCGAGATTATGGATATGGCTGAGGGTGAGGAAGCTTGCGACCCCACTTGCGGCTCAGGCTCGCTGCTGATGAAGTGCGGTCGCCGCGTGCAAGCCAATTTCGGTGGTTCGAAGCGTTACGCGCTTTATGGCCAGGAATCGATTGGCAGCACCTGGGCGCTCGCCAAGATGAATATGTTTCTGCATGGGGAGGACAATCACCGCATTGAGTGGGGTGACACAATCCGCAACCCCAAGCTGCTTGATGGCGAAGACCGATTGAAGCATTTCGATGTGGTGGTCGCCAATCCGCCTTTCAGCCTCGACAAATGGGGTGTCGATACGGCGGAAAACGACCGGTTCGGTCGCTTCCGGCGTGGGGTGCCCCCGCGGACCAAGGGTGATTATGCCTTCATCCTCCACATGATCGAGACGATGAAACCCAAAACCGGGCGCATGGCGGTGGTCGCACCGCACGGTGTGCTGTTTCGGGGATCGAGCGAGGGCAAGATCAGGCAGAAGCTGATCGAGGAAAACTTGCTCGAAACGGTAATTGGTCTGCCGGAAAAGCTATTCTACGGCACCGGCATCCCGGCATGCATCCTGATCTTCCGTAAGACCAAGGCCGACGACAAGGTGCTGTTCATTGATGCAAGCCGCGAGTTCAAATCGGGTAAGAACCAGAACCAGCTCGAAGACGGCCACATCGCGAAGATCGTCGAGACCTATCGTGCGCGTGAGACGGTCGATAAATACGCCTATCTCGCCACGCCCGAAGAGCTCACCGAAAACGACTACAATCTCAACATCCCCCGCTACGTCGACACTTTTGAGGAAGAGGAAGAGATCGACCTTGTGGCCGTTCGTGCGGAGCGATTGAAGCTTAAGGCTGAATTGGTTGCGCTTGAAGAGAAGATGGACGGTTATCTCAAAGAGCTTGGCTACTGATGGCGGGCGAGCTCATCCTCTATACCACCGAGGACGGCGACCTCGTCGTCCGCTTGCAGGAACATGATGGCAGTGTCTGGCTGACGCAGGCGCAGATGGCTGAAATGTTCCAGGTAACACCGCAGGCTATCACCCAACACATCCGGGCAATCTATGAGGATGGCGAGCTGGATCAGGAGGCAACTTGTAACGATTACTTACAAGTTCGAACTGAAGGAGATCGCGAGGTTTCGCGCCAGATTGCGCATTATAATCTGCCGATGATCCTTGCGGTCGGGTTCCGCGTCCGGTCTCCGCGGGGCAGCCAGTTTCGTCGCTGGGCAACGGATGCTTTGAGTGAATACCTCGTCAAGGGCTTCGTCATGGACGACGACCGGCTGAAGGAGCCGGACAACGATTATTTCGAAGAACTGCTCGCCCGCATCCGTGACATCCGCGCGTCGGAAAAGCTGTTCTACAAGAAGGTGCTCGATATCTACGCCACCGCCGTGGACTATGATCCCAGGGCAGATGCCAGCCAGCAGTTCTTCCAGACGGTGCAGAACAAGATGCACCACGCCGCCCATGGCCAGACGGCGGGGGAAACCAAGCTGGCGCGCGCCGACAGTGCCAAGCCGATGATGGGGCTGACAAGCTGGACCGGCGAGAAGAAGGGCCGCCTGCCCAGCAAACAGGACGCGCAGGTGGCGAAGAACTATCTGGCGGACGACGAGATGGAGACGCTCAACCGCATCACCGTCGCCTTCCTGGAATTTGCCGAGGCCATGGCGAAGAATCGCAAGCCGATGCATATGGCCGATTGGATCGCCAAGCTGGACGATCACCCGCTGCTTGATGGCGCGGGCCGGGTTTCCGCCAAGCAGGCGCAGCGCCACGTCGATGCCGAATATGACCGATGGCACAGCCGCGCGATCAATGCGCCGAGCGCGGTCGAGCAGCATTTCATCGAGGCCACCGCCAAGGTGAAAAAGCTCGCCGCTGACAAGAAGCGGAACGTAAACTGATGGCGCGGCGGATGGAGGCCCCGGAGGGCTGGAAAATCTCGCTGCTCGACAGCGTGACAAAGCGCGGGAGTGGCCATACCCCCGATAAAGAACACCCCGAATACTGGAACGGTGGGATCAAATGGGTCTCGCTCGCCGATTCCCACAGGCTTGATGCGGGTACTATTTCGGAAACGGACAAAGAGACTTCGGAGCTTGGCATCGCCAAATCCTCCGCCGTTGTTCACCCATCTGGCACGGTAATTCTTTCGCGTGACGCAGGCGTAGGGAAAAGCGCCGTTCTAGATGGTGACATGGCGGTGAGCCAGCACTTCATTGCTTGGAGATGCTCCCCCTCCCTGGGTCTTCAAAACTGGTTCCTCTACAGCTGGCTCCAATTCAACAAACGCGAATTCGAGCGCCAGGCTGTCGGCTCTACAATCAAGACAATCGGCCTCCCGTACTTCAAACGGCTGCAAATCTGCTATCCGCCATACGCTGAACAATCAGCGATCGTTGAGATCATAAGAACTTGGGACCGCGCCATCGAGACGGTCGAGGCACTGATCGCCAACGCCCGCGCGCAGAGGCAGGCGCTGATGCAGCAGCTGCTCAGCGGCAAACACCGGTTGCCGGGGTTCAGTGGAGAGTGGCAGCGCAAGCCTATCAACGAAATCGCTACCCGCGTCACACGTCGCAATGACGGCACGGAACTGCCGGTCCTGACGATTTCCTCTACGTCCGGCTTCGTCAGGCAGGACGAGAAATACAGCCGCTACATGGCAGGAAAGAGCGTCGAGACCTACATCATGCTGAACGAGGGCGAATTTGCCTACAACAAAGGCAATTCCAAAACCTACGAGTTCGGCTGCATCTTTGATCTTGAGGGCTACGAACGCGCGCTCGTTCCGCACGTATATGTCTGCTTCAAGCTCAGGAAGGGCTACAGCCACCGCTTCTACAAGGCGCTGTTCGAAGCGGACTATCTCGCTCCGCAACTGGGTCGCCTCGTCAACACCGGCGTGCGCAACAACGGCTTGTTGAACATCAAGCCTAGCGAATTTCTCGGCACAAGGGTTCCCGTCCCACCGATCGACGAACAAGATGCAATCGCAGCCGTCATGGAGGCGGCCTCCCGCACAGTGATTGAGTACGAAACCCAACTCGCGGCGCTCCGCCAGGAAAAGGCCGCGCTGATGCAGCAACTGCTCACCGGAAAACGGCGGGTCAAACTCCCGGAAAGCGAGGTGGCCTGATGCTCAGCCGCTTTGCCAAGCTCATGCTCACCGGGACATCGCTCGCCCCGATTGCGATCGTTTATGCGTGGGTGCTCTACTCGGATGGGAAGGTCAAAATTGCCCTAGGCCTTGTCGGCCTGGCGGTCGCGCTCGTTGTTGTGATGATTGCCCTGCTCGCATATTGCCGGAAGCATGTGGAGCGGTCGAAGTTTAAGGTGACATCGATCGAAGCGGCGGATCGGGAATACATCACCTTTATTCTGCTCTACCTCTCACCGCTCTTCACAGCCCAGTTCGGCGATTTGAATTGGCCCATACTCGTGCCGACCATGATCGTCTTCGTGCTCGTGATCAGCACCGGCTACGGTTATCATTTCAATCCGCTTCTCGGCATTTTGGGGTGGCATTTCTACAAGGTCGGCACCGAGGAAGGCGTCACCTACGTCCTGATCACGAAGAAAGAGCTTCGCTCCGCGAAGCAGTGCCTGACGGTCGGCCAGCTTACCGAATATATCGTTATCGACATTGAGGAAGGAGGCGGTTCGGTATGAATCTCCTTGCAATGTGCCGTGATGCCAATGGCATCACGATCAAACGCATCCCGCTGGACGGGGCATTGCAAAATCCGGTGATGCAGATTTTCTCCGACCAGGAAGCTGCATTCCGCGCCGATCGGCCCAACGAGGTTGCGTTCGATGGCGACTGGAACCCGGACGACGACGAAATTCTAGTTCTCGACGCCACCGCCGAAGCGAATGCGATGGTGGCCGCAGCTTCCGGCAATGTCCTGGCGTTGCCGACGATCAACGCTGGCAATTTCGACGCTGAGAACATCAAGGCGCTGTTTGTGGGCGTAAACACGGGCGCGGGGCTTCGTTTGCTCGTCCAGCGCTTTACCGCAACCCAGGTTCTAAGCCGCAAGTTTGCGATGATCGCGAACAACAACCAGTTCAGCAAGATCACCGTTCCGGCGTTCAATCTCGCGACCTCGCTCACCTGCATCATCGAAGGCGGGCAGATCAAGTTTGAAAGCTATCACAAGCTCCGGGCCGTCTTCGACGTGGTCGAGTTTTTCGCCGCAGCGACCGACGAAGATATCGATGATTTCGCTGGACACGCCTCAATCGCGATCGCTGACGTTCCGGCACTGAAAGCACTTGTCACGCAGACGGAACGCAAGCTGATCCACAAGATTGCGAGCACTGGGGTCCTTGATGCACACGCCCCGCTGGATATCCAGACCAAGGCGAACGCAACGGGACTCTTGGTCAATATTGCCAATGGCCAGATTGTCTTCCCAACCGACAAGCAGGAAATTCGTCGGCTTCTACGTTTTCTGGATGACAGCCTCTACGAAGCTCGTCTCAGTGGTTTGCGCTACGTAACCAATTCGAAGCGCGCGATCTGAGCGGTTATCGTGGTGACACCCAACACCGCCGAGCTTTACAGCTCCCATATCCCGGCCCTCGCCACGCTGGTTTCGCTGGGATGGGATTATCTCTCGCCAGAGGATTGTCTCGCCGCGCGCGGCGGCAATCAGGGCGTGGTGCTGCGCGCTGTGCTGGTCGAGCAGCTGCGGCAGCGGACTTTCGAATACAAGGGGCGGACCTATCCGCTTTCGACCAATGCGATCGACCAGATCGTCCGCGAGCTGACTTCGCCCGTGCTTAATGAAGGGCTGATCACCGCCAACGAGAAGCTCTACAACGCCATCACGCTGGGCATCACCGTCACCGAATTCGTCGACGGCAAGAAGCACAGCGTTACCGTGCCGATCATCGATTGGGCGCACCCGCTGGCGAACAGCTTCGTCGCCAGCGAGGAGATGGAAGTGCTTGCCGTGCCAGGCACCCACACGCGGCGGCCCGATATCGTCGGCTTCGTCAACGGCATCCCGCTTCTAGTAATCGAGGCCAAGCGGCCCGACAGCGGCAATCCCAACAAGTCGATGGTGGATGAAGGCATCAGCCAGACGATCCGCAACCAGGGGCAGGAGGAAATCCCGCACCTGTTCGCCTATGCCCATCTGCTAATGTCGATCGGGATGACCGATGGCCGCTATGGCACCACCAAAACCCCGCGAAAATTCTGGGCGCAGTGGCGCGAGGAAGAGTTTTCGGAGGAACATTTCCGCCAGATCAAGAACGCCGCAAAGGACACCGACCCGCGCGCGGCGATCCTGAAGAACCATGTCCGCGAAGTGCGTGATCATTTCCAGCACCTGTGGAGCGACGAGCAGGCCGTGACGGCGCAGGACCGCCTGCTGATCGGCCTTTGCACTCCTGAGCGCCTGCTGGAATTCGTGCGCTCATACGTCCTGTTCGACCGCAAGGTGGACAAGATCGTCGCCCGCCATCAGCAATTCTTCGGCATCCGCGCGCTGCTCGACCGGATCAGCCGGATCAAACCCGATGGCGCGCGCGAAGGCGGGGTGATCTGGCACACCACCGGTTCGGGCAAGAGCTTCACGATGGTGATGCTGTGCAAGGCGCTGCTGCTGCACGAGAAGCTAAAGGCGTGCCGCCTGGTCGTTGTGACCGACCGGCGCGACCTGGAGAAACAACTGGCAGGCAACTTCCTGACGGGCGGCGCTTTCGGCTCGGACATCGGCTCAAAAGATGCGGGCAAGGCCAAGGCGCAATCGGGCCGCGATCTGGCCAAGTGCATCGGCAAGGGCACCGAGCGGATCATCTTCACGATCATCAACAAATTCGGCAGCGCAGCGCGACACGCTGAATGCCGCAACGACAGCGCGGACATGATCGTGCTGGTCGACGAAGGCCACCGTAGCCAGGGCGGCGAGAACCACGAGCGGATGCGCAAAGCGCTGCCAAACGCCGCCTATGTCGCGTTCACCGGCACTCCGCTGCTGAAGGACGACAAGACTGCTAACAAGTTCGGGCGCATTGTTCACGCCTACACGATGAAGGATGCCGTGTCGGACGGCACGGTTACGCCGTTGCTCTACGAGGAACGCAAGCCGGTCCTCGACGTGAACGAGCGCGCAATCGACAACTGGTTCGAGAAGGTCACCGCTGGCCTTTCCGACGAGCAGAAGGGCGATCTCAAAAAGAAGTTTGGAACCAAGGGCGCGGTCTATGGCTCTGGCGATCGGATCAATCTGATCGCAGTCGACATCGCGACCCACTTCAAGGACAACTTCAAGGATCTCGACCTCGGACTGAAAGGTCAACTGGCGACCGATTCCAAGCGCTCAGCCATCCGCTACAAGAAGGCCTTGGATGCAACCGGACTGGTCAGCAGCGCCATCGTCATTTCACCTCCCGATACTCGCGAAGGCCATTCTGAGGTGGATGAGGCAGATTTGCCCGAAGTGCTGCAATGGTGGAAGGAGAACGTCCAAGGCGACGCCGAGGATTACGAGCGCCAGGTGATCGAGGATTTTTCGACCGAGGGCCGACCCGACATCCTGATCGTGGTCGACAAGTTGCTCACCGGATTTGATGAACCGCGGAACGCCGTTCTCTACATCGACAAGAAACTTGAACAGCACAATCTGATCCAGGCCATTGCTCGCGTGAACCGGCTGCATGAGCAGAAGAAGTATGGTTTGCTCATCGACTATCGAGGCATTCTGAAGGCGCTGGATACCGCGCTCACGGAATATCAGGACCTCGCCGAACGCACACAAGGCGGCTTCGATCTCGACGACATTGACGAACTCTATGCCGATGTCAGCACTGAATATAAGCGATTGCCAGGCCTCCACGCCGACCTATGGGCAATCTTCAAGCCGGTCAAGAACAGGGCCGATATCGAGCAGTATCGGCAGCTTTTGGTTCCGCAAACACGCGAGAGCGAGGATGGAATACCGATCGACCTGAACCAGAAGATCAGGGAGGATTTTTACGAGGCTCTGACAGCCTACGGCATGTGCCTGAAGATTGCTCTGGGATCGCGTTCGTTCTTCGAAGACACATCAATCACCGAAGGGCAGATTGCGGAATACAAACGAGACGTCAAGTTCTTCACTAACCTGCGCAAGATCGTGAAGCAGGACGCACAGGAAACCGTCGATTACAGCGCCTACGAAGATCAGATCAGGAGACTGGTCGATCGCTATGTTGTAGGTGAGGACGTGGAGAATGTGGACGGCGTCCTGGTCGTCAACGAGTTTGGAAATCAGCAGGCTGCCGAAACCTGGTCCCCTGAAAAAACACGCAACGAAACTGACATCATCCGATCCAGAGTCCGCAAGACTATCGAGCAGGAGCTGGCCGATGATCCCTATGCGCAGCTGTTCTTTTCCGACCTTCTTAAGCGGGCCATTGCAGAAGCATCCGCGCTTTTCGACCACCCTTACAAGCAATACATCCTGTTCAAGGATTTGGAGGAAAAGCTCGCCTCCAAGTCCATCGATGACCTGCCTAAACGCCTCGCAGGTCACCGCCATGCGAGCGCCTATTTCGGGATTATCCGGTTGGAGATAGGGGACGAGCTCGCAAAGGGGGATGAGCAAGAAGAATTCATCCAGGCAGCGCTGGACATGGAGAAGTCCGTCGAAAGTGCCATTGCAGAAAACTCGTTGAACCCGGCAAACATTGAAGCGGCTATCCGAAAAGCTTTGTTGCCGCGCCTGTTCGGCCTGACCGGCTTGGACAAGGCAAAGGTTATTACCGAGAAGGTTGTCGAGGTAACCCGCGTTGGCCTTTCTCGTGCTGGCGGTGCGAAGACATGATTGTTCGATACGGTGATCAAGTGGTCTCTTGCACCGTGCGCCATTCGGCTGCCGTCAAAGGCCGTGTGCGTATTCACGTTTACCCGAACGGTGATGTCGAAATTGAAGCTCCCTTGGATAAGGAAACTGCGCAAATAAGGGACGCCGCACAACGCCGGGCGAGGTGGATTTTTCAACATAGGAATGCTGCCATTGCTGCGCGACGTGAGGCGTTGCCGCGTGAGTATGTGAGCGGCGAAACACACTTTTACCTCGGGAAGCGGCATAAGCTCCTAGTGAAGGAAGCGAGTAAGCGTCACTCGGGGGTCAAACTCTTGCGAGGCAAGCTCGAGGTGAGCTTGCCTGTTGCCGACAGAGCTGCGGTTAAGCGCAGACTCCTTGCCTGGTATGACAGGCGGGCTTCGGAATATCTGACCGCCAAGTTTTTGAAAGTTGCAGACCGGCTACCCTGGATCAACACGGCTCCCCCTCTGAAATTCATGCGCATGAAGACGCAATGGGGAAGTTGCTCGCCAGAGGGGACTGTTATCTTAAATCCCGCGCTTATCCGGGCGCCTCGCCACTGTATCGAATACGTCATTCTTCACGAGCTCTGTCATTTGATAGAGCACAATCACAGCAAGCATTTTTACCATTTGCTTGATCGGCATATGCGAGGTTGGAGGGATACCAAAGTTGAATTGGATCGGCTTGCAGAGGCGCTTTTGGCTCCGGAAAGCTGATCTAGATTTTACATAAGATATATTATCGTTCTAGTGGATTGTAGGCCCCAAGTAGAAATGACACCCCTACGCTAGATAGAAATGACACCCTTCGGTGTGGCGTATGGATTAGCGGGTGGCATGGTTCTCTCAGCGGATGGGAGAACACTAGATGGCGGTGCTTGCAATGAGCGACGGCGAACTTGCGCGCTTTGATACGCTGATGCGCATTGAGCGCGGCGAACTGCGTGTTGCGGATGCCGCAGCTTTGCTTGGATTGAAGCGCCGGCAAATCTTTCGATTACTCGAACGCATGCGAGCTGACGGTGCTGCGGGCCTCGTGTCACGCAAGCGCGGTCGCCCGAGCAATCGGCGATACAGCGAGGCTTTTCGCGAGCAGGTGATTGCCATTGTTCGTGAGCATTATCCCGATTTCGGGCCCACACTTGCGCGTGAGTACCTGATGGAACGGCACGGCATCACGATTTCATGCGAGACGTTGCGGCAATTTATGATTGGAGCCGGCCTCTGGAAGGATCGCGCGGCCCGTCGCCCTCGCCCATATCAGCCCCGTTACCGCCGCGACTGCCGCGGCGAGCTGATCCAGGTGGATGGATCGAAGCACTGGTGGTTCGAGGATCGCGGTCCGCAATGCACGCTGCTGGTCTATATCGATGACGCAACCAGCGAACTGATGCATCTCGAGATGGTCGAGAGCGAGAGCACTTTTTCGTACATGCGTGCGACGCGCAGCTATTGTCCGTCGTCAGAACATTTGGCACAACTCGCGGCGTAGATCAGCGGAGTGTGGGCCTCGTCTAGGTTTGATGTTTAGGCGGCGAGCTTGCGGTGTTGCAAGCGCCGATGTTCGAGTGTCTTTCGCTTGATCCTTTCTCTTCGCTTGATGATTGCTGGTGCCCTGCCGAAGTAGGCATCGGCGGGTGTGACGTTGTCGAGGCTCTCGTGGTAGCGCTTGTGGTTGTAATGCTCGACGAAGGCCTCGATCTGCTGTTGGAGATCGCCGGGCAGGAAGTAGTTTTCCAGCAGCACGCGGTTCTTCAAGGTCTGGTGCCAGCGCTCGATCTTGCCTTGGGTTTGCGGATGGAAGGGCGCACCGCGCACGTGATCCATTTTCTTGGCCTCGATGTATTCGGCCAACTCGCCTGCGATGTAGCTGGGGCCATTGTCGCTGAGCAGGCGGGGCCTGTGCAGCACGTTGACGTGGTCGCAGCCTGAGGCTGCCAGCGCCATATCGAGCGTGTCAGTGACGTCCTCGGCCCGCATGGTGGTGCAGAGCTTCCAGGCGATGATGTAGCGTGAGTAATCGTCGAGCACGGTCGATAGATAGACCCAGCCCCATCCGATAATCTTGAAGTAGGTAAAGTCGGTCTGCCACATCTCGTTGGGACGGGTGGTCTGTGTGTGGAACGCCTCGGCGGCCTTGATCACTGTGTAGGCCGGGCTGGTGATCAGATCGTGGGCCTTCAGGAGGCGATAGACCGTGGCTTCCGACACGAAGTAGCGCTTCTCGTCCGTGAAGCGCACTGCCAGCTCGCGCGGGGATAGATCGGTCTGCTCCAGAGCCATCTCGACGATCTGGTCCTGCACCTCGGGCCCAATACGGTTCCACACCCGGCTCGGCGCTGAAGGACGGTCCTGGAGCGCCTCCGGCCCACCTTCGAGGTAGCGGTCATACCAGCGATAGAAGGTCCGCCGTGCCACGCCGAGCTGGTCCAGCGTACGCTTGGCGGGCAGGTGCGACTGCTCGACGATCCTGATGATCTCCAGCTTCTCGGATGCGGGATACCTCATTCGTCGTCTCCCCCATCCGCGATCATGCTTTTTTTGAGCAAGCGGTTCTCCAGGGTGAGGTCGGCCACGCACTCCTTCAGATCGCGCGCTTCACGGCGCAGACCCTTCACCTCGTCCGTGGTCGCAGCACGCGCAGTGTCACCAGCCAAGCGGCGCTTGCCGGCTTCCATGAACTCCTTGGACCAGGTGTAATACAGGCTTTGCGCAATCCCTTCGCGGCGGCACAGTTCGGCAATGGAGTCATCGCCGCGCAGGCCATCAAGGACGATCCTGATCTTGTCCTCGGCAGAGAAATGCCGCCGGGTCTTGCGGCGGATATCCTTTACGACCTGCTCAGCAGGCGATTTAGACCTTGAGGATTTGGGCTTCATCTTCGTTCCTTCGTCACTACGACGAAGCCCAAATCCTCCTTAAATCACAACCTCAAATCTGTGCCACAGGCGCTGACGGGGGACACTCCTGTGAACTCGCAATCCTTTACGGTTGCCAACCGTTTTGCTCGGAGGCCTGCTTTCGGCCTGACCGCATCCCCTCGTAAACCGACCAGAAGGAAACTCATCATGCTTCTCGAAAAAATCAAGACACCCGGCCTATCCCATCTGTCCTATCTCGTCGGGTCCGGCGGGCAGGCGGCAGTGATCGATCCGCGCCGCGATTGCGACATCTATATCGAGAAGGCCCGCGCCGAAGGCTTGGCGATCACGCATATTTTCGAGACGCATCGTAATGAGGACCTCGTTTCCGGCGCAGCGGTCCTGGCCGACATGACCGGGGCAAAGGTGCTGCACGGCCCGAACGCCGATGGCGAAGTCGTCTATGCGCAAACGACGTGCGAGGGCGACAGCTATCGCGTCGGCCAGCTCGAATTCCGCGTATTGGAGACGCCGGGCCATACATTCGATCATCTCGCCTACGCATTGTTCGACACCGAATATCCGGAGAAAGCCGTTGCCGTGTTTACCGGCGACGTCTTGTTCGTCGGCGACGTCGGACGCACCGACTTCTATCCCGACCGCAAACGCGAGGTCGCAGGCCTGCTCTATGATTCCCTGCGCAAGATCTGCGACCTGGGCGATCAGGCCATCATTTATCCGGCCCACGGCGCCGGTTCTGTTTGCGGGTCGGGCATGGCCGACCGCGAGTTCTCAAGCGTGGGCCACGAGCGGCACAACAATCCGCGGCTGCAGATCGAGGACCGCGAAGCCTTTATCGACTTCAAGGTGGGAGAGAACCATTATCAGCCTCCCTATTTCAGGTTGATGGAGCGGCTGAACCTGGAGGGCGGGAGTCCCGCTCCGCGGGTCATTGAGCCGAAACCGATGTCGCTACAGGAGCTAGGCGAATGCGGCGCGGACCACCTCGTCGATATCCGCGAGCCGCTCGCCTATGCGTCGGGCCATCTGCCCGGCAGTATCAATCTCCCGGTTGGGATGATCCCCGCCTTTGCGGGGTGGTTTATCGGCGAAGGGGAGAGTGTCGCCCTGATCGCCTCGTCGCAGGGCCAGCTGAATACTGCCATGGAACACCTGGTCCGCATTGCACTGGACAACGTTCTGGGTGGTTACGTAGGCGTGGTGCCCGCGGCGGCGGCGGGCAAGAAGATGCGATCGATTCCGATGGTGGATACCGAAACAGTCGAACGGCGGCTGACCGGCGAACACAACGAATGGACACTGCTCGATGTGCGTGATGCCGATGAACGGGCGGCAGCCGCGATCGACGGCTCGGAGCATATTTATGTCGGCGAACTGTCTAAGCGCTGGCAGGATCTGGACCCGGCCCGCAGCTACACCCTCATGTGCGCGAGCGGAATGCGGGCGACAGTGGCGGCAGGCTGGCTCGACGCCCACGGCTTTGACAATGTGGATGTGTACCTGGGTTCGATGGGCGCGTGGAAAGCAGCGCAGAATTGAATTGCTAAAACCTATCCCGATAGCCGACTGACCAATTGCGGAACGCGCTCCTTGCATCTGCGAAGGTAACGCCGCAAGGCGCGCATCCGTATGTCACGCGAGCATCGTAGACTCGCCCCGATCTCAGCGAGGCTTTCTACAGCGTCGAGCAATACGTCGGGTTCATGGATCTGGACCCGGTGCAGCCGGTCACTGATCCGATCGATCAGGACCGTCAGACACCGGTATGTCGGCAAAGACGGTCAAGCAAGCTGCGACGAAAACGTCCTGCTCGATATGGTGGTTTCTCTCGATGATGCGGAAAATCACGTGAAAGACACGCATGAAGCTGTCGCCTTGATGATATGCGCCTTGCGTTCGACCAGATTGGATGATGCAACTCCTTCGCGCGAAAGTAGAACTGCACCATGAGCAGTAGCATCTGGACATGATCTTCCGTGGCTGGCCCGTACGGTTGCTGTCAGGTCAGCAAAGGAACTTAAGAAACCCGTCCCGAAAGGTTGCCCCACCTGCCCCGCAACATCCCTTCCTCCTCGCCCATATATCCGCGCGTCAAGGGCAAAGCCCGCCGATCCCGGCAATACTGAATCTGGTAATTGCACATGCCGCCATGTTCGAAAGCCGCCGTGGCTCCGGCGAGATAGAAGGTCCACATGCGATAGAAGC
>NZMY01000035.1 GCA_002694745.1 Croceicoccus sp. | reverse complement strand
CAGCAGGGCCGGTGTAGACACCCAGTTCCTAATTCAGATCAGAGGCTTATGCCACTCCCGCCAACCCTTCGTAGCCAACCCCGTGAATAAGACGGGCTAAGGCACTGGATGAGATGTTGGCTGACTGGTCAGCCGAATATCAAGCGATCCACACCCGCCATCGCTCTCCGATTGAGGAAGCGTTCGCGGCGGCGGTAGTCGATAAGGATTCCGCGCGCAGGGAAATGGCGACGCTGCTTATAAATGTGATTCGTGAACACAACCGCGCGCTGATCTGCGCCCCCGAAGGCATCAGCAAGACCACTGGCCTTTTCGCCAATCACGCGCGCATCGAACGGTGGTTGAGAGCCGAACAAGCGGGCTCGGTGATGTATGCGTTCGGGCTCTACAAGACGGCTTACGACAAAGCCGAAGAGTTCAATGCTTACCAAGATGGGCGCTATCGTGCCGTCGTCCTTGAAAGCTTCGGAGAGGTCTACGGGAAGGCTTGCGCCAAACTCGGAATCGAGAGGTTGGACCCGACCAGCTTATCGACGCGCCAATTTCCTTCCCTCTGGAAGGCCATCGAATCCCTTCAACCGGGAGTCATTGAAATCTTCCGCAACCGCCACGCCGAGCTTTGGGCAGACATCGGTAATGCGGCACCAGTCTTTTTCGTAGTCCATGGGCTCGCGCACAATTGGCGGCTGTCCTCAAAGTCCCGACAGATGTGGGCTCCGTCGTTCTGGGAACTACAAGGGAAGGAAAATCATGCCGCGACTTGCCGCGAGGAAACCAAGATCAACCTTCTGATCCATGATGAGATCAAGGACGAGCACCTCGCCGCCGCCTACCCCGCCGTGAAGGTCGATTGGGTGAACACCATGATAGCCCATAATCCAAAAGTCTGGCGGAACGGTGTGCCTGAACATGTTCGTCGCGCCGCCTTTCTAAGCTATACCTCCTCCACTCCTTGCGCGCGACACATCAAATTTAAAGAAGCGCAGGACATCGCCGTGTTCCATGGGCACGAATGGGATCGGGTAATTACCAGCGATAGCGGTGAGTATGGCAATCTCAAGCAGGGCTATGCCAAAGCCATTGGGCAAGAATGGTGCTTCATCGCCCGAGACTGGCCTAGCGAGACAGCGAAGAGAACCCTCGTTCTCACGACGGAGACAGTCCCGCTGGAAGTCGCACGCAAAAGTGGGCAGGACTTGGCGATCTTCGATCTCGACACGCCCCAGATCAAAGCAGATGTCGTAGAAACCCATGCTCGGCGGGGCATTACGGGCGAGAACTTGCCCAAGCTTTGTCAGAATTGGCAGCAATCCCATCCCGACCATTGGATCGTATCCAACAAAGTGTCCGATCTTAAGAACACAATGACCCACCACGCCGCACGCGGGTCGAATAAGCTGATCGGGAAGGACATCCTTCAAACGATGACCTTCATCACGCCAGACGAGTTCGAGAAGCTAGAAGCAATGAATGCGTGGACGGGGTTGGATTGCTTGGTTCGCCACAGGCACATCGACGAGTTCAATCAGACCGCAGGCAGAAATCTTGGCTTTCGCAAGCGCGGTGATGTGCGCCACTATCTCTTGGTGAATCAGCGTCTATTCGAATTTCTGGTTGGGGCTCCCAACGCCCGAGCCCGATATAGTATGAAGGTCATTCCAACAGCGCATCAGCGTAACCAAGGGCGAAAGCGGAAGGTCACGGGGGCGCAACCGACGGCCCAAAATCCGTTAGAAAGATTGCGGGTGCGGTTGAAAATTGATCATGAGGCTATGCGAAATGAGCCTTGGGCAGGCGCCCCAGACGAGTCCCTCGCGCTGGCGGCATAACGCAGGAGGCGGCAACCCACTTATGCCGCCTCTTCTATGTTATCAGGGCATTCAGTTGATAGGAACGCTACCCGCAGCAAATCGACGAAATCTTTCCGCGTCATTCGCAGACACGAACTCGATCCTCACCGCTTTCTCCGTGCTGCGCTCAAGCGGACGCCATTGGCCGACACAGTTTTCCCAGCACCATTGGCGAAGTTGATCGGCGCGATCTTCCCGGCATTCGTCGGGCGCGAGGGGAACGGAAATCACTTCTATTGGATCAAAAGTGCGCACTGGTAGCGTGGCACGGGCTCGTTGGCAGAGGGCTGCGAGAGGATGAAATTTCATCTTCTATTTATGCTGGTGAGCCTCCCGCGTGTTTAGCTCCCAAGCCTGTGCGGATCATTCGCGAATGGCGGCTGACCATAGGCTGCGTGAAATTGGGCGATCAGGTCAGTTTCCACCGATGCGGGATCGAACCCCGGCGTCTCCTTCCAAGCGACCAGAAGCTTCGGTGATTCTTCCAATTGCCAGATCAGCCGACCACCCCAATGCCCGATCTTGCGACCTTCCCCGAACTTGGCGAACTCGTGGAGGCGACGACGGATGTTATTCGCCTTCCCGATGTATACGATCTCGGCACCTTCAACCCAGTTCACAGTGAGGTGATCGTGCGGCACTGTGGGGTCGCGATCCTTGAACCAGCCACCGCAACTCTGGTCGAGAAAGCATGGCGCTGACTGGTCTGCTCTGCTCACGACATAGACGCCTCCCGAAGTCGGGCAGGGATCGGCGTTTCGTAGGTGATCGAAGGTCGCCCAGCCAACAAATCCGTCAGCCTCAAGTTGCGAGCGAGATAATTGCTTCTTCATGAAGCGATACGGCACGATACGCCTCGTGAAGTCAATCGCCTGTAGGATTCGCTATGCGCCGACCCGGTTCAGTATCCTCATTGGAAGACCTTGGTAGGGTTCGGCTGTCCGAGAACTTCTTCATGCGAGACATGCTTTATTCGGAGATCGCCAACTTCTACGGCATTCCGAATATCCCGGATGACCCTGACTTGGCTATCGCTGTTGGAAAGCGCCTATGTGAGGAATTGCTTGAGCCGATCTGGGATAAGCTCGGGAGGATATCCGTCCGCTCGGCCTATCGCTCCTGTTCCGTCAACGAAGCAGGAATCGGTAAACATGCCTGCGCCAGCAACGAGTCCAACTATGCAGGGCACATCTGGGACCGACGCGATAAGGATGAGCTTTCAGGCGCGACAGCCTGCATCGTCGTGCACAGCTTCATCCCCTATTATGAGAGAACTGGCCACTGGCAGGCGCTGGCGTGGTGGCTCCATGACAACCTGCCCCAAAATGGTGGCCTGACGTTTTACCCCAAGCTCGCAGCATTCAACATCAGTTGGTATGAGCAACCTGTTCGCCATATTTACAGCCATATACCACCCAATCGAGGCTGGCTGACCAAAGCTGGCATGGATAATTATGAGGGATCACACGAAGCTGAATATCAAGCTTGGATAGACGAGGCGGGAGTTGGCCGTTGAACGTTGAGAAGATCATCGAATCCATCCCTGCCATGTCTCAGCAAGAGCGAGATCGGGTTCGAGCTAATGCCGAGAACCTCATTGAGAAAGGCTCGACGGTTCAAAAAGCCGCCGCCGCAAAAGTTGTCGCCGAACTCGATGAGGTGGCCGAAGCCGAACATCAACAACTGGTGGACCGGCTGAGCGGAATGGAAGTCAGCACAAGGGTTGTCGAGGCATTTACGACGCAGCCGATGACAGAGACCGAGGAGAAGATTGTCCGTGCCCTGATCGAGAACCCCAATTCGAGTTCGACTGAATTGTCGCGAAAGTGTGGCTGGGGTGGGCAGTCATGGCACATGCACTTCGGCACCATGTGCTTCAACCGAGCCATTTATCTTTGGCCTGCACCGAAGTCAGAGGCTCGGGAGACCGATTTCTACTCCGGAATTCTGGCGGACTGGTCTGAGGACAATCAGTGGACGATCAAGCCTGAGGTTGAGGCCGCGTTCGCTGAACTTGGCGTCACTGCGAAAACCTGAGGCTCAGCGCTGCGCTGTTCTGAATATCTTCTCAATCAGCGCTTCCTCAGTCAGCGGCGGAAGTAGCATCCCATTCTCGCCAATCTTGGGATGCAGCGGAGTTAACAGTTCAGGCTTCCATCGCCACCAGTCGCGAGGGGCGGATCTACAGAACGCGTTCCTCAATTCTTCATCAGGTTTGGTCCTGTGGCAGACAAGTGAAACGAAGATCGCCGATAGCGTCGAACGCCCAATGAGTTCCCGCATTTCCCGCGCGCCTGATTTTTTTACCTCCACCACGACGAGCAGCTTTCGATCCGCTTGATCGTAAAGCAGCAAAACGACCAGTCCCGCGCGCACTACGGATTCCACGACAATCGCATCCACAATACCTCGTCGATTGTCCTTTGGCGGGAGTTCGATCCGGAAATCGAGTGCAGCATTTTCGAGAAACCGCCTCATCTGACCGTCGATGGCAATCCGACAGCTTTTCAAACCTGCTCGAGGTGCGAAGTGCCAATCTCGTTCTGCACCCTTCTTCGCCACAACTGGCACGCCGCATTCGCAAATGAGTCCATCTCCGCCCCCACTTTCGGCCTCATAGACATCCACGGCAGTGCCGTCTTCGCGATAAGCGGTGGTGATCATCGCGGTGCCGGGTTCCCGCCACGGGTTCCCAATGGAAAAGCCAAATGCATTCCGCGCTGTTTGAACCATCGGCGAGCTACCTCACCGAGGTAGTTGGTATCGAATGGTCAGCGACGCACCCTTCCCACTCTTCGGCGAGGAGATAATCTCATCTTCGCTTTTCAGGTGGCTGTGCATCACACCGCAGCATGTTGGCATCTGGTGTTTCTGGCTCGGATAGCCGCCGAGCGCGCGATGCATTTCCCCCGAGTTCACCTCAACGCTATCCGCTCCCCGTTCGCGGGCTCGACGAAACCGTGCGCGCAATTCGGCATCGAATTCATCCTTTGTAGGCATGTGCGAGTCCCCCTTGATTCGCGAACCCAGAATATCTGCTTGAATAACCTTCGCACAGGCTTGGCGGTCAGTCTTTCTTTTCCTATCCATTGCCGCATGAACCCCGTCGAGATCGAAGAAGCTGTCACACAACTCGCCTCTGAGCCGTTTGACCGAGCCGACTTTCCGTTCCAGTTCCTTGCGGCTTTCGGGAACAAGAAGACCACGATTGATCGGCTGAGAAAGGGCAATACGAACCAGTCCGATCTGACGGATGCCGTGCTTCAACGCAGCAACATCCACATTGCCACCTGCGTTAGCGGCGCGGTTGGGCAGACGCTCAGCGCTCTGAGGGACAGCCCGAAGACAGCCAGCAACAAGGCCAAGTTCATCCTCGCGACCGATGGTGAGGAGTTTCAGGCCGAAGACCTGACCAGCGGCGAAACCGTCGCCTGCGATTACGCCGATTTTCCCGACCACTTTGGCTTCTTCCTGCCGCTCGCAGGTATCACCACGGTCGAGCAGATTCGCGAAAGCTCGTTCGACATCCGCGCGACCAGTCGGCTCAACCGGCTCTATGTCACGCTGCTGCAAGACAACCCGGAATGGGCGACTGCCGAGCGCCGCACCGACATGAACCATTTCATGGCGCGGCTGATCTTCTGCTTCTTTGCCGAGGACACAGATATTTTCCCGGTCACCTCGGAGTTCACGCAGACGGTCGAACGGATGAGCGCTGGGGGGGCGGACAACACTGCTGAGGTCATCAGTGAATTGTTCCGTGCAATGAACACCAAGCATTCTGATCGCGACGCTGCTGGGATCGCGCGGTGGGCGATCAATTTCCCCTATGTGAATGGCAATCTGTTCTCGGGCAGCACCGATGTCCCGCGTTTCAGCAAGATCGCCCGATCATACCTCATCCACATCGGCAATCTCGACTGGACGAAGATCAACCCGGACATCTTCGGCAGCATGATTCAGGCCGTTGCCGATGATGAGGAGCGCGGCGCGCTCGGCATGCACTACACCAGCGTGCCCAACATCCTAAAAGTGCTGAACCCGCTGTTCCTCGATGATCTGCGGAGCCATCTGAAAGAGGCGGGAGACAATTCGCGCAAGCTGCTCAACCTGCGCAATCGCATGGCGAAGATCAGGGTTTTCGATCCGGCCTGCGGTAGCGGCAACTTCCTCGTTATCGCCTACAAGGAAATGCGGGCAATCGAGGCTGAGATCAACAAGCGGCGTGGCGAACCCGACCGCAAAACCCTAATACCGCTGACCAATTTTCGCGGGATCGAACTGCGCGATTTCCCCGCCGAGATAGCCCGCCTCGCGCTCATTATCGCCGAGTATCAGTGCGATGTCCTTTATCGCGGGCAGAAGGAGGCGCTGGCCGAGTTCCTGCCGCTCGATTCCGAGAACTGGATCACCTGCGGAAACGCGCTGCGGCTCGACTGGCTGAGCATCTGCCCACCGACCGGAACGGGTGTGAAGGTTCGCGGCGGCGACCTGTTCGAAACGCCGCTCGACCAGTCCGAGATCGATTTCGATAACGCCGGGGGCGAGACCTACATTTGTGGCAACCCCCCCTACAAAGGCAGTCGCATGCAGACTGCCGACCAAAAGCAGGACATGGGTATCGTTTGGGAAGCAAAACCCAAGTTGATCAAAACACTCGATTATGTTTCCGGTTGGATTGGGAAGTTCATCGAATACAATCAGCGTTGCCCTGAAAGTGTGGGTGCATTTGTAGCTACAAACAGCATTTGCTTGGGCCAGCAAGCGAGCGATCTTTGGCCGCAAGTATTCGATGCTAATGTGAGCATCCTATTCGCTCACAGGGCATTCCCTTGGCGCAATCTCGCGTCCAATAACGCCGTCGTTTCGGTAATCGTCTTGGGGCTTACTCACGCGTCCGACACCCGAGCGAGACACCTTTACGAAGATAGCGCACAAATAACCTGTCGAGAAATTGGCCCTTACCTCCTTCCCGACTCCCTCGACATTGTCGTCGCCGCACCAAAACCAGCGAGTGAGGCTTCTTCGATGCTGTTTGGAAACATGGTGCGAGACGGAGGGCATCTGCTACTAAATCGCGAGGAATATGACAGCGTTCAGTCCGATCCTCTTATCAGCCCTTTTCTGCGTAGGTATATCGGCGCAGACGAAATGATAAATGGAACGCTACGCTATTGCCTTTGGATTGCTGACGACGAGGCCGAGTGCGCTCGTAAAAGCCAATTCATCAATGGGAGGCTCGAAAAGGTAACGGAAAACCGGGAGAAATCTGCCGCTGCCTCAACGCGTGATTTTGCTGACAGGCCACATCGATTTGTCCAATTGGGCGGTTTTGCAGAGAAGACAGTCATCTGCGTGCCCCAAGTGTCGTCGGAGAAGCGGGAATACCTTCCTGTCGATCATTTTGACGACAGTGCAATCATAACAGCCCCGAACTTTGCGGTTTACGATGCGCCGATTTGGAATCTCGCGCTGCTTGCGTCTCGTATTCACCTTGTTTGGGCCAAGACCGTTTGCGGTCAATTGGATACTCGCCTCCGCTATTCTAACACCCTTGGCTGGAACACCTTTCCGGTCCCCAAACTAACCGAGCAGAACAAGGCCGATCTCACCCGCTGCGCCGAGAACATACTCCTCGCACGCGAGGAACATTTCCCGGCAACCATCGCCGACCTCTACGACCCCGAAGCCATGCCCGAAGACCTCCGCCGCGCGCATGAGGAAAACGACGAGGTGCTCGAGCGCATCTACATCGGTCGCCGCTTCCGCAACGACACCGAACGCCTCGAAAAGCTGTTCGAACTCTACACCAAGATGACCAGCAAAAAAGTCGCATAAGGGGGCGGGAATGGAGGAAGTTTTCCTACAGATGTGGGGACCAAATCGTTCGTTTTTGGTTCGCGATCACGAGTTCTATGTTCAGCAGGCCAAGCAGCGCTTGCTGGACCCATTCGACGAAAAATCGATGCTCGCCGACTCACAACGGCACGAGCAAGCATGGCTCGAAGAACGGTCGGGCAGATTCGATCCTGACCGAGATGACGAAGGCCAAATCTACGAGGATGCGGAACAGGAAAAATGCCTCCTGTATGCGAGCCTTGAAGGGCTTCGCGATAACACTCGGTTGAGCATCATCGCGGGAATGTTTCACGAATGGGAGAAGCAATTCCGCGATTGGCTTGGACGAAATCTTGGCGAACTAGGCTTAGGTGAACACACGCACAAGGCAATTTGGAAATCAGATTTCGAAGATTTGATGGGCTTGATGACCGCGTGTGGCTGGCCCGTCAAAGGACAGGACTGGTATGATGATCTAAATCTATGCCGTTTGGTCGTTAATGTTTACAAACACGGCAACGGAAAATCGCGCAACGACTTAAGCTCCGCAAAAGCCTCCCTTTTGAAATGGAACGGTAAGTTCTCAGCATACTGGTCGCCAAGCCTCGACTATTCAACGCTCATGGTATCAGATGCCGATCTGGACGCATTTGCGGCCTCAATTTTGAGATTTTGGCAAGAGATACCCGATAATATTTACTTCTCACGCGTATCCGCGCTCCCACGTTGGCTTTCCAAAGAGATGGAAAAGGATCACCACAGTCACAGGGTGTTGTCTGGCTTTAGGCCAGACCAATTAGCACGCTAACGAATTCGGGGTTCGCCAGAAAATCATGACCACCGCAAAACCTATACCCGCCGTCTCATTCCAGACTGCCCGCACCGGGGCATCAGCAAAGTCCAATTCCCTTGGCATGCGCCCGATGCAGGAGCGCGCCTACGCCAAGCGCGGTGAGCAATACTTGCTGATTAAGTCGCCACCGGCCTCTGGG
Source organism: Croceicoccus sp. (assembly GCA_002694745.1). Taxonomy (GTDB): domain Bacteria; phylum Pseudomonadota; class Alphaproteobacteria; order Sphingomonadales; family Sphingomonadaceae; genus Croceicoccus. The sequence goes on along the minus strand of NZMY01000035.1, from coordinate 4,745 downwards.
AAGTCGCGCGCCTTGATGTTCGTTGCGTTGGACAAACTGCGCAATCAGGGCCTCAAGCAGGCCATCATTGTCGTTCCTGAAAAATCAATTGGCGGTTCATTCGCCGATGAGCCGCTTAGCAAGTTCGGGTTCTGGGCCGATTGGGTGGTCAAGCCGCAGTGGAACCTTTGCAACGCCCCCGGGCCAGATGAGGAACGCGCCGATCCCTCAAAAATCAAAGCGGTGGGACAATTCCTCCAAAGCAGCGATGAAGTGCTCGTGTGCACCCACGCAACATTCCGCTTTGCGGTCGAGCGGCTCGGCATTGAGGCATTCGACAACCGCCTGATCGCAGTGGATGAGTTCCACCATGTCTCCGCCAGCGTTGACAATCGCCTCGGCAGCCAATTGGTCGAGTTCATTCGCCGCGAAAAGACGCACATTGTGGCGATGACAGGCAGCTATTTTAGAGGCGACGCCGTGCCAGTCCTCACTCCCGAGGATGAGGCCAAGTTCGAGACGGTCACCTACACCTATTACGAGCAGTTGAACGGCTACGAGCACCTCAAGGCGCTCAACATTGGCTATTTCTTCTACACTGGCCAATACCTTTCGGCGATTGAGGGGGTGCTCGATCCGACCAAGAAGACCATCGTCCACATTCCCTCGGTCAACGCGCGCGAGAGCACCAAGGACAAGGTGAAAGAGGTCGAGGAGATCATGGAATACCTCGGGGAATGGCAGGGTGCCGATCCCGAGACGGGCTTCCATCGAGTGAAGCTTCCTGATGGTCGCATTCTCAAGATCGCCGATCTCGTGGACGATAGTGACGCCGCCAAGCGGGGCAAGGTGCTATCGGCGCTGAAAGACCCTTCGCACAAGAATGACCGCGATCACGTAGACATCATCATCGCCCTCGGTATGGCGAAGGAGGGCTTCGACTGGATTTGGTGCGAGCATGCACTGACCGTAGGATATCGGTCCAGTCTCACCGAGATCATTCAAATCATCGGTCGCGCCACTCGTGACGCACCGAGCAAAGAGTCCGCCACATTCACCAATCTGATCGCTGAGCCCGACGCTTCGGAAGCCGCCGTGGTTGGCGCAATCAATGATACTCTCAAGGCCATCGCCGCTAGCCTTCTCATGGAGCAGGTGCTGGCTCCACGGTTCACCTTTACGCCGAAGGATCGTGGGCCGCTCGACGACTTTGATTATGGTCCAGACGGCTATGTTGCAGGTGAAAATAACGTCGGCGTAAACGATAAAACGGGCCAACTGCATTTTGAGATCAAGGGGCTGGTCGAGCCAAAGAGCACCGAGGCGCAGCGTATTTGTCAGGAAGACCTGAACGAGGTCATCACGGATTTCGTTCAGGACAAGACAAGCCTCGAACAAGGTCTGTTCAATGAGGAAACGTTGCCGCAGGAACTGACCCAGCTTCGAATGGGCAAGATCGTGCGGGATCGTTATCCCGAACTCAGCGATGAAGATCAGGAAGCAGTTCGGCAGCATGCTATAGCGGCCCTCAATCTGACGCAGAAGGCAAAAGCAATCGCGATGGACGCGGAGAACGATGGGTCTGGCGAGGAGCGAGCAAATACCGCGCTGATCGATGGGATTCGCCAGTTTTCTATGGATGTCCGCGACCTCGACATCGATCTCGTCGATAGCATCAACCCGTTTGCCGAAGCCTATTCGATTTTGGCCAAGTCGATGGATGAAAAGGTCTTGAAGCAGGTCCAGTCCGTGATCTCGGCCAAGAAGGTCAAGATACCGATTGAGGAAGCACGCGAACTAGCAAAGCGCGCTGTGAGGTTCAAACAGGAACGCGGACGGCTCCCCGAAATTACCTCTCAAGACGCTTGGGAGAAACGAATGGCCGAAGGGGTTGCGGCTTTGGCCCGTTATCGCGCACAGGCGGCAAATGCCTGATCTTTCTGATGATGAACTGCTTGCTGAACTTGGCGTTGAGGTCGAGCAGAAGAAGGCCCGCACCTATACCCCGCGCGAAGAACGTATCATTGCGGGTTTTGAGGATATTGTCCGCTTCGTCGATGAGCATGGACGTGCCCCTCAGCATGGCGAAGATCGCGACATCTTTGAGCGCCTATACGCGGTGCGGCTCGACCGCTTGCGCGAGCTTGACGATGCCGCTGAACTTCTCGCCGGAATAGACAAGCATGGGCTGCTAACTGGCGTTCAGCCGGACAGCCCAATATCGACGGCGGACATCGACGACGATGACCTGTTGGCTGAACTTGGCATTGAACCGACAGGGGAAGATGACATCCGCGTCTTGCGCCATGTGCCGACTGCCGAAGAGCGCCGCGCTGCTGAGGAAGTTGCCAATCGTGAAAAGTGCGGCGACTTTGAGAAGTGTAAGCCCTTGTTCGCTCAGATTGAACGCGAGTTGGAGAGCGGCTCACGCTCCACGCGCCCTTTTGTCAAAGACGCCGGTTTCTTGAAGGCTGATATTACACAGGGGCAATTCTTTATCCTTGGCGGGCAGATCGCCTATGTCGCCGAAGTGGGCGAAACCATCAAAGCACCCAATGGTGAGTTGGATGCGCGCCTGAGGGTCATTTATTCAAACGGCACAGAGAGCAATATTCTCCGCCGATCCCTACAGCGCGCGCTCTATAAGGATGAGGCGGGACGACGGATTTCGGAAATCGAGGCTGGACCCTTGTTCGCTGCTGAGAGCGAAGACGGCGATTTGGAAAGTGGCACCATCTACGTGCTCCGCAGCAAAACCAATCATCCGATGGTGGCCGAACACCGCGAGTTAGTTCACAAGATTGGGGTCACGGGTGGGTCAGTTGAGACCCGCATTTCCGGTGCCGAGAAATCAGCGACCTACATGCTCGCCGGAGTTGAGGTCGTGGCGACCTATAAGCTCTTCAACATCAACCGCGTGCAACTCGAGGGGCTGATCCATAAGGTATTCGCGGGTGCTGCGCTTGACCTCACCATCCAAGATCGCTTCGGGAACCCCGTTAAGCCGCGAGAATGGTTTCTTGTCCCGCTCGAAGCCATCAACGAAGCGGTCGAACGCATCCGCGATGGGTCGATCACCAACTTTCGATATGACCCGCAACAAGCTCGGCTCGTTTCGGCATAGAGCGCGCTCATTTGTGAGAGCTTACGCTTCGCCAGTTCAAAGGGGCTGGCAGCGTCCGCAATTCTTTGAGAACGAACCGTCCGTTCGTCCAATAGATTTCGTGTAGCATCGAAGATCATCGAGGTTTTCCGACACTGCCTTCCTGTAACTGCGTTCGGTGTAAGCACCGTCTTCTCGTGGGCGAGAAATCGATGTGCAGGTCGCCCGGTGTAGGACTGCGTATCCGGGACGCTCGCCGCGCTCGATGTTCACCACGAAGCCATCAGGATGATCCTTGAGCCAGCGGAGGTAGCCCAGATCATCATCCAAGAACTTTTCCATCGTGTCCCCCAAGCCTTAATTGCACATCAATGCCATATCAGGATGACAATAGGCGATATCGTATTCCGAGCATCCAGCCCAAACTTCGATGGTGGCATCATCGATGAGACATTCAATGCCATGCTCGCGGCACACCTTACCTTTCCAGAAAAAATATTCGTCTCCGCCAACCTCGCCGTTCACCGCCGCAAGATAAATGGCTTCGGGAATCCCGTGAATGGTGTTGAAATGTAGTGGCATGAGAGTGCTGCCAACATCAGCGAGATCGCGCCAAAGTCGGTCGAACAATCGTCCAGTGCGGAAAGTCACGATGTGATGGGTCTGCTGGTGAGGATTGCGCTGGATGTAGTTCCAAAACTGCGCTGAGTTTTCATGACCCCAGAGAGTTTGATCGAAGTCCCATCCGAGGGAACGAAACTGTGTGATATCGTCCTGCATCACAAGGTGATGTCATAGAACTTCGATTTGTCCAGAAAATGATGTGTTGGGCGTCGAATCGGCTACGCGGGTCTGTTTATTTCATATCTAACTCGTTGCGCCTCTTCCCGAGCCGATTGTAGGCGCAGCCTGCTCTCAGCAACTCTCTTGTCCAATTCTGCCTTTGCCAGCGACTTGTCCTGCCCCAAGGTTATCTTACGGCGATAGAGCGTCTTTTCGATTTCAACTTCACGCTTGTGCTCATCCTCGGCATCTCGGACTATTAGGTCGTCAACTGACAGCAGGTTCGAAACCGTCTGTGCTCGCCAGACCTTCCCTTCGACCGTTTTGTAGTCTCGTGCGTTGAGCCAATCAGCGAATGCTCGAAGGGTAGGATTCGTCAGTTCGGATCGAGCCGTTCGAATCACTGGTGCCATAGAGAGTGCGTGTGCGACCGCCCTATTTCGTCGATTCCGAATGGCGGTAACGCGGCCTCTTTCCTGCTCTTCCTTCATCGGTTGACAAGTTCATCGTTTGACAACGCTGTAATCACCTGCGGCCCCATTCCATAAACCTCATCATTCAACGATGAGGAATAACTATGGACGCACAGATTGAAACCATTTTCCATGAACTTAGCCACACTATTTCGGTAAAGCTGAGCAGCGAGACTAAGCGTGCCGATGAGGCTGAGGCGGAGCGCCGTGAGGCAAAGGCAAAGTATGAAGCGTTGGTCGAAAAGCTGCGCGTCATCGTTGCCGACTTGCCTATGGCGGCTAACGATGATGTCGCGGAGCCGCATGGCTGTTGATTTCCACTGAGAGCTGACCCGGGATTTCCATCGAGAATTGACCCGGGTGGGTATTATGTCCCGCTGTGCGGGCGGTGGGTCAAGCGGGTGATT
>NZMY01000034.1 GCA_002694745.1 Croceicoccus sp. | reverse complement strand
CAGACCTGCGCACGAGAGCGTCGAATATTTGGTCCAATAGTGCTAAAGAGAGGAAACGACGATGGCGAATACTTGCTCAAAAACGAAGCCAAATAAGATCGCGAGATAAAAGCAGCGCCGTCGGCCCGGGCTGCAGGTGGTTGGTTTTGTTGAGGTTTTACCGACGGCTCCCGAACATCCCTGGCGGCGGTCGGCGCAGATTGTCATGGGTTTTCAACGGACCAAGCGACGGCGCCCGCGCTCAGGGCTGAAGTGGCACAGACAAAGCGGGAGAGATTAGTCAGGGATTACAGGATGTTGTAGCGCGGCTGAGCCGGTCTGTGCCGCAGATTCCGTAATGGTACGCTAGCGGCACAGAAGGTGCGCACCGCCAAATCAGCGACAAATCACTGATCTAACGCAGCTTCATCAACAGCAGGCGCTGTGTACGGTGTGGGCCCTAAAGTTTCCCACATTTCGAAAGGCGATCCGGTGACAAATCCGGTTCGTTCAATAGGGCTGCAATCTACTCAGTCGCAGTTGAAAGTGGCTCGCTTAGTTGAAGCACGTCCTCCAAATTCTGGTATGCTCGATGTGGCAAGTGAGCCTTGGCCCATTCCAGTCCGGCAAACTGAATGTCAATTTCGCATCGACTCTTTGGCCATAGCAGGAAGCGGTGCTGTAGTTCGCCGTTGTTACCCAGATCGAATTCAACGAAGCGTATACGAGTTGATCTAAAGTCTAGAGCCGTGCCGAGGTCCTCGCCAAAATAGCGAAATGAGCTGCTCGCATACGCAAGAGAGAGCACAAAATACCCATGCAGATTGTCTCCCGCGATCAAATCTAATTTCAATTCAGCTTCCCCAGATTGCACTAGCAACCGGTCAACCAGCGCCCCACGTAGATCAAATTCTCGTACGAATTTTACCAAAGGTATCCCGCATTGATCAGACGCGAGCTTGACCACTCTCAAGTGCTCTGACGATATCTTGTCGGTTTCAACGTCATCTAGCGTAGACCAGTCATGGGTGAAAAAACGCATTGGCAGTTACCTCGGTGGTTTCCAGCCATTCCCGACAAGCCAGTTCCGGACAGAATTGTTCACCTACCAGATACCGTGCTTCCAAGTGCCATCGCGATTAAGAGCGCGACCATCCTTCAATTCGATATGATCCTTCTCATACGGCCCTCGCCCCTTGTCCACTCGATCAATTTCTCGTGGGACTTGGCCACGCTCCACTTGCCGTTGAATGTTGCCCGCTGAGCTTGGCGAACCCCTTACTGTGCCCGCAGCAGCAGCTGCAGTGCCACCGGTCATCGTCAAATCGACATTGTAGAGCTGCTTGAAGGCAGATTCGACACTGTTGGCAAGATCGCGACCGAAAGTAAGATCGCTTTCCTTGCCGATGACGCTCGTGCGGGTCGAAACGGAACCGTCGGAATTGGTCGTCTTTGTTCGCAGGAAGACTTTGTCGACGCCGTCGTCTGTCTGCAACGCCGTGCAGGATTGTACTTTCCCATCCTCAACCGAACAGGAGACAGTAATCGATTCCCCTGTCGGATCAGTCCCATTATCCGGACCGTTTGCGATTACAAGGGCGCGGCACTGATGATCGAGGCCTTGCCCAAGGTCAACGCGTTGCTGGCCGACCGGGGTGCGATGCCGACTGGTTCCGCGATGCCTTGGCCGAGCGCGGCATTGCCGCCCGTATCCCGTCAAAAGCCAATCGAAGGGTACCAATCCTGCACGATCCGGTGCTCTACCGCCAGCGCCACAGGATCGAGAACATGTTCGGCAAACTCAAGGACCGGCGCCGCATCCACACCCGATACGACCGATCCGCCCACACCTTCATCTCCGCCATCTGCATCGCCGCAGCCGTCATCTTCTGGCTCAATCAATGAGTCCTGAGCCTAGAAAAAGATGAGGGTTAGTCCGATCCTCCGCGTATGTGTTAAGTGAATGGCATTTTGAGACGAGGGGCTGGTACTATGATCACCGTTAATCGACGCAAACTTCTTGGGGCAGGAGCTACCGGAATGGGTCTGCTGGGCCTGGCCGGTGCGGTTCCGGCTTGGGCTCGCGGTGGTGACCTGCTTTCCGGGGTTGCTCGCAAGGGCTTTGATGAGGTGAGCGGCTCCAACATAGACCTGACAGTTGCCCGCTCGGCTTTCTCCACTGGCAACAGGCGTGGCGGCGCGATTGCCGTCAATGGGAGCATCCCGGGGCCGCTCCTCCGCCTGCGTGAGGGGACCACCGTCCGCCTCAACGTTCACAACCAGCTAGAGGAAGATACCTCGATCCATTGGCACGGGCTCCTGGTCCCCTTCCAGCTCGATGGTGTGCCAGGCGTTAGTTTCCCCGGCGTCAAGCCGGGTGAGACCTTCACTGCAGAATTCCCCGTGCGGCAATCGGGCACGTACTGGTGGCATTCGCACAGCGGCCTGCAGGAACAGGCGGGTCATTATGGTCCGATAGTTGTCGATCCGGCAGGACCCGATCCGGTGCAGGCGGACCGCGAATATATCGTGGTGCTGAGCGAATTCAGCGAGACAGATCCAAATGTGCTTTACGACAAATTGAAAAAGAGTGCTGATTATTTCAACTACGAGCAACCAACATGGACGGATGACTACCCGCTTAGTGGAGCACAGAGAAGGAATTGGGCAAGGATGCGAATGTCGCCCGTTGATATATTAGATATTACGGGATCCACGTTCACTTATCTCATCAATGGCCACGGACCGGCGGACAATCTTGAATTCAACTTCCAGCCCGGCGAACGCGTTCGATTGCGTTTCATAAATTCTGGTGCCGCCACCTATTTCAACATCCGTATACCCGGTCTCCCTATGACCGTGGTTCAGGCCGATGGGCAAAATGTCGAGCCGGTCGAAGTGGATGAATTCCAGATAGGCATTGCAGAAACTTATGATGTGATTGTGACCCCGGGCAATGACGCCGCTTACACGATGGTAGCTGAATCGATGGACCGGTCTGGCATGGGGGTTGCGACACTAGCGTCTGCGCCCGGCGCGCGCGCAGCGATTCCACCGCTGCGCGACCCGCCGTTGCTGACCATGGCAGATATGGGCATGGGCGGCATGGCCGGTATGGCTGGTATGGGGGGCGGCTCAGAAAGCATGCCCGGAAATTCGAGCGGCCAAGGAGCGGCCCGACCGGGAATGCGCGATACGTCCAGATTGCCAGCGGACGTCGAGGTGGGCCCGGGGCTTGCAATGGTGTCAGCAAACCCTGTCGACCGCACCGGAGACCCAGGCGTTGGCCTTTCCGATGTCCCGCACCGAACGCTCAACTATCGCAAACTGCGCGCGCTCACCCCCAATGCTGACCGGCGGATTCCCTCGCGGCGGATGGAACTCCATCTCACCAGTAACATGGAGCGCTACATGTGGTCGTTCGACGGCAAGAAGTTCTCAGCCGTCTCCGACGACCCGATCCGCTTTGCCTATAATGAACGCGTGCGTGTCAAGCTGATCAACGACACGATGATGACGCACCCGATCCATTTGCACGGGCATTTCTTCGAACTGGTCAATGGCGCGCCCGCCGACCGGCAGCCGCTGAAGCACACGGTCAATGTCCAGCCCGGCGGTAGTGTGGAGTTTGACCTGACCGCTGACGAACCCGGTGACTGGGCCTTTCACTGCCATATCCTCTATCATTTGGTCGCCGGGATGTTCCAGATCGTCACCGTTGCCAATCCTGCCGGAGACGAAGCATGAAGACTTTTGTTGTAAGCACGATCGTATCGCTCGCTGCGGGAACCGCGTTGGTATCGCCGGTATCGGCACAGCAGCACACCGGGCATGACATGGCTCAGCCACAGCAGAGTGCGGGGCAAGCAGCGCAGCAATGTGCTCAAGAGGCACAGCGCCATCGCGCAATGGGCCACACCGTCCCGGATGGCGCCTGCAAACCTAAACCTGAAGCTGAGGTCGAAATGGATCATGGGAGCATGGATCGTTCGCAGATGAACCACGGTGCGATGCCTATGGCCGAAGGGCAAACGGGCATGGCGATGCCCATCAACCAATCCGGGCAGCAGGTCCCAAGGATGGATCACGGCACAATGACCGATGCTCCAGCACGCGCGCAGGGCATGCAGGGTATAGACCACTCCGCTATGCAGATGAATTCCGGCGCTGACATTCCTCTACTTCCTCCTCCGCCCGAAGCCGGAAGCGGGCCTGCCCGCGCGGCGATTCCGATCTGGGGCGAGGAAGCCATGAACGAAGCCCGGCAGGAACTGATCCGCGAGACCGACGGCGGCAAGCGACTGTGGATCCAGGGCGACCGCCTCGAATATCGTGCGCGCGAAGGCACGGATGGCTATTTGTGGGATGTTCAGGGCTATTATGGCGGCGACATCGACAAGTTCTGGTTCCGATCTGAAGGCGAAGGTGCGTTCGGCAATAAAGTTGAAAGTGCCGAGGTTCAGGGACTGTGGAGCCGGGCCATTGCCCCCTTCTTTGATTTCCAGGCAGGTATCCGCCAGGATTTGACCGGACCGAAGCGGACCTATGGTGTGGTCGGCTTTCAGGGTTTGGCTCCCTACAAGTTCGATATTCTCGGAGCAGCGTTTCTCTCTAACACCGGAGATATCACCGCTCGTTTCGAGGCTGAACTGGACCAGAGAATTACCCAGCGTCTGATTCTCACGCCACGGGTGGAGGTTAACCTTGCCGCTCAAGACGTGCCCGAATTGGGCATCGGCGCCGGCATCGACCGGATCGAACCGGGAATTCGCTTGCGGTATGAATTCGTACGCGAATTTGCACCCTATATCGGCATCGCTCAGGGTTGGAAAGTTGGCAGAAGCGCCGATTTTGCACGCGCGGCTGGCGAAGACCCGAGCGTGACGAGCTACGTAGTTGGTCTCCGGTTCTGGTTCTAAGTTTGAGAAACAACAAATGAAGACCGTCACATCTGCTTGGGCCTGGGCCGGTGCTGGATACACTTCCGAAGGTGGGGTTAGGGATCGTCCGGAGCGATCTTTACGAATCCCCCATGACCGTTGCGCTGACATCGTGCGGCCTGTTCACTTTTGGCGGGGCGACATCTCTCCTATTCATATGGCGCTGAAAGGAGGGCAAAGCGTTTATAGCGACCAGAATGAGTTTGCTGGTTTTCGAGGTCGCCTGCGCGCTCCTAACAGGTCGGGGACGCTGGCATATCTCACTGCGACAATTAGCGATTGGCAGCGTCGCTGCAACTGCACCGTTTGCAATAGGAAGCTGGTCGGCCAGGCTATCGGCTGACGGACATCCCACGAGAGGAAATTATCGTATGAAAGTAGAGAAACCAGGTAATACACAGTACTATTCGAACCTGACGCGCTTTCTTCATCTAGTTACGGTAATGGCGGTCACCGCAGCGCTTGTCATCAGTTTGTTCATGACTTATCCAAAGGGCGGAAAGCCGGGTGATTTCTGGTTTGAAGTGCATGAAAAGGCCGGACTGGTCGCTCTCGGCGGATTGGTCCTGTTCTGGCTATGGGCCGTCTTCCGGCGCCGCGAACCTAGTCTTGGTGACTGGTTCCCTTATCTATCTGGTCGTCGGCTTGCCGCATTGTGGGCCGATACCAAGGCGCATCTGGCGATCCTTCGGGGCGGCAAGCTGCCGATCAGCGATGATCAGCCGCTGGCCAATGCCTTCCATGGCCTTGGCGCATTAATCGCTCTTGCCTTGGCGGCGACGGGCACGCTTGGTTATTTCTACGACCAGAGCTGGGCGCTTGGGGTGCACGAGGCACTGGGCCTCCCGATGTGGATATATTTCGGCGGACATGTGTTGATGAGTCTGGTGCATGAATTCGCGCATGATCCAGTGCTAAGGAACATGTTCATCTTTCGGTCCCGCAAACCGTGATGAAATCGGCTCGTGTCACGCTCGACCTCACCAGTAGCGCGCATGACGCGGAAGAGACCCCGGTCCTCGAACATATCGAGGGCCGAAAACCAATCAGCGAGGATGCCGCAGAACTGGCGAAAGACCAAAGGACGTTTGGGGCCGAATGTGGCGAACCAGACCGCATCGATTTACGGGTCCGGTAGTTCTCCAATTGTTGATGGCTTCTGGTTCCCTCCTGGGAACATTCATAGAAGACTGGCCTCGCCCGCGCTCTCGTCGCACGGACGAAAGGCCAAGTCTTTTCCGGCGGGAAAGCCCAGAAATCCGCCAAAAGAAACAGTCGGGAAGCTCAATTAGAATCGACGCTCGCAGCCCCTTTTGACAAAGCACACCGGACGCAGTGGTCGATGTGGGATTTCATGCGTTCAATCGTAAGAACGGGTAGTCCTCAAGTGGTACGTCAAAGCTTGTGATTTCCATGCGCGATGAGATAGCGAAATTAGCATCTTATCGCTTTGTACGCTTGCTACTTAATACCAAGGAAATGGCGCACCCGACTGGATTCGAACCAGTGACCTTCGCCTTCGGAGGGCGACACTCTATCCAGCTGAGCTACGGGTGCCTCGTGCTTACGCGATGCTTACGCGGAAAGGATTGCAATGTGAACCCCATCAAGTGAGCTTTTGTAAGTTATTGAAATTTAATACATTACCTCTAAAAATTGTTATTCATCAAGCCTTGACACCTGCCTTCGGAGGGCAGCGCTCTATCCAGCTGAGCTATGGGTGCGCTCTGTTTGCCGGTGGGCAGGCGCTTAGCAGCAGGCTTTGAGCCGCGCCAGTCCCTTTCGGCGCGATCCCCTTTCGGCAGTCGAGCGGCTCTTGCGCTTCGCGTGCCAAAGCCGCTTCGGGGAACTGGCCCGTTCCGGGACAACCCACGCCGAAGGGGGCCAAATTAAGAGGAAATAAACCGGTCGGCGGGCATGAGAATCGGTCATGAACGCAATGCCCGATTTCTCCGACGACTTCGACCGCGTCGATCATGTCGCCAGCGCCTCGGCACCTGCCCGCGCACGAGGTTCACAGGACGCCCGTTCAGGCGGCGCAGAGGATCCGCTGGCCCCACGCTGGGCCGCGCTGCACCGCGCAGCCGGCGCGCTTGCCGCGCTCACCGGATCCAGCGTGCCGGGAACCGAGCGGCATGCCAGCCTCTATCCCGTTGCCATTCCTGCCTCGCGCGATCAGTCGATCGAGGCGGTGCTTGGCGATTTGTGCTCGATGCTGGAAACCGGGCTCTACGCCGTGCTGCAGGCGCGCGAGCATGGCGCCGACGGCAAGATCGCGGCCCGCGCCCTGCTCAAACGGTTTGAGCGCGAGCGGGGACGACTGGTCGGCCACACGCGCTGACGGCGCTTGCCCGTTCCCTTTCTGTTCACTAGACTGCGGGCATGCACGATTCGCCGCTTGCCGCCGTCCCGCTTTCCCAGCCGCATACCGCATGCGACGTCGCGCGGGGCATCTGCCGGCTGTTCGCGCGCAACGATATCTGGTGCATTCCCGAAATGATGCTGCCCGGCGGCCGCCGCGCCGATCTGATGGGCGTCGATGCCAAGGGCCATATCGTCATTGTCGAGATAAAGGTCGCGCGCGGCGATCTGATGGGCGATGCGAAATGGCCCGATTATCTCGAATTCTGCGACCGTTTCTTCTGGGGCCTGCCGCCCACGCTCGACCGCCTTTGTCTTGAGGGCGGGAATTTTCTGCCCGAACGCTGCGGCGTGATCGTCGCCGACGGCTACGACGCCGAGATTTGCCGCCCCGCCCCGCTGCTCAAGCTTGCGCCCGCGCGGCGCAAGGCACAGGTCGAACGGCTCGCCCGCGCTGCGATGCGCCGCCGGCAGGTAGAGATCGACAGCGCCTGCGCCCAATGGGGCAACAGCGAACTGGCCTGACGCGAAACGCCGTGACGGGCCGGACACAGTTTTCTCGTTGATTTCCCGACTTCTGCGTCGCCACTAGGCTTGTGCTGCAGTGCACGCTATGCACGCAGCCATGGCTCCGCATCTTCCTACAGAGGCTGGAACACTGGCCGCGCTGCTGTCGGTGCTGGTCATGGTCGCGATCGTCGCCCTGCGCTATCTGGCGACCAGCGGCGCCTTTGCGCTGGCCACCCGTTCGGTGCGCCCGGGCCTCTATGCGGGCCTCAACCCCCAGATCAGGCGAGAGATCGGCTGGTCGCTCGCCTCCGCGGCGATCTACGGCATTCCGGCGGGCATCGTCGCATGGGGCTGGCAGGCGCATGGCTGGACCCGGATCTACACCGATCCACAGGCCTTTCCGCTGTGGTGGATGCCGGTATCGCTGTTCGTCTATCTGTTCGCGCATGACAGCTGGTTCTACTGGACCCACCGCGCCATGCATCAGCCGCGCCTGTTCCGGATCGCGCATGCCGTCCATCACGCCAGCCGCCCGCCCACGGCCTGGGCCGCGATGGCGTTCCACCCGGTCGAGGCGGTGACCGGCGCGATCGTCATCCCCGCTCTCGTCTTCCTGGTCCCGATCCATATCGGGGTGCTGGGCGCCGTTCTGGCGATCATGACCTTGATGGGGGTCACCAACCATATGGGGTGGGAATTGTTTCCCCGCGCGCTTGTCCGCTCGCGCGCAGGCGGCGCGCTGATCACCGCCAGCCACCACCAGCTTCACCATGACAGATACAGCTGCAACTACGGGCTCTATTTCCGGTTCTGGGACCGCCTTTGCGGCACCGACCGGGGCCTCGCGGCAGAAGGATGGGACGTTCGATGAAATTGCGTTTGATGCTTGCATCACTGGCAGCCCTCGCGACCAGCTCCGGCCTCACCACCTCGGGTTTGGCCAGTTCGGGCGCCTTGCCGACCGCCGCGACCGCGGCGCGCGCCGGGACGATCCATGTGACCGTCACCGACCTGCGTTCCACCAAGGGCGAGGTGCATGCCTGCCTCGCGCCGGGCCGCGACAGCTTTCCCGATTGCAGCGCGGGCCGCGGCCGCACGCTGACGCTTCCCGCGGCAGAGCGTGTCGAGTTCAGCTTTCCCGACGTGCCCAATGGCCGATATGCCATTGCGCTGCTGCATGACGAAAACGGCAATGGAAAGATCGACAAGGCGCTGATGATCCCGCGCGAGGGCTTTGGCTTTTCACGCGACGCGCCGCTACGGATGGGTCCGCCCAGCTTCAAGGACGCCGCCTTCGACGTCGATGCCAAGGGCGTGAACCAGTCGATCCGCATGCGCTATATCATCTAGGGAGGGGCCACCCACCCGCCGACATCATGCCCGTTTCCGCCGATATGCCGATCGTCCGCTCCGCGCTGTCCATGCCGGGGTCCAATGCCCGTGCGCTGGAAAAGGCGCGCGGCCTCGCCTGCGACTGCGTGATCTTCGACCTTGAGGATGCCGTCGCCGCCGAAAGCAAGGCCGAAGCGCGCCAGATGGTCGCGCAGACCCTGGCGCAAGGCGGGCTTGAACCGCGCCACCGCGTCGTGCGGATCAACCCGCTGGACGGCGCATGGGGCACCGACGATCTGCGCGCGCTGTCGCGCAGCCCGCTCGACGCAATCCTCGTCCCCAAGGTCGTTTCGGCAGAGGATGTCAAAGCCATTTCGGGCGCCATGGCCACCGCGGGCTTCGCCTCGCACGTGTCGCTGTGGGTGATGGTCGAAACCGCGGCCTCGGTCCTCGCGCTGGAGCGTATTGCCCGCATGGCGCGGATCACGCCGCTGGGCGCGCTGGTACTGGGCGCGAACGATCTGTCCAAGGACACCGGCATGATCCGCACGCCGGGGCGCGAGGCGCTGGTCCCCGTGCTGTCGCAATGCGTGATGGCGGCGCGGGCGCACGGGCTGCTCGCCATCGACAGCGTGCTGAACGCGATCGGAGAGGACGAGCGCCTGCGCGCCGAATGCCGTCAGGGCCGCCAGTTCGGCTTCGACGGCAAGATGCTGATCCATCCCTCGCAGATCGAGGCCGCGAACGAGGCGTTCGCCCCCGGCGAAGACGAACTCGCCGAAGCGCGCGCCATCGTCGCGGCGTTCGACGATCCTGCCAATGCGGGGAAGGCGGTCGTCACCGTCAACGGCCAGATGGCCGAGGAACTCCACCGCGACGAGGCACGCGCCTTGATCGCCCGCGCCGAGGCCATCGCCGCGCGCTGAAACGCGCCGAAGCGGCCGCAGGTTAACGGCTTCTTTACCTGTTTTTGCGAATCTGCCGACCTTAGGGGACTCGCGCCATGCGGGGCCACGGGACGGGCGAATTCAAAGGGGGCCAGACATCGCATGGATACGCTGCGCTTCCCCGGCGATGCTTCGGCTGACACTTTCTGGCCCGAAGACCCGCTCGACCTTGGCGGTTTCGAATATTTCGCCGAGGCGGAGGCCGAGGCCAATGCCTGCCACGCGCCGCCACCCGCCATCGGGCAGGACGAACGCCGCATGCAGGTGCGGGCCTATAATTTCTGGGCCGGGCTTCTGGGGGAAGAGGAGTTCCCCGAGATCTACCGGCTAGACCCTGACGGCCATCCCGATTTCGGTCCGTTCTCGGTCCTGCTCGACCTTTCGCAGGATCAGAACGATCCGCGCATCGTCCACCTCGGCGGCGCGCTGGCACAGGCGTGCGGCTGCGAACTGGGCAAGGCATCGGCCTGCCTTTCCGACGTTCCCGGCAATAGCCTGCTGACGCGAATCACCGATCACTACGGCGAATTGCTGTCGAACCGCGCCCCCATTGGGTTCGAGGCGGAGTTCGCCTCCGGCCCCGACCGGCACGCGATCTATCGCGGCATCCTGCTGCCGTTTTCATCCGACGGGATCGTCATCGACCATGTCTATGGCGTGCTCAACTGGAAGGAACTGGCCGACGGTGACGCGGTCGATGCCCTGCCCGCTTCGGTCGAACTGGCCGCAGGGGCCGAGGCGCAGGACGAAACGCCCTGGGGCGATGAGATCGACCCGCCCGTCGCCGAACGCCTGCGCGCGATGACGCCCGCCGGTTTTGACGATCTGGCCGCCGACGGCCCCGAATTCGCGCTGCTGATGGCGCGCCGGCTGCGGTCGGGCAATGTCGTGCTGCTGGGCGAACTGCCCTTCGACCGGGCCGAGATCGAGCGCGCCGCGGCCCGGCTCTGACCGCGGACCGCCCGTCCTTCCCTCCCCGCAGACCCTACCCCGCCCCAATTGCCGTTTGACCGCGCCGCCCACGCATAGCACCATGCGTGCCAATGCCGCTTTTCAGAACGCCGCCCGTCATCTTCCCCTTTCTGGGCCATCGCAGCGCCACCCGCCTGCGCATCGGCGCGCGCGCGCTCCGAAGCCAGCATCCGCGCTGGGATCACGATTCGCGCTTTGCCAAGATGCGCGCGCTCGTCTCGCATTTCGCCTCGCGAGAATATGCCGGCCTGCCGGTGCAGCTCGAACTGCGCTCGCCCTCGGGCGCGGTCTCGCGCCACGGCGGGTTCACCGATGACGAAGGCTATATCCATTTCGACATCGCCCTGGACGCCGGGGATGCGGACGGATGGGCCCTGCCGCAGCACACCGAATGGGAAACCGCCTGCTTCGCGTGGAACGACGGCGACGGTGCACGCACGGCAGAGGCCTATATACTGACCCCCGGCACCGATGCCGATCTTGCCGTCATTTCCGACATCGACGACACCATCATCGAAACCGGCATCACCGGCGGCTTTCGTTCGGTGCTGCGCAACTGGAAGCGGATCCTGGCGCAGATGCCTGCCGAACGCATGCAGGTGCCCGGCGCCGACCGGTTCTACGGCGCCTTGTCGGGCGGCAGCGTACCCGCGGCGGGCAAGCACCTGCCCGCGACGCGCCATCCGTTCTTCTACATCTCGTCCAGCCCGTGGAACCTGTTCCCCTATCTCACCACCTTCATGCGCAGCCGCAAGCTGCCGCTCGGCCCGCTCGAACTGCGCGACTGGGGCCTGAACCGCGAGACGCTGGGATCGGCCAGCCACGGCGCGCACAAGGTCGCGTCGATGCAGCGGCTGCTCGATTTCTATCCCGACATGCGTTTCGCGCTGATCGGCGACGATACGCAGGCCGACCTCGTCGCATTCGCACGGATCGTGATGCGCCGCCCCGAACGGATCGCGGCCATCTTCATCCGCAAGGCGGGCGAGGCGCATTCGCCCGAGGAGACAGAGGCCAAGGCCGACATCGTCCGCGCGGGGGTGCCGCTATGGCTGGGATCGGAATATGACGTGGGGCAGGAATTCCTCGAATCGATCGGCCTCGGCCACGATCACGAAGCCGAACGCATCGTCGAAACCGTGCGCGAAACGAACGATGGCGGCGCGGGCGGCGCGGGCAGCGCCAGCGCAGCCTCTGCCTGAAAACGCCCATGCTTCACAGGGGGCCCGCAGACCTCTAGAACCTCAGACGCTTAAGCCGTCGTTCACAGCGTGGGGACCACCCAGCCGAGTTGACATCATGCACCCGATCGCCCGCCCCGTTCCCGCCAGCCCCTTCCATGCCAGCCATGCCAGTGGCCCGATGCGCCGCCTGACGCGGATCGGCGTGTGGCTGGCCGCCTTCATCGCGCTGGCCCTGTTCGCGGCGCGTCCGGCGATGGCGCAATCGATCCTGCGCGATGCCGAGACGGAGGAACTGTTCAAGGATATGTCCGCCCCGCTGGTCGAGGCGGCAGGGCTAGAGCCCGAGAATGTCGATGTCGTGCTGGTGGGCGATCCGTCGGTCAACGCCTTCGTCGCGGGCGGACAGGCCGTCTATATCCACGCGGGCCTGATCGGAGAGGCCGATACCGCGCTGCAGGTGCAGGGCGTGATCGCGCATGAAATCGGCCATATCACCGGCGGACATGTCATCGGCATCGGACAAGGCGCGCAGGCGGCGACCAATATCTCGATCCTCTCGCTGCTGCTGGGCGTCGCGGCGGCAGCGGCTGGCGGGGGCGAGGCGGCGATGGGCGTGATGGCGGCGGGCCAGCAGGCCGCGATGGGCAAGTTTCTCGCCTTCACCCGCGGACAGGAATCGGCGGCCGATCTTGCCGGCGCGCAATATTTGTCGTCCGCTGGCATGTCGGGCCGCGGCAGCGTGGAATTCTTCCAGAAACTCCAACAGCTTGAGCACCGGGCAGGTTATTTCGCGCGGTCCGAGGACACGTTCTACCGCACCCACCCGCTGTCCCGCGACCGTATCCAGACCCTGCAGCACGTCTATATGCAGGATCCCGCATGGAACCGGCCCAATGATGCGGATATCGAGGCGCGCTTTCGCCGCGTGAAGGCCAAGCTCTACGGCTATCTCGCCGATCCCAAGGACACGCTGACGCATTATCCGCCCACGGATACCAGCATCCCGGCCCGCTATGCGCGCGCCTATGCCTATCACAAGGAAGCGCGCGTCGACGCGGCGCTGAAGGAAGTCGACGCGCTGATCGCGGCCGAGCCGGACGATCCCTATTTCCTCGAACTGCGCGGGCAGGTTCTGCTTGAGGCTGGCCGCCCCGACGAATCGCTGGCGTCTTTGCGCAAGGCGGTCGAGATCACGCGCTTCCAGCCGCTGATCGCGACCATGCTGGGCCATGCGCTGATCGCGACCGAGGACAAGGACCATTACGAAGAGGCCGAACGCGTGCTGCGCGCCGCGGTGGCGCGCGACCGCTACAACCCCACCGGCTGGTATCTACTGGGCCGCATCTACGATTCGCAGGGCGACATGCCGCGCGCGCGCCTTGCCAGCGCGGAAAAGCAGATCATGACCGGCGATCCCGGCGCGGCGCTGCAGAACGCGCAGGCCGCCAGCGCCTCGCTGCCCGAATCGACGCCGGACTGGCTTCGCGCGAACGATATTGCCATGGAGGCACGCGCCCAGATCGAAGAACGGTCGAAGCGCCGCTGATTCTTGTTCAGGATAGGTCTCCCGCCGCCATGACACTTCGCCTCACCTCGCTTCGGATCGTGCTGATCGCCGCGCTTGCCGCCGTGATCGTGCTGGGCGCATTCTGGGCCCTGCGCGCCAACGGCAGCGACGGCGAAGCCGCCGACCCCGACGCCGCAGCCGCCATCGCCGCCGCCGGATTTTCCGCCGAGCAGAAGGAAGCCATCGGGCTGATGGTGCGGCAATATATCCTCGAACACCCCGAGATCCTGCCCGAGGCCATCGCCGAACTGCAGCGCCGCCAGACCAGCGAGCAGCTGGCCGCCGCGGGCGACGATCTGACCCAGCCCTTCCCCGGCGCGGTGCTGGGCAATCCTGACGGCGACAAGGTGCTGGTCGAATTCAGCGATTACGCCTGCGGCTATTGCCGCCAGTCGGTCGAGGATGTGAAGGCGCTGGTCGCCGCCGATCCCGACCTCAAGGTCGTGGTCCGCGAACTCCCGATCCTCAGCGAAGGATCGGTCGAGGCGGCGAAGATGGCGCTGGCCGCCGCCGATCAGGGCCGTTTCCCCGCCTTCCACGATGCGATGTATGCCGAGGGGCGCCCCACCGGCGACGCCATCGAACGGGCGGGCAAGGCGGCAGGTCTCGACATGGCGAAGGCCCGCGCCTTCGCGGCAAGCGAAAGGGTCGCCGCCGAGATCGAGGCCAATCGCAACTTCGCCCGGCAATTGCAGATCGAGGGCACGCCCGCATGGGTCGCCGGAGAGGAAGTGATGCAGGGCGCCATCGGGCAATCGGCCCTGCGCGTGGCGCTCTATCCCGAAGACCGGTGATCGCGCGGCGTCCCGCCTGCGCCATCGCAGCGCTCCCGCTGGGCCTCGCGTGCATCGCGCCCGCCGCCGCTGCCACGCAGGAAACAGCGGAAACGGCGGAAACGAACGACTACCGGCAATTGCTGGCGCTCGACGCGCGGATCCAGTCGATCGGCTGGCGACTGGTGCACGCCAATGCGCCGTTCTGCACCGCCACGCTCCCCGCCATCGGCCTGCTGCTACAGGACAGCCATAGCTGGACCGATCCCGCCGCGATGCGCGCGGCGCTGGGCCTGACCGCCGATATCGCCGTCGGCGCAGTCGCCGCGGGATCGCCTGCCGAACAGGCGGGATTGCAGGCGAACCAGCCCGTGCTCGAACTGGCAGGGCTTGCCGCCGGTGATTTTCCCACCACCGAACCCGGCGATTATGTCCGTCTGACCGGCCTGCACGACCGGATAGACAATTCGCTGCGTCAGCACGGCGCGGTTTCGATTACCGTCGCAGCGGCGGACGGGCCGCGCGCACTCACCATTGCCGGACAGCCCGCCTGCGCCAGCCGCTTCGAATTGCTGACCGCCGGCGAATCGGCACGCGCGGAGGGCGCGCGCGTGCTGGTGACGCGCAGCCTTGTCGATGCGGTGCCGGACGATGACGAACTCGCCGCCGCCATCGCGCATGAGCTGTCGCACAACCTGCTGCGCCATCCGCAAAAACGCACCGAAGAAGGCACCGGCTGGGGCAAGATCCGCCATAACGAGCGCGAGGCCGACCGCCTCTCGGTCTGGTTGCTGGCCAATGCCGGTTTCGACACCGAAGGCGCAGTGCGGTTCCAGCGTGACTGGATGCGCCACCGCGACTGGGGCTTTCTGGCCCCCACCCATGATGCATGGGACGAACGCATCGAAGGAATCGAGCAGGAACGCGCGCTGATCGCCGCGCAATCGGCGCAGGGCACCGGACCGGGCGGTTACGACTGGTCGGGACGCTTCCCGATGAGCCGCGAGACGGCCAAACCCTGATTTGAAACGCCCCGGTTTACGGCAGCGCGGTCGATAATCGCGCCGGACAGGTGGCATCGGTCATCCCCCGGCAGGGTTTCCCGCCTGTCGCGCCCCGTTAATTTCGGTTATCGAGTCGCCACCATGGCCGTCTTGCCCGTTCGTCCCGTCCCGTTCTTCGCCGACAAGAACAGCGCCTTCTGGCGGCTGCAGGCGGCTGGCTGGGGCGGCGCGATGGTGCTGCGCGCGATGTCCAGCTTGGCCAATGCGCAGCCTTTGTCCTCGCTGATCATCGTGCTGGTCGCCACCTTCACCGGCTTTTCGATCAGCCTGATCCTGTCGGTCATCTTCCGCACGCTGATCGGGCGCAAGCCGCTGGTGACATGGGGCGCGACCGCGCTGGTGCTGGCCGTGGCGGTCAGCCTTTACGCCTTCGTCGATTCGTGGGTGATCTCGCTCTACCGCCCGTCCAGCGACGCCGGTTTCGCATCGCTGTTCCTCGGCGTGTTCTACCTCGACCTCACGCTGCTGGGCGCATGGTCGGCGCTCTATTACGCGATCAATTTCTTCCTGCAGGTGGAAGAACAGAATGACCGGCTGCTCAGCCTGGAAAATCAGGCCACCAGCGCGCAGCTGGCGATGCTGCGCTATCAGCTCAATCCGCATTTCCTGTTCAATACGCTCAATTCGATCAGCACGCTGGTGCTGCTCAAACAGACCGAGCCTGCCAATGCGATGCTGTCGCGCCTGTCCAGCTTCCTGCGCTATACGCTGGTCAATCCGCCGACGGGCCGCGTGACCGTCGCGCAGGAAATCGACACGCTGAAGCTCTATCTCGATATCGAACGCATGCGGTTCGAGGAACGGCTGCGCACCCGCTTCGAAATCGATCCCGACACGCGTGAGGCGGTGCTGCCCTCGCTGCTGCTGCAGCCTTTGGTCGAGAACGCGATCAAATATGCCGTCAGCCCGCAGGAAAGTGGCGCGGAAATCTCAGTATCCGCGCAGCGCAAGGGGGACCGGCTGCGCATCACCGTGGCCGACACCGGCCCCGGCCTGCCCTATGGCGTCGACCCCGATGGCGTGATCGGCGTCGCTCACCAAGGCACCACGGTCGACACCCGCCAGTCCACCGGCGTCGGCCTTGCCAATATCCGCGAGCGTCTGGCGCAGGCCTATGGCGAATCCCAGCGCTTCGAGATTCGCTCGCGCCCGCACGAGGGCTTCGCGGTGATCATCGAACTGCCCTTCGAAACGCCCGAAGCCGTCAATCCGCCGAAACCTGCGCACGCTTCGTCAGGGCCAGTCATGTCCCAGCCAGAAACCATGTCCTAGCTCGCTCGTTACACCTGAACTCCTCTTTTACAGGAACCGCAGATCCATGAGCATCCGCACGATCATCGTCGATGACGAGAAGCTGGCCATTCAGGGCCTTCAGCTTCGGCTGCAGCAATTCCCCGATATCGAGATCATCGCCACCTGCGCCAACGGGCGCGAGGCGATCCGCGCGATCAAGACCGAAAAGCCCGATCTCGTCTTCCTCGACATCCAGATGCCCGGTTTCGACGGGTTCTCGGTGGTGAAGGGCGTGATGGGCATCGACCCGCCGCTGTTCATCTTCGTTACCGCCTATTCCGAACACGCGCTGAAAGCGTTCGAGGCCAATGCCGTCGACTATCTGATGAAGCCGGTCGAGGAAGACCGTCTTGCCGACGCGGTATCGCGCGCACGCACCCGCATCGCGGAAAAGAAGAACACCGAGGAAGTCGAGAAGCTCAAGAACGTGCTGGCCGAAGTCGCCCCCGACGCGATGGACGCTATGCCCGAGGGCGAGGAAACCGCGACCGGCCGGTTCGAAAAGATGCTCAACGTCAAGGACCGCGGCCAGATTTTCCGTGTCGACGTCGATACGATTGAGCATATCGAGGCCGCGGGCGACTATATGTGCATCTACACCGGCGACAATTCGCTGATCCTGCGCGAAACGATGAAGGATCTCGAACGCCGCCTCGACCCGCGCCATTTCCAGCGCGTGCACCGCTCGACCATCGTCAATCTCGATCAGGTCCGGCAGGTGAAGCCGCACACCAACGGTGAATGCTTCCTGGTGCTGGGATCGGGCGCCGAGGTGAAGGTGTCGCGCAGCTACCGCGACGTGGTGGCGCGCTTCGTGCATTGATTCTCGGATGTCCGCCTTGCGGCGGACCCCTCAAACGCCGGGCGGCGGGCATCCGCCCGCTTTGGTTTGGCCTGACGGCCATCTCCGCTTCGCTCCGATTCCGCGCCAATAAGGCGCGGCGGCCGGTCGGCCTTGCGGGTCTCGCTGCGCGGCCCGTTTTTTGTTTGAGGCCCTCAAACGGCGGGCGGGGCGCATCCGGGCCGCTTGGTTTGGCCTGACGGCCGTCTCCGCTTCGCTTCGATACCGCCGCAATAAGCGGCGGCGGGTCTCGCTTCGCGGCCCGGGGTGTCCGATCGAGCAGCCGCGAACCGCTGTTTAGTACCCCGTTGATCGGACCACCTTCTTGAACTCCTCCCTCAAAGGCCGCATCTGGTTTTCATGACTGAATTCATCCTTCCCAATTTCGATCTCGACGCATTCGTGCAGGCCACTCTGGCCGAAGACCTTGGCACCGGGATCGAAGGGGGCGGGGTCGATGTCACCAGCCAGAGCGTCATCCCCGAGGATGCGCGCTTTTCGGGCGTGATGGACAGCCGCCATGCGATCACCGTCGCGGGGCTTCCCATTGCCGCTGCCTTCTTCACCGCGCTCGATCCCGATGTCGAGATTACCGTGCTGGTGCCCGAAGGCACCGCGGTCGAGGCCGGGACCGACCTGATGCGCCTGTCGGGCAATGCCCGCGCGCTTCTCACCGCCGAACGCAGCGCCCTTAACACCGTGCAGCACCTGTCGGGCGTCGCCACGCTGACCGCGCGCTATGTCGCGGCGATCGGGGGCAAATGCACGCTGCTCGACACGCGCAAGACGCTGCCGGGCCTGCGCCATCTGGAAAAATACGCGACCCGCATGGGCGGCGCGCTCAACCATCGCATGGGCCTGTGGGATGCGGCGATGATCAAGGACAACCATGTCGCCGTCGCGGGCGGCGTGGCCGAGGCGGTCGCCCGCGCCAAGGAAGCCGGCGTGGCCGAGATCATCTGCGAGGTCGACAGCATCGACCAGATCGAACCCGCACTCGAGGCAGGCGCGACCCATCTGCTGCTCGACAACATGGGCCCCGATACGCTGCGCGAGGCGGTCGGCATCATCAAGGAACGCGTGCCTGCCGAGGCTTCGGGCGGCGTCACGCTGGAGACCATCGGCGCGATCGCGGAAACCGGCGTCGACTACATCTCGGTCGGCCGCCTGACGCAGAGCGCGCCCGCCGCCGACATCGGGCTGGATTTCAAGCTGGCCTGATTCGCCGCCTCAACGCCGCTCGGCAAAGAACCCGCGCAGCAATTCCGCTGCTTCCGCTTCGCCGATGCCGCCATAGACCTCGGGCCGGTGCAGGCTGCCCGCCCGGTCGAACAGGCGCGGGCCGTGCTCTACCGCGCCGCCCTTGGGATCGGCGGCGCCGTAATAGACGCGCGCGATCCGCGCATGCTGGATCGCCCCCGCGCACATCGGGCAAGGCTCCAGCGTGACATAGAGATCGCAGCCCGCCAGTCGTTCATCGCCCAAGGCCTTCGCGGCCTCGCGAATCGCCAGCATCTCGGCATGGGCGGTCGGGTCGTGCAGCGCGCGCGGGGCGTTATGCGCGGCCGCGACAACCTCGCCGTCCTTCACCACCACCGCGCCCACGGGCACCTCGCCCGCGTCACGCGCATCGCGCGCGGCCTTCAGCGCCAGCGCCATCGGTTCGGGAAGCGGCCATCTCTTCATCGCCAGCGGACTTGCCCGAATCGGCGCAAGCGGGCAATGGCAGCAGCGAAAGCGCCGATCAGCGTGCGGCCTTGCGGAATGTCATCGGGCGATTGCTTGACGATTCGCCTGATGGCCGCTATGCGCGCCGCTTTCCCGGCAAATTGCCCGTTTCGCGGGCGCGCCGGTATCACCGGATTCTTTGAAAGCGAGTTGTAAGCCATGTCGCGCATCTGCGAACTGACCGGCAAGGGTCGCCAGATCGGCCACAATGTGAGCCACGCCAACAACAAGACCAAGCGCGTCTTTCTGCCCAACCTGCAGAACGTCACGCTGATGAGC
This sequence comes from Croceicoccus sp., assembly GCA_002694745.1. Taxonomy (GTDB): domain Bacteria; phylum Pseudomonadota; class Alphaproteobacteria; order Sphingomonadales; family Sphingomonadaceae; genus Croceicoccus. The sequence goes on along the minus strand of NZMY01000034.1, from coordinate 136,691 downwards.
GAGAAGCTGGAGCGCAGCTTCAAGTTCCGCGTTTCGACGCAGGGCCTGCGTTCGGTCGAGCATAATGGCGGCCTCGACAACTGGCTGCTCAAGACCAACGACGAAAAGCTCTCGACCCGCGCCCGCAAGGTCAAGCGCGAGCTGATCAAGGCCGCCTGAGGCCTTTCGGACCGGAGACGCGGATCCCGCCTGTCGCTATAGCGCGGCGGGATCCACCTCCAGCCTGACAAGCTTGGTCGACTGAAGCCATTCGGCCTCGTTATTGTCGGATATCAGCCAGATCGTCAGGCGCCCGCCGGGTGCCTTCTCGCTGGCAATCCCCTCGTAATTATCCGCCAAGGGACCGCCGGAAATCCCGGCCAGCGTCCTTGCGCGCCACAGCCCCGCCGGTTTCAGTCCGGCCGGATCGGCGATGGCGATGATCGCGCGAAAGCGCAGGATCGGGCTGACGGCACGCCCCACGATCAGCACGCGCCCATCGGGCAATTGGGTCATCCCCGTGGGCCGGTAATCGCCCGGCATCGCCAGATGCGACAGGCTGCCCCGCAGGCCCTCTTCGGGCGAGCGCGGAAAGACCACCACGGGAAAGCTTCGGTCGCGGCCCTTGCTGCGCCCCTCGCCGATGACCACGAAGCGGCCATCGTCCAGCAGAGCCATCGCCTCCGCCCCCGTATTGTTGCGCCAGCCCGCCATCTCGGGCGGCACCACCGATCCCCGGTAATTGCCGCCCGCGCTGTAATGGCCGATGCGGTTGATCGTCTCCGCCCCCACCCAGCTTTCGCGCGTCACCGGATCGAAAGCCAGCGATTCGCTGTCGACCTGCCCGTGCGGCGGACGGTCCCTGATGCGGATCGGGCGCATCGCGGTGGGCCCCGTCCGGCCGGGCGGCGGCATGGCGATGCGCCGCCCCCTGTCGGTCACGAACAGCAATCGGCCATCCGGCAACGCCGCAACGTCGGACAGCCCGCGAAACTGGCGGCTCGTGCCCTCCAACGTCCACGCCGCCACCGGCACGAAAGGCATCAGCCCTCGGCGCGTCGCCTCGTCGATCGCGATGGGCACCGCGCTCACCGAAAGGGGAATATCGTCATCCTCGGGCACCGGATCGCGGACCCAGGTCATCAGAAAGGTCAGCCCGGCAAGGATCAGCACCAGCGCAAGCCGGATGCCCCGGCGCAGGACCGCGCGCCCGCGTTCAGCCATCTCCCGGCGCGACGAACAGCAGCGGGTCCAGCCGCGCCTTGCCCCACATCAGGCTCCAGTGCAGATGCGGACCCGTCGCGCGCCCACTCGACCCGATCAGGCCCAGTTGCTGCCCCTGCGTCACCCGGTCGCCCTGTTTCACGTCCAGCCGCTGCGAATGCAGGAACGCGCTGTTGAGGCCGTTGCCATGGTCGATGATCAGCAGATTACCTTCGAGCGAGAAATCGTCCGCCGCCAGCACCACCACCCCGTCGGCAGGCGCGACATAAGGCGTGCCCGCCCCCGGTGCTATGTCCAGCCCGGTGTGATAGCTCCCCGGTTCGCCGCGATATATCCGCTGCGATCCAAAGCGTCCCGAGATGCGGCCCCTGACCGGCCAGATGAAATCCTGCCGCCAGCCCTCGGCGCCGGTTTCCATCGCGCGCGCGCCATAGATCCGCTCAAGCTCGGGACGGCGGCGCTGCATGAAGCTTTCGCTCGGCCCGCCGGTGCGGCGCGCGGCATTGATATGCTCGATCTGCCAGTCGCGCGGCGATATGGTCAGCAGCTGCGTCGCCGTCGTCCCGTCGCTGCGCGTCGCGGCCAGTGTCGCGGTGCCCCCCGCATCGCGGTCGAACGCCGCCAGGAACGATCCGTCCGCAGCCATCTGAACCGGCTCTCCATCCAGCGTCAGCGCGGTCGTCCCGATTGGCGCGGTTCCGCGGACCCAGCCGCCTTGAGTCAGCTCACCCGAATACACGAAACGCGCGGGCGGCAAGGCCGCAGGGGTCGGGCTCGGAGCCGGAGTTGCAACGGGCGCCGGCGCAGCAGCCGCAGCGGGCTGGCTGGCAGGCTGCGGAGAACGCTCGGCCTGCGGATCACCCGAAGGCGGCACGACGGCGCAGGCCGAGGCGAGCACCGCAAGCGATGCCGGGGCAAGCCATCTCATGCGCCAGCAAGCAGGCGCTGGGTCGCGATCTCGGCAGTGGCATAGGGTTCCTGCCGCTCCACGCTCCAGTAACGCAGCATGTCGAGCGGGATCGGCGCACCCGTGACCGCGCAGACGACATGGTCGCCCGCCGTCATCTGGCGAAAGCCGTTCGGTCCGTAGAGAAGCTTGGCAGGTCCGGTCGAGGAATTCATCAGCATGCGCCCTAGTTAGCGATCATCGCCGGTCAAAACAACGATTGCTGGCGCGGTTTGGCGTCGCCGGAGCCATCCTTCGCCTCATCCTGCCGCTTGCGGCGCGGCGGATCGCGCGGGACTGGCGGCGTTCCCGCCCCATCCGCAGGCACGGTATCGATGCTCCCATCGGCGAATCGCAGCGTCAGCGCAGGCTGCGCCGAAGCGGCGGCGCGGCTGGTGATCGTTTCGCCCTGCGCGCCCGTCACCACCGCATAGCCGCGCTCCAGCGGTGCATAGGGGTCGAGCTGGCTGAGCAGCCGCGCGGTGGCCGACAATTGCTCGGCCCGGCGCGTCTGGATGCGCGATACCAGCACGCCCATGTCGGGCGCGGAGGCCAGCCGCCGCCGCTCCTGCGCGACCATGCGGGTCAGCACGGCAGGCCGCAGGAAACCGCCCGCTTCGGACAAGCGCCCCTGCGCCCGCGCCGCCCGTGTGGCGAGGCCGCGCCGCAGCCGCTCGCCCAGATCGTCGATGCGTTGCCCGCGTTCGGCCACGATGGCGCGCGGATCGGGCAGGCGTTGGCTCCAGTTCTCCAGCCTTTCACGCGCCAGCAGCACGGGCCGCTGCACCCCGCGCCGCTTGCGCAGGCCCAGCTCCATCAGCATGTTAAGCAGCTCCGCACGCACCGGCACCGCCAGTTCCGCCGCGGCGGTCGGCGTCGGCGCGCGCAAATCGGCGGCGTAATCGGCCAATGTCGTATCGGTCTCATGCCCCACGGCCGAGATCACGGGGATCGGACTGTCGGCGATGGCGCGCACCGCCACTTCCTCGTTGAAGGCCCACAAATCCTCGATCGAGCCGCCGCCGCGCGCGACAATCAGCACGTCGGGGCGCGGAACCGGACCATCCGCCGGAATCGCGCCGAATCCGCGCACCGCCGCCGCCACCTGCTCTGCCGCGCCCTTGCCCTGCACCATCACCGGCCACACCAGCACCCGGCTGGGAAAACGGTCCGCCAGTCGGTGCAGGATGTCGCGAATCACCGAACCGGTGGGCGATGTCACCACGCCGATCACCTGCGGCAGGAAGGGCAGCCGCCGCTTGCGTTCGGGCGCGAACAGTCCTTCGGCGTCCAGCCTTGCCTTCAGCTTCTCAAGCAGTGCCAGCAGCGCGCCCTCGCCCGCGATCTCCATCGAGTCGACGACGATCTGGTACTTGCTGCGCCCCGGATAGGTGGTGATCTTGCCGGTCGCGACCACCTCGACCCCGTCCTCGGGCCGGAACGACAGGCGCTGGGCATTGCCGCGCCACATCACCGCGTCGATCACGGCATTGTCGTCCTTGAGGCAGGCATACATATGCCCGCTCGCCGCGCGCTTGACCCCCGACAATTCGCCGCGCAGCCGCACATGGCCGAACCGGTCCTCGACCGTGCGCTTCAGCGCGTTCGAGATTTCGGACACGGTGAGCGGCTCGGCGTTGTCGCCCGGACGCTGCCGCGCTAGGAGCGGCGCTTCTTCACCAAGGCCCGAATTATCGGCGGAATTATCGTAGGGACTGCGCGGCAATGAATATCCTCTTGATCGGCTCGGGCGGGCGCGAACATGCGCTGGCATGGAAGCTGGCGCAATCCCGGCTTCTGGAAAACGGCGACCATCTGTTCGCCGCCCCGGGCAATCCCGGCATGGCCGATTGCGCCGCGCTCGTCACTCTGGATGTCGCCGATCATGCACAGGTCCTGCGCTTTTGCGAAGAGCGCGAGATCGGCCTCGTCGTCGTCGGCCCCGAAGCGCCCTTGGTCGCGGGCCTTGCCGACGATCTGCGCGGCAGCGGCATCGCGGTGTTCGGCCCCAGCGCAGCGGCAGCGCAACTGGAAGGGTCCAAGGCCTTCACCAAGGCGCTGTGCGACGAGATGGACATTCCCACCGCCGCCTATGCCAAGGCCGAGAGCCTGGGCGATGCGCTGGCGGCGCTGGACCGCTTTGCCATCCCCGTCGTCATCAAGGCCGACGGCCTTGCCGCGGGCAAGGGCGTGATCATCGCCGAAAGCACGGATGAAGCGCGCGAGGCGCTGGAAGACATCTTCGGCGGCCGCTTTGGCAGCGCCGGGGCCAGCGTGGTGATCGAGGAATTCCTGACCGGCGAGGAAGCGAGCTTCTTCGCGCTGACCGACGGCAGCACCATCGTCCCCTTCGGATCGGCGCAGGACCACAAGCGCGTGGGCGAAGGCGACAGCGGCCCCAACACCGGCGGCATGGGCGCCTACAGCCCCGCGCCGGTGCTGACCGGCCTGCTGGAAGGCGAGGTGATCGAGAAGATCATCGCCCCCACCGTAAACGGCATGGCGAACCGCGGCACTCCCTATTGCGGCGTTCTCTACGCGGGGCTGATGCTGACGAAGGAAGGCCCCAAGCTGATCGAATACAACTGCCGTTTCGGTGACCCCGAATGCCAGGTGCTGATGATGCGGATGGAGGACGATCTGGGCGAGTTGCTGCTCGCGGCAGCGGAATATCGCCTGTCCGCGCTGCGCCCGCCGCGCCTGTCGCATGAAACCGCGCTGACCGTGGTGATGGCCGCGAGCGGCTATCCCGACACGCCCGAAAAGGGCGGCGCTATTCGCGGGCTGGACGCGGCGGAAGCGACCGGCGCAAAGGTCTTTCACGCCGGCACGAAGATGGACGGCGAAATGCTGGTCGCAAACGGGGGCCGCGTGCTGAACGTCACCGCCACCGGCGCGAACGTGACGCAGGCACAGGCCGCTGCCTATCGCGCGGTGGACGCCATCGACTTCCCCACAGGCTTCTGCCGCCGCGACATCGGCTGGCGCGAAATCGCGCGCGAGGCGAAGGGCTGAGAGGGGGTCTGACCCCTCAGCCCACCCGCTTCTTCGCCAGTTCCGAAAGATTCGCCTCGGGCCGCGCGCCATAGTGGCTGATGATCTCGGCCGCCGCGACCGCGCCCAGCGTCAGGCAGTCCTTCAGGCTCTTGCCCTGCACATGGCCGTGGAGGAAACCCGCGGCAAAGCTGTCGCCCGCGCCGGTGGTGTCGACGACCTCGTCGACCGGCTCGGCAGGCACTTCGATGCGCTCGTCGCCGCGGATCGCCAGCGCGCCCTTTTCGCTGCGCGTCACGACCAGCACCGGCACCTTGGGCGCCAGCCAATCGATCGCCTTCTCCAGATCGTCCGTGCCGGTCAGTGCCATCGCCTCGCCTTCGTTGGCGAACAATATGTCGATCTCGCCCTTCTCGATCATCGCGCGGAAATCGCTGCCATGCCGGTCCATCAGAAACACGTCGGACAGGGTGAACGCCACCTCGCGCCCCGCTTCGCGCGCGCATTCGATCGCGCCCTGCATCGCGGTGCGCGGCTCGTCCGGATCCCATAGATAGCCTTCGAGGTAGAGCACCGCCGCATTGGCCACCAGTTCGGGATCGATCGCCGCCGCCGACAGATATTGCGACGCGCCGAGGAAGGTGTTCATCGTGCGCTGCCCGTCAGGCGTCACCAGCACCAGGCAGCGCGCGCTCGGCGGCTCACCCTCGCGCGGCGGGGTGGCGTAATAGATCCCGGCCGAGCGGATATCATGCGCGAACACACTGCCCAGCTGGTCGTTCGCCACCTGCCCGATGAAGGCGCAGCGGCTGCCCAGTGCGGCAAGCCCCGCGCAGGTATTGCCCGCCGACCCGCCCGAAACCTCGCGCCCCGGACCCATGTTCGCATAGAGCGCCTCGGCCTCCGCCGTATCGACCAGCCGCATCGCGCCCTTGTCCAAGGCATGTTCGGCAAGAAATCCGTCATCGCAGCTGGCGATCACGTCCACGATCGCATTGCCGATGGCGAGTACGTCGAAGCGGGGCTGGGTCATGTTTGTCCTTAGAGAAGAGGCGGTGCGCGCGACGGCGGCAACCGGGGATCGTGGATGGCGGCTTGGCTATCGGCGGAAGTCGTTGACAGCAAGCCCTTCAGGCCATCTACCCTTTCGGCCCATGCAGGTTCCATCCGATAGCCAATCCCGTTTGACAGGCCACGCGCTGCAAACGCTGTCGATTCCCGGCGCGTTCGCGCTGGGCGCGGCGCAGATGGCGGACCGGCGCGTGATCCGCGTGCTGGTGAAAAGCGCGCTGGTGTCGCTAGTGCTGCTGGCGCTGGTGTTCTGGGGCGGGTTCGCCGCGTTCGACGCCGGGATCGAATGGCTGGCGGGCACGCAAAACGCGTGGATCGCGGGATTGGGCCAGCTGATCGCGGTGATCGCCGCGGTGCTGTGCGCATGGCTCGCGTGGCGCATCGTCGCGATGGCGGTGCTCAATTTCTATGCGGACGAGATCGTTTCGGCGGTCGAGGAACGGCATTATCCCGCCTTCAGGCCGCGCGACATCCCGCTGGGCGAAGAAATCGGCATGGCGCTGAAAGGCGCGGCGCGCGCGCTGGCGTTCAACGCGCTGGCGCTGCCGGTCGCGCTGGCACTGGCGGTTACCGGCGTCGGCACCGCCATCGTGTTCATCACCGTCAACGCCTTCCTGCTGGGCCGCGAATTGCAGGACATGGTCTGGGCACGCCATCAAAAGGGCGGAGGACTTGCACCATTGGGCGCATCCACCCGTTTCCTGCTGGGACTGGCGGTGGTAGGGCTGCTCGCCATTCCGGTCGCGAACCTGCTGGCGCCTTTCCTCGGCGCGGCAGCCGCAACCCACCTTGTCCACCGCGCCGCCGCGCGCAGAGCCGGGAAAACCGCACACGGCCATGATGCCACGTAATTTAATCGCCGCGCTGGCACTCGTGCCCGCGCTTGCCGCCTGCGCCCCCTCGGTCAAGCAGGCGCGCCCCGCCCGCCCCGCGACGACGCAGCCCATTCCCCCGCAGCAGGCCCCCGCCACGCCCGCGACCAGCTTTCGCAGCGCAAGGGTGATGAGTGGCCCGGGCCTGGAGGGCGTGATCGGCGCCGATGCCGACGCGCTGATCCGCCAGTTCGGCACGCCCCGCCTCGACGTGTGGGAGGCGGATGCGCGCAAGATGCAGTTCGCGGGCACGCGTTGCATCCTCGACGTGTTCCTCTATCCGCAGCGGCCGGGCGCGACCGAAACCGCGACATGGATCGAGGCACGGCGCAGCGACGGGCAGGACGTCGACCGCGCCGCCTGCGTCGCGGCGACAAAGCGCCGCTAACCCCGTCTTAACCGTGCCAAGCCATACAGGACCCCATAGACCAACCGGGGGCCTTGGCAGGATTCATGACGATCAGCTTTCAGGACATCGCCGCGCAGGCCGCGCGCGACGGCATCATCACCGACGCCGAATTGCTCGATCTGCGGCGCAATGGCTGGTGCGACGGCACGATCTCGCCGCAAGAGGCGGAATCGATTTTCGCGATCAATCATGCGCTTGGTGAACGAAGCGCGGCCTGGACCGACTTCTTCGTCGAGGCGCTGGGCGAATTCCTGCTGAACCGGCAGGAACCGCGCGGCTATATGGCCGAGGATCAGGCCGACTGGCTGATCGCACAGGTCACGCGGGATGGGCGGATCGATTCGATGGCCGAACTCGAACTGCTGGTCCGCATGATCGAGCGCGCGAGCAACGTGCCCGAAACGCTCAAGAGCTTCGTCCTCGAACAGATCGAACGCGAAGTGCTGACCGGAACGGGTCCGACGCGGGACGGCGGCGAATTGTCCGACACCCATGTCAGCGAGGCGGAAGTCGCGCTGCTGCGCCGCGTGTTGTTCGGACAAGCCAGCGACCGCCCCGCCGCGATCAGCCAGCGCGAAGCCGAATTGCTGTTCCGCATCAAGGACGCGACGCTGGGCGCACTCAATGCGCGCGGGTGGAAACGCCTGTTCGTGCAAGGCGTGGGCAATTATCTTCAGGGCTGGTCGTCGCCGAACGCGCAGATCACCCGCGACCGCGCCGCCGAACTCGACCGTTTCATGACCGACACCGACAGCGGCGTGGGCCGTTTCATGGCGCGGATGGTGAAGGCCGTGCCGAATAGCGCGGGCATTGTGTTCGGGCGCAAGCAGGCGGACACGCCCGACCTCGACGCACGGATCGCGGCCGAGGCGGATATCACCGCCAGCGAACAATCATGGCTCGACGCGCAGGTCGAGGCGAATGGCGAGATCGACGAATACGACCGCGCCCTGCTGCACTTCCTCGCAGGCGGCGACCCGCCTGCGGCCTGATCAGACGATAAAGATCAGACCGTAAAGCTCTCGCCGCAGCCGCAGCTGCCGGTGGCGTTGGGATTTTCGAACACGAAGCCCGCCTGGAAATCGTCCTCGCGCCAGTCCATCACGCTGCCGATCAGATAAAGCACCGACGCGCTGTCGATATAGAACACGCCGCCGGGGGTCTCGATCTTCTCGTCGAACTTCTGCTCTTCGGTCACGTAATCGACCGAATAGGCAAGCCCCGAACAACCGCGCCGCGGAGTCGACAGCTTGACGCCGATCGCACCTTCGGGCGCTTTTGCCATCAGATCGGCCACGCGCTGCTCCGCACCGGGGGTCAGCGTCACGGCGGCCTTGGGGGCGGGTCTGGTCTTGGTATCGCTCATCACAGCATTCCCAGTTCTAGTTTCGCCTCGTCGCTCATCTTCTGTGGGTCCCATGGCGGGTCCCAGACGAGATTGACCTCGGCATCGCCGATGCCCGGCACCGAACCGACGCGCAGCTCGACTTCGCCCGGCATGGATTCGGCCACGGGGCAATGCGGGGTGGTCAGCGTCATGTTGACATGGGCGTGGCCGTCGTCCGAAATCTCGACGCCATAGATCAGGCCAAGGTCGTAGATATTGACCGGAATCTCGGGGTCGTAGATTTCCTTCAGCGCGGCGATCACGCTTTCGTACAATTCGCCGCCCGGCTCGTTGCCCGAGACATTCTGCGGACGCTCCTTGAGGAAACCCTCGAGGTAATCCTTCTTGCGCTCCAGCTTCTCGCCCGCGGTTTCCGCATCGGTATCGACCGCATCGTCCACGCGCGCCCGCCGGGGCTGCTCGACGCTCTCGACCGTTTCGGCAGCAGGCCGCATCTCGTCGAAAGGCGACGGGGCGACCACGCGGCCGTCGTCGCGGATGTCGTTGTTCTGGTTCTCTGGGCTATCCATCAGCCGAAAATCCTTATCGTGCGTTCGATGCCGCGGATCAGCGCGGCAATGTCGTCCTCATCCGAATAGATGCCGAAACTGGCGCGCGCCGTCGCGGGCACGCCCAGATGGTCCATCAACGGCTGCGCGCAATGGTGGCCCGCGCGGATCGCGACATTCTCTTCGTCGAGAATGGTGCCCAAATCGTGCGGATGGATCCCGTCCATCGTGAAGCTCACGATCCCCGCGCTGTCCTCCGGCCCGAACAGACGCAGCGAATTGATCCGGCCCAGTGCCTCGCGCGCCTTGGCGGTAAGCGCCATCTCATGCCGTTCGGCGGCGTCCATGCCGATCGCCTCGACGTAATCGACGGCGGCGGCGAAGGCGATCGCTTCGGTGATCGCGGGCGTGCCGGCCTCGAAACGCTGCGGAGCGTCGGCCCAAGTCGTCTTCTCAAAGGTGACGCGGTCGATCATCGAACCGCCACCCTGATAGGGCGGCATCGCCTGCAGCAATTCGCTCTTTGCCCACAGCGCGCCGATGCCCGTCGGGCCATACAGCTTGTGCGCCGAGAACACATAGAAATCGCAGCCCAATGCTGCAACATCGACCTTGAGCCGCGGCACCGCCTGACACCCGTCGAGCAGCAATTTGGCGCCCACCGACTGCGCAAGATCAGCCGCGGCAGCGACATCCAGCCGCGATCCCAGCACGTTCGACACATGCGACAGCGCCAGCAATTTGTGCCGTTTATCAACGATCTGCCGTGCAGCATCGATGTCGATGCGGCCATCCTCGGTCAGCGGGCAGACATCAATCTCCACCCCCGTCCGCTCGCGCAGCATCTGCCACGGCACGATGTTCGAATGATGCTCCAGCACCGACAGCAGGATGCGGTCGCCCGCCTTCAGATTTGCTGCACCCCAGGTCGCAGCAACAAGGTTGATCGCCTCGGTCGCGCCGCGGGTGAAGACGATCTCGTCCTCCTGCCCGCCGACGAAGCCAGCGACGCGGCGGCGCGCGGCCTCAAAGCCCAGCGTCATCTCGGCGCTGCGGCCATAGACGCCGCGGTGCACGGTCGCGTAATCGCGGCCCAGCGCGCGGCTCATCGCATCGACCACGGCCTGCGGCTTCTGCGAGGTCGCGGCCGTGTCGAGGTAATGCCACGGCGCTCCATCGGCGGTGACCATGCCGGGAAAATCGGCTTTGCGCGAAAGCAGCTCGGTCGTCATATCGCAGCCTCCTCCAGCCGGTCGAGCACCTTGGCCAGCATGTTTTCCGCCAGCGTCTCGTCCTCCATCGCCACGAAGGCATCGGCGACGAAGGCCTGCACCTGCAAGCGGCGGGCAACATGCGGCGGGATTCCGCGTGCCGCCATGTAGTAACCCGCGCTGTCGTCCAATGCGCCGATGGCCGCGCCGTGGGCGCATTTCACATCGTCGGCAAAGATTTCCAGCTCGGGCTTGGTGTTCGCGCTGGCACCCTTTTCCAGCAGGATCGCGCGGAAATTCTGCGCAGCATCGGTCTTCTGCGCGTCCTTCACCACTTCGATCCGGCCCAGGAAATTGCCGGTGGCACGGTTCCAGTGAACCGCACGGATGGTCTGGTTGCTGGTCGCTTCCGGCTCGGCATGGCGGACGCGGGTGACGAATTCGCGGGTCCCCTCGCCGCCGCCGATGGTCACGCCGCCGAATTCGAAATGCGCACCCTTGGCCAGCGTCACCTCGACCTCCAGCCGCGTGTAGTCGCTGGCCGAGGCGATGGCATAGATCTCGGCCCGCGCGCCTTCGCCCAGCGCCAGCCGCACGCGGGTCACGCCCGGCGCGCTGTCGTCCAGCACATAGGTCTGCACCTGCGCCTCACCGGCGGTCAGCGTAATCTCGTGCCAGCCGTCCAGCGTCTCCGCCGTCAGATCGCGCAGCGCGGCGGCATCGGCATAGCGCCAATCCTCGTCGCGCGTCGTGGGAAGGGTCGCTACATCGCTCATGCGACCGCCTCGTAACCCTCGCGCTCAAGCTCCAGCGCCAGTTCGGGCCCGCCGGTTTTCACGATCCGGCCCTTGGCCAGAATATGCACCTTGTCGGGCTGCACATAATCGAGCAGGCGCTGGTAGTGCGTGATCAGCAGCACGCCCTTGTCGGGCTGGCGCATGATCGCATTGATCCCCTCGCCCACCGTGCGCAGCGCATCGATGTCGAGACCGGAGTCGGTCTCGTCCAGCACCGCCAGCTTGGGATCGAGAATGCCCATCTGCACCATCTCGGCGCACTTCTTCTCGCCGCCCGAAAAGCCGACGTTCACGTTGCGCTTCAGCATTTCCATGTCGAGCTTCAAGAGCGCGGCCTTTTCCTTGGCGAGCTTCAGGAATTCGCCGCCGGTCAGCGGTTCCTCACCGCGTGCCTTGCGCTGCGAATTCAGCGCCTCGCGCAGGAACTGTACGTTGGAGACGCCGGGAATCTCGACCGGATACTGAAAGCCCAGGAACAGCCCGGCAGCGGCCCGCTCATGCGGTTCAAGCTCCAGCATGTCCTGTCCGTTGAAGGTCACGCTGCCTTGCGTCACCTCGTAACCCGGACGGCCGCCCAGCACATAGGCCAGCGTCGACTTGCCCGCGCCATTGGGGCCCATGATCGCATGCACCTCGCCCGCGCCGACTTCCAGCGTCAGGCCGTTGAGGATCTGCTTGCCGTCTATTTCGGCGTGGAGGTTTTCGATTTTCAGCATCAGTTGTCTCTCGGTCCTTAGTCTCGCGGGCCGGCGCGGAAATTGCGGGGCTTGTAGCCCTGCCCGGTTCCGCGCTTCTGTTCGAAGTGCCTGGTGCGCGCCTCGCGGCGTTCGCCGATGCGGATGCGCATGCCGGCGGTGATCCGGTCGAGCACCGCGTCCATGTCCCCAAGGATGTCGCTCGCCTTGATGCGCATCACCTTGATGCCCACGGCCTCAAGGCTCTTGTCGCGGCGGGTGAGCAGAGCCGGGTTCTCGCCTTCGCCGCTCACATCGTCTTCGATGATGATCGCCATGCCGAGGTTGTGGCAGTTGAAATCGACGATGGCCGATCCGACCACGGCAAACCGCTTGAAGCTGTATTTGCCCATGTCCGCCTCTGCGAACTTGTCGGCGAGCGCCTTGTGCGCCTCGGAAGGCTCACGCCGCATCTCGCGCGCACGATCGTGCAGCGTGTCGAGGCGGGATTCCGAAATCTCCCACCCGCGGCCCTTCTTCTTGATGACGGGCGCGGCATCGTCCTGCTCGGACGCGGGCTTGATCTGGAGGGTTTTACGGTCGGTCATGAGGCATTCCAGGCAATAGCAAAATTCAGCAGCCAGATAGCTCCAGCAGCCGCCGCGAAGCCAATCACGGCATTCCAAACGACAGCATAAGCAAACATTCGCGGGCGATCAGAACGCGAGATCGCGAGCCCACTCCTATCCACAAACAGCATCATACGAACGCGCGAAATTCCACTGTGATAGTCCCGCCAAGCTAACCTCAGCTGCAACCACGCAACACAGGCGAAAAGTGCGGCCAGAATATAGCCGAACATCACCCCACGCTCCCCTCAAGCGAGATCGCGAGCAGCTTCTGCGCCTCGACCGCGAATTCCATCGGGAGTTCCTTGAGGACCTCCTTGGCAAAGCCGTTGACGATCAGCGCCACGGCCTCTTCCTCGCCCAGCCCGCGCTGCATCGCATAGAACAGCTGGTCGTCGCTGATCTTCGACGTGGTCGCCTCGTGCTCGATCTGGGCGGTGGGGTTCTTCACCTCGATATAGGGCACGGTATGCGCGCCGCTGGTGTCGGACAGCAGCAGCGAATCGCACTGGGTGAAATTGCGCACATTGTCCGCATTCGCCCCCACGCGGAGCAGCCCGCGATAGGTGTTGTTGGACTTGCCCGCGCTGATACCCTTGGAAATGATCGTCGAACGGGTGTTCTTCCCGTTGTGGATCATCTTGGTGCCGGTATCGGCCTGCTGGAAATTGTTGGTCACCGCGACCGAGTAGAACTCGCCTACCGAGTTTTCGCCGTTCAGCACGCAGGACGGGTATTTCCACGTCACCGCGCTGCCGGTTTCCACCTGCGTCCACGAAACCTTGGAATTCCTGCCCTGGCACAGCGCGCGCTTGGTCACGAAATTATAGATGCCCCCCTTACCCTCGGCATCGCCGGGATACCAGTTTTGCACGGTCGAGTACTTGATCTCGGCATCGTCCAGCGCGACCAGTTCCACCACCGCGGCATGCAGCTGGTTCTCGTCGCGCATCGGCGCGGTGCAGCCCTCTAGGTAGGAGACATAGCTCCCCTCCTCGGCCACGATCAGCGTGCGCTCGAACTGGCCGGTGTTCTCCGCATTGATGCGGAAATAGGTCGACAGCTCCATCGGGCAGCGCACGCCCTTGGGAATGTAGACGAAGGTGCCGTCCGAAAAGACCGCGCAGTTCAGCGTGGCAAAGAAATTGTCCTGCATGGGCACGACCTTGCCCAGCCACTTCTTCACCAGGTCGGGGTATTCCTTGATCGCTTCGCTGATGGAGCGGAAGATGACACCCGCTTCCTCAAGCTCCTTGCGAAAGGTCGTGGCGACCGAGACGCTGTCGAACACCGCGTCCACCGCCACCTTGCGCGCGCCCTCGACGCCCGCCAGCACCTTCTGCTCCTCGATCGGAATGCCCAGCTTGTCATAGACCGACTTGATCTCGGGATCGAGCTCGTCGAGCGATTCCAGCTTGGGCTTCTTCTTGGGCGCCGCGTAGTAATAGGCGTCCTGATAGTCGATCGGCGGAATGTTCAGCTTCGCCCAGTCGGGCGGGGTCAGCGTCAGCCAGTGGCGATAGGCCTTCAGACGCCATTCCAGCATCCACTCCGGCTCTTCCTTCTTGGCCGAGATGAAGCGGACGGTGTCTTCCGACAGGCCCTTGTCGGCGAATTCCTGCTCGATGTCCGAGTGAAAGCCGAATTCATAAGTCTCGAGCGACTTGGCCGCTTCACGCGCGGCGCGGTCCTTCTCGATCGCCTCTTCCTGCGAAGCGCGAACCTGCTCTACCGTTTCATTCTTAAGGGCGTCGTTCATGCCGCCACATCCTCCTTCGCCAGATCGGCGAGCGTGATATTCTCAAGCGCGCCGCGAATGGCGCGATTGACCTGGGGCCAATGCGGCCGTGCGCCGCAGCTGTGTTCGATGGTGCAGCCGCTGGGGCCGTCGCTGCACTGGGTCATGGCGATGGGTCCTTCCACCGCCTCGATAATATCGGCGAGATTGATCGCCGCGGCAGGCCGCGCCAGCCGGATCCCGCCATTCGCCCCGCGCGTGGACCGCAAGAGCCCCGCCGCGCTCAGCCGGCTGACCAGCTTCTGCACCGTCGGTGCGGGCAGGCCGGTCTGGTCGGCCAATTGCGCCGCGCTCCACATCTGCGATCCGCAATGGCCGGCGGCGGCGCGCATGGCGACCACGGCATAATCGGCTAGATTGGAAAGGCGCATGGGTGCGTCACTCGCTAATTCGGACCAAATCGTTCCGAATTGCAGCTAGTGACGCACCCACGCGGATGCAAGCGATGATTAACTCTTGCGAGTCGTTCTTAGGATGCCCTTACTTCGGCAATCCACGCATCGACATTCTCTTCCATGATGTTCAGCGGCACCGGCCCGTTCTCAAGGATCACGGTGTGGAACGCGCGAATGTCGAACGCGTCGCCAAGCGCGGCCTGCGCCTTGTCGCGCAGTTCCTCGATCTTCAGCTTTCCGATCATATAGGCGGTCGCCTGCCCCGGATAGACGATATAGCGTTCGATCGCCTTGGTGATGTCGCCCGCGGGATTGGGCGTATTATCGGTCAGATACTGGATCGCCTGCTCGCGGCTCCAGCGCTTGGAATGGATGCCGGTGTCGACCACCAGCCGCGCCGCGCGCCACAATTCCATCTGCAAGCGGCCGAAATCCGAATAGGGATCGGTATAGAACCCCATGTCCTTGGCCAGCTTCTCGGAATACAGGCCCCAGCCTTCCGAATAGGCGGTGACGCCCCCGAAACGGCGAAACGGCGGCAGTTCGCCCAGCCCGGTCTGCACCGACAGCTGCAGATGATGCCCCGGCAGCCCTTCGTGGAAGGCCAGTGCCTCCAGCTCGTTCAGGCTCATCGAATCGAGCTTGTAGAGATTGACGTAATAGATGCCCGGACGCGATCCGTCGGGCGCGGGGCGCGAATAGAACGCCTTGCCCGCCGATTTCTCGCGGAACGCCTCGACCGGCTTCACCTGCAGCGCGTCCTGCGGCAGGACTTCGAAATATTTCGGCAGTTCGGCTTCCATCGCGTCCAGCGCGACATCGACCTTGCCCAGATATTCCTCGCGGCTGTCGGCATAGAAACGCGGATCGGTGCGGGTATATTCGAAGAATTCCTGCAGCGTCCCTTCGAAGCCCACCTGCTCCATGATCGCGCGCATCTCGCCGTGAATACGCTCGATGTTGGAGAGGCCGATCTGGTGGATCTGATCGGCGCTGAGTTCGGTGGTGGTATAGTTCTTCAGCAGCGCCGCATAATAGGCCTCGCCCTGCGGCAGGCGCCAGACGCCGTCGTCGGTCCCGGCCTTTGCCTGCTGCTGCACCATCACCGCGCGCAGCAGGCGATAGGCCGGCAGCCCGCTCGCTTCCCATGCCGCGACCGCATCGGCGACCAGCGTGTCCTTCTCGGCCTGCGGCAGATCGAGCGCGGCGACCTTCTCGCGGAAATCGTCGAGGATCGCATTGCCCTCATGCATCGGCGCGGCGGGCGTGATCAGATTGTCGATGTCGGAAATGACATAGGGATAGACCCAGCGCGGCGGCATCACGCCCGCCTCGGCCCGTTCCACCGCGCGCTTGGTCAGCGCGTCGAGATGCGGACCGATCCCGGCGATCCGCTCGATATAGGCCTCGGCCTCCGCCTTGTCGCTGACGCGGTGCATGTTGACGAGGAACGAGGGGATCCCGCTCTGCGCGCCGAACATCTGGTTGAAGAGATAGCCGTTCTCGCGAAACGGGACGAGGCTTTGCTGGCGGTCGACCGCGGATTTGAACAGGCGATAGGACAAGGCATCCTGCCCCTCCAGCGTGTTCAGGTCGAAACCCTGCTCCATCCGGGCGAGAAACGCGCGGTCCATCGCCGCCTCGCGCAGGTCGGCCTCCAGCGAGGGATCGTCCCACTTCCCGTAATCCTCGTCGCGAATGCCGCGATAGGTCTTGGTCTCGGGGCTGAAGGCAAGGCCCGCATCCTCATAGGCCTGGAAGAACGCATTAATGTCGTTCGCCGCGATGGCCGCATCGACCGCGGCCATCTGCGCCGCCGGAATGGCAGAGGTGATCGCCGGGCTGGTCGCCGCAGGCTGCGCGGCGGGGGCGGGCGCGGGGGGCGCTTCCGCCATGTCGGTGGTGGCGGCGCAGGCGGAAAGGGCAAGCGCGGCGCTGCCGCCAAGCAGGCAGGCCGTCAGGCGCGGAAAATGGATCAAGGGGATGCCTCCGTTAGGTGCAAAAGAAACTATTTCTTCCTAACTGCCGCATCGCGCGCAAAGAGGCAAATGCAGCCGGAAAACCGTTCGACAGCGCGCCCGCTCTCGCATACGCAATATGGCCTATGGTCTATTCGCTGCTTCGCCCGCTGATCTTCCGCCTCGACGCCGAGACCGCGCACGGGCTGGCGCTCTCGACGCTGAAGTCGCTGCCCTCCTCGCTGCTGGCCAGCCCGCCAAGACACGATCCGGCGCTTGAGATGACGGTCGCGGGGCTGCATTTTCGCAATCCGGTCGGCATGGCGGCGGGCTTCGACAAGAACGGCGAAGTGCCCGATGCGCTGCTGCGCTGCGGCTTTGGCTTTACCGAGGTGGGTTCGGTCACCCCGCGCCCGCAGCAGGGCAATCCCAAACCGCGCCTGTTCCGCCTGGCCGAGGACCGCGCGGTCATCAACCGCATGGGTTTCAACAATGACGGCGCGGCCATCGTCGAACAGCGCGTGAAGCGCCGCATCGACGGCCACGGCGTCGTCGGCATCAATATCGGCGCGAACAAGGACAGCACCGACCGCGTCGGCGACTATGCGATCATGGCGCGCACCATGGCGCCGCATGCGCAATACCTCGCGGTCAATATCTCCAGCCCCAACACCCCCGGCCTGCGCGCGCTGCAAGACCCTGAGGCACTGGGCGGTCTGCTCGACGTGGTGATGGCGGCGCGCGGCTGCGACGTGCCCGTGTTCCTGAAAGTCGCGCCCGATCTGCAGCCCGCCGACATCGACGCCATCGCGCGCATCGCGGTCGAAAAGGGTCTGGGCGCGCTGATGATCGCGAACACCACCATCGAACGCCCCCCGCTGCATTCGGCCCATGCGGGCGAGAGCGGAGGATTGTCGGGCGCACCGCTTAAGCAAATGGCGCTCGAAAGGCTGCGCGACTTCCGCAAGGCCACTGGGGGCTCCATCCCGCTGATCGGCATCGGCGGCATCGCCACGGCAGAGGACGCGTGGGAACGCATCCGCGCGGGCGCCAGCCTCGTCCAGCTTTACAGCGCGATGGTCTATGAAGGGCCGGGGATCGCCTCCAGCATCGTGCGCGGCCTGCCCCCGCTGATGCGGCGCGACGGCTTTGCCACCATCGCCGACGCCGTGGGAACCGAATGATCATGAAACTGCGCCTTGTCGCCTCCCTGCTGGCTCCCGCCCTGCTGGCCGCATGCGCCGCGCCTTCCGATCTGGCGACCGCCCCGCCCGCCCCCGCGCCACCGCCCGCAGCAGAACAGAGCGGCCACGCAGTCGGCATGGTCAGCGCCGCCGACCGCCGCGCCGCCGATGCAGGCGCGCGCATCCTGCGCGAAGGCGGCAATGCGGTGGACGCGGGCTTTGCCGTGCTGCTCGCGCTCAACGTGGTCGAACCGCAAAGCTCCGGCATCGGCGGCGGCGGTTTCCTCGTGCTCGATCCGGGAAACGGCCAGCCGGTCACCTATGACGGCCGCGAAACCGCGCCCGCCTCGGCCACGCCCGACCGCTTCATGAAGGACGGCCAGCCGATGTCCTTTGTCGAGGCATGGGTCGGCGGCCTCAGCACCGGCGTGCCCGGCAATGTCGCGATGATGGCGATGGCGCATGAAAAGCACGGCAAACTGCCATGGGCGCAGATCTTCCAGCCCGCCATCGAACTGGCGCGGGACGGTTTCGACGTCACGCCGCGCCTGCATAACACGCTGGCCGCCGCCGACCGCACCGGCGCGCTGTCGGCAGAGGCGCGCGCGCTGTTCTATCCCGGCGGTCAGGCCGCCCCCATCGGATCGACCATCCGCAACCCCGCCTTCGCCGCCACGCTGGAACGCATCGCCGCCGGCGGGCCAAAGGCCTTCTACACCGGCGACAACGCCGCCGACATTTCGGGTGCGGTCCAGAACGCGCCCGCCAATCCCGGCGATCTGACCGTTCAGGATCTCGCCAGCTATCGCCCGGTCGAACGCGATGCGGTGTGCGGCACCTACCGCGTCTATCGCATCTGCGGGATGGGCCCGCCCTCCTCGGGCGCGACGACGGTGTTCGCGATCCTGAAGCAGCTCGAACGCTTCGACATGGCCGCGCATGGCCCGGGCGATCCCGTCGGCTGGCACCTGTTCGCCGAATCCCAGCGCCTCGCCTATGCCGACCGCGAGCAATATCTGGCCGACCCCGATTACGTGCAGGTCCCGGTAAAGGGCCTGACCGACCCCGACTACCTCGCCCGCCGCAGCGCGCTCATCGACATGGGCAGCACCATGGCATCGGCCAGCGCGGGCACGCCCGAGGGCGTCTCGCTCGCCTTCGCGCCGCAGGCGGAGCAGCCCGAACACGGCACCAGCCATTTCGTCGTCACCGACAAGGGCGGCATGATCGTCAGCGAAACCTCCACGATCGAGGCGGCGTTCGGATCGGGCCTGTTCGTGAACGGCTTCTACCTCAACAACGAACTCACCGATTTCTCGCGCGCGCCCTCCGAAAACGGCCAGCCCGTCGCCAACCGGGTCGAGGCGGGCAAGCGCCCCCGTTCGTCCATGTCGCCGACCATCGTCTATGGCCCCGACGGCAAGCCGCGGCTCGCCGTGGGTGCGGCGGGCGGCACCACGATCATCGTGCAGGTCGCCAAGGCGATCATCGGCGTGGTCGACTGGGGCCTCACCGCACAGCAGGCGATCGCGCTGCCCTTCCTCTATTCCCCCGGCGACACCCTGCTCGTCGAGGAAGGCACCGACCTCGAAGCCATGCTCCCCGCCTTTCGTGCATTGGGGCACGAGGACGCGAGGACCATGCCGGGCCGGCTGAAGGCGAACGCGGTCGAATGGGTTGACGGACAGCCCATCGGCGCCGCCGATCCCCGCAGCGAAGGCGCCATGGTCACGCCCTGATCGCCCGCGATCCACACAGCTCCGCCGTTCCCGCCTTGCCCGAACGCGCGGCCCATCCTAGTTTCCCGCAGCAACACGGGCCAACCTTGCGCAGACACCGGTTTGCGCGGGCCAGGACCGGAACACGCAGAGGAAGAGGTCGACAGGCGAACCATGGCGCACGCTAATCCCGGCAGAACAGCGGACCGCCCCGGCCCGCACGGCTTTACCCTTGCCGATATCGAGAATGCGCAGAACCTCGTCGCGCTGTTCCTGTCGCGCGCGGACGTGCTGGGCGACAGGCCCTTCCTCTACGCCAAGACCGACGGCGAATGGCGCTCGATCAGCTGGGCGGACGCGGCGCGGCAGGTGTGCCTGCTGGCGGAATCGCTGGTCGGCCTTGGCCTCGACAAGGGCGACCGCGTCCTGCTGGTCAGCGAGAACCGCCCGCAATGGTGCATCGCCGACCTTGCCATCATGGCCGCGGGCCTCATCACCGTGCCCGCCTATACGACCAACACGGTCCACGATCATCAGCACGTGCTGGAAAATTCGGGCGCGCGCGCCGTCATCCTGTCCGGGCCGAAACTCGCCAAGAACCTGATGCCCGCCGTCGCCGCCAGCAACCGCGCCGACCACATCATCGCGATGGAGCCGATCCGCCCGCCGCAAGCGACCAATTATCACGACATGGCGGCGCTGATGCAGGGCGACGCCGACGCCGCCCGCCGCGCCGTCAATGCGCGCATCGCAGGCATCACGCGCGAGGACCCCGCCTGCATCATCTACACCAGCGGCACCGGAGGCAGCCCGCGCGGCGTGCGCCAGCACCATGGCGCGCTGCTGCACAATGCGGCGGGCGCTGGCGACGTGATCGCCAACGATTTCGGGTGGAGCGAGGAGCGCTTTCTCTCCTTCCTCCCCCTCAGCCACGCCTATGAACACACCGGCGGGCAGGCCTTCCCGATCGCGCTCGGGGCCGAGATCTTCTATTCCGAAGGGCTCGACAAGCTGGCCGGCAATATCGAGGAAGTGCGCCCGACGATCATGGTCGTCGTCCCCCGCCTGTTCGAGGTTCTGCGCACCCGCATCCTCAAACAGCTCGCCAAACAGGGCAAGCTTGCCGAGACCATGGCTCAGCGCGCCAGCCGCCTGTCCGAACGCAAGGGCGAAGGCAAGTCGCGCCCGCTGATCGACAGCGCCGAGGACATGCTGCTGGAACGCGTGCTGCGCCCCAAGGCCCGCGCCAAGTTCGGCGGGCGGGTCAAGGCGCTGGTATCGGGCGGCGCGCCGCTCACGCCCGAGATCGGCTATTTCTTCACCGGCCTCGGCATGCCGCTGCTGCAGGGTTACGGCCAGACCGAGGCAGGCCCCATCATCAGCGTCAACCGGCCCAGCACCGGCCTCAAGATGGACACCGTCGGCACGCCCTTAAGAGGCGTCGAGGTCCGCATCGCCGAGGACAGCGAGATCCTGGTGCGCGGCGAGCTGGTGATGCACGGATACTGGCGCAATGCCGAGGAAACCGCCCGCACATTGAAGGACGGCTGGCTGCACACCGGCGACATCGGCCATATCGACAATCGCGGACGGATCGTCATCACCGACCGCAAGAAGGACATGATCATCAACGACAAGGGCGACAATGTCGCGCCCCAGCGCGTCGAGGGCATGCTGACCCTTCAGCCCGAGATCGGGCAGGCGATGGTATCGGGCGACCGCAAGCCATACCTCGTCGGCCTGATCGTCCCCGATACCGAATGGGCCGCCGAATGGGCCAGGGAGAACGGCCGCACCGGCGATTGGACCGATTGGCGCGACGACGCCGAGTTCGGCGCCGCGATCCGCGCCGCGGTCGACCGGGTGAACGCCGACCTGTCCGTCATCGAAAAGGTCCGCCGCATCATGATCGCAGACGAGCCCTTCAGCATCGAGAACGAGGAAATGACCCCCTCGATCAAAATCCGCCGCCACAAGCTGCGCGAACGCTATGGCGAACGGCTGAACGCGATGTATCGCTAAGTCGGGTTGCAGGGCTGCGCGGGCTGTGGAAGCGGCGACCGCCTTGCGGAACCCATGGTCACGAAGGCGGACATCCGGCCGGCATTCTCTCGGGCATTCTCGCGGACACGATTTCGCTGCGCAGGAACAACGAGGCCACCGACGGCTTCTCTTCAGGAAGGAGACATGCCGATGATGGCTTTGCTGACACTGATTGCTACCATTCTCTTGCCGCCGCTGGGCGTTGCGCTCAAGCATGGGCTGGGCAAGACATTCCTGATCAATCTCGTCCTTACCCTTATCCTCTATCTGCCGGGGCTGGTTCACGGGATCTATGTAAACTACATGCGCTGAGCGTCCCCTCGAGGGCAAGCGCTTCAGGGCGGGCGGCCCGTTATTTCGGAACATAAGGGGGGGGACCGCCCGTTGGTTCGGTATGGACCATCATACCGAAACCGCCCTTCCCGCCCGTCGTGAATCCTTCATAAGCGCCAACTCGTCCGGCCATGATCCGGCGCATCATCTACCCAGCCGCCGCGAGCGGCTTCGCGTGCTGCTACGGCTCAAGTCGCAGGGGCAATTGCTGGCGGTGTCGACTGGGGCGCTCGCCGGTGTCGCCGCGATCCTGTCCTTCGCCCTGATCCAGACCAGCAACTCGCCCGACATCGTCCGGCTGGGCGGCGGCATGGCCAGCGTGGAAGCACAGCCGGTTGCCCTTGCAGCCACCAATGCGGTGTCCGCTGGCGACGAAAGCCCAAGCGACGAAAGCCATTTCGGCACCGGCGAGGCGAGCTATTACGGGCGTGAGCTGGCAGGCAACCCCACCGCCAGCGGCGAGATCTTCGATCCCGCGCGGCTGACCGCGGCCCATCGCACGCTTCCGCTGGGCAGCCGGGTGCGCGTGACCAATTCCGGCAATGGCGAGGATGTCGTGGTCCGCATCAACGATCGCGGCCCGTTCCACGGCGACCGGGTGATCGACCTTTCCTCTGCGGCGGCACGCAGCATCGGCCTGCTGCGCACAGGCACCGCGCGGGTCAGCCTCGCTCTGCTGCTGGATTGACGGCGGCCTGTTAACACTGTCCTACACGCCGATCCGGCGCTAGCCATCAGGCCCAGCGCTCTTTGCCATCGTCGAAATTCCCCGCACCCCCCGATGTGTCGCTTTTGGACCGAAACCCGTGAATTTCCGCGGGGCCGGGCAGGGTTACAGCCCCTGTAGGACGTGTCACCTTTGTCACTTTTCGAGGGGATCCCAAGGGGCCACCCAGGGCGGGCGTTCAGCCCTCGCCCATGCCCATTTCCTCGTCCGCGGGCACGAAGTCGGGATAGAACCCCGGCTGGCGGCGCGACCAGCCCGGTGCGCAGGCGGCCGCTTCGCTGATCGAATGGAGCAATTGCTTGCGGCGGTCGGGCGCGATCTGCGGCAACGCGGCGGCGGCGCAGAAGGCGGCAGGCAGCCACGGACGCGAATCCGGGCCCAGCAGCCGCTCGTACAGAAAACGATAGGCGGGAAAGCCGAACAGGCACCCCTCGCCAAGGTCGAACACCGACACGCGCACCAGCCGCCCGATATAGCTGTCGAGCCGCGTGTCATTGCGCGAACTGGGCACCGCCCCGCGCAGCGCGTTCAGTTCCTGATAGGCCAGATATTGCCGCCGGATCGAGGTCGTGTCCCGCTCGTCCCGCGCCCAGCGCTCGAACGCGTCGGCACGGGCAAGACCCACGTCCAGACTGCGCCTGATATAGCGCTGCTCCGCCGGATCGAATTCGGCGAACTCGCGCATCTCGGCAATGGCCATGTTCGCCGTGTCGAGATAGCCCATCCGGTAATTCCCCTGCTTGCCCGGCCATAACCCCTGCGCGATTCGTCAGGGGCCGCCCCAATGCCGCCATGTTTCGCGGCAGAGGGTTAGCATCGGGTTAAAGCAAGGGCTTAACGCGGCTCGGCTATCGCTAGATCAGCCCCGCCAGCGGGCTCGACGGATCGGCATAGCGGCGCTTGGCCATCCGTCCCGCCAGATAGGACGCGCGGCCCGCCTCGACCGACAGTTTCATGGCGCGGGCCATCAGGATCGGGTCCTTCGCCTCGGCAATGGCGGTGTTCATCAGCACGCCGTCACAGCCCAGCTCCATCGCCACGGCTGCATCCGAAGCGGTGCCGACGCCCGCATCGACCAGCACGGGCACGCTGGCCCCCTCGACGATCAGGCGGATCGTCACGCGGTTCTGGATGCCCAGCCCCGACCCGATCGGCGCGCCCAGCGGCATCACCGCCACCGCGCCCGCGTCTTCCAGCTGCTTGGCCGCGATCGGATCGTCGGTGCAATAGACCATCGGCAGGAAACCTTCCTTGGCCAGCACCTCGGTCGCCTTCAGCGTCTCGCGCATGTCGGGATACAGCGTCTTCGCCTCGCCCAGCACCTCCAGCTTGACGAGGTCCCAGCCGCCCGCCTCACGCGCCAGCCGCAGCGTGCGGATCGCATCATCCGCCGTGAAGCAGCCCGCGGTATTGGGCAGATAGGTCACCTTTTTCGGGTCGATGAAATCGGTCAGCATCGGCGCCTTGGGATCGGATACGTTCACGCGGCGCACCGCGACGGTCACGATCTCCGCCCCGCTCGCGTCCAGCGCGGCGGCGTTCTGGGCAAAGTCCTTGTACTTGCCCGTGCCCACGATCAGCCGCGAACGGAACGTGCGCCCCGCCACGGTCCAGCTGTCGTCCGCCTTCACCGCGTCCTGATGATCGCCGCCTCCCACGAAATGCACGATTTCCAGCTCGTCGCCTTCGTGCAGGGTCACGGTTTCCAGCGTCGTTCGCGGGATCACGTGGCGATTGCACTCGACCGCGACTTTCGCCGGGTCGAGTTCCAGCATGCGGGCTAGATGCGCAATGCTGGTGTTTTCGGGCACGCGGCGGGTTTCCCCGTTCACCGTGATCGCGATCATGTTCGTGTTCGGAGCCATGCTAGGCGACATAGCGCCGGCGGGCCGCAGTTCAAGTGGAACAGGGTCCCGGCCTCCACTCAGCGCGGCAGCGAACAGGCCCGTATGTTGAAGACATGTCCCAAGGCCAGCACAGCGACCCCGGCAATCGTCAGCACCGCTTCGGCCAGCCCGTGCGGACCGGCCACGGCAATCGCCATCAGCGCGATCCCGATCCCTCCCAGCACCAGCGGCCGCATCCGCCCATGGCGCAGCGCGCCGATGCCAATGGTCAAGGCACCGACGACAATCGCGGCGACAAGGCCATATTCATGGATCTCCGGAGCCAGCAGCAAAGGCCCGCCCAGGCCCAGCAGGCCGACCAGCGCCAGCCCGACCACGCAATGCACCGCACACGCGCCCGACAGCACGATCCCCAACCTGTCGAGGCGGGAGCGCGCATCGCGGACGGGGCCGTGCGAGCAAAAGGGCGGGGAGGGCTTCATTGCAGTGCATGATATAATGTAACATCAGCCAAAAGCAATGCCTCCCTTGCGGGCACTTGCGAATTCCGCGATTTCTGGCAAAAGCGCCGCATCGTGAGAACCCAGAACGACGGAATTCCGCTGGAAGCGGTGGCGAACTACGGTCCCGCGCGCCCCATTGCGATCGCCCGCTGGCTCTATGTCATGGCGGCACTGGTCGTGGCTATGGTGCTGGTCGGCGGCATCACAAGGTTGACCGAATCCGGCCTGTCCATCACCGAATGGAAGCCGATCACCGGTGCACTTCCCCCGCTCAGCGAAGCGGCATGGCAGGCCGAGTTCGACGCCTATCGTCAGATCCCGGAATATACGCAGGTGAACGGGCCTGCCGGCATGACGCTGGCGGAATACAAGTTCATCTTTTTCTGGGAATGGGCGCACCGCCTGCTGGGACGATTGATCGGCGTCGCATTCGTGGTGCCGCTGATCTATTTCTGGATGCGCGACGCCATTCCCATCGGGTTCAAGCCGCGGCTGCTGGCGCTGCTGGCACTGGGGGGACTGCAAGGCGTTTTCGGCTGGCTGATGGTCAGTTCGGGCGTCGGGGCCGAGGCGCAGGAGCTGGGCCGCACCGATGTCAGCCATTACTGGCTGTCGATCCATCTGATGACCGCGTTCTTCACATTGGGTGGTCTGGTGTGGACAGCGCTGGATCTTGGCAATTTCGCGGAAGGCCAGCCGCGCGCCGGTCTGCGCGGCTTTTCCATCGTCGTCCTGTGCGTCTTGGCCATGCAATTGCTGTACGGTGCATGGATGGCGGGTTTGAACGCGGGCTATGTGGCGGGCGGCGGCTTGCTGAACAGCTGGCCGCTGATGCAGGGATCGCTTTTTCCCGAAGGTGTCGATGTTTCTCAGGGCCTGTGGCATACGCTGACCGCCGACCCGTTCATGGTGCATTTCATCCATCGCTGGTGGGCATGGGTCGCGCTGGGATTCCTGATCGTCCTCGCCCGCAAGCTGCGAGCGACAAAGCGGCCGATATCGGTCGCGATCCATTCGGTTGTCGGTCTGCAGATCCTGCTGGGCATCGCGACCGTATGGACCGGCGTATCGCTGTGGGTGGCCGTGGCGCATCAGTTTTTCGGTGCCCTGCTGGTCTGCGTGACCGTATGGGGGGCGCACGCGCTGGGCTTTCGCGACCGCATGCCGGGCAGCGTCCTTCGATGAGCGAGCGGGGCGCTGCGCTGATCTGGTCGCCCTTCGGCGATGAGGACAGCGCCGCCGCCATTGCCAGCCAACTGCTGGACGAAGGGCTGATCGCCTGCGCCAATCTGATGCCGATCCGTTCACTCTATATCTGGAACGGCGAGCGCGGCGAGGGCCGCGAATGCGCGGCGCTAATGAAAACGCGGAGCGATCTGCTTGGCGCCGCCATCGCCAGGCTGGAAGCCATCCACCCATACGATACGCCCGCCATCAGCGGATGGCACTGCGACGAAACCGGCCCCTCGATGCGCGACTGGCTGGTGGGCATCTGAATTCATCGCAAATCGGGCGCGGTTCGCCGCTGCGTTCAGCATTTGTGAAGACCGCGCCCTTATCCAGCGAGACGGATCGTATCACTGACAGGACCACGGATTACATGTTTGAAGAGCACGCGCGTGCACTGCGTTACCTCGCCTGGTTTGCAGCGGGGCTGTTTCCATTTGGCATCATCATCGAAAGGCTGAAGCAGGGCGGCACGGAGCCGCTTGCCATCTATGGACTGCTGGTTCTGATCGGGGTGCTGTGCATGGCGATCTGCCATGGCGAGTGGCGGCGGGATAACGCACTGGCCGGTCCGCCAAGAGGGCGTCACTGAGCGCCTGATCGCCCAAAGGTATCATTTTACCTCTCGGCAATCCCCCTGTTTCGCTTGACTTCGGGGCCGCGAAAGGCAAAAGCGCGCC
Source organism: Croceicoccus sp. (assembly GCA_002694745.1). Classification (GTDB taxonomy): domain Bacteria; phylum Pseudomonadota; class Alphaproteobacteria; order Sphingomonadales; family Sphingomonadaceae; genus Croceicoccus. Next base: position 109,576 of record NZMY01000034.1, on the reverse strand, counting down.
CACTTCGCGGCAGCGCCGAATCGGTTCGGCCTGCGCGGTGCACTGACAATTCAACCAAAGGAACTGAAAGCCATGAAGGCGCTCAGCACCCAGACCCGGTCGATCAAACCGGCCGAGGTCGAGAAAAAATGGCATATTATCGATGCCGAAGGTCTGGTGGTCGGCCGTGTTGCCACCATCATCGCCAACATCCTGCGCGGCAAGCACAAGCCGAGCTTCACCCCGCACGTCGATTGCGGCGATCACGTGATCGTCATCAATGCGGACAAGGTGCGCTTCACCGGCAACAAGCTGCAGGACAAGCGTTACTACAAGCACACCGGCTATGCCGGCGGCATCAAGGAAACCAGCCCCGCCAAGGTGCTGGAAGGCCGTTTCCCGGAACGCGTCCTTGAAAAGGCTGTCGAGCGCATGATCCCGCGCGGTCCGCTGGGCCGTCAGCAGATGAAGGCGCTGCACCTCTATGCCGGTACCGAGCATCCGCATGACGGGCAGCAGCCCGAAGTGCTCGATATCGCCGCCCGCAATCGCAAGAACAAGGTTAGCGCGTGATGTCCGAGAACGAAGTGAAAGACCTGTCGGACCTCAAGGATCTGACTGACAACGCCGATCTGGCTGAAACCGAACAGCAGGCTCCTGCCGCTCCCACCATGCCGCTGCGCGACAAGGAAGTGGACAAGCAGGGCCGCGCCTATGCCACCGGCCGGCGCAAGGATGCCGTGGCCCGCGTGTGGCTCAAGCCCGGCACGGGCAAGATCACCGTCAATGGCCGCGATCAGGAAGTGTATTTCGCACGTCCCACGCTGCGCCTGGTGATCAACCAGCCGTTCGACGTCACCGATCGCAACGGCCAGTACGACATCATCGCCACCGTCAAGGGCGGCGGTCTGTCGGGTCAGGCCGGCGCCGTCAAGCACGGTATCTCGCAGGCGCTGTCGCGCTTCGAACCCGCGCTGCGCGGTGCGATCAAGGCCGAGGGCTTCCTCACCCGCGACAGCCGCGTGGTGGAGCGCAAGAAGTACGGCCGTGCGAAGGCACGCCGCAGCTTCCAGTTCAGCAAGCGCTGATACGCCTCACCGGCTTATGCAAAAGGAAGGGCGGCACCCGTTTCGGGGCCGCCCTTTTTATTTGTGGCTCTCAAATGAGCCCTAGTCAGTTGGCCAGTGATCAGTGAACCGGCGGATCTTCCGCGGGCACGCGTCCCACAGGCGCCACCGGCTCATCCGGCCTGCGCGGCGGCATCGCGTCTTCGGGCACGTCGTCGATCTGCATGTCGGGCGTCGGCACTTCCTCCAGGTTGCGAACAACGACTTCAAAATCGTTGCCGTCCCAATGCAATTCATTGAAGCTGGGCGGCGTTGAGCGCACCCGCTGCGACAATGTTCCCGCCCCGATCATGCGGATCGGACCATTCGGTGTCTTGGCGATCATGTCGAAGGCGTCATGCACATGGCCCGACAGCACCGCGACGACATTGCGTTTCGCAAACTCCGCCAAGGCATGGTCGCCGCCCTTGGTCAGTGCTTTGCCGCGCGTGCCCGCTTCGACCAGCGGGTGGTGGCATGCGACGACGATTTTCGTACCCGGCGGCAAGGCGTCGATCGCCTTCAGCGCCTTTGCAAGCTGGTGATCGGTGACATAGCCATAGCTCCACGGCCAGCGCCACTGGGCGCGCGGTGCGGTGTTGAGCGACACGATGGCCAGGCCCGGCAGATCGATCTCCGCCTCGACCTTGTCCTTCATGCCGCGAAAACGGCGGTAAGGGTCGGTAAAACGCTCAAACAGGTTGAAATAGGGCATGTCGTGGTTGCCGACCTCGACCGTGACCGGCACGTCGAGAGAATTGATCCATGTTGTCGCCGCATCGAACTCGCGGTGGCGCGCGCGCATGGTCAGATCGCCGGTGATGGCCACGGCATCGGGCTTCCGCCGCGCAATCTCTGCCTTGGCCCACGCGATCGCGGATTGATCGACCAGGCCGAAATGAATATCCGACAGGTGGAAGATGAGCGCCTTGCTACGACCGGGCATCAGCGTTCGCCTGTCGCGATCAGGTCGACACCGCATTCGCCCAGCAGAAAGCGGACCGATCCCGAACCGTGAACCGGCTCGCCATCGATCAGCATGGGAATGGCGGTTTCGTCCGCGCTCTTGACCATCATCTGCGAAAATTTCCCAAGTTCTTCGTGCGGCCCGTCGCGGAACCGGTGACCGAGTATGGCCATGCCCTGCTGCGCATATTCCATGAACCGGTCGGCATGATAGGCCTTCACCGAAAATTCCTCGCGCTGCGGCGTGACCATGAGCAGGGGATAGCCATCGCCGCGCCCCTTCGCGGGATCGGCGCAATGCACGCGCACGCCGTCGATCGACTGAGAGGCGGCCTCGATGGCATCCTCGACCACAGCGGCGATGTCGCGGTCGCGAAACGCCTCGCGCGCTTCGCTCCAGGCCGTGGCGGGACCTGCCAGCACTTCGGCAAGCGCTGTCCCTGTAGGCGCGTCCTCCGTATCGCTCCCCGTCACGCAATGGACGATGGAGGGCCGAATTCGGCGCGCATCGCCGCGGATCAGCGACTGCACGATCTCGTCGCTGGATCGCGGGCCGTGCAGCCGCTTCGAAAGAAGGTTCATCGTGCCGCCTGGCAGCACCAGTATAGCGCCGCTCCAGCCTTGCAGTGCAGTCACCAGCGCATTGACCGTTCCATCGCCCGCAAAGACCGCCACCGTGCGGATACCGGCCGCGTCGAGTTCGCCGGGCGCCGGCAGATCCTGATGGGGAAACGCGATGCGGCGCGTCAGACAAAGTCCGGCATCGTCGCATTGGCCCGTCAGCGCATCCAGCGCATCCTGATCATTGCTCCCGCTCGCCGGGTTGTTGACCAACCATATATCTTGGCTTTTCATCATTATCCGTAATCCCGCGAAGCGCGGGCCGGTTCCCGTGATTGTCCCTGCCGCACTACACACGCCGCGTGATGATCAGCCAGGCGGCCAGCGCATTGGCGATGGTATATCCCAGATAGGCAAGCGCCGCGCCCGTCGCGCTGCTGCCTTCGGTGTTCTGGTTTACCAGCATCGCTGCCGTCAGCAGCAGAAACTCGACCACCAGCCCGAAACGCCCCCCCAGCATGTGCACGAACCACGGCATCTGGCCCAATAGCGGATGGCCGCTTTCCAGCACGGCCTTGTGCATGACGAAATTGCCCACGCCGAGCAGAAAGAGAAGCACCAGAGCCACCTTCGATGCTTAACGCGAACCCCGACCGCTTGGGAAGCGGCACCGAACAGCTCTTTCCGATTCTTGTCCCCTGTCATCGTTCTGTAAAACTTCATGTCGTTCGCCGGACCCGGTCGGTCGTTGGTGGAGGGGTCATGCCGCTGGCAGAGCCGATGCAGACCTTTGCCGAGCGGTTGCGGCGCGACACCGGCAGCTCCGCTATCCAGAATGGCGAGGCACCGGAGAGCACCGGAAAGCCGCAGTAAAGGAGGAGATAGACCCATGAAAAAGCTGATGATCATGGCTGCACTGCCGGTTCTCGCCATGGCCGCCCCGCAGGTTGCAATGGCCGAGGAATCGAACACCGCACACGCGTCCTACGCAGGACTCGATCTGACCACCGAAGCCGGTCAGAAAGAATTGAAGCACCGCATCGAGCGAGCCGCCAAGAGCGTCTGTTCCGACAACCGCGTTCGCGGCGCGGCAGAAGCCAACCGCCGCAGCGCTTGCATGAAAGTCGCGCTGAAGAAGAGCGAACAGCAGTTCGCCGCTGCCATCAGCGATGCCCGTTACGGCGGCTGATCCCGAGCCGTCTGTAAATAGCCGGTCCGGTTCAGTCCCCCGGGCCGGCTATGCCCTCCGCCCCACAGGCGGACAATAATACGATTTTTCCCCTTGGGCCGGCCGCTGCGCCGGCCATTTTTTTGGCTGCCGATGCCGATGTGCCGCGCTTCACGCGCTTTATCGGCCGGCCATCGCCTTTACCGATTTGAGGAAAGTGCGCCCGATCCGCACCGGTTCCTTTTCTCCAAGCTCGGCGGACCAGACGCCCAGCCCGTCGTGGCGAAGCCCCGTGATCGTGTCCCGGCGCAGGATCGTCGAGCGGTGGACGCGGATGAACTTGTCCGGATCCAGTCTCTGCTCGAGCGAGGTGATCGTCTCCAGCAGCAGATGACTTCCGCCCGGAACGTGCAGGCGCACGTAATCGCGCTCTGCATCGATGCGGTGCACTTCATCGGCACCCACGCGCAGCAGTTCGGAGCGGTGCGGGACCCAGAATTCCGAAATCCATGCCTGCTTGCGTTCGCCATCCTGAGCCGGTCCACTGCCTCGGCGCGCGACGGCGCGCGCGATCGCACGCTCAAGCCGGTCCTGCGCCACGGGCTTCAGGACGTAATCGACCGCATCGAGATCGAACGCCTCGACCGCGAAGCTGTCATGCGCGGTGACGAAGACCACGGCGGGGCGTTCTGCCGCATCGGGCACGACCTCGGCGATGCGCCGCGCGACCGACAATCCGTCGGCCTCGGGCATGGTCATGTCGAGCAGCACCAGCTCAGGCCTCAGCGCATCGATCATGCGCAAGGCCGCGGCGCCATCGCCGGCCGTGCCCACGATGCGCAGGCAATCGAGCCGCGAGCAGATGACCTGCATGCGTTCGACCGCCAGTGGCTCGTCGTCGACGATCAGCGTCGATAAAACCTGCTCTTTCCCGACCGCTTCGGTCATGGTCTATTCCCCCCGAACATTCCGCTCCAACGGCATGCGGATGACTGTCCGCCAGCCGTGACCCGTATCCCCGCTGACAACCGACACATCCTTGCCGAAACGCGTTTCCAGCCGGTTGCGTACATTCGCCAGCCCTATGCCAAAGCCGTTCCTGCCGCCGGATGCATGAGCGGCGGCCGTATCGCCCTTGCGCGGCGCATTCTTTTCCCCCGATCCGGGTCCGTTGTCGGCGACGGTGATGACCAGCCGCCCATATTCCTCGATCGCCGAGATAAAGATGGTGATCGGCCGGTTGACCGGTGCGACCGCATATTTGACCGAATTCTCGATCAGCGGCTGCAGGATCATGCCGGGTACGCGTGCGCTTTCCAGTGTTTCGGGCACATCGATGACCGTGCGCAGCCGATCGGGAAACCGGACCGATTCAATCTGCAGATAGGTCCGCTGCAATTCGATTTCCTCCGCCAGCGGCACGTCGCCCACCGGATCGCCTGTCAACGAGCGGCGATAGAAGGTGCTGATCATCTGGATCATCGATTCGGCCTGGTCGTTGCGTCCGACCATGACCAATGCCGACAGCGAATTGAGCGTGTTGAACAGGAAATGCGGATTGACCTGATATCGCAGCGACTTGAGTTCGGCCGCCTTGGCCGCGCGCTTGTATTCGCCCTCACGCCGCTCGGCGACGCGGGCATGTTCGGCCTGCGTCATCGCGAAATAGAGAGCCGCCCATGCCAGCAGAAGGAAATAGCGGCCCAGCGCGATGTCGGTCAGCTGGACCCACAACAGGTTGCGCTGCGTCTCCTTGTCTATGACGATGGGCTCGCCATCCTGGCCCTCACCGCTGGCAGCGCTTTCCATGGCTTTGCGGACCTCGCCGGGAAGGCCCGGATCCAACTCTTCGAGATCGTCGGGAATTTGCGGCACATCGACAAGAATGTTGCCTGTCTGATCGCGGCGGACCGTCACGCCCTGTTCCTGGCTCAACCGAAAGATCGCGCGTTCCTCGACCTCACGGAACACTTCGGTATTGATTACGGCAAGGAGCAGCGATGCCGGCAGCGCGGCGACGAAGGCGACGGCAAAGCGCAGGCCAAGGCGGCGATTGTCGAACCCGCGCAGCAGCAGCCACAGCAGCACGGTCACCGCAAGGCTGGCCAGGATCACGACAAGGCGCAGCAACAGCAACTCGTCCTGGAACTCGAAGCCGATCAGATAGCTGCGGGCCGTCGCCAGAACGAAATAGCATGCCCAGAAGGCAACCATCGACAGCAACACGTTCACAAGCGGAACGCGCGGCTGGCCCTCTTCAAGTCGATCGGCTTCGGTGTTCTCCATCCTCCGATCCATAGGACGACGGTTTCAACCGCGCCATAGGGCGCAAGTCGCCGGTCGAACCCGATGGGCGCTTGGTCGAAGATGGGTGTTCCAAGAGGCTAAAATTGCGCCCCTTGGACAGGAAATCACCCACCGCTGCCTATTTCACCGGCAGCAGATGTTCCTTGGCGATCTTGTCGCGCCAGACCAGCGGAGCGAGCGTATGGACATTGTTGCCCTCGCTATCGACCGCCACGGTCACGGGCATGTCTTCCACCCGGAACTCGTAAATCGCTTCCATGCCCAGATCCTCGAAGGCAACGACCTTCGCGTCCTTGATCGCGCGCGACACCAGATAGGCCGCGCCGCCGACTGCCATCAGATAGGCGACCTTGTGCTTCGCGATCACCTCGGTCGCGCCCTGTCCGCGCTCGGCCTTGCCGATCATGGCGATCAGGCCAAGGTCGAGCATCATGTCGGTGAACTTGTCCATGCGCGTCGCGGTGGTCGGGCCAGCCGGGCCGACGACCTCGCCCAGTACCGGATCGACCGGGCCGACGTAATAGATCGCGCGATTCTTGAACTCGACGGGCAGTTCCTCGCCCTTGTCCAGCATGTCGGCGATGCGCTTGTGCGCGGCGTCGCGGCCCGTCAGCATCGAACCCGACAGCAGCAGCCGGTCGCCATTCTTCCAGCTCTGCACTTCCTCGCGGGTCAGATTGTCGAGGTCGACGCGCCTGGCTTCCTTCGACGGCTTCCAGCCCACATCGGGCCATGCGGACAGGTCGGGCGCGGGGATGAAGGCCGGACCGCTGCCGTCCAGCGTCAGATGCGCGTGGCGCGTCGCGGCACAATTGGGGATCATCGCCATCGGCTTGTTCGCCGCATGGCACGGCCAGTCGAGGATCTTGACGTCCAGCACGGTCGCCAGACCGCCCAGCCCCTGCGCGCCCATGCCCATTGCATTGACCTTGTCGAAGATCTCGATCCGCAGCTTCTCGATATCGTTCTGCGGTCCGCGCGCCTTCAACTGGCCCATGTCGATCGGGGCCATCAGGCTTTTCTTGGCCAGCTTGACGCAATGTTCGGCAGTGCCGCCGATGCCGATGCCCAGCATGCCGGGCGGGCACCAGCCCGCGCCCATCTGCGGGATCATCTCAAGCACCCAGTCGACGATATTGTCGCTGGGGTTCATCATCTTGAACTTGGACTTCGCCTCGCTGCCGCCGCCCTTGGCCGCGACGTCGATCGACACCGTATTGCCCGGCACCATCTCGACATCCAGCACGCAGGGCGTGTTGTCCTTGGTATTGCGGCGGGTGAACGCCGGATCGGCCAGCACCGAGGCGCGCAGCTTGTTTTCGGGGTTGTTGTAGCCGCGCCGCACGCCTTCATCGACGACATCCTGCAACGACTTGTCGGAATTGAGCCGGCAGTTCTGGCCCCATTTCAGGAACACGTTGACGATGCCGGTGTCCTGGCAGATCGGGCGGTGCCCCTCGGCGCACATCTTGGAATTGGTCAGGATCTGCGCGATGGCGTCCTTGGCGGCGGGGTTCATCTCGGCCTCATAGGCCTCACCCAGCGCCTTGATGTAGTCCATTGGGTGATAGAAGCTGATATATTGCAGCGCATCGGCGATGCTCTCGACCAGATGCTCTTCCTCGATCACCACCATATCGGACATGCGCGCGCCTTCCCGTTCCAGAACCGTAGATATGGTGCGCCCTGTAAGGGCAAGCTACGTCCCTGCCAAGTCATCCGGCGCTCGCAGCGGGGCTCTTGGCGTTCATGCCGCAATGCACTAGAGCAGCGCCGTTGGCGCAGGCAGTACCGGGTGAAACCGTTTTTTGCGCCGCACTCCGTAACCTTCCGGCCCGCAATACGGGCACGATCCGCGTGAGAGATTTTGCCATGGCCAGTGCCGCGACACCCCAGCCCGAGCTTACCCCCGCAAGCGGCGAGAATTTCGCCGCTGCGCGCAAGGCGATGATCGACAGCCAGTTGCGCCCCAGCGGGATCAACGACCCGCGCGTTCTGGCCGCGATGGCCAGCACCCCGCGCGAACAATATGTCGCCGCAGACCAGCGTGCGATCGCCTATATGGACCGATCGGTTTCGCTTGGCGAAGGGCGCGCCCTGTCGGCTCCATTCGCGCAGGCGATGTTGCTTCAGACGGCACGTCCGGCGGATACCGACAAGGCACTCCTGATCGGGGGCGCGACCGGATATCTCGCGGCTCTGCTTGCCCCGATGGTCGCCTCGCTGGATGTCGTCGAATCCGATGCCCGCCTGACCGGCATTGCCGGAAGCAGGACGGGCGACTGGCATGAGGGTGCGCTGACTGACGGGTTCAAGAGGAACGGGCCTTACGATTTGATCGTGATCGACGGCGCCGTAGAGCATTTGCCGAAAGCGATCGCGGCCCAGCTTGCCGCGGACGGCCGCCTTGTGACGGGCGTCACCGATCGCGGGGTGACGCGCATTGCGATTGGCCGCAAGGCCGGGACCGAGGCGAATGCGCCCATCGCGCTCCAGCCGCTGGTGGAAACGGGCATTCCCGTGCTGGCCGAATTCAAGAAAGAGAAAGGCTGGAGTTTCTGATGCCGTTCAGGGGTGGGGTTACAGGAATGAGGCGCGCTCTGCTTGCATGTGCGGCAGTCGCAGTCGTGGCTGCGCCCGCGCAGGCCGATACGCTGCGCGGCGCCCTTGCCAACGCCTACAACACCAATCCCACCCTGCTGGCCGCGCGTGCGGATCTGCGCGCAACCGACGAAAACGTGCCGATCCAGAAATCGGCGGGGCTGCCCGACATTGGCGCGCAGGGCCAGTATGCGGAAACGCTGAAGGTGAGCGAGAACTCGTTTTCGGCGCCGGACCGCATCTTCAGGACCAACGTGGAACTGAACGTCCCGATCTATTCGGGGGGCGCGGTCAAGAATTCGATCCTTGCCGCCAAGCAGCGTGTGCAGGCCGGCCGTGCCGATTTGCGCGCGACCGAAGCATCCGTCTTCAGCCAGGTCGTCGCCGCCTATATGGACGTGATCCGTGACGAGGCGGTGGTGGGCCTGAACCTGCAGAACGTGGACGCGCTTAGCGTGAACCTGGAAGCGACCGGCGACCGGTTCGAAATCGGCGACGTGACCCGGACCGACGTGGCGCAGTCCGAATCCCGCCTCGCGATCGCGCGCAGCGACCTCACCACCGCGCAGGCCAATCTGATCGGCAGCCGCGAGCGCTATGTTCAGCTCGTCGGGGAAGCGCCCACCGCGCTGGAAGCGCCCCCGCCGCTGCCCGGTCTGCCTGACGATCCTCAAACGGCGGTTGCCATCGCTCTCGAAAGCAATCCGGACCTTCTGGCGGCACGAGAAAGAGTGCAGGCCGCGCGTTACGAGATCGAGGTTGCCGGTTCGGGCCGCCTGCCGCGCGTTTCGCTTTTCACCGCCGGCGACTATACCGACTATCTCGGCACCTTGGGCGACGGCATCATCGGCGCGGATTTCGCGCAGCGCGAAACCTCGGCGCAGGCCGGTGCGCGTTTCAGCATCCCGATCTTTCAGGGCGGCCTACCCGCCGCGCAGGAACGGCAGGCGCAGGCCCGTGCCGCCTCGGCGTTCGAGACCGAGATCGCCATCGAACGCGACGTGATCGCGCAGGTCCGCAGCGCCTATACCGCGTGGCAGGCTTCGCTGGAGGTGATCGAATCGACAACCTCGGCGGTGTCCGCCGCGCAATTGAGCCTTGAGGGCGTGCGGGCCGAGAATTCGGTCGGCAATCGCACGATCCTCGACATACTCGACGCCGAGCAGGAATTGCTGCGCGCGGAAGTCCAGCTGGTGACCGCACGGCGCAATGCCTATGTGGCGGGTTTCTCGCTGCTCGCCGCCATGGGCATGGCCGAGGCGGAGGACCTCAATCTCGACGTTGGCAGACCGCTTTACGATCCGACGGTCTATTACGAATCGGTCGACGATGCGATTTTCGACTTCCGTTTCGAACCGGATCCTGTGGCCGAGGCGACACGCACCGTTGACACGCCCGCACAAGACGCGACAATCCCCGGCGAGTAATCGAGGGATCAGGACATGGCGCAGAAGGACGGCGAGGCATCGGTCGAGGATATTCTGCGGTCGATCAAGCAAGTGATATCGCGCGAAGACGGGCCGCGCCGATCGCCTGACACATTCGCGCGCGACGCCGCGCGCGAGAATGGTGAGCCGGTTCCCGAGCGGCCCGCCAGCTTTTCTCCCTATTCGTTTCAGCGTCACTCGCCCTTCGGCGCACGCGCGCCTGAAAGCGCCGCTCCCGAGCCGGCAGCAGAAGAGGGATCGTTCGACGATTCGCGCAGCGACGTGTTCGATCTGCGCAGTCTCGACAGCGATGCCTTCGTCGATGACGACGACATGGAAGAAGGGCACGTTGCCGAAGACGCGACTTCGAGCGGCGATGCGGACGAGGAGGAGCCGATCATCCTGCCTCCACCCGATCCCGAAACCGGCAACCCGCAGTGGTCGGCCGTGGAGTCGGGCGATACCGCCGACTATCGGGAAGCGGCTCCGCACCACGGCTTTGAGCAGCCCGGCAACGATCTTCAGCAGGATCCGCATGACGGCGACGAGGAGCTGTCGCGTCATGCCGAGGATGTTCAGCCCGATGCCGAGACTGATGTGGCCGGGGAGCCCGAACCGATAGCGCAGGATGATGCGAACGATTCACCTAACGCAGGCGCGTCTGAGGGCCTTATCGCTGGCGCAGCGGCAGAGGCCTTGCGCGCACGCTTCTCGGCGCTTGAGCAGGCGGCACATGGCGAAAGCGCGTCGTCCGGCAAGGCGGCGCCCAATCCGCTGGAGGACATGGTGCGCGACATGCTCCGGCCCATGCTGAAGCAATGGCTGGACGACAACATGCCGGGGCTGGTCGAAAAGATCGTAGAGCGGGAAATTGCCCGGATCACCGGACGCCTCTGACCGAACGGACGACGGAGACAGGCAGGATTTCGAACCGTCGCTGCCCGTCCGTCCGCATGTCGCCCTGCCGCAGGCATCGGCAGGCCTTGCCGCGATCGGCGGCGGCGCGCCTTTCACGCGGCATATCTTCCTGTGCGCCGACCAGACGAAGGCCAAATGCTGCCCCGTCGGCACCGGGATCGAAAGCTGGGACTATCTGAAATCGCGGCTGGCCGAGCTTGGGCTGGACCGCAATGGCGGTATCATGCGCACCAAGGCCAATTGCCTGCGGGTCTGCGTCGCGGGCCCGGTCGCGGTCGTCTATCCTGAGAGCGTGTGGTACTGGGGCTGCAAGCCGCCCGTGCTGGAACGCATCATCCAGGAACATCTGATAGGCGGCGTTCCGGTAGAGGACTATCGGCTCTATCCGGCAGAAAGACCCTCGACCTAGCGGTCGTTCCAGGTCTCCTTGGCTTCATCGCCCAGACGGTCGTCGATCGATTCGTCATGGCCGGTTCCGTTCGACAGGAACACCAAGCCCATCAGTGCCGCGACCAGCATCATCATGAAGCCGATCCCCAGACCCCAGGCGATGTAGAAATGAATCGAGAGCATGCCGTTCTCATAGGTCAGCCATGCCAGCACGATCCCGATGGTCGTCAGGGTCAGGGCCAGCATGCCTTTCATCATCCGCTTGTACCGGCCCCAGGCAAAGGCGGCATTGTGGGGATCGTCGAGCGGGGAGCGTCCAGTCATGCCCTGCAAGATGGCGATTGCCGAGCACACTGGCAAGCGAACGCGATAAGTGGCATTATATGGCGTCGGATCGGCCTGCCGCATTACAAGCGGGGCAAGTAAGATCCCGCGCGACCGGCTGGTCCTCGCTTGAAACGGGGAAGGAAGGCCTATGAATATCGCTCATATCATCGCCCACCGCGACGCTGGCGTCGTGACGTGCCGCGCCGATCATTCCGTATCGGAAGCGGTCGCTCTGCTGCGTGAGCATCGGATCGGCGCGATGCCGGTGATTGACGAGATGGGTACGGTGCAGGGCATTTTTTCCGAACGCGACGTCATTCGCTGTCTTGACGAGTTGGGAGCGGATGCGTTGTCGGCCCCGGTGAGCGATGCGATGACGTCGCCCGCCGTGACCGCCACGCCCGATATGTCCGAGCCTGAGGCACTGGGCCTGATGACGATGCGGCGCATCAGGCACCTGCCCGTGGTGAAGGACGGACGGATGATCGATTTCGTCTCGATCGGAGATCTCGTGAAGGCCCATATCGACCAGATCGAGCAGGAAGCGAGCGAGATGAGGAATTATATCCGCAGCGCCTGACCCCACGCCCAAACCTGCATGGCTTGCCGCGGGGGGCGGCGAGCCCTATCTGTCAGCCATGGACATTCAGCCGATCCGCCTCAGCCCCGATGCCGCAAGACGCGTGGCCCTGATCGCCAGCAAGCAGGGCAAGCCTGCCATATTGCGCCTGGCCGTCGAAGGGGGCGGCTGTTCGGGCTTTCAATATCGCTTTGGCCTGACCGACGCGGTCGAGGCCGACGACGTCACCGCCGAAACCGATGGCGTGACGCTGGCGGTGGACGAGGTCAGCCTCGATCTCGTGCGCGGCAGCATTGTCGATTACGTGGAATCGCTGGGCGGTTCGGCATTCAAGGTCGAAAATCCGAATGCCGCGGCGGGATGCGGCTGCGGCTCCAGCTTCGCCGTTTGATAGCGGCGCATGCGGATTGCCAGCTTCAACATCAACGGGGTGAAGGCGCGCCTGCCCCGCCTTCTGGAATGGCTGGAAGAAACGCAGCCTGACGTCGCCTGCCTGCAGGAAATCAAATCCAGCGACGAGACTTTCCCGGCGCATGAGTTCGAGGGCACCGGCTATACGCCGATCTGGCACGGGCAGAAGGGGTTCAACGGCGTCGCCATCCTGTCGCGCGGCGACCAGCCCGCGACCGAGGTGCTGCGCGGCCTGCCCGGTGACGACGAGGATACGCATTCACGCTATCTGGAAGCCGATTTCAGTGGCGTGCGCGTGGTGTGCATCTATCTGCCCAACGGCAATCCGGTTCCTGGCCCCAAGTTCGACTACAAGCTGGCATGGATGAAGCGCTTGCGCAGCCGCATGGCGGAACTGCGGGCGGCGGAGATCCCGACTGTCGTGATCGGCGATTACAATGTGATTCCCGAAGACAAGGACGTCTGGTCCCCCAAGGCCATGGCCAGCGATGCGCTGATGCAGCCGGAATCGCGCGATGCGTATTTTCGCCTGATCGGCGACGGCTGGACCGACGCGATCGACCTGCACCATCCGCGCGGCGGCATCTGGACGTTCTGGGATTACCAGGCAGGCGCATGGCAGCGCGACCATGGTTTCCGCATCGACCACGCATTGCTTTCGCCCGAGTTGGCCGACCGGCTGGTCGCCAGCGGCGTCGACAAGGCCTATCGCGGCCGCGAAAAGGCCAGCGACCATGCGCCGGTCTGGGTCGAACTGCGCGACTGAAGTTTCAACAAGAACGAGAAAGGGCCGCCGGCCATATTCGGGGGGATTGGCCAGCGGCCCTTTACGCATCCGGCCCTGTGGGGGGGACGGGCCGGTGCGGGGGGAAACGTGAACGCGCCTTAGGCGCGATCAGCGATAGAAGATGTGGTTATCGATCTGCGCCAGCCGCGTCATCTTGCTGCTCCAGCGCGGCTTGACGTAATTGGCGTGGAAATACAGCGCGCCTTCGGCCTCGCTTTTCCAGCCGTCCTGATCGGCGATCAGCGCCAGCTTTTGCGCCCGCTGCCATGCCCGGCTCGATTTGTTGATCGCGGGCATCGCCTTTCCGCGCACGAACGAGAACTGGTGGCGCTGAAACACCACGCCGCAATAGCTCGACGGGAACCGGGGCGATTCCGCCCTTGCCACGATCACGCGGGCAACGGCCAGCTGACCGTCCAGCGGCTCACCCTTGGATTCGTGATAGATTGCGCCCGCCAGGCAGTTCAGCTGCTTGTCCAGGTTCGCAGGCGTCGGAATTCCCGACAGGTAATCGCCAAGATTCGATGCCATCGGCACCGCGTTCTGGCTATCCACCTCGGGCGTTTCCGGGATCGTCTGGACGACCGGCTGCGACACGAAACCCGAAGGCGTGTCCTTGTCGTCCTGCGCTTCGGTGACGGACTGCGTCACCTGTTCGATCGCTTCGACGGGAACATAATTGCCCATCTCGGCATTTGCGCGGGTACCCTCGAATCCAAAGAGGGCGATGCCCGCCATGACAGCCAGCGACAGCGCGCTGGCGCCTTTAACCTTACGGCCCATCAATAAGTCGATCGTATGCGGTGAACGCGCCTGTCGCAGAGTATCAGCGAGCCTGCACCACCAGGTGCGTTGCTATGGCCTGCCGAAAAGACCCTGCCGGTCGTTCCCCGTCTGCGCGCTCATCATCCAATGCCGATCTGCATTGCATGACTGCCTACGCCCGTCCGTTGCGGGCGCTATCTGTGTTTGTGGCGAGAATGTGTCAACCCAAAGGTTCCGAATTAACCGATAAAGCGTTCCACCTGTGCGATTTCGAGATCGATTATCCAGCAATCGGGGTCCTGCTTCGCTCGTCTTTCCAGATACTCGGAAAATTCGCGTTCTTTTTCAATAATTTCTTCACGCGTTTTGGTCCAGCGCCGGTTTCCCTCCAAGTCGGGAATCCGCTCGTAAAGACATAATGCTTCGTCGTGGTGGCGCGTGGCGATCAGAATGGTCCCTGCGTCTCGCTCTCCCTTGTGCAGAATTGTTGCGAAGCCACCCGCCTGGTTTACCGATCTTGCAAGGCCGGAAACTTCGATATGCGCCGGCAAGCGATGATCCATTGCCTTATTCGCCCGATTCGGACGGGGACGATTCGTCCGCGCGATATCCCGGCAGTCCAGAGAGCGGGATCTGGGACCGCATGAATGTGCCCGTTCCGCGGCCCACTTCCTCGTCCTCTTCGTCCAGCAGGCGCGCTTCGGCGACCAGCACGCGTCGGCGGCCGCTGATCCATTTGCCTTCGGCGCGTATGCGGCCGTGCCTGATCGGGCGCAGAAACTGCAGGTTGAACGACGTGGTCAGCAGGAAGCGGTCGCTGATCAGCGTATTAGCGGCATAGAACGCCGCATCGTCCAGCATCTTGAAATAGATCGTGCCATGCGCCGCGCCTGCCGCGTGAAAGACATTGTCGTCCACGTCGAACAGGATTGTGGCCGCGCCCTCACGCCCGATCGAAAGACTCGACCGGAAAAGCCGGTTTATCGGAGCCGAAGCATACAGCCGCTCCAGCGCGCGCCAGTGAAGCGCCGCACCGCCAGCCGATTCCCCGGTCACGGCCGAAGAGTCAGGCGGCATCCCGCTCGGACACATTGGCAAGCAGGGCGTAGACGGCTTCGTCGCCCGGTGCCTCCGCCAGACGGTCGCGCATACGGTCGTCGCGCATCGTCCGGCTTATCGCCGCGAGGGCATGGAGATGCATAGCACCCGACTTTTCGGGCGAGAGCAGGCCGAACACCAGTTCCACCGGCATGCCGTCGGCGGAATCGAAAGAAACGGGTGAAGAAAGGCGCAGAAATACGCAGACCGGCTGCGACAGGGCGTCGATCCGGGCATGGGGAATAGCGGTGCCGCGCCCGAACCCCGTGCTGCCCAGCTTTTCCCGCTCTTCGAGCGCTTCGAGCACGGAATCGCGGTCGAGCGCGTAAACCTCGGCGAAACGGGATGCGAGCGCCTCGAGCACGCCCTGCTTGTCTTCGGCGTCACAGCGGCCAACTGCCACCGGATCGAGTACGAATAGCGATGTCATCGTTTCGGTATCATCATGTCTGCAGCCCCGCCGGGGGCCATCCAAGTTCCGGGTGCCTGCAAATGGCAGGCCGCGACCCGCATGGCGGGTCCGTCGCGAGGGACGCGCCGTGCAGGCGAATGCCGTGAGCCCGACAAACGGGCAAGGCCCCTCACTCGCGCCTTATCGCAGACAAGCCTTGGCAAATCGCTAAGGCCTGCATGCAAATGATGCGGCAAGGGGCGTTGCATTGCCCGATCCGGATGCAGGCGCATCCCGAGATCAGCTGGTCGCGGACGGTTCAACCCATCCGATCGTCCCGTCGGATCGGCGATAGACCATATTATGCCGCCCAGTTCCAGCATTTTTGAAGAACAGGGCAGGCGTGTCGCGCAGATCCAGCATCATGACCGCATCGGAAACGGATGTTTCGGGAATGTCGGTGCGGGTCTCTGCCACGATGGCAGGGGCGTCGCTCGCCTCTTCGTCGTCGTTTGCGCTGTCCTGTTCGGAACCGGCGAACACGGTATAGGCCGCCACTTCCTCGCGCAGCGCATGATCGGCCTGTTCGTGCCGGTCCTTCAGTCGCCGCTTGTAGCGTCGCAGCTGCTTCTCGATCTTGTTGAGCGCGTTGTCGACCGCCTGATGTGCTTCCTGCGCCTCGCCGTGGCCCTTTACGATCAGGCCCTGCATGACATGGGTGACGATGTCGGCGGTAAAGCTTTCGTGCGGCCCTCGCCCCAATGTGACCTGCGATGAAAGCGCCCTGTTGAAATACTTGTCGACGATTCCCGTAAGCCGCTCCGTGGCGTGTTCCTGAAGGGCTGCACCGGTTTCGACCTGGTGACCGGAAACGCGAATATCCATCGACTACTCCTTCGTCTTATTCTCGCCCCTTATCGTGGCGGGGGGCTTACCGCCATTTGGGTCCGTCGCTCATGCCCTCCTTCTCGAAGGGCCGGCGACGCCCATATCCCAGATGGGGTCGGTCAAGGTCGCTATAAAGGCCGAATGTGCCGCCAATTCGGCATCGCTGGCAAAATGCGGGCGCGGTTCGCGATAGGGCCGGTCGAGCCGCACCGGCTGTGCGGTGGTCTGCTGCGCGGGGGCGGCTACTTCTGCCGCCAGTTCCAGCCCGATCTGCCGCCCGCCGGTCAGCTCGACATAGAGCTGTGCCAGCAATTCGGCGTCGAGCAAGGCGCCGTGCTTGGTCCGGTGAGACCGGTCGATGCCATAGCGCGTACAAAGGGCGTCGAGCGACAGCTTTGCCCCGGGATGCTTGCGCCGCGCGATCGCGACCGTATCGACCATGCGCGTCATGCACACCGCGGTGCGCTGGCAGAATTCCAGCTCAGCATTCAGAAATCCGAAGTCGAAGCCCGCATTATGCGCGACCAGCGGCGAATCGCCGATGAATTCCAGCAGCTCGTCCACCCGCTCGTGAAAGCGGTGCTTGTCCGACAGAAACGTCGCCGACAGGCCGTGCACGGCCTCTGCCTCGGCCGGCATCGACCGGTCGGGATTGAAATAGGCGTGGAACACGTTTCCCGTGGCCACGCGGTTTATCATTTCGATGCAGCCGATCTCGACAAGGCGGTCGCCATTACGCGGGTCGAGTCCGGTCGTCTCGGTATCAAAGACAATCTCGCGCATGGCGATTTTATGCGCCCGACCGGCGCGAGAGGCAAGCATAACCGGCATGAGGAACGAAGCTTCGTGACGGCGCATTTTACCACCATGCCGCTCGCTCGTTCACCCCTCCGCCATTGCCATGCGTGACTTCGGCTGGATCCGCGCAGAACCGCACGGCATTCACGTCGTGCCCTGTAATGCCTGGATCGATCCGGCAAGGCCCGTCGAACGCGCGCTTATCACCCATGGCCATGCCGATCATGCGCGCGGGGGACATGGCGAGGTGTTCGCCACGCCCGAGACGCTGGCGATCATGGGACTGCGCTATAACACCGGCGAGGAAGGCGTGGGCGTGCCCATGCGCAAACCCGTCGATCTCGGCTGCGGCGTAACCGCGAGTTGGTATCCGGCGGGCCATGTGCTGGGAAGCGCGCAGATCCTGCTCGAACATGCGGGTGAACGCGTCGTTGTCACCGGCGACTACAAGCGCCGCCCCGACCCGACCTGCCCGCCCTTCGAGGTGGTCCCCTGCGACATCTTCATTACCGAGGCGACCTTCGGCCTGCCGGTTTTCCGCCACCCGCCGATCGAAGAGGAGATCGCCAAGCTGACCGAGGCGCTTGCCGCCGCGCCCGATCGCTGCGTCGCTGTGGGCGCCTATGCGCTGGGCAAGGCGCAGCGGGTGATCGCCGAATTGCGGCGGCTGGGCCATCACGACCCGATCTACCTGCATGGCGCGCTGGAAAAGATGTGCGCGCTGTACGAAGATCACGGCGTCCCGCTGGGCGAACTGCGCCCCGCCACGGGCGCAAACAAGGACGAGATGCGCGGCCGCATTGTCGTCTGCCCGCCCTCCGCGCTCAACGATCGGTGGAGCCGGCGCCTGCCCGATCCGATCACCGCGATGGCCTCGGGCTGGATGCGGGTTCGCCAGCGCGCCCGCCAGCGCAATGTCGAACTGCCGCTGATCATCTCGGACCATGCCGACTGGGACGAGCTGACCGCCACGATCCAGGAAGTCGACCCGCAGGAAAGCTGGATCACCCATGGGCGCGAGGAGGCGCTGCTGCGCTGGTGCCAGTTGCATCAGCGGCGTGCCCGAGCACTGGCGCTTGTCGGCTATGAGGACGAAGATGATTAGGGGGGACGACTGATGCAGGCCTTCGCAGCCCTCCTCGACCGGCTGACCTATACCAATTCGCGTAATCGCAAGCTGGAGCTGATCGCCGATTACCTGCGCGCCACGCCCGATCCGGATCGCGGCTGGGCCTTGGCGGCGCTGACGGGCGAGCTCGACTTTCCGGCGGTCAAGTCCAGCATCATCCGCAACCTGCTCACCGAACGCGTCGACCCGGTGCTTTATACTTTGTCGCGCGATTATGTCGGCGATACCGCCGAAACCGCCAGCCTGCTGTGGCCCGAACCGCTGGGCGAGCAGCCGCCCGCGCCCTCGCTGGACGAGACAGTGGCGCTGCTGCGCGGCATGACGCGGGCCAATGTGGCGGTGGAACTGCCGCGGCTGCTCGACCGGCTTGAAGCGAACGGACGCTATGCGCTGATCAAGCTGGCGACGGGCGCAATGCGGATTGGGGTGTCCGCGCGGCTTGCGAAGACCGCCTTCGCGCAGGCCTTCGACGTCAATGTCGAGGATGTCGAGGAATACTGGCACGGCGTCGACGCGCCCTACGAGCCTTTGTTCGACTGGGCCGCGAAGGGCGCAGATCCGCCGCGCCTCGATCTCGTCCCGCTGTTCCGACCGTTCATGCTGGCGCATCCACTCGAAGAGCGCGAAGTCGACCTCGCCGATTATGCAGCGGAGTGGAAATGGGACGGCATCCGAGTCCAGATCGTCCATACGGCCGGGAAAACCCGCGTCTATTCGCGCTCTGGCGACGATATTTCAGACAGTTTCCCCGAAATCGCAGATGCCCTTCCCTTCCCTGCGGTGCTGGACGGCGAATTGCTGGTGCGTGGCAGTCATCAGGGCGGGGAAGAAGGCGGTGCGGCCAGCTTCAATGCGTTGCAGCAGCGATTGGGGCGCAAGACCGTGTCGAAAAAGATGATGCGGGACTATCCCGCTTTCGTTCGCCTTTACGACGTGTTGCTGGCCGATAGTGAGGATCTGCGCGAACGAGAATGGCGCGAAAGAAGGGCTGCGCTCGAATCTCTCATGAATCGGCTCGACGATGATAGATTTGATCTGTCATCCGTCATCCAAGCAGAGGATTTCACTACATTATCGCAAATGCGTGAGAAGGCCCGCGATTCCGCTATCGAGGGGATCATGCTCAAGAAACGCGATTCGCCGTATGTGGCGGGCCGCCGGTCGGGCCTGTGGTACAAGTGGAAGCGCGACCCGCTGCTGATAGACTGTGTCCTGATGTATGCCCAGCGCGGCAGCGGCAAGAGGTCGAGTTTTTACTCCGATTTCACGTTCGGCTGCTGGGACGGCGATCCGGATCGCGGCGCGGAACTGCTGCCGGTCGGAAAAGCCTATTTCGGTTTTACGGACGAGGAGTTGAAATGGCTTGATCGTCACGTCCGGCAGAACACGGTCAAGCGGTTCGGCCCAGTGCGCGAAACCGACAAGTCGCTGGTGCTGGAAGTCGCATTCGATTCGGTTCACGCCAGCAAGCGGCACAAGTCGGGCCTTGCGATGCGCTTTCCCCGCATTCACCGCATAAGGCGCGACAAGCCCGCGCATGAAGCGGACCGGATCGACGCGCTGCAGGCCATGATCAGGGATTAGGCCGCGCGCATTCGGGCGGTGAGCAGGTCGAGGCCCAGCCTTGCCGCAATCCGTTCAGACGCCATGCCATCGCCGAACACCCGGCTAGGCAGTGGCATGGGCGCGGCCAGCGCATGCTGTGCCTCGGCCAGCAGCAGTTCGGGATCGGAACCGACGAGCCGCGCGGCACCCGATTCCACGGCTTCGGGCCGTTCGGTTTCGCGGCGAAGCACCAGCAGAGGCCGCCCCATTGCTGTCGCTTCCTCTTGTATTCCGCCGCTGTCCGATATGATCAGCCTGCTTTCGCGCATCAGGCGAACGAAAGCGAAATAGTTCAGCGGCTCGACAATCTGGACCCGCGGTAAGCGAGCCAGGAGATCGCGCAGCACCGCGTTTTCCGCGCGTGGATGCAGCGGGACGATCAGTTCCACCTTTTCGCGCGCGACCAGGGCCCTGAAACCTTCCGCAATCGCGGCAAGCTCATCCGCGCCGGTTTCGCGCCGATGCACGGTCGCAAGCACGATGGGACGCTTTGACGCGCGTTCGACAAGGGGGAGCGCTTCGTGCGAAAGCCTTTCGTCGCGGTCGAGACAGGACAAGGCCCAGTAAAGCGCATCGATCACGGTATTGCCCACCGTTTCGACGCTGTCGGCCGGCACACCCTCGGCGACAAGAGCGTTTGCCGCGGCGGCGGTCGGCGCGAAATGCCAGTGGGCAAGGCGCGCGATCATCCGGCGATAGCCTTCTTCGGGCCAAGGGCGCGTGATATCGCCCGAGCGAAGACCCGCTTCGACATGGGCGACCGGGATCTGGCGATGAAACGCCGCCATCGCGCCCGCCATCGCGCTTGCCGTGTCACCCTGCACCACCACAGCCTGCGGGCGCTGACGGTCGAGCGCTGCGCCGATGGCGGTCGTCAAACCTGCCAGTAAGGCGCCGACATCCGAAGCGGCAGGCCGCAGCAGCCGCTCATCGGGCACGATACCCGCCGCGTCGAGCATGCCCTGCCCCAGATCCTCGTGCTGGCCGGTATGGCAAAAACGCGCGGTCGGCCCGCCATGGCGCGCCAATGCCTGCATGACAGGCACGAGTTTTATGAATTCCGGACGTGTTCCGGCAACGACCAACACAGACAAGGATGCGACCCCCCAAGGAAACGAGTGTCATTTCCGAAAAAATGGCACCCGGTGTCAATCTTAGGCTTATCCGTGTTAATCAATCCTTTGCGGCGAGTTGTGCCTCTATTGCTTTTGCGTGGTTGCGGCCATTCTCGACGTAATGAGCGACGCCCTCCGCCATGCCGGCAAGGGCGCTTTCCGGCAATTCGCGAACGGGCTTTGCCGGACGACCGACCCATAATTCGCGCGGAGCGATCCGCTTGTTTTCCGTCACCATCGCACCGGCGCCGACCATGCCCTGTTCCCCGATAAGAACGCCATTCATCACGATGGCGCCCAGCCCGACAAAGCCCGCACGTTCGATCGTGCAGCCGTGAACCATCGTCATGTGGCCGATCAGCACGTCCTCGCCGATGATGGTCGGCCAGCCTTCTGCTTGCCCGGGTTTAGGGCTGTCGCAGTGGATCACGCTGCCATCCTGCACATTGGTGCGCGCGCCGATCCGGATGAAATTGACGTCGGCCCGGATCACGCAATTGTACCAGATGCTGACGTCGGGCCCGATCTCGACATCGCCGATGATCCGGCACCCCGGCGCGATAAAGGCCGAGGGATGGATACGAGGCGTCTTGCCATGGATCGTCAGTATGGTGACGTCGGGGCGATTCATTGCGTTTCCTCCCATTCGCGGCGGGTGATCGACCAGGCCGAGATATTCTCGGCCCAGGCCGCCTCGCCCTCGGCCCGGAAATCGAGGTCCGGGCGCCGCTTCATGCCCAGCCGCTCCATCAGGCCCCAGCTGGGCCTATTGTCCATGACGGTCAGCGCGATGACATGCGGCGCGTCAAAACGTTCGAACGCCAGCCTCAACGAAGCCTGCGCGGCTTCCCTTGCATAACCATGTCCCCACGCGTCCTCACGTAGGCGCCAGCCGATTTCCACGTCGCCGACTGGTCCGGGCGGCAGATTGGCGCGCTTCAGTCCGCAAAAGCCCAGCACTTCGCCGGAAAGATGACCGCCATCGTCCTTTCGCGACACCACCCAGAAGGTAAAGCCATGATCGCGCTGATATGCCAGCAGACGGTCCATCGCCGATCCGGCCTTGGCCGCGTCCATGACGCCGCCCAGCCATTGCATGACAGCGGGCGTATTGGTGTGCCGCAGAAATTCCTCGCGGTCCGCATCGGTCCAGTCGCGCAGGACCAGCCGCTCGGTCTCGACACTGAAGGGCGCAAGCTCCATCGCGCTCAACCCAGCAGCCTCGCCGCCAGCGGGGCGTGATAGGTCAGCACGCCGCTGGCACCCGCGCGCTTGAACGCGGTCAGCGTTTCCAGAACCAGCGCATTCCGGTCGCCCGCGCCCGCCGCGGCGGCCGCCTCGATCATCGCGTATTCGCCGCTGACCTGATAGGCGAACACGGGCACTTCGAAAGTGTCCTTCACCCGCCGCACGATATCCAGATAGGGCAGGCCCGGCTTTACCATCACGCTGTCCGCGCCCTCGGCCAGATCGAGTTCGACCTCGCGCAGCGCTTCCTCCGAATTGGCGGGATCCATCTGATAGGTCTTCTTGTCGCCCTTGAGCAGGCCGCCCGAACCCACCGCATCGCGGAACGGGCCATAGAAGGCGCTGGCATATTTGGCGGTATAGGCCATCAGCTGGACATTCGCGTGGCCGGTTTCCTCCAGCCCTTCGCGGATGGCGGCGATGCGGCCGTCCATCATGTCGGAAGGCGCAACGATATCCGCGCCCGCATTGGCCTGGTTCAGCGCCTGCTGCACCAGCGCATCGACCGTGGCATCGTTCACGACATAGCCCGACTCGTCCAGCAAGCCGTCCTGCCCGTGACTGGTATAGGGATCGAGCGCGACATCGGTCAGCACGCCGATATCGTCTCCGCAGGCATCCTTGATCGCACGGATCGCGCGGCACATCAGATTGTCGGGATTATGCGCCTCGGTCCCGTCGTCGTCGCGCAGATGGCTCGGCGTGTTGGGAAACAGCGCCAGACAGGGGATGCCCAGCGTCACCGCTTCCTTGGCACGAGCGGCGATCACGTCGACCGATCCGCGCGACACGCCGGGCAGCGATGCGATATCCTCGGTCACGCCCTGCCCTTCGGTCACGAAGACCGGCCAGATCAGGTCTGCGGGCGTCAGCACCGTTTCGCGATAGAGCGCGCGGCTCCATGCGCTGGCGCGGGTGCGGCGAAGTCGGAGATTGGGATAGCTGCTCATGCGATCAGCCTTTGCCCGACTGGCGCGGTGTTGAAAAGCCGCGCTTATCGGGTTGGGCGATCAGGCCGGGGCGTTCGACAGGCGATCGGCCTCGCGCTCCGGCTCTGCGGTCTGCGCGCTCGCAGGGACCAGCGGTTCGAGCGCCGCGCCCGGTTTCACCTTTTTCAGTTCGACCAGTTGGCTGCGGAACTGGCGCAGTTCCGCCGCCGACAGCTGTTGCCGCACGACGAAATCGACCGAGGCCGGATTGATGACCCGCCCATTGCGATACATCTCATAATGCAGATGCGGGCCGGTCGACAGGCCCGTGGAGCCGACATAGCCGATGACCTGACCGCGCTTGACCCGCTGGCCGCGATTGACCGCGATCCGGCTCATATGCGCATAGCCAGTGGCTAGCCCGCCGCCATGGCTCAGCTTCACGAAATTGCCGAAGCCGCCGTTGCGCCCCGCCATGATGACGGTGCCGTCGGTAACCGCGAAGATCGGCTGACCCGAACGTGCCCGGAAATCGAGCCCGTTGTGCGGGCGGCGAATCTTGAGGATCGGGTGGCGGCGCATGCCGAAGCCCGAGCCGACCGCGCCGTTGACCGGACGGATCAGCCCTTCGCGCAGTTCGCCCTGCCCGTTGGCATCGTAGAACCGCCCGTCCTTGCCCCAGCGCAGCAATTGCGCACGCGGCGATCCGCGGCGGTCGAGCCCGGCATAGAGCACGTCGCCCACCTCGACCTCGCCGGTTTCGGCACGCTTGTATTCGATGACCATGTCGAAGGTGTCGCCGGCCCCGACTTCGCGATTGATATCAAGCGCATCGCCCAAGGCCTTCAGATATTGCTGCACCGATTTCGCGGGCGCTCCGGCGGCGCGGGCGGCGCGATAGAGGCCCGAACCGACCGTGCCGGTAATCCGCAGAGGCGTGTCGTCGACCCGGATCGCCCGTCGTTCGAGCGCGAGAGGCCCGCCTTCGCGCGCAACCGCGAGTTCAAGGTCGAGGCGCGCGCGGAAGGTCAGGTTTTCGAGCGGTCTTGGCTGGCTGGGATTGGCGCGGCGGCCAAGCCGAATGTCGAAGCTGGTGCCGCCAGCAAGGTCTTCCAGCGGCAGGGCATTGCCGATCAGTTCCTCGACTCGCGAGGCATCGGTTCCGCTGACCCCGGCGCGGCGCAGCATGGCGGCCAGCGAATCGTCCTTGCCCAGAGTCGCGGTCAATTCGACGATGGGCCGTTCGGGCGCATTGGCCAGCGGCACGACCAGGCGCGAGGGGCCCATCCGCCGCCCGCTATCCGCGCCCAGCGCCAGCGGGGTAATCATCTGGCTGCGATATTCGTCGCGCTCTTCCTGGGTCAGTCGCGAGGGAGCGGCGGCATGAAGCGCCGAGAAATCCGGCCAGAACGCAAAGGTCACGATGATCAGCGCGATCAGCAGCCCAAGCGAGCGGAACCAGCGCGCGCTGCCGATGTCGGAACCGAGATCGCCGACCCATTTTTCGGCCATCGTGGCACCTTGGGCAGCATTAGAGTCATGCGCGACGCGCTCCCTGCGCGAGATGCTTAGGCGGTTGTCGCTGGCTTCGGTCATTTGCGTTCGGGCATTCCTGTCTGGCCTGCGGGCAATATCGCCGATCCGTTGCATTCTTCGTGCCGCCAATATTGCCGGCCCGAAACTTAAGCAGCGTTCAAATTCTCGTCCCTATCGATAGGACGCGCCCTGCGTGCGGCAAGCCGTTGATTTGGCGCGATTGGGGAAGCTTTGGACCGTGCGCCTTGCAGGCATCAGGATGCGATGCCACATTTGTGAAGCGATGAGTTCGCCCGCCATCAAGGCCGTTCTGGGCCCCACCAATACCGGCAAGACGCATTTGGCCGTGGAACGGCTTTGCGCGCATTCCAGCGGTGCGATCGGCTTTCCCCTGCGGTTGCTGGCGCGTGAAGTCTATGACCGCGTGGTCGCGATCAAGGGCGCGGGCAATGTCGCGCTGATCACGGGTGAAGAGCGGATCGAGCCGCCGGGCGCGCGGTGGAAACTGTGCACGATGGAAGCGATGGACCGCGATGCCGATCTCGCCTTCATCGCCATCGACGAGGCGCAGCTGGGTGCCGACCGCGAGCGGGGGCATGTCTTTACCGACCGCCTGTTGAATGCCCGTGGGCGGGAGGAGACGATGATCCTCGGCTCGTCCTCGCTGACGCCGATGGTGAGGGCGCTTGAGCCCGATGCCGAAATCATCACCCGCCCCCGCTTTTCGACGCTGAGCCATGCGGGTGCGGTCAAGCTGTCGCGCCTGCCGCCGCGCAGCGCGGTTGTCGCCTTCTCGGCGGAGCAAGTCTATGCGGTTGCTGAGATGCTGCGGCGTTTCCGGGGCGGCGCAGCGGTCGTCATGGGCGCGCTTTCACCGCAGACGCGAAATGCGCAGGTTGAAATGTTCCAGTCTGGTGAGGTCGACTATATCGTCGCCACCGACGCCATTGGCATGGGTCTCAACCTCGACGTGCGTCATGTTGCCTTCGCGAGCCTCGACAAGTTCGATGGCGAACGGCGGCGCAGGCTGACCATTGCCGAGATGGCACAGATCGCGGGACGCGCGGGCAGGCACCAGACCGACGGGACGTTCGGGGTCCTGGCCGGCGAAGCGCGCGCCGAGTTCCGCGATGACGAGATTTTCGCGATCGAGAATCACAGCTTTCCGCCGCTTCAGCGGTTGTACTGGCGCGATGCGCGGCCCCGGCTGGATTCGCTAGCGACGTTGATCGAGGATCTGGAAGCCCCGCCCGACCACCCCGCATTGGCCGCTGCGCCTGAGGCGATAGACCTGACCGTTGCGCGCATGCTGTCGTCAGAGCCCGCGATTGCGCAGGTGGCGAGGGGCAAGGCGATGGTGCGCCGATTCTGGGATGCGTGCTCGCTGCCCGATTTCAGGCAGACGGGAGCGGAGCATCATGCGCGCTTCGTGGCGCGGCTGTGGCATGATCTGTCCACCGGCACTGGCCATATCGCCCATGATTTCGCCGCCGCGCGCATCGCCGAACTGGATCGCACCGGCGGCGATATCGGCACGCTGCAGGGCCGCATCGCCGCCATCCGCAGCTGGTCCTATATCGCGCAGCGGCCCGACTGGCTGCTTCAGCGCGAAGAAATGGCCGAGCGCGCCCGCAGTGTCGAACGCAAGCTGTCCGAGGCATTGCATGCGCGGCTGACCGAGCGTTTCGTCAATCGCCGGACAGCGGTGCTGATGCGCAAGCTGGGCGCGGATGCGGGGCTGCTGCCAGTCAAGCTGGGCGAAAACGACGCGGTTCTGGTTGATGGGGAAGAAATCGGACGGCTGGAGGGTTTCACCTTCCATGTCGATCCGCAGGCCCGGATGGAGATGCGCCGCCTGTTGCTGGCGGCGGCGGAGAAGCATCTGCCGGCGCTGCTCGACAAGCATGCGCGCGAACTGCTGGGCGATCTGGCGGAGGGGCGCAATATGGCCTGGAATGGCGAGCATCTGACATGGAATGGCCACGATCTGGCACGTCTGGGCCCAGGAAAAGCCATGCTGGAGCCATCGATCAGCCTTGCCCCCGGCCTTGCCCTGCTGAACCCGGCACGCCGCGCCGAGATTGAGGCCGCACTCGCTGTCTGGATGGACAAGGAGCTGGAACTTCTCGAACCGCTGAGGCGCGTGGCGGCGGCGGCGAAGGAGCTGTCGTCTGGTCCCGAGCTGCGCGCCCTGCTGATCCGCCTGTCCGAACAAGGCGGGGTCGTCGACCGCGAATCGTCGGGGCTTGGCGAATTGTCGGTCGAGCAGCGGCAAATGTTGCGGCGGCTTGGCGTCAAGGTCGGGGCGCTCGACGTATTCATGCCCGCGATGCTGCGTGCGAAACCGCTCGATCACTGGACGGCGCTTGCGCGATTGGCAAGGCAGGATTTTGCCGCGCCCGATGCGGCCATGGCGGCGGCGCTGCCCGCCAAGGGACGGTTGCCGCTGGGCTATCGCAAGGCCGGGGACCGGTTCGTTCGCGTCGATCTGGCCGAACGGCTACTGCATGCCGCGCACCAAAGGCGGATGCGGTGGACCGACGCGGGCCGCAAGCGGCACCGCAATCCGCCGCGTTTCGCGCTCGACCCCACCATGGCGCTGTCGATGGGGCTGACCACGCGGGCCTATGCCCATCTGCTGCGGCAGGCGGGCTTTACCGCCGACGCGCCCGCGCAGTGGCCCGAGGGGCGCTTTGGCCCGCCGACGCCGCCGCGCTGGCGCTGGAGGCCGCGCCGCGTTCAGGATACGCGCACCGCCCGGCCCGCGAAGGGCGGCCACCGGCCCAGCCCGGCCCGCCCCGCGCCCCGCCCCGCCGCGGGCAATCCCTTTGCCGATCTGGCGGAGCTGCTTTCGTGACGGATGCGGCGACCGGTCCCAAGGCTTCGCTGCGGATCGACCGGTTGCTGTGGATGCTGCGCTTTGCCCCCAGCCGCGGCGCGGCGCAGGCGATCGTCGCGGCGGGCCATATTCGCCGCAATGGCGAGCGTGTGACCCGCATCGCGCAGCCGGTCTGCGCGGGCGACGTGCTGACCGTGCCGGTGGGCAAGGCGATCCGCGTCATTGCGCTCGATTCGCTGCCCGCGCGGCGCGGGCCCGCGGTGGAGGCGCAAAGCCATTACCGCGATCTTGCGAACCACACGCAAGAGAAGCCAATCGCTTGACGATCCGGAATCGCGCCCATAGCAGACCGGAAGGAAAAGCCACTCGGGGCCACTGAGGGATAGATTGAAATGACTTACGTCGTCACCGATGCCTGCATCAAATGCAAATACATGGACTGCGTCGAGGTTTGCCCCGTCGACTGCTTCTATGAGGGTGAGAACATGCTGGTGATCAATCCCAGCGAGTGCATCGATTGCGGCGTGTGCGAGCCGGAATGCCCGGCCGAAGCGATCCTTCCCGATACCGAGAACGGTCTGGAAAAATGGCTGGAAATCAACACCCAGTATTCCGCCGAATGGCCGAACATCACGGTCAAGCGCGAACCCCCCGCCGATGCCGACGAGCATAAGGGCGAGGAAGGCAAGTTCGACAAGTATTTCACGACCGAGCCTGGCGAAGGCGACTGATTCCGGACGGATTTTTCCGTCCAGCCAGTGGAAAATGACTCCGCGTTAACCGTGCAAGTCGCGGTTGGCGCGAGAGTCTTGTGCGTTTTGCGCACAAGACTCGCTTTCACCGTCATTTTATGGTAAAAAACGCCACGGCTGGCGGAAATTACTCCGTCCGGTCTCGTCAGGAAAGGCGAAAATTCCCGCAGGCACAGCTTCACATTGGGCCGATCGTTTCGGCGCAGGAAGGAGTTTTGGCCCCCCCGGACAGGCGGCATTTGCCGTCTTTTCTACGCCAGAGCCCGGTTGAGGCTTGAACGGGAAGGATTGCCAGAGAAAGGACTCTGCATGACTGCCAAGGCACTTGCCTTCGACGTCGGTGACTATGTCGTTTACCCCAAGCACGGCGTTGGCCGCGTGATCGAACTGCAAAGCCAAGAGATCGCCGGCATGCAGCTCGAACTTTACGTGCTGCGTTTTGAGAAGGAACGCATGACCCTGCGCGTTCCGGTCAACAAGGTTGAATCGATCGGCATGCGCAAGCTGTCGTCGGACAAGACCCTTCGCGAGGCGATGGACGTCCTAAAGTCCAAGCCGAAGGTAAAGCGCACCATGTGGTCGCGCCGCGCCCAGGAATATGAAGCGAAGATCAATTCGGGCGACCTGGTGTCGATCGCCGAAGTGACCCGCGACCTGTTCCGCGCCGACGACCAGCCGGAACAGAGCTATTCCGAGCGTCAGATCTTCGAAGCCGCGTCCAGCCGCCTTGCGCGCGAACTGGCCGCGATGGAAAAGACCGACGAACCGGCCGCGCTCGCCAAGATCCTCGAGATCCTGAACGAATACGCGCCCAAATATTACGAGCAGCAGCCCGCCTGATCGGTCGCTGCCGCATTTGATGGCCGCAAGGCCAGCCGAAAGGGGCCGTCGGAGCGATCCGGCGGCCCTTTTTCGTATCGACGCGCCCACGTCGTTCGCAGAGCCATGTGATGCCTTCGCCGAACGGGACGACGCCCGGCTTGCGGCGACTCGCGCCGGTGGTGTATTGCCGCTGTAATACAGTTGTGGAGCATGTGATGTCCAATAACCGGCAATTCGACAATCTCGGCGATTTCATCTCGGCCATGGCCGGGGTCGCCATGACCAAGGCGTTCTCGAACCTCGACAAGTTCGATATCGACATGAAGAACGTCGGCAATTTCGGCAATTTCTCAAATATCGGCGAGACGATGCGCGTCGCGTGCGAGGCGGGCGTCCCGCTGGGCGAGCTGGACCTGGCCGATGCCGGGATTCGCCATGTCGCGGTGATGGGCCCCGATGATGTCGTGATCGAAACCGGCGAGGACACCGCCATCACCGTCGACGGCGACGAGGATGCCGCCGATGCGATCCGGTTCCAGCTGGACGACGGCAAGCTGTCGATCATGCGCGTCACCGGAAAGCGCCAGAACGGCACCGCGATGGTGAAGATCACCCTGCCCAAGCTGCGCAAGATCTCTCTGGCCGGATCGGGTTCGGTGCATTGCGCGGCGATTCGGGGCGGCAAGGCCAAGATCGCGGTCGCCGGATCGGGCAATGTCCAGTGCGGCGAGATCGAGGTCGATCAGCTGAAGGTGCAGATGCTGGGCTCCGGCTCCGTCAGCGGCAAGGGTTCGGCCAAAAGCCTGTCGCTGAAGATCGCGGGTTCGGGCAATGTCGGTCTGGAGGGCGTCAGCGTCGAAAGCGCGAATGTCAGCATGGCGGGTTCGGGCAATGCGGTTTTCGCCAGCGACGGCGATGTGTCGGCCAGCATGGCGGGTTCCGGCAATGTCACGGTGAAGGGCCGCGCGCGCTGCACCGTCAAGGGCGTGGGATCGGGCCGGCTGGTGTGCGAACCGGCCTGATAATTTCCGGCAAATAACGACAATTTCCGGCAAATAAGGGCGGTTCATTCTTCGTCCATACGGATCCGGCATGCTAGGCGGCATTCGAAGGAGAATGCCCCGATGCGTGCACGCCTGGTCCTGCCGGTTCTGATGACTGCCCCCTTGCTGACCGGTTGCCTTGGCACCGTGGTCGATGTCGTGACCCTTCCGGTGAAGGCCGCGGGCAGCGCGGTCGATGCGGTGACCACCAGCCAGAGCGAGGCGGACGAGAACCGCGGCCGCGAAATCCGCAAGCGCGAAGAGCGGCTGGGCAAGCTGGAGCGGCAATACGGCAAGGAAATGAAGGACTGCAACGAAGGCGACGAGAAGGCGTGTGAGGAAGCGCGCCGGATCTATGCCGAGATGCAGGAGATCATCCCCACCCTGCCGGTCGAGCCCGACCGCTGATCGAACCTTCAGGCAGCCGCGCGTGACAGCCGGTCGTTGATGGCCGCGCCGATGCCTGTTCGCGGGACGGGTGCGACGGCGATGCGCGGCTGTGCGCTTTCCGCAGCGTGGTGCAGGCAGGCATAGAGGCGTGCCGCGGCTTCGAACAGATCGCCGCTTTCCGACAGGGTGATGTCGCCGCGAACGGGGCCGAAGCCGATGTGGTATTCGTCCGCCTGCGCTCCGCGGGCGTCGAGGCGCACCGGCTTGCCGGGGGCGTAGTGGCTGGCGAGCTGGCCAGGGGCTTCGATCGAGCCGTCCGTTTTTGCGGATGTTGGCGCGGTGCCGAGGATTTGTTCGAGCGCCTGCGCATCGATGGGGCCGGGCCGCAGGATGCGCCAGCCTTGCGGGTCCAGCGCGACGATGGTCGATTCGATCCCTTGCTGCGTCGCGCCTCCGTCGATGACCAGCCCGATCCGCCCGCGCAGGGATTGGGCGACATGCTGTGCCGTGCTGGGGCTGATCGCACCGCTGCGATTGGCGGAGGGCGCGGCCAGCGGGAACGGGCATAGCCGCAGCAGCGCCTGCATCGCGGGATGCGCGGGACAGCGGATCGCCACCGTGGGCAAGCCTGCCGTGACGGCATCGGCCAGCGGCGCATCGGGCCTGCGCGGGAGGACCATCGTCAGCGGACCGGGCCAGAACCGTTCGGCCAATCGCTGGGCGCGGGTATTGAACTGCGCGATAGTGCTAGCCGCCTCGCTGTCAGCGACATGCACGATCAGCGGGTTGAAGCTGGGCCGCCCTTTCGCCGCATAGATCGCCGCCACCGCGCTGTCGCTGTCGGCGCGGGCGGCGAGGCCGTAGACCGTCTCGGTCGGGACTGCGACCGGGTGGCCTGCCGTGAGTTCGTTCAACGCGCGCCCAAGCGCATCCTCGCCCATGGGGAGGATCGCGGGTCCGGCGGGATCGGCATTGGCAGCGCTCATTCGGGCTCGCTATAGGCTCTGGCAGCCAGCGACAAGATCAACCGATTGAAGGCCGCCATCCACCATGTCCGACAGCGAAACCAATTCCCTGCTTGCCCGCATCGCCGCCGCTTTGGAACGGATGGCGCCTGCGAGTGACGGGCCGACCGATCCCGACGCGTTTCCCGCCTATGGCTGGGACGGATCGGTGCTGCACGGGCAGGACCGGATTGCCGCGCCCGCGTTGGACCTGCTGCGCGGGATCGACCGCCAGCGCGACACGGTGTCCGCCAATGTCCGCCGCCTTGCGCAGGGGGCCGAGGCGCATGACATGCTGCTGTGGGGCGCGCGCGGGATGGGGAAGTCGGCGCTGGTGCGCTCTTCGGTGCTGGCGGCGCAGGCGGATGGGGATATCGCGCTGGTGCAGGCGGCGGGCGATGCGCTGCATACGCTGCCTGTTTTGTTCGCCCTGCTGAAGGGGCGGGTGCGGCGCTATCTGGTGTTCATCGATGATATCGGTTTCGACCGCGAGGAGGATGCGCGGGCACTGCGGTCGCTGCTTGAGGGGGGCGTGACTCCCCGGCCTGCCAATGTGCGAATTGCGGTGACCAGCAACCGGCGCAACATCCTCGCCCGCACGCAGGGGCAGCAGGACGATCCCGTCAATGCGCGCGACGACATGGACGATGCGCTGGCGCTGGCCGACCGGTTCGGGCTGCCCGTGGGCTTCCACGCCTGCGACCAGGACGATTACCTCGCCATCGTGGCGGGCTATGCCGCGCATTACGGGCTGGACTGGAACCGTGACGAGGCGCTGAACTGGTCGCGTCGCCGGGGCGCGCGGTCAGGCCGCGTCGCACGGCATTACATCGCCGAGCTGGCGGGCCGCGCGGGGGTTGTGCTGGACTGATCGGCCTCGCCCGGCGTGGGTGCCGGCGTGCCGGTGACGCGCCAGACGATCCCCGCCGTGTCGTCGGTGACCAGCAGCCCGCCGCGCGTGTCCCACGCCAGCCATGTCGGGCGGCCATGGGTCGTTTCCAGATCCTCGCCCAGAAAGCCCGACAGCACCGTCAGCGGCGGTTCGTCCAGCGGATTGCCGCGTTCGTCAAAGCGTACGAAGATCACGTCGTAACCCGCTGGCGGCGAACGGTTCCATGACCCGTGCCGCGCCACGAAGGCCCCGCTGGTGAACGGTTCGCCTAGCGCGCCGTCATTCGCGAACACCAGCCCCAGCGGCGCGACATGCGCGCCAAGGCCATATTCGGGCCAGCGCGTATATTCCTGCAGATATTGCGGCATGGGCGCTTCCACCCGCTCGTCATAGGTGAAGCGCCAGTAGATCCACGGCCAGCCATATTGCGCGCCGATCGGCACGTTGGTCAGGTAATCGGGCGGCACGTCGGGGCCGAGCATGTCGCGCTCGTTCACCGTGGTCCACAATTCGCCGCTGGCGGGATTGAAGGCCAGGCCCATCGGGTTGCGCAGACCGCTGGCGAACTGGCGGCTCGTCTGGGTGGTAAAGTCATATTCGTAGATCGCGGCGCGGCCTTCCTCTGCCGCCATGCCGTTTTCGCCGATATTGCTGGCCGATCCGACCGTCACATACAGCCGCTCGCCATCGGGGCTGAGCAGCAGGTTGCGCGCCCAATGGTTGCCGCCGCCGGGAAGCGCCATCAGCTGCCATTCCTCGCCCTTGGCGATGGTCGTGTCGCCGGGGGTGAAGGGGAAGGACAGCACCGCATCGGTATTGGCGACGATCAGCCGTCCGTCGCGCGTGGCCATGCCGAAGGGGGACTTGAGGCCGTCGAGCAGCACGCTCTGGCTGTCGGCCGCGCCGTCGCCGTCGGTATCGCGCAGCAGGACGATCCGATCGGCCGAGGGTACGCCCGCCCCTGCCCTGCCCATCAGCCAGCCCGCCACCCGGTCGGTGAAGCTGGCGGGCGGTCCGGGCTGGCGATTGGTTTCGGCCACCAGCACGTCGCCGTTGTCGAGCACCAGCATCGACCGGGGATGCTGCAGCCCCTCGGCAAAGCGCGTGACGTTCAGCCCTTCGGCCGGAGTCGGGCTTTCGCCGTCGGCCCAGCCCACCGGATCCATGATGCCGATGGAGGGGATCGTCTCCTCCTCGATCGCGGCGATCAGCGGGTCGGTGCCGGTCAGTTCCTCATCGCCATATTTGGCTTTAGTTGGCTGCAGCAGATACCAGCCGACCGCCACGATGGCGACGATGACGACAAGGGCGATGATGAGGGTCTTGCGGAGCGTGGATGACATGCGGCCCTAGATAGAGCGCGGATCGCGAGGCGGCAACGACGCATTGCCAAGCGGGTGGCGACGGGGGTAAAGGCGCGTCCATGTTCAGCTTTCAGCCCAGCAACCCTGCCGACAAACCCTTGCGCTATCGCGAGCTTTGCGAAGCCGCCGATGCCATCACCGCGGGCGAGCCCGATGGCGTGGCCAACATGGCCAATGTCGCCGCGCTGATCTGGCATTTCGTGCCCGGGCTGAACTGGGGCGGGTTCTATCGTTCGGTCGGGGGCGAACTGGTGCTGGGGCCGTTCGTCGGCCTGCCTGCCTGTATCCGCATTCCCTTTGGCAAGGGCGTTTGCGGCGCGGCGGCAGAGACAGGGGACAGCCAGCTGGTGCCCGATGTCCACGCCTTCCCCGGCCATATCGCATGCGACGCGCGCAGCCGGTCGGAACTGGTGGTGCCCGTCATGCGCGGGGGCGAGGCCATCGCCGTGATCGACTGCGACAGCCCCGAACCGGACTTCTTCGACGAGGAAGATCGCAAGGGGCTTGAAGCACTTGCGAGCATTCTTTCGCAGCGAATCTAGATTTCGCCGCCCGTCAGGCGCTGACAGACCAGATCGAGCTGGTCGAGCGTCTTGTAGCGAATCGTCACCGTGCCCGATGCCGGATCCGCGTCGACCTGAATCGACACGGGCAGGCCCAGCGCGTCTTCCAGTTGAGTCTGCACCGCCGCGATATCGGCGTTTTCCGGACCGCGCGGTTCACGCGCCACGCGGCGGGCGGGCTGTGCGGTTTCGCCCGCAGCCTGCTTGCGGACCAGCTTCTCGACATCGCGGACCGACAGCTTCTTGGCGACGGCCTTTTCGGCAATCGCCTCGGCATCGGGGCAATTGATCAGCGCGCGGGCGTGGCCCATCGACAGCGCGCCCTTCTCCACCATCGCCAGCACCGGCTGCGGCAGGGCAAGCAGGCGCATCAGATTGGTGACATGGCTGCGCGACTTGTCGACTAGTCGGGCAATCTCGGCCTGCGCCATGCCGTCGCGGTCGGACAGGCGGTGATAGGCGCGCGCTTCCTCGACCGGGTTGAGGTCTTCGCGCTGGATGTTCTCAATCAACGCCAGAGCGGTGACCTCGCGGTCGTCCAGTTCGCGAATTATTGCTGGAATTTCATGGAGTTGCGCCTTCTGCGCAGCCCTCCAGCGGTGTTCGCCAGCGACCAGCTGATAGCGGCCGCCGCTGGCCGGACGCACGATCACCGGCTGAATCACACCGCGCGAGGCGATGGAGCCCGCGAGCTCTTCCAGAGCGCCTTCCTCGAACTCGACGCGCGGGTTTTCCGGATGCGGTTCGATCGAGGCTATCGCCAGCAGGGCAAGGCCACTTGTCACGCCCTCCGCCGGCGCGGGCGCGGGTGCCTTTGCATTGTGGGAAGCCTGCGGACGCGAGACCGGTTCCTCGCGCTGCGCATCGCCGAGCAAGGCGCCCAGCCCCCGGCCCAGCGCCGCGCGGCGCTTTGCGGTTGGCTTGGTGTCTTCCTTTGCCGCGGTCTTGCTCATGCCGCTTTCCTCCGTTTGGGCAGCCGGTCAATAAGTTCGCGCGCAAGGTCCATATAGGCCCGCGAACCGGCGCAATTGTGATCATAGACGAGGGCGGGCACGCCGTGGCTCGGCGCTTCGGACAGGCGCACATTGCGCGGCACGACCGTGTCGAAGACAAGGTCGCCCAGCACTTCGCGGACATCCTCCGCTACCTGGTCTGTCAGCCGGTTGCGCCGGTCGAACATGGTGAGCGTGATGCCCACGATGCCCAGATCCTCGTTAAAGCGCTGCTGTACCTGCTCGACGGTTTGCAACAGCTGGCTGAGACCCTCGAGCGCGAAGAACTCGCATTGCAGGGGGACGAGCAGCTTGTCCGCCGCGACCAGGCCGTTGAGAGTCAGCAGGCCCAGCGAAGGCGGGCAATCGATGAAGGCGATGTCATATTTGGCGTGATCCGTCAGACCGTCGCGCAGGCGCTGCGTGCGGTTCTCGGCCGATACCAGTTCGATTTCGGCCCCGGATAGGTCGACCGTCGCCGGGACGATGTCGAGGAGCGGGATCGACGTTTCACGTGCACATTCGGACAGCGACGCTCCGTCGATCAGCAGCTCGAAGCTAGAATTTTCGCGATCTGCACGCGCTATGCCTAGCCCGGTCGAGGCGTTCCCCTGCGGATCGAGGTCGATCAGCAATGTCCGCCAGCCCGACGCCGCAAAGGCGGTGGCAAGATTGATGGCTGTGGTCGTCTTTCCCACGCCGCCCTTCTGGTTGGCGATTGCAATAACAATCATCGACGCACCCCGCCTTTGGGACCGATCGCCTTGGGATCAATGCGACCTACTATGATTCCCGATTCGCTGTCCGTAACTGAAGGTTCCACGTGGAACGTATTCTGCCAAGATGGAATTGCCGCCACCTCGTCATTCGCAGACCGTCCTTTGGGAAGCAGCCACAACGTATCCTTGGTAGCGAAGCGCCCGGCCATCGCCAAGAGCTTGGGCATCGGAGCGAACGCGCGGGCGGTGATAACGTCGAATTTCTGGTCAGGGACGGCAGCAACGGCGGTACCGCAGACATGCGCATTGCGCAGTTCGAGCCGGTCAATCGCACGTTCCAGCCATGAGATGCGTAATGGGCGGCGTTCGACCAAAGTAAACTGATCGGCTGGCCGAAGGATCGCGAGGACGATTCCGGGAAGCCCAGCCCCCGACCCCAAATCGATCCATGACATAGATGTTTCACGTGGAACATGATCAAGCAGCTGGGCGCTGTCGAGAATATGGCGCGACCAGATAATCCGGCGCGTCGCGGCGGCGATGAGATTTTGTTCCTCGGCTTCCTCAAGGAGCATGCGAACGAACATATGCAAATGCTCGATTTGCGCATCCGTTGCGCCAAGTCGAGAATTTATCCAATCCAGAGCCTGCTGACGGTCCTGCCGATTTACCTCAATATCCGGCCTTGTCATGCTGCCCGGTCATTTTCATACTTGCGTATGTTCACAACCAAGGCGGCGAGCGCAGAGGGAGTCACGCCCGGAACACGCCCGGCCGCAGACACGGTTTCCGGCCTAGCATTCGAAAGACGCTCCTTCATCTCGTTAGACAGGCCGGGGAGCGCGCCATATTCGAAGTGCTTCGGAATCGTCAGCCCTTCGGCTGCACGCAGGTCGCGAAGCTCTGCATCCTGTCGCTCGAGATAGGGGGCGTAGAGAAGATTTTCGCTCACCTCCTCCATCAGGTCGCTATCGCTCGCCACGCCATCCTCCATGGCCCAATCGCCGATCTTGTCGCGGATTTCTTCGAACCGGGCCCAGTCCCGCAGTGGGCGCGTGCCGCTTGCGCTCAGCGCGACCGATGTTCCACGTGAAACAATATCGGCGCGCGACCAAGAGTGCGACAGCCAATCCTGCACCGCAAAGGCCTGCTTCTCCCTTGCTTCGAACCATTCCCGGCGCTGCTTGCCTATACAACTGATATCGATCCCGATCGGTGTGAGACGCGAGGATGCGTTATTGGCGCGCAGGCGAAGCCGATATTCGGCGCGGGCGGTCAGCATGCGATAGGGTTCCGATACGCCCTGCAATGTAAGATCGTCGACCATTACAGCCATGTAGCTATTTGCCCTGTCGAGCCTTGGCCCTTCGCGTCCCAATACAACAGCAGCACTGTGGAGCCCGGCGAGCAGGCCTTGCGCGGCTGCTTCCTCATAGCCGGTAGTGCCATTGATCTGACCGGCGCAATACAGGCCGGGCATGGCCTTGAGCTCCAACGTCGACGTGAGAGCGCGCGGATCGATATGATCATACTCGACAGCATATCCGGGCTCGATAACGCGAACCTGTTCGAGGCCAGCGATGGCCTTCAGCATCGCTTCCTGAATGTCGACGGGCAGCGATGTGCTGATACCGTTGGGATAGATCAGCGCATTATCCAGACCCTCCGGTTCGAGGAAAATCTGGTGTCCGTCACGGTCGCCGAAACGGTGGATCTTGTCTTCGATGGAAGGACAATATCGGGGACCGCGTGAATCGATGGCTCCCGAAAATAGCGGCGATCTGTCGAGCCCACCTCGGACTATATCATGCGCTCGTTCATTCGTGCGGGTGATCGCACAAAATAATTGCGGATTCCGGCGGCTCCCCGTCAGCGGCGACATCAGCCATTGCTCGACGTCGGACTCCTGCCGTTGCAACTGCTGCCAATCTATGGTCCGTCCATCGAGCCGCGGTGGCGTGCCTGTCTTGAGGCGTGCCATGGGTAGATTGGCTTCGCGCAATTGCGCGGCCAGCCGGTGGGCACTGTTCTCGCCGATCCGCCCACCTTCGAGCCTTTCCTCGCCCCGGAAGAGGCGTCCCCCCAGAAACGTACCGGTGCAGAGGATGATCGCGGATGCCATCAACCGCTGGCCACTGGCCAGTTCGACGCCGCACGCGCGACCGCCCGACATGACCAGTGCGGCCACCTCGCCCTCGATCTCGGTTACGTTCGGAGTCTCGGACATCATCGCCTGAATTGCCTGGCGAAAGAGGGTGCGGTCGGCCTGTACCCTCGGCCCCTGAACGGCGCTGCCCTTTGAGCGGTTGAGCATGCGATAATGGATCGCCGCTTGATCGGCGGCGCGGGCGATCAATCCGTCGAACGCGTCGACCTCGCGAACCAGATGTCCCTTGCCCAATCCGCCGATGGCCGGATTGCAGGACATCGCCCCAGTCTTGCTCTTGTCGAAGGTGACAAGCGCGGTGGACGCGCCCATACGTCCGGCGGCGGCGGCCGCTTCGCATCCGGCGTGACCTCCGCCGACCACAATGACGTCGAAATTATGCATGTTCGGCCCATACCGTTCGCGCGCATCACGGTCAAAGAAGAAAGGCGTAGATGTTCCACGTGGAACATCTATTTGCCGATACAGAAGCGTCCGAACAGTGCGTCGAGCATGTCTTCCGTGCCGGTATTGCCCAGCAGCCGATCGAATGCACTCCTCACCCGGCGGAGACACTCGGCGATCAGTAAGGGATCGGACAGATGGCCAGCCTCGACAAGATTATCCCTCGCCTGTTCGATCAGCGAGGCCTGCCGCTCGTTGATCGCGATCTGGCCGGGTTTAGGCATCGCTTCGGCTGCTCTTGCGATCAAAGCCGTCCGAAGCGCGTCGACCCCCTCCCCCGTCGCGGCAGAAACCGAAAAATCGGCGGACGCCATCTTCTCCGCCGGCGAGATTCGAAGATCGATCTTGGTCTCGATCTGCCAGCTATTCTCCGGTCCCTGCCCCTTTTCGCCAAGCCATAGCACAAGGTCCGCGCGCGCGAGTTCCGCGCCTGCCCGCTCTATGCCGATGGCCTCGATCGTATCGTCGGTGCGGTCGCGAAGTCCCGCCGTGTCGACGAACAGGAAGGGGATGCCACCCAAGGCGATGGGCCGATGCAGCGCGTCACGCGTAGTGCCCGCGATGGGCGTTGCGATGGCCGCCTCATCCTCTATCAAAGCATTGAACAGGCTACTTTTTCCTGCGTTTGGAGGCCCGCCAATGGCAACGCGAAACCCCTCGCGCAGCACCTCCGCGCGCGGCGAGTGCAGCCATTCGCCCAGTCTTTCTGCCAAGACGGCGCACTCCCGTGCCATGTCCAGCTCGATGGCATCCGCGTCGTCCTCATCCGAAAAGTCGATCAGGGTTTCGATCCGCGCCGAAAGCGACAGCACCTCGTCCCGCCACTCACCGACCCGCCGCGAAAAGGCTCCGCCGCTCAGCGCCTGTGCATTGCGCAATTGCAGTTCGGTCTCCGCGCTCAGCAGATCGGCGAGCCCTTCGGCCTCGGCCAGATCAATCCTTCCATTGCGAAAGGCGCGCAGCGTGAACTCGCCCGGTTCGGCGCGCCGCAATCCGTCGAGCGATGCGAGAACCTCCTGAACCCTCGCCACAAGCGCGCGGCCGCCGTGCAAATGAAGCTCGGCACAGTCCTCGCCGGTCGCATTGCGGGGGCCCGGCAGGAACAGGACCAGCGTTTCGTCAAGAAGGCTGGCGTCGGCGGGATCGCGCAGCTGCATCACGCTGGCGCGGCGGGGCTGCGGAATGCGTCCACCCAGGCTCTGCAATACCGACGAGGCACGCGGACCGCTGATGCGGATCACGGCAATGCCGGCGGGCGGATTGCCGCTGGAAAGGGCGAAGATCGTGTCGTCGACAGCCATGGCCATGCCAGTGCCCACCCGGCGCGGCGAAATCCAGCCCCTATGCTGCGATCAGGCCTAGTTCGTGGATTTGGCGCCCTTGCCGAAAGCCGCCTGCGCGCCGGTTTCCATCAGCTGCTGGAACATTTTCAGGCCCAGCTCACCCATCGGGGTGAACTGCTTGATCATTTCCTGCATCTGCTCGACATTTCCGGTCCCCTTCATCGTGTTGATGATGGTGTCGACGTAATATTCATTCACGCGCGTGACATCGGGCAGGCCAAGAAAGCGCCGCGCCTCTTCCGGCGAGCAATCGAATTCGACATTCACTTTCATTGGCTTAACCCCGTGGAACCTTATGCATGGGTGCACGCTGTCACAGACGGGTGGCAATGTCCAATGGTGCTTCCTAGGTTGGGTCGAGCACCCGCAACCGCATAAGGAGAGAATGGCCATGGAATTCGCCCAATCGGTTCCCACGCTTGAGAATGACGGCAGCTTTGGCGTCTATGTCGCCCGGCCCTCCTCTACGCCTAAGGCGGCGATCGTCGTCATTCAGGAGATCTTTGGCGTGAATGCCGGAATTCGGGAAAAGTGCGACCTGCTGGCCAAGGACGGATATCTCGCCGTCGCGCCCGACCTGTTCTGGCGGTTTGAGCCGGGGATCGAACTCGACCCCGATGTCGAGGACGAGATGCAGCAGGCGTTCGACTATTTCGGCAAGTTCGACTTCGACCAGGCGGTGAAGGACCTGGAATCGACGGTCCACTGGGTCCGCCGCGAGGAAGGCGTGCAAAAGGTCGGCTGCGTCGGATACTGCGCGGGCGGACGGCTTGCCTATATGATGGCGGCGCGCACCGACGTGGATGCCTCGGTCGGATATTACGGCGTGATGATCGACAAGATGCTGAACGAGAGCCATGCCATCGCCAAGCCGCTGATGCTGCATATCCCGACGGCGGACGGCTTTGTCGATGCGGATGCGCAAAAGGCGATGCACGAAGGGCTGGACGATCACCCGCGCGTGACCCTGCATGATTACGAGGGGCTGGATCACGGCTTTGCCACGCAATCCGGCAAGCGCCGCGATGAGCAGGGCGCACAGCTGGCGGACAAGCGCACCGCGGAGTTCTTCGGCAAGCATCTGGCGTAAGCGCAGCCATGCAGAACAGGGCCAGCTGGCGCCGCTCCGCTGATCTTTACACGCGCTTTGCGGTGCCGGCGGTGCTGGTGGTGCTAACCGCGGTTGCGCTGGTCTGGCCTGGCGTGCGCTGGCTCGCCTATCTCACCGTGCCGCTGCTGCTGATTGCGGTGTGGGATTTCTTCCAGACCCGGCACACGCTGCGGCGCAATTATCCGCTGATCGCGCGCTTTCGCTGGTTGATGGAGGATTTCCGGCCCTATTTCCGCT
This sequence comes from Croceicoccus sp., assembly GCA_002694745.1. GTDB lineage: Bacteria > Pseudomonadota > Alphaproteobacteria > Sphingomonadales > Sphingomonadaceae > Croceicoccus. The sequence continues at coordinate 67,864 of NZMY01000034.1, read as the reverse complement.
CCTATCTGATCGAATCCGATCTGGAAGGGCGGCCCTTCAACCATGACCAGCGAGCGCTGATCTACGCGCGGGCGAAGGGTCAGCTCGATTCGCATCCGTTCGGCACTGAGCTGGATGTGTATTCCGAGGAATATGAGTGGCTTGGCCATTCCATCGCGCCCACCAAGGAGGCACCGAAGGAATGGCGCTGTAAGGTCGGATCGGACCAGTGCAGCCGGCCCTATTCCGCATCGCTGCTCAATATTTCGGCGATGAGCTTTGGATCGCTGTCGGCCAATGCGGTCATGGCGCTGAACAAGGGCGCATCCAGCGGCGGGTTCTATCACGACACCGGCGAAGGCGGCATCTCGCGCTATCACAAGGCGCATGGCGGCGATCTGGTGTGGGAACTGGGCAGCGGCTATTTCGGCTGCCGCAACAAGGACGGCAGTTTCGATCCCGGCCTGTTCGCCGAGAATGCGCAGGCCGACACGGTCAGGATGATCGAGGTCAAGCTGAGCCAGGGCGCGAAGCCCGGCCATGGCGGATTGCTGCCGGGCAGCAAGGTGACCGACGAGATCGCCGAAGCGCGCGGCGTGCCGGTGGGTGAGGATTGCCTGTCGCCTCCCGGGCATTCGGCCTTTTCCACGCCGATCGAGATGATCGAATGGTGCGCCCGGCTGCGCGAGATGGCGGGCGGCAAGCCGGTCGGGCTGAAGCTGTGCGTGGGACAGCCGCACGAGGTGATGGCCATCGCCAAGGCCATGCTGGAGACCGGCATCACGGTCGATTACATCGTCGTCGACGGCGGCGAAGGCGGCACTGGCGCGGCCCCCGTCGAATTGTCCAACCGTGTCGGCATGCCGATGCGCGAGGGGCTGATCATGGTGCGCAACATGCTGGTCGGATCGGGGCTGAAGCCGCAGGTGAAGATCGCGGCGGCAGGCAAGGTGCATTCGGGCGCGGGGCTGGCGATGAATTTCGGGCTGGGCGCGGACTGGAGCAATGCCGCGCGCGCCTTCATGTTTGCGCTGGGCTGCGTGCAATCGATGAAATGCCACACCGATGAATGCCCCACCGGTGTCGCCACGCAGGACGCCACGCGCCAGCGCGGGCTGGTGGTGGAGGACAAGGCGGAACGGGTCGCGCGGTTCCAGCGCCAGACCCTGCACGGGCTGCGCGAGATCGTGGTTGCGATGGGGCTGGACGATCCATGGCAGATCCAGCCGCATCACATTGGCGAGCGGCTGAATTCGGTGCGGTCCGATTCGATGGACCAGTTCTATCGGTTCCTGAAACCCGGCGTGCTGGTGGAAGACCCCGACAACACGCAATACGCCCGCCACTGGAAAGCGGCGAGCGCAGAGACGTTTCGCATGGTCTGAAGGGCCGGTCGCATGGTCTGCGGGCCGGCCCCGCAGATCACTGGTTCATGGTGGCGAAGAAGTCTTCGTTGGTCTTCGAATCCTTCATCTTGTCGAGAAGGAATTCCATCGAATCGATCGTGCCCATCTGCATCAGGATGCGGCGCAGAACCCACATCTTGGACAGCTGTTCCTTGTTGACCAGCAGCTCTTCCTTGCGGGTGCCGGACTTGCCGACATCCAGTGCGGGGAAGATGCGCTTGTCCGCGACCTTGCGGTCGAGCACGATTTCCGAGTTGCCGGTGCCCTTGAACTCTTCGAAGATCACCTCGTCCATGCGGCTGCCGGTGTCGATCAGCGCGGTCGCGATGATGGAGAGCGAGCCGCCCTCCTCGATATTGCGCGCCGCGCCGAAGAAGCGCTTGGGGCGCTGCAATGCGTTCGCGTCGACACCGCCGGTCAGCACCTTGCCCGAGGACGGGACCACGGTGTTGTAGGCACGGCCGAGGCGCGTGATCGAATCGAGCAGGATCACCACGTCCTTCTTGTGCTCGACCAGTCGCTTGGCCTTTTCGATCACCATTTCGGCGACCTGCACGTGACGCTGCGCAGGTTCGTCGAAGGTCGAGGAGATGACTTCGCCCTTCACGCTGCGCTGCATGTCGGTCACTTCCTCGGGCCGTTCGTCGACCAGCAGGACCAGCAGGAACACTTCGGGATGGTTGTCGGTGATTGCCTTGGCGATGTTCTGCAGCAGCACGGTCTTGCCGGTGCGCGGCGGCGCCACGATCAGCGCGCGCTGGCCCTTGCCCTGCGGCGAGATGATGTCGATCACCCGCGCCGACTTGTCCTTCACGGTCGGATCCACGGTGTCGAGCACCAGCTTCTCGTCCGGATAGAGCGGGGTGAGATTGTCGAAATTAACGCGGTGACGGACCACGTCGGGGTCGTCGAAATTGACCTTGAGCAGCTTGGTCAGCGCGAAATAGCGTTCGCCGTCGCGGGGCGCGCGAATCTCGCCCTCGACCGTATCCCCGGTGCGCAGCTGGAACTTGCGGACCTGGTTGGGCGAGACATAGATGTCGTCGGGCCCGGCGAGATAGTTCGCCTCGGGGCTGCGCAGGAAGCCGAAACCGTCGGGCAGCACTTCGATCGTGCCGATGCCCAGGATTTCCTCATCCTCGGCAACCTCTTTCAGGATGCCGAACATGATGTCCTGACGCCGCAGGGTCGACGCGCCCTCCACGCCCAGCTCTTCGGCCATTTCGACCAGTTCGGCGGGGGTTTTCTGCTTGAGTTCCTTGAGATGCATATTCTGTTATTCCGATTAAGGAGATCCGCTTGGCGTCCTTGAACCGGAAATTCGCACGCAGTTCGGCGAAGGCAGGACGTTATTCGGTTTGTAAAGGCTGGAGCGAGAACCCCGCATGGTGCGCGAGGGTCGCTAAAAGACAAGGCCCAAGATAAGGCCGCCGCGGCGCAAGGTCAATCGCCCTTCGCCGCTTATGTGTCCACCACTGGTCGCAAAACCGGCGATGCGGGCGGCCTAGAACGGTTTGACGACCACCAGCACCACGATCAGCGCCAGCAATATGCCCGGCACCTCGCCCCACATGCGCAGCTGCTTTTCCGAAAGCGGACGATCGCCCCGCGCCATCTTTTTCGCCTTGCCGACCATGATCCCGTGATAGGCGGTCATCAGCACGACCAGCAGCAGCTTGGCATGCAGCCAGGATTCGCCCCAGACACCCTGCACATAGGCCAGCGCCAGCCCCAGCACCCACACCACGACCAGACTGGGCGTCAGGATGATCTTGCGCAGCAGGCCGGTCCGCTTGGCCCACAGCGCTTCCTCGTCCGAGCCGGGCGCGGCGGGATGCATGTAGATCATCTGGCGCGGCAGCATGAACAGCCCCGCCAGCCAGAACACCACGAAGATGATATGGCCTGCCTTGAGCCAGAGGTAGATCATGGAAAGCGCCTCTTGCATGGCCGCCTTGATAGCGGCGCGGAACGGGAGGTTGAAGGGGGTAGTGAGGGCAATCGCCCGATCGCTAGCCTGAGGAACGGCGGCCTGATCGACGATGGTCCGATGGGCGATGCAAATCAGGGCCGCTGCCAGCCGCGCACGGTGGCAAGCAGGCTCTCGACATGCTCGATCGGGGTGAACTGGCCGATCCCGTGACCCAGGTTGAACACATGCGGCCGGTGCGCGCAGGCGTCGAGGATGAAGCGCACGCGGCTCTCCATCTCCGCGCCGCCCGCCATCAGCCGCAGCGGATCCAGATTGCCCTGCAGCGGCATGTTTTCCGGCAGTTCACGCGCTGCCCACGCGATATCCACCGACTCGTCCACACCCACCGCATCGACCAGCGTTTCCTTGGCATAGGCGACCAGCTTCTCGCCCGCGCCCTTGGGAAAGCCGATGATCGGCACGCCCGGACAGCGCTGGCGCACCGCGGCCACGATGCGCGCGGTGGGCGCGATCACCCAGCGGCCGAACTCGTCGGGCGCAAGGCTGCCCGCCCAGCTGTCGAACACCTGCACCGCCTCGGCCCCGGCCTCGATCTGGCCGACCAGATAGTCGATGGTGACATCGGCGATGGCATCGATGATCGCCTGAAACCCTTGCGGATCGGCATAGGCCATTTCGCGCGTTTCATGCTGGTCGCGGCTGCCCTCGCCATTGACCATGTAAGTCGCGACCGTCCACGGCGCGCCCGCAAAGCCCAGCATGGTCTGCTGTGGGCTCAACTGCGCCTTCACAAGCTCCACGGTGCGGTAGATCGGCGAAAGGCGCTCTGGCACCCCTTCCAGCGCCCTCAGCGCCCCATCGGCGAGCCTTGGCGAAAGCTTTGGCCCCTCGCCCGCCAGGAATTCGAGGTTCTGGCCCATCGCATAGGGCACGATCAGAATGTCGGAAAACAGGATCGCCCCGTCGAAACCGAACCGCCGCAACGGCTGCATCGTGATCTCGGCCGCGGCCTCGCTGTCATAGACCAGCGCGAGAAACCCGCCCTTTTCCGCGCGCAATTCGCGGTATTCGGGCAGATAGCGTCCCGCCTGCCGCATCAGCCAGATCGGGCGCCGGTCGAGATTCCTGCCCTTGAGCGTTTCGAGAAGAGGGCCTGCCATAAATCTCCAAAAGAAAGATTCTTATAATTGGTTGAAGGACTCTGTTGGTCCTGTGGATTGTGGGGATTGTCGCGATTGCCCGAATTATCACCGCAAGGCCACTGCAAATTGCCGAACCCGAATCCGCATGCGACGTGAGTCAAACGCTAGTTCTTCGCCTTATGAACAGGCTGTGGGCGAAGCGGACCCCCTGTCCAGAACCTGGCCCGTTCGGGACTCGCAGCGGGGACGGAATCGGTCGTTTTGCTTGTCCCCGGCATCGTCCCATGATTTATCGCCCTATTCGTCCACAACCCCCAACCGGCCGTTACGGCGACCAGGATCGATCATAGCGCAATGACCCGCCTGCACCTGCATCTTCTGTCTGACTCCACGGGCGAGACGCTGGAAATGATCGCCAAGGCGGCGCTGGCGCAGTTCGAGGGAGCCGATGTCGACCGCCATTTCTGGCCGATGGTCCGCTCGCAGCAGCATCTCGACCGCATCATGGGCGAAATCGTGCGCAATCCGGGCCTCGTGCTGTTCACGCTGGCGAACCAGGAGATCCGCGAAAGGCTGGAGTCAAAATGCGACGAGGCGGGGCTGGCCACCGTGTCCGCACTGGACGAGGTGACGCGCCGCCTGTCCAGCCTGCTGGGACAGGAAGCGCATGCCCGCCCCGGCCGCCAGCACCGCATGGACGAGGCCTATTTCGCGCGGGTCGAGGCGATCCAGTTCACCATCGCGCATGACGACGGCCTGCTGTGGGAGGAATGGGAAGAGGCCGATATCGTGCTGGCGGGCGTGTCGCGCACGTCCAAGACGCCGACCTCGATCTATCTGGCCAATCGCGGCTATCGCACCGCCAATATCCCCATCGTGGTCGAATCCCCGCCGCCCAAGGCGCTGTTCGGCCTGCGCCGGCCGCTGGTCGTGGGGCTGACGACATCGCCCGACCGGCTGATCCAGATCCGGCGCAATCGGCTGCTGTCGCTCAACCAGGCGCCCGAGACGGATTATGTCGATCACGACCGGGTCGAAAAGGAACTGAAATTCGCGCGCCGCATGTTCGCCGACAATGGCTGGCCGGTGATCGACGTCACGCGCCGATCGATCGAGGAAACGGCGGCGGCAGTCATCAATCTGGTCAATGAACGGCAGAGCGGCCTGTCGAAAGGCAATACGGGGCCCAAGCCGGTATGATCGTGCTCGCATCCAAGAGCGCGTCGCGGCAGGCCATGCTGGAACAGGCGGGCGTCGCGTTCGAGGCGCGGCCTGCCGACATCGACGAGCGCGCGCTGGAGGCCGCGATGACGGGTGCCGCGGCCGGCGACATCGCGCTTGCGCTGGCGGAAGCCAAGGCGGCGGCGGTCGATGCACCCGGACGGCTGGTACTGGGCAGCGATTCGCTGGTCGAGGTAGACGGGCGCCGTTTCGACAAGCCGGAGAGCCGCGAGGCTGCCGCGCAGCATCTGCGCTTCTTCTCAGGCCGCACCATGCATCTGCACAGCGCAGCGGCGCTGGTCCGGGATGGCGACATGGTATGGCGGCACAAGGCGCTGGCCCGCTTGCGGGTGCGCCGCCTGAGCGAGGACTTTATCGAGAACTATCTCGACGCCGAATGGCCCGCGGTCGGCTGGTGTGTCGGCGTGTTCCGCATCGAGGGGCCGGGCGTGCAATTATTCGAAGGCTTTGACGGCGATTATTTCACCGTGCTGGGCATGCCATTGCTGCCGGTGCTGGGCGCGCTGCGCGAACAGGGGGAATTGCCGCAATGACCGCCCAAGGATCGAACCGGCCCTATGCCGAGGTGATCGGCGACCCCATCGCGCAGTCGAAATCGCCCGACATCCATAATTTCTGGCTGCAGCGGCTGGGGCTGGACGGCGATTATCGCCGCTGTCACGTGACGGCCGAAGGGCTCGCGGACTACATCGCGCAGCGGCGCGGCGATCCGGACTGGCGCGGCTGCAACGTCACCATGCCGCACAAGCAGGCGATCATGGCGCTGGTCGATGCGGTCGATCCGGCGGCGCAGGCGATCGGCGCGGTCAATACGGTGGTGCGACAGGCGGACGGCACGCTGAAGGGTTTCAACACCGATGCGCCCGGCTTCCTCGAACCCTTGCTGGACGAGCTTTCGCAGCCGCATCTGTTCCGCATGGCGCGCATCATCGGCAATGGCGGTGCGGCGCGGGCGCTGGTCAAGGCGCTGTGCGATCATGGCTTCGTCATCGTGATGTTCGGCCGCGATCCGGCCAGGGCGCGCGTCCTGCTGGACGAGCTGGACCCCGAGGGCGAGCACCATGTCGCGCCGCTGTCCATGCTGGCCGAGCCGACCGAATTCGATTTCGACGACCGGGTCGGTTGCCTCGATCTGGTGGTCAATGCCAGCCCGCTGGGCATGACTGGCAATCCGCCGCTGGACCTGCATCCCGGCCATGTCCCGCCGCGCTCGATCTGCTATGAAATCGTCACCAGCCCGCGCGAGACCGAATTTCTGAAGACCGCGAAAGAGGCCGGTTTCCGGACCATCGACGGCCTGTCGATGCTGATCGGGAAGGCGGCCTATGCGTTCGAGAAATTCTTTGGCCAGCCAGCGCCGCGCGAAGATGACGCCAAACTGCGCGAGATCCTGACCCGATGAACAGCCCGGCAAGCGAAAACCGGCCCTTCATCCTTGGCCTCACCGGCTCCATCGGCATGGGCAAGTCGACCGTTGCGGGCATGTTCCGCGATTGCGGCGTCCCAGTCTTCGATGCCGATGCCGAGGTGCACCGCCTGCAAGGGCCAAACGGCTTGCTGATCCCAGCCATAGAGGAAGCCTTTCCCGGCACCACCGGCCCCGAAGGCGTCAAGCGCGCCGAACTGGGCGCCATCGTGTTCGCCGATCCGCAGGCGCTGAAAAGGCTGGAGGCCATCGTCCATCCCGCCGTCGCGGAAGAGCGTTTCGCCTTCATGGAAGCGAACCGCGATGCGCCGCTGATCGTGTTCGATATTCCGCTGCTGTACGAAAAGACCGGCACGCGCGGGCTGGATGCCGTGGCGGTCGTGTCGGCGCCTGCCGAGGAACAGCGCCGACGCGTTCTGAAGCGCCCGGGAATGACGGTGGAGAAATTCGAGGAGATCCTCGCGCTCCAGGTTCCCGATGCGGAAAAGCGCGCCCGGGCCGATCATGTCATCGACACCGGCGGCGCGCTGGAAGATACCCGACGGCAGGTCGAGGCGCTGGTCGAACAGCTGGCACCATAGAAAAGGGCGGCCCTTTCGAGGCCGCCCTTCCCTATTCGCGCTATCGCCGGTCAGCCGTTGCCGGAATCCTCGTCCGGTTCGTGCGAACCTTCCGCCGACTTGCCGCCGTCCTTCTTCGGCGCCGCCTTCTTCTTGCGGCGCTTCACCAGCTTGGGCGGGGCGGGCGTCAGTTCGAAAGCCAGCTCGGGCTTGTCGTCCTCGCCGGTCTTGGTGCTGACATGCACCTCGCCGCCTGCGGACAGCTTGCCGAACAGCAGTTCCTCGGCCAGCGGCTGCTTCACCTTTTCCTGTATCACGCGGCTCATCGGGCGCGCGCCATACAGGCGGTCGTAACCGCGTTCGGCCAGCCAGCCCCGGGCATCGCCGTCGAACTGTATATGCACGTTCTGGTCGGCCAGCTGCAGTTCCAGCTGCAGGATGAACTTGTCGACCACGCGGCTGACGATTTCCTTGCCCAGATAGGCAAACGGCACGATCGCATCGAGACGGTTGCGGAATTCGGGGCTGAACATCTTCTTGACCGCCTCATCCCCGGCGTCCGCCTTGGAGATGTCGCCAAAGCCGATGCCATTGCGCGCCATGTCCGCCGCGCCCGCATTGGTCGTCATGATGAGGACGACATTGCGGAAATCGACCGTCTTGCCGTGGTGATCGGTCAGGCGTCCGTTGTCCATCACCTGCAGCAATATGTTGAACAGGTCGGGATGCGCCTTCTCGATCTCGTCCAGCAGCAGCACGCAATGCGGTTGCTGGTCGATAGCATCGGTGAGCAGACCGCCCTGGTCGAAGCCGACATAGCCCGGAGGCGCGCCGATCAGGCGCGAGACCGAGTGCCGCTCCATATATTCCGACATGTCGAAACGCTGCAGCGGAATGCCCATGATGTCGGCCAGCTGACGCGCGACCTCGGTCTTGCCGACGCCCGTGGGGCCGCTGAACAGGAACGAGCCGATCGGCTTGTCCGCATCGCGCAGACCCGCGCGGGACAGCTTCATCGCGGTCGACAGAACCTCGATCGCCTTGTCCTGCCCGAACACCACCTGTTTCAGGTCGCGTTCCAGGTTTTCCAGCGCCTTCTTGTCGTCCTTCGACACCGATTTCGCCGGAATGCGCGCCATGGTCGAGATCACCTTCTCGATCTCGCGAGCGGTGATCGTCTTCTTGCGGCGGCTGGGCGGGACCAGCATCTGCATCGCGCCCACTTCGTCGATCACGTCGATCGCCTTGTCGGGCAGCTTGCGGTCGTTGATGTAACGGGCCGACAGCTCGACCGCGGTCTTGATCGCGTCGGGCGTGTACTTGACCTGGTGGTGCTCCTCGAACGCCGAACGCAGGCCGCGCAGGATCTTGATCGTATCCTCGACCGTGGGTTCGTTGACGTCGATCTTCTGGAACCGGCGCAGCAGGGCGCGGTCCTTTTCGAAGTGGTTGCGGAACTCCTTGTAGGTCGTGGAACCCACGCAGCGGATCGCACCCGACGACAGCGCGGGTTTCAGCAGGTTCGAGGCATCCATCGCCCCGCCGCTGGTCGCGCCCGCACCGATCACGGTGTGGATCTCGTCGATGAACAGGATCGCCTCGGGCATCTTTTCCAGTTCGGAAACGACCTGCTTCAGCCGTTCCTCGAAATCGCCGCGATAGCGGGTACCCGCCAGCAGCGCGCCCATGTCGAGCGAGTAGATGACCGCTTCGGCCAGCACTTCGGGCACGTCGCCCTCGACGATCTTGCGGGCAAGGCCTTCGGCGATGGCCGTCTTGCCGACGCCCGGATCGCCCACATAGAGCGGGTTGTTCTTGGATCGGCGGCACAGGATCTGGATCGTGCGATCCACTTCGGGCCCGCGCCCGATCAGCGGATCGACCTTGCCGGCCAGCGCCTTGGTGTTGAGGTTGACGGTGAACTGGTCGAGCGCCGAATCCTTCTTGTTCTTGGCCCCCTGCTCGGCGCGTTCCTCGGCCTTGGGGTCTTCGTCGCCCTTGGCAGGGCGCTGCTCGACCTGCTTGCCGGTCTTGCCGATGCCGTGGCTGATATAGGAAACCGCGTCCAGCCTGCTCATGTCCTGCTGCTGCAGGAAATAGACGGCATAGGAATCGCGTTCCGAGAACAGCGCGACCAGCACATTCGCGCCGGTGACCGTGTCCTTCCCGCTCGACTGCACGTGCAGGATGGCGCGCTGGATCACGCGCTGGAACCCGGCGGTGGGCGAGGGATCGGCCTTTTCGCTGGTCTTCAGCGATTGATATTCCTGGTCGAGGTACTGCTTCACCACGCCGGTCAATTCGGGAAGCTCGACGCCGCAGGCTTCCATCACCTGCGCGGCGTCCTCATCCTCGATCAGGGCGAGAAGAAGGTGTTCCAGAGTCGCATATTCATGCGCGCGCTCTGCCGCATTGGCGAGCGCGGTGTGAAGCGTCTTTTCGAGGCTCTGGGCGAAAGAGGGCATTGGGCGCTATTTCCTATCCAAAGGGAACCGGAGTCGCGATCATGGCAAGATTGTCATGAACGTAAGGCGAAAGCGTTAACGGCGAATTTTCGGTGCCGGCGCTGTCGCGGGGTCTGGGCCTGAAACCCGCGTTTCCTTCGCGCAATGGCGCGGCGGAAACGGGCCTTGCAGTCCGTGTTGCAACGGTAAGCGCCGCCATGTTTCTGGCCCGAGCAAATCGAGCTGGGGCGGCGCGGGCGATCATGCTGGCGGCTTCTCCGGCGATCCGAAGAGAGCCTCGGCAGCACGGCGGTGCTTGTCCACCCGGTCCATATGGGTTCGGGTCCGGGTAATTTCCAGTTCCAGCAAGGCGATGCGCTCTTCCAGCTCGTCCTGCGAAAGCGGGTCGAGGTTCTCACTCGCGAGGCGGGTCGCGAGTTCGCCGGTTTGGCCAGCGGGCCGGGGGCGATCGTCATCGAACATTGCAATATCCGATCATGCCGCTGTTTGCCTTGCTGTCAATGCACCTTGCGGTTAACCGCATGCGGGTGGGCGGAAATCCACAGGCTGTACGCCGGTCGGCACGGGGCATGTGCCGGTTTGGCAACAGTCATCGCGGGACATTCGATTCAGGGGTGAATGTGACAGACGGGATGAATGTGACAGGCGGGGTGAATGGAACTGGCAAGCCCGGCAGCAATCCGAACATCGCGGATAAGATGACCGCCATCGCCATCGACGGAAAGGGCGGGCCGGAAGTGCTGGTCCCGCGCGAGATGGCGGTGCCTTCGCCCGCCGAGGGACAGGTCCTGCTGCGCGTTCAGGCCGCCGGGGTGAACCGGCCCGACGTGATGCAGCGCTCGGGGCTCTATCCGCCGCCGCCGGGTGCGCCCGATACGCCGGGGCTGGAAGTGGCTGGCACGGTCGTCGCGGTCGGCGACGCTGTCGATCCCGAACTGCTGGGCACGCGCAAGTGCGCATTGGTCGCGGGCGGCGGCTATGCGCAATATTGCCTTGCCAGGGCCGATCATTGCCTTCCCGTGCCCGACGAAATGTCGATGGAGGAAGCCGCTGCGCTGCCCGAAACCCTGTTCACCGTGTGGAGCAATGTGTTCGAACACGGCATGGCGGACGAAGGCGAATGGCTGCTGGTCCATGGCGGCACCAGCGGGATCGGCACCATGGCGATCAAGCTGGCGAACCTGTTCGGCCTGACCATCATCGTCACCTGCGGCAGCGACGAGAAATGCGATGCCGCCCGCGCGATGGGCGCGCATCACGCGGTCAACTACAAGGACAGCGATTTCGTCGAGGAGGTCAGGCGCATCACGGACGGGCGCGGCGTGGACGTCGTGCTCGACATGATTTCGGGCGATTATGTCGCGCGCAACATCGCCTGCATGGCCGAGGATGCGCGCCACGTGACCATCGCCATGCAGGGCGGCGTGAAGGCTGAGATCCCGATGCACAAGGTGCTGACCAAGCGGCTGACGCTGACCGGATCGACGCTGCGCCCGCGTTCCGACGATTTCAAGGCGGCGCTGGCGGACGAGATCCGGCGTGAGGTCTGGCCCTTCGTCGCCAGCGGGCAATTGCGGCCCGAAATAGATTCGACCTATCCGCTGGACCGCGCCGCCGATGCGCACCGCCGCATGGACGAGGATCACGTCGGCAAGATCGTGCTGACCGTATTATGACCGCCCACACTTCACCGACTGGCCTGCCCTCACCGCTGATCCTTCACGAGGATCCCGTCAGCGGCAATTGCTACAAGATCAGGCTGACGGCGGCGCTGCTGGACATTCCGGTCGAGCGCCGGTTCTACGACATCACCAAGGGCGAAACCCGCACCGAGCGTTTCCTGGCCGAGGTCGACGCCAATGGGCGAATTCCCGTGCTGCAGGCGGGCGAGCAATTCCTGCCCGAAAGCAACGCGGCCTGTTTCTACCTAGCCGACGGATCCGGGCTGATTCCTTCGGGTAGGTTCGAACGCGCCGCAATGCTGCGCTGGATGTTCTTCGAGCAGTATCAGCACGAACCCAATATCGCGACCATGCGATACTGGCTGCATGTGCTGGGCGAAGCGAATCTGGCGGACCAACAGCGCTGCTTGATGGCGATGAAACGCAGCGGCGGCGAGGCGGCACTGGCGCTTATGGACCGGCATCTGGCGGAGCGGGACTGGTTCGTGGGCGATGCCTGTTCGCTCGCCGATATCGCGCTATTCGCCTATACCCATGTGGCGCATGAAGGCGGCTTCTCGCTGGACGGGCTGGGCGCGATTCGCGGCTGGATCGGGCGCATGCGCGCCCTGCCCCGTTTCGCGCCCATGTAAAGCTGAATCGCGCGGGCGAGCGGGAAACCCTTGCCTGCATGCGCGGGATCGCCTAGATGCGAAAGGCAAGCGGCCGCTCCGGTAAGGGGCGGCCCTTATCGTTTTTCCGCCCCGCGCATCGCCGGATTTTTCCCGAAAGAATGTCCGGCCCGCGCCACGGGGCCCATGCGAAAGGTTCACTTCGTGAGCACGAAACAGGCCACTCCGCTGATGCCGCACGCGACCGCCAGCTGGCTGATCGACAACACCGGCCTTACGTTCGAACAGATCGCCGAGTTCTGCGGCCTCCACATGCTGGAGGTGCAGGCCATGGCCGACGATCTGGCCGGCGCGAAATACACCGGGCGCGATCCCGTTCGTGCGGGCGAGCTGACGCACGAGGAGATCGAGAAGGGCCAGAACGATCCCGAATACGTGCTGAAGATGCACCGGGCGCCGGTTCAGGTCCAGCGCACCAAGGGTCCGCGCTATACCCCGGTGTCAAAGCGTCAGGACAAGCCCGACGGCATCGCATGGCTGATCCGCAACCATCCCGAAATCTCGGACGCGCAGATCGGCAAGCTGATCGGCACCACGCGCAACACCATCGGCGCGATCCGCGACCGGTCGCACTGGAACATCCAGAACATCAATCCCAAGGATCCGGTGACGCTGGGCCTCTGCAGCCAGCGCGAGCTGGACGCGGCGGTGGCCAAGGCGGCCAAGAACCTGCCTGCCGATGAGCAGAAGCCGGTGGCCGACACGCGGCTGGTCGACGACCGCCAGGCCCTGATCGACGAGCTGAAGAAGGAGCGCGAGGATGCCGCCCGCGCCGCTGTCGAGGCCGCGCAAGAAGCCGAGGCCGAGGCATGGCTGGCCGCACGCCGCGACAACGCGACCGAGGAATAGGCGCCTCTTTGAAACACAATTGAAAAGGGCCCGGCTCCAGCGTGAGCCGGGCCCTTTTTCGTCGGGCGCGGACGCTGCGACTGCGAAGCGGTGCCGCAGCTGCGAGGCGGCTATCTTGCCGCATTCCCGGCGAACGGGCACAATACCGCCCATGAACGCACATAATAATAATATCGGAGAAGATGCGCCGCCGCCCGAATGGCCGATGTCAAACGGCCGAAGGCTCGATGGAGAGGGCCACTATCGTCACCCGGTCGACTGGGAGGCGGGATTCGAGCCCTTGTCGGTACCGGACATGCTGGCGCGCGGCGCGCAGATGGCGGGCGACCGCGATGTCGCGGATTTCCTTGGCAAGACGCTGACCTATCGCGAGGCGCTGGCGCAGGCCCGCCGTATCGCTGCCGCCTTGCAGGCTGCCGGCATCGGCAAGGGCGACCGCGTCGGCCTGTTCCTGCCCAATGTGCCGCTGTACATCACCGCCTATTACGGGATCATGATCGCGGGCGCGACCGCGGTGAATTTCTCGCCGCTCTACACGGTCGAGGAATTGTCGGCGCAGGTCGAGGATTCGGGCGTTACCCTGCTGTTCACCGTCGATTCCAGCGCGCTGCTGCCCACCGCGATCGAGGTGCTGGACTGTTCCGCCGTCAACCGGCTGGTCGTGGGCCATCTGCCGGGCATGATGCCCTGGTGGATGGGGCTGGCGATGAAGCTGTTGAAGCGCAGCGACCTGACCCCCCTGCCCTCCGATCCGCGTATTACCGCGCTGGACCGCTTTGTGGCGGGTGCGGGCGAACCTGCGCCCGTCGCCATCGACCCCGAAAAGGACATCGCGCTGCTGCAATATACCGGCGGCACCACCGGGCGGCCCAAGGGCGCGATGCTGTCGCATCAGAACCTGACCGTGAATGCGCGCCAGACCCTGCGCATCGATCCGCACCGCGGCGAGCGCGACGTGATGATCGGCGTGCTGCCGCTGTTTCACGTGTTCGCCAATACGGTGGTGCTCAATCGCACGGTGCTGAACGGCGGGACCATCGTGATGCTGCCGCGCTTTGACGCGAAACAGACGCTGAAGGCGCTGAACCGCACGCAGGCGACCGCGCTGCCCGGCGTGCCCACCATGTATCAGGCGCTGCTGGATTGCCCGGCCATCGGCAGCACCGATTTCACCTCGCTGCGGGTGTGCATATCGGGCGGCGCGCCCTTGCCCCTGCCACTGAAGCAGAGGTTCGAGAGCGTGACCGGCGCGCATGTGGTCGAGGGTTACGGCCTGACCGAAAGTTCGGGGGTGGTGTCGACCAACCCGTTCGGCAAGCCCGACGACGAAAAGCCCGGCACCATCGGGCAACTGCTGCCCGGCACCAGCATCCGCCTGCTCGACAAGGAGGACCCTTCCCGGTTCGCGCCTGCGGGCGAGCCGGGGGAGCTGGCGGTCAAGGGGCCGCAGATCATGCAGGGATACTGGAACCGGCCCGAAGGCCATGCGGTGTTCCGTGACGGCTATCTGCGCACCGGCGATGTCGCCACCATCGATGCGGACGGCTTCCTGACCATCGTCGACCGCATCAAGGACATGATCGCGGTGGGCGGCTTCAAGGTGTTCCCCAGCCAGATCGAGGAAATCATCCTCGATCGCCCCGGCATACGCGAGGCGCTGGTGATAGGAATCGCCGACGATTATCTGGGCGAGGTGCCCAAGGCCTTCGTCACGCTGGAACCCGGCAGCGAGGACGATGAGGAGAGCCTGCGCGAATGGGTCAATTCACGCGTCGGCAAGCATGAGCGGCTGGCCGAGGTCGAGATTCGCAAGGAACTGCCCAAGACGATGATCGGCAAGCTGGACCGCAAGGCCCTTCGTGCCGAGATAGCGGGCGACAAATAAGGGCCGGCAGCCGCCAGCCCCCTTCGGTTCGTCAGTTTGCCAGCGAGAGCTTCGGCTCGTTGTCGGTGTCAGCCCCGGTTGAGACTGCCCCGTTCATGGCGGGCGCCGAGCCATGCGCGCGCCGGGCGAACTTTCCCTCGACATTCGCTCCCTGTTCGATGGTCAGCGTGTCGTAATGCACATCGCCGGTGATGCGCGCGGATTTCAGGATCACCAGCGTCTTGGCGGTGATCGAACCGTCGACCGTACCGGCCAGACGCGCGCTCTCCGCCTCGATCGCGCCGTTCACGGTGCTGGATTCGCCCTGCACCAGCGATCCGCAATGGATGTCGCCATCGACGCTTCCGTCGATGTGCAGATCCTCGCTCGCGTGGATATTGCCGGTGACCTTGATGTCGGAGCCGAGGACGGAGAAGCTGGAAGATGCCATGGTATTACCGGTCGGCCGCGGCGACGGGGCCTGTTTTTCCTGTTTCGAGAACACGTCTTGCTCCAAGTATGCTGGCGCCTTTTTCCAGCATGGGGCGCGGATCGACCGCGCGATTATTGATACGGACTTCGAAATGCAGATGCGGTCCGGTCGAACGGCCCGTGCTGCCGATGCGGCCGATGGTCTCGCCCGCGTCCACACGGTCGCCGACGCGCGCGTCGAACTTCGACATGTGCGCATAGCGGGTCATGACGCCATTGCCATGACGAATCTCGATCACATTGCCGTATCCGCCCTTGCGCCCGACAAAGGCGACGCGGCCCTTGGCGGCGGCGCGGATCGGCGTGCCGGTCGCGCCGCGGAAGTCGAGCCCCGAATGCATCGCGGCGCGGCCCGTGAACGGATCGCGGCGATAGCCGAAAGGCGAGGAGATCATGTCGCGGCGACCGGGCAGAACGTTGGGAATGCCTTCCAGCCCGCGTTCCAGCGCGGCCATGCGCGACAGCGAACTGGCCAGCTTTTCGAAACGGGGGTCCAGTTCGTCATTGCCCGATCCGAACGCCTCGAAGGGACCGCCCATCGCGCTGTTCTGGGCGTTCAGCCGCGCGACCGTCGCGGGATCGAGCCCCAGCGTGCGGATCGCCTTCGCCGCATCGTCGGCGCGCTTGTCGGCAAGGCGGGTCAGCCCTTCGACAAAGGCGAGCTGGCGTGCCTCGAGTTTGGCAAGGCCGACCGCCTCGGGCAGGACGGCGCTGACCTTCTGGACCGTGCGGCGGGTTTCGGCGGTCGAATCCTGAACGCCCTGCACCGCACCAGCGCCGGGCATGTCGCCAAGATGGTCCTCGACCATGTCCTCGATAAAGGCCTGGCGGCGCGATAGATCGTCGGCAACCTCGTCCAGACCTTCGCGATAGGCGGTGACGCGGCTTTCGGCGGTGGCGACCTTGGCGGCGCGCGCGCTCAGCTCGGCGGCATTGGTGCGGGTGTTCCATTCGCTGACCACGGCAACGCCCATGGTGGCGGACCAAACGACGGCCAGCGCGGCGGCACCGCCCGCGGCCTTCATCTGCAGCGATGAGGAAATCCGGACGAAGCGGACCTGGCCTTGCGAGCGCATGATGAACTCGCGGTCAGGAAACCAGCCCTTGATCCGGGCGAGAAGCGTGCTTTGGGCAGCTTGCGCCAAGGTTTACCCCATAGATCCCAAACGAGCCTCGCAAGGGGGCTGCGAAGCTTTCCCGTCCAGCTCTGGCTAGCATCGAGAAGGTTAAGTTGAAGTTTCCTGAGTCGGCTTAGCGGTGAAGCGTTGCCGGGGCGGGACGAAATGCTACAATTATTGGAAACGAAGCCTAAATCGGCGGAACCATTGTCGATTATCGGCGTTTCGCCGCGCCCTTTCGTAAACGCTGACATGCGAGTCAGCAGCGAATCTCAAGGCCCTGTCGGACCGCCCGAATCGTGCTTTTTTTGGCCCATACGCTGACAAACCGGGTCCCGATTGCTAGATTACGGGCATGGACACTGTAATCGAAAAGCAAACCGACGCCCCACTTTCCGCCGACGACAGCGCGGCCGTGATCGAAAAGCTGGCCCGCAAGGCCCGTGCAGCGCAGCATGTGCTGGCCGGGATGAGCGACGATGCCAAGGCCGACGCCCTGCGCGCCGCCGCCGCTTCGCTGCGCGATCATGCCGCCGAGATCCTTGCCGCGAATGCGAAGGATATCGACGCCGCCAAGGAGCGCGGATTGTCGAGCGCGATGATCGACCGGCTGAAGCTGGACGAGGACCGGCTGGAAGGCATTGCCGCCGCGGTCGAGAACGTGGCCGACCTGCCCGACCCGGTGGGACAGGTGATCGATCGGTCCGAACGCCCCAACGGATTGCAGTTCGCGCGCGTCCGCGTGCCCGTGGGCGTGATCGGCATCATCTATGAAAGCCGCCCCAATGTGCCCGCCGATGCCGCGACCCTTTGCGTGCGCGCCGGCAACGCGGCGCTGCTGCGCGGCGGCAGCGAGGCGGTGCATTCCAACCGCGCGATCAACAAGGCGCTGGCCGAAGGGCTTGCCAAGGGCGGCATCCCCGAAGGCGCGGTGCAGCTGATCCCGACGCAGGACCGTGCGGCGGTGGGCGCGATGCTGAAGGCGGCGGGCCTGATCGACATGATCGTCCCGCGCGGCGGCAAGTCGCTGGTCGCGCGCGTTCAGGACGAGGCGCTGGTGCCCGTGCTCGCCCATCTCGACGGCATCAACCACACCTATGTCCACGCCAGCGCCGATCCTTTAATGGCGGAAGAGATCGCGCTCAATGCCAAGCTGCGCCGCACCGGCGTTTGCGGCGCGATGGAGACGCTGCTGATCGACAAGGCCTATCCCAAGGCCGAGGGCGTGGTGAAGAAGCTGCTGGACGAAGGCTGCGAAGTGCGCGGCGATGCGGCAGTGCAAAAGCTGGACGAGCGGGTGAAGCCCGCGAGCGACGAGGACTGGGACACCGAATATCTCGAGGCCATCGCCTCGGTCGCCATGGTCGGCGGCATGGACGACGCGCTGGACCATATCGCGGCGCATAGTTCGGGGCACACCGATGCGATCGTCGCGGCCGATACCGATGCGGTCGAGACGTTCCTGAACCGTGTCGACAGCGCCATCGTGATGGCCAATGCCTCCAGCCAGTTCGCCGATGGCGGCGAGTTCGGGCTGGGCGCAGAGATTGGCATCGCCACCGGACGGCTGCATGCACGCGGTCCCGTCGCGCTGGAAGGGCTGACGACCTATAAATGGCAGGTACGCGGGAACGGGCAGACGCGGCCCTGATTAATATTCTAGATTGACCAGGAGGCGGCCCCATTCGGAGGCCGCCTTTTTCTTCGGGAGACCCCCATGCGTTACAACCGTCTCGGCCGCACCGGCCTGTTCGTTTCCGAGCTTTGCCTTGGCACCATGACCTTTGGCGAGGGCGAGGGGATGTTCAAGCAGATGGGCGCGCTGGGGCAGTCGGACGTGAACCCGCAGGTCAAGGCGGCGGTCGACGGCGGCATCAATTTCATCGACACGGCCGATGTCTATTCCGCCGGCAAGTCCGAGGAAGCGGTGGGCCGCGCCATTCGCGATCTGGGCCTGAACCGTGACGAGCTGGTGATCGCCACCAAGGCGCTGGGCCCGATGGGTGAGGATGTGAACGCCCGCGGCGCATCGCGTTTTCATTTGCTGAACGCCATCGACGCCAGCCTCGACCGGCTGGGTATGGATCATGTCGATCTCTACCAGATCCACGGCTGGGACCCGGCCACGCCGCTTGAGGAGACGCTGCGCGCTCTCGACACCATCGTCCAGTCAGGCCGCGCCCGCTATGTCGGCGTTTCGAACTGGGCCGCGTGGCAGATCGCCCGCGCCATCGGCAAGACCGAACAGCTGGGGCTGGCCCCGCTGGCGTCGCTGCAGGCCTATTATTCGCTGGTCGGGCGCGACCTTGAGCACGAGATCGCGCCGATGCTGGAGGCGGAAGGGCTGGGCCTGATGGTCTGGTCGCCTTTGGCGGGCGGGTTCCTGTCGGGCAAGTACCGCCGGGGACAGGAAGGCGAGGGGCGCCGCGCGAGCTTCGACTTCCCGCCGGTCGACAAGGACAAGGGGTACGACGCGGTCGAGGTGATGGACGACATTGCCGCCAGCCATGGCGCGACCGTGCCGCAGGTGGCGCTGGCATGGCTGCTGGCCAAGCCGGCCGTATCGACCGTCATCATCGGCGCGCGCAAGCTGTCGCAGCTGCAGGACAATCTGGGCGCGAGCGATGTTCGCCTGAGTGAAGACGACATCGCCCGGCTGGACGCGGCCTATGCGCCGCCGATGCAATATCCCGGCTGGATGCTCAAGCGGCAGGGCGAATATCGCAAGGGCGGCCAGATCGAAGCGAATTTCGACGACTGACGCCGATGCGCACCGGGTTACTGGGTGGCAGTTTCAATCCTGCCCATGGCGGGCATCGCCGCATCACTCTGTTCGCGATGGACGCACTGGCGCTCGACGAGGCGTGGTGGATGGTCTCGCCCGGCAATCCGCTGAAGACGCAGGCGGGGATGGCACCGCTGGCCGCGCGCATGCTGTCGGCCCGCGCGCAGGCCCGCCGCGCGCCCATCCGCGTGACCGCGATCGAGCGGGAGATGGGCACGCGTTTTACCATCGACACGCTGCGCCATCTGAAGCGCCGCTATCCCAAGCGCGACTTCATCTGGCTGATGGGCAGCGACAATCTCGCCCAGTTCCACCTGTGGCGCGACTGGCGGTTGATAGCGCGCGCCATGCCGATTGCGGTGATCGCCCGGCCGGGTTATGATGCGGCTGCCATGACGAGCCCCGCCATGGCCTGGCTCCGGCGCTACCGTGTACCGGCCGCCAGCCTACGCAAACGGGGAAGATGGAGCGCGCCGGCACTGGTGTTCCTGCGTTTCGATCCCGATCCGCGCTCGGCCACGGCCCGGCGCAAGGCAAGGCCCGACTGGGCTGCCGCTTATGCTGGTGCAAGCCCGCGCGATGCGGTGACCCACCGGTCCATCAGCGATGATACGGCACAGGGAAGCCGGGTTTGATTGCCCGGCGACCGGTCACGATCCCAAGCATGCCAGATCCGACGGCCGTGTGCGGCGTTTGCCTTTTGCCCGATTCGGGTGCAGGGCGCGCGCAAACGGCTGCTCCCGATTCCTTTCACGCGTATTCAGTGGGCATGCAGCCAAAGGAGTATAGAATACCCCTATGAATCAGGCTCAACATATGCCGGAGACATCCGGTTTCGTACCGACGGGCGATATCGCCGATTTCGACGCAGAACCCGGAAGTCTGCACGAACTCGTGCTCAAATCGCTCGACGATGATCAGGGACAGGAGATCGTTTCCATCCCCCTCGCGGGCAAAAGCTCGATCGCGGATCACATGGTGATCGCCAGCGGCCGTTCCAGCCGTCAGGTCGCTGCCATGGCGCAGAAACTGGGCGAGCGTGTGAAGAAGGGCGGCTTCGGCTCGGCCCGCATCGAAGGTCTGCCCGCGGCGGACTGGGTGCTGATCGATGCCGGCGACGTGATCGTCCACCTGTTCCGGCCCGAAGTGCGCAGCTTCTACAACCTTGAGCGGATGTGGGGCTTTGGCGAGGGCGGCAACGCCTGAATGATGATGGCGGCCGCGCTGGCCACAGGCTGGCGGCCCGCTCTGGACCTGTCGCGACAGGCGGGATAGCAAGGCGCCATGCGGCTCCATGTCATCGCCCGCGGCAAGATCGGCCGCTCGCCCGAGGCGGAGCTGGTTGCGCGCTATGAAAAGCGCATCGGCTGGCCGTTCAAGTTGACAGAATTGCCCGATAGTGGCGGCACCGTGCCCGCTCCGCTTGCGCCGTCGAAAGAGGTGCTGCTGGACGAGCGCGGCAGGTTGATGTCGTCCGAGGATTTCGCCGCCCTCCTGGGACGCTGGCGCGACGACGGCATGCGCGAGGCGCGTTTTCTGATCGGGGCCGCCGATGGCCACGGGGACGAGGCGCGCGATGGCGCCGACCTGCTGCTGGGTTTCGGCGCGATGACATGGCCGCATCTGATGGTTCGCGCCATGCTGGCCGAACAGCTTTACCGCGCGACGACGATCATCGCGGGCCATCCCTATCACCGGTCGGGTTAGGGCGATGCGGCGCGCACTCGTGTTCGTGGCGGTTCCGCTGGCTTGTGCCGCCCTTCTGGTGCCTGCCGCCGCGCAGATCGCGCCCTCAGCCATCTCTCCCGATGCGCTATCCGAGGCGCAGGCCGCGCGGCTCGCGGCGGAGAAGCGGGCGAGGGCGCTTGCCGACAGGGCAGCCACGATCGAGGACGAGGCGCTGAAGGCAGAAGCCGAGGCCGAGGCGTTGTCCGCCCGGATCGCCGAATCCGAAGCCCGGATCGAGGAAGCTCGCCAGCGCGAAACCATGGCCGCCGACCGGCTGGGCATTTTGCGCGAACGCTTTGCCCGGCAGCGCGCGCCCCTGTCGCGCATGCTGGCGGCGCTGCAGCGTCTGGCGCGCAGGCCGACGATTCTGCTGGTGCTGCGCCCGTCTTCGGTGCGCGACTATGTGCGCACGCGCGCCATGGTCGCGGCGATCACGCCCCAGATCGCCCGGCAGACGCGTTCGGTGCGCGGTGATCTTGCCGATATGCAAAGCCTTGCCCGCACGAGCGCCGCCGCCCGCATCGCCAGGCAGGACGCGGCGCAGGAACTGGACCGCCGCCGCGCCGAATTGCGCGCCAGCGGCGCGGAAGGCCGCCTGACGGCCCGCTCGCTGCAACAAGCCGCGGGCGAAGCGCGGCGCGACGCGACCCTGCGCGGGGTAGAGGCCGACAGCATCGCCGCCCTTGTCACCGCGCAGCAACGCACGCAGCAGACCGAAGCGCGGCTGGCCGAGCTGACCGGACCGATCCTGCCTGCCGGACGCGCGGGCAGCGCCTTGCCGGAAAACCGGCCCAAACTGCCGGTCAGCGGGCACATTCTGGCGGGCTATGGTGAACGCGATGCGGCAGGCGGGCGTGCCCGCGGACTGACGATCGCGCCCGCGCCGGGTGCACCGGTGGGGGCACCGCTGGCGGGGACAGTGGCCTTTGCGCGCGACTGGCGCGGTTATGGCACCACGATCATCTTGCGGCACAGGGGCGGCTATCTCAGCGTGGTGGCCGGGCTGGCCGATGCGCGCGTGCGGGAAGGGCAGGCGGTGCGGCAGGGCGAATTGCTGGGCCATGCGCTTCGCCAGAACCCGCGCGTGCTGTACGAATTGCGCCGGTCGGGGCGGGCCGTTCACCCGCTGCTTGCCCTTTAGGACCGATGACGCGCCCTGATTTCGCGTCCAGACGCATAATCTGGCGTTAAGCCTGACTGCGCGATAGTATGAGCGCAAAATGAACGATGGGCGGAGGTTTGCAGCCGCCCCGTGGAAAGGCAGACAATTTCATGGCGATCCGCCTCGCTCCCCTGCTTCGTACCGCTGCGCTGGTGACCGCGCTGGCCATGCTGCCCGCGACGACCGCTGGTCTGGCCGCCGTCGATGGCCGCAGCGCGCCCGAATTCGGCAAGCTGATGCTCGTCTACCAGCGGGTGAAGGCCTATTACGTCGACGATGTCACCGACGACAAGCTGATCCGCGGCGCGATCGACGGCATGCTCGCCAGCCTCGACCCGCACAGCTCCTATCTCGACGGCACGGCGGCAGAAAACCTGCGCACCCAGACGGAGGGCAGCTATGGCGGGCTGGGCCTGTCGGTCACGATGGAAGACGGGGTGGTCAAGATCATCGCTCCGACCAAGGGCACGCCCGCCGATCTCGCCGGGCTGAAGGCGGGCGACTACATCACCCATCTCAACGGCAAGCTGCTGTACGGCGGCACGCTGGACGAGGCGGTCGAACAGATGCGCGGACGCCCCGGCACCTCGGTCGATCTCACCATCTTCCGGCCCGGCCGCGACCAGCCTCTGGACGTCAGCGTCGAACGGGCGATCATCGATTTGAAGCCGGTCGAATACAGCGTCGACGGCAAGATCGGCATCATCACCGTCTCCAGCTTCAGCGCGAATGTCGGGCGCGAGGTGCAGAGGGCGATGGCGGGCATCCGCAGCGATCTTGGCGGCACCATGCCCGAAGGCCTCGTGCTCGACATGCGGTCCAATCCCGGTGGACTGCTCGACGAAGCCGTGGCGATGAGCGACCTTTTCCTCGAGCGCGGGCAGATCGTGTCGCAGCGCGGGCGTTTCGCGCGGGACAACGAAAGCTATTCCGCAAGGCCCGGCGACATCGCCAAGGGCGTGCCCATCGTCGTGCTGATCGACGCGGGCACCGCCTCTGCGTCCGAGATCGTCGCGGGCGCGTTGCAGGACCACCATCGCGGGCTGGTCATGGGTGAGCGCAGTTTCGGCAAGGGCAGCGTCCAGACCGTCGTACAGATCAGCGCGGACAGCGCGCTGAAGCTGACCACGGCGCGCTATTTCACGCCGTCGGGCCGTTCGGTGCAGGAAGGCGGGATCGAGCCTGACATCAAGGTGCCGCAGATGTCGGACCCCGATGCCCGCGCCCGCGCCAAGAACGCGATTCGCGAATCGGACCTGCGCGGCCATCTGATCAACGAGATCAGCCTTGAGGACGCGGAACTGGAAGAAGACACGATGCAGGACCCGCGGTTCCAGGTGACGGCGGAAGAGCTTGAAGCGCAGGGGATCGAGGATTTCCAGCTCGACTATGCGCTGAAAACCTTGCGCAACACGCGTCTCGCGCAATTGAGCGGTACGGGCGAGAAGTAGATTCCCGATGCCATTGATCGCTGACAAGCGCCTGAACATGGCGCGCGCGATTGCGCTGCTGGTGCCTGCGGCCCTGCTGGCCGGGGCCTATGTCTCGCAATACGGCTTCGGGCTCTATCCGTGCGAAATGTGCTGGTGGCAGCGCTATGCGCATTTCGCGGCGCTGGTGCCGGCGGTGCTGGCATTCGTCTTGCCGGGCGATGCGCGCCGCCTGATGGTGCGGATCGCGGGCGTGGTCATATTGATCGCGGCGCTGCTGGGCGGTTATCACGCCGGTGTCGAATATGGCTGGTGGAAAGGCATCACCACCTGCGCGACGACGGTGGAGGCGGGCGGCGACCCGCTGGAGGCAATCTTGAACGCGCCCATCGTGCGTTGTGACACCGCGCCGTGGAGCCTGCTGGGCATCTCGCTGGCGGGCTGGAATTTCCTGATCTCAGGGGCCGCCGCCATCGCGATCTTCGTTCTTTCGGCACAAGGCCGCCGCCGCGGCGTTATCAGGGCATGACCATGCAAAAGCGCGACATCGAATCCATGATCCGCGTCGATCAGGCGGGCGAATATGGCGCGACCCGGATCTATGCGGGCCAGATCGCCGTGATGGGCGACCGGGCTCCCGGATCGGGCGAGATCGCCTCGATGGCTTCGCAGGAAGCCGAGCACCGCCGGAAATTCGACGCGCTGATGACAGAGCGCGGCGTTCGGCCCACGCTGCTGCAGCCCTTGTGGGATCGCGCCGGTTTCGCGCTGGGCGCCGTCACCGCGTTGATCGGGCCCGAGGCCGCGATGGCCTGCACCGCGGCGGTCGAGACCGAGATCGACCGTCATTACAGCGAACAGCTTGAGGACATCGGCGACACCGATCCCGAATTGTCCGCCATGGTCGAACAGTTTCGCGCCGAAGAGCGGGAGCACCACGATATCGCCATAGAGCAAGGGGCCGAAAGGGCACCGGCCTATCCGGTGTTGTCGGGTGCAATCCGCCTTGGATGCCGCGCCGCGATCGCCCTTTCGAAACGGATATGAACCGCTCAGCTATCGTTCACGCGCGATAGGGCGTAGCATGTCCGGGCCGGAGCCTGCCGAGAGGCCAGAGAATTAAGAGACCGAAGCGCTGGGAGGCGCCGTCATGATGAAGAAGACCACAGTTCTTGCCGCTTTCGCCCTTGCAGGCGCGTGGGCCAATCCGGCCGCCGCTCAGGAAGCGACGGGGGGCGAGCGCGTCAATCAGGTCATCGTCTATGGCGACCAGCCTTGCCCGGAAGCGCGTGACGACAGCGAGATCGTCGTCTGCGTGCGCCAGGAAGACCCCTATCGCGTGCCACAGGACCTGCGGGAGAGCGGCGCGCCTCAGAACGAGGCATGGGCCAACCGCGTCGCCGCCAATGCCGATGTCGGCGTGACCGGTGTGGGAAGCTGCTCGGCGGTAGGACAGGAAGGCATGACCGGCTGCGTCGTCGACATGATCGACCAGGCCTATGCCGAGAAGGAAACCGCCGACACAGTCAGGTTCGGTGACCTGATCGCCGAGGAACGTGCGCGCAGGCTGGAATCGATCGATGCCGATGCAGCCGCCGAACAGGCCCGGGTCGAGGCGCTGGAACAGGAATATGAAGCGCGGGCGGCGGATCAGGCCGATACCGGCAATGTCATTGAGCCTTCGGACGCCGAACCGATCATGGGCGATCAGAATCAGTAATCGAACGGCGCGGAACCCATATGGTCTGCACCGCTGATTCACTCGCGCAGCGCGATGCGCGAGCGGCGCCGAACCGATTATCGTAGACTAAATCATTGACCGATCTGCGTAATTTTATGCAAATCGGGATTGCCGGGGCGGGTACCCTTAACGGCTAGCCCGCTGCGAAATGGCGTTATCGCGCTTGAACGGTCAAGGGGGGACAGGCATTGGTTGCACCGCACAATGTTGAGGCGCGCACCATGTATCTCAATGCGGACGGTTCTATTGCCCGACGTACCAAGGGGCTGACCCCCGACGACTCGGCGGAGCTTCCCTTCGTCGAAGATCGCCGGATGCAGCGTATCCGCTGCTATCTTACGCTGGCGCTGGCCGATCTGGTCGCGCTGGTGGTGTCCTTCGTCATGGCGAACACCATTTATCTGCGGCAGCCTGCGGCCGATCACGGCTTCACCCTGTTGCTGGTGATGGTGCCGATCTATTTCTGCTTTGCCGCGATCAACACGTCCTATGGCGGCGATGCGCTGATGCGCCAGGAAAAGAGCTTTACGCGATCGGCGCAGGCGGTGCTGTTCGCAGGGACCGCCGTGGCGCTGATCGTCTTTCTGATGAAGGCGGGTAACGAGGTTTCGCGCGCCGTTTTCGTGATCGGCTGGCTGCTGGCGTTGATCGGCGTTCCGATGCTGCGCCTTGCCATTGCCCGCCCCCTGCTCAACCGGATGGGCGGCACGCCCTATTCGCGCGTGGTGATCGTGGACGGCGTCGATTACGCCCCCGCCCATGATGATATCGTGATGCCGCTGGGCAAGATCGGTTTCGATCCGGCTTCCACCGACCCGCACGGGTTTCACGCGCTGGCCGCGGCGGTGACCAATGCCGACCGCATCGTGGTGGTGACCCAGCCGGACCGCTATGCCGACTGGTCGACCGCGCTGAAGGGCATTGCGGTCAAGGGCGAGATCCTGTCGCCCGGCGACGACAAGCTGGGCATCGTGGGCGTCGGCCGTCACCAGAACCGCCCCACCATGGTCATCAGCCACGGCCCGCTGACCCTGCGCGACCGCTTGACCAAGCGCATGTTCGACATCGTCGTCGCGTCGATCGGCCTGCTGGCGACGTCGCCGATCCTGCTGGCGACGGCCATCGCGATCAAGCTGGAGTCGAAGGGGCCGGTCCTGTTCATGCAAAAGCGGATCGGGCGCGACAACAAGATCTTCGAATGCTGCAAGTTCCGCAGCATGTACACCGACCGCTGCGACGCCGATGCCGCGCAGCTGACGACCAAGAACGATCCGCGCGTGACCAAGGTCGGCGACTTCATCCGCAAGACCAGCATCGACGAGCTGCCGCAGCTGATCAACGTGCTGCGCGGCGAGATGAGCATCGTTGGCCCGCGCCCCCACGCGATGAGCGCCAAGGCTGCCGATCAGCTCTATTGGGATGTCGACACGCGTTACCGCCATCGCCACTCGATGAAGCCGGGCCTGACGGGTCTGGCGCAGGTACGCGGCTATCGCGGTCCGACGGATCGCACCGAGGACCTGACGAACAGGCTTGCATCCGACCTTGAGTATGTCGATCGTTGGTCGATATGGATGGATTTCTACCTGGTGGCGCGTACGGCGACGTCGCTGTTCGGCAAGAACGCTTTCTAAACAAGGCGCTTGGCTGTCATATTGGCAGCCGGATTGTGACTTCATGATCGGACGCCGGAGGTTTCTCACGGGGAGTGCCCTCGGCCTGATCGCCGTGGCAGGCCTTGGTGCTTGCGAGGCTGCGCCATCGCAATATGGCGATGGGGGGCAAACCGGGACCGTCCCCGACGATTGGCCCGAATGGGCGGAACAGCCTGACGCCATCTTCGCGAAGGCTGCGGACCTTGGCGAACGAGCGGTGAGCCTTGCCGAATTTGGCGCCGCGCTGGACGGAGAAACCGATGACCGCGCCGCGCTTGAGCGTGCGTTGATGTCGGATGCGCCTGCGATTTTGTTACCGCCAAACGCGGTCATGCGACTGGACGGGCAGGTAACGGTCACCAAGGGCTTTGCCTTGCTGGGCGGCCCCGGCGCCCGGATCGATTGGTACGGCAGCGATCGCTGCGCCATTCTAGTCAGGCCTGCCGATAACGGGCCGGACAGCTATGTTCACGGCATTCGGATTGACAATATTTCGGTTCAAAACCGTGCGGATGGCGAGAATGCGGCTTCGTTGATCAACACATATAACGCGCGCGGCGTTTATCTTACGAGGAACAGGCTGAACGGTGTCAGCCTTGCCGTGACGCGGCATCAGCGCCAGGCGCTGGGGCTTTACAAGACCGGCGCAGGATCCCGTGCAAGCGATCCGGCTGTTCTGGCAGGGTTTTCCAGCCGCGATTTCGACGATCTTTCCGAGGATATCTATGTCCTCGATAATCTGGTCGACTACGGGCGCTATCAAGGCTCGGTACTAAGGTTCGAGTTTGCCCGGCGTGTCGTCGCGTGGCGTAATATCGGCAATTATGCCAAAGTCAGCTGGTGGGGCGGCGGCGCACGGATGAAGGAGGGCGGGGCGCCTGAGCATCTTCGACGCGCGCGCCAGGCCTATATTGCCGACAATGAATTTCGCCATGCGAACGGCGGCGTCTACGGGAACAATGGCCAGCACATCGTCGTCGCCCGCAATCGCATCAGCGACATGACCGACGTGGGTGTCGATTTCGAGGGCTGCATGGACTGCGTTGCCTACGAGAACGATATTGCCAATATCGCCAACTTTCCGTTCGCCACCTTTTATGCTGCGCGCAATATCGAATTCCGCGACAATCGCGCATTTCAAGATGGTTCGGCTGAGAAGAACTGGCGGCGCTATGGCAAGGGTCGCTATGGCAGCCAGCGCGCCCTGTACATGTGCGCCTTGCGAAGCGCCGGCTTTGGCAAGGAGCAGGATGCGATCTCAATCCGGTTTCTGCGAAATCGCATGGAATATACCGGTCCGCTTGTCGGGGCCTGCGCGTCCAGTTATTTCGGCGATCTGGTGTTCGAGGACAATGACCTGATCAATGTCTGTTCAGACTGGCGCTATCGCCTGACAGGACGGCTGACGATACGCGGCAATCGCCTGCGCTTTGACAAGCAAGTTCCCGAACCCGTCGCGCTGATCGCGGGCGCGGCCAGCGAAACCCTGATCGAGGACAATGTGGTCACGATAGGTACCGCCTTGCCGCAAGGCACCGCGGTAATCGCGATTGAAGCGATGGGCCGTCAGGCCAGCGGAGAAATACGCAATAATCGGCTTATTGGGACACCGCTGCCGATTATGGCTGGCGCGACGGTGAACAATTATCGCGGCGAGATCGAAATCACGAATAATCAGGCATCTATGCTGCTGCTGGATCCCGAAGTAACGGGCAGGGTCGCGCATTCTGGTAACAGCGACCTCGCAGGTTTCCCGTTGCAGGTCGGACCGTTGAACCGGATGGCGCCGCGTTATCCCGTCGTGGGATGATCGTGATTGCATCTTGCGTCCACGCCCAAAAAGCGGGACTGCGCTGATCATGGCCCGACAGTATCGCCAATGCCATATATGACCGAGAGCGACCGCATGCATGGGGATCAAGACCTCGGACAGCGCAGGCGCGTCGTGTTTCATACCGGTTTCATGAAGACCGGTTCGACGCTGTTGCAGCGGTCCGTCTTCCCCGAACTTTCCGATACGGCGCTTTACAGCTTTGATCGAAGTCCATTCGTCCCGCTGATGAAAAGGGTCAGGCTTGCAGGGCCTTTCGACGATTTGGATCCGATCGTGCGCGAGGTACAGGGCATGATTGCCGCCTCGACCCATGGACTGCAGCTTTTCAGCTATGAGGCACTGACCGGGTGGTTTCTGTGGAACCACAACGATTTTGGCAGGATGACAGATGTTCTGCACGATATCGCGCCGGACGGACATGTCCTTCTGGTGCTGCGCCGACAAGACGGTTTGCTGGAATCGTTGTACAAACAGGTTCTGCATACCGGGCATGCCAATTCGCCCGAAGGCTATTGCAACTGGCGCGATGGTGAATTCGGCCATTATCAATCGCCCGCCCGGGCGAATGTCGATGTAAGGGTCTACAACTTCGACGCATTCTATCGCGCCTATGAACGGCGTTTCGGAACGGGCCGTGTCCATGTCGTGGCGTTCGAATGGTTGAAGACCGATCCGGACCGCTTCAGATCCGCGCTTGAGGATTGCCTGCAAAGGCCCGTCACCATTCCGGAAGGGCATCGCAGCAATGTGGGATTCGGTCCCCGGGCGAGCGCGATCGCCCGGCATTTGAACCCGCTTTTCCGGATGCCGCATCGCGAGGGCGGGGTGATCCCCTATCATCCTTTCAGGCCATGGCTGGACCGGCGTGGAGGCGGCGGCGCGCTCCAGAAGACTGTGACCGCGTTCGACAATTGCTTCGATCCCCGCCGCTTGCTGCAGCGAGGCATGCTGGCTCGGCCGGGCGGACATGTCTTCGACGCGGAATTGCGTGAAGGGATCATGGATTTACACCGGGCAGGCAATCGCGCGCTGGACGAACGGCTTGGACTGGGACTTGGGAAACTGGGCTATTACTAGCCTCGCGTTCTGGAACCGGTTTCGCGCCGGATCCCTGCTCGGCGGGGTCAGCGTGTCGTTCGGGATGCGGATGGCCGACATGGCGCTTGGCTATGCGCTGAGCGTGGCGTTGGCCCGCTTTCTCGGCGTGGATTCCTTCGGGCTCTATTCTTTCGCGTTGTCTACGATCACCCTGCTTGCCCTTCCTGCGCGGTTTGGTTTGCCCCCTTTGATCGTGCGCGAATGCGGAAAGGCCCTTGCCGCGGGTCAAGGCGGGGCCTTGCTGGCGATCAAGCGGTGGGCCTATGTGCGCGTGCTGACCGTTAGCCTGCCCGTCATGGTCCTTACCGTGCTTGCTCTCTCTCTCTTTCCGCAAAAGATCGATGCGGAAGAACGCATTTTGCTGCTGGTGGGGCTTGCGCTGGTAGCGCTGTTTCCGATTGCGGAAATCCGCTCGGCCCTGCTGCGCGGAATGAACCATATCGCCAAGAGCCAGCTTGCCAATTCCATCGTTCGCCCGCTCGTCATGCTGCCGATGGTCGGTGCTCTTATCATCGGCTGGCAGAACGGGCTGCGCTTGCCTTTCGATCCTGCCGTGCTCGTGATGGGGATGAACGTCGTTGCCACGATAGTGGCGTGGATCGTCGGCTCCTATCTGTTGAGACGGGTGCTGACCAACCAGGAAGCGGACGACGGCCAAGATTACAAGGTGTCAGGCTGGAAGGCCAGCCTGCTGGCGCTGGGCCTTGCCAACGGCATGTATGTGATCGACGGACAGCTTGGCATCATCCTGGTCGGCCTGTTTTCCGACAATGCACAGGTTGGCCTCTACAAGGTGGCGATGCAGGGCGCGACGCTGGTCGCGCTGGGCTACGCCGCGACCAACACGCCGCTTGCGCCTCGCATCGCTCGCGCGTGGGCAGAAGGACGGCATGAGGCCGTGCGTTCCCTGGCCAGGCGGGGCGCGCGTTTCTCTATTGCTTTTGCCCTGCCGCTGGCCCTTGCTTTCCTGTTCGCGGGTGAACCGCTGATCCGGTTGGTGTTCGGCGATGAATACGCAGGCGCTGCCCTGCCACTGGCCATTCTGACCGCGGGCCAGCTGGTCAATTGTGCATTCGGATCGGCGACCGCCTTGCTGAACATGACCAATAACGAAAAATGGAACACGCTCGCTTTCGGCGGCGCGATGGCGGTGAATTTGGCGTTGGCCATACTGCTCGTTCCGCGTTTCGGTGGCACTGGCGCAGCCGTGGCTGCCGCGATCAGCGTGGTCTTGCGCAATTGTCTGCTTTGGACTGCGGCCCGCAAGCTGACCGGGATCGACACCGGCTTCTGGGCGAAGATCTGACCTCGCGGGTCAGGCGCTTTGCCAGCGCCTTGGCCTTGATCGCCCAAGTCCGCCAATGCCGCAGCCTCTGGCCTTCCAGCCGGCGCAGCATGGCGGCGATGTCCGCCGGGGTCTCGGTGGGGAACTCGCCGGGTTGTCTGCGCTCGCCGGTAAAGCGGAACAGGCCGCGGACGAAATCGTCGATTGCCACGCATTTAAAGCCGTGGCGGGCCATGGCGGCAGTCAGCGTCGCGGGCGTGAAATGCCAGACATGCGCCAGTTGCAGCAGGCGGAGGAAATCGTAATTGTACATGCCGGGCACGCTGGTCGGTCCCGGCACCTCGATAAACACGCAGGCGCCCTGCTTCAGCGTGGTTGCAAGCCGCTCGATCTCCTCGTTCAGGCCCGGAATATGCTCGAGCACCTGCATATAGGTGACGAGATCGGCCTGCTTCGCCTCGGCGACGGTGTCGACGGTCCCGATCCGGACGTCCAGCCCGCGCTCGCGTGCATCGGCGGCGTAATCGGCATCGATCTCCACCCCGAAACCGGCAAAGCCGTGATCGACCATGCCTTGCAGAAAACCGCCCGATGCGCAGCCGACGTCGATCATAGTGCCGCCGGTCGGACCGCCATGATTTTTCAGCCACGATACGATGGTGGCGGCCTTGGCGCGGCGCGCCTCGAACCTTGTGTCAGAGGGGGTTTCCGTGCCGCGGTGCAGCCGCGCGAAGATAGTCCCATAAAACCAGCCCAGCGATTCCCCGTCGGGATAGGGGTTGGTCTGCATCAGCCCGCAATCGGCGCACACGCCCGTAACGCAGGGCACGCCATAGCGGTCGCGCGTCGCCAAAGGCTGGATGTCGCTGCCGCCGCAGATCGGGCAATCGAACGATTCGAACCGCATCTCGCCGCTGGCGATGCGGCCCTTCAGCTCGGCCAGCGCGTCCTGCTGCACGCGGCCCAGCGTGACGATCGAGCGGTCGGAGCGCGCAATATCGAACCGGGGATTGAGGATCGTTCCGCGTCCTTGTGTCAAATGCCTGTCTCTCTTGCGGTAGAAGCCGGCGGGCCGGGCGGTCAAGCGGCGAGGGGCGCAAGGCCCATCGCGCTGCGGACGGCCCCGACATTGGCGCGGGTGATGTCCCAGAGCCGGGACCGCGCGGCATCGATCTGCACCCGCGCCTTGTCCAGATCGCCGGACAAGGTGCCGAACGCCGAATCCAGCCTGTCGCCGAAATCCGGATCGCGGAAATCGACGCCCCATTCGGGATGGCCGATATCGTCGAGGAACCAGCCCATCTTGTCATGCGCAATCAGCGAGAGGATCGGCGTGCCAAGCCCGAACGGCACCATCTGTGCATGACCACGCATGCCGATCACCAGATCGACCGAGCGATAGAAGCGCAGGATCTCTTCCGTTGCCACGCCGGTAAAATGAAGCACCGAAAAGGGTACGCCCTCCTTCTGCAGGAACGGCGCCACGGCTTCGTCGTCGAACAGATGACCGACCAGCGTGACTTCCCAGCCTTCGTCCGCGGCGCGCCGGGCCACGCGGGCCAGACTGCCCAGCGTCTCGCGCTCACGGCCTGCCATGCGCAGGGCAAATCGGTCAAACGCGGTGTTGATAACGAGCCGGCGGCGCGGACTGGCGGGCGGGGCATAGTCCGTGCCCGGCATGTCCAGATGGCTCATCACCGTGGTCGGGCAGGGCTGGAATGTCAGCTTGGCCGCGAGATCTTCGGGGAGGTATGACGACAGCGCCCTGATGCTGCCATGGTTGCGAATGCCGATGAAATCCGCGCGTTCGGCCAGAGCGTGCAGGCTCTCGACAAAGGCGGCGGGAAACTCGCCCTGACCGCGAAACCGGTTGTAGCCGACCGCGAAGACCGCAATCGGGACGTCGATCCGCCGCAGCAGTTCGGTGGGGCAGGGCCATTGCCAGCCCGACGGACTGCCCGATGTGATGTCGACGAGGAACAGCCCGCCGCCGCCGATCACCATGCCTCGGCTGCGGTTGACCGCATCGATCACGCGCGGTGTTACCGGCGCGCGTACGTCGCGTAGCGCCCAGCGCGCATTTGGCGAGGGTTCGACGGCGGCGCGCACCGCTTCGAACAGGACGCGGTCGCCTGCATTGGCGGGGGCGTGGACGCCGAAATGGGTGATCGTGCCGGGATCGCTTTCCAGCCGGTCGGCCTGCCGGGACAGGGCGCGGCGGCGGCGCATGGCCCAAAGTTTGTAGGAGGCCTGCCTGCGTCCACGCGGATGCGCGCGAGTCACTTCCGCGAGCGAAAACAATCGGCCAGCGCCGGGCAATGCCGATGCCGCCCGCGCTGCACCTGCCTGACCGGCACGCCGCGCCATGATCTCCAGCGCCGCTCCGCCATGGGCGCCCGATGTCTTGCGCATCACGATCCAGCGATCGCGATAGAGGTTGCGCGCGGCCAGACCCTCGATATCGCTGCGCGAAGCGATCTTGCCGGCGATGGCGTTCAGGCGGGCTGCACTGGCGGCCATCGCCTTAGCACCGCCGCCCATGTCGACATGGATCGCCAGCAGCGCACCCTCCGCCATGGCTTCCAGCAGGCTTTCGGGATCGCTGTCTGCCGAGGCCAGCACCAGATCCGCTGACGCCGGCGCATCGCCTTGCGCTGCCGGGATGCGGTATAAGGATTGAAGCGCGTCCAGACGCTCCCCCGCAAGACCGGTCACGCCGACTTCGGCGCCCAGCCCGCGGATCAGGCCGAGCGGCGTCGCCAGATCGGGGCGGTCCGCGACGCAACTGCCGACCTCGGCCAGCGTATCGCCCAGCAATTCATGCAGCGCCATGAAGCGCAGCACGGCGGTTTGCTGCGCCTGCTTTTCCGCTTGCTGGGACGCGGCGGAAGCGTTCGCCTCCACCGCGTCTCCATTGTCGGCATGTGTCATGCTGGCCGGATCACATCCATGCGCCGCTATCGGCGAAGTCGGCTATCAGGCAGCCTCGGCCGCCGAGGGGCGCGGGCGCCATTTCAGCTTGTCGCGCTGCACCTGCTCGACCGGCAGGATCTCCTGCTTCTTGGTGCCCAATGCCTTTTCGACATTGCGCAGGTCGCGGCACAGGCGGCGAAGGCCATCGGGTTCCAGCGAGGCGGCGTGATCGGTGCCCTTCCACGTGCGGTCGAGCGTGAAGTGCCGCTCCACCCAGCTTGCGCCCAGCGTCAGCGCCGCGATGTCGGCCGCGATGCCGAGGTGGTGGCCGGAAAAGGCAATGCCCTTCACGCGGTCGCCGAAGGTCGATTTCAGCCGTGTGATTTCACCGAGGCAGATGTCCTGAAATTCCACCGGATAGCCCGAGGTGCAGGAATAGATGATCAGGTCCTTGGCGCGGCCCCGCTTTTCGAAGAAGGAGACGATCTTCTCCTCCTCGTCATGGGTGGTCATGCCCAGCGAGCAATGGACTTCGCCGTCGTAATCGTTCGCCAGCACGTCCAGCATGTCGAAATGCAGGTTGCAGGCCGACGGCACCTTGATCAGGCAAGGCTTCAGCGAAGCGATCTCGCGCGCGGAAGTCGTGTCCCAGACCGAGGTCGAATATTCGATCTCGTTCTTCCGGCATTCCTCGATCAGTTCCAGATGCTGGTCGACCGAGAATTCAAGGAATTCGCGGTGCGCGCCATAGGTGTCGCCATAGGAATTGGCCGGGTTGGGATGCGGCGCGTTGTACTGCTCCTCGGTCAGGAGTTCGCGGTTGTTCCGCTTCTGGAATTTCACCACGTCGGCCTTGGCATAGACGGCCGCCACGCGGATCAGCTCCTTCGCGATTTCCATATCGCCCTTGTGGTTGCAGCCAACCTCGGCGATGATCTTCACACCCATTGCAAACTCCAGTCCAGTTCGCCCGTGGCGCTTTTCGGCGTTCCATGGGCGTAAATGCGGTCCCGATCGCATTAACACCGCGATTACAGGGTGTAAAACGCCGATGTCGGCGCGGGGGGATATTGCGGTGCGGTGCGGCGACAGACCGATCCATGCTGCGCCGGTTTCCCCGCACAACCAACTTGCCAAGCCGCGGCCTTCGCCCTAGCCGTCGCAGGGAAGGGCGGGCAAAAGAGCCCGTCAGAAGATGACGTGAGAAGATGAGGGATCATGGCATCCAGCAATCCTCCATTTCCCCCTGACGGGACCGGCTCGTCCGACCCAAGGGGGCGCTGGGGCGCTGCAGGGGCAAGGCGTGGCCCGGATGGCGGCGCTGAACGCAGCGCGCGTGCCTCACGCGGCTTCGATCCCGGCCGCCGCAACGGGCGCGGGCAGGGCGAAAGCCGCCGCCGGTCGCGCGCTTCGAACCGCACTTCGCGCGCAGAAACCGCCCGGCTGGTCCTGATCGGCATATTGTTCGCCGCGATTGCGCTGTTCGGCGGATCGGCGCGGCCCGACGTGAACTGGCTGTTGTTCCTGCGGCCCATCTGCCTCTTCGCCATTGCCGTCCTGCTGGTGCTGCCTGCACCCAGGCGCGCCCGTTCGCTGTGGATCCCGGCGGTGCTGCTTGCCCTGCTGGCGGTCACGATCGCGGTTCAGCTGATCCCGCTGCCGCCGTCCACGTGGACCGGCCTGCCCGGACATGACCGCTATGCCGAAGCGGCGCTCGCCGCGGGCATCGAACAGCCGTGGCGTCCGATATCGCTGGTGCCGTGGCGCACGTGGAACAGCCTGTTCGCCCTGTTGCCTGCCGCCGCCATGATGG
This sequence comes from Croceicoccus sp., assembly GCA_002694745.1. GTDB lineage: Bacteria > Pseudomonadota > Alphaproteobacteria > Sphingomonadales > Sphingomonadaceae > Croceicoccus. The sequence goes on along the minus strand of NZMY01000034.1, from coordinate 31,591 downwards.
TCGCCTTGTGGGGGATCGGACATCGGCAGGAAGGCCGGCTGATTCAGGGCTTCCTGCTGTTCGTGGGGCTCAGCCTGGTCATCGGGATCATGCAGGTGGCAGGCGCGCTGGAAGGGCCGCCTCTGCCCTACAAGTTCTTTGCCGAAAATTCCGTGCTCGGCTTCTTTGCGAACCGCAACCATAGTGCGGCCTTTCTGGCGACTGGGTTCCCCCTGCTGCGAATGTGGTCGCTTGGCAGCGAAGGGGCGTTGCGGCGCGAGACCACGCCGCAGGCGCGCCGCCGCCGGATGGTCGCTCTGCCTGCCGCGATGGTGCTGCTGGTCATGATCGTCGTCACCGGTTCGCGCACCGGCATGGTGGTGGGCTTCGTCTCGCTGGCCGCGTCGCTGGCGATGTGGCCGCTGGACGAGGTCGGCAAGGGCATGCGGCGCGAGCAGGCGAACTGGCTGCGCATCGGCATCATCGCCGTGCCCGTCATCATGGTCGTGTTGCTGATCCTGTTCGGCAAGGCGCTGTCGGTCGACCGTTTCGTCGACGACGATTTGCTGGCGGAAAAGCGGGTGACTTTCCTGCCGCTGATGATCGACCTCGTGCGCGATTTCCTGCCGTTCGGATCGGGTTTCGGCACCTTCGACCCCGTGTTCCGCAGCAATGAGCCCGACTGGGGACTGTCGCTCAAGTATTTCAACAATGCGCATAATGATTTGATCGAACTGGCGCTGACGGGCGGCTTGCCCGCGCTGATCGTGCTTGCTGGTTTTATCGGCTGGATCGGCTTTCGCCTGGTGAAAAGCCTGCGCGCGATGCCGCCGCTGGAAGCGATCTCGGTACGGGCCGGGGCCATCATGGCGGGCGCGCTGCTGGGCGCGAGCCTGACCGACTATCCCTTGCGCACACCGCTGGCCGGTGCGGTGTTGGTGTTCGCCGCCTTTCTGATCGCAAAGCCGATCGGCCAGCCGTCTTCGCGCCGTTCGGGCGAGGAGCAGGCGGCATGAGCGTGTTCGCCGGAAACAAGCTGCGCTGGGCGGGCGGAGCCGTGCTGGTGGTGGTGGCTGCCGGGCTGTCGGGCATCGTGACCATGTTCACCCTGCCCAATGTCCTGCCGGGCGTCGAACGCGGCCGTCTGGCCGACGCACCGATCGCGACCAGCGCCGCGGCCCGGTCCGCCGCCGCGGCAATCGCGCTGGTCGAGGATCAGGAGCCTGCCACGCTCGACATGGCGGAACGGCTGGCCACCGCGGCGGTGATGGACGACCCGCTGGATGTCAGCGCGATCCGCACATTGTCCTTCGTGCAGGCCTATCGCGGCAATGCCGAGCAGGCGATGCGCCTGCTGCGCTATGGCGAAAGCCTGTCGCGCCGCGATTTGATGACCGAGCTGGCGCTAGGTCTGGATGCGCAGCAGACCGCAGGCGATGCCGCGGCGATCCGCCATTACGGCCATGCGCTGTCCACCACGCGGCGCGGCTATGATCTGATCGTCACGCAGGTGCTGGAGGCATCGCAGGATCTTGCCTTTGCCCGCGCGCTGGGCGCCGCCATGGCCGACCGTCCCATCTGGCGCGACCGGTTCCTGCCCACATTCGTGGGGCGGAGCGAGAACCCCGAGGCGCTGACCGCGATGGCGCAGGGCATGTGGAGCAAGGGCGTTCCCGTCGCGGATCGCGGCACCGCCGCCGCCGTGACCAGCAGGCTGTTGCGGCTGGGCGCGGCGGATGACGCGGCGACGCTGATCGGCATGATCCGCGGCAAGGACGCGCGCCTCGTCCAGAACGGCGATTTCGAGGAGACGGACTCGCGGGCGCTTGGCTGGCGCTACGAATCGGGTGCATCGCTCTCGGCTCTCCCCGTGCCGGACGAGGAAGGCCGGGGCCGCGTGCTGGAGGTGCATGCGGGCAGCGGCCATCTGGGCAGCGTGGCGCGCCAGATGCTGGCGCTGACGCCGGGCCAATATCGCCTCTCCGCGCGGCTTTCCGCCAATGCGGAGGCCGATGCGGGCATGCCGCGCGTGACGATAGGCTGCGCCTCCGCCGATGACGAGTTGGCCGATTTGCGCCGGTCCGAAACGGGTGAGCGGGTGGCGATGTCTTTCGCGGTTCCGGAAGACTGCCCGGTGCAGTTCCTCGACGTGGTGTTCGGTTCGTCGATGTTCGTCACCGACAGCCGCGGCCGGGTCGATGATATCGCGATCGAGGCGAACTAGCCGCCGGTCCCTTTTCGGTCGCCAGGCGGTCCGGCCCGCTCTCGTATCGTGCAATAAAGCCAGATCAGCACTGGCCAGAGCAGCGTGTTGAAAGTGTCGCCGGCCATGTCGCGCCACACCCAATCATGGGTCACTGGCCAATGGCTTGCCAGATCGAACCCCTCGTTCAGGGCGCACGCGGCGATCAGCCCGCAAAGCGGCAGCACCGCGCCGAGGCCCCTGCGCCAGGCGATCACCAGTCCCAGCCAGATCGCCAGCCCGACATGCACATGCACCAATGCACGCAGGTCCTGGTTCGCGGGTACCAGCGCGGTTTTCGCCGCTTCATAGGTCGAGACGAGATCGGCGATCATTGCGGTCCCTTTCCGGCGGCCGCGCGCGGCATGGGGAGATCGAGGCCGTCGAGGGCCCGAATGCTGCCCTGGCGCGACAGATGATCGACATCCTCGGTCAGCAAGATGCCATCCCGATACCCTTGGCAGAGCCCGTCCGCACCGCAAAAGCGCATCAGCGGATCGTAGAGGCGCGTCTGCGGATGGCGGCCGGCGACGCGTTGCAGCACGTCCATCACCGGCTTGCGGAAACGGCGCTGCACCGACACGCTGGTGGAACATTCCCCGGCAGGATCCGCGCCATCCCATGCGGCGCGCGCGGCGCAGCGCTGCACGCTTTCGGGATAGCGCGGCGGTTCGGCGATCAGCGTGACCCGCACGCCCTTTGCCTCGAGCGCGGAGATCGCGTGGTCGAGCGATTGCTCCATCAAGGCCAGCGAATGGCCGAGGCTGCGTTCGGACGCATCCGTCGCGGTGTAGAAGCGCGCCGTCCGCACGAGCTCTCGGCCGGGGAGCGGCAGGCCGTAAAGGTTGGACCAGCGGCCTGCGATAATCACCTGTTCGAGGTCGGGCATGGCCAGCAGCGAGCGGAGTGCGAACCGATTGAACTCTTCGCAGCGCAGGTCGGCCCGGCCATGGCCGAAGGTCGGGCGAACGCCTGCCAAGGGCGCGCAGCCGGTGGCCATCAGCATGAGCGGTTCGACCGACCGATCCTTGTAGCGGCTGGCCAGTTCGTTGGCATATTGCCGCGCGAAACTGTCGCCCCAGACCGCGATGCGCGCCTCTCTGGCGGCGGGGGCGGAGAAGCAGCGGTCCATCAAGTCGCCGGGCAGGTCGTCCCCCACGATGCATCCGGTGGCGACCGTCACCTTCTCGCGCCTGTGGGCGTCGATCGCGTGAGCCTCGGCATTGACGCGGCCGGGAAAGCCGCCCGTGACCATCAGCACCACGCCGCAGGCGGCAACGCCCGCCAGCGTGGCACCGCCGGCGGCCAGCACTGGCCAGTCGCTTCCGCCGCGACGATGCGGGGTGCCGGGCGGCTTGCGGAACGGCTGTTCGACAAAGCGCAGCGACAGCCACGCCAGCACGAGCGAGAGCAGCGCCAGCGCCGCGCCTTCAACCGGATCGACCGCACTGCCCTTGTGCACGGTGAAGAGCGACAGGATCGGCCAGTGCCAAAGATAGAGCGAGTAGGACAGCAGCCCGATCCACACCAGCGGACGCAGCGACAGCAGGCGATTGCCGATGCTACGCTCTGGACCGCCCAGATGGATCAGTATCGCCGCGCCAAGGCACGACGGAACCGCCGCCAGACCGGGAAAGCGCGAGGCCTCTGTCAGCGCGAAGATCGACCAACCGATCATCGCCAGCGCGGCCAGTGACAGGCCCTGCGCCAGTGCGGCACGGCGTACCGGCGGCACGCGCCCGGTGGCCAGCAGCGCCCCCAGCAGCAGTTCCCACGCGCGTAGCGGCGACATGTAGAACGCGGTCTTGGGCGAATAATCCAGCATCCATTCGCTGGCCGCAAGCGTCGCGGCGATCGCGGCGATCATCAGCGCGGGCAGCCAGCGCGACAGCCACAGCCGGTAGATCGCCCAGATCGCGACCGGCCAGACGATATAGAACTGCTCCTCGACCGACAGCGACCAGCTGTGCAGCAGCGGGTGGGTGATGTTCCCGCCGTCGAAATAGTTCTGCACCGACCAGAAATGGATGTTCGAATAGAACAGCGCCGCGCTCAATGCGCTTGCGCCCAGCCTTTCATATTCGGACGGGAGCAGGACGAAGGCCCCCGCGACCAGCGTGGCCAGCGTGACGACCGCAAGCGCGGGCACGATGCGCCGGATGCGGCGTTCGTAGAAGCGGGCGATGGAGAAAATGCCCCGCGCATTATCCTTCAGCAGGCCCGCCGTGATAAGATAGCCCGATATGACGAAGAAGATGTCGACCCCGACATATCCGCCCGGAAATCCCAGCCCGGCGTGGAACAGCACCACCGGCACGACGGCGAGCGCTCTCAGTCCGTCGATGTCCGGGCGGTAGTTCGATTGCATATGCCTGTCCTGTCTTGGCAAGGCCAGTGGCACGAGGCGGATCGGCGCTCAACCCTGCGCGCGTCGCGGGCCGTGATGTCTGCCAGTGTAGGGGACAGGTGGGGGATCGTGCCGCGCGGTCAGCGCAGCTGTTCGCCCTTGGCGTCGGCGGCAGCCGGACGGGCCTTGTTGCGGCGCGCGACATCGCGGGCGGCACGGCGCTTGCGCGCGACATTCACTTCGACGATCAGCAGAATGACCGCCGGTATCAACAATAGTGCCGCACCAATAAGGATTTCTTCAGCCATGCTTCTTGCCCGAACCCGATCCACCGTTGCGTAATGTCGTCTGACATAATGTCTTGCAGGCCTGAATACGGCCGTGCCCGACTTGTGCAAGTCCCACGATGTCGATTTGCCTTGGCGAGCGGCATTTTGCATGGCGAACCGTGATGATATCGGACGAACGGGGGCATGCGCGCGGTCGAATCGCGCTGGCCGGAGCGGCAGGATCGCATCCGGAGATGATACGCCTTGTCACTGCGGCGCTTGACGGGGCGGGTGCCGATACGCCTCTGGTGATCGACATGTCGGCTTTCGATCGGCGCGGCTCGGCAGATTATGCGCTGCGCAAGGCCGAGGTGGTGCGCCCCGATCCGCAGGAGGCGGGATTGTCCTCGCGCTTTGCCACGGCGGCGCCCAACATGGTCCTGTCGGGCGGGGTCCGGGCGTTTGCGCGCCTGCAGGCCATGTTCGGCGACCTGATGGATGAGGCGGCCATCGGCGTGCTGATGATGTGCCACAGCTGGGGATTTCCAGAACAGGCTCTGATCCGCGCCGCGCGCGACCGGGGTATCATCGTGTTCCAGATCGACGAGGGGCCTTTCAGCCTCCCCTTGCGCGGAACGGTGCCCGAATCCTCTCGCCGGACCGCGCGTGTTGGATTGCGGGCCTTGCGCGGGCTTCGTTTGCTGCCGCCGCGCGACATGACCGGCAGGCTGATCGACCGGGTGCTGGTCACGGCAAAGGGGCGGCAAGAGCAATTGATCGAGCGGGGTGTCGATCCGGATAAGCTGATCATCGTGCCGCCGCCGCGTTTCGACCGCCTGGCGGACCTGGCGCAGGCGTGGCCGGGCAGGACGTTCGACCAGAATGCCCGGCGCATATTGTGGCTGCACCAGCCTTTTCGAGCGGACGGTAAGGTTCGGGCCGATGAGGTGGACCGGGCAGAGCAGGCGCTGGCATCGGCGCTGGCGCGCGTCGGCGCGCGTCTGCCGATCCGGGTGATCCCCCGCCTCCACCCGCGATCCGACGAAAACGAGCGGGCGCGCCTGTTCGCCTTGCTGGAGGGGCGGGGGCTGACCATTCAGGCCGAAGCGCCGCGCGGATTATACGAAAGCATGCTGGGCGCCGATGCCGCAGTCGGCTTCTATTCCTCCGCACTGCTTGAGGCGGCGGTTTGCACGATGCCGGTCGTCGCGGCGCGGCTGGACCCGGCGGCATTCGACCAGAAGACCGAAGCCGCCAAGGCCGGGGCGATGGGCGCGCTGGGCATTCCCGTCGCGCGCGAGGCTGGCGAGCTGGCCGCGATCCTCGAGGCGGGTCTGGTCAAGGCGACGCGGCCTGTTCCGCCCCGCCTGCTGGAGCAAGAAATCGGCTGGCTCAACGGCAAGGGCGCGGCTACGGTCGCGGCGCTGCTGATCGATGCCTTGCCGGATCGGGCAGACGCGTAACCCATCTAATTGCCGGTTTTTCCATGATTTCCAAACTGATCAAGGCGCTTCGCACCGACCCCGCCGGTTTCCCGCGCCGTGCCGCCAGCGCAGTGGCCGAGCAGGCGCGCCTGCTGGCGTTTCGCCACGCACCGGGCGGCAAGGGCTATTGCGTGCATTACGGCGTGCATCGCAACGGCAATGCGGGCGATACGGCGCTGTTCACCGCCACGCGCCGCCTGTTCGACCGCCAGATGGGCCGTCAGGACTGGCGGATGCTGCCCGTTCGCGCGCCGGTCGAGGCGCGCGACATTTCGCGTATCAATGCAGAGGCCAAGGCCGTGCTGGTGGGCGGCGGCGGGCTGATCATTCCCGATTCCGTGCCGGGCAGCCGGTCGGGCTGGCAATGGAACCTTGCGATAGAGGATCTGCGCCGGCTGGAACGGCCACTGGTGCTGAGCGCGGTGGGATATAATAATTTCCATGGCCAGACGGGTTTCTCGCCCCAGTTCGAGGCGCATATTTACGAGACCATTGAACGCGCGGCTTTCGTCGGGTTGCGCAACAACGGGTCGATCCGCTCGCTGTCGGGGCATTTGCCGCCGCCGTTGGCGGAGAAGCTGCGTTGGCAGCCCTGCCCGACGACTGTTCTGTCACGCCTCTACCCCGAATATGACCGGCCTTGGCAGGCGGGGCGGCACCTTGCGATCAATCTGGCCTTCGACCGCGCGGACCGGCGCTTCGGGTCCGGGCCCGAGGCATCGGTAAAGGAAATCGCTGAGGCGGCGGCGCATATGGTGGCAAAGGGCTGGCGCGCGAGCTTTGCGGTGCACGATCCGCGCGACCGGTTCTATCTGCCGCTGCTGCGCCAGTTCGGCCTGACCTTCGACGTGGTCGACATCGCGCATGCCCCGATTTCGGCGATCTATGAATATTACTGCACCACCGACCTGACCATCGGGATGCGGGGGCATGGGCAGATGGTGCCGTTCGGCCTGCAGCGCCCGGTCTTCACCCTCGCCAGTCATCCGAAGATGACCTATTTCCTGGAAGACATCGGGCACGAGGAATGGGGCGTCGATATCCGCCAGCCCGGTTTCCGCGACCGGCTTATCGCAGGCATGGAAGCGATTGCGGACGATCCCGACGGCACGCGTGACCGTCTGACGGCGGCGCAGGACCGGCTATGGTCGGTGATGCAGGACAATGCGGAGAGCCTGCGACCCTATTTCTGATCGCCTGTGGCGGCCAGCCATTGCGACAGGTCAGTCTCGCCAGCGGCCAGCGCCACGGGATTGGCCTGCCAGCCCGCCAAGGCGCGATGCATGCGTTCCAGCCCGAACAGGCGCGGCACGAACAGGCTGTGGTCGAACGCGTCCAGATCGAGCAGAGCGGTCGAGACCGCCGCGATATAGCCGCGATAGCCATGGGCCGAGACATGATCGGCGATGCCGTGGGGCAGGGGGGCCGGTTCGATATGGGCGATAGGCTTCAGCATCGCCGTGACCGCAGAAATGTCCTCGCGCGGATGGGGCAGATAGGCCAGCGGCATCGGGCTGGCGGCTGCCATGGCGCCGAGACCCTGCGCAAGGCGCGAGCGTGAAACGATCCCGTCCTCGACCAGCGGCGATCCGATGAACAGAAGGCGGTCCTGCGGCGCGGCCAGCGTGGGGGAGGGCAGGATCAGGTCGCGCGTTTCGAAACGGTCGCGCACGATCATGCGGGTGCGATCCGCGCGGCGCGACATCGCGCCCTTGGCATAGAAGCCGCTCGCCGCCTGCACCGCACCGCGCGCCGCGTACCAGAGCGGGCTGGTCAGGTCGACGTAATGCGAGAGGCCGTCTTCCCATAATTCGATGGGCCCGCCGAACCAGTCCGCCAGCATTCGTTCCAGCGGTTCGCCTTCGAGGAAGATGATCAGCCGCTCGATCCCCAGCGGGGCGAGCCTTTCACGGACATCCGCGTAATAGCGGCGATTGGCCGCGAAGCGCGCGGGCCATTGCAGCGGGCTCTTCGCCGGACGCTGTTCGCGGCCCAGCGCGATTCCCTTGCCGGGAAACAGCGCCTCGACATCGGGCGCGACATGCGCGTCGCGATAGAGCACATGGGTCACGCCGGGATCGTTCGCCGCCAGCAGCCGCAGATGCAGCGTCGAGCGGGGGAGGGCGGCGATAATCGTCATGCGGCGCTTATCCCTGCGCGGGGACGATCCGGCCCGATGCGATCAGCATGTCCGCCAGTTCGCGAATCGCGCCGCGTCCGCCATCGGCCGACAGCACGATATCGGCAGCCGCGCGGGCGGCAGGATGCGCGTCGGCAGGGGTGATGGCGCAGCCTGCGGCCTCCAAGCAAGCGACGTCGTTGATGTCGTTGCCGATATAGATCGCATCGCTGGCCGCGATGCCGCGTTCGTCCAGCCACAGCCGCAGCAGCGGCAGCTTGTCGTCGATGCCATGCGCGCATTCCAGCTTCAGCTTGCGGCAGCGCGCGGCCACGACCTCGTTCTGCTCTTTCGACAGCACGGTCATCGCCAGCCCTGCCTTGCGCAGCAGTTCGATGCCCATGCCGTCGCCGCGCGAACAGGCGACGCTTTCCTCGCCCGCGCTGGACACGAAGACGCGGTCGTCGGTCAACACCCCGTCGAAATCCATCACCAGCGCCGCGATCCGCTCGGGCAGCATCCCCGCTGCCGGGCGCGAGCGGGCGAGGCGGGCCATCCGCTCCTCCGCGATGCGGAAGTCGGCGGGTTCGTCGATTTCCTGCCAGTGCTCCACCGGGATCGCGTGCATCACGGTCTTGCCGAAGAATCGGAATTTTGCCTCGCGGAAACCCGCCGCGCGCATTGCATAGACCGCGCCCGTCTCGACGAATTCGGGCTGGCGCTGTTGCCGCATCAGGCGAAAGCTCTTGTCGTGGTTGATGCCGTCGGCCCCGCCATCGCCCTGTTCGGACCACAGGAAGTAATGAAACGGCACGACGGCCAGCGCAGAGTCCGCCCCCTTGTCCTCCAGCGCCGCCAGCGTGCCGTCGATATCCTCGGGCGCGGTCAGCGGCGAAGTGCATTGCAGGAATGCGATCATGTCGGGGCGGTAGGCTTCCTCCTGCTCCAGCGTGTCCAGCACATGCAGCAGCGCATCTTCCGAACGAGAGACATCGCCCGCAAGATCATCGGGGCGCATCACCACCTCGGCGCCATAGTCCTTCGCCACCGCTGCGATTTCCGCATCGTCGGTCGACACGACCACCCGGCTGACGCGCGAGGCTGCCCTGGCCGCAAGGATATTATGCGCGATCAGCGGCTTGCCCGCCAGCGGCAGGACGTTCTTGCGCGGAATGCCTTTCGATCCGCCGCGCGCGGGAATGATCGCCAGTGTTTCCATGAATTCCCTTCAGCCCCGTTCCTGCAGCCGGTTTTCGCTGTCCAGTCTTTCAGGCCAGTCTGGTGGCCAGCGCCCTTTCGTACAGCACCGCGCGGTAGCAATCGAGGATCGCCCGGTTCATCCGCTCGCCGGTAAAGCGCGCGAGGAAATCGGCGCGGCCCGCGCTGCCCATTTCGGCCAGCTTTTGCCGGTCGAGCCCGCGAATGAATTGGGCGAGCGCCTGCGGATCCTCTGCCGGGAACAGCATGCCGGTGACGCCGTCGCGCACGACTTCGGGCAAGGCATCGACATTGGAGGCGAGCACCGGCTTGCCCTGCCGAAGCGCCTCGATCGCGGCAAGGCCGAAGCCTTCCCAGCGCGAGGGGACGAGTACCGCGTCGCAGGCCTCGACAAAGCTCCAGATCGCTTCGCGCTGCTGCCAGCCGTAATGGGTGATGTTGGGCAGGCGCTGCGATTCCTGTTCGTCATCCACGACGGTCGCGCCAATGACATGAAGATGCACGGGCAGGTCGGTCAGCATCGCCATCGCGCGTTCGGCGATGTCGAAACCCTTTTGCCGGTCCTTGCGCCCGATAAACAGCAGGTTGATCCGGTCGCGGGGCATCGGCACCGGCGCGGCGCACCCGGGAAACACACGTTCGGTCACGCCATTGTGCAGCACCGCCATGTTGTCGCGCGGAAGGCCGCGCTGAACCGCGCAATCATATTCGAATTGCGAGATGCATAGCACCCGGTCGGTCATCGTCGACATGTGCCGTTCGACCGCGGCGATCAATTCGCGGCGGCGGTTCGACCAGCGGATATTGAAGGCCCAGCCATGCGCGCAATAGACGACAGCAGGGCGCACGTCGGCGGGAAGCCGCGCGATAACGGGGCGCAGCATGCCGGCAAAGCTGGAATGAAGATGCACGATGTCGGGCCGGTCGTGCATGATCGCGGTCCGCGCATGGGCGGCAAAGCGCAGCAGGGCGCGCGGGCTGCGCTGTGCATCGTCGAACAGATGCAGCGAGGCTTCGGGCAGGTAGGGCAGCACGAAACGTTCCTGGGCCGGAATGACGGCAGACACGCGGCGCGGGCCCATGACTTCGCGCTGGAACGACAGCACTTCAGACAGATAGGCCCCCACCCCGCCCGGAAGTTTCTGGGCGATGTGAAGGACGCGGTAGTTTTCGGGGCCGGCGTCGCTCATGGCGTGGATGCCGCAAGGGTCTGCGCGTCAAGCCCATACGAATGGCGGCGCGGACGCCGGGGCTTGACGGCCGCTGGAACCAGCCGCTGCGCCACGCGATAGCCGCGCCGGTAGATCAATGCATTGACGAAGAGGAACAGCGGGAAGACCGGCGGGAACACGAATGCGCCGTCCATGGTGCAGGCGAAGAGATAGGTCATCACCCCCAGCACTGCCGACCGGCGCATCTGTGAAAGTCCGCCCCAGTGTGCCAGTCCGTAAATCGCGCCATAGGACAGGGCGGCTAATGCGATGACTAGGCCGATCAGGCCATAGCTTTGCAGCAGGCCAAAATAGACGATTTCCGGAATGGTGATCGAATCTTGCCCGAGAAAAGTCACTTCCAGTTTCTTGAGATAGTCGAGCCTTCCGCCCAGCCGGTCGTCGATGAGGTTCGCGCTGGTCCAGCCTAGCATGGGAAGGATCGCCAGAAAAACGCAGATCGCCGCGCCCAGCGAAACCCATACCGACATCCGGTTGACGCGGATCTGGCCCGAAATGACCATCAAGATGAAGGCCCCGGTCATCGCAAACCAGGTCGTGCGGCTGAGCGTACAGAGCAGGGCGATGACGAAGGCTGCCAGCCAGCCCTTGCGCTTTTCGATATGAAAGTAGAGCGGCATCAGCATCACCATGCACACGCCGAAAATATTGCCGTTGTTGAAGCTGGACACGAGTTTCATGACCGAGCCGCGCATGTTGTTCTTCTTGAGCACCGAAATGACCTCGGCCCCGTTTACGGTGACGTACGGGATCTCGATCACCTGCCCGATCGCCAGGAACAGCAGAAAATTGAACAGGCCCCATGCGACCGCGAAGCGGATGCATATTCGCAGAAGGCCCGCGATATGCCGCGCCTGCAATTGTTCGAGATGGGGGGCCATAAAGACCAGTATGGCGATGGGGAAGAAGCCGAACAGCACGGCATATTGCAGCCACCCGCTGGACGGCAGGCCGAACTGCTGCGCCTTGTAATAGGTAAAGATCGCCAGCGGCATCATCAGGCAGCAGGACTGAATGATCGGGGGCAGAGAGATGTCGCGCCTGCGGAGCGTCCCAATGGCCGCGAACACGGTAACGGCGGCAATCACGACATAGCCCCAGGTGATTGGAAATCCCTGAATTCGCGTGCCGCCCTTCGGCAGGGCGAGATTGAACAGCAGCAGCGCCACGAGGCCAAGCCAGACGAAACCGCCCGCCGCAAGCGCGGTCTGGCGCGTTGCCACCGGCCTCAGCTGCGTGCGGCGCCGGCGCGGCCGGGGCGCCGGTGCATCGCGATAGCCGGGGGCGGAGGTCGCCATCCGTGCCTCAGGCGCCCTGACGCTCGTGGCCGCCGTAGTTGTAATATTCGTTATAGCCGTAATCGCTATAACCGACGCGGCGGAAATCATATTTGGTCAGCACCGCGCCGATGACATGCGCATCCGCCGCGATCAGGCGGCGCAGCGCGGCCTTGGTCTGCCCCTGCGATCCGCCGCTCGCCTCGATCACATAAAGCGCGCCGTCGACGGCCGAGGCGAGCTGCGGCGCGTCTGCAAGGCCGAGCACCGGTGGGGCGTCGAGAATGATGAGGTCGAACTGCTGCGACAGCCGGTCGAAGATGCGGTGCAGCGTGTCATGATTGAGCAGCCGGGGCGGGCTGGGCGGGATCGGACCGCTGGGGATGACCGAAAGATTTTCGATATCCGTCGGATGGATCGCGCCGGGTACCAGTTCGCTGCTGGTCAGCAGCGACGAGAAGCCGAGCTTGTTGTCGATCCCGAAATTGTGATGGACCGACGGACGGCGAAGGTCGGCGTCGACCAGCACCGTGCGGCGGCCCGATTGCGCGAATTCACGCGCCAGCGCCTGCGAGGTGGTGGACTTGCCTTCCGCCGGACGGGTCGAGGTGACGAGCAGCGTATGCGGCACGCCGTCGCGGGTGGACAGTTCCAGCCCGGTGCGCAGGGCATAGATCGCTTCCGACATGGGCGAATGCGGATCGAGCATCTCGGTCTCCGCATCGTCGTTCTCGGGCTTTGGCGTGATACCCAGCAGCGGCAGGCCCAGCTTGCGTTCGACATCGTCGGGTGCGCGGATCGAATCGTCAAGCCGTTCGCGGGCAAAGGCCAGCGCCGCGGCAATCGCGAGGCCAAGCACCGCGCCAAGGAAGGCGTTTACCAGCGGCTTGGGCCAGATCGGCAGCGACGGGTTCTGCGCCCGGTCGATGATCAGGATATTGTTCGCGGTGATCCCGGCGGCGGCGTTCAGTTCGCGGAAGCGCTGCAGCAGCGCGTCATAGAGCGCGCGATTGGTATCCGCCTCGCGCTGCAGGATCGTCAGCTGCACGCCGCGGCTCTGTTCGCCCAAAGCGGCGCCTTGCAATTCGCGTACATTGGCCAGCAGTCCGTTTTCCTGCTGCACCGACAGGCGGTACTGGTCGCGGATCGAATTGCGCACCTGCTGTGCCTGCGCCCGAATCTGCTGGTCGAGAGCGCCCAGCTTGGCTTCCAGCTGGCGGACCGTCGGATAATCGTCGCTGTGGCGATCGCGTTCGCCCTCAAGCTCTGCCTCGACCTGCGCGCGCTGTCCCTGAAGCGACTGAATCGCCGAGTTCTGCAACACTTCCGGCAGGCTCATCAGCGCGGTGTTCTGCGCCTGCTGCCACCGTTGCTGCGCAAGAATGCGATCGGTCTGCGCGGTGGCGAAGGCGCTGTTGAGCGCGGCGAGATTCGATGCGGTCAGCGTCTGGCCCGCGCCCTGTCCCTCGCCGGTGCCGCTGTCGAGATTAGTGATGCCTGTGCGGCGCGCATATTCGATCAGGTCGCGCTCGCTCGCTTCCAGACGCAGCCGGGTCTGTTCCAGCTGCTGCTGCAGGAATTCGCGCGAATAGGCCGACATGTCGAAACGTCGCTGCAGCGTGCTGGCGATGAATTCCTCTGCGAACTTGTTGGCGACCTGTCCCGCGGTTCGCGGATCGGGGCTGTCGAAGCTGATGCCGACAAGCCGCGTGCCCGTCGCCGGCGTGATCGTCAGATTGCTTTGAAGGTTCGCGATCACTGCGCGCTGCCAGGCGGCCGAACCCGGCTCGCTGTCCGGTGGCGACAGTTCCATCGCGTCGAAGAACGCCGGATCCTGGTAATAGTTCATCGAGCGCGCGACACGGTCGGCCAGCGACCGGCTCTTGATGACCTCGACCTGGGTGGCGAGATAGGTTTCTGCGTCGGTTCCGGTGCCGGCGGTGCGCTCGGCTTCGGTGCCCAGAACTTCGGGGCCCTGCTGGTCGATCTGCAGCGTGGCGGTCGCCCGGTAGATCGAGGTCGAAAGCAGCGCAATCAGAAGGCCGATGATGATGCCCAGCGCGGTGATCCCGCCGATCATCCAGCGGTTGCGATAGATCGCCGCCCGGATCTCGCGAAGGTCCAGCTCGCTATGCGTCAGATGGGCAAGGCGCTCGTCCTTGGTGACATAGACGTCGTCTTCCGCGAAATCGCGGTCGCGCGCCTTGCTGGCAGCGCCATTGCCGTTCAGCGGCGTCTCGCGGTTCATGCGCGGGTCCCTTCCCCGATCAATTGTACAGCGGCCGGAATACGGCGACGATCGGCACGATCTGCCGGATATCGCGCCAGATGGCTTTGGCCTCGGACAGGCCTACGACGACGACATCGTTGCCCAGGATACGTGGATCGTCCATCGCACCGCTGCGGATTGCGTTCACGTCGAAGCGAGCGGCCATGCGCTGTCCATCGATCGTGCGGAAGATGACCCCCTCGTCCATCTTGGCGATTTCGTTTTCGCCGTTCGCCATCGCTATGGCTTCGAGCAGCGTCGTGCTGTTCCGGATCTCGAACACGCCGGAGCTGTTGACCTGACCGGATACGACCACCTTGCGATCCGCCGAATCGACGACGGACACGGCGACCTGCGGCCGTTCGAGCAGCCTGCCGCGGAAGGAATTCTCGATCTCCGTGGCGAGCTCTTCGGTTGTCAGACCCTCGACCGTCATCGATCCGATACCGGGAACGCCGATCTGGCCGCTGCGGTCGACCTTCACGCTTTCGACCGACAGTTCGGGTTCGAAGAAGGTATTGATGCTGATCGTGTCGTCGGGCCCTATGCGATAGGGTGCCGCTGCCTCTGCCTGCGCGGCGCTGCCCATGACCGCATAGGCATTGGCATCGGCGGCCACGGATTCGACAGGCGGGGATCCCTTCGCACAACCCGCAAGGCAGACCGCGACTGCCGCAAGCGGCAACGTCTTTCGAAGCACGAAATTCCTCCAGTCGGCCCCTGGCCATTCGCTGACCGCAAGCGTGGCGGGCGCTCGCTCGTAAAGGCTGTATTTCATTGAAACATCGGGCATGCGCCGTCAAGCAAGCATGCCCTGCCGAATGCGCCCGCCAAACGGTCTGGCGCGCAGGCCGATCAGCTGAGCGCGATGTCGGGCGCATCCTCCTGCTTCATGCCGACGAGGTGATAGCCCGCGTCGACATGATGGACCTCTCCAGTGACGCCCGACGACAGGCCCGACAGCAGGTAGAGCGCCGACCCGCCGACATCGTCGATGGTGACATTGCGCCGCAGCGGCGAATTGAGCTCGTTCCACTTGAGGATATAGCGGAAATCCCCGATCCCGCTGGCCGCCAGCGTCTTGATCGGCCCGGCAGAGATCGCGTTGACGCGAATGTTTTCCGGACCCAGATCGTTCGCCAGATAGCGCACGCTGGTCTCCAGCGCGGCCTTGGCGACGCCCATGACGTTGTAATGCGGCACGACCTTTTCGGCGCCATAGTAGGACAGCGTCAGGACGGAACCCCCGTTTGGCATCATCGCCCGCGCGCGCCGCGTCACCGCGACGAGCGAATAGGCCGAGATGTTCATCGTCATCAGGAAATTGTCGAGACTGGTGTCGACATACAGGCCGCGCAGCTCGTTCTTGTCGGAAAAGCCGATCGCATGCACGACGAAATCGATGGTGTCCCAGCGCTGCTTGAGCGTCTCGAACGCCTCGTCCAGCTTGCCCATGTCGGACACGTCGCATTCGATCAGGAAATCGCTGCCAAGGCTTTCGGCCAGCGGGCGCACGCGCTTCTCCAGCGCCTCGCCCTGATAGCTGAAGGCTAGCTCGGCGCCTTGCGCCGCCAGCGCCCTGGAAATGCCCCAGGCCAGCGACTTGTCATTGGCAAGCCCCATGATCAGGCCGCGCTTGCCCTGCATCAGGGTGCCTTGGGGAAGGGTGTCTTGTGTGGTTTCGCTCATGCTTTTCGATCCGGGCGTTTCGTGCGCTCTATGCGGCTTGGCCTCGATGGGCGTCGGTGGTTGTCGGGTTACTCGGGCTTTGGTTCAGCATTGTCACGGCCGATCATGTCGCGTTCCTCCGGCGTTTCGGCAAGCGCGGCATTCAGTTCGGCCCCGACGACAAGCCCTAGCCCGACCAGCCAGAAAAAGAAAAGGGCGATCATCACACCCGCAAGGCTGCCATAGGTAAGATCGTAGGAGAACAGCAGTCTGAGCACTGGAGGAAGGGTGACCGTGACCAGCACCCACCAGCCCGTGACCAGCAGCGCGCCGGGCCATTTGGGATATTCCCGCGTCCGGTAGGCGCTGGGCGTCAGTGCATAGAAGAGCAGATAGAGCGAGCCCAGCAATCCCAGCGCCGGAATGAAACGCGACAGGGCGAGCCTGCCGACCCAGTCCTCGGCCTGCGGAAACCATGCCTCGATCACTTCCTGCGCCGCCGAGATGGCGAATTGCGCGGTCAGCGACGTCAAGAGTAGCAGCACCGCGCCGATGATGATGCCCGCCGACAGCAGGCGATATTTCAGGAAGCTGGCCGTGGGCCGCGTGCCATAGGCGCGGTGCAGGATGTCGCGGATCGTCTCGACAAGGCTGCCCACGGTCCACAGGCCGAACAGCGCACCGACCCACAGCAGCCATCCGGTCCGCGCGCTGACGACATCGCGCGCGACCGGTTCGATCACGTCCGCCACGACCCGCGGAACCGCCAGCAGGAAGGCATTGATCGCGGCGGTCCGTTCATCCGCTTCGCCCAAAAGCTGGAAGATCGCGGCACCGAGGATGAAGAAGGGAAACAACGACAAGATCGCCATATAGGCGAGATTGCCCGCATGGATGAAACCGTCCTGGTAAACACCCGTCCAGATACGCTTGGCGATGGCGAAAACCCGCGTGCCGGGGCCGATTTCGCGCTTCACCGCCTTGAACGTAAGCTTGCGCTGCTTTGCCGCCTGCCGCCGGGCTTCCGGGGTCAGGTTGGACCGCGAATCACCGACGGGCGGGTTGGGATCCTGCTCTTCGGAGATGGCGACGGGTCCTTCGGTCGGTGCGTTACTCGCTCAGCCTGCTGCGAATATTGCGCGTATCGCTCCAACCCTCGAGCCGCCGCGCCAGTTCCGGATCGTCTTCGGGCAGGTCGATGGTCAGCGTGACCAACTGGTCGCCGCGCGATCCGTCCTTGCGGGTAAATCCCTTGCCCTTGAGGCGAAGCACCTTGCCCGAATTGCTGCCGGGCGCGACGGTCAGCATGACCGCGCCAGTGGTGGTCGGCACCTTGACCTTGGCGCCCCGCACCGCCTCATCCAGACTGATCGGCAGATCGAGCCGCACATCGTCGCCGTCGCGGCGGAAGAAACGGTGCGCCTGCTCGACAATGGTGACGATGGCATCGCCATTGCCCGCGGGACCCGGCTCACCCTTGCCGGCAAGCCGCATTTGCGTGCCGTCCTCGGCCCCTGCCGGAAGTTTCAGGTCGATCGTCTTGCCATCGGCCAGCGTGATCCGCTGTTTTTCCAGATTGGCGATATCGGTCAGCGATACGGCCAGCCGGTAATTGACGTTCGCGCCCTTTACGGGCCGTCGCTGCTGACCGCCGCCGAAACCGCCGCCCATGCCCACAAAGGGATTGTCCTGCGCGCCCCCGCCCATTCCGCCGCCCATGCCGCCACGGCTGCGCCGCTGGCCGCCGCCGCCGAAGATGCCTTCGAACAGATCGGACAGGTCGACATCGTCCGTGCTCGCGCCGCCCATGCCGCCGAACGGATTGCCGCCCGCCTGCCGGTATTGCCCGCCGCCGCGCTGGCCATAGCCGAACGGCATCTTGGGGTTGCCGTCCATGTCGATCTCGCCCCGGTCGAACTTGGCGCGCTTGTCCTTGTCCGACAGCAGGTCATAGGCCTGCGTCACCTGGCTGAAACGATCCGCCGCGCCCGGATTGTCCTTGTTGGCATCCGGGTGCAGCTGTTTCGCCAGCTTGCGATAGGCCGATTTGATGTCCTGCTCGCTCGCGCCGCGCGCAATGCCAAGGATCGAATAAGGGTCCGCCATGAAGCGATAGCTAGGATGCGCAGCCGTTTGGTGCAATCCGGCTGATGCACATGTGCACCGCCTGTCCCGTTGCCGGGCAGAAATCCGCGTTGCCCTTTCGCGCGGCTTTGCGCTGGCGGCAGAGCTTTACTATGTTGGACCCGCGCCCAGGCTGTCGGCGCAAAGTCGATGAGGATTGCACGTGGAACCCGAACTGCTGGCCGAAGACGCGATCCCTGCGGGCGACCCGTTCGGCCTGTTTGACGAATGGCTTGAAGAAGCGAAGTCGAGCGAGATCAACGATCCCACCGCCATGGCGCTTGCAACCGTCAGCGCGGGCGGCGCGCCGTCGGTGCGCATGGTGCTTCTTAAAGGGCATGGGCCGGATCTGGGGCAGGGCGGCGGCTTTGTCTTCTATACCAATCGCGAAAGCCGCAAGGCGGACGAGATCGCGGCCAATCCGCAAGCGGCCTTGCTGTTCCACTGGAAGAGCCTGCGCCGCCAGATTCGCATAGAAGGCCAGCTTGAGCCTGTGTCCGACGCCGATGCGGACGCCTATTTCGCGACCCGCGCGCGCGATTCGCAGCTGGGCGCGCATGCCTCGGACCAGTCCGCGCCGATGGGCGACCGCCGCGAATTTCTCGACCGGTTCGAGGAAGTGCGCAAGCGTTACGAGGGCAAGCCTGTGCCGCGCCCTGCCTATTGGGGCGGCTATCGCCTTGTGCCGCAGGCGATGGAATTCTGGCACGACCGTCCGTTCCGCCTGCACGAACGCCGCCGCTTCACGCGCCGCGCAGGCAGCTGGGCCAGCACGCTGCTTTACCCGTAAGGCTGCGACAGAGCCGCCTTGTCCATGACCGCCGCCGCCACTCCCTCGCAGGCAGAGCGTTCGCGCCTGACCCGCAGCGCCGCGATCGCCAGCACGACGGTCGCCGTCCTGCTGCTGTCGATGAAGATCTATGCCGCGTGGCGGACGGGATCGGCGGCGATGCTGGGCAGCCTTGCCGATACGGCGCTCGACATCATCGCCAGCCTGTCGACATTGGTCGGCGTATGGGTCGCCTCTCAGCCCGCGGATCACGATCACCGTTTCGGCCACGGCAAGGCCGAGGCGCTGGCCGCGCTGGTGCAGGTGGTGTTGATATCGATCTCCGCCGTCGGCATCGCGGCGCGCGCGATCCAGCAATGGCTGGGCGGCGTCAGGCCGCAGGAGGCCGAAACCGGCATCGTGGTGTCGGCCATCGCGCTGCTGGCTACTTTCGCGCTGCTGGCGTGGCAGCGCCATGTCATCAAGCGCACCGGAAGCGTCGCGATCCGCACCGACCATGTGCATTACCAGTCCGATGTGCTGCTCAATCTTGCGGTCATCGCGGCGCTTGCGCTGGATGGCTGGATCGGGTTTTCGGGTGCCGACCCGCTGTTTGCGCTGGCGATCGCGGGATGGCTGGCGTGGAACGCATTTCAGGCCTCACGCGAGGCGGTCGACAATCTGATGGACAAGGAATGGCCGGTCGAAAAGCGCGAAAGACTGCTGGAACTGATCCGCGGCACGCCGGGGCTGGAAGGCGTGCACGATCTGCGCACCCGCACCAGCGGCGACCGCGACTTCGCCCAGTTTCATGTCTGGGTGGACGGAAACATGACTGTGCGCGACGCGCATGACGTGATGGATCGGATCGAGGCGCAGCTGGAAGACGAGTTTCCCGGCACCGAGTTCCTGATCCATCCCGATCCCGAAGGGATGCACGAAGAAGGCAATTACGCCTCGGTCGATTTGCTGGAAACCGGCCCCGATCCCGAACTGCTGCCCGAGCCTGAAGGGAGATCCTGATGCCCGCGATACCCTATTGGCATGTCGATGCCTTCACGACCGCCGCCTTTGGCGGAAATCAGGCCGCCGTGATGCTGTGGGAGGATGGCTTCCCGCCGGATGAAATCATGCAGAAGATCGGCGAGGAAAACAATTTCGCCGAAACAGCGTTCCTCGTTCCCTGTGACGCAGACGAGGCGGACTGGCACCTGCGCTGGTTCACGCCAGAATGCGAGATTCGTCTGTGCGGCCATGCGACTTTGGCGGCGGGGCATGTGCTGCTGGAACAGGGCGGCGGCGACCAGATCCGCTTTCTGACGCGGCAGGCGGGCGTATTGACGATGCGGCGCAGCGCGGCCGGCTACGAACTGGCCCTGCCAGCGATCCCGACCCAGCCGGGCGACTGGCCCGAGGCTGCCGCCGCCCTGGGCGCCGTGCCACAGGCCATCAATCGCTCGCCCGATCGCTACAATGTCTTCCTGTTTGAAGACGAAGCGGCCGTGCGCGGCCTGTCGCCCGATTTCGCCGCGCTTGCGGCCATGGGCGACCACCAGTTCATCTGCACCGCGCCGGGCACCGGCACCGATGTCGTCAGCCGGGTATTCGTACCGGGCGCGGGCGTGCCCGAGGACAGCGTGACCGGATCGGCCCATGCCGTGCTCACCCCGTTCTGGGCCGAGCGGCTGGGACGGCCCGACTTCACCGCGCATCAGGCTTCGCGGCGGGGCGGAACGCTGACGTGCCGACTGGACGGGGACACCGCGTGGCTGGGCGGCGAATGCGTCACCGTGGTCGAGGGCATGTTCCGCTATTGAGCGGGGAACAGTTCCGTCAAATTCAGCATCGCATCGTTCAACGCGTCCTGCCGGGCATTGCTGCCGTTGCCCAGACGCACGACGGTCAGGCCGCGCGAGGGCACGACCAGAACATATTGCCCGCGGTGCCCCAATGCCGCGACGGCGTCGGCCGGACCCCTGCCGCCGAACACCACCGGATTGCGATCATCCTCACGCTGATGGTTTCGCCATAGATGCGCGCCATAGGCGCCGTCGGCGGGATTGCGCCCGGCCATGAAGGCGATCCAGCCCCGCGGCACGATGCGGACGCCATCGTGCACGCCGCCGCGCCGAATCAACTCGCCAATCGCCGCCCAGTCGCGCGCGCTCGCGTGGAACATCGCGCCGCCGATCAGCGTGCCAGTCGCATCATATTCCGCCCGCATGGTGGACAGACCCAGAGGTTCGTAAAGCCGGCTTTCCAGCCACGCCTGCATGGCCTCTTGCCGTTCGGCAGGGCTGTTGCTGCCGGTTAGCGCGCGGGTCGCAATGTCGGACAGAATCTGCGTTTCCGCTGTCGAATAGGCGAACTGCCAACCGGCATCATGGTCGAGCGGCTGGGTCAGCGCGTAATGCGCCATGTCGTCGCGCCCGTCGCGATAGAGCATGCGCGCGGTGTCGCTGGCATAGGCGGGCTCCGCCATCTCGCTATGCCGCAGGCCCGACCGCATCTGCAGCAAGTGGCGCAGGGTAATGGCCCCGCGCGGATCGCCCGGCCTTTGCCAGCGTTCGACCGGTGCGGGCGCGTCCAGCGCCAGCGATCCGTCGGCCACCAGCATGCCCACGATCAGGCCGGTGACCGTCTTGGACAGTGACCAGCCAAGCTGCGGCGTATTGGGGCCGAAACCCTCACCATATCGTTCGGCTACCGGCTTTCCGTCATGCAGCACCAGCAGCGCGCGGGTTTCACCGATCCTTTCGGCATCGAACAGGCCGTCGATGGCATAGGCCAGTGCAGTCCGGTCCACGCCGGGATCGGCCGCGACGGCAGACAGCGATTCCTCCGATGGCGGTGCGACTTGGCCTTCGCCGCCCGATCCACAGGCGTATAGCGCAAGGGCGGCGAAAAGGGCGGTCGGCCACTTGTGGCGGAAGATCGGGCGAGGCATCAGGCAGCCTGATCCGCCCGCGCCCATCGAAAGGCAAGATTGCATTGAGCAGCCCTGTGGAAACGAAGCCGACCCTGAAACGCAGGCTGTGGCTGGCGGGCGCGCTGGGCGTGGTGGCGTGTTTTGTCACCGCCGCCTTCGTCTGGGGGCCGGGCATGGCCGAGCAGGCGCAGGCGGGCACCGATTTCGGCGCGCGGATCGCCTGTTCGTGCCATTATGTCGAGGGCCGCGACATCGACCAGTGCCGTGCCGATTTCGAGCCGGGGATGAGCATGGTGCGTCTGTCGCTGGACGAGGATGCGCAGACGGTCACTGCCGCCGTGCCCATGCTGGCCTCGACGCGCGCACGCTATCGCGAGGGCTGGGGCTGCGTGCTGGAGCCGTGGACCGGTCAGGTGGACGCGAAGGTTTCCTCGATCCAGCCGCCGCCGATCACGCGGTCGCCCGCATAGATCACTGCCGCCTGCCCGGGCGCGACCCCGAATTCGGGCTGGCCAAAGCGGACGCGCACTTCTGCTCCGTCGCCGAGCGGTCCCTCGATCGTAACCGGCACGGGTTTTGCCAGCGAGCGGACCTTGGCGGTCAGCCCTTCGGAGGGAACGGGGCCGATGCGATTGGTCTCGATCACGCGCATGGCCTGAACCGCCAGCAGGCGTTTCGGGCCGACGACCACGGCGTTGTTCGCGGCATCGATGCGGATGACGTAGAGCGGTTCGGGGTGGCCGCCGATATCTATGCCGCGGCGCTGGCCGACGGTGTAGTGCACAATCCCGCGATGGCGGCCAAGCACCTCGTCCGTTTCGGCGTGGACGATATCGCCCGCATCGCCCGCCTCGGGCCGCAGCTTCTTGACCAGCGAGGCGTAATCGCCGTCGGGGACGAAGCAAATGTCCTGGCTGTCGGGTTTGGCCGCGACGCCAAGGCCCAGCGTCTCCGCGATGCGCCGTACTTCCGCCTTGGGCAATCCGCCCAAGGGAAAACGCAGGTATTCGAGCTGGTCCTCGGTCGTGGCGTAGAGAAAATAGCTCTGGTCGCGGGCCGGATCGTGGGCGCGGTGCAGTTCGGGGCCCGCGCTGCCCATGACGCGGCGCACGTAGTGGCCGGTCGCAAGGCAATCCGCGCCAAGATCGCGCGCCATCCTGAACAGATCGGTGAACTTGGGCCCCATGTTGCAGCGAATGCAGGGGATCGGCGTGCGGCCCTGCAGATATTCGTCAGCAAAGCCATCGATCACGCTCTCGCGAAAGCTGCTTTCGTGGTCGAATACGTAATGCGCAATGCCCAGCCGGTCGGCCACGGCCCGCGCATCGCGGATATCGTCCCCGGCGCAGCAGGCGCCCTTACGCTTCACCGCCTCGCCATGATCGTAAAGCTGGAGAGTGACGCCGATCACCTCGGCACCGCTTTGCGCGGCGAGCGCGGCGACGACCGAGGAATCGACACCGCCGGACATGGCCACCACGATCCGGCGCTGCGCCAGCGGGGCGGGCAGATCGAACAAGGCGGCCGGATCGAGCGACTCGACGGCGGGATTCGTGACGGGGGCATTCATGATGCGCCGCCCATACACCGATTGCCCCTTGCGATAAACCGCCGAAAGGCCGGTTTTCGGCCCGCGCCGCCGCAAAGCCTTTGGCTGTTTACGATCTGTTGACCAATTGGGGCCATGCTGACAGCCATGTTCGCAAAATTCCCCAATCTGTCCGATACGGAAAAGACGGGATCGCGCCGGGCGGATGACCGGGCGAACGACGCGGCACAGGGCGGACAAGCGAACGAGCCTGCCGGATCGGACCCGGACAATATTGCGGGATACGATATCGCGGGACATGGATCGCGCGCGCTGGACTGGCATTCTCTTCGCGCGAAGCTTTGTGCCGAACGTGACTTGCGCGGATCGCTGCGGGGCGAGAACGAGGCCATGGCCAGCTGGATCCGCGCCGAAGGCAGTTTCGACCCACGCGCAGCCGAAGCGCTGTGCGGACACGGCCATGCTTCGGAAGAGGAAGGCCTCGCGATTTTCGAGATCCGCTGCGCGCATGACGAGAAAGCGATCACGCGTTTACCCGATCCTAAAACTTCGCGGCATATCACCGGGTCAGGATGCGGCGTGCCGACTGGTCAAACCGGTCCGGCATCCGGCTTGAATGTTGAGGACTAGATGATCGAGAACCAGGACATCAGGCCATCAATGGTGATCGGACCGCTTGGCGAGCCGCTCACGATTGATGACTTGCCCCCTCCCTCCACGAAAAGGTGGGTCGTGCGCCGCAAGGCGGAAGTGGTCGCGGCCGTGAACGGCGGTCTGCTTTCGATTGACGATGCGTGCGAGCGCTATGACCTCACGCTTGAGGAATTCGCGTCATGGCAGCGCGCCGTGGAACGTTCGGGCATGAAGGGTCTGCGCGTCACGCGTATCCAGCATTACCGCGACCTTTACGAACGGCAGATGAAATACTGAAGCACAATAAATAGAGCCTGACGTCGAATATTGGAGACGCACAGGAACATCCAACTCACGCAACCGTTCAACCTCCAGCAACAAAGAGGAGAACTGCCGTGGGTTGGATTATTGCGCTTATCGTCGGCGGCGTCGCCGGCTGGCTTGCAAGCATGCTTATGAATCGCGATGCCTCGATGGGCATTTTCTGGAATATCGTCGTAGGCTGTATCGGTTCGCTGATCGGAAACGCTCTGGCCGGTCCGCTGTTCGGCGTGCAGGGTTCGGTTCAGGAATTTTCCCTTACCGGACTGATCATTGCCTTTATCGGCGCGGTGGTCCTGCTTGCCATCGTGAACCTCGTCCAGCGTGGGCGAGTTCGCTAAACATCGGACGAACGTTGTATTCTGCTCTGCGAAACGCAATTGTTTCGCAGAGCAGCAAGTGATAACAGCCGAAATCATCGATGGGTTCCGTGGTGACTGCGGGCCCATCGTTCGGCGTAAGTGCTCCGGTTCATTCTAGGGCGCCCAAGCCTTAACCGCTGACCGCAGGGAACGGTCGGTGCGTTTTTAAAGTCGTCTGGGGACGGACGACAGCAGGCGACCAAAATGAATTACGACAGGTCCATCGAGACTGAAGGGGCGATTCCAGCGATGCACGACCGGATGGTGGATAGCGAGCTATCCGATTTCGGCACGGACGATGACGCACGCGCGCCCAACAAGCGCCGCATCGTCATCGCGATCATCGTTCTGGCCGTCATTGCCGCCATCGTCGGTTTCTTCATCTGGCGCAGTTCCGCCGCACCCGAACAGTCCGAGGTGCAGGTCCCCATCGTCAGCGTCGTCATGCCCGGCAACACCACCGTCGCCGGTGAGATCACCGCGACCGGAACGCTGGGCGCGCGCCGCCCGATGCCCATAGGTTCGGTTGGCGAGGGCGGCGAGGTCCAAGATGTGCGCGTCGATGCGGGCGATTGGGTTCGCGCCGGACAGGTGCTCGCCGTGATCGACCGCTCGGTACAGAGCCGCCAGGCCGAGGCGCAAGCCGCGCAGGTTCAGGTCGCGCGGGCGGATGCCGATCTGGCGCAGGCCAATCTCGACCGCGCGCTCAAGCTCGTCGATCGCGGTTTCATCTCCACAGCCGACGTCGATCGCCTGACGGCGACGCGCGATGCCGCCAATGCACGTGTTCGCGTGGCCGAGGCAACGCTGAACGAATTGCGTGCGCGCACCGCGCGGATCAACATCGTCGCACCTGCCGGAGGGCTGGTGCTGGAACGCAATGTAGAGCGCGGACAGGTCGTCGGCGCGGGTGGCGGGCCCCTGTTCGTGCTGGCTCGCGGCGGTGAAATGGAACTGAACGCCCGTGTCGGCGAGAGTGACCTTGCGCGCCTGAGCGAGGGCGTGCCAGCCGAGGTGACCCCGGTAGGCAGTGAACAGACCTTTACCGGACAGGTCTGGCAGCTGGCCCCGACCATCGACGAGGCATCGCGCCAGGGCATCGCGCGCATCGCGCTACCCTATGACAGGGCGCTGCGTCCCGGCGGTTTTGCCACGGCAAGCATCCGTTCCGGCTCGGTCACCGCACCCATTCTGCCCGAATCCGCGATCATGTCCGATGCCGAGGGCAGCTATGTCTATGTCGTGGACGATGAGAACAGGGTGGCGCGCAAGTCGGTTCAGCTGGGCATGGTCACCGAAAAGGGCATCACCATCCGCGGCGGTCTGACCGGCAAGGAACGGATCGTTCTGCGCGCAGGCGGCTTCCTGAGCCCCGGCGACGTGGTCGAACCGACCGTCGAAGAAATCGCGGGCTGAGGCTCGGGGCATGGATCTTCGCAACATATCGGCATGGTCGATCCGCAACCCGGTCGTTCCGATCGTGCTTTTCGCAGGATTGATGCTGGCGGGCATCGTCAGCTTCATGCGCATGGAAGTGCAGGACCAGCCCGATATCGAGTTCCCGGTGGTCATCGTGCAAATCTCGCAGCCGGGCGCCGCCCCGACCGAGATCGAGAACCAGATCACCCAGCTTGTCGAAGCCGCGGTCCAGAACGTGGAAGGCGTGGTCAACATCAATTCCACCGCCAGCGAAGGCAATTCGCAGACGGTGGCGGAGTTCGAGATCGGCGCCGACGTCGCACAGGCGGTGAACGAGGTGACGGCCTCGATCGACCAGATCCGCGGCGAACTGCCCGACGGCATTCTCGAGCCGCGGGTATTCCGCGCGCAGACCTCGTCCGATCCCATCGGCTACTTCGCCGTGGCGGCCCCCGACATGACGATCGAGCAACTGAGTTGGTTCGTCGACGATACCGTCACCAAGCGCCTGCTTTCGATCCCCGGGCTCGCCGAAGTCGGCCGCGCCGGCGGCGTCGATCGCGAGATTCTGGTCGTGCTCGATCCAGCACGCATGCAGTCGCTGGGCGTTACCGCCAGCCAGGTGAATGCGCAGCTGCGCCAGCTCAACGTCGACGCCGCGGGCGGCCAGGCCGAGGTGGCCGGTTCGCGCCAGTCGGTCCGCGTGCTCGGCAATGCCGAGACGGCTTACGAACTTTCGCAACTGCAAGTGCCGCTGGGCGGCGGGCGCACGGTCAGGCTGGCCGATTTCGCGACCGTGACTGACAGCTACAGCGAGGTTACCTCGCTCGCCAAGGTGGCCGGACGCCAGGTCGTCACCTTCTCCGTCGCCCGTGCGCGCGGTGCATCGGACGTTACCGTATTCGACGCCGCCACGGAGCAGCTCGACCAGATTGCCGAAGAAAACCCCGGCGTCACCTTCGAGACGCTTTTCACATCGGTGCCCTATACCAAGGCGCAGTACAAAAGCTCGATCGACGCCATGGTCGAGGGGGCGGTGCTGGCCGTGCTCGTCGTCTTCCTGTTCCTGAGGGACTGGCGTGCGACCATCATCGCGGCGCTGGCGATCCCTCTGTCGGCAATTCCCACCTTCTATTTCATGGACCTGCTGGGCTTCACGCTCAACTCGCTGTCATTGCTCGCGCTGGGGCTGGTCGCGGGCGTGCTGGTCGACGACGCCATCGTGGAGATCGAGAACATCGTGCGCCACATGCGCATGGGCAAAAGCGCATACCAGGCATCGATCGATGCCGCGGACGAAATCGGACTGGCCGTCGTTGCCACGACCTTCTCGATCGTCGCGGTGTTCCTGCCCGTCGGCCTGATGGGCGGTGTGCCGGGACAGTTCTTCAAGAATTTTGGCCTGACCGTCGTGGTGTCGGTGCTGATGAGCCTTGCCGTCGCGCGAATGATCACGCCGATGGTCGCGGCCTATTTCCTCAAGGCCAAAGGCCACGCCAGCCATGGCGAAGGCCGCCTGATGGACCGCTACATGGGCGTCCTGCGCTGGTCGCTCGACAATTCGCGGGCCGTGGCCGTGCGCCGCACGCTGACGCGTGAGCCGCTGCATTTCACGTCGGCCCTGTTCGAGATCGTGTTCACGCTGCTGGTGCTGGCGGCACTGGTCGGCGGTCTCGTCGTCGGCTTCCAGTTCATCTATGCGAAGCTCGACCTGACCGTGATCCTGCCCACCAATCCCAGCAATCTGTTGCAGCCGCTGGTTGGACTGGCCAAGCTGCTGATCGAGGCGATCTTCTTCCTTGCCGTGATGGTCGTCCCAGCTGCGTTCGCCTTCGTCACGATCAAGCTGCTGGGACTGCTGTTCAGGATGATGGGCGGCCATGTCGCGCGCTATCACGCCTATTACACCGGCCGCTGGTCCGCCCGGCTGCGTGATCATCGGACCTGGATGGTCGGCATCGGGCTGGGATCGCTGATCTGGTCGGTCATGCTGATCATGTCCGTACCGATGCAGTTCTTCCCGAACTTCGATTCTGACTTCAGCCGCATCCGGCTGGAAATGGTGCCCGGCACCACGCTTGAACAGACCGACGCGGTGATGGACCGCGTCGCCGGCATCGTGAACGAACGGCCAGAGGTTCGCAGCGCGCTGGTGCGCGTGAACGAGGGCAATGCCCGCATGTTCATCAACCTTCGCGAGGACCGCGAGAAGACGCAGCAGGATTTCGAGCGCGAGCTGACTCCGCTGCTGCAGGATATTCCCGACGCGCGCGTGAGCTTCCAAGACAATCAGGGCGGCGGCGGAACGGGTCGTGCGATTTCGGTCATGCTGTCCGGCTCCGATCCCGAATTGCTGGAATCCACCGCGCGCGAACTGGCCGACCAGATGCGGACCATCCCCGGCACGGTCGCGCCGCGGGTCGAGGCCGATTTGCAGCGTCCTGAGCTGATCATCCGGCCCCGCAGCGATCTGGCCGCCAGCCTGGGCGTCACGACCTCGGCGCTGAGCCAGACGATCCGCATCGCGACCATGGGCGACATCGACCAGAACGCGGCGCGTTTCTCGCTGTCGGACCGGCAGATCCCTATCCGGGTCCGCCTGTCGCAGGACGCGCGGCGCGACCTGGACGTGATCCGCAACCTGCCAGTGCAGACCGCGTCGGGCGGATCGGTGCCTCTGGAACGCGTGGCGGAGATCGGCTTCGGCTCGGGCCCCACGACGATCCAGCGCTATAACCAGCAGCGCCGCGTGTTCGTTGGAGCCGACCTGGCCCCAGGCGTTGCCAAGGGCACGGTGGACGAGGCGATCCAGAAGCTGCCGATCATGCAGAACCTGCCCACGGGCATTTCGAACGAGGCGTTTGGCGTCGATCAGTTCCAGGAAGAGATGCTGAGCTCGTTCACCGTCGCGCTTGCGTCCGGGATCCTGCTGGTATTTGCGGTGCTGGTGCTCCTTTACCATCGCTTCGTGTCGCCGCTGGTCAACATGGGTTCGCTGTTTCTGGCTCCGCTGGGCGGCGTGATCCTGCTGATCCTGACCGGCTACGAACTGTCCATGCCGGTCTTCATCGGCATATTGATGCTGTTCGGAATCGTCGCGAAGAACTCGATCCTGCTGATCGACTTCGCGATCGAGGAGATGGCCGCGGGCGCCGGGCGCATGCAGGCCATCATCGAGGCGGGCCACAAGCGCGCCCAGCCTATCGTCATGACGACGGTGGCGATGACCATGGGCATGATCCCGACGGCGATCTCGCTGACGGGCGATTCCGCATGGCGCGCGCCGATGGGCATCATTGTGATCGGCGGGCTGATCCTGTCGACGCTGCTGACCCTGCTGATCGTGCCTGCAGGCTTCAGTCTGGCCGACGGGTTCGAGAAGCGGATCGGCCCGCTGATGCGCAAGCGCCTGTTGACCTACGATCCCTCGCACCGTGCTGAGGACGGATCCGAGCCGGGTCGCGTGCCGGCCGAATAGGCGGCACGCAGGGTCTATTGGCGGATACGCAATCCATAGCGCCCATTGAGGATCAGGCCGATCGCGGCCGAACCATGCGCAGGGTCGCCACCGGTCTTCTCGTCCTGATGGCGATCGTGTTCGTCATTGCGCGCAGTTTCGAAGAGCGCGGCACCGGGCTCGATTTCGTCACTGCCTTTGCCGAAGCGGCGATGGTCGGTGCGCTGGCGGACTGGTTCGCCGTGACGGCCCTGTTCCGGCACCCGCTGGGTATTCCGATCCCGCATACCGCGATCATTCCGACGAACAAGGACCGCATCGCCGATTCGATGGCTCGGTTCCTGCGGTCCAATTTCCTGACGCCCGCCGTGGTGGCGCGCCGGATGAGGGCGATGAACATCGCGCGGGCCGCTGGCGATTATCTGGCGGCCCCGGTGCGTGGTCCCGCAACAGGCGTAAGGGCAGGGGCAGCCGAGTTGCTGGCGAATGCGCTCGAATCGCTCGACCCCGACCGGTTGGGGGACCAGGTGCGGCATGGACTGGCGGCGCAACTGGGCAAGCTGGAGGTGTCTCCCCTGCTGGGCCAGATGCTGGCGGCGGCCATTGCGGACAAGCGCCACCTGCCTTTGCTGGAGGCTATCGTGCGCTGGGCAGGCAAGACCCTGGAGGCGAACGAGAGCCTTGTCCGGACTATGATCCATGACCGCGCCAATGCCCTGCTTCGTTTTACCGGACTGGATGAAAGGCTGGCCAATTCTGTGCTGGACGGGCTTTACCGCCTGCTTGCCGAAATGCTGGTCGATCCCGACCATCCCCTGCGCAAGAAGGTGGAAGAGGGGCTTGATAAGCTGGCGCACGATCTGGTGCACGATCCCGAGATGCGTGCAAAGGTCGAAGGTATGAAGCATGAAATGCTGGCTAACCCCGCAGTGGCGGGATGGTGGCAGGGTGTTTGGGAGCGTCTGCGCGAGGGTCTGATCGAGGCGGCGCGCAATCCGGACAGCCAGCTGGGAAGCCAGTTCACCGGCGCCTTGCGCGAGCTGGGGCAGGCGCTGAGCAGCGACCCGCGCCTGCAGTTGCAGGTCAACCGTTTCGCTCGCCGAAGCGCGGTAGGGATCGCCAATCGTTATGGCGACCAGATCGTCCGGCTGGTATCGGAAACCGTCAAGCGGTGGGATGCGACGACGATCACCGACCGGGTCGAGAGTGCTGTCGGACGCGACCTGCAATTCATCCGGATCAACGGCACACTGGTTGGCGGTCTGGTCGGGCTGACGATCCACGCGGTGGATGTCTGGGTGTTCTAGGGGATCCGGTATCTGACTGTCTGTTGAGCCCATGAGGCGATGGGCTGCCCATCAGCGCCGCGCGCCGGCTCGAAAATATAGGGCTGCGAGAGAAACGGTTTGCAAGGGACGTCTGCGAACTCTTTTGCCTCGGTGCCACTGAGGACGGCGCAGTCGGAAACGGACCCCTGCTGGTCGACGATCAATCGTAGCGAGATCTGTGCAATCCGTCGTGCACGCAGGGCGGCAAAGCGCCCAGCGCCGCTAGCAGGACGAATTTCACCGGGCCAGTGGTCCGGATAACTTTCACAGAAGCGCTTCAGGATTGGGGGGCGGCCGCATCGCTTGCGACCGCCCCTCACCTCACAGCTTTTCTGTCAGTTCCGGCACGGCCTTGTAGAGATCCGCAACGAGCCCGATGTCTGCGACTTGGAAGATGGGTGCGTCCTCGTCCTTGTTGATGGCGATGATGGTTTTCGAATCCTTCATGCCCGCAAGGTGCTGGATGGCGCCGCTGATGCCGATGGCGATATAGACTTCCGGTGCTACGATCTTGCCGGTCTGGCCGACCTGGTAGTCGTTGGGGACATAGCCCGCGTCCACCGCGGCGCGGCTTGCGCCCACGCCCGCGCCGAGCT
>NZMY01000033.1 GCA_002694745.1 Croceicoccus sp. | reverse complement strand
TGCTGCCGAGCACCGCGCGATCGCAAAGCAGATGGCCGAGAATATCGACCGCCTTCGCTCGCGTGCGAACAAAGTTGCAAAGATGGCGAAGAAGCATCTCGGCGCCATCGAAGACGGCCGCGCGACTAAGCGCCAGACGGCCAGTAAGCCGAGATACCAAGCCAAGGTCACCGAGGCAGAGATGCATCTTGCCGGTCTCGAGATCATGATGGGCCAGGAGATCTCACAGATTGCCACCAGCAATGAAGCTGCCATGCGTCATTCGCGCACCGCCGAGACCGCAAAGCTCGTGATCGAAGGCCACATCGAACTTGGTCGCCAGTTGCGCAGATCCAACGAGCAGTCTGCAACGCCGGCGCCGGCCAAAGACCATCAGCAGGTCAACGCCCCGAAAGCCGAGGCAAAACCGGCGGCCGCTGCTCCTGCGGTCGGCAACTCGACCATCGACGGCTACATCCAGAAAATCGTCGAACTCAATCGCCGGCTCGTCTCGAGCCCGAAGGGGATCGTGCCGCGCGACCGCGTATCGAGCGACATTCCGATTATCAATTCGCCAAACTACGCTTCCGCGCAGAAGCGTCTAACCAAGATTATGGATCATCAGGAAACTGCGATCAGCAATCTCGTTTCGGCGTTCCAAAGGAACCCCGGCATGGTGCAGTTCCGCCAGGAGCCGACCGACCGGGATTACATGCTCACCAATGCGGAGCGATTCAAAATAGGTACGCCCGATCGCGCGATGCAGGCAGCATTCGTGAACTTCGCGGAAGAACCCGAGATCGTTGCCGAATTGAAGAAGGCAGAAGCCCGTCTGCTGAATGAACGCGCTGCAAGATCCGTGCAGGCTTCCAGCCCCAAGGCAGAAGACAAATCGGCTCAACCTTCTGCGACGATCGAGGCCGCAAAATCATCCAATACCAAAAAGCCCGAGACGAAGCCGGCGCGTCAACCTACCCATGATCATTCACAGATCATCGAGACGATGCGCGCCAAACACCTTCGGCCGAGTATCACGAAGACAGATGCCGGCCTCGAGGTCAGCTTCAGCAAGGCCGACGCGGCGCTATTCGACCTGCCTGCCAATCTGGTCATTGCGGACGCGCGCTCGGTTTCACGGATCGAAGGGATTGCGCGAACGCACGATCGCGCAGTTAAGCGCCTGATCTCGTACATGGCAAAAAACCCATCGAAGGTCCAAGCGGGCGAGAATGGAGGGGCTCATAAGCTTGCCGCGACAGCACCTGCCGAACTGCTCGAGATTGCGAAGCAATTCTCACGCGATCCGGAAGTGGCCCGGGCAATGCAAAATGCTCTAGTCAAAGCGCGCATGGAGCCTTCCCATCTGCGCAAAGCGCCAGCAACACAAATGCCCGCCAAGTCCGAACCGCAAAAGAGCGGGGAGGGGGAAGGGGACTTCGGTCTCTTTAAGATCGAAGACGGCAAGATCGTCATGCCGACGCAGGATCTCCCAGAAGTCGAAATACCCGACTGGCGGACCTACGAACCGAGCGGATACGACAATAGCGCCCCCAGGAAAGACGAAGATCAGAAACCGAAGGAACGCCAACGTACGACCATCAAGATCGACCCTTCGCGCGCACACGCAATCGCTAGTTCGAACGAGCCTGCCCAAACCCGCAATCTCAAGCCCGGTATAGATCCAATGTTCGATCGCTGGATCGATGCAAACGCGTCGGGCGACCGCAAGGAGCGTGCCCGCTTGTCAGCACTCATTCGCCAGAACGAGAAGCTCCGGGAAATCGCGCAGTCGTTTGAACCTGGCTTCGTCGCTAGCTTCAAGGCGGATTGGGAACGCCATGGTGACCAAATGCGAAACACGTTTCCACCGCCAAATTTCGACAGAGAACTGTGAGGTACGGTCGGTTCAATTCGAAGATTGGCGATCCGTCAACCATGAATTGCCATCAAAGATAAGCCGGGCCGAATGGCGAGGTCTGGGACAATCTTGCCGTCCGAGCTGCGGACGGAAGTGTCGAGCTAAGGCCGGGACCGGTCATTCGTCGGGCTGCGAAATCCCGCTCTTCAATGGCTAGGCTGTCGGACACTCCGGAACGGCAGGTTTTAGGACGCAGGTTGCGAATAGCTGCCTTCTATGCGTCTAGCTACGATGACAGGTAAGCGCCTTCATCTCAGTCGTTCCGGCACCTACTCGATGAGCTAAAAGGCGGAAATCAATCACCTGCGCTGGGGCGACAGGAAGGTTGGAGGAACCGGAACGGCGGGTCCGAAACGCGCAACTGCCACTCGGCGCCCCCGGTGTGCGATGATAGCTGCGAGCCCTATTGCGGCCAATTCACCAACAATTGCATCCCGAAATCAGCGTCTAATCGCCGACAGGAAGGCAAGTCCCTTGCGCGCTGCCGTCAGGGTCGTCCTTGAGGGGACGGGAACTGTGGGCGCCGCACTGACGGGAGTCAGTGGTCTCAACAGAAAGCTCAAAAAGGGCGATAATTGCGTATGAGGGTTTCTCATACGGTTTTTCTTGAAGAATCTTGCGGATGGCTTCATAGACTGTCCCGTGACACGTTTGGGCGACATTTCGGACATTCTGAGCGGGCTGCTTCCGCCAAAGGGCGGCGGCACTGACACAGCCTATGTCCAGATCAAGGATCTTCGCGAACCAGGGGGTACTCTCCTTCGCGGTCCGGCTCCAAGCGTACGGCGCGCCACAAGAATTCGGCCATCAGACCTCCTCGTGCCGACTCGTGGAGAGGAACTATCAGCCTTCCGGCCAGGAAGTCACATGGTCGGCGCGTACATCGGCCTCGATGTTTATCTCGTCCGAGCCAACGCCTTGCGCATCGATCCAGACTTTCTCTTTGTCGCGCTCAACGACATCGAAGCCGTCCGGCAACTGAGAGCATCGGCGACGACCGGCGCATTGCCGCGCATTCCAAAGCAAGCGCTTGAGGACGTGGTTCTACCCCTCCCGCCGTTGGACCAACAGCACAGGATCGGACGTCTCGCCAAACTCGCTGCCGACTGCGAGCGCCTCAGTCGCGCGCGTACGGCTGCAGAAACCAGGCTTCACACCGCTGCCATTTCACAGTTGCTCAGAACATCCGCATAGGAACGCCCCCATGACCAGACCAGAAGACATCAACAATGCGGTATGGGCGGCGTGCGACACGTTTCGCGGCGTCATCGATGCCGAGCAATACAAGAATTACATCCTTGCGCTGCTCTTCCTGAAGTACATCAGCGACGTCTGGAACAAACACTACGAGGAGATGCTCGAGGAATTCCGCGACCACCCCCAGCGCGACCTCCGCATCCGTCGCCGCCTTGAGCGGGAACGCTTCAAGCTCAAGGAGATCGAGTACCGCAATGAAAAGGGCGAGGTCGTCGAGACATTCCTCTCGAGCTTCGACAGCCTCTACGAGCGACGGAATCGCGATAATGTCGGTGAGCTGATCAACATGGTGCTCGACGCTATCGAACAGGCGAACGAACCAAAGCTGAACGGCGTGTTTCGCAATATCGATTTCAACTCCGAGATCAGTCTTGGGCAGACCAAGGACCGGAACCGCCGCTTGAAGAACGTGCTGGAGGACTTCGCCAAGCCGAGCCTCAATCTCAGCACCGTCAGCGAAGACGCGATCGGTGAAGCTTATATCTATCTCATCGAGCAGTTCGCGGCAGACGCGGGCAAAAAGGCTGGCGAGTTTTTCACCCCGCGCAAGGTTTCAGAAGTCGTCGCCAAGCTGGCCGCGCCGAGAGACGGGGCGCTGATCTGCGCCCCCGCCTGCGGCTCGGGCTCACTTCTGCTTCGCGCCGGCGAGGAGGTCGGCACCAACAATTTCCGCCTCTACGGCCAAGAGGCGAACGGCCAGACAGTTGCTCTCGCCCGCATGAACATGTTCCTGCACGGACGGGACGCCGCGGACATCCGCTGGTGCGACACGATCAACGGCCCGACCCTGCTCGAAGGCGATCACCTGATGCGCTTCGATACCGTCGTCGCCAATCCGCCATTCAGCCTTGACAAATGGGGCGCCGAAAACGCCGAGAACGATCCGTTCCGCCGCTTCGCGCGTGGAGTGCCGCCGAAGTCGAAAGGCGATTACGCCTTTATCCTACACATGCTGGCGATCGCCCGTCCCGGGGAGGGACGTGTCGCCTTCGTCGCGCCGCATGGCGTGCTATTCCGCGGCGGCGCAGAAGGCCGCATCCGTGAGAGCATCGTCCGTGACAACCTCCTAGACGTGGTCGTCGGACTGCCGGCACAGCTCTTTCCTACAACGGGCATTCCCGTTTGCATCATGGTGTTCGACCGCGCGCGGGAAGCCGGCGGCGCAAGAGAGAGCGAGCGCGACGTGCTCTTCATTGATGCCAGTCGCGAATTCGGCTCCGGTAAGCGCCAGAACCAGCTGCGCGCCGAAGACGCCGCAAACATTGTTTCGACCGCACACGAGCGCATTGAAACCGAGCGCTACTCGCACCGCGCCTCGTTCGAAGAGATCGAACGGAACAAGTTCAACCTCAACATTCCGCGCTACGTCGACACCTTCGAGCCCGAGCCGGAGATCGACATCCAAGCGGTGCAGAACGAGATCCGCGATCTTGACCGGCAACTCGCCGAAACCCGAGCCGAGATGAACCGTTATCTGAAGGAGCTCGGCATTGAAGTCTGACGCTGCAAATTACCGCGCGCGGCGCATCGGACGCACGCTGAAGCTCTTTCTCGTCGACGGATCGCCGACGGGGGTGATTACGGCCGAGCTTGGTAACTGGTCGGGTAAGGCCGTCGTCGCGCCACGCACGGCGCTGCCCGACCTTATCAAGCGCGAGGAAGCCTCACGCACGGGCGTGTACCTCCTGATGGGACCGGACCCGGACAATACCGCTCGTACGCTTGTCTATGTCGGTGAAAGCGACAGCGTCCGCACGCGGCTCGCTAGCCATGACTCCGACGACGCCAAGCAGTTCTTCACCCGCGTCTGCCTGATCGTTTCCAAGGACGAAAACCTCACCAAGGCGCATGGGCGGTATCTCGAAGCGCGTATCATGGCGCTGATCCGGGCAGCCTCGCGCGCCGTTCTGGTCAACGGAACCGAGCCGGACTTCAAGGGTCTGCCGGAACCCGAGATTGCCGACATGGAAGGCTTCCTGTCTGAGATTGAAATCCTGCTACCCGTGCTTGGTTTCGATGTTTTGCGCCGCGCTGCGGAAAGCGGCGACGCTGACAGTCCGGCGCGCGCGGACGAACCGATCTTCACGTTCACCGAAGCCGGCACCAATGCCCGGGCGCGTGAGGCTGGTGGCGAGTTCGTCGTGCTCGCCGGTTCATTGGCGCGGGTGAAAGAAACCAACACCATCCATGACGGTGCGAAGGATCAGCGTCGCCAGCTGGTCGAGGACGGCGTCCTGGTGAAGAGCGCGGACGGCCAGCACTATACCTTCGCCCGGGATGTCGCCTTTTCGTCGCCGTCCGGCGCCGCCGCCGTCGTCTACGGGGGAAACATTAGCGGTCCGGCGACCTGGCGGCGCGAGAGCGACGGGCTCACCTACAAGGAGTGGCGTCAGCAGCAGCTCGCGCAGGCACAGGGAGGCGAGGAATGAGCGCGTCCGAAGCCCTGGCCACCGAAATCGAACTGGGCAACGAAACCGAGGATGCGGCATCGCGAGCCGTGAGTGCCTACCCTCCGAGCGTTCAACCGGGAATCCCGAAGCTCGGCCGGAAGCCTGAAGGCTGGACACGCGCCCCCATCGGCGAATTCCTTGAACCGGTTTTCCGGCCAGCGAAGCTTGCAGATGACGAACGCTATCAATTGGTCACGGCGAAGCGCAGTCGCGGCGGGATCGTCCCGCGCGAGGTTCTCTTCGGCCGAGACATTCGCACGAAGACGCAATTCTTCGTCGAGGCGCACGACTTCCTCATTTCGAAGCGCCAGATTTCACATGGCGCATGCGGCATCGTCCCCCAATCGCTCGACGGCGCAGTCGTCTCGAACGAGTACGTCGCGCTCAAACCCAAGGCGGGGATCGATCTGCGGTTTCTGAACCATCTGTCGCACTCGGTCTATTTCCAGCAAACGTGCTTCCATTCGAGCATTGGCGTGCACGTCGAGAAGCTCGTTTTCAAGCTCGAGGACTGGCTTGAATGGAGGTTCGATATTCCGCCAATGGCGGAGCAACGCCGGTTGGCAGATATCTTCGACTCCTGGGACCGGATCGTGTTCAAGACGGACGCCATCGTGAGGGCGAAGCGGCAACGCCTTAGTTGGCTCTACTCGCAAATCTTTCCGGCCTCGGGTACATCCTTGCCAAAGGGTTGGACAGTGGCGCCGATCACTAGCGTGTGTAGCGTTCGTTTCAGTGGTGTCGACAAGAAATCCGCGGAAGGTGAGAAGCCCGTTCGTCTTTGCAATTACACCGACGTATTTAACAACCGTCGCATTACTCCCGATCTTCCATTCATGGTCGCGACTGCAAAGCCTCGCGAAATCGAATTATTCTCGCTTCGGCAAGGCGACGTTGTTTTCACAAAAGACTCTGAGACGGCGGAAGACATCGGAGCCAGCGCCGTTGTAGCGGAACCACTAGACAACGTCGTTTGCGGTTATCACCTAGGTGTCGCACGAGCGAAACCCATGCAGATCACGGGCGATTTCCTGGCCTACGCCCTCCGGCATCCCTGGGTCCGCGAGGAGTTTCGGAAAGCTGCCAACGGTGTCACCCGATTTGGCCTGAACCTGGATGTCATGGACGAGGTCCACATCCTCGTGCCATCAATCGAAAAGCAGACGAAGATCGCGGCGACACTTCATGTCGTCGAAAACGAAATTGATCTTCTGATGAAATCTGCAGCATCTCTCCGCTTGCAGAAAAAGGGGCTGATGCAGCGCCTTTTCAGCGGCAATGCACTCGTCCCGAAGGAGGCCGCAGAATAATGGTGGCGGCCGGCGGGTACATCCTTCAGGTGCCGAAGGACAGACGTAAGGTGCTTCTCGACGAAGCCGAGCACGGCGGTTCGTTCTATGCGCCGAAACCTTTTGTCTCGGAACCTGTTCCGCGCTTCGGCCACAGCCGTCGCGCGCCGCTTGCCGTCTTCGCGTCCTTTGAGGATGGCTTCATCACCCACATTGCCGGCGGACGAAAAGGACAGTCAGCGGGCACAGGCCTCGTCCGGCTGAATCTCGAAGAACTCCAACCGCTGAAGCG
This sequence comes from Croceicoccus sp., assembly GCA_002694745.1. Classification (GTDB taxonomy): domain Bacteria; phylum Pseudomonadota; class Alphaproteobacteria; order Sphingomonadales; family Sphingomonadaceae; genus Croceicoccus. The sequence continues at coordinate 8,117 of NZMY01000033.1, read as the reverse complement.
GTCCGTGAGCTTCGATGAGATCCTTGCTGGTATCGACTTACGCGTTGCCCGGCACGTCAAGCGGCGCCTGGAAACAGGCGGCCTGCTCCCGCCGAAGTCGCTCGGCGCATTTGTTGATCGTATCACGCAACTTGATGAGACCGTCGGCCCACGTCTTGCACGCTATTCCGAGCGTCGCGCCCAAGCGCTGCGGCGGCTCGAGCCCCGTGCCCGCGAAAACCTCGCCTACCAGAAGGAAACGCTCGGCCTCGCACTCGAGATTGCTGGCATGTCGCGAGACGACCTTTTAGCGTGGACCCCGACGGACGCTTCACAGCAATCCTTCCTTGATGGACTCCCGGGCGCACAGGTTCGGGAAGATGCTATGCTTTTGTCCGACTTCTCGACCGTGCCGGGCTTTGAAGCTGTGGGCGAGACCACCCACTACGGCTCGAAGGTGTTCGCGAGCGAAGAGGATTCGTCGAAGCGGTTGACGGTGATCATGGCCAACCGTCTGCCCCTCGAACAACAGACCGGCGCCGACCTCATCTACTTCAACGAAGCTTACCGCAGCTTCGTGATGGTCCAATACAAGGCGATGGAGAAGCGCGAAGACGAGGTGGAATTTCGTTGGCAGGCGAAGGATCAGTTCTGCGACGAAGTTGAGCGGATGGAGACCCTGCTGGAGGAGCTCAGGAAGCTCCCCAGCGGTGAGCACCCTGACGGGTTCCGTTTCTCGGACAACCCGTTTTTCCTGAAGTTCTGTCCGCGCGTTGTCTTCAACCCCGACGACAAAGGGCTCTTCAAGGGTATCTATCTGCCTCTCGATTTATGGAAGCGGGCGGATGCCGCTGGTCTATTCACGGGGTCGCGCGGCGGCAAGGTTCTGACCTTCAAGAACGTCGGTCGTCGAATCAACAATTCGGAGTTTGTCGGGCTCGTGGCCGGATCGTGGGTAGGCACGTCGATAGAGCAATCCGCTGTACTCAGCGAGATTGTCCGGCAGGTGCTGGAAACCGGGAAGACCATCACGATTGCCATCAAGCACACCCCGACTCCTCATGCGTCCGAAATGGAGGCCGCTGAATGAGCAATACCCAGAAGCTTTCCATTCGCCTATTGCGAGATGGCCTCGCTCCGGCCGACGCGGTCCGAGATGGCGTGGACCTGACGCCTTGGGACAAGCTGGAAGGGGCGTTGATTGCGCTGGCGACGCTTGGCGGCGGTTCGCCGAAATGGGCGCGATTCCTCGAACTGTCCGAAGAGGAAAAGAAAAAGGTATTCAACCACACAGCTTTCGGGCTCGTGTTCGTCCAGGCCTCCGGACGCTGGTTCGCGGTGTCTTTTGGCATGGGTCACGTCAAGCTCGATCCTGCGGCGTTCGAGCAGGATTTTGGGCTGCGGGTCGTCCTCAATGCTGTTGACCCGAAGCAGTTGAAAAGCGCGGACGTTCGGACACCGGATGAGAATACCCTGTCCCGCCGTACGCAGACCAGCCGGGGCTCCGATCAGACTGCCTTCGCCATCGACATAGAGCGCGACCTCGTCCGTGGACTGGCAGGGACGCCCAAGGATGAAGGGTTCGGCTCCTATGTAGCCGGGACCGATGGCCTGACGCTCAACCGAAAGCTTGAGATTGCGGAACTCTCCCAGGCCTGTGCGGACGCGTATGCAGTCTATCAGAAGACCGACTACAAGACCGACTTCGGCTGGATCGATCAGATTCGCCACATCCGTGAGCAAGAATTGATCGACAAGCTGGACGCCAAGCTGGTCGAAGCTTTGGCGAAGGCGGTCGACGAATGCGAGACTGACGGAATTCACCTCGCGTTTCCGATCATTTACGACCCTGAGAAATCAAGCCTCATCCGCTACAAGGGTTTTCGCAGCTGGCAGCTCTATGCCGACCTCGACTTGCCCGGTTACCTCGACGCGTTGAAGGAGCGCGAGAAAACCGGCTACTCGGTCGAGGACCTCCGCAATCACACCGTCCACGAGGTCGATGATGATGGCCACGACTGTGGTGGGAAGTGGAAGTTGCGGGAATGCATAGTGTTCGAAACTGAACTCGATGGCTCGACCTACGTCTTCTCTGGCGGCCGCTGGTATCAGATCGACCAGAACCTCGCCAAAGAGGTACAGGAGTTTTTCGACGCGACAAGCAAGGTCGACATGCCTGCCGCTGAGGCTGACGAGACAGAAGAGACCTACAACAAGCGCGTCGCCGGTCTTGATGCGGACATGGTCTGCCTAGATCGTCGGCTCATCAAGCCGACAGGTGCTACGAGCAAGATCGAAGCCTGCGACTTTCTCGGCCGTGAGCGTCAACTGATCCACGTTAAGGACAAGACGTCCTCGTCTCGACTTAGTCACCTTTTCAGCCAGGGGACCGTCTCCGCACGTGTCCTTGCCACCGACCCGCCGTCGCGCGACAGCGTTCGGAACGAAGTGATCGCGGTCCAGGCTGAAACCGGACAGACCGGTTACGAGGACATCATTCCGAATTCCGGGAATGACTTCACCCGTGGTGATTTCACCGTCGTCTACAGCGTCATTGCTGCATCTGATAAGCCGAAACTCCCCTTCTTCAGCTTGGTGTCGTTCCGCCAGGCTGCGCGCGAATTGCACGCGCTCGGCTACAAATGGGCTTTCGCCTGGATCGAGAAGCCGAAGTCTGGCGCGAAGGCGAAAGCCAAACGATCCGCGAAGAGTGCTGGAGAAGATGCGGAGGTCATAGAATGACCGAAAGCCCGAAATTCTCCCTTTCCGAAGCTGGTCGCGAGCAGCTCCAGGCGCTCATGACGCTGTCGGCGCTCGGCTGGCGCTATGTCACGCGCGCGGAGGTCGATCGACAACGGCGGCACCGTCGCACTGGCGTTCTGCTTGAGGACACGCTGCGCACTCAGCTTGTGGCGCTTAACCGCATCCGCGCCAGCGGCCGCACGCATGCCTTCTCGGAAGGGAACATCGAGACGGCCGTCGAGCGTCTCAAGGATGTCCGCTTCGATGGGTTGATGCGCACCAACGAGCGCCAGACCGACCTGATCCAGCTTGGCGTCGCGCTGCCGCAGACGGTGGATGGCCAGTCGCGCGAATGGCCGTTCCGCTACATCAATTGGGGCCTCGACTCGGACAGTATGCGGGCGAACGCCTTCCATATGACGAGTGAATTTCCGGTCGACTGGCCGGAGGGCGCGAGCATCCGCCCCGACATCGTTCTGTTCGTGAACGGCATTCCCTTCGCCGTCATCGAGGTGAAGCGGAGCCAGGAAAAGGTCGCGCAAGGCATCAGCCAGCATCTGCGCAATCAGAAGCCCGATCTCGGTGCGCCAAACCTGTTCTTCACGGCGCAGCTGCTTATCGCTGCGAATTCGCATGAGCCCCGCTACGCGACCGTCGGCACGCCGGCGAAGTTCTGGTCAGCCTGGCGCGAGCGCGAAGACGCGCCCGATTACGTCGCCGAGGTCGTCAACCGCGCGATCGACACGACAGATCAGGACGCGATCTTCCAGGACTTCGGCCTCCACCGCCGCAAGCATGACGGTCTGCGTGAGGCGGGGGATCGCTTCGTCACACCGCTCGACGAAATGCTGGTAAGTCTCTGCCGCCCAGAGCGCATCCTCGATCTCGCGCGTCGCTTCACGCTCTTCGACGGCGGTGTGAAGAAGGTGGCGCGCCATCAGCAATATTTCGCGGTGAAGGACCTGCTGAAGCGCGTCGAGGCACGCGACGCCGGCGGACGACGCGCCGGCGGTGTTGTCTGGCATACGCAGGGATCTGGCAAGTCGCTGACTATGGTGATGCTGGCGAAGTCTCTCGCGATGAGTGTTCCCACAGCGCGTGTCGTGCTGGTGACCGACCGAACCGATCTCGACGACCAGATCGACAAGACCTTCGCGGCGACTGGCCTGTCGCCCGAACGCGCCAAGACGGGCGAACATCTAGTCGAACTCATCGAAGCTAGGACGCCGGTCATCACGACCCTCGTTCACAAGTTCAAGGCCGGGCTCAACAAGCGCCGCGTGGTCGATGCAAGCACGGATATCTTCCTGCTCGTCGATGAGAGCCACCGCAGCCAGTATGGCGACATGGAAGGCCTGCACCAGAAGATGCGCGACGTGCTGCCGGGCGCTTGCTTGATCGGCTTCACCGGCACGCCGATTGCGAAGAAAGAGCGCAATACCTTCACCAAGTTCGGACCGCTCGTGCAGCCGGTCTATTCTATGAAGGATGCCGTCGCGGATGGTGCTGTCGTGCCGCTGCTCTATGAGGGCCGTCACGTCGAGGAGGATATCGACGAAGAAGCGGTCGATGCTTGGTTCGACCGTGTGGCCGTCGGCCTCAGCGAAACACAGAAAGCCGATCTCAAACGCAAGATGAGCCGCCCTCGGACGCTTATGGGCGTGTCAGCACGTCTGCGCTGTATCGCGTTCGACGTCAGTCGCCATTTCGCGGACAACTTCCAGTCTGACAGGCTGAAAGGTCAGCTCGTCGCGCCGTCCAAACGCGACGCGCTCGCTCTGAAGAAGCTGCTTGACGAGTTTGGCGAGGTGACCTCGGAGGTTATCATCTCCGGGCCGGATCAGCGCGAGGGCGAACACGCCATAGACGAGGAATCTGACGACGAGGTGGTAAAGTTCTGGCGCCGGATGATGGAGCGACATGGCGGCGAGGAGAGCTACAACAAGACTTTAATCTCAAAGTTCAAGGGACCCGGCGAACCGGACATCCTGATCGTCGTCGACAAGCTGCTCACCGGCTTCGATGCGCCGCGCAACACAGTGCTCTACATGGCCCGACCGCTCCGCGAGCACGGCCTTTTGCAGGCCATCGCGCGCGTCAATCGTGTTTTCGACGAGGATGGCGCGCCTGAAAAACCGTTCGGCTTTATCATCGATTACTGCGGCGTGCTTCGTCACCTCGGCGAGGCACTGAGCGCCAACGACGCCCTGCGGGACTTCGATGAAGCCGACCTGCAGCAATCAGTCAGCGCGATAGCGGACCAGGCGCGTACACTCCCCCAGAAGCACGCTGCACTCCTCGATCTCTTCGCTGGCGTCTCCAACGTCTACGACGAGGAAGCCTATGCGCGAGAGCTCGCCGGCGACGCGCTACGTGATGACTTCTACCGCCGCCTGTCAGAATTCGCCCGCACGCTGACGGTCGCCGTCAGCTCGCGGACCTTCATCGAGGAGACACCGCCAGACCGGCTTCAGCGCTGGCGAACGGACGAGAAGCGGTTTCTCGCGTTGCGCGCACATGTGAAGGCTCGTTACGCGGACGCGGTGGACTGGAGCGATTATGAGCGGCGCGTCCGCAGTTTGCTCGATCAGCATGTGACCGCACACGAAATTACGACGATTGTGGAGCCGCTGGCCGTCTTCGACGATGGCGCTATCGAAGCGGCACGCAGCGAGAAGAAGCGCTCGGACGCCTCGATCGCTGACGAGATCGCGCACCGGACGCTGCGGACCATTGAGGAAAAGTGGGATGAAGACCCCACCTTCTTTGAAAAGTTCTCAAAGCTCATTCGGAAAACAATCGACGACTTTCGTCGTGGTCGCCTCGAAGAGAAGGCCTACCTCGAGCGTATCCGATCCCAGCGCGACAAGCTCGACGCCCGCGACGATGAGGATGACCCGACACCACACGAACTGCATGGCAAGGGCAATGAGACCGCATTCTGGGGCATCGCACGAAAGGAACTCCGGCGCGCCGCGATCGACGATCCTGAACTTCCGGTTCGAATCTCGACGTCGCTCACAGACATCATCGAACACCACCGCCGCGTGGGGTGGCAGCATGATCGCGACATCCAGAACGACATGCGCAACGCCATGGATGACTTCTTCTTCGACGTGGTCATGGGGTCAGGGAGGCCTGAGATCGAGCCGGCCGTGATGGACAGCATCATCAACGAAGTGCTGTCGGCCGCCCGCGTTCGCATGCAGGACGACGGCCGTGTCCGCTGACTTCTGGTTTCAGTGGGGCCGCAGACGGATTGCCTACAGCGTCACGCGCGATGAGCGGCGGCGGCTAAAGATCACCGTCTCGCCATTAGGTTCGGTGCATGTCGTAGCTCCGCACGACGCGGCCGAAGATGAGGTTCACGAGCGCGTTCGCCGCAAGGGCGGGTGGATCGCAGCGCAGATCGACGGCTTCGAGCAGTACCGCCCAAGAACGCCCCCGCGTCAGTACATCAGCGGCGAAACGCACCTTCTTCGAGGCGTTCAGTACCGCCTAAAGGTTCGCCAGAATGATGCGTCTCGCATCTTCCTCAGCGGCGACCGCATCATCCTGGAGACGCCGCATGTCGAGAGCAATGTGCACAAAGCGACTCTGCTTAGCCATTTCTACAAACTTGAAGCCCACGCCGAATTTCCGACACGGATTCGGGCAGCCGCCCAGCTATTCGCTTCCGAGGGTATCAAACAGCCTAAGCTGATGATCCGGCCAATGACAAAAAGGTGGGGCAGCTATACGCCGAAGGGTAGCCTTGTCCTCAATCAGGACCTGATTCGAGCTCCGGTCCAATGCATCGATTATGTGATCGTGCATGAACTCGCGCACGCGTTTGAGCCTCACCACGGACCACGGTGGCGGCAGCTGATGGACAAGACCATGCCAGACTGGCGTGAACGCAAGAGCAAGCTCGAAACAAGCCTCATATAGAGGTTACCCGACGAGATCGCGGGGGTGACCTTTCCTCGTGCGCTGTGACTCGTCTGCGAGCGAGAGATGACGCAACCGGTCTACTCGGATCCGCTGGATCCAAATGATCGCAATCTCAGCCGGCTAATATTCTGGACCCTGGCGATCTCGCCTGTTTAGTCTACTTGGCGTTAGACGCGATCGGAGGATATTATGGCGACTACTCAGAACGGCTTCGGCGAAGGTCCTCTCGATACGAGCCTTATGGCCCGTTATCAGGTCATGTTCGATGCTTACGCTCTTGGAGGAAATTCTGCAGTCGTGAAGATCCATGACCGGATTTCAGAAGAGCAGGGTACCGGCGCGGAATTGCGGCCGGACGCTGCGCTCTTTCTGTTGGTTAACGCCGATCACATGCTTATCCGGCCTCACACCTCATCGTTGAGCAACGTGAGTTGGCTTCCTGATCCCGTCGAGAGCGCAGTTTCCGTCGAACATGTTGATTTTGAAGCGAACGTAATGGAGGCTTTGTCGATCATTTTGGAATCAATGGATGAAGCCGATGAGCCGCGACCGCGGTCGTCACATGCAGTGATGCGAGCCATCGAGCGCGAATGGCCAAAGCTGGCTCAGATCTTCTCTTGGGCGTGATATGACCTACGAAGAAGCGATCGCCGCGGTCGAGGCGAAGTCCGAACATGTTGGCGCAGAGGTCATCAAAACGCTGAAAGATTACGTCCCGATCAGGACCCGTGAGGACAAGCGGGAGGCGAGTAAACTCGCCGCTGAAACCGCGAAGATGATCCTCACGGTGGATGTGGCTGGCCTCGTGGCCGTAGGCACTTTCGTTCAGTTCGCCCGAAATGGCGGTGTGGACTGGTTCAGCTGGACTATGGGTTTATTCGCCGCAGCGGCTCTTTGCGGGGTTGTCGCGGCCGGCGCAGGGTTTCTTGCTATTGCCGCAATCTACAAGCGCGCCGAAGGGCGATCTGATGGCGACAAGGAGCCTTGGTCCACTGAAGCCCCGAAAGGAAAACTCAACATTCAGGCGCTTGCCAGCCTGATAGCACTGCTCGCGCTCATTACGGGCATCGTCTTCCTCGCTCAGGGCTCTGGCGATGAAAAGGCGCTCACTGCGAGAAGCGCAACGCGCCAATTTACCTTTATGATCAGCGAGCCGATGTCGATAGCGGGAACGTGGGAGGAGCTTCAACTCACAGGCTCAAATCGATCAACCTTGATCGTCGGAAAAGATGAAGGACCGGTGGCATTAGAATGTAAGTAGCCACCAGCCGTGCTACTGGGCTGATCAGCATTATCGCATCGTCAATCGTGACTTTGGAATAACCCTGCAATTCGCTTGCGGGGAGTTTCATGACCGATTTTCGGTACCCATCCGGTGAGGGCCGCAGCGTGATCGCTAGGAGCCCTTTTTCGGGATGATGCGCTTTGCGGCGGCGTTGCGTTTGGCGGCGATACGGCCGAGC
>NZMY01000032.1 GCA_002694745.1 Croceicoccus sp. | reverse complement strand
CGCAACCCCTTGCGCCGGATTTCGCACCGTTCGTTTCCTTCCCAGAGGAGACAGAGATGGAATACGAAATCAGGGATGACCCGCAAGGCCTAGAAGAGAGGGATCATGCCAATCGGGACGGCGGATTGGTCGAAGACCATGTCGCTCTGGAAAGGCAGCGAAGCACGCGCCAGGCAGGCTATCGGGAGCAGGATCGCAGCGGCGCCTCGTCGGGCGCGCCATTGCAGGCGGAGTAGCTGGCGGACAGGGTGGACTTATTAAGTCTCAACCTAATGATTTGAAATCATTTTTTACTTACATGGCCGCCAAAACCGAACCCACATTTTACCCCACACGCCTGCTCTGTCGCGTGTTTGGACTAAAGAATATTGCTCTATATTGCGCCACATTGTCCAGGTGTTTTCTGTAGCATTTCCAGTTGGGTGTAGAGGCTATCGCTCTCTTTCAAGCGCTCCTTGACTATTTTGATAGCAGAGGCGCCCTGTCGCTTAGAACCGAATCTAAAACGACAGGTCTACACCATCTGGACGTTCGCATGGGGGCGTAAGGACGATGGTGCACCAGATGAACTCGCAATCATAAATCTCGCTCCTGAGCGTCTCGCGCGAAGTGCTGGCGCCCTGCCGCTCTAAGGAGGCAGACACGATAGGGCGAACCATGGGACGGGTCTCATCGCATAGTAGTGCAAGGCGGTTGTGACAGCCTCACCAGCAGAAGTCTTACCAGCAGTTAATCTAGTCCGTTCCTGAGCGGTCCTGCTGAGGGCGCTCAATGGCTGGAAGTGGGCCGTTTCCGGACTGTCCGGTATGGGAGATGATATCCAGCAAAGCGGACGGCATCAGTCGCGCTGCGGGTGCTGTCGAGAGCTTGCCACATCGACAGCGGATGCTGCGCCTATTGCCAGAGTCAATGGGCGGCGAATGAACTGATATCTTCTCTGGAAAGCCGTTCTCTCGTTTCTAAGTTCGAACTTGCATTCGGCTCCGCAACAGCGGCTCCGATCAGGATCAAGGCAGGTCCATCGCCGAGAGCGGTCTTTGCGGCGATGGGCAGGAGGTCTAGGCGAGTTCGGAACTGCGAGCCTTTCGGTAAACTCGCGTTCTCGACCAGCGCGACCGGCGTGTCCGGCGCCAGTCCAGCGGCGATCAGTCCCGCCGACACGTGCGGCGCGGCGGCCTTGCCCATGTAGACAGCGAGCGTGGCCTGCGGGTCGGCAAGCGCTGCCCAGTCGAGCGGCGGCACTCCGCCCCGCTTCGTGTGCGCCGTGACGAAGGTCAGCCGCCGCGCCGTGCCCCGCAGCGTGAGCGACAGCCCGAGATCGGCCGCGGCGGCGCTGGCGGCCGTGATGCCGGGGCAGATGTGGACCGGAACGCCCGCCGCATGGCAGGCTTCCAGTTCCTCGCTGGAACGTCCGAAGATCGACGGATCGCCGCCCTTCAATCGCACCACGCGCCTTCCCACAAGGGCTGCCTCCACGATCAGCGCATCGATCGTGCGCTGGTCCTTCGAGTGACGCCCCGAGCGTTTTCCGACCGACACGAGTTCGACAGAAGGCGGGACAAGCGCGAGGACTCCCGGGCCAACCAGCGCATCGTGAAAGACGATGTCGGCGGTGGCGATAAGACGCTCTGCCTTGCGCGTGAGAAGGTCCGGATCGCCGGGCCCCGCACCCACCAGCCAGACCGTCCCTTTTGCGAACGCCGCGCTCATGCCGCGGGCCCTACCTGAGGCACCACGGCTTCACGCAGCAGATAGAGCCGCCCGGCATCCACCTTGAGCGGAATGGTCGGCGTGCAGCCTTCATCGTCGCCCAGCGCTTTTCCGCTCTTGAGAGAGATCTTCCAGTTGTGCAGCGGGCACGACACGCTGTCGCCATGGACGATGCCCTGGCTGAGCGGCCCCTGCTTGTGCGGACACTTGTTGATCAGCGCATAGAACTCGCCGCCGATCGTGTGGAAGACGGCGATTTCCTCGCCGCCCTCCACCGGCAGGGTCGCCGCCATGCCTGGATCGATCTGTGCAGTCGGCCCGATGTCGAGCCAGTCGGATTGCGAAGCGCTCATCATGCGGTCTCCAGCTCGGGCGGAATGATGGACAGGTGGCTGTGCAACTTGGCGTTCTGGCCTTTGGCGCGCCGCTCCCACGGATCGACCTGCCAGTGCGATTGCGAGAAGCGGAAGCGGGCCGCGAGGGTCGGCACGGCGTCCGGATCGTCGAACAGTTGAGCCTTGATCCAGTCGAGCCCCTTGCGCTCCAGCCACGGAGCCGTGCGTTCGAGATAGTGCCCGTCCTCGCGGTAGAGCTGGATGAAGGCGAGGCAGATTTCCATCGCCTCCTCCTCGGTCTCGACCTTGCAGAGAAGGTCGGTTGCGCGAACCTTGATCCCGCCGTTCCCGCCGACATGCAGTTCGTAGCCGCTATCGACGCAAACCACGCCGAAATCCTTGATTGTCGCTTCGGCACAGTTCCTTGGGCAGCCGCTGACGGCCATCTTGAACTTGTGCGGCATGTAACTGCCCCATGTCGCCTGCTCCAGCTTGACGCCGAGCCCGGTCGAATCCTGCGTGCCGAAGCGGCACCATTCACTTCCCACGCAGGTCTTCACCGTGCGCAGCGCCTTGCCGTAGGCGTGGCCGGACACCATGCCGGCGGCATTGAGATCGGCCCAGACGGCGGGCAGGTCCTCTTTCCTGATCCCGAAGATGTCGAGCCGCTGGCCGCCGGTTACCTTGACCATGGGCGCATCGTATTTTTCGACCACGTCGGCGATGGCCCGCAGTTCCCTTGGATTGGTGATGCCGCCGAAGAAGCGCGGGACGACCGAATAGGTGCCGTCCTTCTGGATGTTGGCGTGCAGCCGCTCGTTGACAAAGCGGCTCTTCTCGTCGTCCTGATATTCGCCCGGCCAGGCGCACAGCAGGTAGTAATTGAGCGCAGGGCGGCACGAGGAGCAGCCGTCGGGCGTGGTCCAGTGCAGTTCCTGCATCACCTGCGGGATCAGCTTCAGTTCCTTTTCCACGATCAGGCGGCGCACGTCGTCATGGTTGAAGCTGGTGCATGCGCAGAGGGTCTTCGGGCCGCTTTCGACCTCGCCGCCGAGCGTCAGGGCAAGCAGCCCTTCGACCAGATTGGTGCAACTGCCGCAGCTGGCCGAAGCCTTGCACTGGCTGCGGACCGCATCGAGGCTGTGCGCGCCGTCATCGACGATGCAGGAGACGACCTGCCCCTTGCTCACACCGTTGCAGCCGCAGATTTCCGCATCGTCGGACAGGGCGGCGACGGCTGCATTCGGATCGGCGAGCGCCCCGCCCGATGCATAGGCCTGGCCGAAGATCAGCGCCTCGCGGATGTCCGATATGTCCTCCTCTCGCTTTAGCAGGTCGAAATACCAGTTCCCGTCGGTGGTATCGCCATAGAGGACGGCGCCGACGAGCCTGTCGTCCTTCACGACGAGGCGTTTGTAGATGCCGCGGCTCGCATCGCGCATGACGATGTCTTCGCAACCCTCGCCGCCGGCAAAGTCGCCAGCGGAGAACAAGTCGATACCGCTGACCTTGAGCTTGGTCGAGGTGACCGAGCCGAGATAGCCGGTGGGCAGATCGGTCAGATAGTCGGCCAGCGCGCGGCACATTTCCCACAAGGGCGCGACGAGCCCGTAGCAAGCCCCGCGATGCTGCACGCATTCCCCCACCGCCAGGATGTCGGGATCGGACGTGACCATGTGATCGTCCACCAGAATGCCGCGCTCGGTATCGAGTCCCGCCTTTGCGGCCAGACCGGTCGAGGGTCGGATACCGGCGGCCATGACGACAATGTCCGCCTTGATCCGCGTGCTGTCTTCCAGTTCGACGCCCACCACCTTGCCTTCGACGCCATGGATGGCCTTCGTGTTCGCGCTGGTGATGATGGTCTGGCCGCGGCATTCCAGCTCCTGGCGCAGCAGGAAACCTGCCGCCTCGTCCAGCTGGCGCTCCATCAACGTCGGCATCAGGTGGATGACCGTGGCGTTCATGCCGCGCAGGGATAGTCCGTGGGCCGCCTCCAGCCCCAGCAATCCGCCACCGATCACCACCGCATCGCCGCCCTTGTCGGCCGCGGCGACCATCGTTTCGACATCGTCCAGATCGCGGAAGGATACCACGCCATCCAGATCGGCACCCGGCACCGGGATGATGAACGGATCGGATCCGGTCGCGATAAGCAGGCGATCGTACGGTTCGACGCGACCCGAGCGGCTGACCACGGTTTTGGCCTCGCGGTCGATATGGTCGACCGGGTCGCCCGATATCAGCGTGATGGCATTGTCATCGTACCAGTCCTGACCGTTGATGACGATCTCGTCGAAGGACTTCTCGCCTGCCAGCACGGGAGAGAGCATGATGCGGTTGTAATTGACCCGCGGTTCGGCGCCGAAGATGGTGATAGCGAAGCGACCCGCATCGCGGGCCAGCACTTCTTCGACCGCGCGGCAGCCGGCCATGCCGTTGCCGATCACGACCAGTCTTTTCCTTGCGCCAACGGGCGGCTCGAATGATGTCGGGACGTTCATTTCGCCTGTCCTTCGCTTGCCAAGAACGCACGCAAAAAAGCCGCCGGTCCGGAAGGGGACAGGCGGCGCCGTTGCCACGCTTGTGTGAAAATCATCGGTAAGCCGGAAGCTGCTTTGCCCTTCGTTGGACAAGCCATCGGCTCCAGCACCTTGTATCCGATTCGGTCGTCCGCCGGCAAGCCCCTTTCGCATTGCAACATGAGGTTGCCGCCGTCCGCCTGCGACCGTCAGAAACTCTTATAGGGCAGGAATTTGCCGCTCATGACCACCTGGACACGGTCACCCTTTTCGTGCTCGACGCGCTCGACCGCCATGTCGAAATCGATGGCGCTCATGATCCCGTCGCCGAACTTCTCCTGCACCACCTCCTTGAACGCCTCGCCGAACACGCCCGTGATCTCGTACCAGCGGTAGATGCACGGGTCGGTCGGTACGGTCTTCTCGAAGTGCTTGGTGGGATATTCGGCCAAGACCACTGCCGCCTCGTCCGGCAGTCCAAGAAGGTCGACCACCTTGCGCGACGCATCTTCGGAAAGGCTGTTCATCCCGAGGCAGGCCGAGGTGACGAAAATTTCGCTTCCCCCGGCGGCGGCGGCAATCTCCGACCAGCCAATTTTCTTTTCGCGCTTAGCGGCGCGGATCAGGGTGATGACTTCGGATTTGGTCAGCATGAATGAATCTCCTTTAGATCAGGTGGAACCAGAGCGAGGCGATCAGCGCGGCGGCCAGAACCAGCGCCACCGCGCGCCAGAAGTGGGCCGAGCCGCGCGCGACCAGGGGCGTCGACCCAACCGACGGCAGCGAATGATTGGGATTGGCTAGATCCTGCACCAGCTCGGCAGGGGTCGCGTATCTGTAGCGCGGATCGACCGCGAGCGCCTTGGCCAGCGCGCCATCGAACCAGGGGGGAATGTCGGGATTGCGCTCCGACGCCGGCACGTAAGCGAGCTTCTTCTGCGCGGCAGGAGTGCGTGCAGCGGACACGCGCGGTCCGTAGGGCAGGTCGCCGGTCGCCATCTGGTAGGCAATGACGCCGAGCGAAAAGACATCGCTGGCAGGACTTGCGGGCTGGCCCAGAAAGACTTCGGGCGCGCTGTATTGCATGGTCCCGGCGAACGCCGCGTCCTCGAAGGCGCGCGGGGCCAGCTCGTCGAGGCCTGCAACCTGCGCCGATCCGAAATCGATGATGGTCGCATGGCCATCGGCGTCGACCATGACGTTATGCGGGCGCAGGTCGCGGTGCAGCACGCCGCGTCGATGCATCGCCTCCAGCCCCATGGACAGCTGGCGCACCACTTGCCGGACATGCTGAAGGTCGAACGGCGAATGCTCAGCGATATGCCGATGCAGGCTCGTGCCCTCCGCCAACGCCATTACGCAATAGGCATGGCTGCGCGGGCCGCTTGCCGGGCCAGCTGCCAACAGGTTCGGGTGCGATAGACGGCGCGCAACCCATTCCTCCAGCAGGAGTGCGGCCACGGCCTCGGGATCGCCCGCTCGCTCGCTGGAAAGCACCTTAAGCGCGAAGTCGGCTTGCGTCGTTTCGTCACGAACGAGATAGACGTGGCTGCGGCTGCCTGCATGCAGACGTTCGATCACGCGGTAGCCATCGAGGCTCTGGCCTTCGTGGAGTACCGGTGCGGGCGGCAGTCTAAGATCGAGACCAAGTAAATCCTGCACTTCGCCCGCTGGCAGGCTCTCGACGCGCACGATCTGAACCGTCAGATTGTCCTCGCTACCCGCAGCCAAGGCTAGACGCGCAATGTCGGCTGCCGCATCGTCCAGCGTGGCTGCGGCTTGCACCGCCCCGACCAGCGCCTGATCGGCCACGCACTCGTGAACGCCGTCGGTCGTCAGGAGAAAAACGTCGCCGGGGGTGGCCCGAACCTGCGCGTAGTCGACCGCAAGCGAATCGTTCGCACCCATCGCGCGGCCAAGATAGCTTTGCCCGCCGCCCAGTTCGATCCGGTGCGGACTGGTCAGCGCTTCAAGACGATCCCCCACGATGCGAGCAATCTGGCTGTCGCCAACGTGGAAAATGTGCGCGACCCGGGATTTCAGGACCAAAGCGCTCAGCGTGCAGATCAGCCCGGCGCGTTCGCGATCCTCGCCTTCTTCGCGCGGGCGCACGGCGGCATTCTGGGCGTGCATCCAGCTGTTGGCGGCGGTTATGACTGTCTCGCCCGAGCGGCGGACGGACCAGCCATCGGGTGTGCAGAAATAATCGGTGAGGAAGCTCTTGCAGGCGATCTCCGCCGCTTCGGCCCCGCGAATGCTGGTGCTGATCCCGTCGGCGATGCAGCAGGCAATGCCCTTGAGTTCGAGCTCCGGCCCGTCCGGCTGGAGCGAGCCATGGAAATCCTGGTTCTCCGCCTTTCGCCCGGCGGAAGAATACTGGCCCAGCTCGATGGCGAGGCGCGGCCTGTCGCCGTGCCCCGCCACGCTGGTGATCGGGATCGCCTCAGGCGGCAATCTTCAGGTCCGCCTTGCGGCTCTTGGAGGTGCGGTAGTGCGTCGAGTACAGCATCATGCCGGTGAAGGTCAGTCCACCGACAAGATTGCCGAGAACGACCGGAATCTCGTTCCACACCAGATAGTCGCCGATGCTGAATGCGCCGCCCATCATCAGGCCCGAAGGGAACAGGAACATGTTCACGATCGAGTGTTCGAAGACCATGTAGAAAAACAGCATGATCGGCATCCACATGGCGATGACCTTGCCGCTGACGGTGCTGGACATCGTCGCGCCGACCACGCCGGTGGACACCATCCAGTTGCACAGCATGGCACGCACGAAGACGGTGACGAAACCGGCCACGCCGTATTCGGCATAGCCCACCGTCCGGGCTTCGCCCATCGTGGCAAAGACCAGCCCGACCGGGTTGGTTTCCTCTGCGGCGAAACCGTAGGTCCAGTATACGGCCATCATGACGGCGGTGGTCAGCGCACCGGCAAAATTGCCGATGAACACCAGGCCCCAGTTGCGGAACACCCCGCTCCATTTGCATCCTGGGCGTTTATCCCAGACGGCGAGAGGACACAGGACGAAGACACCTGTCAGCAGATCGTATCCGAGCAAATAAAGCAGGCAGAAACCGACCGGGAACAGGATCGCTCCGGCCAGCGGCTGGCCCGTCTGGACATTGATCGTCACGGCAAAGGCCGCGGCAAGCGCTAGAGTCGCCCCCGCCATGAAAGCGCGGATCAGCGTGTCCTTGGTGGACATCATGATCTTCGCTTCTCCCGCGTCGATCAGCTTTGGTACGAATTCGCTTGGTGCAAGATAGGACATGACAAGAACCCTCCTTCGTCAGAAATTGATTTCGGCCTGGAGCCAGAATTTCTCGGTATCGACCGCGAACGCATCGGCCCGGTAATTCGCGTATTTCGCCAGCAACGAGACCGGCCCGGCCTTGAAACCGAGCGAGGCATCCCACTCGGAACCGAGGTCGAGGTTGCCGAAGTCGCTGTCGAACTGGTGGTAGGTGACATTCGCATTGAGGCCGGGCAGCAGGCGGATCCCGCCAAAGCTGCGCCCAACGGTCACGTAGTAATCGCGCACGCCGAAAGCGGGTGTCGTCAGGAAAACATCGGCCCAGCCATTGAAGGCATGAAGCGTCGCCATCGGCGTCTGGAATGCGGCGATGCCATCGTCGCTGCCCAGCTCTTCGTAGCCGGCGGTAAGACCGAATCCCGTCACCGTGGCTCCAAGTCTGACGCTATAGTAGGACGCGGAATAATCGACCGGATTGGCACCGTAATCCGACTGGGTGGCAACACTGGCCTCCGCGTTCAGAGCAAAAAGGCCTGGTAGGTCGATTGTCGCTGCCGCGCGCAGGCCATAGGTCTGGCTGGAGAATGCCAGGCGATCGTCGTAGTCGAGCAAATAGGCGAAAGCCTTCGCGTCCACGCCCGCGATCTCTGCCCCGCCATTCAGGAAGATGAAGTCGCCGTCGAAATGCTCGGCAGGGCTGTCGACACCGAAAATCGTGCGCTGGCTGATCGCATAAGTCGCATCGAGCGCTACGGGACCGAAGCTCGCCTGTCCGCGAATGGCGTCGAAGGTCTGCTCGTTCTGGCGCCACCCGACATTTCCGACGAAACGGGCATTGTCGAGGATGATGCGCTGACGCCCGATCGTCGCGCCAGTGCCATCCTGCATGACCGAAAGCTGCAGCCGATTGAGCTCGAGATTCTCCGGATCCGCCACCACCGGAAACGGCTCGATGCCGTTGAATGGCAGGGTGTCGTTGTAGTCGTCGGCCAGCGCGAGCGTGCCTTCGCCCTCGGCCAGCAGCGAGAATATCCCGGCCTTCAATTCCGCCCCGGCGCGAAGGCGCATGGTCAATGCCTCCGCCTCGTCCAGTCCGTCATCCCGGCCCACCGTTTCATAACGCAGCCGCGCGGCCACCATGGGATCCAGCGTCACGCCGTCCGCAACCTCGACCGGGCCGAGGGGGCTTTCCTGCGCCAGCGCTGGGCTCGCCGCCGCGACCGCAGCTAGACTTCCCAAACTCAACAAACTTCGTCTCATCGAAACCGCCTCCCGATTGCTCGCCGTTCGGACAGTCCCTCCCTGATCCTTCGCCGGGTTCTTCAAGCCCCGGACACGCACGCAAAAAAGCCGCCACGAGACGATCCGGAACGGATCGGTCGGGGCGGCGCCATTGCCACGCATTTTCAAAGGTTTGCTACGAAAGCGGAAATGCATCCCTCTTTGGACGCGCCTTCGAAGCGGCCATGTTATTACGCGATTCGATGTCGCAGCGCAATAGGGTTGCGCGAAATCAGTCTATCGCGCTCAAAAGCGGAAGGAGGAAAGATAGTCTCGTGGTCGGTCGGGATCGAACGTGTGCCCATCGAAGAAGCGGTTGTCGCTCAGAACCATCTCGCCCTGCTCGGTTGGCACGGGCATTATCCGGTCGAGGCTGCCCTCGACCTTGGAATTTGCTCCGGGCAGAACATCGCCGGTTTCTCGCAGCGCCGAACGATAGACGTCCGCCCTGAAGACACCGCAAGCCGCCTCGTAATCGGCATCGGAAAACTGCGTTTGACCCCAGCGTGCCATCTGGGTGTAGAGCCAGCCCCCATGACTCATCCACGGAAAATTGGCGGCTTCGCCATACTGAAACATGAAGTCGGGGAAGTGGACCGGCGGCTTCCCGTTCGACAGCACCAGGTTCTCGCTGATCGACCGTAGCAATATGGCCTTGTCGACGCCGATATACTCGTCTCGGGCGAGGATGGCCGCGTTTTCACGAAAGGCCTCGGGATCGACAGATTGCGCCGCAGCCTTGCGCATTGCCCTGATCAGAGCCTCGAATACATCGCGCTTCGACTCCAGATGCGGCCGGCGCACGGCGAGAACCTTTTCCGTTCCTCGTCGCCAGATCTGGCTGGTCGCGAGAATGATCGTGCCATGCCCCGCATCCACCGCCATGCTGTCCCACGGGTCGGCGACGCAGTATCCGTCGATCTCACCTGCCGCGAGCGCGTCCGACATGAAGGGCGGAGGCACCACGGTCATCTCGACGTCCTCGCCTGGCCGGATGCCGCATCCTGCGAGCCAGTATCGCTGCATGTAATTATGGCATGAATACCGATGAGTCTTGGCGAAGCGCAGTGGGCGTCCCTCTGTCTTGCGGGCCAGCGCGATGGGCTTCAGCCGCGCGCCAATTTCGGCGGGATCGCCGAGCAAACCGGGCGTGGTGATCTGAGCTGCCAGTTCATTTGATACTGTTATGGCGTTTCCGTTCAGCCCAAGCGCGAAAGGGGCGCACAGTGGCTGTGCCGGGCGACCGAGACCCAGCGTCGTTGCAATGGCCAAGGGGGCGAGCAGGTGAGAGGCGTCGACGTGGCCATACAAAAGGTGGTCGAGCACGGTTGCCCAGCTCTTGTCGCGCTGGAAAGACAGCTGAAGCCCTTCCTCGCGAGCGAAGCCATGTTCCTGCGCGAGGATCGGCAGGCAGGCGTCCATCAAAGGCAGAAAACCGATTGTCAG
Organism: Croceicoccus sp.; assembly: GCA_002694745.1. Taxonomy (GTDB): domain Bacteria; phylum Pseudomonadota; class Alphaproteobacteria; order Sphingomonadales; family Sphingomonadaceae; genus Croceicoccus. The sequence goes on along the minus strand of NZMY01000032.1, from coordinate 9,906 downwards.
ATGCTCGCTCACTTGCCCTCCATCAGATCATGCGCCGTTACGACCGCCTCGGCTATCGCCGCAATGCGCTTGCCCGATTTCATCGCCTTGCGTCGCAATTCGCCATATGCCTCGGGCTCGCCGATGCCGCGGCTCTGCATCAGGAGGCGCTTGGCGCGATCGATCGTCTTCCGCTCCGCCAGCTTGCCCTTCGCCTCGTTCAGTTCGTCCTGCAGTCGTGAATAGGCGTAGAAACGGCGTACCGCGAGATCGACAATGGCGCGAACCCGGTGCGGCGCAAAGCCATCGACCACATAAGCGGAGACGCCCGCATCGACCGACTGCGCAATGGCCTCGTCGTCGCTCTCGTCGACAAACATCGCAATTGGCCGGGATAGCGCACGGCTGACCGCGAAATATTCTTCCAGAACGTCACGTGAAGGGTTTGCAAGATCGATCAGCACAACATCCGGATCGACGTCCTGCAATCGCGCCATCAGCCCGGCGCGTTCGGTTATGACGAACAATTGCGCATCGCCGTGATCGCGAAGACCGTCTTCGATGACGGAAGCGCGGGCTGCGCTTTCATCCACGATCGCGATGCGCATCATGCGATTGTGCCCTGCAACATGGCATTTCGCAACTGCGAACATTATGTGGCATTGTTTAGGATCGTAACAATATGCGACTGGTCGTTATCCGGGTCGCGAAGATGAGCGGCGTTCCAAGTCGGGCGATGCTGCGTGGCCACGTAAGGGTGCGATTATGCCATTGTCGGTCCCGTGGGCCGAAATTCAGCAACGAGATAGGGCATCAGATGTCGACGCCTGGACCGTGGCTGCCATACATTCGTCTTTGAACGAACGGCAGCTTCCGGGTCACACGTGCTACAACCCAAATGGCCGGAATGAGGGCGCAAAGCCGCCGTCGGCAAAGAGACTATGACCGCTGCGAAAGTGCGATCACAAGTCTGGCGGCTAGAGCCTCTTCCGCCTTCTCACGCCGCTCCTGCGCTTTTGAGACGAGCTGCCGTTTGGAGTGATCCGGCATGCTGACAATGGCAGCAAGCATAACAGCTTGCAGGAGGTCAGGGTGCGCGGTCATCATATTATCCGACTTGCTTGCTATGCGTCGGGACTTCGCAGCCGTTCCACCAGCGACCGCAGGCTGGCAGTGAGGACGAGAGTGGCGGCTCCCATTTTGATAACTTCGATCTCGCCTTTGCCGATAAGCACATAAAGCGTGCTGCGCCCGATCCCGAGATAGCGACAGGCGTCTGGTACCCGCATGACAATCGGTTCGATGACTTGGTGCCCGCTACGTTCGCGAAGATGCTCTGTCGTGCCTGCAGATGGCATAGCGGTCGATCCTTTCATCTGTGGGGTGATGACGGACCGACCTGGGGAGCAGGGGAGGGGACAGACCGGCCCGCCATCGTCACCGATTATCGACTGAATAGGCTGTCCAGCGCCATATGACATTCCGACGCTGTTGTTGCAGTTCTTACGCTGCAGCGCCGAAGCCTTAGAGCGAGCTCACCGTTCGCATGCATCACAATGCGTGCGAACGGCGAAGGACGTCCACCTTGAGGCGGATTGTCCAGCAAATATCACATCCCAAGTTAAGTGCCGTCGCTAATATGTCTGAGAACAAACGCCTTTTCCAGGAAAGCGCCGCGGGGCTAGTTCGAAGCCATCGCATATTGCTCAACAAAACCAACCACCTGCAGCATGGCCGACGGCGCTGCTTTTATCTCGCAATCCAAAATCACTAGATATGTCAGACGTCTACGGACAATTCCTGGTATCGTAGAAGAAGAATACGTCAGACGCGCTGCCCCTGCAATTCTATTGCAATAGTGCTGCATATTAAACGGCATAAAGTGGCTAATGTGAGGGGCTATAACTTGCAGCAAACTCGCACCGATATTGTTGCTGGGAGACATTTGTGACACGGTCAAACCATCGACGGCCCTCTTTCCCAACATCACCAAACTGCGCTTGCGTGGGTGCCGAAATGGTCGAGACGTGTCTTCTCGACCAGCAGCGGAGCAGTGCATGAGCAACCAGAAGAAACGGTCCCGATGCTTTCGCTTCGCGCGCGCCAAGGTCTGAGCGACAGCAAACGAATTGTTATTGCGGTTGCTTTCGGAACCGTTCCGAAGTTGTTCGAATGTAGGAAATGGCGGGATTAAGCTGCCGTTTGAAAGCGAGCCCTGAAGCGACAGCTTTGCGCCCTCATTTCAGTCATTCAGCGCGCAGTCTGACAACCCTGAAAGCGGACGACCATCGAGCACACTCGAATGGCGGCGGGCGCTAGTTCCCGTCCTTCGCTGCTGTACAGGGGGAAAGACGGGCATCTGGCGAGCTGTTGCCAGTCGAGCGATCGACTCGCGTCGGAGGAAGCGTTGGGAAAGCAGAGAGACCGATCCAAACTGCCCGCGAACGCTAACCAAAGTTCGCCGATCATGCGTTCTATCGCACTAGTGAAATCAGCAACTTATCGCATATTTTCCCGGTGGAGATATTGTCCAAATTCGCTAGGATATACGTTCTAGGGGGCAATGGACCAACTGCTTCAGTTTGATTTGGCCTGGATTGTTCCAACGGGCGCCGCTTTGTTACGACCAGTGATGGTAATCCTGACTTCAACACCCTACTATCAGATTGCCGCATAAGGATTTTCAAGTAGGGCCGATCGATGCCAGCAGTGTTTGTTCACGTTTCCGATATTCATTTTGGACAGGAGCGTGATCACGTCGTTCACATCCATGACGACGTAAAAAGGGAACTCATAGCTGATGCATCTGAAGTCGTCGCGTCGCTTACAGCGGGAGTGGCGCAAGGAGTTCTTGTGACCGGAGACGTGGCATACTCCGGTACGTGGGAGCAGTATGAAGCAGCAGGCGAGTGGCTCGACAAGCTCGCTGCCGGGATTGGGTGCGAGATACATCGAGTGCAGATGGTACCGGGCAACCACGACCTTGATCGCGACAAGCTCTCCGTCGGCGGCTCCAAATTGCTCGAATATATTCGTGAAGGAGGGGCCGCCGAGTACGAAGAAGTAATCGCCAATGAGAATGATCGGAGTACTCTGTTCTCGAGATTCGAGGACTACGGTCGCTTCAGCGTAGGATACAATTGCGGTCTGGATGACGAGGCCAAATATGCCACAAACTTGCGCATCGAGGTCGGGCCCGGCCGATGGATCCGATTTGTCCGTCTAAATTCAGCCCTTCTTTGCCATGGAAGGGAACGAGAGGAGCCGGCAGAGCTGATGATCGGTGCGCGCCAGTTCACCATTCCGCGCCCCGTCGCCGGAGAAGAAATCGTTGTCCTCGTTCACCATCCGCTTCATTGGTATAAAGATGCGCAGGAAGTGCGACAGTATGTTGATAGTCGTGTGAGAGTATTTATCTCAGGTCACGAGCATGATCCAAAAGTGCAAGTAAATAAATTTGATGATAATTGTGACGTTATGATGCTCGCGGCGGGTGCGGCAGTACCGTTCAAATCGGACGACACTTACACCTACACCTACAACATAATTGAATTCGATTGGGATGAGTCCAGCGATAGTCTATCCGTGGCGATACATCCGCGCACATGGAATCCGGCAAAAACGTCATTCGAAGCCGACAACAAGCGCCTTGGCGGTAGTGAGCCACAGTTCATATTGGGTTCGCCGAATTTTCGGAAAGCCGGGTTGGCAGCAGTGGATAGCGGGCCGAAGCCCAGTGCTGATACTCCGGATCATGTGCCCGAGCATGTAGAATTTGTGCCCACGGAGGACGCCGAGGTCGACACAGAGGAGACAGCAACAATGCCGTCCGATGTCGAAGGCTACGAATTAGCCCTGCTGCGATTCTTTCGGGACCTGTTTGAGAGTGACCGATTGCGGATTCTGTTGGCTTTAGATGCCATCCCAGCCGAATCTAATGAACGAATGAACCAAGGCATGGAGCGCAAGCTATTCGACTGGCTTGTACGGGAAGGTCGCCTTCCCGAAATAATTGAAATGACTGATAGGCTCATTGCCGAACGAAACGAGGGGGAAATGTGATGGACAACCTACCAGTTCACATGAGGATTGCGATGCTTACGCCGTCGAATGAAGACGTAGACTCGCGTAAAGCCGCCATCAGCACATTATCCTCAAAATGGGGTAAGCTCAACCAAATCGCTGATATTTTGGCTAAGGCAGAAATGATCGCGGCATCGCTGGGTGGTGACGGGCAGCCCGCTGAAAGCCTTGGTATGGAAGTTCAAAATGCTGTGCAGAAAAAAGCTTCTGCCTTTCTCTTCACTGAGAGTCCGCTCGAGGTCGGCATTTGTGCGGGTGTCGCTGCCTTATCCATACTGGAAGAGCCGCTCAGCACCAGTGGGTGGACCACGGTCGATGTCTATTCGAATGCCTTGTGGTCATCGCTCGGCTTTCAACCACCACTGCAAGATGAAAAGCGTGAGAAGCTGCGACAAGAAGTACTCGAATTAGCTCAGAAGCGAAGTCGCGAGGCCGCTGAAAAAGTCCGTGAGCGTAAAGCTGTTCCCGACATGGCAGATTTGACCGTCACGATCGAGGAGGGCGAAGAGGAGACGAAAACCGAGACGAACTTCAAAAAAGCAAGCGGAGCTACCATTGAAGCACTTCGCCGGAACGCCGCACTTGATCGGGAAGAGCTCGATTTCCTTTGGTGGGTGCAGCTAAGCCGTAGCAGGTTGCTGAATCGGCAGTTCGCGAGCATGCCAGAACCGTTGCGTCTTGTGACGTCTGGAATTGAGGCGGCCAATCAGCTGCGCCGCCTCCCCGCAGATCTACACTATGAGCTAGTGCTCCGCACAGTCGAAGATGACCCCGAAATTGATCTGCCAGAACTTATCGAGATTATCGGAGATGATCGTGCAGAGCTTGCAGGGGCGGTAAATACAACTCGCATTGCTCAACATCCGACCATTTTCCCGTTTCTCCATGCCCTCTCGACCGGCGAAGCTGGTGGAGTGGCCGCTAATGAGAAACGAAAGGCGTCAACATGGGCAGGCCGAGCTCTGCTTGAAGCTGGTCTGATCCGCATGTGCGAAAATGGATTAATGAAACTGTGACCGGCGTCTGCGACTTCGATGGCTGTACGGTCGGAGAGACCGGCGTTTGCGCGTTGGAGCGCGATCCGGCTTCTTGCGAGCATCACGTTGGGAAGGAGCCGTCGGAATCCGCCGATGGAGCTGAAGACGAGAATGATCAGTCGGACCTAGCCACTATTGGCGCCCCGGTGCTTGAGCATCAAACGGGTATGTCGGCGTTTCCAGCTAGCCGGACGCTAGGACCAGATGCGATCTCCAAGATGATGGCGTCGCGTTACGTAAATGTAATAGGCATCCTAGGCGATCCCGAAGCGGGTAAAACGGCGTGTCTCGCCAGTCTGTACCTTATGATCTCAAACGCCAAACTGGCAGGATGGAACTTTGCAGACAGTAAAAGCCTTAAGGCTTTCGAGGACATTGCGCGAGGGGCGCGAGAATGGGATGCTGGCAATCCTCCCGACCAAATGACCGTACACACGGAACTCTCCGACGACCGCCAGCCAGGGTTTCTGCACTTGCGCCTCGTTCGTGAGTCAGACGGTCGGCGCGTTGATCTGGCTCTTCCAGATCTACCTGGAGAATGGACAACTGAACTGATCGGGACTTCCCGAGTTGACCGCTTCGAATTTATGAAGTCAGCCGAGGTTATTTGGATTGTTCTCGACGGACGAGCCCTTGAAAGCAAGGAGCGACGGCAAGGGGTAATATCGCGAGTGGGCCAACTCGCGGGACGAATTGTCACGCTATTCAGCGGCAAAATACCAAGGCTGGTGCTCGTAACTACGCATCGGGATTCTGGTGAGCTGCCGGATACAGTCCAAGCCCGCCTGATCGCAGAGTTGGGGAAGCGAGACGTTACTGCAACAATCGTACCTGTCGCGCCCTTTTCTAACGACGAAGAAGTAAAGCCGGGATTTGGCCTCGAAGATTTGATCTCAACTACTACCGCTGGCGACCGGTCTCTTTCAGAATTTTGGCCTTCCGCAGATCCAATTGAGGGCACTCGCTCTTACATATCCTACAGGAGGGACCGATGAGTAGATCAATCGTTCTTGTCGGTGGGCCGGATTCCGGAAAGACCAACTTTGTAGGACGTGTCTGGCCCGCACTTGATGCTGGGACGGGGCGTCTTCACGCGGCAGAGCAACCAGTAGACATTCGATTCGTTCTGGATGTCGCCGATCACCTCTATTCTGGAAATTTCGCACCGCGGTCGGAGCATGCGGAAGATAGGCGTGACTTCGAAGTGATTGTAGCGGCCGAGAAAGGTGGCGATCAGACGACGATCGTGATCCCGGATATTTCGGGAGAATTGTGGCTGAATGCAGCCGAGCATGGTGAAGTCTCAACTTCACTAATGGAGGAGATGAGGGCGGCGAGTGGCGCGCTGCTGTTCGTTCGTGTGAACTCGGAGGCCGACGTGCGACCGTTGGACTGGGTAACCTCTAAACAACTTCTAGAGAGGTTGGGCAATCACGAAGACCAAGGTATGCCAACACAGGTCATGCTTTGCGAGTTGCTGCGCTTCTTAGAGGTCACGCTATCTGAGCAGCCTAATGGTGAAAAACCTCGCGTCTCGATCGTCGTCAGCGCCTGGGACATTGTCGACTCCGAGATTTTCGCGAGGGGCCCAAAAGCTTGGATAGAACGCGAATATCCTTTGCTGGCAGGCCGCCTTGGTGACATCGAAGGAATCGATCTGCGCGTATTTGGCCTCAGCGTGGTGGGTGGGGATCTAAAGGTGGATGAAGCTTGCCGCGACGACGTGCAGGAAAATGGTTTGGATGGTCGTGGGTGGGTCGCGGTCGAAGATGACGATGGCAATTGGCAAAAGGATCCAGACTTAACGCTGCCGATTGCCTGGGCGGTCGGCAGCTGACCGTGAGAGTCGTCCAACGTCAGGTCCACGGATACCGACACGGACATCAACTTCTGGCAGCATCCGTCAAATTGCCGAAGGATGAACAGCTAGTCGTTGATCGGCTGTCGGATGTTGCAGGGCCATTGCGGCCAGGTGAGAAATTCAAGTCCTACCTTACAGCTTATCCGCTTCCGAGCGGCGAGAACTTTGTCCTTGCGCGGACATGGCAGGATTTGACGGTTGCGCGGGCTGGTTGCGTAAGGACTCTAAGCCTCATTATACCGATGTCCGATTGGGCCAACGCCGACGGACTGTCCGGTTATCTCGATTTGCTGGAAATCGACCGCCTTCCAGAGGATACTGATGCTACGGAGGCTGCCGTTAGCGTGGTCGCAGCGCAACCTCTTCCGCCCGTCGATAACTTCGGCGGCAGCGAATTGCTTGAAGCGCTTTTCCTCGAGGAAGCGCGACCGGTCGTGGTTTTGGACGCCGTCAATCCCGATCTCATCGCGACTCGCCTGCTAACCGCATTGTGGCCATCGCTTCGGCGGAGATTCGCAGTCTCGACCTTCGCGCGCTCGCCTCGCAAGGTCGCTGGCAGGGATTTCGAACTTGTATTCGCACCTAAGGATGCCCGGGCTAAGTTCACGGATTGGAATGGACGTCGAGTCGATGGCCGTTCAGTTCAAGGGGGTAGGCACCGGTGGACCGGGACGATCGTAACTCGGGTTTTCGACCAGCCCTATCCTCAGTTGCTTACCGACAAAGAAATCGGCCTCGTTGGCGGAGGCGATCTCGACATCGATAACGCTGCAGCGCTTCGCATCGCCCTGCTATGGGACGAACTGCTAGCGAAACTGCAGACCACTCCGACGGCGGCGCTAGGGCTGCTCGACATCGCTAACTCAGGCAAAGTGCGCGACTCGTTTGCCCTCGAAGCGATCGAACCGTCGTTGGCCGTAGCGGCACACCAGGCTTCTGCTAACTTTCCCGATGATGAGGCGTGGGGCTTTTTGGGGGCGATTGCCCAAAAGCTGCGAGGGCGATCACTGCTCAAGGGGACTGCAGCTGTCGCTGAGGCTGTAGAACAACTCACGGCACGCGCTCCTGAAGGAGCAATCGCGCTCCTGTCGCAAGAGGATCCGCGCGGAGTCGCCGCCGACCTGCTGCCTCGGATCGCATCAGGCTTTGGTGGGACTTTCACGGATCGCTCAAAGCGTGCGTTGCTGTCAGCCGATCCCATCGTCTTGGGACGATTGCTGGCCCAGGATGGGGTGCTAGTTAAGCGCGTGGCTGATGACCGTCCGCTCGTCGAACATCTCGCACGAATCCTGCCTCAGCAGGACGTTGCCACGATCCAAGTGATTGCTCGTAACCTGCTGCCCTCGCTGACGGAAGACTGGCAAATTCCCGCTGCTGAGCCGCTGCTCGCCCGTCTCGACAAGGCTCATCTTTTGATGGAGTTGCGCCGTCTTGGAGAGGTGAATGATTTTAGTGCAGCGCAGCTTTCCAGTTTAGTCTTGGAAAAGGCGCTTTCCACTTCTTCAGGAAAAGAAGTACGAGGTGCGTTAGCCACTCTCTCTCCCACCGTGCAGCGAGACAAGATGATTGCACGGACCCTGAGTCCGACAGTTGAGGATGTACGCTGGCTGACGGAGAGCGGTGTGCTCGATGGGCAGGTGGCTAACACCGTGCTGCTGGATCTACTTCGAAGCGCCGATGACCGACAGTTTACAGCCATACTGGTTGATAAGAAGATCGGGATGGGCGTGGTCGAAACGTTGGAAACCAGCGCGCCCGATTTGCTCCTACGCGCCGTGACCGGCGACGCACTCCCAATCGGTACATTCGTTCAAACATTGCCTCTTGTGATCGCCGGACTAGGCGCTGATGCCAAGGTGGAGCTGGCAAAGCATGCGCTCGATCACTGTCTCGTCTGTCGCTTTGCGGGTGACGAGGTAGAGTTTCTGGCGTCAATGCTCAGCATTCTCGGAGATAAACTCGACGGCGCCTGGGCCGCTCGCATTGGTCTGGCTGATACGATCGACGCGGCAACCGCAAGCCGCAATATGGTCGCGTTCGGGAAAGCCGCTAAACCGGCTCGGCTCTGTATTGTCCGCTCGATCGGTGACCTAGCCCAAGTTTTGCGGTCTCGGCGCAGCTTCGATTTGGACGAATTAGCCGTCAAGTCCTGTGCGGCCCTCATGTTCGATGCTGAAAACGTTGCTCCCAACGCACTTCTAGCAGCCGCCGGCCATCTACTCCCAACCTTGTTGCGGTCTGGAAACCGTCCCGTTTCGATGATGATCGCCGCCGCGTTCCCACCGCTCTACCGCGAATTGGCGAAGGCAGACGATGTGCCTGAATTATTCAAGTTCATACCGTTTTTGGACTGGGACCGGTGCAAGGCAGCACGACATGAACTTGTCGATGCTTTTATTTCATCGAAGTGGCCGCCTCGTGATCTTGCCCTCACAGCGTGTCGTGCCAACGAGCTCGATAAAATTTTGCGACGAGTTGTCAAGCATTATGCGGGTGGCGACTATCTGAAAAGGATATCTCGAGAAAGTAGAAGTCTCCCTACTTCCTGCCGCAAGTCGGTTGAGAAGGCAATCCGACATATTCGGCCGAATTCATAAGGACAGCAAGATTTGGAGAATTGAACTCATGGTTCTGAATATGTCTGCTGCGAACTGTCACGTCGCCGAACATTGACAGTCTGCTACACGCAAGAGCAAAGCCGCTAAGCTGGCGAAGGGACTGCTTGCGTAAGCTCCCTCGTTTCGCGCTGACTGGAAATCGGCCAATAGGTGCATCCAAGCCTCCACCCTTGGGATGTGAGTTGAATGTCAGCTTTCCGCGCACAAACGTCTGACAGCGGACTGTCGCCTTCCGTTTAGAGTTTCGGACGCCGCGAGGCGTCGGAAAGTCGACGGTGCCCGAACCCGCGGGCCGCACGCGGTGCGCTATGGGGATTTCGACTTTGCG
>NZMY01000031.1 GCA_002694745.1 Croceicoccus sp. | reverse complement strand
TGAAAAATGCCGTCGAAGACGCTCGCCCGGACTACGCCGCCAACGTCAGATCAAGGCCCATCCACTTCGCTGCTGCGGCCTCATGAATAAACCGGGCTAATGCAACAACCGAAAACAGCGCAGTCCGCATCATCATCTCCTCAAAAAACCGGCTTCTCACTGAGCACGTCGCCGCCATGATAGCGCTACCATACTCGGTGGCAATAGACAGTCGGTGCTTTTCGCGTTTTTTGTCGCCACTTGGAACCTCCTGCTTCTCACCCTGCCGTGCGGCGTGCGGCGATGAAGGGATTGCGATGCCGGTCCGGCGCGGTTTCCGGCGATCGCAACGGGCCGCAACAGGCCTTTACACGGTGATTTGTCAGACTAGAACTAGCGCAGCCAAACGATAATTCAAAGAATGACGGTGGGGATAAAGATGCGAATTTATGGGTCATGCCTGACCGCCGCTGCCGCACTGGCGATGGCCGGATGCGCGACAACGCAGCCGATGGCCTCAACCGATTCGCCGCAGACCGCGGCGACCTATCAGTACACCGGCAACCCGATTTTCCGCGATCTGCATACGGCCGATCCCGCTCCGCTGGTGGTGGGCGACACGCTGTATCTCTATGTCGGCCATGACGAGGCGGCGGAAGGCCAGATGTTCAATATCACCGAGTGGCTGGCCTTTTCCACCAAGGACATGAAGACCTGGACGGCGCATGGCCCGATCATGCAGCCGACCGATTTCAGCTGGGTCTCGCGCGATGCCTGGGCCAGCCAGGTCCATGAAAAGAACGGCCGGTTCTGGTTCTACACCGCGGTCGAGCATGATCCGGAGCAGGGATCGCAGGGTAAGGCGATCGGCGTGGCGGTGGCCGACAATCCGCTCGGCCCTTTTCGCGACGCCAAGGGAAGCGCCTTGGTCCGCAACGAGGATACGAAGGGCCCGCACAGCTGGGACGACATCGACCCGACCGTCTGGACCGAAGAGGATGGCACAAGCTGGCTGATCTGGGGCAACGCCAATCTCTACATGGCGAAACTGGCGCCCGACATGATCAGCTTCGACGGGCCGATCCGCCAGATCGAGCTGCCCGATTTCGAGGAAGGTCCGTGGATCTTCAAGCGCGGCGACATGTATTATCTGGCCTATGCCAGCATGGACAAGACGATCAGTCCGGACGAGCGAATCTCTTATGCCACTGCGCCCGCGATCACCGGTCCGTGGACATGGCGCGGCGAGATCACCGGCGCGGCGGCCAACAGCTTCACGATCCACCCCGGCATCGCCGAGTTCAAGGGCGAGTGGTATCTGTTCTATCACGTCGGCACGCTGGATGTCGGCGATATGAAGGGTAATCTCGGCCGCCGCGCCGTGGCCGTCGAACGTATGACTTTCGACGAGAACGGCCTGATCAATCCGGTTGCCCAGACCGAGACCGGCATTCTGCCGCTGCCATGAGATATCTTGCCCTGATCGCCGCCCTGTCCGTGGCGGCTCCCGCTGCGGCGCAGGATGCCCCCGTGGTCGCGTTCGAGTGGCTGGAGCTATCGACCGATGGCCCTGCGGATGATGCGCCGTCTGCCACGGGGCTTCAGCCGCTCATGGAAAATGCGCCGGACTGGGCGTCGTTGGGCAAAGACGGCCTGCTGATCGCCACGGGGCGGCAGACCCTGTCGTCCGATTCGCCGACACTGGTCGGAACGCAAGCGACTGGCGGCACATTCTCGGCATCCACCCTGCTCGATTATCGGGCGCTGAGGGAAGGCGATGTGGCCGGACTGGTCGCGCGCGCCGACCCTGCCCATTGGGTCAGCATTCAGGTGGAGAAGATCGAACCGGCCGACCTGATCGCGGTGCGCCTTCGCGACGGCGATGCAACCTCTTCGGCGGGCAGGCTGATCTACACGACTGCCCTTTCCGGCTCCTTCGATCAGCGGGTCAGGTTGCGGATCGATGCCGACAATGGCCGTTATCGCCTGCTCTTCGCGCAGGAGAACGGCCTGTGGCAGATCCTTGCCGAGGATGTGCGCGGCCCCGCAAACGGCGCAGGCCCCGTATCGGTCGGCCTGTTCGGCATGGACGGCGCGGATCAGCCCGACTGGTAGCAGCCGGGGGCATTGGGCGACCTATTTAACGGCGTCCCCCACCGGCTGAACCCCGCTCTCGTCGATGACGGCCTGCGCTGCCGCGGGCCACGCTTGCCCGTCGACCTTCACATTTCCCTCGGCGCGATTGCCCAGATATGCCGTCCAATTCCCCTGCAACCGGCCCGAATTGTACCAATTGCCCGTGGCCGTATTGTCGAGCGCGGTGCGGCGCGGTGTGATCGCATCCTGTGAATTGAGGTTCAGCCACACTCCGCCCACGCGGTCGATCACATTCTCTCGCACCGTCACATAGCGGGATCCTTCGTCGAGATAGATCGCGATTCCGCCCGAACCGCGCACGTCATAGACATAGTTCCGCGCGATCAAAGCGCCGGGATCGGCCGACAGATGATAGATCGCGCCGCCGTCGGGGAACCATTGCTTCACCCGCCCGACCCGATTGCCGACGATGACCGTGTCGCGCAGGATCGTCGGCGTGTCGTAGATCAGGTTTTCCGGATCGTCATAGTAGGAACGGTGCCAGCGGTAATATTCCGGGCTGCCCCCCGGATCGTTGATGCCCCAGCCCCAGCCGACGTCGATTCCGTCATAGGGCGCATCGGAGATATCGTTGTTCATGATGATCGCCCCCGTCGCATAGGTGACGAGGATCGCGGCCTGCTCCTTGTAATCGTGCGAAACGCCGGAGATCGTGTTGTCCGTGATCAGAATGTCGCGCACGCCCAGTTCGGGGCGCGACGGATGATGCGCGTCCCGGCTGATGCCCCCAACCATGATCGCGCCCCCGGCGAGATCGGTGAATATGTTGCGCTTCACCTCGATCGCGGTGGCGCCAAGGCCGATGCCGGTCTCGTTCGCCTCGGGATTGTTGCCGATGCCGAGCGCGATCTGGCCAAGCTGCGAAAAGCGATTGTCTTCGAACACCACGCGGGTTGCAGCGGACAGCTGGATGGCGGCGGGCTGCTGCTGCCAATGGTTGCGCCGCTTCTCGAACGCAGGGCACCCCCAGCTGCAGTCGCGGATCGGATCGGCGGGATAGCCGGCAAGCTGACCCGAGATGTACGAACCGCTCTGCTGGCTGGCATAGCCCTCGTTACCGGACGGCTGCAGCCAGCTGGTATGCCGGAAATCGAGCCCGCGGAACTGCAGATCGCGGACCGGATCGTCCATCGTCCCGCCGATCGACACCAGATGTTCCAGCACCGGCATCTCGACAAGGCTGCGGTTGACGTCCTGCCCTTCCGCCGCCCGGTAATACAGCTGGCCTTCTGCCGGATCGGCATACCATTGCCCGGCCTCACGCATGAAGGCGCGCGAATTGACGAGGAACAGGCGCGCCACCTCCTTCGATATCGGGCGGGCCAGCGTGTCGTATCCGATCAGATTGTTGCGCCAGCCCGGCTGCTGCATCACGATGCGGTCGCCCTCGATCCGTTCGACCATCGCATGCCGGTGGGTGAACCAGCTCATGCCCTCGACCTCGATCCGGTCCTGGTCGGTCAGCTGGGACAGAGAGCGCCATTCCGGATCGAGGATCTGCAACCCCCAGGTCTCGAACCGGACGGCGGATCGCGGAATCTCGATCCGGGCGCGCGGGGCCAGCCTGCCGTCGACGCTCAATTGCCGGGGGGCTGCGCCCTTTGGAATGTCGGCTCGCCAGATGTTGTCGTCCGGGTCCACCAGCGACCAGCCCGTGACGGGGACCCCGCCCGAGATCACGGGATATTCCCCATCCGCGCCTTCCCAGCGCACGACATGCCCGCCCCGTCCGCCATCCGCCGCCGCAAAGCGAAGCGGCTGTTTCAAACGATAGGTGCCGCCTGCCAGCCTGACGGTCACATCGCGCGTGTCGTTCAGTGTCCTGACCAGTTCCTGCGCCCGCTGCAGGCTCGCGACGGGTGCCCCGGCCGAACCGTCGCCCGCGTCCGACCCCGCAGGCGCGACGTGAAGGACGACCGGTTCGGCTTCAGGCCGGATCGGGATGACGATGGAAAAATGCTCGGACGGATCGCGTTCGGGCGAAGTGAAGACCGGCAGATCGGGCTGATCCTGAATTTGCGTCTGGGCCGATGCCGTCGTCGCACAGGCCAGTGCCAGCGCCGTTGCCGTGAATGTCCTCATTCCCCATCCCCTGTCCGCATCATGTCCGGCCGCTTTGCGACCTATTGCCTTGACGATTCGAACATGCCTCCACTACTCCTACAAATACAAGGGCATTAAAGCTCGCGCCCGTATTCGATGTGATGCGGCATATTTCGAGGGGATTTTCGTGACAGGTCTGACTTCCGCCATACTGCCGTCCATGCGGCGTTTCGGGCTTTGCGTTGCGCTTGGCGCTATCGCTGCGCCCTTGCCTGCCCTTGCCCAGACCGCCGACCGCGCGAGTGTCACGGTCGATGCCGACCAGCCCGGCGCGCAGGTGCATCCCGACGTGTTCGGCCAGTTCATGGAACATCTGGGCACCGGCATCTATGGCGGCGTCTGGGTGGGCGAGGATTCGCCGATCCCCAATGACGGCGGCTATCGCACCGACGTGCTGCAGGCATTGAGGGACATCAACGTGCCCATGGTGCGCTGGCCGGGCGGGTGTTTCGCCGACGAATATCACTGGCGCGACGGCATCGGCCCGCGCGAGGATCGCCCGGTCAAGATCAACACCAACTGGGGCGGCGTGAACGAGGACAACAGCTTTGGCACGCATGAGTTCATGGGCTTTGCGCAGCGGCTTGGCGCGCGCACCTATGTCTCGGCCAATGTCGGCAGCGGAACGCCCGCCGAAACGTCGCAGTGGGTCGAATATATGACTGCGCCCGCAGGCACGACCGAACTGGCGCGCGAGCGTGCGGCGAACGGGCACGAAGCGCCGTGGACCGTCGACTATCTCGGCATCGGCAACGAGTTGTGGGGCTGCGGCGGCAATATGACTGCCGAATACGCGGCGGACCTCACCAACCGTTTCATCACCTTCGCCAAGCCCGGCACCGGCGAGATGCTCAAGATCGCCAGCGGCCCCTCGGACTCGAATTACGAGTGGACCGAGACGATGATGAGGAAATCGGGCAAGCTGATCGACGGGCTGGCGCTGCATTTCTACACCCGTCCACGCGATGCGACGTGGGAGGACAAGGGCCCCGCTTTGGGCTTTCCCGAAAGCGAATGGGCATCCACGCTCGACCACACGCTGGAGATGGACGAGTTCATCACCCGCCATTCCGCGATCATGGACAAGTACGATCCCGAAAAGCGCGTGATGCTGGCGGTGGACGAATGGGGCACGTGGTACGACCCCGAGCCCGGCGCCAATCCCGGCTTCCTGCAGCAGCAGAACAGCCTGCGCGACGCGATGGTCGCCGCGCTCAACATCAACATCTTCACCAAGCATGCCGAGCGCGTAAAAATGGCCGCCATCGCGCAGATGGTGAACGTGCTGCAGGCCATGCTGCTGACCGACGGGCCGCGCATGGTGAAGACGCCCACCTATCACGTGTTCGACATGTACGAGCCGTGGCAGGGTGCGACCAGCCTGCCGGTCGAGGTCGCCTCGTCGATGTATGAAAAGGACGATGTCTCGATCCCGGCGATCAACGTGTCGGCCGTGCGCGACACCGAGGACAGGTCCATCTGGCGCTGGTCAACGTGGATCCGAACAATGCCCATCCGGTCACGATCGCACTGGACGGCGTGAACCCGGCGGCAGCCTCGGGCCGGATCCTGACGGGGGGGGCCATGGACGCGCATAACGACTTCGACCGTCCAAACGTCGTCGCACCCGCTGCGTTCAACGGCGCAAGGGTTTCGGGCGGTAGCGTGTCCGTCACGCTGCCCGCCAAGTCGGTCGTCGTCCTTCAACTGCGCTGAACCGGCGGTGGCGCTGTTTCCACTGACGCGGCGCTCGCTCATGGCGGGCGCCGCCGCTTCGGCCGCGGCGCTGCGGCTGGCGGGTAAGGCGGCCGCCGCCCCGGTCGAAACGCGCAAGTCGCGCCTGTGGTACAGGCAGCCCGCCCGCGAGTGGGTCGAGGCGCTGCCGGTCGGCAACGGGCGGCTGGGCGCCATGATCTTCGGCGGGATCGACGAGGAGCGGCTGCAGCTGAACGAAGATACGCTGTGGACGGGCGGCCCATATGATCCCGTCAATCCGCAGGCGCTGAACGCCCTTCCCGAAGTCCGGCGGCTGGTCGAGCAGGACCGTTTTGCCGAAGCCGAAGCCATGGCCGACGATAAACTGATCGGCGTCCCCCGCACGCAAATGGCCTATCAATCCTTCGGCGATCTGCGGCTTTCCTTTCCCGGCGTGTCGGGAGAGGTGAGCGATTACGAGCGCGAACTGGATCTCGATTCCGCCCTCGCCCGCGTGTCGTTCAGCCGGGACGGACGGACATACAGTCGCGAGGTTTTCGCCTCCCCGGTCGATGACGTCGTGGCGATGCGGATCGCTGGGGAATGCCCTTTCGATCTGGACATCGCCCTCGCCAGCGAGCAGCCCGAGGCGCGCGTCGAGGCGGCAGAGCGGTCCCTGCTGTTGACGGGCCATAATGCCGGGCGCGCCGGGATCGACGGGGTGCTGCGGCTTGCTGGCCGGGTCTCGGTCGATAGCGACGGTAAGATCGCGCAGTCGGGCGGCCGCCTGAACGTGCGAGGCGCGAGGCAAGTCACGCTGCTGCTCGCGATGGCGACCAGTTTCCGGCGTTTCGACGACACCGGCGCCGATCCGGTCGCGCTGGTCGATCAGGCGATCGAACGCGCCGCTGCGAAGGATTACGAGACCTTGCGCGGCGACGCCATCGCTGCGCATCGCCGCCTGTTCCGCAGGGTCTCGCTCGATCTCGGCACCACGCCTGCGGCGGAGCTACCCACCGATGCCCGCATCGCCGCAGAAAATTTGCAGGCCGATCCGGATCTCGCGCGGCTCTATTTCGATTATGGCCGGTATCTTCTGATCGCTTCGTCCCGCCCCGGCACCCAGCCCGCCAATCTGCAAGGCATCTGGAACGCCGAGAACGAGCCGCCGTGGGAATCGAAGTACACGGTCAATATCAATACCGAGATGAACTATTGGCCCGCCGAGGTCACGGGCCTGCAGGAATGTGTCGAACCGCTGGTGCAAATGGTGCGCGAACTGGCGGTGACCGGGGCGCATACGGCGCGCACCATGTATGGCGCGCGCGGCTGGGTGTGCCATCACTACACCGATCTGTGGCGCGCGACCGCGCCGATCGACGGGGCGCAATGGGGCATGTGGCCGCTGGGCGGCGCATGGCTGTGCACCCATTTGTGGGACCATTACGACTACAGCCGGGACACGGATTTCCTAACCAGCGTCTATCCGGTCATGCGCGGTGCGGCGCTGTTCTTCCTCGATACGCTGCAGACCGATCCGGCGACGGGCTATCTGGTCACCAATCCCTCGATCTCGCCGGAAAACCGGCATCCCGAAGGGGCCGCCGTCACGTCGGGACCGGCAATGGATCAACAGATCCTGCGCGACCTGTTCCGGCAGACCGCCAGCGCGGCGGCCATCCTTGGCACCGATCCGGATTTCGCGGCAGACATCATGCAGGCGCGCAGCCGCCTCGCCCCCGATCGCATCGGCGCGCAGGGGCAGCTGCAGGAATGGCGCGAGGACTGGGATAGCCGGGCTCCGGAACCCGATCACCGCCATGTCTCGCATCTCTATGCGCTCTTCCCCGGATCGCAGATCGATCCTGCAACGACGCCCGATCTGGCCAATGCGGCCCGCCGGTCGCTGGAATTGCGCGGAGACGAATCGACCGGCTGGGCCACCGCATGGCGCATCAACCTGCGCGCGCGGCTGCGCGAAGGCGACCGCGCGCATGACGTTCTGGCGTTTTTGCTGGGGCCCGGGCGGACCTATCCGAACATGTTCGACGCCCATCCGCCGTTCCAGATCGACGGCAATTTCGGCGGCACGCGCGCCATTGCCGAGATGCTGATGCAAAGCCACAACGGCACCATATTGCTGCTGCCAGCCCTGCCGGCGGCCTGGCGCGAAGGTTCGGTCAAGGGCCTGCGCGCAAGGGGCGGATGCCGGGTCGACCTCGACTGGCGGGATGGCCGTATGGCGAGCGCGGTGCTGACCGCCGATGCCGACGGGTCATGGCGCGTGGGACTGCCCGGACGGCTGATGGAGGTGACACTGGCAAAGGGCCAGACGCTGCGCTTTGGCGAGGAAGACCTGCCGCCCGCGCCTTAAACCGGCATCATCGCGTGCTGGGAAATCTTGTTCAGCAGCTCGCGATGTCCGGGCAGGCCGGCCAGCAGTTTGGCCGTCAGGTTCCGGTTCTCGCGCCATGCGCGCTGCGCCAGTTCGCGGTCGGCGTCCGCGTCGCCCGGCGGAACATGCGTGCGATAGCCCATGCCATAGAGGACATATTGATAGCTGGCTGCGGGGAAGACTTCTTCCGCACGGTCGAATTCGTCGTGCAGCCACGGCGTCTGATACTTCCACAGCTCCATCAGGCCCAGCAGCCTGTCGGGAATGGTTTCGGGCCGTGCATTGTCGCACCAGAAATCCGTATCCGTCCGCTTGGTCAGCGAATAATGCAGTTTCAGGAAATCGATGATTCTGCCCCAGCGGTACGTGGTGGTGTCGTTATAGCGCCGGGCGATCACATCCATCACCGCCCGGTTCGGCGGCAGCTGTTCGGCGATCATCTTGGCCGACAGTTCGATCAGCACGATGGCGGACGCCTCCAGCGGTTCGAGGAAACCGGCGGCAAGGCCGACCGCCACCACATTGCGCTTCCAGAAGATCTCGCGGTGTCCCGACCGGATCGGGATGCGGCGCACAGACAGGTCTTTGGCCGCGGGACCGATATAGTCGCGCAGCTCCCTTTCGGCATGATCGGCATCGACATGGCTGCTGGAAAAGACATGCCCGACCCCGCGCCGCGTGGGCAGGCCGATGTCCCAGATCCATCCCGCCGATTGCGCGGTCGAAATCGTGTGGCTGGCGACCGGGTCCGACGGGTCTTCGTAAGGCACGTGGACGGCCAGCGCCGTGTCGCAGAACAGCACGTCGTTGCAGTCGCGGAACGGGACACCCATGGCGCCCTCTATCAATAGGTCCTTGAAGCCGGTGCAGTCGATGAAGAGGTCGCCCTCGATAACCGGGCCATCTTTGGTTTTCAGCGATGCGACATCGCCATTGGCCGCGCATTCGACCTCGGTCACGTCGGCCAGAACATGCCTGACGCCCAGCTTTTCGCAGCAATGCCGCTTCAGGAATTCGGAGAACTTCCCGGCGTCGAGGTGGTAGGCATAGTTCGCCTGCCCTTCGAACTCCGGTGTCGCGATCGTCTTGGGGGCAAGGCCTTCGTCGCAGATCCGCCCCTGCGGCGTCACGGCATCGCAAAAGCTCTCATCCCCGTCCTTCAGCCAGTGCGGCACGAGATTCAGCCGCCCGAAACTCTGCGGCAGCATCAGCGGGTGGTAATATCCTTCGTCCGCCTCGCCCGTGGTCCAGCGGTTGAAGCGTGCACCCTGTTTGAAGGCCGCGTCGCATTCGCGGAAGAAATCGGTTTCGGATACGCCGATCTTGCGCAGGGTGGTGCGCAGGGTCGGCCACGTCCCCTCGCCCACTCCGACGATCGGAACATTGGGCGATTCAACCAAGGTGACGGTGAAACCGTGCTTGCGTCTGCCCTGATGGCGGGCTGCGATCACGCCGGCCGTCAGCCAGCCTGCGGTGCCGCCCCCGACGATGACGATATTGTCGACCGTGTCCATGCCCTAGTATGGCCGATAAAGCCGGCGGGGCGCAATCGATCTGCGCCCCGCCGAGGGGAAGGCCTTAGTAACGGAAGCGCACACCGGCGGTGTAGCGACGACCGTAATCGAACACGTCAAGCAGCTGGTTCGAGAAGCGCCCGTGGGTGCTCTGCTTGTTGTTGTTCACGTTGAGAATTTCACCAAAGACGCTGAAATTGTCGTTGATGTCATAGCTGCTGGTCAGGTCGATCTGGAAGCTTTCGTCGACAAAGGTCGGCTCGGCACCAAACGAACCGGTGTTCTGGTTCTGACCGAACTGCAGCAGATATTCGTCGCGCCAGTTGGCGGCGGCACGGATCTGGAACCCGTCCTTGTCATAGAACCCGACGAAGTTCGCCGAATTGGCAAGCCCCGTTACCGCAAAGCCGGTCTGCGAGATGTCGTTCTCGTCATACGGACGGTTGGTTTCGACGAAGGTGGCATTGGCCTGGAAACCGAAGCCGCTGTCGCCGAACACGTGCTGCAGCGCGAGTTCGATGCCCTTGACCGTCGCGTCGGGTCCGTTGACCTGCTGGGTCACCGCGAACACCGCGGGCTGTCCGGTCGTGGGATCGATCACGTCGTTGATGGTCTGGTTGGTGACGCCCCCGACGATGAAGTTGGACACGTTCTTGAGGAAGCCGTTCACCGACAAATACGAGTTCGGCTGGTAATACCATTCAAACGCCAGGTCGAAGTTGTCTGCCAGATATGGCTTCAGGCCGGGATTGCCGCCAGCAGCGCTAAGCGCGCCGATGCGCTGTCCGGTGCCCACGTTAAGCTGTGGGAACAGCAGGTTAAGCGTCGGGCGGGTAATCGTCCGCGAGGCGCTGAACCTCATCTGGAATTCAGGAGTGATCTCCAGCCGGGTGTCGAGGCTTGGCAGGAGATAGTTGTAGCTGTTCGTCCCCGTCAATTCCTGCGGATCCGAAAGCACCACGGTCAAGAGCGTCGGGTCGGCCGTGCTGGTAAGGATTTGCAGCGGCAAGGTGCCATTGCCGTTCGCCGAAATCTTCGAATTCTCGTTCCGCATGCCGGCGCTCAGGAAAAATGGCATGCCGCCGATTTCCGTATTGAAGCTTGCACGCAGGAACAGTGCCCAGGTCTTTTCGGTGATGTCGCGGATGCTGCCGCCGTCCAGCGCCTGGTCGAAGGTTCCGGTAAAGTTGCTGCCGCAACAGCCATAGTTATAGCCCGGGATATTCTGAGTCTGCGGGTTGCCGAGACTGGTCAGATATTCCTGATAGGCGACAGGGCTGATCAGGAAAACCGAAGGCGGCAGTGATCCGTCGAAGCCGGGAATGAAATTGTCGAGGCTGATGCTGCCTTCATACAGCGAGGCAGGCAGCGGCGCGATGCCGGTGTCGCGGCCCGAGGGAGCGCCATAGCCGGCATAGGCCTGCCAGAAGTTGTTCACGAAGGTCGAATAGTTCGCGAAGTTGAACCGGTCTTCGTAATACTGGCCGCCGAACTGCAGCTTCAGATCTTCCTGCTCCCACTGACCCTGTGCACGCAACTGCCACAGCTCATCCGTGTTGCGCTGCGTCTGGTTGACGGTCACGTGCGAGCCGATCAGGTCGGTGTTCGCCCAGTCCGCGCCGACACCGGCCGGACCGAAATTGGCGAGCGACGGGAAGGCGCCGCTGCTGTCGCCATCGACGATGAACTGCAGGTTCGTGCCCAGCGCGCCGCCATAGCCGACGTCGGCGTTGAGGCTGCCGATGACGTCACCGGGGTTGAGCTTGCTCTTGGCATAGGCGGCGTCGAGTTCGAAGCTCAGGTTGTCCGTTGCCTCGAATTCGATGTTGAGGCCGGTCTGGTTCGTCTCGAGAATCTGCTTGTTCAGCGCCGAAGTGAAATCGGTGGGCGAGCCGGCCTGGGTGAAGTTCACCGCGGTCCCGTTCTCGTCCAGCTCGACATTGCGAAGGTCGGTCTGGTTGAACCAGACGCCGAAGGCATAGTTTTCCGACGTGACCTTCTGGCGCGAATAGTTGTTATCCAGCGTGATCATCGTGCCATAGGCCGGCTGCCACTGCAGGGCGAGACGGGCATCGACACGTTCGTCGTTCACGCGCTGCTGTTCGGCGCCGTACTGCTGCGGGAACCAGCCGGGAACGGTGCGCTGGTTGGCCGCAGGAACGTCGGGATCGACCGTTGCACCAGTCGGCGCGCAGGTCTCGGACGAGCTGCCGGCCAGCTGACACGGTGCGAAATTGCCGCCCGGCCAACCGCTGACATAGACGCGGTTACTGTCGGTATCGCGGCGCGTATAGACGACGCTGCCCAGCACGCCGAACGTGTCGTTCCACGTGTTGCTGACGAGAATGCCGGCAGTCGGGACGATATCGCCCGAACGATCCTGGATCGAACCCGATGCAGTCACCGCGGCACGGAAGCCGGGGCTGTCGAAGGGGTTCGGGAATTCGATGTTCACGGTCGCGCCGATCGAATCCGACGACAGCGACACGTCGGGCGTCTTCAGAACGCTCAGTTGGCCGATGAAGTCGACACCCACGGTGCTGAAGTCGATCTGGCGCCCGCCGGTCGCCGTCGAAATGCGGCGTCCGTCGTAAAGCGTTGTGTTGAAGTCGCCGCCAAAACCGCGAACGGTGATGCCCGTCGCCTCACCGCGAGCGCCGCTGCGCTGGATCGAGACGCCCGGAAGCCGCTGCAGCGATGCCGCGACGTTCGAATCGGGAAACTTGCCGATGTCTTCGGCCGAAATGACGTCAACGACACCGGGCGCATTGCGCTTTTCGTCCAGGTTGCGCTGAAGCGATCCGCGCAGGCCGGTGACGACAATGACATCGTCGGACGAATCGGACGCGCTCTCTCCCGTATCTTGCTGAGCGTCCTGCGCCATGGCCGGAGAGGCAAGGCACAACGCCAGCGCACCGAATGCGCAGCCGCGCAGTAGAATGTTAGCGCTACCATTCAGCGGTGCGCGAAAAGGAAGATTGTTTGCAATCATGACAGGCTATCCCTCAGATCGTCGCTTTACAGCGTGACGAATTTCCCAAACCTCAATGTCTCGAACCTGGCGGATGTCTGCTCATCCAAACCGGCGAGATCAACGCCCTCATATAATAGTCCTACAAAAATGCAAACGTTTGTCAGTGGAATTTTAGCTGCTAGGTTCAAACGACCGGCCCGGCGGGGCGAAAGGCAAAAGGGTGCAGGAGCCGAATATATGTCTGATCTACAGCTTCTCGACCTGAGGGATCATCGTGATCTGAGGCTGGATCTCGCCAATGCAGGCACGCGGCATTTCGTGCAGATCGTCAGCGACGAGGTGCCCGTCGCGGCTCTGGAATATCCAATCCTTTTCGCAAAGAATCCCGAGACCGGCGCGTTTTATGCCGGGGCCGTATTCGGGCTGGAGGCGGGCACAAACCTGTTTGCACCAGACGGTCTGTTGACGGGATACCGGCCCGCGGATCTGGTCCGGCAGGGCTTTTTCCTCAACGACGGGCGTATCGCGATTGCCCCCGGCGATCCGGTTTTCGTCCCCGACGGAAAACCGATCTTCGACGAACAGGGAGAACCGACTCAGGCCTTGCGGGAGGTGCAGCATGCCATGCATGTCCTGCAGCGCGGACTGCCCGAAACCGACGGTATGATCGCCCGATACGTCGAGCACCGCCTGATCGAGCCGATCGACATCACCCTGGATTTCGACGACGGTTCGCGGCTTCAGCTTGAAGGGCTGTATTCGATCAGCCTCGATGCGCTTCATGCGCTGCCGGACGAGGTGGCGACCGCCCTGTTTCGCAATGGCGACCTGCAGATCGCCTATCTTCAGGCGGCATCGGTGCATCACATCCGGCGTATGGCCAGTATACGTAACGAACGGCTTTTCGAAGCCGCGTGATGGCCCGCGAAGTTCCGATCGCCAGCGCCGGGCATTATGCGTCTGAACCGGCATTTCGCGACCATGTCATGCACGCCTGCCAGCCGGTCGTATTGAAGGGTGCCGGCCGTGACTGGCCCCTGCTGGACCCCGGCGGCCCCTCGATCTTTGAGCACATGCTGACTTTCGACACCGGTCGCGAGGCGGAGATGTTCGTCGGCCCTCCCGGCATCGGCCAGCGCTATTATTACGACGACCATTTGTCCGGGTTCAATTTCGCGCGGGAGAGCCTGCCCTTTGCCGAAGGACTGGAGAGGATCGCCCGTACCGCCGAAGAGGAAGGCGCGGACAGTCTGTATATGGGATCGCTTCCCTCCGAACGATATCTGCCGGGGATCGAAGCCCTGACCCCCGTGCCGTTTATTCCCGATTCGGTGCGTCCGCGTTTCTGGGTGGGGCACGCTTCGCGGGTTGCCTGCCATTACGATACGCAGGACAACCTCGCTTTCGCCGCGAAGGGGCGGCGACGTTTCACGCTCTTTCCGCCACAAGCAATCGGCGACCTTTACGTTGGCCCCATCGACGTAACCATGGCTGGTCAACCTGTGGCTCTGGCCGTCGAGAGCGAGCCGGGAGATCCGCGGTTCGAGCGGTTCGACGCGATCAGGGATCAGGCCCTGGTCGCCGAACTCCAGCCCGGCGATGCGATCTACATCCCGAAATTATGGTGGCACAAGGTCGAGGCCATCGACCGCCTGAATGTGCTCGTCAACTTCTGGTGGGACGGATTTGCCGCGGGACCCGACCAGCCCTTTGCCGCAATGATGCTTGCCCTTGTCGCGATAGCCGAAAGACCGCCCGCCGAGCGGGCGGCATGGCGGGCATGGTTCGACCATTATGTCTTTCGACAGGATGGACATCCGCTTGCCCATTTGCCGCCCGATCGACACGGCATCCTGGGTCCGCTGAAAGAAGGAAACTATCAGCGGATCCGCATGGCAGCGATGCGCATGCTGCGGGGAAGTTGATTGTTCAGCGCGGCTATTAAACCGACAAGATGGCCCGGTCACATCGCGGAGATGGCTGGCCTGAGCGGCAGTTTCGCTGCTATTCAAGGTCCGTTTACGACATTAAATTGAACTTGCTCCGCCAGTATTTGTCAGATTAATAAACGCAAAGCTGCAGCGTCGTGCACGGCCATTGCCGTGCCCCGTTCGAAATGCAGACTTTCAAGTGGTGGAGGATCAATGATGAAATTCGCAGCTGTCGTTGCCGGGCTGATGCTTAGCTTCACATCCGTACAGGCGTATGCGCAAGACGATCAGATGGTAGCGATCGAAGCGCCCGCGCAGCCGGATGCCATTCCGCTTGGCACCGGCACGCTACCCGATGCCAAGGCGCAGGAATCGTGGCACCAGCAATATGGCAGCCGCTTTGCCCGAAACGTGACTGATGCCACGCTGACCCCGTTCCTTCCCGATCCGGCAAAGGCCACGGGCGCCGCCGTCGTCGTGGCTCCGGGCGGCGGTTTCCGCACCCTGTCGATGGAAAACGAGGGGTGGGACGTGGCCCGCGCACTTGCCGAGCGCGGCGTGGCCGCTTTCGTCCTGAAGTATCGCCTCAACCAGACACCCGAAGATCTCGCCGCGTTCCAGCGTTCTTACGAGATGCCGCCGGAAGGCACACCGCGTCCGCCCCGCCCCGAACCGGCCGAAATGGCGAAGGCGATCGCGCCCCAGCTGACAGATGCGGAAGCCGCTTTTGCCCTCATTCGCTCGCGCGCAGACGAATGGAACATCGATCCGGACCGTATCGGCATGGTCGGCTTTTCCGCCGGTGCCACGCTGACGATGGCGACCGGAATCTATGGGCCCAACGCCAATCCGGCCTTTCTGGGCGATATCTATGGACCGTTGACGGCGATGGACGTCCCTGCCGACGCGCCTCCACTTTTCGTCGCACTGGCGGCTGACGACCCCTTGTTTCCCGAAACCGATTTCGGACTGATCCGGAACTGGCGGGCCGCCGAACGCCCTGTCGAGTTTCACTATTACGAACAGGGCGGACACGGCTTCGGCATGTATCCCAAGACCACCACCAGCACGGGCTGGTTCGATGCCTTTGCGTCGTGGCTGACGATGCATGGGTTCATGAAGGCCGAATAATACCGGCGGGCTCACACGGGCTGAAAGCCAGTGCCGCATTAATCGGGGTGTCGCCAATCTTTTCCGTCGGCGACACCCCATCCTGGATCAAAGGGGCTTGCATCTCAAAACCCGAACGGTGATGGTAGCGCTATCATGATGCCGGCTCTCGACCGGCTCCGGGAGATGACATTGACCTGCAAGCCAAAATTCCTTGCCGCCGCCGCGGTCGCCGCAATGCTCTGCACGGCACCGGGCCATGCCCAGCCAAATGACGATTACACCCTGTCCGAGGCCGAATATTTCGAAGCGGACGGCGCGAATGTCCTCGTCTTTTCGAACTGGTACGACGGCCTGTTCGCCGATTCCAAGATCAGCGGGGTCGAAATCATCCAGCAGGGTGAGCGGATCGCAACCAATGGCGATGTGCGCCTGTCGCCCACGCCGGGCCAGTGGGACGCGATCGGCCGAATGGTCGAACGCAAGGTCGACAGGGCGAACGGGCGGATCGAGGTAACCCTCGAATACCCCGATCATGATTTTACCTATCGGATCGTGGCGCAAAAGATCGCGAACGGTGTCGATCTCGCCGTCGTTCTGGACGAACCGCTGCCTGCCGCGCTTGCCGGCAAGGCAGGGCTGAACCTTGAATTCCTGCCGTCCGCGTTTTTCCGGCAAAGCTATTTCGCCGATGGCGCGGCGAAGGCGTTCCCGCGCACACCGTCGGGCAACATGGTCAAGGTCGGCGACCGCAATCCCTCCAGCGGCCGCGACTTCGGCCCCGGGGCTGAGCCGCTGCCGCTGGCAACCGCGCAAAAGCTTGTGCTGGCGCCCGAGGATGAGGCGCGGCGCGTGGAAATCCAGTCCCGATCGGGCGAACTGGCGCTGTATGACGGCCGAAGCCAGGCGCAGAACGGCTGGTTCGTGGTCCGCAGCCAGATTCCCGCCGGCAAGACCGGTCGCGTCATCGAATGGACGCTATCGCCCAACGCCGTCCCGGGCTGGACCCGCGAACCGGTGATCGGGCACTCGCAGGTCGGCTATACGCCTGGGCAGGCCAAGCGCGCCGTCATCGAACTCGACGTGAGCGACCGTGCCGATGGTGAGGTTACCTTGCTGCGGGTGAATCCCGACGGCAGCGAGGATGCCGTATTGTCAGGCCCCGCAGAACGCTGGGGCGAATATCTGCGCTATGATTACGCGATTTTCGACTTCTCGCAGGTGCGCGATCCGGGTCTTTATGTCCTTTCGTACCGCGACCAGCGAACCTCTCCCTTTCGCATAGCCGCCGACGTCTATGAGGATGCGTGGCATCCCGGCATGGATGTCTACATGCCGGTGCAGATGGACCATATGCGGGTAAACGAGGCTTACCGCGTATGGCATGCCGATGCGCACCGCGACGATGCCCGGCAGGCACCGGTCAATCACGAACATATCGACCTTTACCGGCAGGGCCCCACCACCGACACGCGGTTTGAGCCGGGCGAGCATGTGCCCGGGCTCGACGTAGGCGGCTGGCTGGATGCGGGCGATTTCGATATCCGTACGCAGACGCAATATGCGGTCATTCGGGAACTCGCCCATATCTGGAAAGATTTCCGCCCAACCCGCGATCAGACGCTGGTGGATCACGATTTGCGGCGGGTCGAAATCCATGTTCCCGACGGGCAGCCCGATATCCAGCAGCAGATCGCGCATGGTGTGCACTATCTGGTGTCGATGTACGATGCGGTCGGTCATGCGGTGCATGGCGTGGTCGAACCCGACGTGTCGCAATACACGCATTTGGGCGATGCAGCGTCGAAGACCGATGGGCTGATTTACGATCCAGATCTGTCCTTCGGCGAACGCACCGCGACGCATAGCGGCACGCCGGACGATCGCTGGGTCTTCACTACGCGGGCGAGTGCGCTGGATTATGGCACGGCCTCCGCATTGGCCGCTGCCTCGGGCGCGCTGAAGGGTTATGACGACGCGCTGTCCGCCCGTGCGCTACAGCTTGCCGAACAGGTTTGGGCGGAAGAGCAATCGCGCCCGCCCTTCACCTACAGCCACGGCAATACCACCGGCGGATGGCTTCCGGGCGAGGAATTCACCGCAACGGCCGAATTGCTGGCCGCCACCGGCAAGCCGCAATATGCGAGTCATATCGAACGGCTCTGGCCGCAAATCGCCGAGCGCGCGCCGCAATATCTGCGCACGGCGCTGCGCATCCTGCCCTATATGCCGGAAAGCTGGCGTTCTGCGATCGAACCGATCGCCCGCGAGGTGGCATCAGCGCAGGAACCGTTCACGGGGCCAAACCCCTATGGCGTTCCGATCACGACCGGCGGCTGGGCCGGCAATGGCGCTATCATCCAGGCCGGCCTGACCGATTACGCCATCCATAAGGCGTTTCCGGACGTTTCGGACGGCTCCGTCGCTTTCCGCGCGCTCGATTATCTGCATGGCACCCATCCCGCATCGAACCTGTCGTTCGTTTCAGGGGTCGGCGCCAATTCCAAGGAAGTCGCCTATGGCAGCAACCGGGCCGATTTCTCGTTCATTCCCGGAGGGGTCGTGCCGGGCGTGCTGATTATCAAGCCGGATTATCCGGAGAACCAGGAGAACTGGCCGTTCTTTTGGGGAGAGAACGAGTATGTGGTCAACATGACCCCCGCCTATGTCGCGCTTGTTCACGCAGCGAACGAGCTGGCGGAATAGAGAGATCGCCAAGTGGCGACTGACGTCCCGAAGGCAAGAGGCCAAGGGCTTTGGCGGGGCTTGGTGGACGGGGACGGTTGCGTCAAAACCGTTCCCGTCAGCCACCGGCGCGCAATGTTTGGTTAACAGCCTTCGCAGCCGGTCGCACGGCGATCAGACGATCCTGAGCGTTCCTTGTAGGGAACAGATATTTCGTGCGCCAAGGGCCGCGATGGCGATCGTTTGTACAACGATTATCGCTATTGCAATGAAATGGTGCCAGAAGAGGCATCACATTCGAAATAATTTTTTACGTCTTATCAGATAGCTAGGAATTCGGTCGTCTCCAAAAAGCCCTCAAAAGGCCCTCAAAAGCCGTCTAATGCATTGGTTCGATGCCTTTTTCGGGACTCCAAATTCAATTTCTCCCTATGCGAGTTGGGCGATATCAATGTCAGCTTTACGCCCGTATTGTGTTGAAAAAGTCGGCCCCGCCGCGCCGGAGGTTAATTTCGGGCAACAAAAATTCAGAGTGAGCTTGCCGCTTGAATCATTGTTACACTACGAGGCGTGCCAAAGTTCTAGTGTTACCGACCAAAACGGGTGGCAGAGTTTTTCAACACAATACGCCCGGATTCTGGACGTAGCCCGCGCATAGCAAGGTGCCCGAAAGCGGACCGCTTGCTTTTCTGCTCTGGCAGGCTGAGTCAATTGTGAGTGTTGGATGGAACGTTGGTCCGTAGCTTGGATCTGCTGGATTAGCCTTCGCCGGCTAAGCTTTCCAATACCGGGCACCGATCATCACTGGTAGTGCCACACTGCCTGATCAATTTTGTCAGAGCAGTTTCCATGCGCGCGAGGTCCGCCAGCTTGGCGCGGACGTTCCCGAGATGCTGTTCCGCGATTGATTGCACTTGATCGCAATGCACATCGGGCCCCGGTGTGAGGTCGAGCAGCGCCCGCACCTCTTCAAGGGAGAAGCCGAGTTCGCGCGCACGCCGAACGAAACGCAGCCGCTCGATGTCCCGAGGACCGTAGTCGCGGTAAGCGCCCCTTCGTGGAGGCGGGTCGATGACTCCTATCCGCTCATAATATCGGATTGTCTCGATTTTGCATCCGGTCTGTTTCGATACATCACCGATTTTCACACGAAACCCCTTGAGTCTGTAGTTGCTACAGACTGTAAATAATTGCGGGAATCGGGTTTTGGAAAGGGACGACTGGTGCGCAGCTTCAGCACATGGTGGAACGGATTAGCGGCGGGCAGCGGTGTCTTTGCTGCCTTCGGAGCAGCTGCTTGCTGTGCACTCCCATTGACGCTTACGTCAGTTGGTGTGGGTTCCGCGTGGCTTGGCAGCATCTCGCCTGTCGTAGCCCCCTATCGCCTCCCCCTGCTGACCCTCGCGTCGGCTCTTCTCCTCGCTGCGACCCTCCGTTTGCTCTGGCAGTTTAGGCAGGCACAAACATGCCCGGCGGACAGTGCATGCGGATCACCGACCTATCGAGCGCTGACCGCCATAGGGATTGCCATCGGTGCTGCGCTGCTGACAGGTGCCTTCCTCTATGGCTGATCCGATCCTGATCTCGCGCTTGCGCTGCCCCGAATGCGGTCATGAAGAAGACATGGAAATGCCGACCAACGCCTGCATGTTCTTCTACACTTGCACGGGCTGCGGCGTGCGTCTCAAGCCGCTCCACGGCGATTGCTGCGTGTTCTGCTCCTACGGCACAGTTCGCTGTCCTCCGATACAGGAAGGGGACTGCTGCAATGGCTGAGGCTTTCGATTTCATTGCGATCGGATCGGGAACGGCTGCGCAGGTCGCGGTCCACCAGATGGCCGACGCCGGGAAGCGTTGCGCGGTTATCGATTACAGGCCCTACGGTGGCACATGCGCGCTCCGAGGGTGCGATCCGAAAAAGATGATGGTGAGTGGAGAGGAAGCGCTCGCTGCACACAGGCGATTGAAGGGGAAGGGTATCGAAGGTTCTGTTTCGATTGACTGGGGTGACCTCCAGGCATTCAAGCGCAGCTTCACCGACCCCGTCCCTGAAAAGCAGGAAGCTCGCTACGAGCGAAAGGGCGTCGCGACCTTCCACGGCACGGCTCGCTTCGCTGGCCCCGGCCGGATCGTGATAGGCGAGACGGAACTGTGTTTTTCCCACGCTCTTATCGCGACGGGGGCGGAGCCTCGATCACTTGGCATCGAAGGCGAGCCGTTGCTGACCCACAGCGATGCATTCCTAGAACTCGAAACCCTTCCAGATCGGATCGTATTCGTCGGCGGTGGATACATAGCTGCGGAATTTGCCCACCTCGCGGCGCGGGCAGGTGCAAAGGTGACCATCATCCAACGAGGCCGCATTCTGAAAGCCTTCGACCCTGACACGGTCGATTGGCTCATGCCGAGTTTCGACGATCTCGGCATTGAAATCGTGGACGCCGAGGTGAACAGCGTAGCGAAGAGAGGCGGCGTTCTGACCGTCCATGCTGGCGACCGCAGGATCGAAGGGGACTTGGTGGTGCACGCTGCCGGAAGAGTCCCTGCGATCGGTTCGCTCGATCTGGGGGCGGGAGACGTCGCCTGTGACGAGGGTCGCTTGGTGCTTACCGCTCAACTACGAAGCCAAAGCAACCCCAAAGTCTTCGCGGCGGGTGACGCTGCTGCAAATGGTCCGCCACTGACTCCGGTCTCCAGTCATGATGCCAAAGTGGTTCTTGAGAACATACTCGAAGATAGCGGCCGAGCTCCGAACTATTGTGGGGTTCCTAGTGCACTTTTCACGGAGCCGCCGGCGGCGCGGGTCGGAATGCTGGAAAGCGAGGCGCACGAGGCAGGTTGGGATTTCACGGTGAATGCTGGATCGCACCCAGGTTGGTTTTCGGCAAGGCGGCTGAACGAAGAGATCTACGGCCACAAGGTGCTGGTCGAAACTGGAACAGGACGCATCCTTGGGGCTCACCTGGTCGGCCCTGACGCTGACGAACTGATCAATATCTTCGGCTTAGCCATCCGACATGGGCTTAATGCGGACGATATTAAATCGACTATGTTTGCTTACCCTACAGCTGCCTCCGACGCCGGATCTATGTTGGGTTGAGCAGCACCCGATCGCCGGAGTTCTCTCCATTCCAACCCAACGACTGCTTTCACACAGCGGTGTAATGCGACCAATGTCCGCTCACGGGTCGCAAGCCGAATGTCCGCTATCTGCGCCTTGTCGACCAGGACCGGACTGACCACTAGCGGCCCCATCGCAGCCCAACTTAGAAGTCGGCAGAGATGCTGGCTTTGATTGTGCGCGGGGTTCCTTGCAGCAGTGCGGCAGAAAAGACGTCGAACGCGCTGGCCCAGTACTTTTCGTTCGTGATATTATCGGCCGAAAGGCGGAGCGTGACCGGCGTGTCGTCCGCCGCGAAGACGTAGCGCGCACCGAGATCGATACGCGTCCAGCTATCGAGTTCGAGCGTGTTGGCGGCATCGACCCACTGCGGACCCGTGTGCACTGCACGCGCTGTGATCGTCGCGCCAGGCACAAAGCCCAAGTCCCACTCCAAGTCGTACCCATCCGGTGAGGGCCGCAGCGTGATCGCTAGGAGCCCTTTTTCGGGATGATGCGCTTTGCGGCGGCGTTGCGTTTGGCGGCGATACGGCCGAG
>NZMY01000030.1 GCA_002694745.1 Croceicoccus sp. | reverse complement strand
GTAGGAATCCGCCATCTCGCGAGGAAACCCGAGCTGACAACCACTGCCATTACCTGTGGAATCCCGGCATCCTTCGCCATCTTGGGCGGGAACCTACAGGCGGCGCGGTCTGCGCGCCCGCCCCGGCGTGGGTCACTGGGCGGCGATCGCCGCGGTGATCTCGGCGGTGACCCGCTCGCGCTTGGCGTCGGCATCGCGCCCCGGCTCGAAGTGACCGAACGCGGTCAGGTACGCCTCGATCTGCCCGCGCAGGTACTCGGTGTTGCTGGCGTCGGCGTTGAGGCCGATGATCGCGTAGCGCGCTGCGCTCGCCGCGGCCCGCCAGCCGCTCTGCGTGAGGCCGTGGGGGTCGCCCTCGGGGAGCGAGTAGGGCTGCTCGATCTGGCCGTCGCGCGCGGTGTACTTGGTGACGGTGCGCTCGGTGACCACGACGGCATCCAGATAGTCGGGGTCGCCCTGCCCGCCGAGGGGCACCCACACCTGGGGGTCGTCGTCCGGGTGGTCGGCGTCGATGCGAGCGAGCAGGGCGGGCATTGCGGGGTCGAGGGTGAACGGGTCGCTGAGGCTGTAGTCGTCCCAGGCCTGGCGCAGCTCGTCCGGCTCGATGGTCGTCCATCCCTCGTCGAACTCGGCGCGCAGCGGAGCGTGGAAGCGGATCGCGCGCTCGACGGCTGCGCGGATGTCGTGGACGTTGTTGATGGTCTCGGTCATGGAGTCCTCCCGGAACGATTGCTAGTGAATGTGACATTCATAGGCTACGGGTGGCCTCCGACATCGCGCGGGGACATCGCGAGTGCGTCACGGGCGAGTGCCCGCCGGGGTGACCGGCGGGCACTCGGTGACGCTCAGCGGGCGAACGCCCAATCCGGGAGCACGGCTGCCGAGCAGAGGGTCGCGACGATCTGGCTCATGCCGTGGTCGGGGTCGATCGCGAGGGCGCGGTCGGTGTAGACGGTGGCGTGAGTGGATCGGCCCAGCGCCCAGGACAGCCAGGCGGCGGCGGCGAGCAGGTTGGGGCGCTCCTGGTCGTCGGCGTAGGCGGCAAGGTGGCGCACGAGCGCGAGTCCCGCCGTCAGCCGGTCGGCGTCGGGGCGGTCGCCCTGTCCGTAGAGGGTGCGGGCGATGCTCTCGGGGACGGGTGCGCCCATGATCGAGTGGCCGATCTGCGCGGCCAGGGCACGGGTGCCGTTGCCGCGGTCGGTGGCCCACTGGATGAGGGCCACGTCACGCCACAGCGGGATGCCGATGCCGGTGAGCAGGATCGCAGCCTGGCGGGTGTCGAGGTCGGCGGGGTCACCGGTCAGGGCGTCCTCCGCGACGGCGACGAAGTCCGCGAGGGCATCGTCGTCCATCCGCGCGGCCGCGAACGCGATCCGGGCGGCACGCGCCGGGTCGGCGTCGGGGATGCTCGCCCCGGCGGTCTGGGATGCTGCGACCTTCTCGCGCAGCGCGTCCGGGGTCGCGATCTCGGCGACGGGGCGCGGTGCCTCGCCGGTCAGGTGGCTGCCGTAGCCGTCGCTGGCGACGTAGAGCACGTCCACCAGGTGCAGTCCCTGCCGGTCGGCGACATCGGCGATCTGCTGGCCGAGATCGCGGGTGCTGTCGGCGTCCTCGGCGGCGTAGATCACGGCGGCTACCCCGGTCACGCGCGGCACTCGGCAGACCAGCCCGAGGCCGGTGTGCGCGAGCGTCGCGGCATCCGCGTCGAGGTCGAGTCGCATCGCCCCGATCGTGCGCGACGCCTCGAAGGGCACGAGCACGAGCGAGTCCTGCGGGGTGAAGCCGAGCAGCGCGGGCACGAGGCCGAGGAAGTCGCGCGGGGTGCCCGCCTTGATGGTGGTCGGTGTGGTGGCCATGGTGTCCTCCCGGAACGTTGGCTAGTGAATGTGACATTTACAGGCTACGGGAGGCCTCCGACATTGGTCGATGCACGCCAGGAGCCGACTCCCGACTGGCTCGTCGAAGGAGCAACCCTCGGAGAGCTCGCCGGGAAGATCGACGTTCCCGCCCAGGCGCTGGCCGAGACGGTCGCGCGATTCAACGAGCACGCCGCCCGTGGGGAGGATCCGGACTTCCACCGCGGTGCGAGCGCGTACGACCGCTACTGGGGAGACGAACAGAACCCGTATCCCAATCCCAGCCTCGCACCGCTCGAGCAAGGCCCCTACTACGCTCTCGCCGTGGTGAACGGCTGCTTCGGCACCAGCGGAGGGATCGCCACCGACGGCCTCGGAAGGGTCCTCGACGCAGACGGCGATGCCATACGCGGCCTGTTTGCGGTCGGCAACGCCTCCGAGAACGCCTTCGCCGCCGGCTACCCCGGCGCCGGCGCCACGCTCGGTCCGATCATGACCATGGCCTACCTTCTCGGGCGTACCGCCAGCGGCGCGTCGATCGGCGACCTGAGCCTTGCCGACGGAGCCGGGGCACGATGATCCGTCACGTCGTGTTCTTCTCGTTCGCAGCGAACCATGATCCTGCCGTGCTCGAGGAGTGGCGCGACCTGCTCGATGGTCTGCTCGGAAAGATTCCCGGCCTGGTCCGACTGTCACACGGCCCCGACGTGATGCGCAGCGAACGCGCATGGGACTATGCACTCGTCGCCGACTTCCGCACCCTCGACGATGTCCGTGCCTACGCGACGCACCCCGCGCATCTGCCGCTCTTCCCTCTCTCCGGAGCGATCTCGGAGCAGATCGCCTCGGTCGACTTCGAGATCGACGAGCAGTAGAGGAAGTACCCAGGCGCCGTGAAGAGCGAGGATGGTTTCTCGATGCCCCGAGTACGTGCGGTCACCCCCACCGTGGCAGAGGAGCTCCGCGACCTGAAGGCACGCTATTTTCACTACGTCGACCTGAAGCAGTGGGACGAACTGCGCGGACTCTTCGTGGACGACTGCGTCTTCGAAGGACTGTGGGCCGCCGCGCCCGACCCCGACACGTTCGTGGAGAACCTGATGCGCAACATGACCGAAGAGGTCGTCAGCGTCCATCACGGGTTCATGCCGCAGTTTCGGCGGATCGATGACTTCTCGGCTCGCGGGCGCTGGGCCATGACCGACTATCTGACGTGGCCACGCGGGTCACGAGGGTATATGGGGATCACCGTGCCGGAACAGAGGGGGATGCGGGGATATGGCTACTACGAGGAGCTCTACCGACTCACCGAGTCCGGCTGGCGCATCGCCTTCATGCGACTGAGCCGGATCCGCATGGATCCCATCGTTGGCGACGCGCCTGCGATCGACTACCCGGTGGTTCCCGCGGTCCCCGGCTGGCTGGACTGACGCCGACCCGCGGGTGCCGCACCCTCTGGTCCGAACCGTGAGCGCCGGCTCAGGTGAGGGTGTGGAGGGGCCAGCCGGTGTATGCCTCGGCGAGGAAGCGGCGGCCGGCTTCGGACTCGACGACGGATTGGAGCTCTCCGAGCTGGCGGAGGCGGTCGAAGTCCCTTGCATCGGGGGCGACGTGAAGCATGCTGGTCATCCACCAGGAGAAGTGCTGGGCCTTCCAGATGCGGTGCAGCGCCGTCTCGGGGAAGGCCTCGACGAGGCGGCTGTCCCTCTCGAGCAGAAGCGCGCGCAGCGCGCGCTCGAGAACGAGGACGTCGGCTACGGCAAGGTTCATGCCTTTCGCGCCGGTGGGCGGCACGGTATGGGCGGCGTCGCCGATGAGTGCGAGGCGGCCGCGAAGCAGTTCGAGGGCGACGAAGCTCCGGAATCGCAGCACGTCGCGTTGGAAGACGGGGCCTTCCTTGAGCGTCGTCCCCGGCACCCGCTTCTGCAGTTCTTCCCACAGTTGCTCCTCGGTGAGGGTGCTGGGGTCGGTGCGGGGATCGCATTGGAAGTACATGCGCTGCACGGTGGTGCTTCGCTGGCTGATGAGCGCGAAGCCATCGGGGGAGTTGCTGTAGATGAGCTCGTCGGCGCTGGGCGGCGCCTCGCAGAGGATGCCGAACCAGGCGAACGGGTACTCGCGGAAGTGCCCGCCTGTGTGGGAACCGGTTACGGCCTCCCGCACGACACTGCGTGACCCGTCGGCGCCGACGACGAACTCGGCCTCGATCTCGAGAGGCGATCCGTCTGCGCCGGTGGCGATGACGCGTGGGCGGTCGGACGCGGGGTCCTCGATACGATGCGCCGTCACGCCGAAGCGCAGGTCTTGGCCACTGGAGAGCCGCGCGGCGATGAGATCCTTCAGGACTTCGTGCTGCGGGTACAGCCACACACCGCGGCCGACGAGGTCGGCGAAGTCGATGCGGTGTCCGCTGCCGGCGAAGCGGAGCTCGATGCCGTCGTGGCGGTCTCCCAGGGTGCGGGCGCGGCTGAACGCGCCGAGCGTGTCGAGCACCTCGACGGTGCCCTGTTCGAGGATGCCTGCCCGGATCGTGGTCTCGATCTCTTCACGGGAACGCTGATCGATGACGACTGACTCGAGGCCGGACGCCGCGAGCAGATGCGACAGCAGCAGTCCGGCGGGTCCAGCGCCGACGATGGCGACGCGGGTGCGGATGGTGGACATTGGGGCGTCTCCTTCGACGTGACAACGGATGCCTCGCTCAGTGTGAACCCGGTTCAGACGGTCGAACGCCGCATTCCCGTTGAACGGGAGACGCCGACTATCGGGGGGACCGCAGCGTGGCCTCGATGCCGGTCACGGCTTCTCGCAGAGCGATGATCGCCGCCGTGTGCGGCGCTTGTCGTGGTAGCACCACGGAAAGCGCGGCGACGACTTCACCTGCGTCGCGGATCGGCACGGCCACGCCGGTCGAGACGGATTCGATCGAACCTTGCGCGATCGCCACGCCATCGCGACGCACGCCAGCGAGGAGACGGCGTAGACGTCCGGGATCGGTCACCGTCTCGGGTGCGAGAGCGCGCAACGGCTGGGCGAGCACGCGTTCGCGGAGATCGGCGGGAGCGTGCGCGAGCAGGACGAGGCCCGACGAGGAGGCGTGCAGCGGTAGCCGCCCAGCGATCCGTGTGATGTTCGCACCGGCGTCGGGGTGCGAAAGGCGTTCGAGGAACAGTGCTTCGTCCTGTTCGAGAACGGCGAGTTGGGTGTGCTGGCGGATGTGC
Source organism: Croceicoccus sp. (assembly GCA_002694745.1). Classification (GTDB taxonomy): domain Bacteria; phylum Pseudomonadota; class Alphaproteobacteria; order Sphingomonadales; family Sphingomonadaceae; genus Croceicoccus. Next base: position 9,805 of record NZMY01000030.1, on the reverse strand, counting down.
GTCTGCACGCGCTCCATATAGGGGAGCGCCGCCTGGCGCAGACGTAGCGCGGTCGACCCGCGGAGGGCCAGTTCCCACAAGCGCATTCCCAGGTGGACGCGGCGGTCCTCGTCGCGTCCGAGCAGTCCGGCGTCGACCAGCTCGTCCACGATCCGGTGCGCGGTGGACGACGGCAGCGCCGCTCGGCGCCCGATCTGACTGGCCGACTGCACCGAACGATCAGCTGTGAACGTCTCGAGGACGCGCACGATGCGGTCGATCATCGAGTCGCTGGAGGGCGAGTTCGCCATGCGCTCAGGATGACACGGCTCGCGTCGACGGTGTTGCGGCGATGGTTGGTCCCCTGCCTGACGCGACGGCGGTAGCCTCGGCTCATGGTTTCTGTTCCGGATGCTGCAACGGCTTGGGAGCCCCTCACGCCTCATGCTGTCGCTGAGCTCCTTCGGGTCGGTAGCGCCCGCTGGTGGCTGTCGGGCGGGGTGGCCCTGGAGCACTGGCTGGGCCGGACGATCCGCGAACGGCCGAACACGGACGTGAGCACCACCCAAGGCGGGCTGCCGCAGCTGGTCCGGGCGTTGCCTGCCGGTTTCACCGCCTGGGCGCCTGCGGGGGAGGACGCCGTCATCCCCTGGGCCGACGCGCCCGACGATGCCGATGTGCAGCCGGTGCGGATTCAGGACGAGCGCTCCGGCGCCTGGGTGCTTCAGGTGAACGTCGAGGATGGGACGGAACATGCCTGGCTGTACCGGCGAGACCCGCGGCTGCAGTTGCCGTGGGATCGCGCCGTGCTCGAGGTCGACGGCATTCCGACCGGTGCGCCCGAGGTGCAGCTGGTCTGGAAGGCGTTGCGGCCGCGGCCGGAGGATGACCTCGACAAGGACGTGGTGCTGCCGCAGCTCTCGGACGAGGCCCGGTCGTGGTTCGAACGGGCGATCCTCTCCGTCCACCCGCACTCGAACTGGTCGATCCACGTGCGCAGCCCTTTCGCGCCCGCGAAGGCAAGCTGGAACCGCAAGAACGGCTAGGTCGGCCGGTGGTCGTCGGCGGCCACCGCATCCAGCACCACCGATCGGAACCACGTCTGCGCGGGAGACATGCTCAGTTCGCGTCGCGTGTAGAGCGCGACCGGGGTGCTCTGGCCCGGCCACGGCAGCTCGGCGATGCGCAGACCGGGGAACCATCCGCAGAACACCTCGGCCACGTGTCGCGGCAGCAGCACGACGAGATCGGTCGCCTCGAGCACCGCGGGCACGGTGGCGTACTCCTCGACCGTCAGCGTCACCTGCGGCATGAGTCCCTGTTCGATCATCGCCTGGAGCGGGTACACGTGGCCGCCGCGGGAGGACACCCGCACGAAGCGGCGCCCGACGAACATGTCCGCGGCGGTCGGAGGCAGCGGATGGGCACGCGAGGACAGCGCCACGTACTCCACGTCGCGCACCGGTGTGCGCCACAGCCGCGGCGAGTCCAGCAACGACACCGTGATCGCCAGGTCGATGGTGCCCCGGACGAGCCCGTCTTCCACCTGATCCGCGTCCAGCCGCCGCACCTGCAGGTGAAGGTCCGGCGCCTCCTTCGCGAGCACCGGCATGATCGGCGGCAGGAAGGTCTGCTCGCCGATCGAGGTCAGCGCGAGCGAGAGCTCCCCGCCGAAGCTCGCGGGATCGAAGGCGTCGGGCGCGCTCACCACGGCATCGATGCGCGACAGTGCCTCGTGCAGCGGTCCGAACAGCTGCCGGGCACGCGGGGTCGGCACCATCTCGTTCCCCTGGCGGCGGAACAGGTCGTCGCCGAACCGCTGCCGCAACCTCCTCAGCGTGTAGCTGACCGTCGGCTGCGTGACGTGCAATCGCTCGGCGGCGGCGGTCAGACTGCGCAGCTCGTACAGCACGACGAAAGTGCGCAACTGGTTGAGATCGGTGAGCGACATCGCATTGATCCCATCTATACGGTTCGGCTCCTACATCTATTGGACCATACCCATAGAGCGAACTAGAGTCAGGGTGACAGCACCGGCACCGCTGCCGACGTGGCACGCACCACCCGGCACCGACCCGATCACAGTGACGAGGACGCACGTTGATCATCGACATCCATGGCCACTACACCACGGCCCCCGCGCAGCTGGGAGCGTGGCGCGATCTGCAGATCGCGTATGCGGAAGGCGCGGGCGAGGCGCCCGACCCGGCCGCGCTGCGGATCAGCGATGACGACATCCGCGAGACCATCGAGGCGAACCAGTTGCGGCTGATGGACGACCGCGGCAGCGATGTCACGGTGTTCAGTCCCCGTGCATCGTTCATGGCCCACCACCTCGGCGACCTCGCCGTCAGCGAGACCTGGGCGCGCATCTGCAACGACCTCGTCGCGCGGGTGTCGCAGCTGTTCCCCGACCGTTTCCTCCCGGGCGCGATGCTCCCGCAGTCGCCGGGCGTCGACCCGAAGACGACCCTCGCCGAACTCGACCGGGCGGTGAACGATCTGGGCGTCGTGACCGTCAACATCAACCCCGACCCGTCCGGCGGACTGTGGACCGCCCCGCTGCTGACGGACAAGAGCTGGTATCCGCTCTACGAGAAGCTCGTCGAGTACGAGCTGCCCGCGATGATCCACGTGAGCACCTCGTGCAAGCCGCAGTTCCACACCACCGGCGACCACTACCTGGGTGCCGACACGACGGCATTCATGCAGCTGCTCAAGGGCGACCTGTTCCGCGACTTCCCCGACCTGAAGCTCGTCATCCCGCACGGCGGCGGCGCGGTGCCCTATCACTGGGGACGCTTCCGCGGCCTGGCGATGGCGCTCGGCAAGCCCGAGCTGGAGGAGCACCTCCTGGGCAACGTGTACTTCGACACGTGCGTGTACCACCAGCCGGGCATCGACCTGCTCACCGGGGTCATCCCGACCGAGAACATCCTCTTCGCGAGCGAGATGATCGGCGCCGTCCGCGACGTCGACCCGCGCACGGGCCACTACTTCGACGACACGAAGCGATACGTGGATGCGACCGGGAACCTCACCGACGAACGACGCGGACAGGTCTTCGAAGGCAACGCCCGCCGCGTGTACCCGCGCCTGGACCGCGCCCTGCGAGCCCGCGGCCTGTGACCTCACCCTGGAGAACCCGATGACTCAGCGACTGAACGACCTCGGCATCGTCCGCACGCGCATCGAGCGGCCCGACTCCGCCGACGTCGCGCGGCTCTCGCGGTTCGGGGTCGCCACGATCCACGAGGCGATGGGCCGGGTCGGCCTGCTGCGGCCGTACATCCGCCCGGCGTACAGCGGGGCGACGCTGTGCGGCCCGGCCGTCACGGTGCTCCTGCAGCCCGGCGACAACTGGATGTTCCACGTCGCCGCCGAGCAGGTGCAGGAGGGCGACGTCATCGTCGCCGGCTGCACCACGGAGAGCGAGGACGGCTTCTTCGGCGAGCTGCTCGCCACCTCCCTCACCGCCCGGGGCTGCAAGGGCCTGGTCATCGACGGGGGCGTCCGCGACGTCGCCGACCTCGAGAAGATGGGCTTCCCGGTCTTCTCCCGCGCCATCAGCGCGAAGGGCACCGTCAAGGCGACGCTGGGCTCGGTCAACATCCCCGTGGTCGTGGCGAACGCCGTGGTGAACCCCGGCGACGTGGTGGTCGCGGATGTCGACGGCGTCGTGGTCGTCCCCCGCGAGCTCGTCGGCGCCGTCGCCGACGCCTCGCAGAAGCGCGAGGACAACGAGGAGGCCAAGCGCCAGAAGTTCCGCGAGGGCGTGCTCGGTCTCGACATCTACGGCATGCGGGAGCCGCTGGCGGCCGCGGGCCTCGAGTACGTGGAGGATTGACGATGGCTCACGCACAGGCGATCGCGCACGGCGACACCAGCGGCGGCTTCGAGAAGACGCCCGGTTGGCTGGACTGGTACGACGGCCCGACGACCCCGACGTTCCGGCTCCCCGCCGGCGCTGTCGACGCGCACTGCCACGTGTTCGGCCCCGGCGCGGAGTTCCCCTACGCCCCCGAGCGCAAGTACACGCCGTGCGACGCGTCGGCCGCGCAGCTGTTCGCGCTGCGCGACCAGCTCGGCTTCGACCGGAACGTCATCGTGCAGGCGACCTGCCACGGCGCCGACAACCGGGCGCTCGTCGACGCGCTGCGCCGCAGCAAGGGGCGTGCCCGCGGGGTCGCGACGGTTCGTCGCGACGTGACCGACGAGGAGCTCGCCGAGCTGCACGAGGCCGGTGTGCGCGGCGTGCGGTTCAACTTCGTCAAACGCCTCGTCGACCGGGTGCCGACCGACTCGCTCGACGCGATCGTGGAGAAGATCGCCCCCCTCGGGTGGCATGTCGTCATCTACTTCGAGGCCGAGGACCTTCCCGACCTCTACGACTTCTTCTCGGCGATCCCGACGGACGTCGTGGTCGACCACATGGGGCGTCCGGATGTGACGAAGGACCCGGAGGGTCCGGAGTTCGAGCTGTTCCTGCGCTTCATGCGCGAGAACCCCAACGTGTGGACGAAGGTGTCGTGCCCCGAGCGGCTCAGCGCCACCGGTCCGCGCGCGCTGAATGGCGAGCAGCACGCCTATACGGATGTCGTGCCGTTCGCCCGTCGCGTGGTCGAGGAGTTCCCCGATCGCGTGCTGTGGGGCACCGACTGGCCCCACCCCAACCTCAAGGACCACATGCCTGACGACGGGCTGCTGGTCGACTACATCCCACAGATCGCGACGACCCCCGAACTGCAGCAGAGGCTGCTCGTCGACAACCCGTCGCGGCTGTACTGGCCCGAAGGAGAATGACCATGGCACTCGACAAGCCGTACAAGGACATCCCCGGCACGACCATCTTCGATGCCGAGCAGGCCCGCAAGGGCTACCACCTCAACCAGTTCTCGATGTCTCTCATGAAGCCCGAGAACCGCGAGCGCTACCTCGCCGACCGCGAGGCGTACCTCGACGAATGGCCCCTCACCCCGGTGCAGCGTCAGGCGGTGCTCGATCTCGACCTGAACACCTGCATCGCCGAGGGCGGCAACATCTACTTCCTGAGCAAGATCGGCGCCACGCACGGTCTGAGCTTCCAGCAGATGGCCGGCTCGATGACCGGGATGTCGGAGGCGGCGTACCGCGACATGATGGTCGGAGGTGGCCGACGTCCCGAGGGCGTGCGCCTGAAGGATCTCGACGGGTGGACCCCGCCCTCGAACGAGAAGTCCGAGGTGATGCGCCCGGACGCCCCCGCGAAGTTCACGTCGGCGCTGTTCACGTCGCACGTGCCGGCGATCGGCGCCGCGATGGACCTGGGCAAGACCGAGGAGCCGTACTGGAAGAAGGTCTTCGACGGGTACCAGTGGACCCGGAAGTGGGCCAAGGAGAACACGCCCGACGTCATCATCCTGGTGTACAACGACCACGCCACGGCGTTCGACTCGAACATCATCCCGACCTTCGTCCTGGGCACGGGCGCGCACTATCCCGTCGCCGACGAGGGTTACGGCCCGCGCCCGGTGCCCGACGTGAAGGGGTATCCCGAGCTCGCCGCGCACATCGCCCAGTCGGTCATCCAGGACGATTTCGACCTCACCCTCGTCAACGAGATGGTCGTCGACCACGGCCTGACCGTGCCGCTGTCGCTGGTGTTCGGCGACGTCGAGGAGTGGCCGTGCCGGGTCATCCCGCTTCCGGTGAACGTCGTGCAGTACCCGGTTCCGTCCGGGCGTCGGTGCTACGAGTTGGGCAAGGCGATCCGTCGCGCGCTGGACAAGTGGGACGGTCCCGAGCTCAACGTGCAGATCTGGGGCACCGGGGGGATGAGCCACCAGCTGCAGGGCCCGCGCGCGGGACTGATCAACGAGGAGTGGGACAACGCGTTCCTCGACCACCTGATCGCCGACCCGCTGGGCCTCACCGAATGGTCGCACATGGAGTACGTCGACGAGGCCGGATCCGAGGGCATCGAGCTGGTGGACTGGCTCATCGCCCGTGGGGCGATGGACGACCAGTTCGGCGGCGGGGCGCCCGAGGTGAACCACCGGTTCTACCACGTCCCGGCGTCCAACACCGCCGTCGGCCACCTGGTCGTCACCAACCCCGTCGCGCCGCGGCCCGTCGAGTCCGAGAGTGTGAGCCTCCCCCTGGAGGAAGTCCACGCATGAGTGACAAGGTTCGCGTCGCCGTCGTCGGCGCCGCCGGCGCCTTCGGCATGAAGCACCTCGACGGCCTCGCGAACATCCCCGACGCCGAGGTGACCGTCGTCAGCGGCACCAGGCCCGAGCCCACGGAGTCGGTGGCCGAGAAGTACGGCGTGCCGAATGCCGTGCTCGGTCTCGACGCCGTGCTCGAGCGAGACGACGTCGACGCGGTGATCCTCGCGACGCCGACGCAGCAGCACGCGGATCAGACGCAGGCGGTGCTCGCCGCGGGCAAGCACGTGCAGGTCGAGATCCCGCTCGCCGATTCGCTGGCGGATGCCGAGGCCACCCTGGCCGCGGCATCCGCCTCCGACCGGGTCGCCATGGTCGGGCACACGCGGCGGTTCAACCCGTCGCATCAGCTGGTGCACAACCGGATCGCGGCCGGCGAGTTCGCGGTGCAGCAGATGGACGTGCAGACGTACTTCTTCCGCCGCACGAACACGAACGCGAAAGGCGAGGCGCGGTCGTGGACCGACCATCTGCTGTGGCACCATGCGGCACACACGGTCGACCTGTTCGCCTACCAGGCGGGTCGGATCGTGCAGGCCAACGCCATCCAGGGCCCGATCCACCCCGACCTCGGCATCGCGATGGACATGTCGATCCAGCTCAAGAGCGAGACCGGCGCGATCTGCACGCTGTCGCTGTCGTTCAACAACAACGGACCGTTCGGCACGTTCTTCCGCTACATCGGCGACACCGAGACCTACATCGCGCGCTACGACGACCTCTACAACGGTCGTGACGAGCAGATCGACGTCTCGCAGGTCGCCGTCAGCCTCAACGGCATCGAGCTGCAGGACCGGGAGTTCGTCGGCGCGATCCGCGAGGGCCGCGAGCCGAACTCGTCGATCCGCCAGGTCATCGACTGCTACCGCGTGCTCGGCGCGCTCGAGGAGCAGCTCGCGTGAGGCTTCCCCGCATGGGGCTCGGGTGCATGTCCCTCAGCCATGCCTACGGCACCCCTCCGTCTCTCGAGGACGGAGTGGCGCTCGTGCGTTCCGCGCTCGACGACGGCGTCCAGCTGCTCGACACCGCCACGCTGTACGGCGGCGGCCGCAACGAGGAGCTCGTCGGGCGCGCGATCGCGGGGCGTCGGGACGAGGTCGTGCTGGCCAGCAAGGGCGGCATGGCGCTCGTCGACGGCGTGAAGGTCATCGACGGGCGCCCCGAGACGCTGCGCGCACAGGTCGACGCCTCGCTGCGGCGGCTCGGCGTCGAACACATCGATCTCTACTACCTGCACCGGTGGGACAAGAAGGTGCCGATCGCCGAGAGCGTCGGGGCGCTGGCCGAGATGGTGGCGGCGGGAAAGATCGGCGCCATCGGGCTGTCGGAGGTGTCGGTGGACCGTCTCCGGGAGGCGCTCGCGGCGGCGCCCATCGCCGCGGTGCAGAACGAGTACTCGCTCTGGAGTCGCAATCCCGAGCTCGGCATCCTCGACGCCACCCGTGACGCCGGGGTGGCGCTGGTCGCGTTCTCACCGGTCGGACGCGGGTACCTCGCCGACTCCATCACCGACCCGGAGCAGTTGCCGCCGAAGGACATCCGCCGCGCGATGCCGCGCTTCCAGCCGGAGCACTGGGCCGCCAACGCCGCGTTGCTGCCCGCGTGGCGAGCCCTCGCCGCCGAGGCCGGCCGCACGCCGGCACAGCTGGCCTTGGCGTGGCTGCTCTCCCGCGGCGATCACGTCGTGCCGATCCCCGGGAGCACGGATGCGCACCACGTGCGCGAGAACCAGCGCTCTCTCGGCACGGTCGTCGATCCCGCGGTGCTCGTGCGCGCGGGCGAGCTGATCGACACCGCCACGGTGTCGGGGCCGCGCTACAACGCCACCGGGACGAGCGAGGTCGACGCCGAGTCGTTCGAGGCGGCCGTGTGAGAGCCATCTCCTCCATGGCGACGCGTCAGGTCCTCGCCGACCTGGCCACGGCGGCAGCGGACAGGGGGTTGCCCCTCGTCGAGATCGAGTCCGTCGGCGGAGTGGACGCCGCCCAGCGCGTGGCCGGGGGTGAGCAGCTCGATCTGGTGTTCCTCGCCGCCGACGCTCTGGACCGGCTCTCCGGAGACGGCCACGTGGACGCGGCGACGGTCACACCGCTCATGCTCTCGCGCGTCGCGGTCGCGGTTCCCTCGGGCACGCCCTCGCCCGCCGCCCGCCCCGACACGGCGGCGTTCGCGGACGCCCGCGGGGTCCGCGAGGCCCTGCGCGCCGCCGCTCGCATCGGCTACTCCACCGGCCCGAGCGGCACGGCGCTCGTCCGCACGATCGACGACTGGGGCCTCACCGGCCAGGTGGGCGATCGTCTCGTGCAGGCGCGACCCGGCATCCCGGTCGCCCGGCTGCTCGCCGACGGCCAGGTCGACCTCGGCTTCCAGCAGCTCAGCGAGCTCGTCGGTCAACCCGGGGTGCGCATCCTCGGTGTCCTGCCTTCGGACTGCGCCATCGAGACCGTGTTCTCGGGCGCCGTCGCGACCACCTCATCCGACCCGCGACGAGCCCGCGACGTCCTGGCGTTCTTCGCGTCCGATTCGACGGCATCCATCAAGACAGAGCACGCCTTCAGCCCGCCTGCACGACGGGACTGACCGGGATTCGGCGCCGCTTCGCCCGGTGTGCCGGATGGCTCACGCGGCCGTCAGGCGTCCGGCGTCTGCTCGGGGCCGAACCGGGCGGTGAACTCGTCGACGTCGAGAACGTTGCGTCCGAGCCGGCCGGACACCTGGTTGTAGGTGCCGGTGATCTCGAGGTCGCGGGCGCTGCGGAGCGTGCCGACGTAGCGGGGCTGCCAGCCGGTCTGCGCCAGCAGCGGGCGGACCTGCGCGGATGTCTCCGCCGAGTCGGCCAGGTACGGCAGGACCGCCTTCGGGCTCGCCTCGGCGATCGCGGAGCTCGCGACCGCGGCGGTGGCGAGGTTCGAGAACGCCTTCACGTGTCCCACGTTCGCCGGAAGGAGCGACGCCAGGTACTGCCCCGCAGACCCTTCCACGGGTCGCCGCAGCTGCACGCCCGTGGGCGTGACGTCCAGCGGGTTGGCGACGTCGATCAGGATCTTGCCGTCCAGGAGGTCCCCGAGTGCAGAGACCACCGCCTGCTGCGGGGCGCCCCAGAGGGTGGTGAGGGCAAGGAACGGGGATGCCTGGGCGGCTTCCTCCAGGGATGTCGCTATGTCGATGCGGGCATTCCGCGCGATCGGTCGGAGTCGCCGGGCGGCGGCCTCAGCCTTCGCCGGCTTGTAGTGGAACAGGCTGATGTTCACGCCGTGGGAGGCGAACAGGCCTGCGATCGCTGTGCCGTGCCGACCGGGGCCGATCAGCGTCAGCGTCGGCGTCTGCGTCGTGGACATCTGGTCACGCCTCCTGGGGCAGGTGCGGGTTGTCGGAGAGGTCCACGACGGTCTTGCCGACGGCGTGGTGCGTGTCGAGGATCCGATGGATCTCGACGATCTCGCTGAGCGGGAGACTCGTGACCGGCATACGTACCGACACCAGCCACCCCGAGACCGCCAGCCAGAGGCACGCACACCGCACCCAACCGGAGGGCCGCGCAGCGGCCCGACCCCGCGCGCAGCGCCCGGCCTGCCGGGCGCCCGTCCCTGCGAGCGCAGCGAGCGGGGCACTCGGGAAGG
>NZMY01000029.1 GCA_002694745.1 Croceicoccus sp. | reverse complement strand
GATGCAGATCAGCGACATCCTGTCGGTCGAGGGCGAGAAGACATTCACCCGCCCGATCTATGCGGGCAACGCCATCGCGACGGTCGAGAGCACCGATGCGAAGCTCGTCATCACCGTGCGCGGCACCGCCTTCGACAAGGCCGAAGCCGAGGGTGGTTCCGCCGAGATCGAAGCCGTCGCATCGACCGGCGACACCGGCAAATCCAGCTTCGTGTCCGCCGAACTCGCCGAGAGCGAGCGTCCCGAGCTGACGAGCGCCAAGATCATCGTCTCGGGCGGCCGCGCGTTGAAGGACGGCGAGACCTTCGAGAGCATCATCATGCCACTGGCCGACAAGCTCGGCGCGGGCGTGGGCGCAAGCCGCGCCGCGGTGGACGCGGGCTATGTCCCCAACGACTACCAGGTCGGCCAGACCGGCAAGATCGTCGCGCCCGAAGTCTATATCGCGATCGGCATCAGCGGCGCCATCCAGCACCTTGCGGGCATGAAGGACAGCAAGACCATCATCGCCATCAACAAGGACGAGGACGCACCCATCTTCCAGGTCGCCGACATCGGCTTGGTTGCGGATCTGTACAAGGCCGTGCCGGAACTGACCGAGAAAGTTTGAAGAGGATAAGAGCATGGACAAGCAATTGAAACTCCTCATCGGCGGATCGCTGGCGGATGGCGGCGCGGGCACATTCGACGTGGTGAACCCCGCCACCGGCAAGGCCTTCGCGCAGTGCCCCAAGGCGAGCGAGGCGCAGCTGGACGAAGCGGTCGCCGCGGCGAAGGCGGCGTTTCCCGCGTGGGCGGCAACCGATGCGGGCGAACGCGGCGCCATGCTCGCCAAACTGGCCGATGCGCTGGAAGCGCGGGTCGCCGAATTCGCCTCGCTGCTGACGATGGAACAGGGCAAGCCGACGCGTCAGGCCATGGGCGAAATTATCGGCAGCACCTATGTCCTGCGCGCCTTTGTCGACAAGCGGGTTGAGCCTGTCGTCCTGCGCGACAAGGGCGGCAAGACCGTCACCGAACATCGCACCCCGCTGGGCGTGGTCGCGGCGATCACGCCGTGGAACTACCCGGTGATGATGCTGGTGCAAAAGCTCGCGCCCGCGCTGGTCACGGGTAACACCATGGTGCTGAAACCCGCGCCGACCACGCCGCTCACCAGCCTGCTCTTCGCCGAGCTTGCCAGCGAGATCCTGCCCGCAGGCGTCTTCAACGTGATCTGCGACGAGAACGATCTGGGCGGCAAGCTGACCGCCCATCCGGGCGTCGCCAAGATCGCCTTCACCGGATCGACCGCGACGGGCAAGAAGGTGATGGCCTCCGCCGCCGCGATGGTAAAGCGGGTCACGCTGGAACTGGGCGGAAACGACGCCGCCATCGTGCTGGACGACATCGACGCCAAGGCGGTCGCCAAGAAGATCTACGAAGGCGCGATGACCAATGCGGGTCAGATCTGCGTCGCGATCAAGCGCGCCTATGTGCCCGCCAATATGTACGACGCCTTTTGCGAGGAAATCGCCCGTCTGGCGAACGAGGCCATCGTCGACGACGGATCGAAGCAGGGCACCACGGTCGGCCCGATCCAGAACCGCCAGCAGTTCGAAAAGGTCAAGGAACTGGTCGAGGATGCCAAGCTGCACGGCAAGGTGATCGCGGGCGGCGAGGCGCTGGACCGCGACGGCTATTTCATGCCGCCGACAATCGTGCGCGCCCTGCCCGACGACGCCCGCCTCGTTCGCGAAGAGCAGTTCGGGCCGGTGCTGCCGGTCCTGAAGTATGACGACATCGACGATGTGATCGCCCGCGCCAATGCGTCGGAATACGGCCTGGGCGGCTCGGTCTGGGGCAAGGACCTGACGCGCGCGACCGAGGTGGCGCAGAAGATCGACACCGGCACGGTCTGGGTGAACCAGTATCTCGCGATCGATCCGCGCATCCCGTTCCGCGGGTCCAAGCAATCGGGCCTGGGGACCGAGCTGGGCGATGAGGGCATGCTGGAATATACGCAGGCCCATATCGTCAACGCCGTCCCGTTCGAGGACGCCTGATACGGGCCGCACCGACGCGCAGCACCGTTTCGCCATCGGCCTTGGGCCGCTGGCGATCCGGTCTTGCGTGTTGAACGCGGGCGGCTTTTCTTTATGGCCGGGATCATGGAACCCAGCGACATCTCCCGCCCGGTCAATTTCTGCCAGACATGCGCGGTGCGCAATCGCGCGATCTGTGCCGACCTCGACGATGGAGAGATCGGCCTGCTCAACAGCATCGGTCGCCGCCGCAAAATCGAGGCGGGCGAGCAATTGCTGTGGGAAGGGGACGACGCCGTCCTCGTCGCCAATGTGATCGAGGGGGTGCTCAAGCTGTCCTCGGAAACCGCGGGCGGCAAGGAGCAGATACTGGGTCTTGCCTATCCCTCGGACTTTCTGGGGCGCCCGTTCGGCGAGACCAACAGCTATGGCGTGGAGGCGCTGGTCCCGACCGAGATCTGCGTGTTCTACCGCGCCGATTTCGACCGCTTCGCGCGCGAACACCCCAAGCTGGAACACCGACTGCTGGAACGCACCCTGTCCGAACTCGACCGCACGCGGCGCTGGATGCTGCTGCTGGGCCGCATGAATGCCGAGCAGAAGCTGGCGAGCTTCCTGCTGGAAACGGCGGAAAGGCTCGCGCCCGCCTCTTGCAGCTTCGTGGGCGAGGCGCCGCGCCGGATCGAACTGCCGCTTTCGCGCCAGCAGATCGCCGACGTGCTGGGCCTGACCATCGAAACCGTCAGCCGCCAGTTCACGCGCATGAAGAAGGAAGGGCTGATCGACATTGCCGGCCGCCGCGATGTCACCATCCTCGACTGGCAGGCCCTGTCGGACCGCGCCGAATGAAACGCACCGGGACGCCGCCGGTCGGTAAGCGGCGCCCCGGTGCTGCCTGTCGCTTCGTTCATCCCCCGATTCAGAAGCGCCAGGCAATCCCTGCACCGATCACCCATGGGTCGAGCTTGTGCTCGGTCTGGATCGCCAGCGTGTCGCCCGCATACCAGCGCGCCGTGGTGTCGATGAAATAGCGCTTGGCATCGATGCTGAGCGCAAGGCCGCTGTCGTTCAGCGGAATGTCGACGCCTGCCTGCAGCGCGATGCCGAATTCATCCGACATGCGGAAATCGGTCACGCCCAGCGGCAAGGTCGCCGCGCCCGGCTGTTCGTCTATCCAGATGAAATAGGCCGGACCCGCGCCGACATAGGGCTTCACCGCGCCCAGATCCGCGTGATATTTCAGCGTGAAGGTCGCGGGCACCAGCTTGGCATCGGACACCAGTTCCGCGCCGGGCAGGCCGGTCGTGCCGTCGACGTCGTGCTGGGTCAGGCAGCAGATCGTTTCCAGCGAGATCGCATCGGTAAAGAAATATTCGATGGCGATCGTCGGCACGACATTGTCGTTGGCCTTGGTCTGGGTATCGGCGGGCAAGCCGACGATATCGGTTTCGACATCGCTGATCTTGCCGTCGGGCAAGACACCGGTGACGAACGCCTTGACCTGCACATGGCCCGCGCGATCCTGCGCATGGGCGGCAACGGGACCGGCGGCAGCGGCAAGTGTGAGCGCACCGATCAGGAGTGGCAGTTTCATCGAATATTCCCGGCGGCGCAGTGACCGCCCCATGCGGCCCAGGATTGTTGCGTCGCTGAGGGGCAGATGCCTGCGCCTGTCCGCGCTTTCATTGACCCACATCAATGATGCGCCGCGCCTTTGGGAACAGCGTGCGCAGGATGCAGACCCTTCGAGCCGCCCCGCCAGCGAATTGCGATCAACTCTTCGGCCGCTTCGTCGCGGATGTGCTGCCGCCCGAAGCCTCTCAGGCAGCGCGGATTCATCTGCGTGAACTGGCGCAGCCCGTCAGTGCAGTCGGCGGCGAAGCGGTCTTTTCCTCAACCACCCAGGCGCGCGTGGTCCATATCGCGCGCGGATCGGTCAGGCTGGTCGCGCACGCCTCGCAGCAGCGCGACCAGGTGCTCTCGTTCCATTTCGCGGGCGATCTCGTGCTGGTCCCCGCGCGCGGGGCGCACGGCTATACGCTCTATGCGCTGGGCGAATGCGAGATGCTGGCCTTCGCCGCCGACCCGCTGTTCGAACTGGCGCGGAAGGAACCCGGCCTGGGCCACGCATTGCTGACCCGAACGCTGCGCGCGCTCGCCCGTTCGCGCGAAAAGACCATCGCGCTGGGCCGCAAGACCGCGCAGGAACGGGTGGCGAGCTTCCTCGTCGGCATGGCGCAGCGCATCGGCGTGCCGGACGACAAGGGCTGCCTGCTCGACCTGCCCATGTCGCGCCGCGACATCGCCGACAGCCTTGGCCTGACGATCGAGACGATCAGCCGCCAGCTGGGCGAATTGCGCGATGCCGGGCTGCTCGCGACCTCGGGACGCTCGCAGATCCGCCTGCTCGATCTGCCGGGTCTTGCGGCGCGCGCGGGCCATTTGCCGGCGGGCGCGCTGACAAAATCGTCAATTTGACCTGCATCAACGAAACGCCCGCTCGCGCTCCCTAGGGCACACCCAAACGGACGGAGATTTCCATGCACGCGGAAGCTGCAATCGGCCGCACCGGACTTTGGTTCGCGGTCCTGATCGTATCGATACTGGTCTTCATGACGGCGGCGGACAGCGGTTTCGCCGCCCATGCGGTGATCGTCGGCATCACCGCCTTCGCGCTGATGGCGATGAGCGCGGCGCGCTTCGACCCGCTGGGCAAGGCGCAGGGCTTCTTCAAGATGCCCGAGGGACCGTCGAAATATGACGACGATGTCATTCGCTGGGGTGTCATCGCGACGATGTTCTGGGGCATGGCGGGGCTGCTGGTCGGCGTGTTCATCGCTTCGCAGCTGGCCTTTCCGCAGCTGAATTTCGAGCCTTACCTGAACTTCGGGCGGGTGCGCCCGCTGCACACCAGCGCGGTGATCTTCGCGTTCGGCGGCAATGCGCTGATCGCGACCAGCTTTTACGTCGTACAGCGCACCTGCCGCACGCAGCTGGCGTTCCCCGCCCTCGCGCGCTTCGTGTTCTGGGGCTACCAGATGTTCATCGTGCTGGCGGCGACCGGCTATCTGCTGGGCATCACCCAGTCCAAGGAATATGCCGAGCCCGAATGGTACGTCGACCTGTGGCTGACCATCGTGTGGATCGCCTATGGCGCGGTGTTCATCGGCACCATCATCCGCCGCCACGAACCGCATATCTATGTCGCGAACTGGTTCTATCTGGCGTTCATCGTGACCATCGCGATGCTGCATGTGGTCAACAATCTGGCCATCCCGGTCAGCTTCGTCGGATCGCGCAGCTACAGCGCCTTTTCCGGGGTGCAGGATGCGCTGACCCAGTGGTGGTACGGGCATAACGCGGTCGGCTTCTTCCTGACTGCCGGCTTCCTGGCGATGATGTATTATTTCGTGCCCAAGCAGGCCGAGCGCCCGGTCTATAGCTACCGGCTGTCGATCATCCACTTCTGGTCGCTGATCTTCCTGTATATCTGGGCGGGGCCGCACCACCTTCACTACACCGCGCTGCCCGACTGGGCGCAGACGCTGGGGATGGTGTTCTCGGTCATGCTGTGGATGCCCAGCTGGGGCGGCATGATCAACGGCCTGATGACGCTGAACGGCGCATGGGACAAGGTCCGCACCGACCCGATCATCCGCATGATGGTGATGGCGCTCGCCTTCTATGGCATGAGCACCTTCGAAGGGCCGATGCTGTCGATCAAGAGCGTCAACAGCCTGTCGCATTATACCGACTGGACCATCGGCCACGTCCATTCCGGCGCGCTGGGCTGGAACGGCATGATCACCTTCGCCTGCATGTACTACCTCGTCCCGCGGCTGTGGAAGCGCGAGCGGATGTATTCGCTGCGCATGATCAACTGGCACTTCTGGCTCGCCACCATCGGCATCGTTTTCTACGCCGCCAGCATGTGGGTGGCGGGCGTGACCCAGGGGCTGATGTGGCGCGAATACGGGGCCGACGGCTATCTGGTGAACAGCTTTGCCGACACGGTCGCCGCGCTGCACCCGATGTATCTGATGCGCGCGTTCGGCGGCCTTCTCTACCTCTCCGGCGCCGCGATCATGAGCTTCAACGTCTGGATGACGCTGGCCGGCAGGCTGCGCGAGGAAGCGCCGATGAGCGATGCGCCCTACGACCCGCAGGCCGACCACCCGATCGTCCAGTCCGCCGCAACCGCCGTTCCGGCCGAATAAGGAAGGCCGACCATGAGCATGACCGAACGCCACAAGAAGCTTGAGCGCAACATCACGCTGCTGTCGGTGGCCACCTTCGTGGCCGTCGCCATCGGCGGGCTGGTGGAAATCGCCCCGCTGTTCTGGATCGACAACACGATCGAGGAGGTCGAGGGGATGCGCCCCTATACCCCGCTGGAGCAGGCCGGGCGCGACATCTATATCCGCGAAGGCTGCTATTCCTGCCACAGCCAGATGGTCCGCCCCTTCCGCGACGAGGTGGAGCGCTATGGCCATTACAGTCTGGCCGCTGAAAGCATGTACGACCACCCGTTCCAGTGGGGATCGAAGCGCACCGGCCCGGACCTCGCCCGCGTGGGTGGCCGCTATTCCGACGAATGGCACGTCCAGCACCTCGAAAACCCGCAGAGCGTGGTGCCCGAAAGCGTGATGCCGCAATACGGCTTCCTGCTGGAAAGCGAGCTTGAGGTGCACGATCCGGCGGCGAACCTGGTCGCGCTGCGCCGCGTCGGCGTGCCATATTCGGATCGCGACATCGCGCAGGCGCGGGAGGACATGATCCTGCAGGCCAATCCCGACGCGGGCGGCGATGTCGACGAATTCCTCTCGCGCTATCCCAAGGCGCAGGTCCGCGATTTCGACGGGCAGCCCCAGCAGCTGACCGAGATGGATGCGCTGGTCGCCTATCTGCAGATGCTGGGCACGCTGGTCGATTTCGGAAGCGCCGCCGCTCAGGAAGAGCTGGCCGAGGAGACGGGCCGATGAGCGTCTACGAAACGCTGCGCCATTTCGCCGACAGCTATGCGCTGGTGGTGATGCTGGCGATCTTCGTGACGCTGTGCGCGTGGCCGTTCCGCCCCGGCGCGACCCGCCATAACCGCGCCGCCGCGCATTCAATCTTCAAGGACGAGAACGATGGCGAATAAGCGCCCAACCGGGAAACGGATCGACGAGCCGACGGGCACCGAGACCGTCGGCCACGAATGGGACGGGATCGAGGAGCTCGACACCCCCATGCCGCGCTGGTGGCTGTGGACCTTCTATCTCACGATCGTCTTCGCCATCGGCTATGTCATCGCCTTTCCCGCCTGGCCGATGGTCGACAAGGCGACCGAGGGCGTGCTCGGCTGGTCCAGCCGCGGCCAGCTGGCGAAGGAGATCAGCGCCGCCGACCTCGCCCGGCAGGGCGTACGCGACCGGCTCGCCCGCATACCGATCGAGCGCCTGCCGGACGACAGCGCGCTGATGGCGCAGGCGGTCGCGGGCGGCAATGCCGCGTTCAAGGTTAATTGCGTGCAATGCCACGGATCGGGCGCAGCGGGCAGCCAGAACCTGGGCTATCCCAATCTCAATGACGACGACTGGCTGTGGGGCGGCGATCTTCGCGCCATCGAATACACGCTGACCCATGGCATAAGGCAGGCGGGCCACGACGAAACCCGCATGAGCATCATGCCCGCGTTCGAGGGGATGCTGGAACCCGCGCAGGTGGAAGCGGTGGTCAGCCATGTCCTGTCGCTGAGCGGCAAGGCCGAGGGCAGCGCGCTGGGCGCGCAGGTTTTCGCCGACAATTGCGCGGTCTGCCATGGCGCGCGCGGAGAAGGCAGCCGCGAATTCGGCGCGCCCAACCTGAGCGATGCGATCTGGCTGCGCGGCAGCACGCGCGAGGATATTCGCAGGCAGGTGCTCACCCCGCGGCTGGGCATGATGCCCAAATGGGAAGGGCGACTGGATCCGGTGACGATCAAGATGCTGGCCGCCTATGTCCACTCGCTTGGCGGCGGCGAGGATTTCGTGGAGGTCGCCGAGGACCCGGCGGTCGAGGTCGATGAACAGCCCTGACGGCCCGGACAGTGACGACGGGCACCGCGACGATGCCGTCCTGGTGAAGGACGGCATCGCCAGGACGAACCGCCCGGTCAGCAGCGCCGTCGCCGATCCCGGTGCGGCCACCCACCGCCACGAACCGCACGAGCCCGAGCGCACCCATCTGCCCGAAAAGCTCTATGAAAAGCGCCAGGCGGTGCACAACAAGCGCATCGACGGGCCGTTCCGCCGGTTCAAATGGGCGATGATGATCGTCACGCTGGTGATCTATTACGTCACCCCGTGGATCCGCTGGGATCGCGGCCCCTATGCGCCCGATCAGGCGGTGCTGGTCGATCTGGCGAACCGCCGCTTCTACATGTTCGGCATCGAGATATGGCCGCACGAATTCTATTTCGTCGCGGGGCTGCTGATCATGGCGGGAATCGGCCTGTTCCTGGTCACCAGCGCGGTAGGGCGGGCATGGTGCGGCTATGCCTGTCCGCAGACGGTGTGGACCGATCTGTTCCAGCACGTCGACCGCTTCGTCGACGGCGACCGCAACGCGCGAATGCGCCTCGACGCCGCGCCGTGGACCTGGAGCAAGGTTTTTCGCCGCGCGTTCAAATGGACGATCTATGCCGCGATCGGCTTTGCCACCGGCGGCGCGTGGATCCTGTATTTCGCCGATGCACCGACCCTGCTGCGCGACTTTTTCGCCGGGAATGCGGCCCCCGTCGCCTATGTCACCGCCGCGGTGCTGACGCTGACGACCGTGGTGCTGGGCGGCTTCATGCGCGAGCAGGTGTGCATCTACATGTGCCCATGGCCCCGCATCCAGAGCGCGATGCTGGACGAGAAATCGCTGATCGTCACCTACAAGGACTGGCGCGGCGAACCGCGCGGCAGCGTCAAGAAGGCGCAGAAACATCCCGGCCAATTCGGCGATTGCATCGACTGCAATCTGTGCGTCGCGGTCTGCCCGACCGGCATCGACATCCGCGAAGGGCCGCAGATCGGCTGCATTACCTGCGCCCTGTGCATCGACGCCTGCGACCGGGTGATGGCCGATGTCCGCCGCCCGCGCGGCCTGATCGATTATGCCACGCTGGAGGATTGCGAGCGCGAGGCGAGGGGGGAAACCCCGCGTTCGCCGTGGCGCACGCTGCTGCGGCCGCGCACCATCGCCTATTCGCTGATCTGGGCCAGCATCGGCCTTGCGCTGCTGTTCGCGCTGGGCGTGCGCAGCCACGCGGGCCTCACCGTCTCGCCCGACCGCAACCCGCCCTTCATGCTGATGAGCGACGGGTCGATCCGCAATTCCTTCACGCTGAAGCTGCGCAACATGGAAAGCCGCCCGCGCGACATGGAAATCGCGCTCGAGGGGCTGCCCGGCGGCGTGATGTGGTCCGACACGATTCGCCGCGGCGACGCCGCGCCCATGCAGACCGTCACCGTGCCCGCCGACCAGACCCGCACCGTGCGCGCCTATGTCATGGCGCCTGCCGGGACGGGCGAGCAGGACTTCGCCTTCCGCATCACATCTCAGGACGAACAGCGGGAGACCGACAGCGTCGAAACCCGGTTCTCCGCGCCCGAAGCCAGCCAACCGCGAGACAGTCAATGAAAAGCGAATTCACCGGACGCCACATGACCGCCGTGCTGGTCGGCGGCTTCGGCATCGTGATCGCGGTCAATCTGGCGATGGCGACGCTGGCGACCCGCGGCTTCGGCGGCGTGGTGGTCGAGAATTCCTATGTCGCCAGCCAGAAATACAACGGCTGGCTGGATGAGGCGCGCAAGCAGCAAGCGCTGGGCTGGAGCGTGGATGTGAAACGCCAGAGCGGCGGCACCATCGCGATGGCCCTGCACGGCGTGCCCGATGGCGCGGACGTCACCGCGCAGTTCCGCCGTCCGCTGGGCGAGCCCGGGACGACCGAACTCGCCTTCGCCGCCGCCGCGCCTGGAAGGCTCGTCTCGACAACCCCGGTCGCGGCAGGCCGCTGGATCGCGCGCATCGCCATCACCGCGGGCGGCGATCGCTGGACGCAGGAGGTCCACATCGAATGAACGCGCCCGCCGTTATCGACACCGCCGCCGCCGCGCCGCTAACGGACACGCGCCTCACCGTGCCCGGCATGCGCTGCGCGGGCTGCATCGCCAAGATCGAGCGCGGGCTGAACGCGCTGGAGGGCGTCTTCCAGGCGCGCGTGAATTTCTCCGCCAAGCGCGTGGCGGTACGGCACGGCCCCTCGCTGGACGAAGACGATCTGGTCGAAGCGCTGCGCCATCTGGGTTTCGAGGCGCAGGCCGTCGCCGCCGATCCGCTGGTCCGAGACGGCAAGGAAACCCGCGCCCTGCTCCGCGCGCTGGCGGTGGCGGGGTTCGGCATGATGAACATCATGCTGCTGTCGGTCAGCGTCTGGTCGGGCGCGGGCGGGGTGACGCGCGAGCTGTTTCACTGGCTGTCCGCGATCATCGCCCTCCCGGTCGTCGCTTATGCGGGGCGGCCCTTTTTCGCCTCCGCCGCCATGGCGCTGCGCTATCGACGGACCAACATGGACGTGCCGATCTCCATCGGCGTGCTGCTGGCGACCGGCCTCAGCCTCTATGAAACCGTCACGGGCGGTCAGCATGCCTATTTCGACGGCGCGGTGATGCTGCTGTTCTTCCTGCTGGCGGGCCGCGCACTGGATGCCGCGATGCGCGGCCGCACCCGCGCGGGCATTGGCGCCTTGCTGGGCCGGATGGGCCGCAGCGCGGGCGTGGTCCAGCCCGACGGATCGATCCGCCGGGTCGCCGCCGACTCGCTTGAGCCGGGAATGCTGATGCTGGTCGCGGCGGGCGAGGCGCTGGCTGCCGACGGCGTGCTGGAAGATGTCGCCGCCGCCACCATCGACAACGCGATGCTGACCGGCGAAAGCCTGCCCGAACAGGTCGCAGTCGGAGCCGATATCCACGCGGGCGCGATCAATCTGATGCGCCCCATCCGCGTGCGCGTTACCCGCACCGGCAGCGACACCGCAATCGCCGAAATCGCGCGGCTGATGGACGAGGCGGGGCAATCGCGCAATCGCTACGTCCGCATCGCCGACCGCGCCTCGCGGCTCTATGCGCCTGCCGTGCATGCGCTAGCGGCGCTGGCGTTCATCGGCTGGATGATCGCGGGGGCGGGCTGGCACCAGTCGCTGGTGATCGCGATCGCGGTGCTGATCATCACCTGTCCCTGCGCGATGGGCCTCGCCGTCCCCGCCGCGCAGGTGGTCGCTTCGGGCGCGCTGATCCGGCAGGGCCTGCTGGTCAAGGACGGCAGCGCGCTGGAACGGCTGGCCGGGGTCGACATCGCCCTGTTCGACAAGACCGGCACGCTGACCCTGGGCGAGATGCGCGCGGACACCGGCGGCTTGTCGGACGAGCAGAAGGCCGCCGCCCTGTCGCTAGCGCAGGCGAGCCGTCATCCGCTCAGCATCGGCCTTGCAAAATCGCTGATGGCGGAAGGGATCGTGCCTGCAGCGGTAACCGACATTCGCGAAATGGAAGGCGTCGGCATTTCCGGCAGGATCGGCATGCGGGAGATCGCACTCGAACGCCCGCAGGCCGGCGGCGACGGCCCTCAGGTGCAATTGCGCGTCGGGGAAGATGCGGCCCTCATCCGCTTCGCCGACCGGTTGCGCCCCGATGCACCCGCCGCGCTGGCGCGCCTCCGCAGCCTTGGCGTCGGTGCCAGCATGGTTTCCGGCGACAGCGCCGCCGCCGTGGCGCGCATGTCCGAACATCTCGGCATCCCCGGCGAAGGCGAAGTCGCGCCCGCGGGCAAGCTGGGGGCGCTCGCAACCCTCAAGGCCGCAGGACACCGACTGCTGATGGTGGGCGACGGGCTGAACGACGGCCCAGCGCTTGCCGCCGCTTATGCCTCGATCGCGCCGGGCACCGCCAGCGACGCCAGCCAGCAGGCCGCCGACGCGGTCTTCATCGGCGAAAGACTGATGCCCGTGGCGCTGGCGGTGCAGGTCGCACGGCGCACCATGGCCATCGTGCGGCAGAACTTCGGCTTCGCCATCGGCTATAACATCCTCGCGGTCCCGCTGGCGCTGGCGGGCATGGTCACGCCCTTGATCGCGGCGGTCGCGATGTCGCTCAGCTCGCTGGTGGTGGTGGGCAATTCGCTGCGGCTGGCGCGCGCGGCACGGGACCACCGGGCATGAGCGTGCTGATCTACCTCATCCCCGTGGCGCTACTGATGGGCGGCGCGGGGCTGGCGCTGTTCTTCTGGGCGATGCGCGACGGCCAGTTCGAGGATCTGGACGGCTCGGCCAATCGCATCCTGATCGACGACGAGGAGGGCGAGGACGCATGATCGCGCCCCTCTTTGCCTTGGTCGCGTTGCTGCCGCTCGCCATCGGCACGCCGCCGCCCTCGGCCACGACCATGCAGGTCACCATCTGTTCGGGCGCGCAGAGCCGCACGGTCGAGGTCCCGATCCCCGGCAAACAGCCCGCCATGCCGCCGCCGTGCCCCGCCAAGGCCTGCCACGCCGGATGCAACCGCAAGCAATTTGATCCATCGCAATGACGGCAGGGGCTGCCCGCGCGAAACAGGCTGGCATGTGGCCTTATCATCCCGACCTGCTCGCGGTGCCCGTCCCGCGCTACACCAGCTTCCCGACCGCCGCCGAGTTCGTGGAGATCGAGGTGCAAGCCTATCGCCATGCGCTGGAAACGCTGTCCGGCGACGTCTCGCTCTATGTCCATATCCCGTTCTGCGAGAAGATCTGCTTCTACTGCGGCTGCAACACCGGCGCGGCGGGGCGGCGGCACCGGCTGGAAAGCTATCTCGACGCCTTGCACCGCGAGATCGAGACCGTTTCCGCATTGCTGCCCGTGGGCACGCGGGTGCGGCGCGTGTCGTTCGGCGGGGGCAGCCCCAATGCCATCGCGCCGACCGATTTCGTCCGGCTGGTCGATGCGCTGACGATCCGCTTCGGCCTGTCGGACCCCATCTGGTCGATCGAGCTCGACCCGCGCACCATGTCGCAGGAATGGGCGATGGTGATCGAACGCGTCGGCATCCAGCGCGCCAGCCTGGGCGTCCAGACTTTCGCCGCGCATTGCCAGCGCCGCATCGGCCGCGTCCAGTCCGAGGACATGATCCTGCGCACGACCGACATGCTGCGCGATGCGGGCGTTTCGTCGCTGAGCTTCGACCTGATGTACGGGCTGCCCGGACAGAGCCGCGACGATCTGCTCGACAGCCTGCAGCGCACCCGCGTGCTGGGCGCGGACCGGATCGCGCTGTTCGGCTATGCCCATGTGCCGCACGTGATCCCGCGCCAGCGCGCCATCGACGACAGCGACATGCCCGATCAGGCCGAGCGTTTCGCCATGGCCAGCCTCGGCTTCGCCTATCTGGTGACGCATGGCTACATGCCGGTCGGCTTCGACCATTTCGCGCGCGCGGGCGGCGATCCGCTGGCCCGCGCGGCGATGGACGGGGCGCTGCACCGCAATTTCCAGGGCTTTACCGATGACGACGCGCCCAATCTGATCGGGCTGGGCGCCTCGGCGATCAGCTCGTTCCCGCATCTGCTGGCGCAGAATCAGAAGAACAGCGGCCGCTATCGCATGCGCGCAGGGGCGGGACATTTGACCGCCGAGCGCGGCATCCACCGCAGCGCCGAGGACCGCATGCGCGGCGAGGTGATCGAGGGGCTGCTGTGCTCGGGCCGCGCCCATATCCCGCGTCAGTTCCTGCCCGAGATATGCCACGCGCTCGAACCGTTCCTCGACCGCGGGCTGGTGCTGCTGTCGGGCGACCAGCTTGAGATCATGGCCGACGGACTGCCCTATGCGCGGACCATCGCGGCGCTGTTCGATCCCTATCGCCAGCACTCGCCGCGGCGTTTCAGCTCGGCGGTGTGATCCGGCCCGTAAGGAGAAGTATTCATGCCGTTGTGGTTCTTTCCCGCCCTGGTCGGCGTCCTCGCCGCCGCCAGCCTGCTTGCCGGGATCTGGCTGCTGCTGCACCTGCGCGACGTGGCGGCAATGTTCGGCAGGCATTCGGGCGAAATCGCGCGCGGACCGGGCAGGCGGCGGGCGAGCAATGGCGCGGTATGGGCCGCGATCATATTGTTCAACGCCGGATGGATCGGCGCGCTGGTCGTCTGGCTGTTCGTGATGGGCGGCGATGCAAATCTCGTCACCGACGCCTCGATCTGACGGTTCAGATCGCGCCCGCGGCAATATAGAGGCCGACCGCGATCACCAGCAGCGCAAAGGCCCTCTCCATCAGCGCCTTGTGTCCCGAAAGCCTCCGACCGGCGACGATCCCCAGACCGGCCCCGCCGATCCCGCCCGCCACCAGCAGTGCGGTCATCAGCCAGTCGACATAGCCCGACAGCGTATAGGATGTCGCCGTGGTCAGCCCCAGCGCGGTGACCACCACCAGCGATGTGCCGACGGCATAGGCGAACGGCATGGCGGTCGCGGCGATCAGCGCGGGCACGATCAGAAAGCCGCCGCCGATCCCGAAGAACCCTGCCGCCAGCCCGACTCCCAGCCCCAGCGGCACAAGGCGCGGCAGCAACACCCGTGCAGTGCCGCGCGACAGCCGCACATCGGGATCGTCGGCGCGCCTGCGCCCGCGCAGCATCGACAGGCCGACCCCGATCATCAGCAGGCCGAACAGCATCAGCAGGCGCGCGCCGTCGACCGACTTGCCGATCTCGGCCCCGATGGCCGCGCCGACGATGCCCGCCGCCGCGAACACGATGGCGCAGGGCCATTTGACCATTCCGCCTTTCGCATGACCGGCAAGGCTGGCCAGCGCATTGGCGGTGACCGCCACCGCCGCCGTGCCGATCGCCGCATGGGTGGATCCGATGCCGACGACATAGACCAGCAGCGGCACGGCCAGGATCGATCCGCCGCCGCCGACCAGCCCCAGCACGGTGCCGATGAATCCGCCCGACAGCAGCGCCAGCGCGATCTGGATGGCGGTCACCCTGCGTCAGCCTGCCATGCGCCGGTTCCACGGCATGTGCCGCAGCATGGTCGCCATGCCGCACCAGCCGGTGATCCCCGCCACCATCAGCCCCGCGCCGACAAAGGCCGACAGGCCGAAGAAGCCGGGGCCGACCAGAAAGCCCAGCACCACGCCCAGCAGCGCCAGCGATCCCGCCGCGATCTGCACCTGCCGCATCAGCTCGATCGGCTGGCCGGTGTCCTTGGCCACGTCGAAACCAGCCTGCCGCCACGCGTCGAGCCCGCCTTCGATCATGTAGCAATCCGCGCCCGCCGCAGCCGACAGCCGCGCCGCATTGGCCTGCGTCCGCGCGCCCGAGCGGCAGTGATAGACCACCGGTGTACCGCTCGTTTCCATGCGGTCGATGTCCGTCACCGGCACGTTGCGCGCACCGGGGATGCTTTCGCGCGCGAATTCGTCGGGTCCGCGAATGTCGACAAGCGCCGCGCCGCTTTCGATCAGCCTCTTGGCTTCGCGCGGCGAGATGGGGGTCATGGTCATGGGATCAGTCCTCCTGACAATAGAGTTGGTAGAGTGCCGCCAGCAGCGTCTCGGTCCGCGGATCGGCGATCCGGTACCACAGCGTCTGGCTTTCCCGCCGGAACGCGACGAGACCTTCGTCGCGCATCTTCGCGAGGTGCTGCGACAGCGCGGACTGCGACAGGCGGACATCGGCGGAGAGGTCGGTCACCGTCCGCTCGCCATGTTCGACCAGCTTGCACAGCACCATCAGGCGGCGGCCATTGCCGATCGCTTTGAGTAGCTGCGCCACGCCATCGGCCTTTCGTTCGAAGGCGGCGAGATCCATCGGAGGTTTGAGCATCATACGTTCTTTCATATTAGGTATTGCTAATATAGAACACGCTAATATATAGTCAAGGACAGAAACGAGAGGTTTTTCCAATGACTGAACCCACATCCGCCAAGCCCATCATCGAGGCTTTCTTCGACGAGCCCACCAACACGATCAGCTATCTGGTCGTCGATCCGGCGACCAAAACCGCCGCCGTGATCGACCCCGTGCTCGATTTCGACCTTGCCAGCGGAGAGGTCGATGTCGCCTCGGCTCGCCGCATCGTTGCGCGGGCGGAGGGGCAGGGCTGGGACATCGCGATGGTGCTCGAAACCCATGCCCACGCCGACCACCTGTCCGCTGCGCCCTTCATCAAGGCGAAGACCGGCGCGCAGATCGGCATCGGTGAGCATATCCGCGACGTGCAGAAGATCTTCCGCCCGATGTTCGCGTTTGACCAGATGAAGACCGACGGCTCCGACTTCGACCGCCTGTTCTTCGACGGCGAGCGGTTCCCCATCGGCGAGCTGGAGGTGGAGGTGATCCACACCCCCGGCCATACCCCCGCCGATGTCGCCTATCGGATCGGCGATGCGGTCTTCGTCGGCGATACGCTGTTCATGCCCGATTACGGCACCGCCCGCGCGGATTTCCCCGGCGGCGACGCGCGCCAGCTCTATCGCTCGATGCGCCGGCTGCTCGCGCTGCCAGAGGATACGCGCCTGTTCATGTGCCACGATTACAAGGCGCCGGGCCGCGACGAATATCGCTGGGAAACGACCGTCGGCGAACAGCGCCGGCACAGCATCCACGTCCATGACGGCGTGAACGAGGACGAGTTCGTCGCCATGCGCGAGGCGCGCGACGCCACCCTGTCCGCACCGCGCCTGCTGCTGCCCTCGATCCAAGTCAATATCAGGGCAGGGCACTTTCCGGAGGCGGAAGAGAACGGCGTCCGTTTCTTGCGCATTCCGGTGAAGATCAAGGGCGACGCGCAGGACGCCGAAGGGTCGACTGGGTCCTGATCCCCCGCGAATTCGGGGCAATGCCCGATGGCCGGGGCCTTCCTGCTGCCTAACATCCCCCCGACGGCAACAGGGGCGGGATCGATATGGATTGGCGGGGAACGGGCAGGATCGGGACGACCCTATGCGCGGCGGGTGCCGCGGCGGCCCTGATCCTGCCTGCCCCCGCGTCAGCCCAGACGTCGGCGCAGGCGCAGCCGCTGCCCGAGGAATTCGGCATCGTCTACCGCGAGGCCAACCCCTCGGAACGCCAGACCATCGAAGATATCGCCAAGCGCCTTTTCCCCAACCGGCGCGATGAGATCGACGATGTAATCGATGCGATCGAGGACGAGGAAAAGGCCGAGATCGACGAGGCCAGCTTCCTCAAGGGCTGGGAAGGCGAGGGGTCCTTCGGCGCCAATCTCGACACCGGCAATACCGAGGAATGGGGCGTCAACGCAGGGGTCGAGGTCACGCGCAAGAACAACCTTTGGGAACACCGCTTTTCCGCCGACCTGAACATCCGCGAAGTGAACGACGAGCGGACCGAGGAACGCCTTGGCGCAGGCTATCGCGCCCGCCGCGACTTTACCGATTCGCCGGTCTTCGCGTTCGGTTCGCTGGAATATGAACGCAATCCGTTCCAGGGCATCTCGCGCCGCTTTACCGAGGTGATCGGCGCGGGCTACCAGATCGTCGACACCGACGATATCGACTGGGAGGCATCGGGCGGCCCGGCGCTGCGCCAGACCCGCTTTACCGACGGCACGAACGAGAACCGGCTGGCCGCCTTTCTCGACACCAGCTTCAAATGGGACATCACCGATACGCTGGCGTTCAGCGAAAAGATCACGCTGGTGCTGGACGAGGTGAACAGCACACTCACCACCTCGACCGCGGTGACGACCGACCTTTACGGCAATCTGTCCGCGCGGCTGTCGTTCGACACGATCTACGAATCCGATCCCGCGCCGGGGACGGTCTCGTGGGACACCAGCACGCGGCTCAGCGTCGTGCTGGGCCTCTGACCGCGCAAGACGTCAGCCCGCCGGAGGGCCCGCCGGAGGGACGCCCTGCCGGTCGTCGTCCTCACCCTGCTTGACGCGGAACGTGGCCCAGATCTCGCTTTCGGGCAGGCCTTCCTGAATGTCGTCGGCGGGATTGGGATCGATCCCCATGCCCTGCCGGTGCAGATGCGCCTTGGCGATCATGTTCGCGGTGATCGGCGCCGAAATGAACAGGAACAGCGTGATCAGCAGTTCATGCGCGGTATATTGCCTGTGATAGACCGGAAAATAGATCATCGACGCGACCAGCACGCCCCCCACGCCCAGCGTCGTCGCCTTGGTCGGCCCATGCAGCCGCGTCATCAGCGAGGGCAGGCGCACCAGCCCCCACGACCCGATCAGCGCGAACCCCCCGCCCAGCAGGATCAGGAACGCAATGATGATGTCGGCCGCGCCATTCATCGCCATCACTCCACGATATCGCCGCGCAGCAGGAACTTGGCATAGGCCACCGTTCCCACGAACCCGACCATGGCGAACAGCAGCGCGGATTCGAAATACATGGTCGATCCCTCCTTGATGCCGAACAGCACGATCAGCGCGATGGCATTGATGACCATGGTGTCCAGCGCAAGGATCCGGTCGCCGCGCGTCGGCCCGGCGAACAGGCGCCAGACGTTCAGCAATATGGCAAGGCCGATCAGCACATAGCCCGCCGTGATCGCGACGTTGAGCAGCGGAGAAAGCGTGGGGGCTATCTCGGGAACGGTCATCGAAAGATCCTTTTCAGCCGGTCTTCGTATCGCGACTTGATCCTGGCCACTTCCGCCGCGGGGTCGGCGGCGTCCAGCGCGTGGACCAGCAGCGCGTGGCCGTCGGCGGACACGTCGGCGGAAACGGTGCCCGGCGTCAGGCTGATCGTGCCGGCCAGCGTGGTGATCGCCTCGGGCCGGCGGATGTCGAGCGGGATCACCAGCCAGCAACTGTTGAGATCGCGGTTGCGGCGGAACAGGATCAGCCGCGCGACCTGGAAATTGGCGACCACGATATCCCAGATCACCAGCCCGATATAGCCCAGCAGCGGCCAACCGATATGCAGCAGCGGCTTGTCCCGCCAATAGGGCGCGGTGATCAGCGGCACGATCACCCCGATCAGCAGCGCCATGACGATGGTGCCCGCCGCCAGCGTATTGGCCAGCAGGATCCAGACAAGGAACAGCAGCACCGCAAGCGCGGGGTGGGGGAACAGACGGCGGATCATCGCGTGCCCTCCTGCTCTAGCAGCACGGCCGCGGCATAATCGCCGACCGAGAAGATCTGCGCCGCGGTCGCCTCGGCGTTGCGGGTGACGGGGCCTGCGAACAGGGTCAGCGCGGCCAGCAGCGCGCACAGCATCCATGCGGGCGCGGCGGCGATGGCCTTGTCGCGGGGCTGCGGTGTCTCGCCATCGGGAAACGCATATTCGTCCGCGCGCGATTTCCAGAACAGATTGCTGCCCGCACGCGCAAGGCCAAGGATGCACAGGAACGTGCCCAGCAGGATCGCGCCCCAGATCCACGCGGCAAAGCGCGCGTCGGCGCTGGCCGACAGGATCAGCAGCTTGCCGATGAAGCCCGACAGCGGCGGCAGGCCCGCCAGCGCGATGGCGGCCAGCATGAACAGCGCGCCCAGCTGTCCCATGCGCGCGAAGGGGCGGTCGGGCACCAGCGTATCGTCGGTATCGCCGCGCGCCCGCGCGACGAGGTCGGTGACAAGGAACATCAGCGCGCCCGCCAATACCGAATGCGGCAGGTAGTACAGCGCCGCCGCGATCGTGTCGGGCTGGAACAGCGCCACCGCCGACAGCAGCGTGCCGGTCGAACCGATGATCCCGAACGCCGCCATCAGCCGCATGTCCCGCGCCGCCAGCACGCCGACGAAGCCCGCCATGATGGTCAGGAGCGATGCGGGCAGCATCCATGCGGCAGGCGCCCACGCGGCCGCGCCCGCCTCTGCGCCAAAGATCAGCACGGTGGTGCGCAGGATCGCATAGACGCCGACCTTGGTCAGGATCGCGAACAAGGC
Source organism: Croceicoccus sp. (assembly GCA_002694745.1). Taxonomy (GTDB): domain Bacteria; phylum Pseudomonadota; class Alphaproteobacteria; order Sphingomonadales; family Sphingomonadaceae; genus Croceicoccus. The sequence goes on along the minus strand of NZMY01000029.1, from coordinate 152,354 downwards.
CGCGACCGGGGCCGATGTGCTGGAATAGGCGCGCGGCAGCCACAATTGCAGCGGCAGCAGCGCGGCCTTGAGCGCGAACACCACGATCAGCACCTGCGCGCCCGTGCGGATCAGCGCCTGGTCGCCCGCGGGTGCGGAGGCCACCCGCACCGCCATGTCCGCCATGTTGAGCGTGCCGGTCATGCCGTACAATATGCCCAGCGCGATCAGGAACAGCGTGGATCCGACCAGGTTCACGACCACATATTGCACGCCCGCCTGCAGCCGCGCCGCGCCCTGTCCATGCAGGATCAGGCCATAGCTGGCGATCAGCAGCACCTCGAAGAACACGAACAGGTTGAACAAATCCCCCGTCAGGAACGCGCCGTTCAGGCCCAGCAGCTGGAACTGGAACATCGGATGGAAATGCCAGCCCCGCCGGTCCAGCTGCGTCAGCACCGCATGGACCAGCACGCACAGCGCCAGCACATTGGTCAAGAGCACCATCATCGTCGACAGCCGGTCGAGCACCAGCACGATGCCGAAGGGCGCGGGCCAGTCGCCCAGCCGGTACACGCGGATGACGCCGTCCGACGCCTCGGCGAACAGGGCGATTGTCACCGCCACCAGCAGCACGCTGGACGTCAGCGAGAAGATCGCCGCCAGCCGCGTGGTGCGCACCGAACGCAGCAGCGTGATCGCGGCCACCACCGCGGGAAGCAGGATCGGGACGATCGTCAGCATCAGTGGTTGGCCTCGGCGTCGGTGAGGTCGCCATCTTCCGCCGTTCCGTCGACGTGGTCGGTCCCGCTTTCGAGGAAACTGCGCAGCGCCAGCACCACCACCAGCGCGGTCATGCCGAACGAGATGACGATGGCCGTCAGCACCAGCGCCTGCGGCAGCGGATCGGTATAGTCCGCGCCCTTGGCGTAGATCGGCGGCCTGTCCACCACCAGCCGTCCCATCGAGAACAGGAAGGCGTTGATCGCATAGGACAGCATCGCGATGCCCAGCACGACCGGGAAGGTGCGGCCGCGCAGGCACAGGTATATGCCTGCCGCCGTCAGCACGCCGATGGCGCTGGCGACCAGGAATTCGACGCTCATCGTGGTGCCTCCGGTCTGGCGTCAAGGCTCTGTTCGCGGACCGCTTCCTCGCGGCTGGGGTCGATGTCCATCGCGTGTTCGGACCGCTTCTCCTGCTCGGCCCGCTGCGTCGCATTGGCCAGCTGCGCCAGCGCCAGCATCACCGCGCCCACCACGGTCAGCGCGACGCCGATGTCGAACAGCATGGCGGTGGCCAGCTCGATCTCGCCCACCAGCGGGATATGGAAATAGCCATAGGAGCTGGTCAGGAACGGCTCTCCGAATGCCAGCGATCCCGCGCCCGTCGCCGCCGCCGTCAGCACCCCGCCCGCGATCAGCGCATGACGCTCGGTCCGGCGGCGTTCCTCGGTCCATTCGAAGCCCGAGGCCATGTACTGGATCAGCATCGCGATGGAGAAGATAAGCCCCGCGATGAAACCGCCGCCCGGCATGTTGTGCCCACGCAGGAAGATATAGAGGCCGACCACGATCGCCATCGGCAGGATCAGCCGGCCCGCGACCACCAGCATCATCGGATGGCGTTCGGGCGAACGGATGATCCCGTCCATCAGCGCCAGCAGACGCCGCCCCGAGACCCCGCGCACCGCGGGCTGCAGCAGCGCAAAGATCGCCAGCGCCGCGATGCCCAGCACGATGATTTCGCCAAACGTGTCGAAACCGCGGAAATCGACCAGGATCACGTTGACGACATTGGTTCCGCCGCCGCCGGGCTTGGCCTGCAGCCAGTGATAGGCCGAGATCGTGTCGCCCTGCGGCCGGGTCATCACCGCCCATGCGGCCCAGCCGACACCCGCGCCGCCGAGGATACCCAGAAGCCCGTCGCGGAGATGGCGCGCGTTCGAACTGCTGGTCGGCGGCTTGCGCGGCAGCAGGTGTAGCGCCAGCAGCAGCAGCAGGATCGTCACCGTCTCGACCGAGATCTGCGTCAATGCAAGGTCGGGCGCGGACAGGAAGACGAAGCCCACCGACACGACCAGCCCGATCACGCTGATATAGACGAGCGAGAGGAACCGCTGGCGATGCGAATAGACCACCGCCGCGGCCCCCGCGACCAGCGCCAGCCACAGCAGCACGGCCACCGGCGGCGCGGGGATCGTCTCGCGCCCGCCCATGGCGAAACCGCCCGCCAGTTCCGATCCGAACCACATGCCTTCGAGGCCCAGAACTAGCACGAAGGCGAACAGCACGAACAAAGTGCGCTGCAGCGATCCGTTGTGGAACCCGTAGGACACGACCCGGCTGGCGCGCACCGCCGCGTCGATGCCGCGGTCGAACAGGCGTTTCGCCACCGGGATCGGCAGCGCGTTCCATACCCGGTCGAACGCGCCGAAGCGCCACAGCACCAACAATCCGCCCGCGACCGCAATGATGCTCATGAACAGGGCAGGGGTCAGCCCGTGCCACAGCGACAAGTGGAAATAGGGCGCTCCCTCGCCGGTGACGGCGGCGGCCACGACCTCTACGAAGCGCTGCGCCATCAATCCGGGCAGCACGCCGATCAGCACGACCAGCACCACCAGAATGGCGGGCGGACCCCACAGCCCGATGCCGGGATCGTGCGGCGGCTTGGGATAATCGCTGCGCTTCGGCCCGAAATAGACGTGCGCGATGAAACGGAACGAATAGGCCGCCGACAACAGCGCCGCGATGGTTGCCACCACCGGCACCAGCCAGCCGATGCCCGCCCAGCCGGTATGCGCGGCTTCCTCCAGCATCATCTCCTTGGACAGGAAGCCGTTGAAGGGCGGAACCCCCGCCATCGACAGCGCCGCGATCGTGCCCAGCGTCGCGGTGATCGGCATCAGCGCCGCCAGCCCGCCCAGCCGCCGCGCATCACGGGTGCCGACCTCATGGTCCACGATGCCCGCGTTCATGAACAGCGCCGCCTTGAACGTCGCATGGTTGATGATGTGGAACACGCCCGCCACCGCCGCCAGCCGCGTGCCGAACCCGAACAGCATGGTCAAAAGGCCCAGATGGCTGACCGTGGAATAGGCGAGCAGCGCCTTGAGATCGTTCTTGAACAGCGCCACGCCCGCGCCGATCAGCATGGTGACCAGACCCGTCGTCGCGACCAGATAGAACCACAGATCCGTCCCCGACAGCACCGGCCACAGCCGCGCGATCAGGAACACGCCCGCTTTCACCATGGTCGCGCTGTGCAGATAGGCGCTGACCGGCGTGGGCGCGGCCATCGCGTGGGGCAGCCAGAAATGGAACGGAAACTGCGCCGACTTGGCGAAACAGCCCAGCAGGATCAGCACCAGCGCCACCGGATACAGCGGCGATGCCTGCACCGCGTCCTTTGCCAGCAGGATCTGTGTCAGATCGTAAGACCCCGCGATCCGGCCCAGCAGCACCAGCCCCGCGATCAGCGCAAGCCCCCCGCCGCCCGTCACCGCCAGCGCCATGCGCGCGCCCTGCCGCCCCTCGGCCAGATGGCCCCAGAAACCGATCAGCAGGAACGACGAAAGGCTCGTCATTTCCCAGAACACCAGCAGCATCAGCACATTGTCGGACAGCACGATGCCCAGCATCGCGCCCTGGAACAACATCAGAAACGTCAGGAAGCGCGCCGAACTATCGGCGGCAGAGAGATAGCTATTGGCATAGACCACGATCAGGAAACCGATCCCCAGGATCAGCCCCGCGAACATGAGCCCCAGCGGGTCCATGAAATAATGCGCGTTCAGCCCGATCGCAGGCACCCAGTCGATCCGCGTGGTGGCGATCTCGCCCGCCAGAACCGCGGGCGCCTTGACCAGCACCAGCGCCAGCGCGGCCAGCGTGAACAGCCCCGCGATGACCGCATGGACCTTGCGCGGTGCCCGGGCCGCCAGCCCGATGGCGATCGCGCCAAGGAACGGCAGGGCGGAAATGAGCAGCAAGTCCAACGGGAACTCCGGCTATCGAACTTCGGACCTAGGGTGGGCCGGCGGAACGACCCCGGTGAGGCATGCATCGCGGCGGATGCACACATGTCCGATACAACATCGACAGCGCATGTCCATGGCCCGATCCGCCCGAAAGGGGCCTTCAGGGCGTCCACGGCCCGGGAAACGCCCGCCGCGCCCGCAAAAAGGGCGATTCGCGGATAAAGACCGCGTTAACCATCCATTCCGGTGTGTCCCGCCGCACGAGGCAAAATTTTTTTCGCCAAAGGTTAACGCGCGAATTAACCGTCTATCACCGCGAATAAAGGCACTTTGCCGTAGTCCGCCTGACATAATCGGGATTTAAACGGATGGTTAACCGGTTCGACACGGGAACCAGCCTGTGACCTTAGGGGTTTCTAGCGACAAGACACAATCTGCATGAGGTAACCCGAGCCATGTATACGCCAAGCTACCGCACGAGTTCGCCCGACCGCTGGACTCTTCCGCGCCCTTATTCCGATGCTTCTCAGCGCTTTATGAAGTTCGGCGCCGTTCAGCCGATGCATGAGCCGACCCTTTGGCAGCGGCTTTTCCGCGTCAACTGACGACTGCCGCGAACGTGCTCGAATGCGCGTTTACGAAGATTAACGGCCAGCTCCCGTGAAGGGCGCTGGCCGTTTTTGCGTTAAGATTTGAACGACGCGCCGCGCCGATTCGGATGGATCCTCATTGGCCGCGGATCGCCGCCAAAAAGGCATCGCCGCGCACCAGCTTGAAGTTCTGGGTCGCATTGCCGTCCGCGTCGGGGCCGTTGTCCCCGTCCTGCGCGATGAAGATGCCGTCCAGAAAATCCGGTCCGAAATCGCCCGCGGCGAATTCGATGCCGTCGGTCTCCACCGTCCCGTCGATCCGCGCGCCGTCGGCGATGCGCACGCGGCCCACATAGGCCATCGTGGGCAGGCTAAAGGCGGCATAGGCATTGTCGCCCTGGCTCGACGCGATCAGATAGCCACCGTCCTCGCCCATCGGCGCGATCGCCAGCCCCTCGACATCGGGCACCAGCGCGGTGCCGTCGGCACTTGCGACCAGTTCGCCCACCGGCGCCGCCTGCGACAGGTCGAAGCGGTGGATGCCGACATTTTCCTCGCCCACGTAAAGCAGGTCGGTGCGCGCATCGACGACGCAGCCTTCGCTCTGGCTGGGAATCGCGAACACGCGGGTGGACAGAACCGATGGCGCATCAGCCGTCCCGCCGATCACCGCCTCGATCACCGGGCCTTCCTTGGTCACCACATAGGCCCGTGCCAACCCGCCATCCGCGCGCGGCGGGGCCATGCAAAAGCCATAGGCCTCACCCGCATGGTCCAGCGGCAGCCGCGCGGCCTTGGTCAACTGGCCATCGGCGGCCAGCGTGAAGAACGAGATCGCTGGCCGCTCCGCTTCGGTCCGGTCGCTTGCCGCCACCAGCACCGTGCCATCCGCCAGCGTGACCAGATCGACATTGTTGAGCAGCCCCGCCGGGACGAAATCTATAACGCTGCCGTCCAGCGCATAGCTGTAGAGCCCCGCCTTCTTGTCGGTACCCAGCACGATGCTTTTCGACGCGTCCACCGGGTTGCGCCAGATCGCCGGATCGTCGGCGGCATCGGCATTGGCGGTGCCCACCGGCATGGTCTCGACCGCCGCCTCTACGCTGCCCGTCGGCCAGGGCGAGGGCGGCCAGACCTTCTCCGAAGCGCAGCCGGCCAGCAGGACGGCCGGGGCGACAAGGGCCCCGACCAGGATCGTATGTCTCATGGGATTTCCCCTGTTCCGCTGGGCCGTCATCAGAAATTCAGACGCGCGCCGAACTTCATCGTCCAGTTGTATTCCTCATACTGGTACAGGTTCCGCTGCCCGGCATAGTTGTTGTAGGCGAAATATTTGGCATTGTTGATGTTCACCCACTCGTAATACAGCTGGACGCCTTCGTTCAGGCGCAGGCGCGCGCTGAAGTCCATCTGGAAGTGATCGTCGACATAGCGGTCCTCTTCCGCATCGCCGCCCGCTTCATCCAGATATTTGTCGCGGTAGGTCCCCGCTAGGCGCAGGCTGACCGGACCCTTCTCGTAACCCAGCACGCCGTTCAGCGTGTGCTTGGACGAGGACGGCAGCATGATTTCGCGATAGCTGTCGACATTGTCCAGATCGGTGAAGTCGCCATCGGGCAGCTCGCCGGTCGCATCGGTGTAGGTATAGTTCGCCTGCACGAGGAAGCCCGACAGGATGCCCGGCAGGAAGTCCAGCGCCTGCGACGCCGACAGCTCTACGCCGAACACTTCCGCGCCGCGCCCGTTGATCGGGATGGTCGCCTCGTCGAAGGCGATGCCGTTGAACACGCCGGATTCGTCGATGTTCACGTCGACGATGTAGTCCTTGATGTCCTTCCAGAACACCGCCGCGCTCAGCGCGCCATTGCTCGACATGTAATATTCGAGGCTGGCGTCGAGGTTCCACGATTCATAGGGGCGCAGGTTGGGATTGCCGAATGTGCCCTCGATCTCGTTCTCGTCGTTCACCTCGATCTCGAAGCGCGGCGCGAGCGAGCTCAGCTTCGGGCGCATCAGGCTCTTGTAGCCCGCCGCGCGGATCAGCAGTCCGGGTGTGATCTCGTATTTCGCGTTCAGGCTGGGCAGCCACTGGTCGTATTCGCGCTCATATTCGACCGGGGCGATGCAGATGATGTCGTCATCGGCCTCGGCGCCCGCATCGGCACCGCAATCCGCGCCCAGAACCGCGCCTTCCTCATAGATCGTGGCGGTGCTGCCATAGAGCTTGTTGCTGGTGTTCTCGTAACGCACGCCGCCGATCACCGACAGCCGGTCGGTCTCGAACTGGCCCAGCAGGTAACCGGCCAGAATGTCCTCGTCCGCGCGGTAATCCTCAAGCGCGGAATCGAACGCGCTGTCGATTTCGTTCAATTCGAACGCATCGCGGTTGGCATTGAAGAAGTCGGTCGCCCCGTCATAGCTGGGCACCGGGTCGATGCTGGTCAGGCGATAGGTGCTGGCACCCAGAACATCCGCCAGCGTCAGGTCCTCGTTCTCCCAGAACTCGACCTGCTTGTCATAGGTCTTCTCGCGCCAGCGGCCCTTGAAGCCCGCCTGCACGGTGAAGGTGCCCGCATCCATGTAGAAATCGCGGCCAAGGTCGAGCTGCGCGGCATATTCCTCGTCCTGCGCATCGGACAAGGCCGTATATTCGATGTCGTTCAATTCGTAGGACGACCCATCGCGGAATGCGAACCCGTTGCCCACCACGTCGAACAGCGGCACGCGCGGGTCGCTGTAATCGATTGCGATGCCGACATTCTCGTTCTCGAACGTCCGCTGGAAGCTGGCGGGATCGATCGAACCGTCTTCCTTCTCGGACGCCTTGGCATAGCTGGCCGAATATTCGGCGAACCAGCCGCTATCCAGCTCGGTCTTGCCGCCGAATACGACGTTCCAGATCCGCTGGCGTTCGAACCGGTCCTTGACGTCGCGCTCGACGGTGATGCCGCCCTCTTCCTCGTCCTCGTCATAGGTGTCGGCATAGGTCACCACGTCGCCGGCTGCCGAGATGTCGGTCGCATCGCCGAAATCGAAGATCAGGCGGCGGCGGTACTCCTGGTCGTCGAACTGGCTAAACACGCCCTTCACGAACAGCTCGGTCGTGTCGCCCACGCGGAAATCGGCACCCAGCGTGGCCGAAAGCCGGTCGCGCTCGACATCATAGTCGCGGTATTCGAGATCTTCGGCATAGGGCGTGCCATCGACATCGTCCCAGCCGTCCGCCTCGATGTTGTCGGTCTCGAACTTGCGCTGATAATAAGATATGCCGCCCGAAATGCCGAAGCTGTCGGTGATGCGCGTGGCAAAGTCGAAGCTGCCCTTGGGCGTGAGCTCGTTCGAATAATCGTTGTAGCTGCCCTCGACGCGGGCGGTGAACAGGTCGGTCTTGCGGTCGAAGGCGCTGGTGGTCTCGATCTCGACCGAACCGCCGATGGTGTCGCCGTCCATGTCGGGGGTCAGCGATTTGTTGACCGTGATCGATTCGATGATGTCGCTGCTGATGACATCCAGCGCAACCGAGCGCGTGTCGCTTTCGGGCGCAGGCAGGCGCACGCCGTTGAGCGAGGTCGAGTTGAGCTGTGGATCGAGGCCGCGGACCGACACGAAGCGGCCTTCGCCCTGATCGTTCAGCACGTTGATACCGGGCAGGCGGCGCAGCGATTCGGCCACGTTCTGATCGGGGAACTGGCCGATCGCGTCGCGCGTCAGCACGTCCGAAACGGTGTCCGCGGCCCTCTTGCGCGACAGTGCGCTGGCCTGGTTCGCCAGCTGTCCGACGACCAGAATCGAATCGTCCGCGCTGCCCAGCGCGACCGTCTCGCGCACCGTGCCGGTTTCGGGAACCGTGACGGTCACCGTCTCGGTCGGCGCGCCGACATATTGCACTTCCAGCGTGTAGGTGCCGGCGGGCACCTCGGGAAAGCGGAAAGATCCGTCGCGCGCGGTCGAAACCGTGCGGCCCAGTTCGATGATCGTGACCTGCGCGGCCTGCAACGCGCGCGTGCCGGTCGCATCAACGACCGAGCCGTCCAGCGTTCCCGCGGCCATGGCCTGCGGCGAAGCGATGATGGCGGAAAGCGCGCTGCCCAGTGCAAGCGCGGTGCGGAGTTTGCGGTTCATTATGCCCCCTGATGAATGGCGTTTCGCAGGGGCGTCGGCGCCCCTGTTGGCGCTGCGGGCTAGGGGCTGTTTGCGACGGTTACGCGACGATTGCGTTTCAATCGCGTTACACGCAGCATTATTTCGGTCACAATGCCGCGATGCGACATTCGCGCCACGGCGGCGGGGCCTATTTCAGACGGAAATCGACATCGGGATAGCCATGGCCCGCAGGCACGCCGGCCCAGCTTTCGCCGCCTTCCTGACGAACCACCGGCATGATCTCGCGCACCGGAAAGGCCAGCGCATTGTCCTTCGCATCCGCGAAAGACCGGCCCGCGGCCAGCCGCATCATGGTCGCGCGCGTGGGGCCGACCATCTTGACCTGCCGTGCTTCGGCCTGTTCCATCAGCGCGCGGGGCGACGCCCAGAAAGCGGAATCGTTCTCGGTAAGATCGGGCGAAACGGGCGCATCGGCGCGCTCCTTGATCAGATAGAAACGCGCGTCGAACCGCCGCGCGATCCGGATGGCGGCAGGCGGGCACCAGCGCGCATAGGGGATCAGCGCGTCGAGTTCGAGCGCCCACCGGCGCTCGGCCAGAAGAGTCCCGAACGGCGCTCCGTCCAGCAGTTCGCGCCGCGCGGCTGCGAGATCGCTCTCCTCGACCTTCTGACGCAACGCGCAAAGCAGGCCGGTTTCCTCGAAGGTTTCGCGCAGCGCCGCGATGCGGGCGGCGGCTTCGGCCGGGGGCAGGTGGGGCGCGATGGAGCGGCCCAGCGCAGCGTCGTCATGCTCGACCCGACCGCCGGGAAAGGCGATCATCCCGCCCGCGAAGGCGAGTTCGCGCGAACGCTCGACCACCAGGACTTCATCCGGCAGAACCTCGTCGGGATGGCCCGATGCCGGGGCAGGGCGAAGCGCGATCAGCGTCGCGGCAGGGATCGCATCCTTCAGCCGTTCGGCAAGATCGGGCCGGCCCTCAAGCTCCATTGCAACCCGCGCCGACGATCACTCGGCCTTGGCGCAGCCCTGTTCGTTCATCAGCTGCTGCAGTTCGCCGGCTTCGAACATTTCCATCATGATGTCGCTGCCGCCGACGAATTCGCCCTTCACATAGAGCTGCGGGATGGTCGGCCATTCGGAATAGGCCTTGATGCCCTGCCGGATCTCCATGTCCTGCAGCACGTCGACCGACCCATAGGCCACGCCGCAATGCTCCAGAATGGCGACCGCGCGGCTGGAAAACCCGCACTGGGGGAACAGCGGCGTGCCTTTCATGAACAGGACGACATCGTCCTTGCTGACGATATCCTTGATGCGGTCATTGGTGTCGGACATTTGCGTTCCCGGTATTTTCAAAAATAGAGGTTGTGACCGTCAATTGGGAACCGCGGTGGTCAGTTGCAAGGCGTGAAGCTCGCCGCCCATGCGTCCGCCCAGCGCATCATAGACCGCCTTGTGCTGCTTGACCCGCGTCATTCCCGCGAAAGAGGGCGACACCACATGCGCCGCATAATGATCGCCGTCGCCCGCCAGATCGCGGATCGTGACCTCCGCATCGGGAATGGCATCGCGGATAAGGCGCTCGATCTCGTCTGCCTGCATCGCCATGATCAGCTCTCGCTCATCAGCTGGCGGCGCGCCTCGATCAGCTTTTCGTCCAGCTTGGCGCGCACCATCGCATCGTCCGCCTCGACTCCGGCGCTGGTCAGGTCGCCCAGCACCTTGCGGATCACGTCCTCATCGCCCGCTTCCTCGAAATCCGCCTGTACGACGGCCTTGCGATAGGCCTCGGTCTCGACATCGGACAGGCCCATCAGCCCGGCGGCCCATTCGCCCACCAGCCGGTTGCGGCGCGCGGTCACGCGGAACAGCATTTCCTCGTCCATGGCGGCCTTGGCTTCCTCGGCGCGGCGGCGGTCGTTGAAATCGGTCATTGTCGTATGTCCCCAAAAAACGTGCTGTCAGGCCGCCACTTCGCGCGGGCCGGAAAGAAAGGAAAGATCGCCCGCGGCCTTCGCCTCGTAAGCGGAAATCGCGTCCTGCCGTTCCATGGTCAGGCCCACCTCGTCCAGCCCTTCCAGCAGGCAGTGGCGGCGGAACGGATCGATCTCGAACGTAAAACGGTCCTGAAACGGGGTGGTGACGGTGCAATGCTCAAGATCGATGGCGATCTCGTCGGTCTCGGCCACGTCCAGCAGGCGTTCGATCTGCGCCTGCGGCAGCGCGACGGTCAGGATCCCGTTCTTGAACGCATTGCCCGAGAATATGTCGGAAAAGCTGGGCGCGATCACCGCGGTGATCCCCATGTCGAGCAGCGCCCACGCGGCATGCTCGCGGCTGGAGCCGCAGCCGAAATTGTCGCCCGCGATCAGGATCGGCGCGCCTTCGAAGCGAGGGTCGTCGAACACGTTCCCGTCCTTCGCGCGCACCGTCTCGAACGCGCCTTCGCCCAGTCCCTCGCGCGTGATGGTCTTCAGCCAGCGCGCGGGGATGATCACGTCGGTGTCGACGTTCTTCGCTCCAAACGGGATGGCCCGTCCTTCGATCCGGTCAATCTTGTCCATGGATCCAGCCTATATGGCCAAGCCGCGGATGGCTCAACGTCCGAATGCGTCCTTTCGCGCCAAATCGGTGCGATCAGTCCGTTTCGACGTTCTCGCCGCTGGGCGTGGTGCCGGTGGCGGTCTTCTTTTTGGCCTTCGCGCGCTCCATCCGGCGCGAGGCATACATGACCGCCGCGGCCAATGCGGCCGATCCGATCGCGGCGCCCGCCATCGCGGCCTTGGATGTCCAACTGTTGTCTTCGCTCATGACGTTATCCGTCTTTCTGTATGCAGTTCAGGTCTCTCGGCCCCCGTCGCCCTATCCGCCCGGCGAAGGGCGAAAGGCAAGGGCATTCGGCGATTTATTCACCCTTCAAGCCATGGACGAAGCACCATCCAGCGCGCCTGTTTTTCCGCTGGCGTGATCGCGCAATAGGCCGGGCTGGACGAAGGCAGGTCGATCAGCGCGATGTCGCCCGCGCCCCGCATCGCCTTGCGTCCCAGCCTTGCCGCCGTGCCGCCGTTGAATGCAATGGCGCGCAGCAGGGGCAGTCGCGCCGCCAGCCCGCGCAAATCGGCCCGCTCCACCTCGCGCAGCGCGGTGTCGAGGCTTCCCTCACGCCGCCCGCTTGCCGCCACGTCCCACAGCCCGATCCCGCGCGCCAGCAGCGCGGCCAGCCGTTCGTCATAGGGCAGGGCAGGCAGGCCCGGCAGATCCGCCGCGCCGCCCAGCAGATGCCAGAACCGGTTCTGCGGATGCGCGTAATAGCGCGCCTCGGCCAGCGAGCGGTCGCCCGGCAGGCTGCCGCAGATCAGCAGCCTTGTATCGGCATTCACGACCGGCGCGAAACCCTGCTTGACCGTCAAAGGATCCGCCCGCCGCCATAGGGGGCGGGCTCATGGACGAAGGCCGGCCCCTCGGCCTCCTTCGCCCAGCCCAGCCCATCGGGAAAGCGCGTCTCGATCCCGCGCAGCGCATCGGGTTCGAACAATCGCATGTTCACCCCCATGCGCGGATACTCGCTGTCGAGCGCGATCCACGCCGCCGCATTGCCGCATGTCGGGCAGAACAGATTGGCCAGATAGGCCTCGTCCAGATCGCTGCGCACGAAACGCCGCGTCTCGCCCCGGATCGTGACCTCGTCCCTCGGGAAATATCCCCAGATCCCGCCGCTGCGCTGGCACAGGCGGCAATTGCAGGCATTGAGATATTCGGGCGCACGCGGCAGTTCGACCGTGACGCCGCCGCAGATGCACCTCCCCTCGATCACCGGACGACAGCCATCACGCCGGTTCCGTCTCCACCGCGTCCAGCGCACGCACATCGGTCAGCCGGCCCGTAACCGCCGCGGCCGCAGCCATGGCGGGGCTGACCAGATGGGTCCGCGCGCCGGGGCCCTGACGGCCGACGAAATTGCGGTTGGAGGTCGATGCACAGCGTTCGCCCGCGGGCACCTTGTCGGGGTTCATGCCAAGACAGGCCGAACAGCCCGGCTCGCGCCATTCGAGGCCTGCGTCGGTGAAGATCTTGTCCAGCCCCTCGGCCTCGGCCTGAAGCTTGACCAGACCCGATCCGGGCACCACGATCGCCCATGTGACATTGGCGGCCTTGCGGCGGCCCTTCAGCACGGCGGCGGCGGCGCGCAGATCCTCAATCCGGCTGTTGGTGCAGCTGCCGATGAAGACGTTCTGCACCTCGATGTCGGTCATCTTCATGCCCGGCTCCAGCCCCATGTAGTCGAGGCTGGCCTGCGCCGCGGCCTGCTTCGACGGATCTGCAAAGCTGGCGGGATCGGGCACGCGGCCGGTGATTGCGACGGTGTCCTCGGGGCTGGTGCCCCATGTCACGGTCGGCTGGATATCGGCGGCGTCGATGACGACGCTTTTGTCGAACACCGCGCCCTCGTCGGTGGGCAGGGTCTTCCACCAGGCCAGCGCCTTGTCCCAATCGGCGCCCTTGGGCGCCATCTGGCGGCCCTTCAGATAGGCGAAGGTCTTTTCGTCGGGCGCGATCAGGCCGGCGCGCGCGCCGCCCTCGATCTCCATGTTGCAGACGGTCAGGCGGCTCTCGATGCTCATGTCCTCGAACACCTTGCCGCGATATTCGACGACATGGCCGGTGCCGCCCGCGGTGCCGGTGACACCGATGATATGCATGACGACATCCTTGGCGGTGACGCCGGGAGCCAGATCGCCCTCGACGCGCACTTCCATGGTCCTCGACCGCTTCAGCAGCAGCGTCTGCGTCGCCAGCACATGCTCGACCTCGCTGGTGCCGATCCCGAACGCCAGCGCGCCCAGCCCGCCGTGGCTGGCCGTATGCGAATCGCCGCACACGATGGTCGCGCCCGGCAGAGAGAATCCCTGCTCCGGCCCCACCACATGCACGATGCCCTGCTCCGCGTCCGCATCGCCGATATAGCGGATCCCGAACGCAGGCGCATTGGCCTCCAGCGCGGCCAGCTGCTGCGCGCTGGCGGGATCGGCGATGGGAATGCGGTTGCCCGCATCGTCGCGCCGCGCGGTGGTCGGCAGGTTGTGATCGGGCACCGCCAGCGTCAGATCGGGGCGGCGAACCTTGCGCCCGGCCATGCGCAGAGCCTCGAACGCCTGCGGGCTCGTCACCTCGTGGACGAGATGGCGATCGATATAGACAAGGCAGGTGCCGTCGTCGCGGCGCTCCACCACATGGGCGTCGAAGATCTTTTCGTACAGGGTGCGGGGCGTGTCGGTCATGATGCACGCGCATTTGCGCCGCCAATGGTAACATTGCAACCCCGTTCCCGTGTGCAATTGCCTCCGCCGCGCGGTGGGGGTAGAGCGGGGCCGACATGTCGATCCTCGCCAAGATAGCCATCATGCTTGCCGCCTGCGCCGCGATGGAAGGCGTCGCCTGGGCCAGCCACAAGTACATCATGCACGGCTGGGGCTGGGGGTGGCACCGCGACCACCACGAACGGCACGACAATTTCCTCGAAAAGAACGACCTCTACGCCGTGGTCGGCGCGGCGATGAGCATCGCGATGTTCGCACTGGGCAGCCCGCTGGTCATGGGCGCATCCGCGTGGGAGTCGGCGACATGGATCGGCATGGGCATATTGCTCTACGGCGTGATCTATACGCTGGTGCATGACGGCCTCGTCCACCAGCGCTGGTTCCGCTATGTCCCGCGCGGCGGTTACCTGAAGCGTCTGGTGCAGGCCCACCACCTCCACCACGCGACCCAGTCGAAGGAAGGCGGCGTCAGCTTCGGCTTCGTCATCGCCCGCAGCCCGGCAGCCCTGAAACGCGACCTCAAGGCCCAGCGCGAAGCGGGCAGGGCGGTATTGCGCGAGGGTGCGGGGGTTTAGGGGCTTGGCTAAGTTTACAGCTTTTCGCTGCTAGTTGAAGGATAGGCTTGTGAATATCGTCAAGGCTATCGCAGGCTCTCTATTTATAATATTTCTCTTGGAAACTTTGATACCATATTCCGACTATGTATGGAGATCAAAGGTTCTGAAGGCGAAATCGAATTTCAAAACGATAAACAAAATTTCGCAAGTTATCATTTTCGTGAAAATATGTTTCTATGCCACGCTACCGATTCTATTGTTGTTCTCGTTGAACGATTCCATGCTGGCCATTTACATAGTCGGCGCCTTTATGCTGGCTGTAGGATTTCTTAACCAGCTGGACAATAAGTATCTGAAATAATCGTCGGTCTGATTAATCTTTTTACTCAAGTATCGCGCGACGACCGATCGGAAGGCGGCGTCAGCTTCGGCTTTGTCATCGCCCGCAGCCCGGCAGCCCTGAAACGCGACCTCAAGGCCCAGCGCGAAGCGGGCAGGGCGGTATTGCGAGAGGGTGTGGGGGTCTAGAGCCTGAAATTGAATGCATGCGGATGATCGAAAGCGCGTGCGCAAGCATCTGCGGCTTCACTATAGCGTTCGAGTTCGCTCACGCCGATTTTCCGGATCTCTCCGTTCGGCCTTTCCCATCCCCCGACGATACATCTCAGATGGGGTTCCTCTCCGTTGCGCGGCGCCGAATTGCCGCCTGCAAGTCCATGAACGAGGGTATTTCGAAAGACCCGCACCTTTTCGGCCTGCTGTGCAATGGCTTCGATCAGATCGGGATCGGCTTTGGCCTGCATAACGGCTCGCCAACGTTTCAGCCGATCCGGAAAAGAGCCGGTAACGGATGGAAAGGATGGTGCGCCATTGTCGGCGGTCCGACCGATTGAAGCTTCGCCCTTAAGGATGGACTCAGACAAAGACAACTCAAGTCTGCTCCATCTGAAAAGGAAATAGCCTGTGGCAGCCATCAGATCGCGGAAACTCAGCATATAAGTCTGCAGATTGCCGCTCTCACCCCTTCGCCGCCGCCGCCTGCTCGTGATGCCGGATCACCTCGTCGATCACGAAGCGCAGGAACTTCTCCGAGAACTCCGGATCGAGGTCCGCTTCCGCCGCCAGCGCGCGCAGACGTTCGATCTGGCGCTGCTCGCGGCCCGGATCGGCGGGGGGCAGGGCGACCTTCGCCTTGTATTCGCCCACCGCCTGGGTGATGCGAAAGCGTTCGGCCAGAATGTGGATCAGCGCGGCATCGATATTGTCGATGCTCTTGCGAAAGGTCGCCAGCACCGCATCGGGCGCGGCTTCGTCCATGGTGCGTTCGTCGGTCATGATGCGCGCCCTATAATGCGACCCATGGCCCACGCAAATATTTTGCGCAAAATCCCGCCCCGACGCATCTTTCGCCCGGCTCCGGGCCAGCTTTCGCATCCCCGCGAACGCCAACTTGGTGCTTGCCATCCGGCCCTTCGGGCCACTAGGGAGGCGACGTGACTGCAACCGTCCATACCCTCCCGCGAAGCGACGCTTCGCTCGCGCCCATCCTCACCCTCACCGCCGATGGCATGAACCACGTCAATGCGATCATCCTTGACCGGATGCAGTCGAAAATCCCGCTTATTCCGGCGCTTGCCGGTCATCTGATCGCGGGCGGTGGCAAGCGGATGCGCCCGATGCTGACCCTCGCCAGCGCGGCGCTGCTGGAATACGAAGGCGCACGCCATTACAAGCTGGCCGCGGTGGTGGAGTTCATCCACACCGCCACGCTGCTGCATGACGACGTGGTCGACGGGTCCGACATGCGCCGCGGCAAGCAGGCCGCCAATGTCGTGTTCGGCAATCCCGCCGCGGTGCTGGTCGGCGACTTCCTGTTCTCGCGCAGCTTCGAACTGATGACCGAGGATGGCAGCCTGCGCGTGCTGAAGATCCTGTCGGGCGCCAGCGCGATCATCGCCGAGGGCGAGGTCGACCAGCTGACGGCCCAGCGCCAGCTGGAGACGAGCGAGGAGCGCTATCTCCAGATCGTTGGCGCCAAGACCGCCGCCTTGTTCGCCGCCGCCTGTCGCATCGCCGCGGTGGTGGCCGAACGCGACTCCGAAACCGAACAGGCGCTCGACGATTACGGCCGCAATCTGGGCATCGCGTTCCAGCTGGTCGACGACGCGATCGACTACGATTCCGAAGTCGCCGAAAGCGGCAAGGACAAGGGCGACGATTTCCGCGACGGCAAGATGACGCTGCCCGTGATCCTGGCCTATGCTCGCGGGTCCGAGGACGAGCGCGCGTTCTGGCGCGAGGCGATGAGCGGCAAGCGCACCTCCGACGACGACCTAGCGCACGCCATTTCGCTGATCGCAAAGCACGACGCGGTGAACGACACCCGCGAACGGGCGAAGCATTTCGCCAATCGCGCGATCGACGCGATCTCGGGCTTTCCCGCCAATCCGGCTCGCGCCGCGATGATCGAAGCGGTGCAATTCGCGGTGGCGCGCCGCTTCTGATGCTTTTAGGCGGGCGCTGATGAGCCTGCCTGTTCTAGACATCCTGCCCGACCTGCTGGCCGCGCTGTGTTCCCGCCCGAACGCGGTTCTGGTCGCGCCGCCGGGCGCGGGCAAGACCACCGCCGTGCCCCCCGCGCTGATCGACCAGCCATGGTGTTCGGGGCAGGTGTGGGTCCTGTCCCCCCGCCGCGTCGCCGCGCGCGCCGCTGCCGAACGCATGGCGCAGATGCTGAACGAAAAGCCGGGCGAGACCATCGGCTATCGCACCCGCATGGACAGCAAGACCGGCGCAAAAACCCGCGTGGTCGTCATGACAGAGGCGATCTTCGTGAACGCCATCGCGCAGGATCCCGAACTGGCGGGCGTCTCCGCCGTGCTGTTCGACGAGGCGCATGAACGCCATCTCGATTCCGACCTCGGCCTCGCGCTGGCGCTGCAGACGCAGGAGGTGCTGCGTGAGGATCTGCGCCTGCTCGTGATGAGCGCCACCATCGACGGCGCGCGTTTTGCCGCGCTGATGGGCGGCGATACGCCGGTGCTGGAAAGCGCGGGAAAAGCCTGGCCGCTGGAACTGCGCTGGCTGGGCAGCGACCCCGCCCGCCGGATCGAGGATCGCATGACCAGCGCGATCCTGACCGCATGGCGCGAGACAGATGGCGACATCCTCGCCTTCCTTCCCGGCGTGGGCGAGATCGAGCGCGTGCGCGAACGGCTGGAGGAACGGCTGGCGGGCACGCCGATCCTGCCGCTGCACGGCCAGTGCGAACCCGCCGCCCAGCGCGAGGCGATCCGCAAGGACGCGCAGGGCCGCCGCCGCATCGTGCTCGCCACCGCCATCGCCGAAACCTCGCTGACATTGGACGGCGTATCGGTAGTGGTCGATTCGGGCCTGTCGCGCCACGCAGCCTTCGACGTCGCGGCAGGCACCAGCCACCTCGTCACCCGCCAGTCCAGCCGCGCCGCGTCCGACCAGCGCGCGGGCCGCGCCGCGCGCCAGCAGGCAGGCACCGCCTATCGCCTGTGGGAGGAGGCCGCGCACGCGGGCCGCCCCGCCTATGACCCGCCCGAGATCACGACCGCCGATCTCGCCCCTCTGGTGCTGACCCTCGCGCGTATCGGAGAGCATGATCCCGCCGCGCTGCGCTGGCTCGACGAACCGCCCGCCGCGCTGGTGTCGGGGGCGCGCGAACGGCTGCGGGCGCTGGGCGCGCTGGATGCCGATCACCGCATCACCCCGTTCGGCGAGGCACTGGCCAGCTTGCCGATGGACCCGGTGCACGGCGCGCTGGTCCTCCACGGCGCCCGCGCGGGCGAAGCCGAAGCGGCGGCGCGTCTGGCGCTGCTGCTGCAGGAACGCGCGCTCGGCGGACGGGGTGAGGATCTGCACCAACGGCTGATGCGCTGGGACGGGCAGGGCGGGGGCAAGCCGGAGCAGGCGCGCAAGCTGGCCGCAGGCTGGGCCAGGCGCGCCGCTGCGCTTGTGGAACGCGACCGACAGGCCTGCGGCGGCCACCCCGGCCTCCATCTCGCGCTCGCCATGCCGGGCCATGTGGCGCGGCGCCGCGATGCCAGCGGCGAGAACTGGATCAGCGCTGGCGGGCGCGGCTTCATCCTCGATCCAACATCGCCATTGGCGCGCGGCGAGTGGCTGGCGATCGGCGACGCGCAGGGGCAGGCGAAGGGTGCGCGCATTACCGCCGCATGGCCGCTGGAGGAAGCCGAGGTCGAACAGGCATTGGGCGGCCAGATCGAACGCCGCCATCTTCTCCGCTGGAACGCGGGCGAACAGCGGGTCGAGGCGCGGCAGGAACGCAGGCTGGGCGCGATCACGCTGGCGACCGGCCCCGACCCCGATCCCGATGCGGAGGCGATTGTGGACCTCCTTGTGGAAAAGCTGTTGGAGGATCCGGCAAAACATCTTCCGCAGGCGCTGCTCGCCCGCGCGCGCCATGCGGGGATCGACGCGTTCGCGCCTGGGGCGCTGGCCGCGACCGCCGAACTCTGGGCGCGCCCGCTGCTGGGCAAAAGGCGTGACCTGAAACTGCCGAAGGGCGCGCTGACAGATGCGCTGCTGAACCTGCTCGACTGGGACCAGCGGCAGGCGCTCGACCGGCTGGCCCCGCGCGAATTCGTGACGCCCGCGGGCACGCATCACGCCATCGACTACGAAAGCGACGGCGCCCCGCAGGTCGAGGTGCGCGTGCAGGCGCTGTTCGGCCTCGACCGCCATCCGATGATCGGGCCGAAGGGACAGGACACGCCGCTGCTGCTCCACCTGACTAGCCCCGCGGGCCGCCCGCTTCAGGCGACGCGCGACCTGCCCGGTTTCTGGCGCGGCAGCTGGGCCGACGTCGCCAAGGACATGAAGGGCCGCTATCCCAAGCACCGCTGGCCCGACCGCCCGTGGGAGGAAGCCCCCAGCCTCAAGACCAAGAACGCGTTCGAGCGCAGTGGCGGCGACAAGCGCGGCTGACAACGATGGACTTGAGCAACGCGCCAACTTGCATTATCCGGCCCGCGAAGCGAGAGCCGCAAGGCCAACCGGCCGCCCGAGCTTATTGCGAGGAAGCCAAGCGGGCCAGAGGGCCCGCGCCCGGCGTCTGAGGGACCCAAACGAATATGCCAGCACGTATCTATCAGCGCCCCAAGAACGCCATGCAATCGGGCAAGGCCCGCACCTCCGACTGGGTGCTCGATTTCGTACCGGCAGAGGCGAAGCGCCCCGATCCGCTGATGGGCTGGGCCGGGTCGGGCGACACGCAGCAGCAGGTGCAGCTGTCGTTCCCCGACAAGGACGCGGCGGTCGCCTATGCCGAGAAATACGGCATCGATGCGCATGTCATCGCCACCCCGCCGAAAAAGCTCAAGATCCAGGCCTACGCCGACAATTTCCGCTAGGGCGCGGCAGCAGTGCGGGGGCGCGGACATAGCCCCCTTGCTTTCCGCGCCGCGCGCCGCCATATGGCCGACCGGGAGTCGGGCGGACGTTCGCGTTCGCCAACCTGGTCAGGTCCGGAAGGAAGCAGCCACAACGGATTGCTGCGGGTCGCTCGGCTCCTTTTTCCCACCCAGCCTGTCGGCAGGATTCAAACACCATGACCGACAATTATGACGCCATCATATTGGGTGGCGGCGCGGCGGGCATGATGTGCGCCATGCGCGCGGGCCAGCGCGGACGGCGCGTGCTGGTGATCGAAAAAGCCGCGAAACCCGGTGCCAAGATCCTGATTTCGGGCGGCGGACGGTGCAATTTCACCAATATCCACACCGCGCCCGATCGTTTCCTCTCGGCCAATCCGCATTTCGTCAAATCGGCGCTCAGCCGCTACAGCCCGCGCGACTTTCTGAACCTTGTCGAGGCGCATGGCATCGCATGGCACGAAAAGACGCTGGGCCAGCTGTTCTGCGACGGATCTGCGCGCCAGATCGTCGACATGCTCGTGGACGAGGTCGAGCGCGCAGGCGGCACATTCGCGCTGGGGCAGGAGATCGCGTCCGTTTCGCACGACGGCGACAACTATGCGGTCCAAACGCAAGACGGCAGTTTCACCGCGCCAAGGCTGGTGATCGCCACTGGCGGGCCGTCGATCCCCAAGATGGGCGCCACCGGCTTCGCCTATGACCTTGCCCGCCAGTTCGGACTGAAAGTCGTCGAACCGCGCCCCGCGCTGGTCCCGCTGACGCTTAAGGGCGAGGATCTATTGTTCCGCGAACTGTCCGGCGTATCCAGCGACGTCACCGCCATTGCGGGCAAGACCCGGTTTCGCGAAGCCGCGCTGTTCACCCACCGCGGCCTGTCCGGACCCGCGATCCTGCAGATCTCCAGCTATTGGCGACCGGGTGAGAGCATCGCCATCGACTTCTTCCCGGATCGCCCCGCCGACTGGCTCCTCACCGCCAAGCGCGAAAGCCCGCGCCGCATGTTCCGCAGCCTGCTGGCCGAGGCGCTGCCCGAACGGCTCGCCGCCGTGCTGGCCGAAAAGCTCGAACTCGACGGTCCGCTGCAGGAACTGGCCGACAAGCGTTTGCGGGCCGCGCAGGAACGCCTTGCGCGCTGGCCCTTCACCCCCAGCGGCAGCGAGGGCTTTGCCAAGGCCGAGGTGACCATCGGCGGCATCGCCACCGCCGAACTGTCCTCGCAGACCATGGAATCGAAAAAGCGCCCCGGCCTCCATGCCATTGGCGAGGCAGTGGACGTGACCGGCTGGCTCGGCGGCTACAACTTCCAATGGGCGTGGGCCAGCGGCTACGCTTGCGGCGAGGCGATCTAGCGCCCATCTTCGTCATTCCCGCGAAGGCGGGAATCCATTGCGGATAAGCGCATGTCCGGCTGGATCCCCGCCGACGCGGGGATGACGATTGTTCGCCCCGGTTACACTTGCAACCATCCCCCATTTCGGCTTTGGCTGGAACGAAGCGAGCCGCTAGACACTCGCAGGCACTTTTTGGAGAGAACACGCACATGTCCGACGGACACGCCACGGGCCACGGCCCCTCGCTCGCCGCTTTCGACTGGGCGGATCCGTTCCTGCTGGAAGACCAGCTGACCGAGGACGAGCGCATGCTGCGCGACGCCGCCCGCGAATTCGCGCAATCCAAGCTGCAGCCCCGCGTGATCGAGGCGTTCCAGAACGAACACACCGACCCCGCGATCTTCCCCGAAATGGGCGCGGCAGGCCTGCTGGGCGCGACCATTCCCGAGGAATTCGGCGGCCTCGGCGCAGGCTATGTCACCTATGGCCTGATCGCGCGCGAGGTCGAGCGGGTCGATTCCGGCTACCGCTCGATGATGAGCGTGCAGTCCAGCCTCGTGATGTATCCGATCCACGCCTATGGTTCGGCAGAACAGCACCGCAAATATCTCCCCGGCCTCGCCAGCGGAGAGCTGATCGGCTGCTTCGGCCTCACCGAACCCGATGCGGGCTCGGACCCCGCGGGCATGCGCACCACCGCGCGCAAGACGGCGGGCGGCTATGTGCTCAACGGCACCAAGACGTGGATTTCCAACTCGCCCATTGCCGATGTCTTCGTCGTCTGGGCCAAGTCCGAAGCGCATGGCGGCAAGATCCGCGGCTTCGTGCTGGAAAAGGGCATGAAGGGTCTGTCCGCGCCGAAGATCGAGGGCAAGCTGTCGCTGCGCGCCTCGGTCACCGGCCAGATCGCGATGGACGATGTCGAGGTGGGCGAGGACGCGCTGCTGCCGAATGTCGAGGGGCTGAAGGGCCCGTTCGGCTGCCTCAACCGTGCGCGCTATGGCATTTCGTGGGGCGTGATGGGCGCGGCGGAATTCTGCTGGCACGCGGCGCGGGAATACGGCCTCGAACGCAAGCAGTTCGACAAGCCGCTGGCGGGCACGCAATTGTTCCAACTCAAGCTCGCCAACATGCAGACCGAGATCGCCTTGGGCCTGCAGGCCTCGCTGCGCATCGGGCGGCTGATGGACGAAGGCAAGGCCGCGCCCGAGATGATCTCGCTCGCCAAGCGCAACAATTGCGGCAAGGCGCTGGATATCGCGCGAACGGCGCGCGACATGCACGGCGGCAACGGCATTTCGGGCGAGTACCAGGTGATCCGCCACATGGTGAACCTAGAAACGGTCAACACATACGAGGGCACGCATGACGTCCATGCGCTGATCCTTGGCCGTGCGCAGACGGGCATTCAGGCCTTCTTCTAAGACGCCGCGAGCCATGGCCAGCAACCCCAACGACCGCGTCGCCGTCGTCCACGACAATTTCCTGCGGCGCGTCGTGGCGGGGGACTTTCCGCAAGGCGCACCGCCCTCGGGCCCATTGGACGACATCACCGCAGTCCAGATCTATCGCAGCGCCTGCCTGACCCGCGCGCTCGACCGCGAGAGCCGCAATATGCAGGCGGAAGGACAGGGATATTACACCATCGGTCCCTCGGGCCACGAAGGCATGGCCGCGCTGGCCGCCGCGCTGGATCCTGCCGACACCGCCTTCCTCCATTACCGCGACGCCGCGTTCCAGATCCAGCGCGCGGAACAGATAGGCGGCGTCACCACCGCTTGGGACATGCTGCTGTCCTATGCCTGCAGCGCCGAGGACCCGATCTCGGGCGGGCGGCACAAGGTGCTGGGGTCGAAGGCGCTCAATATCCCGCCGCAAACCTCGACCATCGCCAGCCATCTGCCGAAAGCGGTCGGCGCGGCCTATTCGCTGGGCCTCGCCCGCCGCCGCCCGCCGGAATTCCGCGCCATGGCGGACGGGTCGATCGCGGTGTGTTCGTTCGGCGATGCGTCGGTCAACCATTCCACCGCGCAAGGGGCGTTCAACACCGCCGCATGGACCAGCTACCAGTCGATCCCGCTCCCGCTGCTGTTCGTGTGCGAGGATAACGGCATCGGCATCTCCACGAAAACACCCGGCGGCTGGATCCGCGCCAATTGCGAAAACCGCCCCGGCATCCGCTATTTCGCCTGCGACGGCCTCGACATGTTCAACACGTTCCACTCCGTCCGCGAAGCCGCCGCCTGGGTCCGCAATCGCCGCAAGCCCGCCTTCCTCCACATGCGCACGATCCGCCTCTATGGCCATGCCGGCGCGGACATGGCGATGGCCTATCTCTCGCGCGAGGAGGTCGAGGCCGAGGAAGCGAACGACCCGCTGCTCCACATGGTCCGCCAGCTGGCCGAGGCCGAGATCATGGAGCCCGCCGAGGCGCTGGCGATCTATAACGACACCGCCGCCCGCGTCGCCCGCATCGCCGCCCAGGTGGTGCAGCGCCCGCGCCTTCAAACCGCCACGCAGGTGATGCAAAGCCTGATCCCGCCGAAACGCGAATGCCGCCCGCTTCCCGCGCCCGATCCGGCCCTGCGCGAAGGCGTGTTCGGCAGCGACATGGCCGCGCTGCCAAAGCCGCAGCCGATGGGCAAGATCATCAACATGGCCCTCACGGACCTGATGCTCTCGCACCCCGATATCGTCATGATGGGCGAGGATATCGCGCGCAAGGGCGGCAATTACGGCATCACGCAAAGGCTGTCCGCCCGCTTCGGCAAGGACCGCGTGATCGACACGCTGCTCGACGAGCAGGCGATCCTCGGCCTCGCCATCGGCATGGCGCAGAACGGTTTCCTGCCGATCCCCGAAATCCAGTTCCTCGCCTATCTCCACAATGCCGAGGACCAGCTGAGGGGCGAGGCGGCGACGCTGCCGTTCTTCTCGGACGGACAGTTCACCAATCCGATGGTCGTGCGCATATCGGGCTTCGGATACCAGCGCGGCTTTGGCGGGCATTTCCACAACGACAATTCGGTGGCGGTGCTGCGCGATATTCCGGGGCTGATCCTCGCCGCCCCGTCGAACGGGCGCGACGCAGCGCTGATGCTGCGCGAATGCGTGCGCCTGGCGCGCGAGGAGCAGCGGCTGGTCGTCATCCTCGAACCCATCGCGCTCTATGCGACGCGCGATCTGCATCAGGCGGGCGACGGCGGCTGGCTGACGCACTATCCCGATGCCGACGAAACCATCGCGCTTGGCGAAGTCGGCGTCCACGGAAAAGGCCGCGATCTGGCTATAGTGACATTCGCGAACGGCGCCTTCCTCGCCCATCAAGCGCTTCCCCTGCTGGCTGAAAAGGGCATCGACGCGCGCATCATCGACATACGCTGGCTCTCGCCCTTGCCGGCGGAGGCCATCGCGCAGGCCGCCCGCGACTGCCGCGCCGCGCTGATCGTGGACGAAACGCGCCGCTCCGGCGGCGTGGCCGAGGCGCTGATGGCGCTGCTCGACGAGCACACCGACTTGCCGAAAGCGCGGCTGACGGCTGAGGACAGCTTTATCCCCACCGGCCCGGCCTATGCCGCGACCATGCCCTCGCGCGACTCCATCGTTCAGGCCGCCACGGCGCTGATGGAGCGCGCGCGATGAAAACCGCCCCATGAAAACCGCCGTCGTCATCTGCCCGGGCCGCGGCACCTATAACGCGGGCGAGTTCGGCTATCTCGCGCGCCATTTCCCCGATCCGGGCCTGCTGGCCGAGTTCGACGCGCAGCGCACCGCGGCAGGGCAGGACACGCTAACCGCGCTCGATAGCGCTGAGAAATTCTCGCCCGCGAAGCACACGCGCGGCGACAATGCCTCGGGCCTGATCTTCGCGGCGTCCTATGGCGACTATCTGTCCATCGACCGCCAAAGGGTCGAGATCGTCGCCGTCACCGGCAATTCGATGGGCTGGTACAGCGCGCTGGCCTGCGGCGGCGTGCTGTCGCCGCAGGACGGTTTCCGCGTCGCCAACACCATGGGCACGCTGATGCAGCAGGCGCTGATCGGAGGGCAGTCGATCTATCCGTGGATGGACGAGGACTGGACCCCCGACGCCGCCCGCAAGCGCGACCTTCTGAACCTGACCGATCGCATCGGGGCACAGCCGGACCGCCAGCTTCACCTCTCCATCGATCTCGGCGGCATGCTGGTGCTGGCGGGCGACAGCGCCGGGCTACAGGCGTTCGAGCAGTCGCTCGAACCCGTGCAGCAGCGCTTTCCCATGCGGCTGCCCAATCACGCCGCGTTCCACACGCCCCTGCAGGAACCGGTCGCCGCGCGCGGACGCGAGGCGCTGAACCCCGCGATGTTCGGCCAGCCCGAAATGCCTCTGGTCGACGGCAATGGCCGCATCTGGTGGCCCGGCGCCAGCGACCCGCAGGCGCTCCATGACTACACGCTGGGCGCGCAGGTTACGCAGCCCTACGATTTCACTCGCGCCGTCACCGTCGCCGCGCGCGAATTCGCGCCCGACCTGTTCATCATCCTCGGCCCCGGCACCACGCTGGGCGGAGCGGTGGCGCAATCGCTGATCGTGGCGGACTGGCGGCAGATGCGCGGGCGTGGCGATTTCCGGCGGGAGCAGGACGAGAACGGCCTGCTCGCCGCGATGGGCATGCCCGACCAGCGCGGGACCGTCGCTAAAAGCTGAACGCAGCCCATAGCATTTGTTAAGCGTGAACTCAGGACACGGCGCGCAGAGTTCTTCGGTCCGGCATCCCCCATTTGCCGGAACCCCCTTTGTGGGAACAAGGAGAACTCTGTTCGATGTTCATGGATACAGCCAATCCCGGCGGCCCCGGCGGAGAGCCTTCGCAGCCGCATTGCCACAGCTGCCAGCGCGTCATCTCGCCCGGCGAACCCACTGCCGAAGTGCGCTTCGAGGAAGGAGACGAACGGTTCCGCATGCTGAACGGACTGTATCACGACGGCTGCGCCCGCCCGATCCTGTCGGTCAAGCGCGCACTCGACATGCTGCGCGGCGCGCCGGGCGCCTGACGGCCCCCGTCAATCGTCCTGCTCACTCGTCCTGCCCGGCCGCGCCGAGCAGGTCCATCAGATTTCGCGCCGCCTCGCGCTCCCCCTCGTCCTTGAATGCGACATCGAGGTCGGGCGCCTCGCCCAGCGTATAGAGCAGGGCCCACAGCACGAAGCGCTCCGACGGCTGGGTGGCAAGGCCCAGATCCACGCGCATATGCTCGATTCCCGCCTCGCGCGCGGACGGCGGAACGTTGGCCAGATCGTCGGTGCCGAAATAGCGGCGCAATTGTTCGTCGAAATCCATCGGCGGATTCTAGACCGGACCGGTCACGGCGCAAGGGCCTTGCCCGCAGGACAACCCGGTATGGTTGCATTTGTACCGAATATATCCCAACATAAGCCATCCGGTCGCCATGGCGGCTTGTTGGCCAGTGCCGCGCCGCGACGACAGTCGTTCCGCTCCGTTTTCGGGAACGCAATTTTCCATGGATTTCAAAGCTCTCTTCTCGCTTTCGCCCAATCCCTATGTCGTGCTCGACACGGATCTCAGGATCGTGTGGATGAACGACGCCTATCTCCGCGTCACCATGTCCTCGCGCGATGCGATCATGGGCCGCAAGATGTTCGATGCCTTCCCCAGCGAGCCGGGCACCGAAAGCCACGATCTGCTGCTCGACTCGCTGATGCATGTGATCGAAAGCGGAGAGGCGGACGAGATCGCGCTGATCCGCTATGACATCGCGGCACCCGACGGCACGATGACGCAGCGATACTGGAGCGCGACGCATTCGCCGATCTGCGAGGACGGCAAGACCAGATACATCCTGCAGCATACGGTCGATGTCACCGAACTGCACGGCCTGCGCCGCATGCGCGACCAGATGGGCCTGGTCAAACGTGCGGGCGCGATTCAGGCGCGCAACACCGATCTGGAAGCGCAGACCGAACGGCTGCGCCGCCTGTTCGAACAGGCCCCCGGTTTCATTGCGGTGGCCGAAGGACCCCGGCACGAATTCCAGATGGCCAATATCGCCTATCGACGGCTGGTCGGACGCGACGATTTGATCGGCAAGCCGGTGGCCGAGGCGCTGCCCGAAGTGGTCGATCAGGGCTTCGTGGACCTGCTGGACGAGGTGCTGGCCAGCGGCACACCCTATTTCGGCAGTGGTGAGGAAGTCTTCCTCGGGGCCGATGACAAGCGCGAGCAATTGTTCCTCGACTTCATCTTCCAGCCGATCTTCGACGAGCAAGGCACGGCATCGGGCGTCTTCATACAGGGTCACGACGTGACCGAGGGCGTGCGCGCCCAGAAGCGGCAGGAACTGCTGATCCACGAGCTCAACCACCGGGTAAAGAACACGCTGGCGGTGGTGCAGGGCCTTGCCAGTCAGTCCTTCCGCAAGATCGACCCCGACGGCGAGGCACGGCGCATCTTCGCGCAGCGCCTGCACGCGCTGGCCGCGGCGCATGATCTGCTGACGCGTGAGAACTGGCAGGCGGCGAAACTGTCCGAAACGCTGGAAACCGCCATCAGCGCGGCCACCGGCGGCGATGCGGAGCGGTTCGTGATGAACGGCCCGCTGGTAACGCTGACCCCGCAGATCGGCGTGGCGCTGGCGATGACGGTGCATGAACTGTGCACCAATGCGATCAAATATGGCGCGCTGGCGAATGACGAAGGGCGCGTGCTGCTGGACTGGACGGTGCAGCCGCAGGACGACGAAACGCAGCGCCTTACGATCAGCTGGCGCGAAACCGGCGGCCCCCCGGTTACGTCGCCCGAAAGGCGCGGCTTTGGCACCCGCCTGATCGAACAGGGCTTCGTGACGCAGCACGACGGCAAGGCCGTGCTCGATTACCGCCCCGACGGGCTCGTTTGCGATATCGATCTTGCCATCCCCATGGCACCCACCACGACAGTGTTCGACAAGTCGCCGGCCGATGCCGAAACGCTGGCGAAGGCCTGACACTGCATCGGCTGGGGCACCGGGCGGCTGACGCCGCCGCGTCAAGCCGCTATGGGGCGCGCATGACCACGCCATCCCGCGATTCCATCCCGCCGCTCACCGTCGCGGCGCTCTACCGCTTTACGCGCTTCGACGATCCCGCCGCGCTGCAGGCTCCGCTTGAGGGTGTGTGCCGCGCAAACGGCGTGCGCGGCACGCTGCTGCTGGCGGGCGAGGGGATCAATGGCACCATCGCGGGCACCGAACCCGCCATCGCCGCGGTGCTGGACCATATCCGCGCGCTGCCCGGCTGCGCGGCGCTCGACGTCAAGTTCTCGACCGCCGCGTCCATGCCGTTCCACCGCATGAAGGTGCGGCTGAAGCGCGAGATCGTGACCATGGGCCAGCCCGGTATCGACCCCAACCGCAGCGTCGGCACCTATGTCGAGCCGCAGGACTGGAACGCGCTGATCGCCGATCCCGACACGATCGTGATCGACACGCGCAACGATTACGAGGTGGCGGTCGGCACGTTCGACCGCGCCATCGACCCCAAGACCGCCAGCTTCCGCGACTTCCCCGCCTGGTTCCGCGCCGAACGCGACCGCCTGCTGGGGGAGGGCCGGCTTCAGGAGGGAAAAGCACCCAAAGTCGCGATGTTCTG
The DNA here is from genome assembly GCA_002694745.1 of Croceicoccus sp. Lineage (GTDB taxonomy): Bacteria > Pseudomonadota > Alphaproteobacteria > Sphingomonadales > Sphingomonadaceae > Croceicoccus. Next base: position 123,440 of record NZMY01000029.1, on the reverse strand, counting down.
CACCGGCGGCATCCGCTGCGAGAAATCGACCGCTTTCCTGAAGCAGGAGGGCGTGGACGAGGTCTTTCACCTCAAGGGCGGCATCCTCAAATATCTGGAAACTGTGCCCGAGGACGAAAGCCTGTGGCGCGGCGAATGCTTCGTGTTCGACCAGCGCGTCACCGTGGCGCACGGACTCGCGCAAGGCAGCTATGGCCTGTGCCACGCCTGCCGCCGCCCGGTCAGCGACGCCGACATGGCCTCGCCGCTCTATGAGGAAGGCGTCAGCTGCCCCGCCTGCCATGATGAGCGCAGCGACGAACAGCGTGCCGCCTATCGCGAACGCCAAAGGCAGGAGACCCTGGCTGCGACGCGCGGCATGGCGCATGTCGGCGCGGTTCTGGAGAAGGAGAATGGCTGACCCCGTCCTCTACAGCTTCCGCCGCTGCCCCTATGCGATGCGCGCGCGGCTGGCGCTGGCGATCAGCGGCACGGCCTGCGAACTGCGCGAGGTGAAGTTGTCGAACAAGCCCGACGCCTTGCTGGCGGCCTCGCCCAAGGGCACGGTCCCGGTGCTGGTGCCGCAGGATGAAGCTGTGATCGACGAGAGCATCGACATCATGCGCTGGTCGCTGTCCCATAGCGACCCAGAAGGCTGGCTGGAACGCGACGACAAGGACCTGATCGCGGCCAGTGACGGCCCCTTCAAGCACGATCTCGACCGCTACAAATACCCCGACCGCCACGGTTCGGACTCGCTCGCGCACCGCGAAAGCGCGCTGGGCTTCCTCGGCGAGCTGGACGACAGGCTCGCCGTGAACGGCCAGCTCTGCGGGGCGAAGCGAGGGCTGACCGACGCCGCGATCTTCCCCTTCGTGCGCCAGTTCGCCGCGGTCGACCGCGACTGGTTCGGCGCGCTGCCCATGCCGCATCTGCGCAAATGGCTGTCGGGCCACCTCGAATCGCCGCTGTTCAAGGCGATCATGGTCCGCCACCAGCCCTGGGCCGAAGGCGACGCGCCGATCCGTTTCGCCCCATCGCTCGCCTGACGCACATCTCCGTCCGGCGCGGGCTTGCAACATGCCGCCGCCGCGCTATCGTCCTCATCATGCACATCAAAACCATCGCAGCCTCGCTCGCCGCCGCATCCACGCTGGCCTTCGCAAGCCCCGCCGCCGCCCAAAGCCTGAGCGAAAGCATTGAGCGTGACATGCCCGAGCTGATGGAGCTTTACCGCGAGCTTCACGCCAATCCCGAACTGTCGATGCAGGAAACGCAGACCGCGGCGCGGCTGGCGGGTCTGCTGACGGACATGGGCTATGACGTGACGCAGGGCGTGGGCGAAACCGGCGTCGTCGCGGTGATGAAGAACGGCGCGGGCCCCACCGTGCTGCTCCGCGCCGACATGGACGCGCTGCCCGTGACCGAACAGACGGGGCTGCCCTATGCCTCGAAGGTCACCGCCACCGCGCGCTCGGGCGTCGAAAGCGGTGTGATGCACGCCTGCGGCCATGACACGCATATGGCAGGGCTGATCGGCGCGGCGCGGCAGCTGTCCGAACGCAAGGACGAATGGAGCGGCACGCTGGTCGTGATCGGCCAGCCCGGCGAGGAAGTGGGCGAGGGCGCGGTCGCCATGCTGGAAGACGGCCTCTACGACCGTTTCCCGAAACCCGATTACGCCATCGCCTTCCACGATGCCGCGCAGATCCCGGCGGGCGTCGTCGGCTATGCCTCGGGCTATGCGCTCGCCAATGTCGATTCGGTCGATGTCACCATTCCCGGCGTCGGCGGCCACGGTGCCTATCCGCACACCACGAAAGACCCGGTCGTGCTGGCCAGCGCGATCGTGACCCGCCTGCAGACGCTCGTGAGCCGCGAGCAGAACCCGCAGGACCCCGCGGTCGTCACCGTCGGCGCAATCCATGGCGGCGCCAAGCACAACATCATCCCCGACGAGGTGAAGCTGCAGCTGACGGTGCGCAGCTATTCCGACGCCTCGCGCGACGGTCTGCTGAAGGGCATCGAGCGCATCGCGCGCGGCGAGGCGATCGCCTCCGGCATGCCCGAGGACAAGATGCCGACCGTCACCATCGACCCGGCCTTCACGCCCGCCACCTACAACAATCCCGAACTGGTCGAGCGGCTGATCCCCGTCATGCAATCGACCTTCGGCGAGCAGCGGGTCATCGAAACCCCCGCCGTGATGGGGGGCGAGGATTTCAGCCGCTATCGCCGCGAGGATCCGGAAAACATCCAGTCGCTGATCTTCTGGGTCGGCGGCGTACCGGCCGAGAACTGGGCCAAGTCCGAAGCGGGCGAGATGACGCTGCCCTCGCTCCACAGCCCGTTCTGGGCGCCCGACGCCGATGCGGTGGTCCAGACCGGCGCGACCGTGCTGGCGCAGTCCGCGCTGACGCTGATGGCCAAGGGGCAGTAGGACAAGTCAAAAACAGGCCAAACCGGCGGCGCCGATCCGCACCGCCGCCCGTCCCGATATTGCCCGCCGGTTACCAGTGTAACCAAACAGTCACAATGCGTGTGGCTTCTTCGCATTTGCACAATAGGCGCATTGACCGGCGCGTATTCCCGATAGCAATGCGCCCCTCGGTCGGGCGCGCCTGAAAGCGGGATCGAACGGGTCCCCGGCCGCTGGTTTCCACTTTGGCCGGGAATGCTTCCAATGTTCAATCGCGCTCATCTTCTCCTCGCGACAACCGCGCTGCTGGGCGGCGGGATCGCCATGCCTGCCGCCGCGCAGGACACGACGCAGAATTATGCCGATGCGCCCGAAGGCCTCGGCGACATCATCGTCACCGCGCAGCGGCGCGAGGAAAACATCCAGGACGTGCCGATCTCGGTCACCGTCATCGACGATGGCACGCTCGAGGCGATCACCGCCAGCGGTCAGGACATCCGCGCGCTGTCTGGCCGCGTGCCCAGCCTGCTGATCGAATCCTCGTTCGGCCGCACCTTCCCGCGCTTCTACATTCGCGGCCTCGGCAACACCGATTTCGACTTCAACGCATCGCAGCCGGTCAGCCTCGTCTATGACGACGTCGTCCTCGAAAACCCGATCCTCAAGGGCTTTCCCGTCTTCGATATGCAGCAGGTCGAGGTTCTGCGCGGCCCGCAGGGCACGCTGTTCGGGCGCAACACCCCCGCCGGCATCGTCAAGTTCGACACGGTCAAGCCCGGCTATGACTTCGGCGGCTACGGGCAGGTTTCCTATGGCCGCTTCAACGCGGTGAACGCCGAGGGCGCGGTCACCGTGCCTGCGGGCGAGAATGTCTCGCTGCGCGTTTCCGCCCTGTATCAGCGTCAGGACGACTGGGTCGACAACGTGCTCCCCTCTGGCACGACCGAGGACGCGTTTGGCGGGTATGAGGATTTCGCCTTCCGCCTGCAGGCGCTGATCCAGCCCAGCGACGATTTCGAAGTGCTGCTGACCGGCCAGTTCCGCGATCTCGACGGGACGGCCCGCCTGTTCCGCGCCAATAATTTCACCCGCGGCGAGCCCGCCCTGAACGAGAATTTCGACCGCGATTCCATTTCGGTCGACGGCCAGAACGAACAGACGGTCAAGACGCAGAACCTCTCGGCCCGCATGACCTACGACCTCGGTCCGGTCTCGCTGATCTCGGTCACCAGCTACTGGCACGGCGAATCGACCTCGGTCGGCGATGTCGACGGCGGCTTCGGCGCCAATTTCCTGCCGCCCGCACTCTACGGGCCGGGCGACATTCCCTTCACCGCCGAAACGCGCGACTCGGTCCCCGATCTCGAACAGTTCACGCAGGAACTGCGCATCGCCAGCAATGGCAGCGGACCGCTCAGCTATCAGGCCGGCTTCTTCTATTTCGACGAAGGGCTCGACATCGTCAGCGAGAACTACTCGACGCTGGGCGACGGGCTGAATGCGCCGGGCGGGGTCAACATCTTCGTCAGCCAGCGTCAGGACAGCAAGGCATACGGCGTGTTCGGATCGGTCACCTACGACCTGACCGACCAGCTGAGCGTGACGGGCGGCGTGCGTTACAACGACGACAGCCGCGATTTCACCGTGACGCGCAGCAAGGATACGCAGTTCCCCGCCTTCCTGCAGAGCCCGCTGGGCACCGTCACCCGCGACGTCAGCGACGACACGATCACCTGGGACGCCAGCGTGGGTTACGAGGTGAACCCCGACGTCAACCTCTATGCCCGCGTCGCGCGCGGCTATCGCGCGCCCAGCATCCAGGGCCGCATCCTGTTCCCGCCCGCAACCCCAACTCCGCTGGAGGACGGCGTGTCGGTGGCCGATTCCGAAACGATCACCTCGTACGAGGCCGGGATCAAGACCACCGCGTGGGACGGACGCGCGCGCGTCAACCTGTCGGGCTTCTACTATGACCTGAACGATGCGCAGCTGACCGCCGTGGGCGGCGACGTGAACGCAAACCGCCTGATCAATGCCGACAATGTGCGCGGCTATGGCTTCGAACTCGACGCACAGCTCGCGCCCGTCACCGGGCTGACGCTGACCGCGGGTCTCAGCTACAACCATACCGAGATCCGGGACGAGGGCCTGACCTCCGCGGCGTGCGGCGGCACGCGGGTCGATACGTTCCCCGATGTCTCGCTGTGCACCGTGCTCGATCCGGTCGTGGTCCCGGCGGCGCCCTTCGCGGCGGCGATCGTCAATATCGACGGCAACCGCTTGCCGCAGTCGCCGCGCTGGATCGCCAACTGGACTGCGCGCTACGGCGTGCCGGTCGGCGACGGAGAGATCTATGCGATGACCGACTGGGCCTATCGCTCGCGCATCAATTTCTTCCTGTATGAATCGGTCGAGTTCCAGGACAAGCAACTGCTCGAAGGCGGCGTGCGCGCCGGCTGGCAGAGCGACAGCTATGAACTGGCCGCCTTCGTGCGCAACGTCACCAACGACAAGAGCGCGGTCAGCGGGATCGATTTCAACAATCTCACCGCCATGATCAACGAACCGCGCGTGTGGGGCGTAATGGCCGGGGTGCGCTTCTGAACGCCTGACATAAATCTCTGAAATGATGCCGCCCCGGCCCGCCGAAACGCGGGTCGGGGCGGTGTTCGTTCTGCGCTTCAAGAACTGTCCTTCGCCGCTGAAGAGGCGTATAACGGCATGATCGACGACTCCATAGGTTGGAGCCGCGCTGACACAGCGTAGCAACGCAAAGGAGGAGATCATGCGCATCTCGCATGCACCAAGGGCCGCCCGCAGAGTCGAGCCGCCCGGCCGCCCCGCCAATATCGCAGGGCCCCACGCACATCCGCACTGGCACATCCACGCGCCCCATGTCGACTGGGGACATGTCGCCGCAGGCATGGTAGCGCTGATGCTGGCCATCGTGGTGATGTGGTTCTTCGCCCAGCCTTAACGGGCGACTGAACGATTGGCCGGACACCGCCCCGATCCCCCGCGCCCGACCGCTCGGTCACGCACGCGGGGGGCGGGGCGCGTGCCGATATGCCCCGATAATCGGCTAATACGCCCCTGACCGGGATTATCTCGGAACGTTACCGTGCGCCACTCGCTCCGTTAATGCGCATACCGCGCGGAGGAGAACGAGCATGGCTGAAATTCCCGTAGAAAAGAAATCGTCCCGGACATGGCTCTGGCTCTTGCTCGCCGCCATCCTCGTGGTTTTGCTCATCTGGTGGCTGTCGTCGGGCAATGACAATGTCGTGGACGAGGACGCCGTCGCCACCGCGCCTGCCGGAACGCTCGACACGGTCGACCAGTCTGCGATGGACCCCGCCGGTCCCATGACGCTGGCCGCCATACTGGCCCAGCCGCAGGCCTATATCGGGCAGACCTTCACCGGCGAAGTCGGCGTCGACGGCCCGCTCACCGATCGCGGCTTCTGGGTGCAGAACGACGGCGCGCGCATGTTCGCCATCATCATCGACGAACCGCGCGAAGTGCCGTTGGACATCAACGCCGGACAGCAGCTGATGATTTCGGGCGGCCGGATCCACGAAGGCGGCGCCGTGTCGGATGTCGAAGGCGTTCCGCTCGATCAGGATACGCTGGACGTGATCGCGGACCAGGCGGCGTTCATGATCGTCGACGAAGCCAATATCGAGATATTGCAGGGCGCCTGAGCGCGCCGGGAAAGGATTACGACATGAACGACACACATGACCGCTTCGGCGAACTCGAGGATCTGGGCGACTGGTCGCTCGTCAACCCGGAACAGGATATTCGCGGCTTCTCCGTGCTCGACAGCAAGGGCAATTCCTATGGCAGGATCGAAGAATTGCTGGTCGACAAGAAGAAGGAACACATCGCCGCCGTCCGGCTTGAGGATGGCCGGATGATTGCCGCGGACGATCTCGAAATCCGCAATCAGGACGTGGTGTACCACGATGGCGGCGCGGCCTCGCGGATCGACTATGCCCGCGTGCGGCGTCCGTAACGAAAAGCGGAAAAGGGAAGGGGCCCGCCGCCGCGCGGGCCTTTTTCATGGCCTTGACAGCCGCCCCGACTGATAGGCCTGCTGCGTCAATCGGCAAAAACTCATCGATTTGATCGATCAATCCGAACGAGCATCTGCGTTTGGGCCGCACGGCCCCCATCTGTATACTGCACTTTCACAAGGACGGGTTACCCCCTGCAGGAGATGGATAAAATGGACGCCAAGACAAAAGACCCGCTGAAGGGCGGCTGCCCGGTACAGCACGAGGCTCGCAAATCGCTGCTGGGCCGCACCAATCGCGACTGGTGGCCCAACCAGCTCTCGCTCGACATATTGCACCAGGGCTACACCAACCCCAGCCCCTTCGACCCCGACTTCGACTATGCCGAAGCCTTCAACGCGCTCGATTACAAGGCGGTGAAACGCGATCTCCACGCACTGATGACCGACAGCCAGCCGTGGTGGCCCGCCGATTACGGCCATTACGGCCCGTTCTTCATCCGCATGGCATGGCACAGCGCGGGCACCTATCGCATTCAGGACGGACGCGGCGGCGCAGGCTCCGGCCAGCAGCGTTTTGCTCCGCTCAACTCGTGGCCCGACAACGCCAATCTCGACAAGGCGCGCCGCCTGCTGTGGCCGATCAAGCAGAAATACGGCAAGCACCTCAGCTGGGCCGATCTGATGATCATGGCGGGCAATGTCGCGTTCGAATCCATGGGCGCGCCCGTGTTCGGCTTCGGCGGGGGCCGCGCCGACACGTTCGAGCCCGAAACCGACGTCTATTGGGGGACCGAGGAATACTGGGTCGGGCACGAGAACAACGAAACCCGCATCCAGCCCGACAAGGAGCTTGAGCTGGAAGACCCGCTCGCCGCGATCCAGATGGGCCTGATCTACGTCAATCCCGAAGGCCCCGGCGGCGATCCCGACCCGATGGGCAGCGCGCGCGACATCCGCAAGACCTTCGGCAACATGGGCATGAACGATACCGAGACCGCCGCGCTGACCGTGGGCGGCCACACCTTCGGCAAGTGCCACGGCGCGGGCGATGCCAGCCTTGTGGGCGCGGAGCCCGAGGGCGCGGATATCGCGATGCAGGGCCTTGGCTGGACGTCGGACCATGAAAGCGGCGTGGGCGACCACACCATCACCAGCGGCCTCGAAGGCGCATGGACTCCCACGCCGACCAAGTGGGACATGAGCTATTTCGACATGCTGCTCGACCACGAATACGAGCTGGTGCGCAGCCCCGCCGGCGCGCAGCAGTGGACGCCCGTGGGCGCGCCGCCCGAAACATTGGCCCCGATGGCGCATGATCCGTCGAAGACGCAGCCGACCATCATGACCACGGCCGACATGGCGATGAAGGTGGACCCGGAATATCGCAAGATCATGGAGAAATTCCGCGCCGATCCCGATTATTTCGCCGACCAGTTCGCCCGCGCATGGTTCAAACTGTGCCACCGCGACATGGGCCCCAAGTCCCGCTACCACGGGCCGGAAGTGCCGGAAGAAGACCTGATCTGGCAGGACCCACTGCCCGCGCTGGACCACCCGGTGGTCGACGCCAATGATATCAAGTCGCTCAAGGACAAGATCCTCAACAGCGGTCTGTCGGTCAGCGAGCTTGTCTCCACCGCATGGGCGGCGGCCAGCACCTATCGCGGCTCCGACCACCGCGGCGGCGCGAATGGCGGGCGCATCCGGCTGGCTCCGCAAAAGGATTGGGAAGTCAACGAACCGCAGAAGCTGGCAAAGGTCATCGAAAAGCTCGAAGCCATCCAGTCGGATTTCAACGGCTCGGCCAGCGGCGGGAAGAAGATCTCCTTCGCCGACCTCGTCGTCCTCGCGGGCGGCACGGCCATCGAAAAGGCGGCGAAGGACGGCGGCCAGTCGATCGAGGTGCCGTTCACGCCGGGCCGCGTCGATGCCACGCAGGACCAGACCGACGTCGAGAATTTCGGCTGGCTCGAACCGCGCGCCGACGGCTTCCGCAACTACCTCAAGACGCGCCACAGTGTCCCGACCGAGGAATTGCTTGTCGACCGCGCGCAATTGCTGCGGCTGACCGGGCCGGAAATGACCGTGCTGGTCGGCGGGCTGCGCGTGCTGGGCGCGAACCATGGCGGCAGCAGGGACGGCGTCTTCACCGACCGTCCGGGCGTGTTGTCGAACGACTTCTTCGTCAATCTGCTCGACATGCGCACCGCGTGGAAACAGGTCGAGGAGGACAGCGACGAGAAGTTCATCGGCAGCGACCGCGACACGGACGAGCAGATGTGGACCGCGACCCGCACCGATCTCGCCTTCGGCGCAAACTCGCAGCTTCGCGCCCTGTCCGAGGTCTATGCCGAGAACGGGATGGAAGCGAAGTTCACCGCCGATTTCGTCAAGGCATGGGTCAAGGTGATGGAACTCGACCGCTTCGACCTCAAGCGCAAGTAGGTCCCATAGACTTAGGAACCCCGCCGTGCCGCACGCATGGCGGGGTTTTCTCTTGAACTGTGGCCGCGCGCATCGCATCTAATATCCATGCAAAGCGACAATCCCCGTATCTCGGACATCACCCGCCTGTTCACCGCCGCTGCCGGCACCTTCGCCGGCATGGGCCGCGAAGCCAGCGAGGCCGCGCGCGAACGACTGCGCGAGGCGCTGGGCGGGCTGGATTTCGTCAGCCGCGAGGAATTCGACGCGGTCAAGGCCATGGCCGCCAAGGCCCGCGAAGAGAACGAGGCGCTCTCCTCCCGCATCGCCGCGCTGGAAGCCAAGCATTCCGGATCGGCGGAGCCGCTGAAAAAGGGCCCGACGAAGAAGCCCGCCGACAAATAGGGGCGTTCGGGCGCTTTACCGCCGAACAGCTTAACTTGCGGCAAGACGCCGGGAACAGGCGCGCGATCCGTCAATTGCTTGTGAAACCCCTCTCATCGGGATTTCACGCCCATGTTCACTCAGCTCAATCCGACGATACCAGTCCACGTGCTCGGCAAGGGGCACGGCTATGCTTTCGGCATGATCGATTACGGCCAGGAACATAACCTCATCTGGGTCACCGCCATCGACGACACGGGCGAGATCTGGTGCGCGCCCAATCCGCAGGTGCGGCTGGACAAGAACTGGACGATGGGCCGCGAACGCAACCCGGCGATCGCCGCCGACAAGGCAGCCGCCCACAAGAATATCGCGCTCGAAAATCGGCCCAAACCCTGCGCCTGCGCCGATAATCAGGTCGAGGCGGTCCATTCGTAAAGCTGCACCTGTGGATCCCCGCCATAGTGCGGATCCGCCAGCCTGAACCCCGCCGCCAGCAATAGCGCCGATGAGGTCGCGTTGCCCGCCGCCACGGTCGCGCGCACCGGATCGATCCCGCGCGCCGCGGCAAAGGCGACCAGCGCGGCCAGCAATTCGCGCCCATATCCCTTGCGCCACGCCGCACGTTCGAACCCGTAGATAATCTCGGGCGGCTCCCCCTCGGGCCGCGCCACGCCCGCCCAGCCGATCATGCGTCCGCCGTCCTTCTGGGTCACCGCACCCGTGCCGTAACCGTGCCGCGACAGGTTGGCGCGCGAATTTCGCACCCAAAGCAGGGCTTCAGCCCGGTCCAGCGGCGCGCCGTCACCGACATGGCGCGCGACATCGGGATCGGCGAAGATCGCGACCAGCCGGTCCGCATCATCCTCCTCGAACGGCCGCACGACCAGCCTGCCGGTGTCCAGCGCCGCGCCTTTGATCACCTCTTGTCCCTTTCCTCCATCTCGGGGATCGCTTGCGCAGCCGCGCGCGCCGCGTCAATGCTTGCGGCCATGCACATCCGCGCCTCCGCCATCGTCTGCGCCGCGCGCTCTCATGGCGAGAACGCGTCGATCGCGCGCGTGCTGACCGGCGAATACGGCCTCGTCGCGGGCTATGTCGCGGGCGGGCGGGGCAGGCGGATGCGCGCCGTGCTGGTCCCCGGCAACGGAGTGGCAATCGACATCGCCGCGCGCTCGGCCAGCCAGTTGCCCTTCCTCAAGGCCGAGCTTGTCACCAGCCGCGCGCCCTTCCTCTCCGAACCGCTGCCCGCCGCCGCCATCGGCTGGGTCACCGCGCTCACCGCCGCGATTCTGCCCGAACGCAGCCCGTTCCCCGCGCTCTATCAGGCGCTGGACGCGGTGCTCGACGCGATCTGCCATGCCCCCTCGGCGCGCGGCTGGGTGCCCGCGCTGATCGCCTATGAAGCGCTGTTCCTGCGCGAACTCGGCTACGGCGGCTCGCGCCCGGATCTGGAAGGTGCGGACTGGGGCAACACAATTGCCGCATTCGACCGCATCGGGCGCTTTGTGGAAAAGCGGGTTCTTGCAGACCGCGCCGGTCCTGTTATGGGCGACCTCGCCGCCGCGCGCGCAATATTGCGCGAGAGGCTGGCGCGCATCGCATAGATTACAAAAAAGGTCAGGGAACAGCACATGAAGATCGCGGTATTCGCGGGCGACGGTATCGGGCCGGAAGTGACGGAGCAGGCGCTCCGCGTGCTCGAGGCATTGCCCCTGCCGTTCTCGTTCCTCGCCTCGGACGTGGGCGGAACCGCCTACCGGAACCACGGCCACCCGCTGCCGCAAGAAACGCTGACCTGCGCGCGGGAGGCCGATGCGATCCTATTCGGCGCGGTGGGCGACCCGGCCTGCGACACTCTGGAACGCCATCTGCGCCCCGAACAGGCGATCCTCGGCCTGCGCAGCGAGCTGGGCCTGTTCGCGAACCTGCGCCCCGCCAAGGTCTTCCCCGGCCTCGAAGGCGCCTCCGCGCTGCGCCCCGAAGTTGCTTCCGCCATCGACCTGCTCATCGTGCGCGAGCTCAACGGCGACGTCTATTTCGGCGAGAAGGGCATGCGCACCACCCCGGAAGGCCTGCGGCAGGGATATGACGTCATGAGCTATGACGAAAGCGAGATCCGCCGCATCGCCGTCGCCGGATTCGAAGCGGCCCGCAAGCGCCGCGGCCTGCTCTGCTCGGTCGACAAGGCGAACGTGCTCGAAACCTCGCAATTGTGGCGCGACGTGGTGATCGAGGTCGCGGCGGATTATCCCGACGTCACCCTGTCGCACATGTATGTCGACAATGCCGCGATGCAGCTGGTGCGCAATCCCGGCCAGTTCGACGTGGTGGTCACCGGAAACCTGTTCGGCGATATCCTCTCCGATCAGGCCTCGATGTGCGTCGGCTCGATCGGCCTGCTCGCCAGTGCCTCGCTGGGCGAGCGCAAGACCGCGCATGGCACGTTCGGACTTTATGAACCTATCCATGGTAGCGCACCCGATATCGCGGGCAAGGGGATCGCCAATCCGCTCGCCACGATCCTGTCGGCCGCCGAATTGCTGCGCCATTCGCTGGGGCAGGAAGAACACGCCGCACGGGTAGAGGCCGCGGTCGCCAGGACCCTGGCCGACGGCATTTACGGCGCGGATCTGGGCGGCGACGCCGGGACCAGCCAGATCGGCGACGCGGTCCTCGCACGGCTTTAGGCGGGGGCGAAAGGCAAGCGGGGGGCGGGCCATGGACAGGATCATCGCGAGCCTGCGCTTCGGCGACCGGCCATGGAGCGTGCGCGCCTACCTTCTCTTCGCTGTGCTGACGCCCGTCGCGGCGCTCGCGCTCACCCCGCCCCGCCTTCTGCCGCATGTCGTGCTGGCCGGGCTGGCCTATATCGCCATTGCGGTGCTGTTCGCCGCCAGCCGCAACGACTGGGTGCGCTTTGCCATCAGCGCGTTTCATTTCATCCTGTCGGGGCTGGTGCTCTACGGGCTCGTCTTCATCCTGCCGGGGCGCAATCCCGATGCGCTGTTCCCGCTGCGGGTCGTGCTGATATTCGGCGCGGCGCTGGTGAGCACGGCCCTGCTATGGCACCCCGACACGGGCCGCTGGGTGCTCGCACCCGGCAGCGCCCGCTGACGGCAAGACGGCGTATCGGGCCGGGACGACGACGATGGCTTTGCGGGCATACGAAAGACATATGGGGCAGTCACCCTGGACCGTGCGAGCCAATGCGCTGCTGGCGGCCGGCGCGATCCTCGTCGCATGGGCGCTTACGCCTTATCCGCTGACGCCGACCATCGCGGCATTCTTCACCATCTATCTTGCGCTCACCACCGCCTTCGTCTGGCTTCGCAGCGCGCTGATGCGGTTCCTGATGACGGGTTTCCACATCGTAACCTTCATCCTCGCGGTGATCGCGATCCTGCGCGTCCCGCCCGAACTGTCCGGCGATGCTTGGATTCTCGTGCGCGCCGCCCTCGTCATGCTGGTCAGCGTCGGAGTGATCGTCCTGCAATGGCTACCCGCGACGCAGCGCTGGCTCGACCGCGACTAGCGTGCCCCGCCTCCCGATCCGGCAATCCGACATTGTCATGGCAGCGCCCCGACGCTAACCGCATCACCCATGAAACGCACCACCGGAACCGACCGCTCGATCACCCGCAACTGGCGTCCCGCCACACAGGCCGTCCGCGCCGGCACATGGCGCAGCGACATGGGCGAGACGAGCGAGGCGATGTTCCTCACCTCGGGCTACAGCTACGAGGATGCCGCCACACCCGCCGCGCGTTTTGCGGGCGAAGCGGCGGGCATGACCTATTCGCGCCTGCAGAACCCCACCGTCGCCATGCTGGATGAACGCATCGCGATCATGGAAGGCGCAGAGGCCTGCCGCACGCAGGCATCGGGCATGGCCGCGATGACGGCGGCGCTGCTGTGCCAGCTGTCGGCAGGGGATCACATCGTCGCCGCGCGCGCGGCCTTCGGATCGTGCCGCTGGCTGGTCGACGAACTGCTGCCGCGCTTCGGGATCGAGGGGACGACGATCGATTCCACCGACAATGCCGCGTGGGAGGCCGCGATCCAGTCCAACACCAAGGTGTTCTTCTTCGAAACCCCCGCCAATCCCACGCTCGACATCGTCGATCTCGACCATGTCTGCGCTCTGGCGAAGGCGCATGGCATCACCACCGTGGTCGACAATGCGTTCTGCACGCCGGTGATGCAGCGGCCCATGGAGTTCGGCGCAGACGTCATCGCCTATTCCGCGACCAAGCTGATGGACGGGCAGGGCCGCGTGCTGGCGGGTGCGGTCTGCGGGTCCGAGGAATTCATCAACGACAAGCTCCTCCCGTTCCAGCGCAACACCGGGCCCAACCTGTCGCCGTTCAACGCATGGGTGGTGCTGAAGGGCCTCGAAACGCTGGAACTGCGCGCCCGCCGCCAGTGCGACAACGCGCTGAAAATCGGGCGCTTCATGGAAGGCCGCGTGCCGAAGATCCTGCACCCCGGCCTTGCAAGCCACCCGCGCCACGACATGGCGATGCGCCAGATGGACATGCCCGGCTGCATCTTCTCCTTCGTGCTCGACGGGGGCAGGGCGCAGGCGCATGCGCTGCTCGACAATCTTCAGCTGATTGATATCTCGAACAATATCGGCGATGCACGGTCGCTGATGTGCCATCCGGCATCGACCACCCACCATTCGGTCGGACCGGAAAAACGCGCCGAGATGGGTGTCGATGAAGGAATGCTGCGCTTCAATGTCGGGCTGGAGGATGCAGACGACCTGCTTGAGGATATCGACCGTGCCCTGCGCGCCATCGGGCTGTGACGTGACGCCGAACAGGGAGCGCCCGGCATGAACGAGATCGCACCCGCCATCAGCGGCACGCCCGCCGAAGGCCTGCTCGCGGCGATCTTCGAAAGCTGCGAGGATGCGATCGTGTCCAAACGGCTCGATGGCACGATCACCAGCTGGAACCCGGCGGCGGAGCGGCTGTTCGGCTATCGCGCCGGCGACATTCTGGGCAAATCGATCCGCCTGCTGATCCCCGACGACCGTCAGCACGAAGAGGACGACATCATCGCCCGCATCGAGCGCGGCGAACGGGTGATGCCGTTCCACACGGTGCGCCGCCGCAAGGACGGCACCGACATCGACGTGACCGTCACCGTCTCTCCCGTGCGCGATGCGGACGGGCGGATCGTCGGGGCCAGCAAGATCGCGCGCGAGCTGGGCGACCTCGACCTTGCGCGCCGCGCGCTGGCCGAAAGCGAGACCCGCTTCAAGATGATGGCGGACAATATCTCGCAGCTGGCGTGGATCGCGGACGCCGAAGGCTGGATCTTCTGGTACAACCGCCGCTGGTTCGAATACACCGGCACCACGATAGAGGACATGGAAGGCTGGGGCTGGAAGGCCGTGCATCACCCTGACCATGTCGACCGCGTGGTGGAGCGTGTGCAGCATAGCTGGGACACCGGCGAATTATGGGAGGACACGTTCCCCCTGCGCGGCGCCGATGGCAAATATCGCTGGTTCCTATCCCGCGCGCGTCCGATCAGGGGCGCCGACGGCAGCGTGCAGTTCTGGTTCGGCACCAACACCGACATCACCGAACAGCGCGAGCAGAACGAGTCGATCGAGAACCTGCTGCGCGAGGTGAACCATCGCGCCAAGAACATGCTGACGCTGATCATGGCGCTGGCCCGGCGTTCGGCGCCGGGGAACGAGGAGTTCCTGAAACGCTTCATGCGCCGCATCCAGGCGCTTGCCGCCAACCAGGACCTGCTGGTGAAACGTGAATGGCGCAGCGTCGACATGGCCGATCTGGTCGAGGCGCAGCTGTCCTTCGCCATCGACCGCGCCAGGACGGCGCTGACCCATTCGGGCCCGCCGGTGGAGCTGACCGCGCGCGCCGCCGAAACGCTGGGCCTCGCGCTGCACGAGCTGGCGACCAATGCGTTCAAATATGGCGCGCTGTCGCAGATCGACGACGCCGGCGTCGGAGACGGCGAGGGGCGCACCGCGGGCAAGGTCGACATCGCCTGGGAACTGACCGACGACCGGCTGCGCATCAGCTGGACCGAAACCGGCGGCCCGCCGGTCACCGTCCCCGAACGCGAGGGATTCGGCAGTTCGGTCATCCGCGACATCCCCGCCGCCACTCTGGAGGCCGAGGTCCGCCTGACCTATGACGCGGGCGGCCTGCGCTGGACCTTCGACGCACCGGCGGAAAACCTGCTCGCGTCCTGATCCGGCCCGCGCGCGGCCATATGATCGGCCCGCCAGCGGCCACGCCATTGTTCACATCTCGCCCGCCCGATTTGCGTCCGGGGGCGATTTGCGCCTAACCTGCGTGTCGATGATAGAGCAGCTATTCGATCATGCCGCGATATCGCAGGGCATCACCGTCCGGGTCGCCGCCAGCTTCCTGCCGGAACAATCGCAGGTGTCCGACGGGCACTGGTTCTGGGCCTATCACATCCGGATCGAGAACAATGGCGAGCAGAGCGCGCAATTGCTGACGCGGCACTGGCGCATCACCGACGCGGCCGGGCGCGTCAGCCTTGTCGACGGCGAAGGCGTGGTCGGCGAAAAACCGCTGCTGAAACCGGGGGAAAGCCACGATTACGTTTCGGGCTGCCCGCTGGAAACGCCGCATGGCACGATGGAAGGCTATTACGGCTTCCGCCGCGAGGACGGCACCATCTTCGAGGCCGCGATCCCCTTCTTCCCGCTGTCCGCACCTGCAACCGCGCAGCGCTGAAATCGGGCCACCGCGCAGGGCTAGCGCGCGAATCGCATCCGTGCGTTGCCCATTCGCGGCGCGCGCATTATCAGCGATCTGGCCATGAAGCGTACCCATCTCCCCCTCAACGGCCTGCGCGTGCTCGACGCCGCGGCCCGGCACCTGTCGTTCACCCGCGCCGCGGACGAGCTTGCCGTCACCCCCGCCGCCGTGGGCCAGCAGATCCGCGCGCTTGAGGATCTGCTGGGCGTCGTGCTGTTCCGCCGCACGCCCAAGGGTCTCGAGCTTACCGACGAGGCAGCCGCCGGCCTCGATTCGCTGCGCAGCGGGTTTCTGCGCTTCGAGGAAGCGGTCCACGCGATGCAGGCGGGCCAGTCCAGCCACAAGTTCACCTTCGCCGCGCCGCGCGACTTCTTCGGCGCATGGTTCGCCCGCCGCCTCGCCGCCTTTCGCGAGGCGAATCCCGACACGCGCTTTCACATGGCAGGCGGCCACGACACCGATTTCACCGAAGCGAACCTCGATTTCGCGGTGCGCCTCGTCGAAAGCCCCGGCGAACTCGACGGCGTTCCGCTCTCGCCCGGCCGCCGGGTCGAGGTCGCCGCCCCCGGCGCGCCCGACAGCTGGATCTCATGGCCCGGCGGGCCCGAAAGCGAACCGGGCACCGAAGGAGAAGGGATCGAGGCGGGCCTGCGCGTCGGCGCGACCGGACAGGCGTTGTCGGCGGTGCTGGGCGGCATGGGCCGCGCAGTGCTGCCGCTGCAACTGGTCGAGCACGAGATCGAGACCGGCCAGCTGATCGCCCTGTCCGAGATCGAGGACACGCGCGCCACCTATTGGCTGGTCGCCCCGCGTCCGCAATGGCGCCAGAAAAAGGTCAAGGCGCTGGTCGACTTCCTGACCGCCGCCAAAAAGGACTGAAGGCGGGAGAAGGGGGCAGGCCGAAACCCGCCCCCGTTCCCTGTTGATTACCCGGGTATCTGCCAGCGGATCGCATTCTCGTAACGCCCCGCCGTCTTCGCGCCGTCCGCGCCCGTCGCCGCCTCGAACCGAGCGCGCCGCGTCACCAGTTTGCAAGCCGCCTCGTCAAGGCCGGGATGCCCGCTCGACGCGGTAATCGTGCAATCGGTCACCCGTCCGTCGGCCCCGATTTCCAGCCGAAACCGGGTCAGCCCCTCGTTCCCCATCCTGAGCTCGCGCGAGGGGTAATCGTTCGGCGTCACCCACGTCCCCGGATTGCCACGAGGCACCGCGCCCTTCGCCTCATAGGCGGGCAGCGGCGCGGGCGGCACCGGCATCGGGGGCAGGACGATCTCGTGCGTGCCCGGCAGGGGCGAGGGCGGCAGGGGCACGTCGAACACCATGGTGTCGATGCTGTTCGGCCGGTCGAGCGTGATCGCCGTATCGGGCGCGGTCGGCAGCGGATCGGCGCTGGGTTCGGCCTCCATCGGAGGCAATGGCTCCAGCTTCACCGTCTCGACCTTTTCCACGAATGTGGCCTTGATGGTCTTGCCGACCTCGGTGACGACGCTCGCCCCGAAACCGGAGACCAGCGCATAGCCCAGCGCGGCATGGATGACAGCGACCGTCGCGATCGTAGCGCCGCGGTTCTGGCCTTGCGGAGTGTCTGTATAGGACATCAGGCACCTCTCTTGATGGCGCCCGGCCCGTCACCGATTACCCACTAACCAAGGCTGGACCGGGCGCGTGGGACAGCCATGATACCATGTATCATCCGTAAGTCGACCATTTTGATTGAGAAAGCCGCTAGACCCCTGCGATCCATCAAGAATCTGCGACCTGCCCGCCGCAAACCGCCTCAATCCGCCGCGCCCTCCACCGGATCCAGCCCCGCGATCATGCGCTCCCTCGCGCGGCTCAGCTTGACCATGATGCCGTCCATGATCTCCCCGTGGCTCGGCCCGTCGGGGGCAGGGCGCTCAGGCACCGGCCCGTATCGCCGGGACCGGCGATGGCGCAGCAGGAACATCACCAGCGCCTCGTTATGCACGCGGTATTCGCCGATGATCTCGCCGCGCGCGACGACGGGGCGCAGCTCGCCCTCTATGGCGCGGGCCAGCGCCGTGTCCTCCAGCCTCGCGATGCCGAGGTCGATGGCCTTCTCCCACGCGGCGGCAAATTCCTCCGCCCCGCCGCGCGCGCGCAGATTGTAGAGCGCCTCCACGCTGGCCCCGATGGCGCGCGCCGCCTGCCGCACCGATCCGCTGGCGGCGAGCGCCGCGATGAACGCGCGCTGCCGGTCGGGCGTGATCGAGTTCCGGCGCGGGCAGGGATGGAGGAACGGCCTGAACCCCAGCAGCGGATCGTCCGGCGAAGGCTCCGGCCCGGTAAAGGCGGCACGGCTGGTCCGCTGCGAAGGATGGGCCGAAGCGCAGGAGAGCCGAAACGCCCCAGAAGCCTTTGGCGTAACCTCTGGCGCAACCTCCGGCGGCGCATCGCGCAGGGTCCCGCGCCCACCATGCGCGAAATGGCCATCCGCGAAATGGCCATCCGCGAAACCCCCATCCCCAAAGCCACCGCGCCCGGCGACCCCGCGCCCCGCCAGCTTGCGCCCCGCCAGCCTGCAACCCAAACGCCTGCGCTCCGATCTGGCCTTCCTGGCCGCCTCGCACCCCCGCGCCGCATCCCACGCCGCGCGAAAGCTCAGCCCCCGCACCGCCCTCTGCCCGGCCTCGGAATAACGCAGCTTCTCCAGCGCCGCGACGCTGACCCCCACTTCCTCCGCTGCCTCCGAAACAAGCCCCGTCCGCGCCAGCGCCTCGATGAACTGCCGCTGCCGCCGCGCAGTCAGCTTCCGCCGCCGCGCGCGAGGCACGGGCGTAAAGCGGATTTCAGGCGGGGCCGATTGGGTTGGGGGTGTGCCGGACATGGACGCGCTCCTGCTGGGTGAGGGGCGCTTGGGGATATGAGGGGGAGGGGGTGTAGGAAAATAAAAAGATTAGTGATCTATGTTTAAAACTGACTTTGCGGACACAACAATAAAATCACTATATTCATTCGAGCGAGATCGCTCGGCTTGAGGATTTTGACTCGAACCGCTTAGAGATAACATTTCCTGATTTAAAAACCTTCCGCTGTAACCCTTATGTAAATCTATTGAATGAAAGGGTCTATTCCCATCAGACTTTATATTATTAAATATTGACCACGTGTCTTCTGATGAATCGGAAAATGGGGCCTTAATCATCCATCGCCCGGTAGACCCCTTAAATAGGGCGCCAGGGCCCATTGTAACGAATTCGTGAGGATGGAAAAAATATGCTGAGGCTAATATAAGAGAAGAAACTGGATCTATTATGTTGGGATATGGCCACGTGTTCGTAAAATTAGATAGTATCTCAGCAATCTGCTCAATATCTCGTCTCGAGCAATGTACAAAATTTGTCCATGATTCTATAATGTAACTTATATTAACACCTTCTGGTGGGCTTAATTTATCGAAGTCCACCCCATACAATTCAAATTTTTTCAGCGAAAAATCCAAATTCGATGCTGGGGGAAGAACCACTGTTCGATCAAAAAACTTTCTTAAATAAACGCCACCATCAAAACCTTGTCCAAAATAGCCCTTGACGACTTCTCGAAGTTGTAAGGTGTCAGTTGAAATTACAAAAACTAAGCCCTCAATATCAAACACATGTTTGATATTTTCTAATAGCTTTATCGCGTAATCTGGATGGCATCGGTCTAACTCATCTATAAAAACAAAAAGAGGCAGTTTCATGCCTCCTTTTGAAAGCTCGTCCAATGCCTTCGATGATTTTGACTTAAATAACGCTATTGACTGCTTTTCAGATTCATGTGCCTGAAGTTTTGCATCAACATATTTTTCGAATGCGTCCGCCGCCTCTTTTTCAAAATCTTCGTCGTCAGAGATGGCTTGATTATCCAAATATGCTTCGGATAATTTATCAATTGATAATCCGGTAACTGATCTAAGCAAATGCTTTCCGATTTGTTTACCGGCCTCTATAGCAACAGGGGCTAAGGCAGACTTTGCGTCACCTAATAGTTTTTTGGCCTTGCTACTACCAATGGCTTTTTCGCTTAGAGTTTTATTAATAGCGCTCATTATCAATATTAATGGATCGCTGTTCCTATCTTCTTCCCAGGCGTTTATTTTCGAAACTGCATAATCCTCGTCAGCTAATATAGAGGCTAGTTTTTCGATAATATACGTTTTACCGCTACCCCAAGGTGCATCTAAGTTTATGATTAGTGATCCGATATCTGCCCTTTTTCGTGCTTCGTAGCGAGACTTCATTAATTCTATCAGGTGTTCACCAAAGACCTTTCGATTCAGTAGGTCGTCGCTCCAGCGATGGTCTCCCATTGGCAATAAGCCTCCCGCTTTTATCAGATGGCGCACTTCTTTACGGCTAGATGAATTAAAGGCTAGCCTTGACCCCACCCCCGAATCCCCTTAAGGGCCGCGCCAACCGCCAGCAGGGCTAACCCCCTACCGGTGGACAGAGCTGAACATTGCCGGTGAGTGGGGCCCGTCCGAACAGGGCAGCGCCTCGTTATCCGTCAAAGTAACCCGGCTGGACCCGGGTGGAGCGTTTCGGTTCGTGCGGCGATCGCCAGGGCAGGGCCTTACTTAAGGCCCGCATGCCCTTTTCGCGTTTCCCCGCACGGTCCTTCCTCCATCGCTGATCCATCAGGCGGCTCGATGAATTGAGTTTCGCCGCTCTCGTCATGCGCCTCGGTGCAGATCAGCGCGGAACCTCATCAGTAAAAGTGGGAACCACTTTTACGCCCGGATGAGGTGACCCCCGAACGGGACATTCTCCCGTTCGGAAAACAAGTTTCAGCCCGAACCCATCCGCATTTGCGCGGGGGAGGGCGCAACCCGGCGAGGACACTCTCCGGTCAAGGAAGGAAATACAATGCCTACGATCAACCAGCTGGTCCGCAAGGGTCGCGAGCCGCAGAAGGCCAAGTCCAAGGTTCCCGCGATGGAGCAGAACCCGCAGAAGCGCGGCGTCTGCACCCGCGTGTACACCACCACGCCTAAGAAGCCGAACTCGGCGCTTCGCAAGGTGGCCAAGGTTCGCCTGACCAACGGCCGCGAAGTCATCAGCTACATCCCCGGCGAAGGCCACAACCTTCAGGAGCACTCGGTCGTGCTGATCCGCGGCGGCCGCGTGCGCGACCTTCCCGGCGTGCGCTACCACGTGCTGCGCGGCGTGCTCGACACGCAGGGCGTGAAGGACCGCAAGCAGTCCCGTTCGAAGTACGGCGCCAAGCGTCCGAAGTAAGATCAACGCGGCACCGGCCCGCTCCCCCACCCGACTACCCTGCTGGGTAAACTCTGGGTGGTCGGGTGGGGGAGTGGGCCGGTGCCGCAGGACGCTTACGGATGTAAGCGGCCACTCCGAAGGAGTTTAGAAAAATGTCACGTCGTCGTCGTCCCGAAAAGCGGGTCATCCTGCCCGATCCCAAGTTTGGCGATCAGGTCCTGTCGAAGTTCATGAACAACCTCATGCTCGACGGCAAGAAGTCGACTGCCGAGCGTATCGTCTATGGCGCGCTGGAAACCGTCGAGACCAAGGCCAAGGCCGATCCGGTCCAGCTGTTCCACGACGCGCTGGCGAACATCATGCCGCAGATCGAGGTCCGCAGCCGCCGCGTCGGCGGTGCGACCTATCAGGTCCCCGTGGAAGTTCGTCCCGAACGTGCGCAGGCTCTGGCCATTCGCTGGCTGATTACCGCGGCGCGCAACCGTCCCGAAACGACGATGGCCGCGCGCCTGTCGGGCGAGCTGATGGATGCGTCGAACAACCGCGGCAACGCCGTGAAGAAGCGCGAAGACACCCACCGCATGGCCGACGCCAACCGCGCGTTCAGCCACTATCGCTGGTAATCGGCGCTTCTAAGGCCGACACGAAGACGCCTCTTTCCCGCATTTCGGAAAGAGGCGTCTTTCGCCGGTCACAATTATCACTATATGGGGCCCATCCGGCTCCAAGAGAGTCGGCAGACAAGCGCGTGAGCCGGATGGCCGCCGCCCAACTGCAAGCTTCATACTCCTGAGGAATTTTCCATGGCCCGCGAATATCCGCTGGAACGCTACCGCAATATCGGCATCATGGCGCATATCGACGCCGGCAAGACGACGACGACAGAGCGGATCCTGTACTACACCGGCAAGTCCTACAAGATCGGCGAAGTCCACGACGGCGCCGCCACCATGGACTGGATGGAGCAGGAGCAGGAACGCGGGATCACCATCACGTCCGCTGCGACGACGACCTTCTGGGCCGCCGAAGACGGCAAGGGTCCGAAGCACCGCATCAACATCATCGACACCCCCGGCCACGTCGACTTCACCATCGAAGTCGAACGCTCGCTGCGCGTACTCGACGGCGCTGTGGCGGTGTTTGACGGCGTGGCCGGCGTTGAACCCCAGTCGGAAACCGTATGGCGTCAGGCCGACAAATACGGCGTGCCGCGTATGTGCTTCATCAACAAGCTGGATCGTACTGGCGCTGATTTTTACTATTGCGTGCAGTCGATCGTCGATCGCCTCGGCGCGACCCCGCTTGTGCTTTATCTCCCGATTGGCGCAGAGAGCGACCTTCAGGGCGTTGTCGACCTCGTCAACAACCGTGGCATCGTGTGGGAAAATGACGGGCTGGGCGCGACGTTCAACTATGTCGATATTCCCGAGGATCTGGCCGACAAGGCTGCCGAATACCGCGAGAAGCTGATCGAAACCGCTGTCGAGCAAGACGACGCGGTTATGGAAGCCTATCTCGAAGGCGAGGTTCCCGATGCGGCGACGCTGAAGAAGCTTATCCGCAAGGGCACCATGGCGCGCGATTTCGTGCCCGTCCTCTGCGGTTCGGCCTTCAAGAACAAGGGCGTTCAGCCGCTGCTGGACGCAGTCGTCGATTACATGCCTTCGCCGCTCGACGTTCCCGCCATCGAAGGCGTGCTGCCTGATAGCGATGAGAAGGACACGCGTCCTTCGTCGGATGAGGCTCCTTTCTCGGCGCTTGCGTTTAAGATCATGAACGATCCGTTCGTCGGCTCGCTGACCTTTACCCGTATTTATTCGGGGAAGCTCACCAAGGGTTCGGTTCTGAACTCGGTGAAGGACAAGAAGGAAAAGGTCGGCCGCATGCTGCTGATGCACTCGAACAATCGCGAGGACATCGAAGAGGCATTCGCGGGCGATATTGTCGCGCTGGCAGGCATGAAGGATACGACGACCGGCGATACGCTGTGCGACCCGTCGAAGCCGATCATACTCGAGCGTATGGAATTCCCCGAGCCCGTTATCGAGCTGTCGGTGGAACCCAAGACCAAGGCTGACCAGGAAAAGATGGGCGTCGCGCTCAATCGCCTTGCTGCCGAGGATCCTTCGTTCCGCGTGTCGACCGACCACGAATCCGGCCAGACGATCATCAAGGGCATGGGCGAGCTTCACCTCGACATTCTCGTCGATCGTATGAAGCGCGAGTTCAAGGTCGAAGCCAATGTGGGTGCGCCGCAGGTGGCCTATCGCGAATATCTCGCGAAGCCGGTTGATGTCGACTACACCCACAAGAAGCAGTCGGGCGGCTCGGGTCAGTTCGGCCGCGTCAAGGTTAAGGTCGAGCCCGGCGAGCGCGGCCAGGGTTTCGTCTTCAAGGATGAGATCAAGGGTGGCAACATCCCGAAGGAATACATCCCGGCGATCGAGAAGGGTCTTCGCGAGCAGGCCGAGAGCGGTTACCTTGTTGGCTTCCCGATCATCGACTTCACTGTGACGCTGTATGACGGTGCCTACCACGACGTCGACTCGAGCGCGATCGCGTTCGAAATCGCGGGTCGCGGCGCCATGCGCGAAATCGCGCAGAAGTCGGGCATCAAGCTGCTCGAGCCGATCATGAAGGTCGAGGTCGTGACGCCGGAGGATTACCTCGGCGACGTGATCGGCGACATCAACTCGCGGCGCGGGCAGATTCAGGGCACCGACTCCCGTGGTAACGCTCAGGCTGTCGAAGCGAACGTGCCGCTTGCGAACATGTTCGGCTACGTCAACGAACTGCGCTCGTTCACTCAGGGACGCGCCCAGTACACGATGCAGTTCAGCCACTATGACGAGGTCCCGGCGAATGTCGCGGCCGAAGTGAAGGAGAAGCTTGCGTAAGCAGCTTCATCGGTCTAGGGGCGGGCGCCTGATTCACGGGTGCCGGCCTCAAGTCCGCCCAAGAATATACACCGGATCAGCAAATCCAGACGAATAGAGGTCTTTGAAAATGGCGAAAGCTAAGTTTGAGCGGAACAAGCCGCACTGCAACATCGGCACCATCGGTCACGTCGACCACGGCAAGACCACGCTGACCGCAGCGATCACCAAGGTGCTCGCTGACGAGTTCGGCGGCGCCGCCGTTGACTTTGCGAACATCGACAAGGCTCCCGAAGAGCGCGAGCGCGGTATCACGATTTCGACCGCACACGTCGAATATGAAACCGGCGCGCGTCACTATGCGCACGTCGACTGCCCCGGCCACGCTGACTATGTAAAGAACATGATCACCGGCGCGGCGCAGATGGACGGTGCGATCCTCGTCGTGAATGCTGCCGACGGCCCGATGCCCCAGACCCGTGAGCACATCCTGCTTGCCCGTCAGGTCGGCGTTCCGGCTCTCGTTGTATTCATGAACAAGGTCGACCAGGTCGACGATCCGGAGCTGCTCGAACTCGTCGAGCTCGAAATCCGCGAGCTTCTGTCGAGCTACGACTTCCCGGGCGACGATATTCCGATCGTTGCCGGTTCGGCTCTGGCTGCTCTGGAAGGCCGTGACGACGAAATCGGCAAGGACAAGATCCTCGAGCTGATGAAGGCCGTTGACGACTACATCCCACAGCCCGCGCGTCCGGTCGACAAGCCGTTCCTGATGCCCGTGGAAGACGTTTTCTCGATCTCGGGTCGTGGTACAGTCGTGACCGGCCGTGTCGAAACCGGCATCGTGAAGGTCGGCGAGGAAGTCGAGATCGTCGGTCTCAAGGACACCCGCAAGACCACGGTCACCGGCGTGGAAATGTTCCGCAAGCTGCTCGATCAGGGTGAAGCCGGCGACAACATCGGTGCGCTGGTCCGCGGCGTTGCTCGTGAAGAGGTCGAGCGTGGCCAGGTTCTCTGCAAGCCCGGTTCGGTAAATCCGCACACCGAGTTCAGCGCAGAGGTCTACGTGCTGTCGAAGGACGAAGGAGGCCGTCACACGCCGTTCTTCGCCAACTATCGCCCGCAGTTCTACTTCCGCACCACCGACGTGACCGGCGAAGTCATTCTTCCCGAAGGCACCGAGATGGTCATGCCCGGTGACAACGTCACCATCGGCGTGAAGCTGATTGCTCCGATCGCGATGGACGAAGGTCTTCGCTTCGCAATCCGTGAAGGTGGCCGTACCGTCGGTTCGGGGGTTGTCAGCACCATCACGAAGTAATATAGGCCTGCTCGTCGGCAGGGATTGATTCTCTGCCGACCAGGTTTTTTAAGAGGGGGCCGCCCCTTCCCGGTTATCCGGTGAGGCGGGGCGGGCTTTTCTTTTTTGGAGCGAGCCGGTCTCGCTTCTTTGGCTCTTTCGCATCGGTAGTTGGACATGGAAGCTCAGAATATCCGCATTCGCCTCAAGGCGTTTGATCATCGCGTTCTCGACTCGGCCACGAGTGAGATCGCAGAGACGGCCCGTCGTACGGGCGCGCTTATTCGGGGGCCCATTCCGCTGCCGACGCGTATCGAGAAATTCACCGTGAACCGCGGTCCGCACATCGACAAGAAGTCGCGGGAGCAGTTCGAGGTCCGTACTTACAAGAGGCTGCTCGACATCGTGCAGCCTAATGCCCAGACGGTCGACGCTCTGATGAAGCTCGATCTCGCTGCCGGCGTGAATGTCGAGATCAAGCTGGCCTGATAGGCCGCAGGTCTCGCGGGAAGCTGCATCGCGGCTTCTTAAAGACACAGGGATACCGCCGGAGCGTCACCACGAGGTGACATCAGTTCTCCGGGCTGCGTCCCCCGTCTAGTTTCGGTCCCTCGGGATGGAAACGCTCAGCCCGGACGGGGCGACGATTGCATAATTGGGTTGAAACCGGCCGTGGCGGCATTCGCTTCCACGGCTTCTCACGCACCCGGAAATGGTCTCCGACGTGCCTCTGTCACCGGGCCTATGGCGAATGGTCGCTATGCCCATGTTTAGGAGTTTTGATCATGCGCACTGGCGTGATCGCCAAGAAAGTCGGGATGACCCGCCTGTTCCAGGAGGACGGTCGGCATGTGCCTGTGACCGTTCTTGCGCTGGAAGATTGTCAGGTCGTTTCGCACCGCACGCTCGATCGTGATGGCTATGTTGCCGTCCAGCTCGGCGCCGGTGAGGCGAAGCAGAAGAACGTGGCCAAGCCGCAGCGCGAGCATTTCGCGAAGGCTGAAGTGTCGCTCAAGATGAAGGTTGCCGAGTTCCGCCTTGAAGGCGAGGATGGCCTCCTTCCCGTCGGCGCATCGATCTCGGCCGAGCATTTCGTTGCTGGCCAGAAGGTGGACATCACCGGTCACACGCAGGGCAAGGGCTTTGCCGGTGCGATGAAGCGCTGGGGCTTCGGTGGTCTGCGCGCAACGCACGGCGTGTCGCTCTCGCACCGTTCGCACGGTTCGACCGGTAACCGCCAGGATCCGGGCAAGGTCTTCAAGAACAAGAAGATGGCCGGTCACATGGGCGATCGTCAGCGCACCCAGCAGAATCTGGAAGTCGTGCGGACCGACGCCGATCGCGGCCTGATCTTCGTCAAGGGTTCGGTGCCCGGCGCCAAGAACGCCTGGCTGCTGGTCTCCGACGCGGTGAAGCTTCCGCTTCCCGAGGGCGCGCCGTTCCCCGGCGCCGTGCTCGAGAAGCAGAATTCGGCTCCTGAGCATGACGAAGCGCCCGCTGGCATGGTGGAAAGCGCTGCGGAGCATGAAGTGCACCAGCAGGTCGACGCCGAGCAGCAGGCCGAGCTTCTGAAGGAGCAGCAGGCGGGTGCCGATGATTCGGTGACCGAAGCGAACAAGAACGACGCTGGTGAGGGCGATGTGCCCGAGGCCGGCGAGAACAAGGAGGGCTGATCCGTGAAGGTGAAGGTCCAGAAACTCGACGGCAAGGCGTCGGGTGACATCGAGCTGAACGACGACGTCTTCGGGCTCGAGCCGCGCGAGGATATCCTCCACCGCGTCGTCACCTGGCAGCTGTGGAACCGTCGCGCCACCGCCCGTCCGACGCGTGAGCGTTCGGATGTGGCTCGTACCGGCAAGAAGTGGGGTCGCCAGAAGGGCGGCGGCACGGCTCGTCACGGTGACCGCGCCGCTCCCATCTTTATCGGTGGCGGCAAGGCCCATGGTGCGCGCAAGCGTGACTTCGACATGTCGCTCAACAAGAAGGTCCGTGCACTCGGTTTGCGCATGGCTCTTTCCAGCAAGGCCAGGAACGACAATCTGTTCGTTCTCGACTCGCTGGAGCTTGCCGATGCCAAGACGAAGCTGCTGGCGGCCGATCTTGCGAAGCTCGGCTTCGGCAAGAAGGTGCTGGTGATCGATGGCGAGCAGGTAGAAGACGGCTTCCGCAAGGCGGCCGGGAATCTGATCGGTGTCGACGTGCTGCCTGCAGTGGGCGCCAATGTCTACGACATCCTCAACCATGACACGCTGGTGCTGACCCGCTCCGCTGTCGAAAAGCTGGAGGCACGGTTCAATGGCTAAGGCTGAAATCGACATCCGGCATTACGACGTGATCGTCGCGCCGCATATCACCGAGAAGGCGACGCTTCTCTCGGAGCATAATGCGGTCGTGTTCAAGGTCGCCAACGACGCCACCAAGCCGCAGATCAAGGCTGCGGTCGAGGCTCTGTTCGGCGTGAAGGTCGCGGGCGTGAACACCATTGTCCAGAAGGGCAAGAGCAAGCGCTGGAAGGGTGCTCCCTACAAGCGCAGCGACGTGAAAAAGGCGATTGTGACGCTGGCTGAAGGTCAGTCGATCGACGTCACCGAAGGCGTACGGGGCTAATCATGGCACTCAAGAACTACAAACCGACGAGCCCGGCCCGCCGCGGCCTCGTGCTGGTCGACAAGTCGGGGCTCTACAAGGGCAAGCCCGTCAAGTCGCTGACCGAGGGCAAGCGCAAGACCGGTGGCCGTAACAACAAGGGCCATGTCACCTCGCGCGGCATCGGCGGCGGTCACAAGCAGAAGTACCGCTACATCGACTTCAAGCGCCGGAAGTGGGACATGCCCGCGACCGTCGAGCGCATGGAATATGACCCGAACCGCACGGCCTTCATCGCGCTGGTGAAGTACGAGGACGGTGAGCAGGCCTATATTCTGGCGCCGCAGCGTCTGGCTGTCGGCGACACCGTCGTCGCCGGTGAGAAGACCGACACGAAGCCCGGTAACGCCATGTTGCTGAGCCAGATGCCGGTTGGCACGATCTGCCATAACCTGGAGATGAAGCCGGGCAAGGGTGGTCAGATCGCTCGTTCGGCCGGTGCATATGCCCAGGTCGTCGGTCGTGACCGCGGTCTCGTGATCGTTCGTCTGAACTCGGGTGAGCAGCGCTATCTACGGGGCGATTGCATGGGTACGGTTGGCGCGGTTTCGAACCCCGACAACTCCAACCAGACGCTGGCAAAGGCCGGTCGTCGTCGCTGGATGGGCAAGCGCCCGCTGACCCGCGGTGTTGCGAAGAACCCGGTCGATCACCCGCACGGTGGTGGTGAAGGTCGCACGTCGGGTGGCCGTCATCCGGTTACGCCTTGGGGCAAGCCGACCAAGGGTGCCCGCACGCGTCACAACAAGCAGACGGACAAGATGATCATCCGGTCCCGTCACGCGAAGAAGAAGAGGTAAGACCCATGGCACGTTCGCTTCGCAAGGGTCCGTTCGTCGAGCTTTCGCTGCTGAAGAAGGCAGAGGAAGCGCAGGACAAGAACAGCCACGCGCCGATCAAGACCTGGTCGCGCCGCTCGACTGTTCTCCCGCAGTTCGTTGGCCTGACGTTCAGCGTCTACAATGGTCAGAAGTTCATCCCCGTGTCCGTTAACGAGGACATGGTCGGCCACAAGCTTGGTGAGTTCGCACCCACGCGCAACTTCCCCGGCCACGCCGCAGACAAGAAGGGCAAGCGCTGATGAGCAAGCAGAAAGCTCCGCGTCGCGTCGCCGAGAATGAGGCGCTGGCCGTCGGGACCACGATCCGTGGCTCGGCCCAGAAGCTCAATCTCGTTGCGGGCCTGATCCGCGGCAAGAAGGCCGAGGAAGCGTTGAACATCCTCTCGTTCTCGAACAAGGCGATGGCTGTCGATGCTCGCAAGGTGCTCGCCAGTGCGATCGCCAACGCCGAGAACAACCACAACCTGGACGTCGATGCCCTGGTCGTTGCGGAAGCATCGGTCGGCAAGTCGATCACCATGAAGCGTTTCCACACGCGGGGCCGTGGCAAGTCCACGCGTATCCTCAAGCCGTTCAGCCGGCTGCGCATCGTGGTCCGCGAAGTCGAGGAGGCCTGATCATGGGTCACAAAAGCAATCCGATCGGCCTGCGTCTGCAGATCAACCGCACTTGGGAAAGCCGCTGGTACGCCGAAGGGCGCGACTATGCCGGTCTGCTCAAAGAAGACATCGAGATCCGCAAGTTCATCATCGACTCGCTGCCTCAGGCCGCGATCTCGAAGGTGGTGATCGAGCGTCCGGCCAAGTTGTGCCGCATCTCGATCTATGCGGCTCGTCCCGGTGTGATCATCGGCAAGAAGGGCGCGGACATCGAAAAGCTTCGTTCGAAGCTGGCCGCGATGACCGACAGCGAAGTGAAGCTGAACATCGTCGAGATCCGCAAGCCCGAGATCGACGCCAAGCTTGTCGCGCAGGGCATCGCCGACCAGCTCATCCGCCGCGTGGCTTTCCGCCGTGCGATGAAGCGGGCGATGCAGTCGGCCATGCGCCTTGGCGCCGACGGCATCAAGATCATGTGCGGTGGCCGTCTAGGCGGGGCCGAGATCGCCCGCGTCGAGCAGTACCGTGAAGGTCGTGTGCCGCTGCACACGCTTCGCGCCAACATCGATTATGCCGAAGCCGAGGCGCTGACCGCCTATGGCATCATCGGCATCAAGGTGTGGATCTTCAAGGGTGAGATCCTGGGTCATGATCCGATGGCGCAGGACCGCCTGATGATGGACGCCCAGACCTCCGGCGTGCGACCGGCTCGCTAAGGACAGGCTAAGGTAAGAGCAATGCTGCAACCGAAAAAAACCAAGTTCCGCAAGGCGTTCAAGGGCAAGATCCATGGCAATGCCAAGGGCGGCACCGATCTGAACTTCGGCTCGTACGGGCTGAAGGCGATGGAGCCTGAGCGTATCACCGCACGCCAGATCGAAGCGGCTCGCCGTGCGATCACGCGTCACATCAAGCGCCAGGGCCGTCTCTGGATCCGCGTCTTCCCGGACGTGCCGGTTTCGAAGAAGCCTGCCGAAGTCCGTCAGGGTAAAGGCAAGGGTTCGGTCGAATACTGGGCTGCTCGCGTGAAGCCGGGCCGCATCCTGTTCGAACTCGACGGGGTTGCCGGTCCGCTGGCTGCCGAAGCGTTCGAGCGCGCTGCGATGAAGCTGCCGATCAAGACCAAGGTCGTTGCCCGTCTTGGCGACACCTCGCACCTCGGAGGCGAATAATGGCCAACAAGACCGAAGACCTGCGCGCCAAGACCGACGATCAGTTGACCGCTGATCTGACGGATCTCAAGCGCGAGGCGTTCAACCTGCGCTTTCAGGCCGCGACCAATCAGATCGAGCGTCCTGCTCGGATCCAGGAAGTCCGCCGCCAGATCGCGCGCATTAAGACGCTGCAGGGCGAACGCGCCCGCGCAGCGAACTAAGGAGCCAACCGATGCCGAAGCGTATCCTGATCGGGACGGTTGTTTCCGACAAGACCGACAAGACGGTGGTCGTGAAGGTAGAGCGTAAGGTGAAGCACCCGCTCTACGGCAAGATCATCCGCCGTTCGAAAAAGTATCACGCGCACGACGAAGACAACACCTATCGCCCCGGCGAATGGGTGCGGATCGAGGAAACGGCGCCTATGTCCAAGCTGAAGACGTGGAAGGTCATCGACCGCGTCGGTGGCAAGGCGGATAGTGCGTTTGAAGCCGATCTGGACGTCGAAGCCGCGGGCAACTGAGCCCGCATTAGAGTTTTGGAACTGCCGGGCGGAATGTCCCGGCAAGCCGAGAAGAAGGAACCGGATCGATGATCCAGATGCAGTCAAACTTGGATGTCGCTGACAACAGCGGCGCCAAGCGCGTCCAGTGCATCAAGGTGCTGGGCGGATCAAAGCGCCGCACCGCGAGCGTTGGCGATGTCATCGTCGTCTCCGTCAAGGAGGCGCAGCCCCGTGCCAAGGTCAAGAAGGGCGACGTTCATCGCGCCGTGATCGTCCGCACCCGTAAGGACGTTCGTCGTCCCGATGGTAGCGTGATCCGCTTTGACTCGAATGCGGCAGTCCTCGTGAACAAGTCCGAGGAGCCGATTGGCACTCGTATCTTCGGCCCTGTCGTGCGCGAACTGCGCGGCAAGGGTTTCATGAAGATCATCTCGCTTGCTCCGGAGGTGCTGTAATGGCGTCCGCAAAGATCAAGAAGGGTGACAGCGTCGTCGTGCTTTCGGGCAAGGACAAGGGCAAGACCGGTACGGTCGCCCAGGTCATGCCCAAGGACGGCAAGGTCGTGGTGGAAGGCGTGAACGT
This sequence comes from Croceicoccus sp., assembly GCA_002694745.1. Classification (GTDB taxonomy): domain Bacteria; phylum Pseudomonadota; class Alphaproteobacteria; order Sphingomonadales; family Sphingomonadaceae; genus Croceicoccus. The sequence continues at coordinate 91,712 of NZMY01000029.1, read as the reverse complement.
CACCACCCGCCACCGCAAACCCACCCAGACGAACCCGCAGGGCGGCATTGACCGCGCGCCTGCGCCGATGGCGATCAGCAAGGTCGCCGTTGCCGATCCGAAGGATGGCAAGCCCACCCGCGTCCGTTTCGAAATGAAGGACGGCAAGAAGGTGCGCGTTGCTGTCAAGTCCGGAGAGACGATCGATGGCTGATAAGTACACCCCGCGTCTTCGCGCGAAGTATGACGAGGAAATCGTCAAGGCCATGACCGAGAAGTTCGGTTATGCGAACCGCTACGAAGTGCCGAAGCTGGAGAAGATCACGCTCAACATGGGCGTGGGCGAGGCGAGCCAGGACAAGAAGAAGGTCCAGACCGCCGCAGCCGAGATGGAACTGATCGCCGGCCAGAAGCCCGTGATCACCAAGGCGAAGAAGTCGATCGCGCAGTTCAAGCTGCGCGAGGGCATGCCGATCGGTTGCAAGGTGACCTTGCGCCGCGAGCGCATGTACGAGTTCCTCGACCGCTTGGTCACCATCGCAATGCCCCGCATCCGCGACTTTCGTGGTCTGAACCCGAAGTCGTTCGATGGTCGCGGCAATTACGCGATGGGTCTGAAAGAGCAGATCATCTTTCCCGAGATCAGCTATGACCAGATCGAAAAGGTGCGTGGCATGGACATCATCGTGACCACCACTGCAAAAACCGACGACGAAGCCCGCGAGCTTCTGCGTCTGTTCGGATTCCCGTTCCCGGCCCCCGAGACTGAGGGTGCGTCGGAAGAGAAGGAAGCGGCGTGAGCCGCCCCGGAAAGAGAGCTTAAGTCCATGGCGAAACTGAGTTCCGTGAACAAGAACGAGCGTCGCAAGAAGCTTGTGAAGAAGTACGCGAACCGCATCGCGAAGCTGAAGGCGATTGCCGACGACGAGTCGCTTGATGACGGCGAGCGTTGGCTTGCCCGCCTGAAGCTGGCCGAGGTGCCCCGTAACGGCAACCCGACCCGCGTGCGCAACCGTTGCACCACGACCGGCCGACCCCGCGGTTACTACCGCAAGTTCGGTCTCAACCGTATTGAGCTGCGCGATCTGGGCAACAAGGGCCTGATCCCGGGCCTGACCAAGTCGAGCTGGTGAGGAATTAACCTATGGCGATGACCGATCCCCTGGGTGATATGCTCACCCGTATCCGCAACGGCCAGCAGGCGAAGAAGGATTCCGTCCTTTCGCCGGCGTCGAAGCTGCGTGCGAACGTACTCGAAGTGCTCCAGCGCGAAGGCTACATCCGTGGCTACAGCGAAGATGCTTCGGGTAAGCACCCCGCGCTGCGGATTGAACTGAAGTATTTCGAGGGCGAGCCTGCGATCAAGCATCTCGCTCGCGTCTCCAAGCCCGGTCGCCGGGTCTATTCGGGCTCGAAGGAGCTTCCGAATGTCCGTGGCGGTCTTGGCATCACCATCGTCTCCACGCCGAAGGGTGTGCTCTCGGACGCCGAAGCGCGCACCGAGAACGTGGGCGGCGAAGTGCTGGCGGAGGTGTTCTAATGAGCCGCATCGGTAAAAAGCCGGTCGCGATCCCCAACGGCGTCGAGGCGAAGATCGCCGACAACGTCTTGAGCGTGAAGGGTCCCAAGGGCACCCTGACCATGGGGCTGACCGATCAGGTTACCTATGAAGTCAAGGATGACGCTATTGCCGTCACTCCCGTCAACGACACCAAGAAGTCTCGCTCGTTCTGGGGCATGCAGCGTACGCTGGTCGCCAATCTGATTGACGGTGTGACCGAGGGTTACTCGAAGACGCTGGAGATCAAGGGCGTCGGCTATCGTGCACAGGCTCAGGGCAAGAAGCTCAAGCTTCAGCTCGGCTTCAGCCACGATGTCGATCTTGACGTGCCCGAAGGTGTCGAGGTCAAGACCCCGGACCAGACGACCGTCATCATCTCAGGCATCGACAAGCAGGCCGTGGGCCAGTTTGCAGCCGAGATCCGCCGCTGGCGCAAGCCCGAGCCTTACAAGGGCAAGGGCATCAAGTACCAGGGCGAGTATATCTTCCGCAAGGAAGGGAAGAAGAAGTAAGATGGCCAAGCTTTCTCTTTTCGAACGCCGCCGTCGTCGCGTGCGTACTGCGCTGCGGGCCCGCTCGGGCGGCAAGCCGCGCCTGTCGGTGCATCGTACCGGCAAGCATATCTATGCGCAGATCATCGATGATGCCGAGGGCCGCACCGTGGCCGCTGCGTCCACATTGGGAGCGAAGGCTTCCGGTGCGAATGTCGATGCTGCTTCGCAGGTTGGCAAGGACATCGCCGCCGCTGCCAAGAAGGCGGGCGTGAGCACGGTCGTGTTCGACCGTGGCGGCTTCCTGTTCCATGGCCGCGTCAAGGCGCTGGCCGACGCTGCGCGCGAAGGCGGGCTGGAGTTCTGATGATGGCAGACGAAAACAACAACGAAACCCCGAAGGTCGACAACGCCGGTGAAACGCCGACCCCGACCCTCGCCAGCACCGAAGCTGCCGACAACCAGTCGACTGCGGCCGGAGATCCTTCGCAGCCCGCAGAGCGCGAGGGCCGCGGCGGTCGTCGTGAACGTGGCGACCGTGGTGGCCGTGGCCGTGGACGAGGTGGTCGTGACGATCGCCGCGGTGGTCGTGGCCAGCGCGAGGATGATGGCGAAGAGCTGATCGAAAAGCTCGTCCACATCAATCGCGTCTCTAAGACCGTGAAGGGCGGCAAGCGCTTCGGGTTCGCCGCCCTGGTCGTCGTCGGTGACGGCAAGGGCCGCGTGGGCTTCGGTCACGGCAAGGCTCGCGAAGTGCCGGAAGCGATCAACAAGGCCACGGCTGCTGCGAAGAAGAAGATGGTCCGCGTTCCGCTGAAGGATGGCCGCACGCTGCACCATGACGGCAAGGGTCGTTTCGGTGCCGGCAAGGTGAACGTCCGCACGGCTCCTCCGGGTACCGGCATCATCGCCGGCGGTCCGATGCGCGCTGTGTTCGAAAGCCTTGGTGTTGCTGACGTGGTGACCAAGTCGGTCGGCACTTCGAACCCCTACAACATGATCCGCGCCACTTTCGACGCGCTGACCAATCAGACTTCGCCGAAGTCGGTTGCGCAGCGCCGTGGCAAGAAGGTCGCTGACCTCTTGGGTCGCGGCGGCGCGAGCGAGGCCGAGGCGGAAGCCGACGCCGCCGCTTTGGTGGAGTAAACGATCATGGCAAAGGCAAAGACCATCAAGATCAAGCAGATCGGTTCGCCGATCCGTCGTCCGGAAAGCCAGAAGAAGATTCTGGTCGGCCTCGGCCTCGGCAAGATGCATCGCGTCGTCGAAGTGCAGGACACTCCGGAAGTGCGCGGCGCGATTGCCAAGCTGCCTCACATGGTGGCCGTGGTCGACTGATCCGTCAGCCGCAAGGCAGGCGACACTTGACATAAGGCGGCCCGGGCGCGTACCGGGCCGCCTTCATTTGGGGCCTGACTGAAGGCCCCGCATGTTCAGCGCGAAGAAAAGCGAAAGCGAGTGCGATTATGAAACTGACTGATATCCGCGACAACGAAGGTGCTCGTCATCGCCGCATGCGCATTGGCCGTGGCATTGGCTCGGGCAAGGGCAAGACCGGCGGGCGCGGCCAGAAGGGCGCGAAGGCGCGTTCGGGCGTTTCCATCGGTGGCTTCGAGGGCGGTCAGATGCCGCTTCACATGCGGTTGCCGAAGCGCGGCTTCAACAATCCGTTTGGCAAGGATTATGCGGAAGTGAACCTGGGCATGATCCAGAAGTTCATCGACGCAGGCAAGCTCGATGCCGGTAATACAATTGATCATGCCGCACTGAAAGCGGCCGGCTTGGCCAAGGGTGGCAAGGACGGCGTTCGCCTTCTGGCAAAGGGTGATCTGACCAGCAAGGTCAGCTTCAAGGTCGCCGGCGCATCGAAGGGCGCGGTTGCCCAGGTCGAAAAGCTGGGCGGTACCGTCGAGACGACTGCCCCCAAGAAGGCGGCCGCCGAATAATCCGCAATGTTTGTGCCGGCGGGGGTGTTCGCAGTCCCGCCGGCACTCTATATGCGCGGGCGCAAGGCCTGATGGTCTTGCAGGAGGGGCGCGTCACCTGTTAGCGCGTTCCGGTCCGTCTGGCCTCGCTTGCTGGGCCAGCCCGTCACCTGCATAGGTAATGTCTTCCAATGGCTTCACGCGCCGATAATATCGCAAGCTCGCTCAGTCTCTCGAATTTCTCGAAGGCGACGGAGCTCAAGCAACGCATCTGGTTCACTCTGGGTGCACTGGTCGTGTTTCGGTTTCTTAGCTTTGTGCCGTTGCCGGGCGTCAATCCGCTGATCCTTCAGGACCTGTACGAGCAGACCCGCGGCGGCGTGCTCGATCTCTTCAACACGTTCTCGGGCGGCAGCCTTGAGCGCATGAGCCTCATTGCGCTCGGCGTCATGCCCTACATTACGGCTTCGATCGTGGTTCAGCTTGGGGCCGCTCTTCATCCCGCGCTTGCTGCGCTCAAGAAAGAGGGCGAAAGTGGTCGGAAGAAGCTGAACCAGTACACGCGTTACGGGACGGTTGGTCTTACCGCGGTCCAGGGCTATTTCCTTGCGGTAGGACTCGAGACCTATGCGGCCGCAAGCGGGCTCAATGCTGTGGTCGACCCCGGCCTCATGTTCCGGATCGGGGCGGTCATTTCTCTTGTCGGCGGAACGATGTTCCTTCTCTGGCTCGGTGAGCAGATCACTTCGCGCGGTATCGGTAATGGCGTGTCGCTCATCATCATGGCCGGAATCGTCGCGCAATTCCCCACAGTGGGCGCGCAGCTGATGGAAGGTGGTCGCTCGGGTTCGATTCCTTCCTATCTGATCGTAATGCTTTTCGTGACGATCATCGGCCTCATCCTCTTCATTTCGTTCATGGAGCGGGCGCAGCGCCGCTTGCTGATCCAGTATCCTAAGCGCGCTCAGCAGCGTGGCGGAATGCAAGCCGATCGTTCGCACCTGCCGTTGAAGCTCAATACGTCGGGCGTGATCCCGCCGATTTTCGCTAGCTCTTTGCTGCTGTTACCCCTGACCATCACCCAATTCGCCGGTAATTCGGTCACCCCCGATAGCACGATGGGTGGAGTTCTGGTGACGCTCAATCAATATCTGCAGCACGGACAGCCGCTTTACATGCTGCTCTACGCGGTCGGCATCATCTTTTTCTGCTTCTTCTATACAGCCGTGGTCTTTAATCCCGAGGAAACTGCTGAAAATCTGAAGCGTGGCGGGGGCTTCATTCCCGGTATCCGCCCGGGCAGGAATACTGCCAATTATCTGGATTACGTGTTGACCCGCATTACGGTAATCGGGGCGGCCTATCTTACCTTGGTCTGCGTGCTGCCAGAATATGTTATCGCGCAGACGGGGCTGCCCTTCTTTCTGGGCGGGACAAGTCTCTTGATCGTCGTTAATGTCACCGTCGACACCATTGCGCAGATCCAGAGTCACCTGCTCGCGCATCAGTATGGCGATCTTATCAAAAAGGCCAAATTCAAAGGTCGATTGCGCTAACGTCTTTGCCTAGGGCGTCAGTTCGATCACGGGGAGGACGTGCAGTTGAATATCATACTTCTCGGGCCTCCGGGGGCCGGTAAAGGCACACAATCGCAGAGGCTGGTGGCGCGCTACGGCATGCGCCAGCTTTCGACCGGCGATATGCTGCGGGCTGCTGTAAAGGCGCAGACTCCTGTTGGCTTGCAGGCCAAGGCGGTTATGGACGCGGGTGAGCTCGTCTCGGATGAAATAGTCTCCGCACTGATCTCCGCCGAGCTTGAGAGCATGAGCGATGAGATGGGGGCCATTTTTGACGGCTACCCCCGTACTGCCGAGCAGGCGCATGCGCTCGACGCCATTTTGGACCAGCATGGCCGCTCCCTCGATCACGTGATCGAACTTGACGTGAATGTGGACGCTCTGGTTGAGCGGATTACCGGGCGGTATAGCTGCGCGAACTGCGGCAAGGGCTATCACGACGTGTTTGAGCAGCCCCGACAGCCTGGCATATGTGACAAGTGCGGATCGACCGAATTCAAGCGTCGCCCGGACGACAACGAGGCCACTGTCCGCACGCGCATGGCGGAATATCGCGCGAAGACGGCTCCGATCCTTCCCATCTATGAAAAGCGTGGCATCGTACGACGCGTCGACGGCATGGAAGACATCGATGAAGTGACCGCCGCGATTGCCCGAATTATCGTGTGATGCGTGCCGCCAGTCTCTGATTCATCGACGTTTCGATCCGTGTAACCCTCGCAGTCAATCTTTCTGAAGAGGGTATCTGATGCTCCGCCGATCCTGATCATGGATCGGCAGGCATTCATCTCGGCATCGAATTGGTCGAACGCAGCGCGTAGCGTACCGGTTGGGGGGCACCGGAGCGGTTGATGACGCGCCTGCTTCATCGCAAAGTTCGATGCGATGGCGATCGCGAAGGATCGGGGCCGGATCCTTTATTCAACCGTTGACACGCTGGACGAATCTGCGTAAGCGCGCCCCTCGCTCGTCTTTTTAATGACAGTGGTCCGGCCGGATCGCGTGTTTTGCGCGTTCCCACCCGGGCTTTTTGCCGTTCGGCAGTTTGTCATCTCGAAGGCGGCGATACGCGATGAGATAGGGGCCGCAATCTGCACTGGTGCTGATTTCGCGCAACCCCTGTGGAGCAGGAGAATTTTGTGGCTCGTATTGCCGGGGTGAACATCCCCACCAACAAGCGCGTGATCGTGGCGCTTACTTATATTCACGGTATTGGTCCCAAATCGGCCGTCGACATTGCTGACAAGCTTGGCATCGATCACGCTCGCCGCGTTCAGGACCTGACCGATGCGGAAGTTCTGCAGATCCGTGAAACGATCGACGCCGACTATCTGGTCGAGGGTGATCTTCGTCGCGAAACCGCGATGAACATCAAGCGTCTGATGGACTTGGCCTGCTACCGCGGCCTGCGTCACCGCAAGGGACTGCCCGTTCGCGGTCAGCGCACCCACACGAATGCCCGCACCCGCAAGGGCAAGGCCAAGCCGATCGCCGGCAAGAAGAAGTAATTCGTCAGCCTTTCGGCAGCGAATTCTTCCACTAGATCAGGATACGAGACAATGGCACGCGAACCACAGCGCATTAAGCGGCGCGAGCGCAAAAATATCTCCAGCGGCGTCGCGCACGTGAACGCCAGCTTCAACAATACGATGATCACCATCACCGACGCCCAGGGCAATGCGATCAGCTGGTCCTCGGCAGGTATGATGGGTTTCAAGGGCAGCCGCAAGTCGACTCCTTATGCAGCTCAGGTTGCAGCGGATGACGCGGGCAAGAAGGCCGCCGAGCATGGCGTTCGCACCCTTGAGGTCGAAGTCAAGGGACCCGGTTCGGGTCGCGAAAGCGCACTTCGTGCGCTGCAGGCGGTTGGTTTCACCATCACCTCGATCCGCGACGTGACGCCGATCCCGCACAATGGCGTGCGTCCGTCGAAGCGTCGTCGCGTCTGATACAGGAATGCGAGGCGAAGGATCCCGCCTCGCATATCCGACCTGCCCAAGGCCCATGCCGCGCCCTCACGCGGGATCGGGCCGCCCAAGAACAAACCCCAGGGGAAGCCCATGTCCGTCAATATGAAGAACTGGCAGGAACTGAAGAAACCCAATAATCTCGAGATCAAAGGGCAGGGCGACGCCAAGCGCCGCGCTACCTTCGTGGCCGAGCCTCTGGAGCGTGGTTTCGGCCTTACGCTCGGCAATGCGCTGCGCCGCGTTTTGCTCTCGTCGCTGCAGGGAGCCGCGATCACTTCGATCAAGATCGACAACGTCCTGCACGAGTTCTCGTCGCTTGCCGGCGTTCGTGAAGACATCACCGACATCGTGCTTAACATCAAGCAGGTCGCTCTCAAGATGGAAGGCGAGGGCGTCAAGCGGCTCAACCTATCCGTCACCGGGCCTGCTGAGGTGACGGCTGGCGATATTCAGGTAACGGGCGATATCGAGGTTCTGAACAAGGATCTGGTGATCTGCCATCTCGACGATGGTGCGACGCTCAACATGGAACTGACGGCCGATACGGGCAAGGGCTACAGCCCCGCCGTGGCGAACCGTCCGGCCGATGCGCCCATCGGACTTATCCCGATCGATTCGCTGTATTCGCCGGTTCGCCAAGTCAGCTACAAGGTTGAGAATGCGCGTGTCGGACAGGAACTCGATTACGACAAGCTGTCGCTGACGGTCGAAACCGACGGTACGGTAACGCCCGAAGACGCAGTGGCATACGCCGCCCGGATCCTGCAGGATCAACTCGCTCTGTTCGTGCATTTCGAGGAAGGCATTCCGCAGGGTGCTCCGCAGACCGCTGGTACAGCCGCTGCCGCCCCCGAAGAGTCGGATGCGAACCAGCTCAATCGGTACCTGCTCAAGAAGGTGGATGAGCTCGAATTGTCGGTCCGTTCGGCAAATTGCCTCAAGAACGACAACATCATCTATATCGGCGATCTGGTGCAGAAGACCGAGGCGGAAATGCTCCGTACCCCGAACTTCGGCCGCAAGTCGCTTAACGAAATCAAGGAAGTTCTCTCCTCAATGGGTCTGCGCCTTGGCATGGACATCCCGGGCTGGCCGCCCGAGAATATCGAGGAAATGGCCAAGAAGCTCGAACAGGAACTTCTCGGCTGACGCCAGAATTCCCGCCTCGGCGACTGCCGGGGCGGGAAACCGGGTACGGGCTGAACCCTGATCAGCCGGCTCTGGGCTACCTGGAACGGGCCCTTATCGAACGAAGGAAGAAATCATGCGTCACAAGATTTCGGGGCGTAAGCTCCAGCGCAAGACCGGCCACCGCAATGCGATGCTTCGCAACATGGCCGCAGCCCTGATCAAGCACGAACAGATCAAGACCACGACGCCCAAGGCGCGCGAATTGCGCCCCTATGTCGAGAAGCTGATCACGCTGGCCAAGCGCGGCGGTCTGTCGAACCGTCGTCTGGCGCACAGCCGTCTTCTCGACGATGCGCAGCTGACCAAGCTGTTCGACGTTCTCGCGGAACGTTACGGGGATCGTGAGGGCGGTTACACCCGCATCATCAAGGCGGGCATCCGCGCATCGGACGCCGCGCCCATGGCGATCATCGAACTGGTTGATCGCGACGTCGAGGCCAAGGGTCAGGATAGCGGCCCCGTCATGAATGACGAGGACGAGTACGAAGACGCCTGAGGGGCACTTCGATAGAGAAAAAAGGGCGCCAGCAGCATCAGCTTCTGGCGCCTTTTTTCATATGTGATCCAGTCGCTCTCAATCAGGCGATTTTTGCGTTCATCGCGGCAGAATGGCTGCGGATAAGATCCAAGGTCGACCGGTCATCGTCAAATACGCTGTACCAACCCTGCGGTTCATGGGGCGGATCGCCTACCAATCGTGACGGGCCGGGGGAATAGCGATGGTCTGGCCTCTGGCCGCGTCCGCCTTCGCCGCCCCACGCCCAAAAGTTTGTTCCCGCGATGACCGGATTGGCTTCGGCTGCATCGAAGATCTGGCGATAGAACCGGTCGCGCCACTTGGTCGTTGATCCCGCATCATAAGATCCGGCGTCCCGCGGGAAACCGAACTCCTCGATAACGAGTGGTTTTCCTAGCTTTTGCGCCAAGGCAACGTGCTTATCGAGGTAGTCTCGCGTCCGCTCGCGCCCATTCTCGAAGGTGCCGGAAAGATTTTTGGCATCGACCCAGCTCCAGTTTTCGGGCCAGATATGGGCGGTCAGGTAATCGATATCGTCGGATCCATGCGCGGTCAGTACGCAATCGGGATCGTTGATACAGCCTTGCAGTCCCTCGCTGCCGGTTGAGACCATGTGATTGGCGTCCAGCGATTTGATGTAGGAGGCGGTGTCGTTCACCCACGAGTGAAAGGCTGGCATCGCGCGGCGGGCTACGTCCTCGCTGCCGCCCGGCCGCGGCTCGTTCGCAAGTTGCCAAGACATGATCGCGCGATCTTCGGCATAAGGAATGCCGGTTACCGTATTCGTACGCCCCACGACCGCCCGGACATATCTGCGATAATCGGCAAGCGCAGCTTCGTTGGTATAAAAGCTGGCATTGAAATCGGCGAAGGCAGGCCAGGGATGAGCCGGGTCATTCATATCGATATATTGGCCGCCGTTATGCCAATATAGATAGGTCATCATTCCTCCCGACCATTCCCAGAAGTTGGTCAGGTACAGCACGGCGCGCAAATCCCTCTTGGCCATCTCGGCAAGAGTGAAGTCCAGGCCGACCAACAGAGATTCATTAAAGCCGGTGCTGTCCCGAAAGGATGGGCTGACCGAATTCTTCAGGGGCGATTTTTCCGAGGATGCGAGAATTCGCAGGTTGGAGATGCCTGTGTCGGCCAAGTGATCGAGCTCGCGGACCAGGCGCTCTCGCCCGGCGGATACGCCCTCTGCACCAAGATAGGCGGCGTACCACATGTTGGCCCCGACATATCGATGAGGACGCCCGTCTAGAATGAACCGGTTCCCCTCGCGTCTTACATATGGCGATTTTTTGCCCGACACGCCGGTGACGCAGGCGGCGGTCAGGAGGCTGGCCGATCCCAGCATGAAAAGGCGGCGGTTTGGCATCTGCTCTCGATTTGTCCGATGTTGTTGATCGTAACGGCGCGACAATGACCGCCTCTTGCAGCGCCGTCGAGCCTGAAAGCATTATTCATACCAATGGCCTATTCAATGAACAAATCCTGACGGTAGGGTTCAGAGCCGTCTCATTCGTCATTTGATATTCTCATGATCACCTGATCGATAATGCTCGGACCAAGGAAGGATCGCCTGCCATGAAACCAATCGCCAAGACGCTGATCGGCCTGACCGCCGCTTGCGCCACGACACTGGCTGCGGCCACCCCGGCGTTCGCGGATCCCTATGACCGCGACGATGATGGTATCGGCGTTGGGGAGATCATCGCCGGTGCGCTTGTGATAGGGGGCGTGGCTGCTTTGGCAGGAGCATTCGACAACGACCGCTACGATGACCGATATCGTGACCGCGATCGCTATTACGATGACCGCAATTATCGCCGGATCGGTTCGCGCGCCGCGGTAGAATCCTGTATTCGTACTGCCGAACAGAGAGCTTATCGAGCGGGCTTCAGGCGCGTGAAGGTGACCGATATCCGAGATGTCGACAGAAAGAGCTATGGCTACAAGGTCAAGGGCCGCATAGCAGTCGACAACGGGTTCCGCGGCGGTCGGTACGGACGCGGTTGGGATCGCGATTATCGTGGCTGGAACAATTCGATGCAGGGCTGGGACAGCGGAAAGTTCTCATGCAAAATCGATGGTCGCGGTGTGCGCGAGATCGATTATAGCGGCGTGCGTGGACTTCGCTGAGCGCAGCTAAGGCTGGACGGTTCAGCGGATATCAAGACAAAATGTTTAGGCTGTGAGCTTGGGCCTCTATACTAGGTCCCGCGCAATTGACGGAAGGGTGGGAAATGACGAAACGCGGCATTCTGATCGTACCATCCATTCTGGCTCTCATCGGTTTTGCCGGCCACAGCCCCACTGCAAGCGCCGCCCAGTTGCATTCGTCCAGCCATCAGGCTTCGTCGATCCTCTTGTCGACGCTCGACACATCGAACCGGGCAGACGGTTGGGATCGCGGATGGCGCTATCGGGGATATCGTCACGGCCATCGGCGATATGACGACAACATCGATGCTGGCGACGTGATCGCAGGTGTGCTTTTGATCGGAGGGGCGCTGGCGGTCGTAAATGCGATCTCCAATAGCGCCGACAATAATCGCGATCGTTATCCCTATCCGCGAGAAACGCGGGACTATCCGGACGAGCGCTATCGGGCATCGCCAGTCGGTGGGCCGATGTATAGCGACGGCATGCAGCGTGCCATAGAGGGCTGCGTGTCCGAGGTTGAAAGAACGTCACGCATAGCCACGATCGATACGGCATCGCGCAGCGGCGCTGGCTGGTCGATCGGCGGCGAACTGCGCGATGGTGAGAGTTTTCGTTGTGAGATCGATGGATCGGGCCGGATTCGGGACGTCGATTTCGGTCGAGGCCCCATGCGCGATTATGATGATCGCCAGCACTATTCCGTCAATTACGACCGGCCCAGCGACGATTATTACGCGCAAGCGCGATCTCGGTATGGTACCGGATCGCCGGACATTCGTACACAAGACGGCGCCCCTGCAACCTCATGGGACGAAGGCGAAGAGGTCCGCGGTTGGGAGCGGGGTGAGGGCGATGACCGCTATGATACCGCCGACGGTCCCACTGTGGCCAGTGCCGACTGATTACTGCGGATCGCGACTGCTGCCAGCATAAGAGGGCAATTCGATGCGCCAGATCATCGCGGCACCTCTCAAGCCGAAACCCGCAGCGGTGCCGAGCAGCAAAGCAAGGAATCGCGGCGCTCCCACCTCCAGTGCGATAAGGCTGATCGAAGCGGCGAGCGCCGCGGCCGTGACATAGAGTTCCGGTCTCATCAGAATGGAGGGAACGCCCGCGAGTACGTCGCGAACGATCCCGCCGACGCAACCAGACACGACGCCAAGCACGATTGCAGGCACCGGCTGTACCCCATATTCAACCGCCTTTGCCGTGCCCAAGGCCGCGAATGCCGCCAGTCCGGCCGCGTCCGCCCATTCGAGCACGCGTTCCCGCCACCATCGGCCGGGTGTGAACCAGACCGCCAGGGCCGATACCAGAATGACCACGGCGACAAGCCGGTCCTCTAGCCATTCGGCCCGTACTCCAAGCAACAGGTCGCGCAGCGACCCGCCGCCGACGCCGGTAACAAGCGCGAAAAAGCAGGCCGTGACGAAGGTCTGCCGCAGCCGCGTTGCGACCAGCGCACCCGAAACCGCGAATACCGCGACGCCGGCGAGCTCAAGAATGGTAGCCGGAGCGATCATCTTGCTCGCCGGGCGCGTCGTCTGCGAAACATCAGCACGCATCCCAGAACGCTCATGATAAACCCTAGTGTCGCAAAACTGATGAGGATCGGGTGATGGGTATCTTCCCGCGTCTCCAGATCCATGATGTGAAGACCCCACATGAAATCGAATATTCGCCACCAGCGGGTACGGACCGCCGCAATATCACCCGTGTCCCGGTTGACATAGACATGGGTGCCGTCGGTCAGTTCGACCTGCCACACAGGTTCCGGTCTGCGAAAGTCGAATGGAGCGGAAGCTGCGGGAAACGCGCGGATCTGGGTGACCGCCTCGCCCCCCGCGATGGATCTCGCCACGATGGCTTTCGCCTGCCGGGACGAAACGGGCGGCAATCGTATGCCCGTCACGGTATCAAACCGCTTGATCGAACCGTCAGCATATTGTGCAGTCATGACCGTTCGGTTTTGCCAATCCATACGGAATGAGATTTCGACAGGGCGTTCAGTGTCCTGCGCCAATGCGGAAAAGCCTGGTGCCGGGTCCAAACTGTCTAGCGGTGCCGCCGCTTGCTCAATCCGCAGATGCGTGCCGCGAACCTCTTCGATCGGTCTCGCCACCATGATGAGACCGGTGAGAGTCCACATGACAAGAGGCAGCCCCGCCAGCCAGCCGAGCCAGATGTGCCACCGTGCAAATCTAAGCATTTGGCTTGGCATCACCACCCTTGTCTCCTTGCCGAATACGAAAGCCCCCGCGGGCCATGTCGGCCTGCGGGGGCATGTTCATCGAGAAACGTCAGATCATCAAGTGGCTCACCCGGCGAGGAGAGGCCATCGATGGACGCGACGCATCAGATATGGATAGGCAGCCCCTTGACGCCCATGGCGGCTTCCTTGACCGCTTCGGAATGGGTCGGATGGGCGTGACAAGTATAGGCGATATCCTCGCTCGTCGCGCCGAATTCCATCGCCTGAGCGACCTGTGCAACCATCGTTCCTGCCAGGCTTGCGATCATCCACGCGCCAAGCACGCGATCGGTTTCGGCATCGGCGATGATTTTGACAAAGCCATCCGGCTCGCGATTGGTCTTCGCACGGCTGTTGGCCATCATCGGGAACTTCGAAGTCTTGACGCTATGCCCGGCTTCCTTCGCGGCAGCCTCGGTCATGCCTACACCGGCTATTTCCGGCATGGTGTACACGACATTCGGAATCACGGCGTGGTTCACGATACCCACTTCGCCAGCGATATTCTCGGCCACGGCAAGGCCTTCGTCCTCCGCCTTGTGTGCCAGCATCAGGCCGGGAACGCAGTCGCCGATCGCCCAAACACCCTCGACCTTGGTCGCGAAATCGTGATCGATCTCGATCTGGCCGCGCTGATTGGTCTCAAGCCCGATCGCCTCGAGGTTGAGGCCGTCGGTATTGGGGCGCCGTCCGATCGATACGAGAACGGCATCGGCCTCGATCGTCTCGGCGTCGCCGCCTGCGGACGGTTCGATGGTCAGCGTCGCCTTGCCATCCTTCACCGTCGCACCGGTCACCTTGGTGGACAGTTTCAGATCCATGCCCTGCTTTTTGAAGACATTGGCCGCTTCCTTGCGAACATCGTCGTCCATGCCGGGAAGAAGCTTGTCGAGGAATTCGACGACGGTCACCTTGGCACCCAGTCGGCGCCACACGCTGCCCAATTCCAGGCCGATCACGCCGCCGCCGATCACCACCATGTGCTCGGGGACCTTCGGCAGTTTCAGCGCGCCCGTGCTGTCGACGATAATGCCGGCATCATTGTCGACCTCGACCCCGGGAAGGGGGGTGACCGACGACCCCGTGGCAATGACGATATCCTTGGCGGTGTAATCCTTACCGTCAACCTTGACGGTCCCGGCATCGACAAAGCTTCCCTTGCCTTTGAGCCACGTCACCTTGTTCTTCTTGAACAGGAACTCGATGCCACCGGTCAGTTCCTTAACCGCGGTGGACTTTTCAGCCATCATGGCGTCCAGATCGAGCGTCACATCCTTGGCGATGACCCCGAACTTGGCCATCGTGCCATGCGCGGCTTCGTCGAACAGCTCAGAGCCGTGTAGCAATGCCTTCGAAGGGATGCAGCCCACGTTGAGGCAGGTGCCGCCCAATGTCTCCCGGCTTTCGACGCAAGCGGTCTTCAGCCCCAGCTGCGCGGCGCGGATGGCGGCCACATAACCGCCGGGGCCGGCGCCGATCACGATAACGTCGAAGTCTGTTTCAGCCATGATTTCAGTCTCTTTTGTCGTCTGGCTATCAAAGGTCGATCAGAAGGCGCGTCGGATCCTCGATCGCTTCCTTGATGATTTTGAGAGCAGTCACTGCCTCGCGGCCATCGATGATACGATGGTCGTATGACAGGGCGATATACATCATCGGGCGAATTTCGACCTTGCCATTGATCGCGACCGGTCGATCCTCGATCCGGTGCAAGCCGAGCACCGCGCTCTGCGGCGGGTTGATGATCGGAGTCGACATCAGCGAGCCGAAAACGCCGCCATTGGAAATGGTGAAGGTACCGCCCTTCATGTCTTCCATCGTCAGCGAGCCATCCTTGGCGCGCGCGCCAAAGTCGGCGATGTCCTTCTCGATCTGGGCAAAGCTCTTCTTGTCGGCATCGCGAAGAACCGGAACGACCAGGCCGTTGGGGGCCGACACCGCGACCGATACATCGACGAAATCGTGGTAAAGAATCTCGTCGCCCTCGATCTGGGCGTTGACGCTGGGAACGTCCTTCAGCGCGAGGCAGGCCGCCTTGGTAAAGAAACCCATGAAGCCGAGCCGCACGTCATGCTTCTTGGCGAACAGGTCCTTGTACTTCGACCGTGTTTCCATGACCGCGGTCATGTCGACATCGTTGAACGTCGTCAGAAGAGCCGCCGTATCCTGCGCACTCTTCAGGCGTTTCGCGATCGTCTGGCGAAGCCGGGTCATCTTCACCCGTTCGACATTACGACCCGCCGACGGTGCCGCGGACGGCGCAGGCGCACTGGTCGAGGGCGCAGGTGCTTCCTTCTTGGCCTTGGCGGCAGCCAGCACGTCTTCCTTCGTCAGACGGCCATCCTTGCCGGTGCCCTTGATGGTTGCCGGATCGATCCCATGCTCGAGAACGGCACGCCGCACTGCGGGAGAGAGCACGACCGCGTCGCTGTTTTCCTCGCCTGAACCGCTTGCGGCCGAAGGCTCGGGCGCTGGGGCGGGCGAAGGCGAAGGAGCGTCTTCGGTCTTTGGCGACGATTTCGGTGCCGCTGCGGCGCCAGATCCTTCTTCGATCGTGGCAATAAGCGCACCGACCTCGACATTATCGCCCTCGGCCACAAGGTGTTCGCCCATCACGCCCGCCGATGGAGCGTTGACGTCGACGGCGACCTTGTCGGTTTCCAGGCTGCAGATCGGTTCATCAGCCGCGACGGCCTCGCCGGGCTGCTTCAGCCATTCGCCGACTGTCGCTTCGGTGATCGATTCACCCAGTACGGGGACCTTGACTTCGGTGCTCATTTCAATGCCGTCCTTTTACGGTATTCTCTGGGCTGCGGATCACTTCTTGTCCGCGGCGATCATGTCTTCGACCGACAGGCCAAGCGCGTCCGCGACAAGGGCCTGCTGCTGCGCGATGTGACGCGAAGCAAGTCCGGTCGCGGGCGAGGCAGCGGGTTCGCGCCCGGCATAGCGAGGCCTGGACACAGATGCTTCGGCTTCTGCAAGCGCCTGCTCGATCTGGCTCTCGACAAAGAACCATGCCCCGTTGTTGCGCGGCTCTTCCTGACACCAGACGACCTTTTTGAGGTTCTTCATCCGGCTCATCCGCAGGGCCAGCGGCTCTCCGGGGAACGGATAGATCTGTTCGATCCGCACGATGCTGGTGTTGTCGAGGCCGGCCTTGTCGCGGGCTTCGATAAGGTCATAGGCGACCTTGCCCGAACACAGCACAAGCCGCTCGATCTTGTCGTCCGGAATGTCGGCGGTGTCCGACATGATCCGGCGGAAATGCGAGTCCCCGAGGAAATCTTCCTTCGGCGATTTCGCCATCGGATGACGCAAAAGAGACTTCGGCGTCATGATCACAAGCGGCTTGCGAAAGCTGCGCAGCATCTGGCGGCGCAGCACGTGGAAATAGTTCGCTGGCGTCGTGATGTTGCAGACCTGGATATTGTCGCCCGCACACAATTGCAGGAAACGCTCCAGACGGGCCGAAGAATGCTCGGGTCCCTGGCCTTCGTAGCCATGCGGCAGTAGCATCACGAGACCATTCGCGCGCAGCCATTTTGCCTCGCCCGCTGCGATGAACTGGTCGATCATGATCTGCGCGCCATTGGCGAAGTCGCCGAACTGCGCCTCCCACAGCACGAGCGACTTAGGATCGGCCAGCGCATAGCCATATTCGAAACCCAACACGCCGTATTCGGAAAGCGGGCTGTCATAGACTTCGAAATGTCCATGCGGGACATGGCAGAGTGGGATGTATTTCTGCTCGGTTTCCTGGTCGACCCAGACGGCATGGCGCTGAGAAAAGGTTCCGCGGCCCGAATCCTGTCCGGACAGACGAACGGCAAAACCCTCCGCCAACAGCGCGCCGAAGCCCAGCGCCTCTGCCGTGGCCCAGTCGAAACCCTCGCCTTCCTCGAACATCTGCCGCTTCGCGTCCAGAACGCGGTTCAAGGTCTTGTGAATGTTCACGTCATCAGGAACGGTGGTGAGCGTGCGTCCAAGGCTGTCGAACAGCTTGGGTTCGATACCCGTTTTAAGGTTGCGACGCGCGGTTTCGGGATCTGCCGGCTTGTTCAGCCCGGTCCAGCGTCCGCCGAACCAGTCCGCTTCATTGGCCTTGTAGTTCTTGCCCGCTTCGAACTCCTGCTCGAGTTCGTGGTGGAACGCGTCTTCCTGGCCCTTCAGATAGCCCGGCTCGATCACGCCTTCCTCTTCAAGGCGCGTTGCATATAGCGCGCTTACACCGGGGTGCTTGCGGATCTGCTTGTACATAAGGGGCTGCGTGAAGCTGGGCTCGTCGCCTTCGTTGTGACCAAAGCGGCGATAGCACCACATGTCGATAACGATGTCGCGCCCGAACCGCTGGCGATATTCGATCGCCAGCTTGCAACAGAAGGTCACGGCCTCGGGATCGTCACCGTTCACATGCAGGATCGGCGCCTGGACACCCTTTGCCACATCCGAAGGGTAGGGCGAGGAGCGCGCGAACTGCGGGCTGGTGGTAAAGCCGATCTGGTTATTGATCACGAAATGGATGCAGCCACCCGTGTTGTAACCGCGAATGCCGCTGAAGCCGAGGCACTCCCAGACGATCCCCTGGCCTGCGAAGGCCGCGTCGCCATGGATCAGCACAGGCAGGACCTGCTGGTGCTTGCCTTCGCCGATGTCGTCACGGAACTGCTGCTGCGCGCGGACCTTGCCAAGCACGACCGGATCCACTGCCTCCAGGTGCGAGGGGTTGGGGACAAGGCTCATGTGAACCTTCACCCCGTCGAACTCACGATCGGTGCTGGTGCCGAGGTGGTACTTCACATCGCCCGAACCACCCACGTCTTCCGGGTTTGCCGAGCCGCCCGAGAATTCGTGGAAGATCACCTTGTAGGGCTTGCCCATCACGTTCGCGAGCACGTTCAGGCGGCCGCGATGCGCCATGCCATAGACGATTTCGCGCACGCCCATGGCGCCGCCGTATTTGATAACCGATTCCAGCGCCGGGATCATCGCCTCGCCGCCGTCGAGGCCGAAACGCTTGGTGCCGACATATTTCTTGGCGAGGAACTTCTCGTACTGCTCGCCGCGGATCACCGCGCCCAGGATCGCCTTCTTGCCCATGATGGTGAAGTCGATCGACTTGTCGGCGCCCTCCATCTTCTCCTGAAGAAAGCGCCGCTCCTCGACATCGGCGATGTGCATGTATTCGAGGCCGACCTTGCCGCAGTAATTTGCGCGCAGGATCTCGACCAGCTCGCGCACGGTCGTCCATTCAAGGCCCAGATTGCCACCGATATAGATCTTGCGGTCAAGGTCGCCGGGCTTGAAGCCGTGATATTCGGGCGTCAAATCCTTGGGCAATTCGCGATTGGACAATCCCAGCGGGTCCAGGTCTGCCGCCATGTGGCCCCGCACGCGATAGGTGCGGATCAGCATCATGGCGCGAACGGAATCGTCAGCCGCGGCCTCGATCGCCTTTTCGTCGACCGGCGCGCCCTTCTTCTTGGCCGCTTCCTTCAGCGCGGTCTTCATCCGCGTCGGATCGAGCGCCAGCGTCAGGTCGTCGAAGCCGTCCTCACCGGTCAGCGGCCAGCTTTTGCGCTGCCACGATGGACCCGGCTGGGCCTCGCCAGGCTCCATTTCGGGGAGGAAACTCTGATGCTCTTTACCCATGGGTATCTTCCGGTGTCTGCCCGATCAAACGGGCTTTGTATTCAGATCCGCGAACCACCTTTCCCTCCCCAAGAAAGGCGGTTCGCGGGATCAGGATCAGGCGAGTTCCTTGAGGAGCCCGTCCAGCGTTTCGCCCAGCAGCGAGGGCGAGGGCGAGACGCGGACGCCTGCCTCTTCCATCGCCGCGATCTTGTCCTCGGCGCCGCCCTGGCCACCCGAGACGATGGCGCCCGCATGGCCCATGCGGCGGCCCGGAGGCGCCGTGCGGCCCGCGATGAAGCCGACCATCGGCTTCTTGCGGCCACGCTTGGCTTCGTCCTTCAGGAACTGCGCCGCTTCTTCCTCGGCGCTGCCGCCGATTTCGCCGATCATGATGATCGACTTGGTCTCGTCGTCCGCAAGGAAGAGTTCGAGCACGTCGATGAAATTGGTGCCGTTGACCGGGTCGCCGCCGATGCCGACCGCGGTGGTCTGGCCAAGGCCGATATTGGTGGTCTGGAACACCGCCTCATAGGTCAGCGTGCCGGAACGCGATACGACACCGACCGAACCCTTCTTGAAGATGGAGCCGGGCATGATGCCGATCTTGCATTCGCCGGGGGTCAGGACACCGGGGCAGTTCGGGCCGATCAGGCGCGACTTCGAACCCTGCAGCGCGCGCTTAACGCGCACCATGTCGAGGACGGGAATTCCTTCGGTGATGGCGACGATCAGTTCCATCTCGGCATCGATCGCCTCGAGAATGGAGTCTGCTGCGAACGGCGGCGGCACATAGATGCACGAAGCGGTCGCGCCGGTCGCGGCCTTGGCTTCGGCAACCGTGTTATAGTTCGGCAGGCCGATGTGGGTGGTGCCGCCCTTGCCGGGGGTTACGCCCGCGACCATCTGCGTGCCATAGGCCAGCGCCTGTTCGGTGTGGAACGTGCCGGTCGATCCGGTCATGCCCTGGGTGATGACCTTGGTATTCTTGTCGACGAGAATGGACATTAAACGCTCTCCTTGTCGGGAGGGGCGGGCGACATGCAGGTCGCCCGGAATGAGTTTCAGGCGAGGTCGCCGTCGATGCCCTTGCAGGCTTCCAGCAGTTCCTTGACCGCGTCGACCGAGACCTGAAGGTTGCCCTTCTCCTCGTCGCTCAACTCGATCTCGACCACCTTTTCGATGCCATCGGCACCGATCACGGCGGGCACGCCGACATACAGACCGTCAACGCCATATTCGCCAGTCAGATGCGCGGCGCAAGGCAGGATGCGCTTCTGATCGCCCAGATAGGCCTCGGCCATGGCGATGGCGCTGGTGGCAGGTGCGTAATAGGCCGAACCGGTCTTGAGCAGGCCGACGATCTCGCCGCCGCCCGAGCGGGTGCGCTGCACGATCTCGTCCAGACGGCTAGCGTCGACGCCCTTGATCTTGGCCATGTCGCCCACGGGGATGCCGCTGATGGTGGAATAGGACAGCACCGGGACCATGGTGTCGCCGTGGCCGCCCAGCACGAAGGCGTTCACGTCCTTGACCGACACCTCGAACTCCCATGCCAGGAAGGTGGCGAAGCGGGCCGAATCCAGCACGCCGGCCATGCCGACGACCTTGTTGTGCGGCAGGCCCGAGAATTCGCGCAGCGCCCACACCATCGCGTCAAGAGGGTTGGTGATGCAGATCACGAAAGCGTCGGGAGCGTTGGCCTTGATGCCTTCGCCGACCGACTTCATGACCTTAAGGTTGATGCCAAGAAGATCGTCGCGGCTCATGCCCGGCTTGCGCGGAACGCCTGCGGTGACGATGATCACGTCGGCGCCGGCGATGTCGGCGTAATCATTGGTGCCGGTGATCCTGGCGTCAAAGCCTTCGATGGGTCCGCACTGCGACAGGTCGAGCGCCTTGCCCTGCGGCATGCCCTCGGCAATGTCGAAAAGGACGATGTCGCCCATTTCCTTCTTCGCGGCCAGATGGGCGAGCGTGCCGCCGATCATGCCCGAACCGATAAGGGCGATCTTCTTGCGTGCCATCGACTCTCTTCCTCTTCTTCTTTCCCGTGGGCGCGTCCGCTCTCGTCACTATGTGGACGCTCTGTCGGGCAAGTGCCGTAGGCCCCGAGATAGGTGATTGCAACCGGCAAAAAAGGGTGTCGCGGGATTATCTTTGATAAGAGTTCGCAATAGCAATTGGGCTTGCAAGATCGCGCCGTCGATGAAGGTTCCGCTTGCCAAACTCTTGATCGCGTGGCTATCAGCCGCGCCATCGTTATGGGTTGACCCGCCGTGCAATGTTTCGCGCGGCTGGTCCTAAGAGGGAAGATCGGTGCGCTGTCCCGTGCGTCAAACGCGTGCGGTCCGGCAATCCCGGCGCTGCCCCCGCAACTGTAACCGGTGAGTGTTCGCCATTCATGCCACTGATCCTGCAAGGGATCGGGAAGGCCGGCGAGACACGCTGACCCGGAAGTCAGGAGACCTGCCTGTAACGGTCGTTCGAGCCGTCGGGCGGGGTGTACCGAAGGCATCGGATAGTCGCGCGCGCCGCGTCTTCCGACAGGAACGGCATTCGTTCTTGTTGGAGGATTTATGCGTCGAATTTTTTGCCTTGCCACATCCGCACTTGCCATCGCGTCTCCGGCCGCCGCGCAGGATACGGACCAAATCGTCATGTTGAACGAGCGCGCTGAGCCGATTACGGTGACCGCGACCGGCCTCGAATTGTCGGTCGAGGATACCGGACAGCCTGTATCCATCATCGAACTGCCTGAAATCCAGGCCGTGCAGGGGGCCGATCTGGCCAGGGTCCTGCGCCGTCTCCCCGGCGTCACGATCAGCCGGAACGGTCCTTCGGGATCGTTCACGGGCGTCCGCGTTCGCGGAGCGGCTTCAGAACAATTGCTGGTGCTGATCGACGGGGTGAAGGTGAACGACGTCGCCGCGCCCGGCGGCGGGTTCGATTTCGCCAATATTCTCGCAGGCAGTGTCGAGCGCATCGAACTCCTTCGCGGACCCAATTCCGTCATCTGGGGATCGGACGCGATGGGCGGGGTGATGAACCTCACCACGCGGCAGGTCGACGGGCTTTCGGCCAGCGCGGAATATGGCGCATTCGACACCGGCTATGCGACGCTTTCGGGCGGCGTCGTGACGGATCGTTTGGAGGCAGGGCTGACCGGGAGCTATTACGACACCGATGGCTTCAGCGCCGCCAGCACTGGCGATGAGGATGACGGTTTCAGGCAATGGCAACTGGCGGGGCGCGGTCGTTTCTGGCTGAACGACAGTCTGTCGCTGACTGCGAACGGTCGATACGCCGATGGGCGGCTGGAGCAGGACGGCTACCCCGCTCCGTTCTATGCCTTCGCCGACACTGACGATCTGCAGGATACCGAGGAATATTCGGGACGCATCGGCGCCGAATACAATGGCGACAGTCTGAACCTGCGGGGCGGCTATGCCATCTCGGACACGACGCGGCTCTACACGGGCGAGAGCTATGGCGATTTCCCCTATGAGACCAAGGGCGGGCTGGAGCGTGCCGAATTGTTCGGCCGGCTCGACTTCACGGAATCGCTGGGTGTCGATTTCGGCGCCGCGCGCGAATGGTACGAATTCGAGGACTCCGGCAGCGACCGCTCGACCACGCTGACCAGCGGGCACGGCCAACTCTCGTGGACGCAGTCTGCTGTGACGCTTGCGGCAGGTGCTCGATATGACGACCACCAGCTGTTTGGCGGCGAGTGGACGTTCGGCGCAAATGGCGCGCTCGCTCTCGGGTCGGGTCTGCGTCTCCGCGCGTCCTATGGCGAAGGCTTCAAGACGCCGACGCTCTATCAGCTCTATTCGTTCTACGGGGACGTCGATCTCTCTCCAGAGCGGAGCGAGGGATATGACGTGGGAATCGAGAAGGGCAGCCGCGACGGCCCCTTCTTCGCCGCGCTGTCCCTGTTCCGGCGGGACAGCACGAACCTGATCGACTTCGATCTCGCCGAAAATGTCTATTATAATGTCGGCAAGGCGCGCGCGCAGGGTGTCGAAATCGAACTAGGTGCGCGTCCCGACGAAAACCTGCGCCTTGGTCTCGTCTACTCCCTGCTCGATACCGAGGACCGGACGAGCGGCGGCAGCTTTGAGGGCAACGATCTCAATCGCCGACCCGACAATGCCCTGACGGCAATGATCGACTGGGCCTCGCCGGTAGGGCTGATGCTGGGAACGGACGTGCGGCTCGTCGGCGACAGCTTCGACGATCGCGGCAATGCCGTGCGGCTGGACGGCTATGTGACCGTCGATTTGCGCGCATCGCTTCCGATCGGAGAGCGGCTGGAACTGTTCGGCCGGGTAGAGAACCTGTTCGATGCGGGTTACCAGACCGTCGCGGGCTATAATTCCGGCGGCGCCGCGGCCTATGGCGGGGCACGGGTAAGGATCTGATGATCGGCAGGGTGGCAGCCGTGTGGGTGGGGGCAGCGATGCTGGCCGCCTGTACGCCTGCCCCCGCCTCGCGATCCGGGTCATACCCTGTGATCGTCTCGATGAATCCGTGCGCGGACGCGATCCTCGCCGATATAGCGCCAGACCATCTCGCGGCCATTTCCCACTACAGCCACGATCCTGCGGGTTCCTCGATGCCGCAGGATTTCGCGTCCCGGTTCCCGGCGGTATCGGGTAACGCCGAGGATGTGGCGGCCTTCGATCCCGACATCGTCGTCGCCAGTACGTTTCTGCCGCCCGCGACCGAAAACGCGCTGCGCGAAATGGGCATTCCGGTGATCAAGACGGGGGGCATCGCCAGCATCGACGATTCCATCCGGCAGATCCGCCAGCTTGCATCGGTGGCGCATGAACAGCGGGCGGGTGAACGCCTTGTTGGCCGGATCGAAAAGGCGGTTCACGAAGCCGCGCGTTCAGGCGAGCCCGAAATGGCCGCGCTCGTGTGGCAGACGGGCGGCCTCGTTCCCGGGGAACAGACGCTCATCAGCGACCTGCTCGGTCACAGCGGCTTCACCAATTGGAGCGCGGGTCGCGGGTTGGGGCAGGGCACCGTCCTGCCGCTGGAACAGGTGCTTGCTGATCCCCCGCCGCTCATGCTTGTCGCTGGTTCGGGTCCGGAAGAGGAAAACCGGAAACTGCATCATCCCGCTCTCGGCTCACTTTCGGCTACGAGGCGGTTCAAGCTGGATCCCACGCTTCTGTTTTGCGGCGGTCCGACGATCCCACGGGCCCTGCGCCGCTTGCAGGATATCAGGAGGGAGAGCGCTTCGTGACTCGCCTTTCCGCCATTCTGATCGCGGCCCTCGCGCTTGCCTTGCCGCTGTCCCTGCTCGCGGGACGCATATGGATCGTGCCCTGGAGCGAGCCGGTGCCCAATGCGTCGGTCATCCTCGCCGAGTTGCGCCTGCCGCGCAGCGTTCTTGCGCTGATCATCGGTGCAGGCCTTGGCGGGGCCGGAGCGGCCATGCAGGGATATCTGCGCAATCCGCTGGCCGATCCCGGCCTGTTCGGCATCGCGCCCGGCGCGGCATTCGGGGCGGTGATGGCCCTGTTTCTGGGCCTCGCCGCCATTCCGTTCATGCTGCCCGCCTTTGCCTTGCTGGGCGCAGGGGGCGCCATGGCGCTGCTGGCCCTGATCGCGGGGCGGACGGGCGGCATCGCTCTGTTCACGCTTGCGGGCCTGATGATCGCAAGCCTTGCCGGAACGCTGACCAGCCTTGCCATCAGCCTGTCGCCCAATCCCTTCGCCATGTCCGAAATCGTGACCTGGCTCATGGGCGCGCTCATCGACCGTAGCTGGAGCGATGTCTGGATCGCGGCGCCCCTGACCCTGGCCGGATTGATCGTTCTGTGGGCGTGCGGCCCTTCGCTCGATGCGATGATGCTGGGCGAAGAGGCCGCCCTCTCGCTGGGAGTCGAGGCGCGCCGCCTGCAATGGGCCATCGTCATCGGCATCGGCCTGACCATTGGGGCCGGCGTGGCAGTGGCAGGCATCGTCGGCTTCGTCGGGCTCATGGTCCCCCATCTCGGCCGGCCTTTCACCGACCGGCGACCGTCCAGCCTGCTCGTTCCTAGTGCATTGGCTGGGGCCTTGCTCGTGCTCGTGGCCGATATTTTCTGCCGCCTCGCTCCCGTGGCCGGCGAGCTGCGTCTCGGCATTGCATTGTCGCTGCTGGGCGCGCCGTTCTTCCTTGCACTCCTGCTTCGCTTGCGGCGGCAACTGGCGTGATGCGGGGCAGCAACATGACCGTCGTGCGTGGCGGATCACCTGTGGTCGCTGGCGCCAGTTGCGTCATCCGGCCGGGCGAAGTGACGGCTATCTGCGGCCCGAACGGCGCTGGAAAATCAACCTTGCTGATGGCGCTGGCAGGGCTGGTCAGCCCAGCCGGGGGCGAGATCGACGTGAACGGCCGGCCACTTGCCGAATTCCAGCCGCGAGAGCGAGCCCGCGTGATCGGCTTTCTCCCGCAGCAATCGGAAGCCGCCTGGGATGTCGATGTCCGGACCCTTGTCGGCCTTGGCAGGCTGCCATGGCGCGCCGTGCCGGGCCGTCCCGTGCGCGCCGGAAAAGAGGCCGATCTGGCCGCAATCGAAAAGGCCATCGCCGACATGCAGCTTGAGCCATTGGCGGACCGGCCCGTTTCGCGACTATCGGGCGGGGAGAAAGCCCGTGCGATGATGGCGCGGGTCCTGGCGGGCGAACCGCAGTACATCCTCGCCGATGAACCTTTCGCCAGCCTCGATATCGGGCATGCCGCTGATCTGGTGCGGCTCATGAAGGAGCAGGCCGCGCGTGGGCGCGCGCTTGCGGTCGTCATGCACGATCTGGCGCTGGCGATGAATCACGCCGACAGGGTCATCGTCCTCGACAAGGGCAGGGTCGCGGCCGACGCGGCTCCCCGGGAAGCGCTCAACGAGGAGTTGATCGCCCGAGTCTGGAACGCGAGTGTACGCTGGATTGGCGACCGCGGTTCGCAGGCGCTGCTGGTCTAGCGCAGGGGATAGGCGACAACCGGATCGTAATGCGCACCCTTGGTCGACAAGGTGCTCTCGAAAAGCATGAATCGCTCGACCGTGAATGGCGCGCATCGCAGCGATGCGTGGGCCGCAAGAAAGGGTGCGATCGGCCCAGCGGACCCCGACAGCCTCGCCAGAGTGATATGCGGCGCGAAAACGCGCGTTTCCGCCGGCAGGCCGACGGACCGGCAAACGCTTTCGATCTTCTTTTGAAGCATGGCCAGGGCAGGCGAGGGACCGATGCCCGCCCACAGCGTATGGGGCCGCCCCTTCTTCTCGAAATGGCCGACGCCCGCGATTTGCAGATCGAACCGCTCAAAACGAACGGCGCTCAGGCCATCGGCAAGATCATTTGCTTGCGGCGTGTCGACCTCACCCACAAAGCGCAAGGTCAGGTGCAACTGCTCCTCCGACTGCCAGCGGGCGTTGTCGATCCCCTCCATCGTGTCGATCAGAATATCGAGCACGTCTTGCGGGGGCTTTATGGCGACGAACAGGCGGTGGGTCATGATCGGGAGCGATCGCAATCCTTCCCGATCGGTTCAAGCTTTCGAAGGGGTCAGCGACACTTGGGATGAGTTTCGATATCGCGAATATCGAGAATCCTGCCATCGGCCGAGGTCGTCTGCACGCACAGCCTCGAAGCCGTATAATAATAGATGCCGTAAAGCGTATCCCCGGAAGAGAACGAGTCCACATTGGTGAAACCGCGCGCCATCAGTTCGTCGAACGCCGCAACGCCGTCCATCCCCTGAATGCCCGAAATGCTGCCTGCATGCGATCCGGTCGCGCCGTGTCCTGCATGGGAACCGCCAGCCGCATGGCCGCTTCCGGTGACCGAGATGGACAGGTTGAACGAACCGCTTTCACCGCGCCGCGCCGTCGACCGCATCTGGTAGACCCGAATCTTGTAGGCCCCCGAGGCGCCCAGCGTGCCCGAGAAACTGTCCCCTTCGGTGCTGCCGATGAAGATCGCCTCGTTATCGCTACCGGGCGGAAGGACGTTGAAATGCACGATCTCCGATCCGCTCATCCGGACCGACATGACCTGACCTTCATTGGCGCGCACGACATAATCCCTGATCTGGTCGCCCGTGATGCTGCCCGACAGGGTCGTGCCGGTCGATCCGGACGGAAACCGGACATCGCTGCTCATGATCTGCGCCATGGCCTGCCAGCCCAGAGGTGCACTCGCCAGAAAACAGCCAGTCAGCACCAGCTTCATCATGCCTTTCATCGTATCCTCCTACAGCCTCGCCAAGCGCCCGGCGCCCGGCGGACCGTCAGCTTAGCGGCAGAATTCAGGCAATCCTAACGAATTGATACGAATTTGAAGATTTGGCGGCAGGCCGCAGGCAGCGCCTATTTCGCCTTGTACACCTGCTCGTCCCCCGGAAACCGGCGAGAGCGTACGTCGGCCGCATATTCCGCCGCCGTGTCCGATATGACGCTGGCGATATCGTTGTAGCGTTTGACGAAGCGGGGCGTGCGCTCGAACATGCCCAGCATGTCCTCGGCGACCAGGACCTGTCCGTCGCAGCGGGCCGAACCGCCGATGCCGATGGTCGGGATCGAGAGCTGCTCGGTCAGCGCGATGGCGATATCCTCGACCACGCCTTCGATCACCACGGCGAACGCGCCGGCGTCCGCCGCCGCCTTGCCGTCCGCGACGATGCGCGCTTCCTCCGCCTCGCTGCGGCCCCGCGCCATATATCCGCCAAGCGCGTTCACCGCCTGAGGCGTCAGGCCGACATGCCCCATCACGGGAATGCCGCGCTGCGAGAGGAAGCTGATCGTCTCGGCCATGGCGACACCGCCTTCCAGCTTGACCGCCGCCGCGCCGGTTTCGGCCATGATCCGGCTGGCGCTTTCGAATGCCTGCTGCGGCGACGCTTCATAGCTGCCGAACGGCATGTCGATCACGACCAGCGAGTGATACGATCCCCGCACCACCGCCGCGCCATGCGCCGCCATCATGTCGAGCGTCACGGGAAGCGTGGAGGGCAGGCCATATATCACCTGCCCCAGCGAGTCCCCTACCAGCAGGATATCGCAATGCGGATCCAGCAACTGTGCCATCCGCGCGGTATAGGCCGTCAGCATCACCAGCGGTTCTTCGGTCACCCCGTCCTTCTTGCGCTGCATCACCTTGGGCACGGTCAGGCGCTTCATCGGGGCGGGGGTGGGATTGGCGCGGCTGGTCGCGGTGTCGAGCTGAAAGGTCGTGGACATGACCCGCGTTCTAGCGGGCGAGCACCGCGCTGGAAAGTCCGCCAGAGGGGGCGCAATGTGGACGCACGCCAGACAGCGGGTTTCCAGCGGGCGTTTCGTGTCTATAAGTCAGGCCGGTTACAGATGAAACGGAGGGATGAATGGCAGGTGCGACTGGACAGGCCGGTGAACAGGGCTGGTCCTCGCGGACGGCATTCCTGCTCGCCGCGATCGGCGCGGCGGTCGGATTGGGCAATATCTGGCGCTTTCCCACCCTGGCGGGAGAGAATGGCGGCGGTGCCTTCGTTCTCGTCTATATCGGCTGCGTGTTCCTGATCGGCCTGCCGCTGGTCCTGTCCGAAGTGATGATCGGCCGCACGGGGCGCGAGGATGCCGCCGGATCGATCGCGCGCGTCGCCGAAAAATCGGGCGTGTCCACCAAGTGGCGGGTCTTTGGCGGCATAGAGATCATCGCCGCCTTTCTCATCCTGTCCTTCTATTCGGTCGTGGCGGGCTGGGCGCTGTATTATGTCTTCGTGATGATCGGTGACGTCGCCTCCTCGATCGGCGCGGGCGCGCCGTTCGGCACTGCCTTCGCGGGCGAGACGCAGGAAATCATCACCGGCCGCATGGGTTCGCTGTTCGGCAACCTCGGCATGATGATCGGGATGCACACGGCGTTCATGGCGGTCACCGTGCTGATCGTCGCCAAGGGCGTGCATGACGGGATCGAAAAGGCGGCCAGCACGCTGATGCCCGCGTTTTTCGTGCTGCTGGTCGCGATCACGATCTATGGCGCGTTCACCGGTGAATTCGCGCAGGCGCTGGCGTTCCTGTTCACGCCCGATTTTTCCGAACTGACGCCTACGGCGGTGAACGAGGCGCTGGGACAGGCACTGTTCTCACTCTCGCTCGGCTCCGCGGCGCTGATCACCTATGGCGCCTATGTCGGCGACGATGTGAAGCTGGCGCCGACCGCGGGCATGATCGCGGCGGCCGATACGGGCGTGGCCCTGCTGTCGGGCCTGATGATCTTTCCCATCGTGTTCGCGGTGGGACTCGATCCCGCGGCGGGGCCGGTGCTGGTGTTCCAGTCGCTGCCCGTCGCCTTCTCGCAGATGCCGGCGGGTTCGCTGATCGGCCTTGCGTTCTTCGTGCTGATCTTCTTCGCCGCGCTCACCAGTTCGATCTCGCTGCTCGAAGGGCCGGTGGCCTGGGTGATCGACCGCTTTCGGCAAAAGCGTCTGGTCGCCGCGCTGCTGGTCGGCGGCGGGGCCTATGTGATCGGCCTGTTCTGCGCGATGGGCTATAATGTGCTGTCCGACGTCAGGCCGCTGTGGTTCTGGGACATCTTCGCGAACAACGACATACTGGATTCGATCGACGGGCTGACGGGCAAGGTGATGCTACCCCTTGCCGCGCTCGGCGTATCTTTGTTCATCGGCTGGAAGGCGGATCGCAGGCTGGTCGAGGCGGAGACGGGCCTGTCGGCGGGTATGTTGACGCTTTATCGCCTCGTCATGGCGTGGCTGGCACCGGTGGCGGTGTTTCTGATCCTGCTGTTCGGCCTGTTCCCCGGCCTGCTGGGATCGGCCTGATCGCATAGGCGCCTGATTGCCTAGGCGAAGTATCGCATAAACGAAGGGGCCGCCTGGAGGGCGGCCCCTTTTGCATTACAGTGTGGTTTCGGCGTGGTTCTCGCCCACATCGTGGGTGACATCCATGCCCAGCAGCATCTTGGCGGTGGTGGTCAGGCCAAGGTCGGCATCCCAGATGGTCGCATCGCCCAGATCCATCCGCATCATCAGCAGGCGGGGATCGGTCTTGCCTTCCGGAAACCAAGCCTCGACCGTATTGTCCCACTGCTTTTCCAGCCGTTCCTTGCTCGTTTCCTCGACAAGATTGCCGTGGAAGCGCGCGAACAGCTTATGGCCGTCCGACGCAAAGCTGGCATTGGCCGGGCCCATCTTGGCAAAATGATTGTCGCGATAGGTGAAGAACCAGATCGCGTGATTGGCGTCTTTGTCCAGCTGCGCCGTCATCGGTGCCGTGCTGTCCGGATTGCTGTCGAGCTGCAACATCACGAAGGGTGAAGAGGCCAGCTCTTTCCAGAACTTGTGCTTCATCTCGTCGGGATTGCCCTGTTCGTATTTCATATGTGTGTCCTTCGGTTTTCGTGTCCTTGTTATCGCAACGGGCAGAACCCGCAGCCGTTCCGTTTTTCCCCATGGTGCATGGACGAGGCGTATGGAACATAATAAGAACACAGGGCGTTTCCGATTCCCGATTCGCCCTCTTATCCGACTGCAAGCAGGAGTTTTGTCATCGCTGTTCCGGGTTCCGATCATGCCGATGCCGCCCTTCCCGAAGGGCTGTTTCCGGCTGCCGAACTGGCGGGTTCGCGCTGGCTGGATGGAAAGGACGGCGCTTCGACGCGGGGGTGGAGCCCGGACATCGCCTTTCGCGGGGCGGGAGAGATCTTTGCGCGGGGCGACGAAGGGGCAGGGGCGGCGCTGGCGCTGGAACTGGCGCGATCCGCGCCAAGGCCGGGGGATCAGCAGGCCCTGACCGAAACCGATGACGAGCGGGCCTTCCTGTGGGTTCAGGACGCGGCGGCCATCCTCACGGGCGGTCGTCCTTTCCTTCCCGGCCTGCCGCGCGATCTTGCGCACCGGCTGATCCATGTCACCGCCAGGACCGCAGAGGATGCGCTGTTCGCTCTGGAGGAAGGCGTGCGCTGCCGCGACCTTGCCTTCGTGGTGGGAGAGATCGCGGGCAATCCCCGGGCGCTGGATTTCACCGCCTCGCGCCGGCTGGTGCTGGCGGCGGAACGCCACCAGGTGCCGCTATGGCTGGTGCGCCTCGATGCAAGGCGCGATCTGGGGGCGGCGCGCATGCGGTGGGACGTGCGCTCTGCCATGTCGCATGCGCCGCGCTGGAATCCGCAGGCGCCCGGCCTGCCGGGCTGGCGCGGGGAATTGTTCCGCGCACGCGGCCTGCGTCCCGGTGCATGGTGGATCAGGCCGGAACTCGCCACCTGTGATGGAGGGGGCCATGGGGAATCGATCCTCTCCGCCCGCCCGATCGATCACGATGCCGCACACCAGCGACCGCACGCCCAACCGGCGCGTGCTGGCGATCTGGTGCGCGCGGCTGGCGATCGATCGCTGGCGGCAGGCTGAAGGGGCGGACGCGGCGGCGGACACCCCCGTCGCGCTGATCTGCGAAACGGCGCATGGCCCCCGCATCACCGCCACCAATCGCGCAGCGGAAATTGCGGGCGTGCGGACCGGCACCATGCTGGCCGATGCGCGCGCCCTGTGTCCCGCGCTGGACGTCCGGCCTGCCGATCCCGCGGGCGATCTCGCCTTTCTGGAAAGGCTGGCCGTCTGGGCGCAGCGCTGGGGACCATGGAGCGCGCTTGATCCGCCCGACGGCGTGATCGTCGACATCACCGGCGCGGCGCATCTGTTCGGCGGAGAGCCGCGCCTGCTGGCCGATGCGTCGCGCGTGTTCGAACGGCGCGGCCTGACGGTACGGCTGGCGATCGCGCCCACCGCCGGGGCCGCATGGGCGCTGGCGCATTTCGCGGCATCATCGGGGCACAAGGGTGGCGCGATCCTGCCACAAGATGGCGATATCGCGGCCTGTCTTGCGCAATTGCCGGTGGCCGCGCTGCGGCTGGACGACGATGTGCTGACGGTGCTGCGCCGTCTGGGGCTGAAGCGTCTGGGCGATCTCGACGACATCGGCCGCGACGCCCTGTCGCGCCGCTTTCGCAACCGCCGTTCGGCCATGGCCAATCCGCTGATGCGGCGCGACCAGATGATCGGGCTCGTCCCCGAACCCATGCTTCCGGTGATCGGCAAATCGCCGGCGATGGTGCAGCTGCGCCTGATGGAACCGATCCGCCATCTGCCCTTGCTGGAAACGGTGCTGGCCGATCTGGCCGCCGCCATGATGCGCGAACTGGAAGGCAGGGGGGAAGGCGCGCGCAGGCTTGAATTCGCATGCTGGCGGGTCGACGGCGAAGTCGCGGTCCGCACGCTCGAACTGGCCGCCGCCACGCGCGACGGGGCCCATATCTGCCGCCTGTTCGCCGAACGCATCGCGACGATCGATGCGGGGCTTGGGATAGAGATGGCGCGGCTGGTGGTTCGCTGGGCAGAGCCGCTGGACTTGGCGCAGGGGGATCTCGAGGCGTCCGCGCAGCAGCATGGCACCAGCCTTGCAGCCTGTGTCGACCGTCTGGCCGCGCGGCTGGGCCCGCAGGCCGTGCGCCGTCCGGTGCCGCATGCCAGCCATGTGCCCGAACGCGCGCAGCGCTGGCAGGCGCCGCTCGACAGCCTGCCGGCCGCGCAGGAGAGTTTTGCCTTCCATGCCCGCCCGCTCAAGCTGCTGGACAAGGCGGAATTGATTTCCGTTCTCTATGCCACCCCCGACGGACTGCCTCAGCGTTTTCGCTGGCGCGGCGGGCTGCACGATGTGGCCCGCGCCGAGGGTCCCGAACGCATCGCGCCCGAATGGTGGCGCGAAAAGGGGGCGGCAAGGCTGCGCGATTACTACCGGATCGAGGATGGCGAGGGGCGGCGTTTCTGGATCTATCGCCTCGGTCTTGCAGGCGACGGCCGGGGCGGCGCGCCCGAATGGTTTCTGCAGGGAATATTCGGCTGAAGTTCCCGAACCCGACCGGATTATTCAGGACCAACCACGCAATTGCAGTGCATCAAGCCAAAGGGCGGCGAAGCCAAAACTCCGCCGCCCCCACACGGAGGCCTTCCGTGCTATTCGACATCCGCGATCCCTGATTTACCGCTTCATCAAGGCATGCATGCCGATGAGCCGTTTCCCCTTTATCTGATCTTATCCTCAAAAAATCCAGCAAATAGTTAACACAGCTTGTAATTCATATGACAAAGACAACTCCACGTTTGAGCCACAAAAGAACACAATATGGTTAACCTTTGGCAGATTCTTGTGAAAATTATGTTCGATTTTTCAGGCTGGCCACCGAGCCTCGAAGAACATATAGTGAACGCAGGAGTCGCGCATGATACAGAAGACCGTAATCGAAAGGCTGAAAGTCCTGGCGGATGCCGCCAAATATGATGCGTCCTGCGCATCGTCGGGCACGAACAAACGCGACAGCCGCGGGGGCAAGGGCGTCGGGTCCACCGAGGGGATGGGCATCTGCCACGCCTATGCGCCCGACGGGCGCTGCATCTCGCTGCTCAAGCTGCTGCTGACCAATCATTGCATCTTCGATTGCCACTACTGCGTGAACCGCAAGAGCTCGAACGTGGAGCGGGCGCGCTTCACGCCGCAGGAAGTGGCCGATCTGACGCTCTCGTTCTACAAGCGCAATTATATCGAGGGGCTGTTCCTGTCTTCGGGCATCATCCGCAATTCCGACCATACGATGGAGCAGCTGGTCGAAACCGCGCGCATCCTGCGCGAGGAGCATGATTTCCGCGGCTACATCCACCTCAAGACCATTCCCGAGGCCGATGCAGAGATCGTGCGCCGCGCGGGGCTGTACGCCGACCGGGTGTCGATCAATGTCGAACTGCCCACCGTGGCCGGGCTGGTGCGGCTGGCGCCCGACAAGAACGCGCAGACCATCGATGGCGCGATGGGCACGATGAACGATGCCATCACCGAGGCGCGCGACGCGAAGAAGCGCTTTCGCCATGCGCCCCGCTATGCGCCCGCGGGCCAGTCGACCCAGATGATCGTGGGTGCCGACGGAGCCAGCGATGCCGATATCGTCAACCGGGCCAGCGCGCTTTACGGCCAGCACCGGCTGCGGCGTGTCTATTACTCGGCCTTCAGCCCCATTCCTGATGCCAGCGCGGTGCTGCCGCTGAAGCGTCCGCCCCTGATCCGCGAGCACCGGCTATACCAGTCGGACTGGCTGATGCGCTTCTACGGCTATTCGCCGGGCGAGGTGGCGCAGGCTGCCGGTGTGGACGGCATGCTGCCACTGGACATCGATCCCAAGCTGGCGTGGGCGCTGAAGTTCCGCGAAAGCTTTCCCGTCGACGTGAACCGTGCGCCGAAAG
Source organism: Croceicoccus sp. (assembly GCA_002694745.1). Taxonomy (GTDB): domain Bacteria; phylum Pseudomonadota; class Alphaproteobacteria; order Sphingomonadales; family Sphingomonadaceae; genus Croceicoccus. The sequence goes on along the minus strand of NZMY01000029.1, from coordinate 57,173 downwards.
AGGCGCTGCTGCGCGTGCCGGGGCTGGGTACGCGCGGGGTGGGCCAGATCCTCAGCGCGCGGCGGCATCGCACCCTGCGGCTGGACGATATCGCAAAGCTGACCGTGTCGGTGGCCAAGCTGCGGCCCTTCATCGTCACGGCCGACTGGCGGCCCGTGACGCTGACCGACCGGGCCGATCTCAAGGCGCTGGTCGCCCCCGATGCGGGGCGGCAACTGGACCTGTTCGCGGCATGACGGCGCTTCAGCATGTCAGGCTGGGCGCCTATCACGTGGTGCCGATGGCCGCGCCGGACGATTTCGCCGAATGGCGCGATCATGCGCGGCGCATGGTCATGGCCGACGTGCCGCCCGACCGCATCGCATGGTCCGAACCGGGCGGCCCGGCGGGCAATCTGTTCACCCATGGCGACCGCCGCCTGCCCGTGCCCGACAGGGACGCCGCGCAGCCGCGCGTATCGCGCCGCTTCATGGAAATCGCGAAGACGGTCATCATGCATTCCGATCCGGAACGCTTTGGCCTGCTCTATCGCGTGCTGTGGCGGCTGCAGTCGAAACCGCGGCTGATCGAGGATGCGGCCGATGCCGACATCCGAGCGATGGCCGACATGGCGCGCGCGGTCCGCCGCGACATTCACAAGATGCGCGCCTTCCTGCGCTTTCGCGAGGTCGAGCATGAGGAGGGCGAATATTTCGTCGCCTGGTTCGAACCGTTCCACCACATCCTGCGCCACAACGCGGGGTTCTTCACGCGCCGCTTTGCCAATATGCGCTGGTCGATCCTGACCCCGCGCGGCAGCCTGCACTGGGACGGCGAGACGCTGCGCGAAGGCCCCCCGGCCACGCGCGCCGATGCGCCTACGGGCGATCCGGTCGAGGAGATGTGGCGCGGCTATTACGCATCCATTTTCAATCCGGCGCGTTTGAAGATCGGGGCCATGCTCAAGGAAATGCCCCGCAAGTACTGGAAGAACATGCCCGAGGCGCAGCTCATTCCCGAACTCGTCGCGGGCGCGCAGGCGCGAGAGGCGGCGATGGTATCGGCAGGTGCGATGGATGAGGAAGAGCGGCCCGAAACGCTGAACGCGGTCGACAAGGCGATTCATGCCTGTGCCCGCTGCCCGATCGGTGAACTGCACAACACGGCGGTAATGGGCGAGGGGCCCGCGGGCGCCCCGCTGATGATCGTGGGCGAACAGCCCGGCGATAACGAGGATCTGCAGGGCCGCCCGTTCGTGGGCCCCGCCGGGCAATTGCTGGACGTGCATCTCGAACAGGTGGGGATCGACCGCAAGGCCGCCTATGTCACCAATGCGGTCAAGCATTTCAAATATGTGCAGCGCGGCAAGCGCCGCCTGCACCAGTCGCCCGCCGCCAAGGAAATCGACATCTGCCGCTGGTGGGTAGAGGCCGAGCGCTCGATCGTGAAGCCGCGCCTCGTGCTGGCGATGGGGGCCAGTGCGGCGCGGTCCATGCTGGGCAAGACGGTTTCGATCACCAAGGCGCGGGGCAAGCCGATCGAGCTGGAGGATGGCAGCGAGCTGTGGGTGACCGCGCACCCGTCCTATCTGCTCCGCCTGGAAGGGGCCGCGCGCGAGGAACAGACGCGCCTGTTTGGCGAAGACCTGGCCGCCGTCGCCGCGCGGCTGGAGGCGCTGGCGTGACCCTTGCGCATATGGCCCGCTGTGGAGATCCTGTGGACAAGCCTGTGCGCAGACCTGCGGAAATCCCTGTGGACAGGCCGGGACAGCATGGGGAAACCTGTGCATGCCCGCGCGGCTAGGGCCGTCATGGTGCCGCCATGCCCGACGCCCCGCTTACGCCCGACCGCCGCCGGATCGATGTCGATCCCGATGCGATAGACACGCCCGAAAGAGCTCCTTTCGTCGAGCTGGGGCTGGTGTCGTGCTTTACCTTCCTGCGCGGCGCGTCGGATGCGGTCGATCTGGTCACGACGGCGCGTGCACTCGGCTATGACACGATCGGGATAGCCGATGCCAATTCGCTGGCAGGCGTGGTGCGCATCCATACCGAGGCGGAAACCCTGCGTCTGCGCCCCGTTATCGGCGCGCGGATCGAGACCGTGGAGGGCCTCGCGTTCCTCGCCTATCCCGAAACACGCGCGGCTTATGGCCGGCTGTCGCGCCTGATCAGCCGGGGGCGCATGCAAACCCTGTCCGGCGACTGGCAGGACAAGGGCATATGCGAGATCGATCTGGCGATGTTGGCCGCCCATGCCGCCGACGATGGAGGAGGGGCGCTGCACCTGATCGCCCTGCCGCCGCCGGATCTGGATGCGGACATCACGGTCAGCCTTCCCGGCAATGTCGTTCCGCTGGACGGCAGCGCGCCAGAACCGGCGCAAAGGCGGCTGAGTTTTGCCAGACTTGTGCCGCATCTGGGCGCAATGCTGCCATCCTTGCGCCATCTTGCGGCCAGCCATCTGTATTGCGGCGACGATATCGCCCGGATCGAACGGCTGAACGCGCTGGCGCGGGACAACGGGATGACGATCCTGGCGACCAATGACGTGCATTACCACGCGCCCGACCGCCGTCCGCTGCAGGACGTGATGACCGCGATCCGGCACAAGACCACCGTGGCGAAGGCCGGCTATCTGCTGCACGCCAATGCCGAACGGCATCTGAAGGCGCCGGAAGAAATGATGCGCCTGTTCGCCCGCTGGCCCCATGCGATACGCGCCGCGCGGGATCTGGCGGACAGGTGCCGCTTCAGCCTGAACGAGCTGCGCTATGAATATCCCGAGGAGATCTATCCGCAGGGCCGCACGCCGCAGCAGCATCTGGAAATCCTGACATGGGAGGGGGCAGCGCGCCGCTATCCGCCAGAGGATTATCCCGCCGGCGTGCCCGATCATATCCGCGCCACGATTGCGCGCGAACTGGCATTGATCGAGAAGCTGGACCTGGCCCGCTATTTCCTGACCATCAAGGACATCGTCGACTTCGCGCGCAGCGTCGATCCGCCGATCCTGTGCCAAGGGCGCGGCTCTGCCGCCAATTCGGCGGTGTGCTATTGCCTTGAGATCACGGCGGTCGATCCCGCGCGCCACGCCCTGCTGTTCGACCGCTTCATTTCCGAAGAGCGCAAGGAGCCGCCCGACATCGACGTCGATTTCGAGCATGAGCGGCGCGAGGAAGTGATCCAGCATATCTATGAGAAATACGGGCGCCACCGCGCCGGCCTGTGCGCCACCGTCATCCATTACCGCCCACGCATGGCGATCCGCGAAGTGGGCAAGGCGATGGGCCTGTCCGAGGATGTGACCTCCAAGCTGGCAGGCACCGTCTGGGGCGGCTGGGGACGCGAGATCGGCGAGGCGCATGTGGCAGAGACCGGCATGGACATCAGCGATCCGCATCTGCGGCGGGTGCTGGCGCTTACCCAGCAGATGATCGGCATGCCGCGCCATCTGTCGCAGCATGTCGGCGGCTTCATCCTGACGCAGGGCGCGCTGACCGAGACGGTGCCGATCGGCAATGGCGCGATGCCCGATCGCAGCTTCATCGAATGGGACAAGGACGATATCGAGGCGCTGGGCATATTGAAGGTCGACGTGCTGGCGCTGGGCATGCTGACCTGCATCCGGAAATGCCTCGACGAAGTGGCCGATCACCATGGCCGCGCGCTGACGCTGGCCAGTGTCCCGCGCGAGGATCCCGAGACCTATGCCATGCTGCGGCGCGGGGATTCGCTGGGCGTGTTCCAGGTGGAGAGCCGGGCCCAGATGAACATGCTGCCGCGCCTGCGCCCGCGCGAGTTCTATGATCTTGTGATTCAGGTCGCCATCGTGCGACCCGGCCCCATTCAGGGCGACATGGTGCATCCCTATCTCAAGCGCCGGCGCGGAGAGGAACGCGTGGAAATCCCCGCTCCCGGCCCTGCGCACGGGCCGCCCGATGAGCTGTCCAGCATACTTGGCCGCACGCTGGGCGTGCCGATCTTTCAGGAGCAGGCGATGAAGATCGCGCTGGATGCCGCCAAGTTCTCGTCGGCGGAAGCCAACCGGTTGCGCAAGGCGATGGCGACCTTCCGATCGCGCGGCATGGTGGACGAGCTTCAGGACATGATGGTCGAACGCATGGTGGAGCGCGGCTATGACCGCGAATTCGCGCAGCGCTGCTTCAACCAGATCCGCGGTTTCGGCGAATATGGCTTTCCCGAGAGCCACGCCGCCAGCTTTGCTCATCTGGTCTATGTGTCGAGCTGGCTGAAATGCCATTACCCTGCCGCCTTCGCCTGCGCGCTGCTGAATTCGCAGCCGATGGGGTTCTATGCGCCTGCACAGATCGTGCGCGACGCGGCGGAGCACGGGGTGGAGGTGCGGCCTGCCGATGTGAACTTGTCGGAATGGGATTGCACGCTGGAACCTGCGGAACGCGATGGCGTCGCATTGCGGCTGGGCCTGCGGCAGGTGGACGGCCTGCCCGAACATGTCGCGGCCCGCCTGATCGCCGCGCGCGAGGATCACGGCGCCTTTCCCGATGTGGCTGCCTTGCGCGAAAGATCGGGCATTCCGGCTGCGCATATCGAGCGTCTGGCCCATGCCGATGCCTTCGGCTCTATGCGATTGTCGCGCAGGCAGGCTTTATGGGATGCGCGTTCCATCGTATCGGCCCCGCCGCTGCCCTTGTTCGAGGCGGCAAGGGCCCGCGACGAGGGGGCGGAGACTGCGCCTGCCCGTCTTCCCGCGATGCCCCTGTCCGAGGAAGTGGTGGCGGATTACCAGACCATGCGCCTCTCGCTGAAGGCGCATCCGATGGCTTTCCTGCGCGCCGGACTTGCCGAACGCGGTTTCATCCGCGCCTGCGACCTGCGCGACCGCAAGTTCCGTTCCAACGTGCAGGTTTCGGGCGTCGTGCTGATCCGTCAGCGCCCCGGCAGCGCCAAGGGCGTATGCTTCATCACGCTGGAGGACGAGACCGGCGTCATCAATCTGGTCGTCTGGCCGCATCTGAAGGAGAAATACCGCAAGGTGGTGATGGGCGCGCGGCTGATGGAAGTGCGCGGCCGGGTCGAATATGACGATGACGTGGTTCATGTGATCGTGCAGCACATGGTCGATGCCAATCACGCGCTGCATGCTCTGTCCGACGACATGATGCCGACGGTGCTGGCCCGCGCCGATCATGTGCAGAGCCCGCTCCCCGCCAAGATGAACCCGCGCGACAATCTGCGCGAAGGGGCGGACGACCCCGCGGTTGCCGCTCCGCATGGCAGCGCACCCGACGGTGCGATCCTGCCGATCGATCCGTGGGAGCCGCCGCCCGCCGGCAACCGCGAATGCGGGTTCCAGGGACGGCATCCGCGCGATGTCCGGATCGTGCCCCGGATCCTACCGCCTTCTCGGGATTTCCATTGAAGTGAATATCGAAAAACGCCTGCCGCCCCGCCCCTTCCGCATCGATCGCCTGATCATCGTTCTGTTCGTGCTGCTCGCGCTGGGGGCCGGTGCGCATGGCTGGCTGAAGGCGCATCCGGAACATGATCCGCGCGCGCCGCTCGATCTGAATGGTCCCGAAGGCTGGGCGACGGGGACCAAGCTGGCATCGCTGCGCGGCGATCCCGGCCTGTGCCGCGATGCGCTGGACCGGGCCGGTATTCCCTTCACGCCGCTCGATCCGGCGGGGGAGGGCGCGTGTCGGCGCGAGGACAGGCTTCGGATCACCGATCTCGCGGATCGCGGCCTGCAGCTTTCGCCCTCGGCGCCAGAGGCCAGCTGCGCAGTCGATGCGGCGCTCGTCTGGTGGATGCGGCACCGGGTGCAGCCCGCGGCGGAGCAATTGCTGGGAAGCAGGGTGGCAAGCCTGCAGCACCTCGGCACCTATAGCTGCAGGCGCGTCAATGGCGGCACCACGGGACGATGGAGCGAACATGCGACCGCCAATGCCATCGATATCGCGGGGTTTACGCTGGAGGATGGACGGCAGCTAACCTTGTCAGGCGATTGGGCGGAGGAAGGCTCCGGCAATCCGGAGGCGGCGTTTCTGCGGCAGGTACGGGACGGGGCCTGCGACGTATTCGGCACTGTGCTGTCGCCTGAATATAATGCGCTGCATGAAGATCATTTTCATCTCGACCAGGCGGATCGAGGTTTCGGCAGTTTCTGCCGCTAGGACATCGACTGTTAGGACATCTATGATTAGGATAGGGGCGGGCGCGACCCAAACCCGCCCTAGATCAGTCGCGGAACTTCATCGACCGCAGCAATATGGAACTCGCCACGGTCCTGTATTCCGCACGGTCGCCCGATGCGCTCTGCATCTCGGATTCGGTCATCGCCATGTGCCTGCGATAGGCCTCGGCCCGCGCTTCTTCTTCTTCGGGCGTTTCCCATTCGGTCCAGCGCGTCATCAGATAGACATCGGGCTCGCCCTTGCGCGGGAACGAGTTGATCAGGACTTCGTAACCGGTGATCCAGCCCTGTTCCATTGCGAAGGCCTGACCCTTGCGCCACATGCCGGCCAGATGGTTGGCATAATCCAGCCCATGTCCGTCATCGATCTCGATACCGGATACCTCGACATATTCACCACTGACAAACGGCCATTCGCTTTGGGCCATCGCAAGTTGAGGGCAGGCAAACGCCATCGTCGCCGCGACAAGCGGCGCAAGTAGTCTTGCAGTTTTCATCAGTTTTCCCCTTGTTGGAACCTGCGCGACAGGCGCAGTTTTCCATCGGGCATAACCGGTATATTTTGAACGTCGATGTTATACCCGACAAAGGTCAGGCTGCGCCGGTGTTAATCTTCTGTCAATCTTGCAGCGCAGCAAAAATGACTAGGACGCTTCGAATGCATATCCGGCCGACCGCACCGTCCTGACCGGGTCCTTGCTACCCTCGACGGACAAGCCCTTGCGAAGACGGCGAATATGGACGTCGACCGTGCGCAGTTCGATGTCGCTGCCCGTGCCCCAGACCGCATCCAGCAATTGTCCGCGGCTGAACACGCGTCCGGGATGCTCCATGAAGAATCGCAGCAGGCGGAACTCCGTCGGGCCAAGTTGCAGTGCTTGGCCGCGGCGGGTTGCCTTGTGGCTGGTCGCATCCAGCTTGATATCGCCGACTTCCAGCATCTCGCCAGCAAGCGCCGGACGTACGCGGCGGAGCACCGCGCCGACGCGCGCGATCAATTCGCGCGGGGAGAACGGCTTGGTCACGTAATCGTCGGCACCGGTTTCCAGCCCACGGATGCGATCGTCCTCGCTTCCGCGCGCGGTCAGCATCACGATGGGAACATGCGCCGTTTCCTTGTCGCGGCGCAGGCGGCGGCAGATCTCGATGCCGCTGGTGCCTTCGACCATCCAGTCCAGAATGACCAGATCGGGCGCCTGTTCGTCGGCAAGGATCAGCGCTTCGTCGCCGTCGCCGGTGACATGCACTTCATAGCCCTCGGCCTCGAAGCGATATTGCAAGAGCTCGGCAAGCGAGAGATCGTCTTCGACGAGAAGCAGGCGCGGAGCGGGCAAATCCTCGGATCCTTGTCAGTGGCTGTTCGATCCTCCCATCACACGCTTTTTATTACCGGCATATGACAAGAGATTGATTTGCGTGCGACTGTCCGGCGGGATTTTAGCGCTCGGTATCCTCGCGGTCCGGCGGATAGGAGCCGGTGGCGGAGAAATGCACCATTTCCGCGACATTGGTCGCATGGTCGCCGACGCGTTCGATATTGCGCGCGACGAACAGCAATTGCGCGGTGCTGCCGATCGTGGCCGGGTTTTCGACCATGTGGGTGACCACGTTGCGGAAGATGCTGTCGTAGAATGCATCGACGCGCGCATCGCGGGCGATCACTTCCTTGGCCAGCATGGGATCGCGAGCGGCATAGGCGGTGAGCACGTCGTGCACCATCTCGACCGCGATCTCGCCCATTGCGGGGATCAGCGCGAGCGGCTCGAACCGGCGGCGACCTTCGATCCGGTTGACGCGCTTGGCGATGTTCTTGGCGTAATCGCCGATACGTTCGACCACGCCCGCGATTTTCAGCGCCGCGATCACTTCGCGCAGATCGTCGGCCATCGGCGCGCGCAGCGCGATGGTGCGAACGGCCAGCCGGTCGATCTCCATCTCGAGCGCGTCGATTTCCTTGTCGCGCGCAATGACGCGATTTCCCAGATCCTCGTCGCCATTGACGATGGCGTCGAGCGATTCCTGTACCGAAAGTTCGGCAAGACCGCCCATTTCCGCGACCAGACCGCGGAGGCGGGTGATGTCTTCCTCGAACGCCTTGACCGTGTGTTCCATAATCAGCCGTAGCGCCCCGTGATGTAGTCCTTCGTGCGTTCTTCGCGCGGATTCGTGAAGATGTCACTTGTCTTCCCGTATTCCACCATCTTGCCCATGTGGAAAAACGCCGTCCGCTGCGACACGCGCGCCGCCTGCTGCATAGAATGGGTGACGATCACGATCGCATAGCGGCCGCGAAGCTCGTCGATCAGCTCCTCGATACGGGCCGTGGCAATCGGGTCGAGCGCCGAACAGGGCTCGTCCATCAGGATCACTTCGGGATCGACGGCGATCGCGCGGGCGATGCACAGGCGTTGCTGCTGCCCGCCGGAGAGTGCTGTGCCCGAATCCGCCAGCCGGTCCTTCACCTCTTCCCACAGTCCCGCGCGCTGCAGTGATTCCTCGACGATCCGGTCCATTTCCGCCTTGGTTGAGGCGAGCCCGTGGATGCGCGGACCGTAGGCGATGTTCTCGTAAATCGACTTGGGGAACGGGTTCGGTTTCTGGAACACCATTCCGACGCGGGCGCGCAATTGCACCACGTCCATTCTCGATCGGTAGATGTCTTCGCCGTCCAGCAGGATCTCACCCTCGACCCGCGCGCTGGAAATCGTGTCGTTCATCCGGTTCAGCGTGCGCAGGAAGGTCGACTTACCGCATCCGGAAGGGCCGATGAAGGCCGTCACGTAACGCGTGTGGATGTCGATGGACACCTCGTCGATCGCCTTCTTGTCTCCGTAGAACACGGAGACGTCATTGGCCGATATCTTCGGCCTGGCAGAAGCGGTGTGCGTGGCGGCCTCGGCCGTGTTGGGTTCGTGCATGGTCATCTTCATTTGACGGTCTCTGGGTTTACCAGCGGCGTTCGAACTTGTTGCGCAGGTATATGGCGAGGCCGTTCATGGCCAGCAGGAAGAGCAATAGCACGATAATCGCGGCAGATGTACGCTCGACAAAACCCCGGTCGATCTCGTCCGACCAGAGGAAGATCTGGACGGGCAGCACGCTGGACGGCGAGGTAAAGCCGGCTGGCGGGGTGGCGACGAAGGCGCGCATGCCGATCATCAGCAGCGGCGCGGTTTCGCCCAAGGCGCGGGCCATGCCGATGATCGTGCCGGTCAGGATGCCGGGCAGGGCAAGCGGCAGGACGTGATGGAACACGACCTGCACTTCGGATGCGCCGATGGCGAGGGCGCCGTCCCGGATCGAAGGGGGCACCGACTTGATCGCGTTGCGCCCGCTGATCACGATCACCGGCATCGTCATCAGCGCAAGCGTCATGCCGCCGATGATCGGCGCCGAGCGCAGATTGGGAAAGATCCATAGGAAGACGGCGAGGCCCAACAAGCCGAAGATGATCGAGGGCACCGCCGCGAGATTGTTGATCGATACCTCGATGATGTCGGTCCACTTGTTCTTGGGCGCATATTCCTCGAGATACACCGCTGCCAGCACCCCGATCGGGAACGCCAGCACCAGCGTTACGATCATGGTGAGCAGCGATCCCTTGAGCGCGCCCCAGATGCCCGCTTCCTGAGGCTCGGTCGCGTCGGCGCGCGCCAGAAAGCCCCAGTCGATCGCGCGCGACAGAACGCCTTCGTCCTTCAATCGGGCCGCCAGGGCTCGCAATTCGGCAGGGCCTTCACCGCGGTAGGCCGCGGCGAGATCGTCCCGCACCGGCAGGGAAACGGTGACGTCCTGATTGAGCATGTCGGGATCGGACGCGATCTTGGAAGCAAGGTCACGCGAGGCGCCGCCGCCAAGCTGGGCGGCAACCTCGGCGCCATATGCCTGGGTCGCCGCGAACTGCAGCGCATCGTCCAATCCGGCGGAGCGCAGCATCGCCTCGGCCCCCGGCTGTTCCAACTGGCTCTGATCGACGGCAAGGCCCAGTTCGGTGAAGCGGATCGGCACCTTGAGTTCGGCCCGCGTGAAACCCGCGATCCCGTTCGACGTCATCGCGAACAGCAGCACGGCCAGAACCGCAACCGATACAAAAACCGAGAGCATGGCGAGAATGCGGAAACGCTTTTCGGCCGCGTAACGCTTCTTCAACCGCTTCGCGAGCATCGCGTTGCGGTCTGCGCGCTGCCGTTCGATGGCGTCGATGTCCGGGGAAGGGGAGGCAGTGTTCATCGCACGCTTACTCATAGGCTTCGCGGTAGCGCTTCACCACGCGCAGCGCGATGAAGTTGAGCGTCAGGGTAACGGCAAACAGAACCATGCCCAGCGCAAAGGCGGACAGGGTCGCCGGATGGTCGAAACTGCCTTCCCCGGTCAGCATGGCAACGATCTGGTAGGTCACCGTCGTCATGCTCTCCAGCGGATTGGCGGAAAGATTGGCCGACGCGCCCGCCGCCATCACGACGATCATGGTTTCGCCAATCGCGCGCGACACCGCGAGCATGACGCCCGCGACGATGCCCGGAAGCGCGGCCGGAATGAGGACCCGGCGGATCGTTTCCGATTGCGTCGCACCCATGGCCAGGCTGCCGTCACGCATGGCGGCAGGGACCGCGGCAATCGAATCGTCCGCCATGGAGGATACGAAGGGGATGATCATCACCCCCATGATCAGACCGGCGGCCAGCGCGCTTTCGCTGCTGGCGCTGGAAATGCCGATGCCTTGCGCAACGTCGCGGATGAACGGCGCCACCGTCAGCGCGGCGAAATAGCCATAGACCACCGTCGGTACGCCCGCGAGAATCTCGAGAATGGGCTTGAGCCAGCGGCGCAGCGTGGGCGAGGCATATTGGGTCAGATAGATCGCGCTGCCCATGCCCAGCGGGATAGCCACGATCATCGCGATGATCGCCCCGATGTAGATGGTGCCCCAGAACAGCGGCAGCGCGCCGTAATCTTCGCCGCTGGTATAGGCAGGGTCGCGCATGGGATCGGGCGACCAATGCGTGCCTAACAGGAAATCAATCGGATTGACCATGCCGAAAAAGAGCACGGTTTCGAACAAGAGCGACGCAAGAATGCCGAATGTCGTAAGGATCGCCACCAGCGATGCCAGCAGCAGAAGCCCCATGACCATGCGCTCGACCCTGGTGCGCGCGGTGAAGTCGGGACGCAGTTTCAGGAAGGCAAACGCGCCCCCGGCAAAGCCGGCGATCAGCGTGATCGCAAGGCCGATGAGCCCATAGCGGGAGATGGCATCGCGCGCCGGTTCGACGAGGCCCTGCGCGCGCGGATCGAACACCGCCTGCATGTCGCCATTCGCGACCGCGATCGCCTCGCCAAGGATCGTATTGCGCGCGAGGCCGAAGGGCGGCAGCGCATCGGCCGCGGGATGCGACAGCATGGCCTGCAGGATGAGCTGCGGGCTCACCACGCTCCACACCAGTGCGAACAGAATGGCCGGTACGAAGGCCCAGAGCGCGACATACCAGGCGTGATAGCTGGGCAGCGAATGCAGGCGAACCGAATCGCTGCCCTTGAAGGCATAGGCCCGAGAGCGAGCCGCCAGCCACCCGGCCAAGCCAAGGCCGAGTGCAAGAAGAACGAGAATTGCTGGCGACATCGCTAGGGTATCAGGCTCGCTTTATTGCAGATCCGTGGCCTGAATCGTCGTCAGGTTCGTGGCCACTTCGGCGTTGCGGGCTGCCGCCTCGGGCGTGGAGGCGATCATGCCCTTGCTCGTAAGCAGGCCGTCCTTGCCCCAGTTCTCGACCCAAGTCGAGAGATACTCTTTCAATCCGGGCACGGCTTCCACATGCTGCTTCTTGACGTAAATGTAGAGCGGACGGGCGCCGGGATAGCTGCCGCTGGCGATGTTCTCGTAGGTCGGCTCGAAACCGCCAAGGCTCAATCCCCGCAGCGTGTCGGCGTTTTCCTCGAGGAAGGAATAGCCGAAGATACCGATCGCCTTGGGATTGGTGGCAAGCTTCTGGACGATCAGATTGTCGTTCTCGCCCTGCTCGACATAGGCGCCGTCGCTGCGCACTTCGGTGCAGATCTGCTCATAGCGATCCTCGTCGCTTTCCTTCATGGCGGCGATCGAGGGATCGGTCTCGCAGCCCGCGGTCAGGATCAGCTCGGCCAGCGCGTCGCGCGTGCCCGAGGTCGGCGGGGGGCCGTAAACGAGGATCGGCTCGTTCGGGAAGGACGGATCGATGTCCGACCAGTTTTTGGCGGTTTGCGGCTTGCCATAGGGTTCTGCCGCCAGCGCCTCGTACACCTGCGCCGGGGTCAGCGAGAAATTCTGACCCTCAAGCGATTCCGCGATGGCCACGCCGTCGAGGCCGACCTGCAGCTCGACCACTTCGGTCACACCGTTTGCCTGGCAGTTCTCGAACTCCGAAGCCTTCATGCGACGCGAGGCATTGGCGATGTCGGGATATTGGGTGCCGACGCCGCCGCAGAACAGCTTGAAGCCGCCGCCGGTGCCGGTCGATTCGATGATCGGCGAGGAGAACTGCGGATAGCTGCGGCTGAATTCCTCGGCCGCGGCCTTGGCGAAAGGATACACCGTCGATGATCCCACGGCCTTGATCTGGTCCCGTCCGGCGGACTGGGGTCCGCCGCAGGCGGCAAGGGTGGTGGCCGAAAGCGCGGCCAGCAGGAGGGGCTTCATCATGCGCATGAAAAAATTTCCTTTCGAATCGCACGCGCCAATATGGACTGCATATGACAGTTAAGTGACATCGGTACGGTGCAACGGATCTAAATATCTGATTATTAGTGCTTTAGGTGTGGAAGTTTTCGCTAGAAATCCAGTTGGGCCCGTGCGCTGAGGCTGTGGACGCCATAATCGGTGTCACCGCTGGCCGTCGCGAAGACCGCATTGTCGTAATCGATATAGGCATAGTTCATCAGCAAGCGCGTGTGGTCAGTGGGCGTCCACACCAGCGAGGCGCCGTACAGGTTCTGCTCTCCGCCTGTGATATCGGCTTCCTGAAGGTCGAGGTAATCGTAGCGAAGGTTGAACTGCAGGGCGCCGAAACCGCCCTCGTTCAGCGGGTTGGCGGGCCTGATACGCTCGAACACGCCCTTCTTGTAGCCGCGGCGATCGCCCGGCGTCAGGAAATAGCCGATCTCTGCATAGCCACCGAAGAAGGTTGGATCGGCAAAGTCCGTCCGCTCGACATGCTGCCAAAAGGCTTCGCCCGCGACGTGAAGGCGGCCGAAAATGGCGGCGGCTTCGGCGCCGATGCCGGTTTCGCTGTCCGCCGAAAAGACGCCGGTGTCGACGAAACGGGTACGCGGAGGCCGCGCGAGAGGCCGCTGGCTATAGCGCAGATTTTCGGTCAGCCCGTCGAGATCGGTGTAGTGGACCGATCCGCCGACGTGAAGCTGCGTGTTGCCGGCCTTGGGCGTGTAAGCGATCCGCAGGTCGCCGCCCTCGTTCCGGTTGTCGAGCGCTTCGATATTGTCGGTGAACAGCCCGCCCTGAACCACAAAGTCGTCCTCGAAATATTGCGCCGACACGCCGACGCGGCGTTCGAACACGAATGCGTCGGTGAAGGCCGCTCGTTCGATGAAAGACGTGTGCAGGCTGCTGCTCAGCTCTTCCATCGACTGGAAGGTGTTGTGCTGGCCAACCATGAAGGTAACCGGACCGCTGCGATGGCTGATCGTCGCGTCCATCACGACGGCCTCGCCGCTTCCGACCTCTATGCCCAGATCATAGCCGAAATTGCCGGGGACCTCGCCCTCGAACTCGACGCGCAGACGGCGGGCGCCGCTGGAAAATCCTTCATCGCGGCCCGTGCTTTTCGGCGCATCGATATAGGCCGCGTCATAGTTCAACCGGCCGCTGACGCCAAAGCTCCAGCCGTCGGGGTGTGACAATTCGGGGCCTCCGTTCCACGCGATTGTGGTCTGCGGTGCTTCCTCGGCGGGCGCGGCCGCTGCTTGCGCGACGGCGATGTCTGCCCGTTCGGTCGGGACAGCTTCCGCCGGGACCGCTTCGTTCGCGGCTGCTGAACGGGTTCTGGCCAGTTCGCCTTCCAGCTCCTCGATACGCGCATTCATGGCATCCATGGCGGCGCGCATTGCCGAGAGTTCGGATTGCACCGCCTCCATCGCGCGATCGTCCTGCTGCGCATAAGCAGCGGGAGAGGCGGCGATCATGGCAAGACCGGCAAGGGAAACAGTGAGTGGACGATGCATGAAATTACACTTTGATGACAATTAGATGACCATTTGCCGACGCCCCTATGACCGTTCGGTGACAGTTTTGTTACAACGCATTTCTCAGGCACCAGCAACCGCGCCCAAACGGCGGAACTCTGCGAAAACTTTTCGTAAAAAAATTTCTCGCGGCAGATGCTTACCTGCGCTCAGGCGACCGTTTTTTTCACTCGCTGCGATTCGTCTTCCACATGCCGCGGCAATCTTACCGTGATCGTGGTGCCCACGCCCAGCTCGCTGGCGATATCCAGCCGACCGCGATGACGCTCTACGATGTGTTTCACGATAGCAAGGCCAAGCCCGGTTCCGCCCGCTGCCCGGCTGCGACCGGGATCGGTACGATAAAACCGCCGGGTGAGGTGGGGCAAGTGTTCGGGCGCGATACCCTCGCCGCTGTCCGCGACCGTCAGTTCATAGCTGGCTTCGCCATCTTTCGCGGTGACGCGCACCGGTTCGGACTTCGATCCGTATTTCATCGCATTGTCGATCAAATTGCGCATCAGCTGATCGAGTTGCTGCGTATCGCCGCGTACGGGCATGGGGTGCGGGTCGGCGTCCAGGACGATGCGATCCTTTCCGTGAAGCGAGGTCATGCCAGATACGACCTGTTCGGCCAGTTCCCGCAGGTCCAGCACGGTTGGTGGCAGCTCGTGCTTGCCCGCCTCGACGCGCGACAGACTCATCAGGTCTTCGACCAGTGCCTGCAGGCGTCTCCCTTCCTTCGCCACGACTTCCAGGAACCGATGGCGCGTCGCCGGTTCCATCGGCCGGCCATCATCCGCGTCCGCCTCCAGCATGGTTTCGACATAGCCGATGATCGAGGACAGGGGCGTGCGCAGTTCATGGCTGGCGTTGGCGACGAAATCGGTATGGGCGCGGCTGATATCCGCTTCCGCCGTGCGATTGACCAGTTCGATCGTGATGCGCGCATCGTCGACCGGACGCACCGATACGTTCCAGATCGAACGCGGACCCGACAATCCCCTGATGGTCGCGGTGCCGCCGCCCTTGCGGTCGAGAAGGCGAATGGCCTCAGGGTGGCGGATCGCGACGCGTGCATCCTGACCGACGATATGCGGTCCCAGAACCTCGCGCGCGGCACGATTGGCGATGCTGATCCGGCCCTTTTCCATCATCAGATAGGGCTGGGACAGGGGCTCGATCAGTTCGCGTGTCTGCTCCGGCCCAAGCGTGCCTCGCGCAGGCGGCTCCGGAGGCGGGGGCGGTTCGCGGCGGCGCAGCAGCAGCGAGCAAATCCACACCAGCAGGATCGCGCCTGCAAGCGGCGCGTCATAGGTGGTGAACCAGATCGCCAGGGCGCCCAGCGCCGCGAGGGCCATCCCGCCCCATGGAAAGCCGGCCAGGTTCATCTTCCGGCCCTGGTGAATCGATACGCGGCGCTCAACATCGCGACTTCGATAGTCACGCGCTGGCCAACGCGCCAGTCCGAAGCGGGCGGTTGTCGTCCGGCGGTCAGCTTTCCGTCTTTAGCGGAACAGGGTGGGGTTGTCCGCCAGCACCAGGGCAAGGGCGAGGACAAGCGCGATGCATCCTCCGATCGCGACCCGCCCGGTGCGCGAGTTGGCGAATGCCGCCATCAGCCGAACCGCGCCCGGACCCGCCGCCAGAACGGCGCCGCAACCGGCAACGGCTATACCCATCGTCTGGAGAGCGAGTTCATCTCCGCTGTGACCGACGATGGCCAGCAGGCCGCCCAGCAGGATCAGGAAGGCGCTTGCGCTGCGCCTCCACGCGGCCCCCCGCGGGCTGCGGCTGACGACTAGCCCGGCCTCGCGCATGGCCGCATGCAACCGGTCCGGCGATGTCTGACGGCCGCAATGCGAACAAATCGCATCGCTTTGCAGACCCATCGGGCAACGACAATAATTTGCGGATCTCATCGCAATCCCCTGGCACCGTTCACGCCGATTCGCGTGAGAATTAGACAGGAGCGCCCGGCGATCCGGCAATATGCTACAAGGAATCATGGCGGGTCGCGGTTGAAGCGCGCTTGAAGCGTCGCAGGCACCGGGAATGGGTCCTTCCGATTCGTTAACGGCCTGATAGCGGCAGATATTCGCGTTCGGTTGCGGCGGGGATCGCTCGCGGCGTCGCAAACCGGACCGTTAATACCCAAGGATTAACCAATACGTAGAGCAAGGCCGGGAAGGCCTGTTGCCTGCAACCGGCGCCAGCGACGAGCACGTCGAAAAAATCGGGTTTCTGGGAAAGGTCTGGTGACCCCTACGGGAATCGAACCCGTGTTTCAGCCGTGAGAGGGCCGCGTCCTGACCGCTAGACGAAGGGGCCATGCCGTGAAGGCAAGGCCGCACCTTGGTGACCCCTACGGGAATCGAACCCGTGTTTCAGCCGTGAAAGGGCCGCGTCCTAACCGCTAGACGAAGGGGCCTCCGTGGTGCGGAATGCGCCTTTAGGTAGGTGACGCGCGGGGGTCAAGCGCAGATTGCAGAGTTTTTCTCGGGCGGCCGAATTTTCATGTCGCATTTGCAGCATCAACTGTGCATCCTGCGGGCTTCGAGTGCACCTTGGGCTGTGTTGGGAAAAATCGCTTTCCATGCAACATAGAAACAGCGCCCGTATCGATGCCTCGGTCCGGAAGCGAGCGAATCTGTCTCTCGCGGAATATTCATTCATGCCAATATTTGGACGGTCCCGATCATGCCAGACGACAAAAGCGGTATCCTCCCCATTTCGAGGCGCGGGCTGCTTGCCAGCAGCGCGGCGACGGTCGCGGTGACCGCGTCTCCGCCCCTGTCCGCTGCCGCCGCGGCGCAGACGGGAGAGGTGCCTACCGAATCGATCCGGTTCACCGTCAATGGCGAGGAACGCGCGCTCGATCTCGATACGCGGGTCACGCTGCTCGACGCCTTGCGCGAGCATCTGAAGCTGACCGGTACCAAGAAAGGCTGCGATCACGGCCAGTGCGGGGCCTGCACCGTTCTGGTGAACGGAGAGCGCATCAACAGCTGCCTCAGCCTCGCGGTCATGCACCAAGGGGACGAGGTCACCACGATCGAGGGACTGGGCACGCCCGGCGACATGCATCCCATGCAGGCGGCCTTCGTCGAACATGACGGTTATCAGTGCGGCTATTGCACGCCGGGACAGATCTGCTCGGCCGTCGCGACGCTGGAAGAGATCCGCAAGGGCATTCCCAGCCATGTCAGCGAGGACCTGACCGGCGGCTTTGCGCCGACCGAAATGGAGATGCGCGAGAGGATGAGCGGCAATATCTGCCGCTGCGGCGCCTATTCCAACATCGCCGAAGCCATGGCGCAGGTCGCGGGAGCGAGCGCATGAGGGCCTTTACCTACGAACGCGCTTCCTCGCCCCAGCAGGCCGCCCGCGCGGTCAGCGAACGGCAGGGCGCCAAGTTCATCGCCGGCGGCACCAATCTCATCGACCTGATGAAGATCGAGGTGGAGACGCCCACCCATCTGGTCGATGTCAACGGGCTTGGCCTTGAGAGTATAGAGCCGACCGAAGAGGGTGGTCTCAGGATCGGGGCGCTCGTGTCTAATACGGCGCTGGCCGCGCATGAGACGGTCCGGCGTGACTATGCCGTGCTGACGCGGGCCATCGTGGCCGGCGCATCGGGGCAGCTTCGCAACAAGGCCACGACTGCCGGAAATCTGCTACAAAGGACGCGCTGTTCGTATTTCTACGACATCAACCAGCCGTGCAACAAGCGCAGCCCCGGTTCCGGCTGCGCCGCGATCGAGGGTTATTCGCGGCCGCTGGGCATATTGGGCGTCAGCGAGAAATGCATCGCGACCTATCCGGGCGACATGGCGGTGGCGATGCGGGTTCTGGACGCGGTGGTCGAAACGGTGAAGCCGGACGACAGCACGCGTGCGATCCCGATCGCCGAATTTCACCGGACCTGGGAAACCGCGCCGGAAAAGGACAATGTGCTTGAACCGGGCGAGTTGATCACGGCGGTGACCCTGCCCAAGCCGCTGGGCGGAACGCATATCTACCGCAAGGTCCGGGACCGCGCGTCCTATGCCTTTGCGCTGGTTTCCGTCGCAGCGGTCATCCAGCCCGACGGCACGGGCCGGTTCGCTGTCGGCGGCATCGGTTCGAAACCATGGCGGCGCGAAGATGCGGATGCGCAATTGCGCAATGGCGCGACCGCTGCTGCCCGCGTGCTGACGCAGGGCGCGTCGACGACCGAAGATAACGCCTTCAAGGTCCCGCTGGTCGAGCGAACGCTGGCCGCCGTCCTTGCCGAGGCCCGCGCGAAAGGAAACGCGGCATGAAATTCGATACACCCGCAGGCACCAACCCGATCGACCAGATGAAGCTGGTCGGCAAGGCGACGAACCGCATCGACGGCCCGCTCAAGACCACGGGGATGGCCCCCTATGCCTATGAACGCCACGACGTCGTGGAGGGGCAGCTTTACGGCTATGTCGTCGGTTCGGCCATCGCGAAGGGCCGGATCACCTCGATGGATCTGGGCGAAGCGAAGGCTGCGCCGGGCGTCATCGGCATCCTTTCGACGCTCGATCACGAACCCGTACCGCTGATGGGCTTCAACACCGCCAATCTGTTCGGCGGCCGCGAGGTGCAGCACTATCATCAGGCGATAGCGCTGGTGGTGGCCGAAACGTTCGAGCAGGCCCGCGCTGCCGCTTCGCTGGTTCGCGTGCGCTATGATCGCGCGCCCGGACAGTTCGACCTGGCCGCGATCGCGCCATCGGCACCGGCCAAGGAAGACAGCACGGTACGCCACGGCGATTTCGACACGGCCTATGCCGCCGCGCCGGTCACGGTCGACGCGACCTACACCACGCCCGATGAAAGCCATGCGATGATGGAGTGCCATTCCAGCATCGCGAACTGGGAAGGCGACAAGGTCACCGTCTGGACATCGAACCAGATGATCCAGTGGAACAAGCGGTCGCTCGCCGCGGCACTGAAGATCCCGGCCGAAAACGTGCGGGTCGATTCGCCTTTTCTGGGCGGCGGGTTCGGCTCGAAGCTGTTCCTTCGTAGCGACGCCGTGCTGGCGGCGCTGGCAGCACGGCAGGTCGGCCGTCCGGTCAAGTTGATGCTGCCGCGTCCTTTCGTCTTCAACAACACCACGCACCGCCCCGCCACGATCCAGCACATCAAGCTGGGCGCGCAGAACGACGGGCGGCTGACCGCGATCTCGCATGTGTCGGTCAACGGGAACCTGCCGAACGGCGATATCGAAACCGCGACCGCGCAGACCGAACTGCTCTATGCGGGTGAAAACCGGTTCACGCAGGTGCGGCTGGGCGTGCTCAACCTGCCGGAAGGTAATGCGATGCGCGCGCCGGGCGAAGCGCCGGGACTGATGGCGCTGGAAATCGCGATGGACGAGCTGGCGGAAAAGCTGAACATGAATCCCGTCGATCTGCGCATCGTCAACGATACGCAGGTCGATCCGGTGAACACCGATCGTCCCTACAGCCAGCGGCAGATGATCGAATGTCTGAAGCGCGGCGCAGCCGAATTCGGCTGGAGCGATGAAAAGGCCTATCCCCGTCCCGGTCAGCGCCGCGAGGGTGAATGGCTCGTGGGAACCGGCATGGCTGTCGGGTTTCGCAACCATCTCCTGATGAAATCGGCCGCGCGGGTGCGCCTGTCGCCGGATGGGCGCGTGACGGTCGAGACCGACATGACCGATATCGGCACCGGCACCTATACAATCATCGCGCAGACTGCTGCAGAGATGATGGGCGTCCCGCTCGACCATGTGTCGGTCAATCTGGGCGACTCCGATTTTCCCGTTTCCGCTGGTTCGGGCGGGCAATGGGGTGCAGCCAATTCGACGGCGGGCGTTTATGCCGCCTGCGTCAAGCTGCGTGAGCAGGCGGCTGCGGCGGCCGGCTTCAATGCGGCGGACGATGTCGATTTCGCCGACGGCCAGATCCGCGCCGGAGGCCGGTCGGTATCGCTGGCGAGCGCAGCCTCTGCGGGCGAGCTCGTGGCCGAAGATGCGATCGAATACGGCGACCTCAACAAGCAGTTCCAGCAATCCACTTTCGCAGGACACTTCGTCGAAATGGCGGTCAACGCCTATACCGGAGAGCCGCGCATTCGCCGCATGCTGGCGGTCTGCGCGGCAGGGCGCATCCTGAACCCCAAATCGGCACGCAGCCAGGTCATCGGCGCGATGACGATGGGGGCGGGTGCCGCTCTGATGGAGGAAATGGCGGTCGACAAGCGCTTTGGTTTCTTCGTCAATCACGACCTTGCCGGTTATGAAGTGCCGGTGCATGCCGATATTCCGCACCAGCAGGTAATCTTCCTTGAAGAGGCGGACGAGACGACGTCTCCCATGAAGGCGAAGGGCGTCGGCGAGCTGGGCCTGTGCGGCGTTGGCGCGGCGATTGCGAATGCGATCTATAATGCGACCGGCGTGCGTGTCCGCGACTATCCCATCACGCTGGAAAAGCATCTGGCCGGATTGCCCGCCATCGCCTGACGGACGGGGTTCAGCGCCGGGCCGGTCCCGGCGCCAGACCCGCAATCTGCATCGCCGCCTCAAGTTCCATGATCGAACGGCAAAGCCGTTCGGCATGGGGCGAACTGACGGCAGCCTCGCAGACATTCATGCGATCACTGTCCCGGTCGAGCAGCGAGAGAAAGAGCGCCTCGCCCTCGGCCACGACCGGGCAGCAGCTTTGTGCAAAGCCGATCTGGATGCGCGCATGGACCGCAAGCAGCGTCAGCGCGCGGTGGAACGGGGCCAGCGCCGCGATCATCCGGCGGTCGAGAAAAAGCGGCGTGATCGCGTCCGCGGGACATTTGCGTTCGGCAACGGCCGACACCCACAATCGAATGGCCTCGACCGTGAAGCGCGCGCCGTCATCGAGGGCTGCGATGCGTTCGTCCAGGAATCGATACATGTTGTCTCCATCATTGCCGGAAGCGGACAGTCTCACGATGTCGACACTAATGCAATAGACTCGCAATAGCATATGGCCGATGATGGGTTTTGTTCAAATTCAAAGCGACTTCTGCGACAATATGCGATAGAAATTGCATATCGACATAACCGGGAGGGAGCTTGATGCGTATCAAACTGCTTGTATCGATCATGGCTGCGGGCACGATCTTGTCTTCATGCGGCTCTCCTGCCGAAATTCCCGATGACGACATGGCGGCGGACACGGCGTTCGTTTTCCCTGCCAGCCTTTCCCCTTTCGGCGACGGATACCCGGCAGCGGGCGATCCATGCCGCCAGCTTGGTGAAAGCGCGGCCGTGGCCGATTACCTGGATGACAGCGCGACGTTGGTCGGCTGTCCTACCGAGGCGGAGGCCGCGGCGCTGGGCGGTTCGGTCGTGGCGACCATCGATGGCGTCACCGTGGTCTCGGTCCCGATGGGTGATGCGAATGCCGGTATGGAGACGGCCATGGCCGGAGATGGCGACGCACTGGTCCCCGGAACGGATTATAACGCAACAACGACCCTCTCATGTACCGTCGGCGCCAATGCCTCGGCAGCGATGTGCGACGCGGGGGTCAAGCGCGGATGGGGCGATGACGGCACGACGCTTGTCGAGGTCACCAAGCCGGATGGGACAAAGCGGGCCATCTATTTTCAGGGCACCGAAGCCTACGGTGCCGACAGCGCACAGGCCGACGGGTCTGCCGGCTGGGACTTCGAAGCCACGCGGTCGGGTGACGAAAGCACGATCGTCTTCGGTCCTGAACGCTACGTCATTCCCGATGCGCTGGTCGTCGGCGGATGAGGATCGTCTGCGCGATCTTCGCGGTGCTCTATGTCATCGCGCTCGGTCTGCTGATCATAGGTACCTTTGGCCTGTTCGGGCAGGAAAGGGATCCGCTTTCGGGCATTTTCCTGATCCCGCTGGGCATGCCATGGATCTGGCTGGCCGACCGTCTGGGCATGGTCGGCCCGGCGGTTGCCATATTGGCGCCGCTGGTAAACCTGCTGATCCTGTTCGCGATCTACCGCTTGCTGGCGAGAAGGCGTTCGGCCCTCGCGGCGGAGGCGCGCTAGCCTCCGCCTGCGTGTTTCGGACCAAGCGGCCTGCCGCCCTGCGCTTCGGCAACATGCTCGGGATCGGGCGCGACCTTGCCGACCTTGCCGTCCCATTCGATATGGTAAAGGTCGAAGCGGCGGTCGGCGAGGTTCTTCACCGTGCCTTCGGCGCGTGCCCATGACAGATCGGCCAGATTGACGTCGGAAATGGTGAGCGTCTCCACGTTCTCGCTCGCCTCGGCAGCGATGCCGTCGCGGGCGAAGGGGAAGTCGCAGGGCGTCAGGATGCAGGACTGCGCGTACTGGATGTCCATGTTGCCGACGTTCGGCAGGTTACCGACATTTCCGCTCATCACCACATAGCACTGGTTCTCGATCGCGCGGGCCTGCGCGCAATAGCGTACCCGCATGTAACCCTGCCTGCTGTCGGTGCAGAAGGGCACGAAGATGATGCGCGCGCCTTCGTCGACCAGGCGTCGGGCGAGTTCCGGAAACTCGCTGTCATAGCAGATCAGCACGCCGATCGGACCGCAGTCGGTCTGGATGGCGTCGATGGAATCGCCGCCCTTGATGTTCCACCAGTAATCCTCGTTCGGGGTCGGGTGGATCTTCTCCTGCTCATGGATCGAACCGTCGCGCAGGCAGACATAGGCGACATTGTGGATGTCCCCGTCCTCCATACGCGTGGGATGCGACCCGCCGATGATGTTGATGTTGTATTCCAGCGCCATCTTGGACAGCGCCTTGCGGATCTTGGGCGTGTACCAGCTCAGCGCTTCGATCGCTTCCTGCGGGCTCAGTTCCTTTTCGGCGAAGGAGAGCAGGGGCAGGGTGAACATCTCGGGAAAGAGGATGAAATCCGCTTCGTAATCGGCAGCCACATCAACGAAATATTCGATGCCGCGCATGAACTCGTCATAATCCTTCACCGCGCGCGCCTGAAGCTGGCAGGTCGCGATGCGAACCTGCTCGACACCGCGGGGAAGGCGGAACTTGGTCGGCTGGTCGCGGTCGACAAAGGGGTTCCTCCAGACCATGCGGACCGCATAGGCCTTGGATTTCTTATCCTCGGGCAGATAGTTCTTGATGATGCCGTTGGGTTCGAAACCGTTGGCCATCTGGAAGCGCAGGACGGGATCGTGCAGCTTTCCCTCGATCACCTTTTCAAGGTAATCCTCCGGCCCCTCGACCCGCCGCCAGAACCGGCGCAGGTTGGGCATCCGGCCTGCAAAGACGATCCCCGTCAGTTCGAGTTGCTCGGCCAGCGAGCGGCGTTCCTCATAAAGCCGCCTGCCGATGCGCGTACCGCGCACCTTTGGGTCGACGCACATCTCATAGCCGTAGAGCCAGTCGCCGGTCGGATCGTGCCGGATGCCAAAGCCGTTGCCGGTAATCTCGTCCCAGTCGTGCGGTGAGAACGCAAGCCCCTGCGACACGCGCATCGACGCGCAATAGCCGACCACCTTGCCGTCGAGCTTGGCGACGAAGCACCCTTCGGCAAAATTGTTCATCTGGCCGCGGATCTCGCCATAGGTATAGGCCGGCATGTCGTCATAGACGCGGCGCACGAGGGCGGCGATGCCGGAAACGTCGGACGCTCGTGCCTGGCGGACTTCGAGGCGGGCGCGGGTGTTGGCCATGGGGTACTCTTTCGGGAAACTGGCGGGTCTTGAATGCGAAAACACCGGCCCCGCGCATTACGCGAGGCCGGTGCCGTTCTAATGCACGAGAGAGGAAATCAGGCCCAGCTGGCCATTTCCTTTTCGAGATTCTGGACAATCGCCTCGAAGAACTGCTCGGTCGTCGACCAGCTCTGGCTGGGGCCGATGAGCAGGGCGAGATCCTTGGTCATGTTGCCGCTCTCGACCGTCTCGATGCAGACGCGCTCCAGCGTCTCGGCGAACTTCACGACTTCGGGCGTTTCGTCGAACTTGCCGCGATACATCAGGCCGCGCGTCCATGCGAAGATCGACGCGATCGGATTGGTGCTGGTCGCCTTGCCCTGCTGGTGCTGGCGGTAATGGCGGGTGACGGTGCCGTGGGCGGCTTCGGCTTCCACGGTCTTGCCGTCGGGCGCCATCAGCACCGATGTCATCAGGCCCAGCGAGCCATAGCCCTGCGCAACCGTGTCGGACTGCACGTCGCCGTCATAGTTCTTGCAGGCCCAGACGAACTTGCCGCTCCACTTCAGGGCCGAGGCGACCATGTCGTCGATCAAGCGGTGTTCGTAGGTGATGCCGGCGGCCTCGAACTTTTCCTTGAAGCCTTCGGTGTCGAACACTTCCTGGAACAGGTCCTTGAAGCGCCCGTCATAGGCCTTGAGGATGGTGTTCTTGGTCGACAGATACACCGGCCAGCCAAGGCCGAGGCCATAGTTGAACGAAGCGCGCGCGAAGTCGCGGATCGATTCGTCCAGGTTGTACATCGCCATCGCGACGCCCGGTGCCGGGAATTCGAACACTTCGAGGTCGAGGTCGTTCTGGCCGTCCTCGGAATCGAAGACGAGGCGCAACTTGCCCTTGCCGGGGATCAGCGTGTCGGTCGCGCGGTACTGGTCGCCATAGGCGTGACGGCCGACGACGATCGGGTCGGTCCAGCCGGGCACCAGCCGCGGCACGTTCGAGATCACGATCGGTTCGCGGAAGACCACGCCGCCAAGGATGTTGCGGATCGTGCCGTTGGGCGAGCGCCACATCTTCTTGAGGTCGAATTCCTCGACGCGAGCCTCGTCGGGGGTGATGGTGGCGCATTTCACGCCGACGCCATATTCCTTGATGGCATTGGCCGCATCGACGGTGATCTGGTCGTCCGTCTCATCACGCTTCTGCACCGACAGGTCATAATATTTCAGGTCGATGTCGAGATAGGGGAGGATCAGGCGCTCGCGGATCCATTCCCAGATGATCCGCGTCATCTCGTCGCCGTCGATTTCGACGACGGGGTTCTTTACCTTGATCTTCTCCATGGGGCTTTCATCTCTCTTCGTGTGTTTTGAGGGAGCGCGGCAAGGAGCACCGCGCACGAATGAGTCGAGCGGGTCTTAGCAAAGCGCGCCGTCGGCGCAAGGGCGGTCGCCTGCGATCTATCGGCGGGGTGGTAATGCGATGCGGTTGCACGTAGCAGGATCCGGCAAGGAAGGGACACCAACGGCATGCAGGCAATTCAGGCAGTCATCGACACGAACGGCAATCCGGACGTCATCCATTTCCGCGAGGTGGAACTTGGCGATCCGGGCCCCGGAGAGGTCCTGCTGCGCCACGAGGCGGTGGGCGTCAATTTCATCGATACCTATCACCGGTCGGGCCTCTATCCGGTCCCGCTGCCCAGTGGCCTGGGTCTAGAAGCGGCCGGGGTGATCGAAGACGTCGGCGAAGGGGTCGATCGCTTTCGTACCGGCGACCGGGTGGCGACATTCAAGTCGGGGCTTGGCGCCTATTCCTCGGCCCGGATCGTGAATGCCGATTGGCTGGTATCTCTTCCCCAAGAGGTCGACTTCGATCAGGCGGCTTCGCTGATGCTGAAAGGCTGCACCGCCGAAGCACTGATCGAGCGGTGCGCCAAGGTGCAGGCGGGCGATGTGGTGCTGGTCCATGCAGGCGCGGGTGCGACGGGGCAGATCATGATCCGGTGGCTTGCGCATATCGGGGCGCGCGTCGTGGCGACCGCCAGCACGGACGAGAAGCGGCAGATTGCGCTGTCCGCGGGTGCGTCCGCGGTCTGCGGTTACGATCAGGATGATGTCATGGAAACGGTCCTTGCCGAAAGCGACGGGCGCGGCGCGGATGTGGTGCTCGACGGAGTGGGTGCGGCGACGTGGCCATGCTCGCTGCAAGCGGCGAAGTGCAGGGGGCTGATCGTCAGTTTCGGCAATGCCAGCGGTCCGGTGACCGGCGTGAAACTGGGTGAACTGTCGTCGCATGGCTCGCTGATGGTCACGCGCCCGACCATGATGGATTATTACGCGGTAAGGGAGGAATTCGAAGCCGGAACGCGCCGCCTGACGGACATGATCGCAAGCGGCGTGCTGCGCGCGGACATAGGGCAACGCCTTCCCTTGCGTGAGGCCGCGCAGGCACACCGCAAGCTGGAAGCGCGCGAGACGAGTGGCGCGACGATTCTCGTTCCATGATGCCGGCCGGCTTCGTTAGCGGAACCGCTGATGTTCTCGATTGTCAGAGAGCCGCGATGGTGGGCGTAGGAAGGATTGAACTTCCGACCCCTGCGATGTCAACACAGTGCTCTACCACTGAGCTATACGCCCACTCTGTCGCGGTGCTGCCGACCGGTTCGTCCCGGAAGGCAGGCGCGTCCCCTAGCGATGGATTTCGTGCTGTTCAAGCCCAATCGACAGGGTACGAAAAAATTCCCGGCCCTATCGTTCGATACTGGCCACATTATCGTCGAAAAGCCGTTCGACCTCCAGAACAAGGTCGCGCAGGTGGAACGGTTTGGACAATACGCGGGCCTGCGGAGCCTCGCGGCTGGCCTTCATCGTGACGGCCGCGAAGCCGGTGATGAACATGACCTTGGTCGACGGCGATACCTTCGCGCAGCGCTGCGCCAGTTCGATGCCGTCCATTTCCGGCATCACGATATCCGACAGCAGCAAGTCGAAATGTTCGTCCTTAAGCAGCGGAAGCGCATGCGTGCCGCGGTCCACGGCGACCACGTCATAACCCGCATTTTCCAGCGCGCGGGCAAGATAGGTCCGCATCGATTCCTCGTCTTCAGCCAGCAGAATGCGAATCATCGATGTCACCTTATTTCCCTCTAATCGGCTGATAGCCAAGGCTTTGCTGTATGGAGCCAGCCCGTCCCGAACCGCCGGAGCCTCTATAACGTATGTTGCGATGCAGATGAGAATTTCGCACAGCCTGTGCACCTTTGGAACAGCCAGACATTGACCTGCCGCCCGCGACGTCGCAGCCTTGGCCGCATGAAGGACGATGCCCCGCAGCGGGATTCTCAAAGATTCGGGGCCAGATCCGATGCAGCGGACGACGCGGGGCTGACATCCGGCGGCCATGTGCCCGGCACGGCGCGGCCCGCCTATAGCCTGCAGCGATCGGGTGAAGGCGGTCTTCCCGTCCTGATCGCTGTACCGCACGCGGGCAGGGCCTACCCGCCGGGACTGATCGAATCCATGCGTCACGGCGAGATGGCGGCGCAGCGGCTTGAGGATCGCTTCGTGGATCGGATCGGACGCATGGCCGCCGCCGCCTGCGGGGCAAGCCTGCTGGTTGCTCATGTTCCGCGCGCGATGATCGACCTCAACCGCGATACCGGCGACATCGACCGCGGTATGTTCAGCGGACCGCCGCCGTCCTCCGGTGCGCGCCTTCCCGACCTGCCGCGACAGCAGTCGCGCGCGGCGCGGGGGCTGGGGCTGTTTCCGCGCCGCTTGCCGGGCCTTGGCGAATTATGGCGCCAGCCGCTGTCCGCCGAGGAGGCGGAGCGCCGCATCGCCGCCGTGCATGTTCCCTATCACCTGGCCCTTGGCCGCGAACTGGCGCGGCTGAAGGAGCGGCATGGATATGCGATTCTCATCGACCTGCATTCCATGCCCAGCCTGCCGCCTGCCGGGAGGGGTGCCAGCCCCACCCATGTCGTGGGCGATCGTTTCGGCGCAAGTTGCGCGTCGTCGCTCGCTGCCTCGTCGATGGAACTGCTTTCGCGCGCGCTGGCGGTTCCCGCCTATAACCGGCCCTATGCGGGCGGCTATGTGCTGGATCGTCACGGGCGCCCGCGGCAGGACATCCATGCCCTGCAACTCGAAATCGATCGCGCCCGCTATCTCGATCAGGCTGGTCAGCCGCGCGAACAGGGCACCGGCGAAGAAGGCCGCATCGTAAGCGAACTGGCGCAATTGCTCGCCGGCCTGATCGCAGGCGGCGGCTGGGCCTATAGCGACGCGGCAGAGTAGGGGCGGGCAGCCCATAAAAAACCACCCCGTGCGCATGGCACGAGGTGGTCAAGGTTCAGGGAGGTGGTGCAATCGCTCGCACCAGTCCGTGGGGCCATGAGGGAAGCCCGCAACGGACATCAACCATATATGCGATATGCAAGGCTGTTGCAAGAACGCATCAATCAATAAAAATTTTTCTAGTTATTTATCCGTCCCATATAGGGTCAGTTTTGCGGCCAGCCGATCGCTGATGGCGATCAGCCGTTGGACGCCGCGTTGGTGCTGGGTCCCTTGCCCTGACGAATCTGCCGGGCGAAAATCTCGCGCGTCAGGTCAAGCGAGAAGAGATGCGCGAACACGAGAGCGAGCAGGCCGTTCTGGTTCCATCCGCGCAGGACGTCGCCGCGAATTTCGCGCAGCTTGGCCTGATCGACCATCTGGAATCCGCGATAGACGAAAGGCTGTTCGTTGTCGTCGCGGCGGATCGAGACTTCGCCGTCCATCAGCAAATCGTGCTTCTTCAGCTCTTCCATGAAGTTCTGCGTCTTCATGCCGGCCTGTTCGAACTGCTCGTTGAACTTCAGGATGTTCTGCGTGGCCGTGCTGGGCTGACCGTCGGTGAACAGCGCCTCGCCCTCGTCATATTCGCCGACCAGATCGCTATCGGGATCGACGCAGAGCGACAGCTGGTCGCTGGTGTTGTCCAGCTTGGCGAGCAGGAACGGATAGCGGCGCACATAGGCCGGGACATAGACCGGATCGATCATCGTGCCGTCATCGTCGAAATAGGTGTTCACGCCCTCGTTCAGGCCCATCAGCGCGATGGGAACGGGGCTGTTGCCCGCGGTGAAGACGATGGGGAAATTACGCTGCGCCTGCGGAAATTCCTCGACCGTCAGCGGAATGGCGTGCTGCTTGGCAAGCCAGGGCGCCTTCTCGGTGCTCTTCGCGCGCCAGTTGGCATGCGCGTTGGAGTTCAGCGGAACGAGGTTCTTGTAGAACAGCGGAAGATTGGCGTTTTGCGGCGCGCTCGCCATGGGAATTCTCCGAAAAATCTGAACTGGATCGAAACCGGTCGCGCGGGCGCGCTGGCTCTGGCCGGGCGCTTTAGGCGTTAGGGTGCGCCGGTGCAAGCAGGGCCGGGATGCCGCAGGCGATCATCGGGGGAAACCGGGCGGGCGCAAGGCCGGCTAGACAAGCTTGCCGGGATTGAGCAGCCCGTCGGGGTCGAGCGCCTGTTTCACCCTGCGCATGACATCCAGCGCAGCCGGGTCGCGCGTTTCGCGCAGCGTCGCCAGCTTGTCCTGCCCGATGCCGTGTTCCGCGCTGATCGAACCACCCTCTTGCGTTACCATGCGATAGATATGCGCGCTGACCGCATTGCCCGTTTCCTTTTCCCACGCCTGAATCTCGGACCCTTGCGGTGCGACGGCGTGAAGATGGATGTTGCCGTCGCCCAGATGGCCAAAGCCCACCACTTCGACACCGGGGAACAGGGCCGGGATCTCGCGTTCGGCGCGTTCCAGCAATTCGGGCATGACAGCGACCGGAACGGAGATGTCGTGCTGCTTGGCCGGTCCGCGCTGGCGTTCGGCGGAGGGCACGTTCTCGCGCAGTTCCCAGAACGCATTGGCCTGCGCTTCGCTGGCGGCAATGACGGCATCCTCGATCAGCCCTTGTTCGAGCGCCGCGCCCATCGCATTCTCGACCGCGTCTCCCAGCGCTGACGCGCTTTCGCGGTCGGCGACGAATTCGATCAGCGCGTTCCATCCATGGCTCCCCTGCAGCGGGGCCTGCGCATTGGGCATGTAATCGAGAACATGATCGAGGCACACGCGCGGAATGACCTCAAACCCCTCCAGCGCCTGGGGCAGGGCTTGCTGGCAATGCAGCAAAAGCGTGCGCGCTTCGTGGATGGTGTCGACTCCTGCCCAAACCACACGCCTTTCGGCAATGGCGGGGACCAGCCGCAGGACAGCGCGCGTCACGATCCCCAGCGTGCCTTCCGACCCGATCCACAGCTGCTTCAGATCGAAACCGCGATTGTCCTTCTTCAGGGCCGAAGTCAGATCGAGGATCGCACCGTCGGCCAGCACGACTTCCAGCCCTTCGACCAGACTGCGCATCGTGCCGTGACGCAGCACCTGCGTCCCGCCGGCATTGGTGGAGATCAAGCCGCCGACCGTGGCGGACCCCTTGCCGCCGAGCGAAAGGGGGAAGCGCAGCGCCTGATCCTCAGCCGCCTCGTGCAAAGTCTGGAGGATGACGCCCGCGCCGCATTCGGCCGTGCCCCTTTCGGCGTCCACGCGCAGATCGTTCATGCGGCGCAGCGACAGCAGGATCGCGTCGCCGCTCTCGTCAGGGGTGGCGCCGCCGACCATGCCGCTATTGCCGCCCTGGGGCACCAGCGGGATGCCCTCTTTGGCGCAAAGCCGCACCAGCGCCGACAATTGCTCGGCATTTTCCGGCTGGACGAGCGCGCGGGCCTTGCCGTGATAGCGCCCGCGCCAGTCGGTGAGCCATGGTTCCATCGCATCGGTATCGGTGGTGACGCCGCGGGCCCCAAGAAGTCCGCGCAGTTCGTTCAGTATCGGATCGGCGTCGGTGACCGCCGTTGCGCTCGTCTGTGTCATGGCCCGCTTCATGCACGGCAGCAGCCTTTTACGCAATTATCTGCGGTTCAGGCGGGGTTAAATGCGGATCGCGCAATGCGCCGCCGGGACATGCCGCTTCGCACTCTTGCGGCCACGCAGAACAGGGACACACATTGCCGATGGCGAGCGGGTTTGCCTTTTTTGCAGCGACGGTGCTTGGCCTTACCGTTCCGGGCGAAGCGCCTCCTGTTTCCGATCAATCCCATCCGGTACCCGAAACCTTCGAAGCGGTTCAGCACCAGATCCGGGTCGAACGCCGGGTGATCGTGCGCATCACGCCTTTCGGTGCGCGGCAGGTGCCTTCGCAAATGTCCGTGCCCGATGCACGGCCGGTCACGCGATCGGCGGATGCTGCCAGCCCAGTGAAGGACGGCTGTGTGCCATTGTCCGAAGTTGCAGGTGTCCGCCTGGCCGAGGGGCGGCGCTTGCTGCTGTTCATGCGCGACCGCACGGTGATCTCTGCCAGCTTCGAACGATCGTGCCCCGTGCAGGGTTTCTATTCCGGCTTTTACGTCGAGCGGCCGCGCGACGGCCTGCTGTGCGCCGGGCGCGAAAGACTGCATGCGCGTTCGGGTACGGATTGCACGCTGGGCGGGTTCAGCGAGCCGCGAGAGAGCGCCGAGGACGAAAAGTAAGTTTTGAGCGGTCACGGCGCCGCCAAACCGACTCGTGCTTTTCCTTGACTTTTAGCCTGCTGCGCGCATAGGCGGCTGGCCGGTACGCCGGTGGTCTGGCTGACGATGGCTTTTGCGCGTCATATGCCGGCCCTTTTGCCGAACAGGCTGTTCCATGCGCCTTTCGCCAAATCCGTTTAATACGTCCAACAGGATCACTGAATGAAGTTTGCCGATCTCGGCCTTTCCGACGAATTGCTGCAATCGGTCGCCACGGCCGGTTACGATGAGCCGACCGCGATCCAGGCGCAGGCGATTCCGTCTGTCCTGATGATGCGCGACCTTATCGGCATCGCGCAGACGGGGACGGGCAAGACCGCCAGCTTCGTCCTTCCGATGATCGACATTCTTGCGCATGGCCGTCGCCGCGCGCGCATGCCGCGATCCCTGATTCTTGAGCCGACGCGCGAATTGGCCGCGCAGGTGGCGGAAAATTTCGAGAAATACGGCACCAACCATGATCTGAAGATGGCGCTGCTGATCGGCGGCGTGCAGATGGGCGATCAGGTCAAGGCGCTGGATGAGGGCGTCGACGTGCTGATCGCCACGCCGGGCCGACTGATGGATTTGTTCGAGCGCGGCAAGATCCTGCTGACGGGCTGCGACCTTCTGGTCATCGACGAGGCGGACCGCATGCTCGACATGGGGTTCATTCCCGATATCGAGCATATCTGCACCAAGCTGCCCCCCAATCGCCAGACGCTGCTGTTTTCGGCCACCATGCCGCCGCCGATCAAGAAGCTGGCCGACAAGTTCCTGTCGAACCCCAAGACGATCGAGGTCAGCCGCGCGGCCAGCACGAACAAGGACATCGAGCAGTTCAAGATCCGCACCACCGCGCGTTCCAAGCGCGACGTGCTGAAGAAGCTGCTGCGCGAGGATAACGTCAACACCGCGATCGTCTTTGCCAATCGCAAGACCACCGTGCGCGACCTGAACAAGGGGCTGCAGCGCGACGGCTTCGCCACTGGCGAGATCCACGGCGACATGGATCAGTCCTCGCGGCTGGCCGAACTGGCGCTGTTCAAGGAAGGCAAGATCAACATCCTGTGCGCCAGCGATGTCGCCGCGCGCGGACTGGACGTCAAGGGCGTCAGCCACGTCTTCAATTACGACACGCCGTGGCATCCCGACGATTACGTCCACCGCGTCGGGCGCACCGGCCGGGCAGGGGCCAAGGGCCGCGCCTTCACCTTCGTCACGGCAGAGGACGCCGAAGCGATCTCGAATGTCGAGAAGCTGACCGGGGCCGAAATCCCCGTCTTCGAACTGGGCGACAGCGCGCCGGAACCCGAAGAGCGCGAGGAAAAGCGCGAACGCAGGCCCCGCAGCGAAAAGCCCAAGCGCGAAAGCAAGCCGCGCTCGGAGCGCAAGCCCAAGGCATCGCGTTCGGACGAACCCCAATCCGACGAGCGCGAGCCGGAAGAGCAGCGTGACGAAGCGCCCAAGTCGTCAGGTGCCAGGTCCAAGGGAAGCGCGCGGTCCGAGAGGGCAGCGGCAGCCGCGCCGCGCCGCGATCGTCAGGACACGCGTGACAAGCCGGCGAAGCCCGGTGAGTGGAACGGGCCTATCCCCGATTTCCTCGGTGTCTCGCTGGGCTGATCTCGCAGCGAACGGCGTGAAGACCCGCTAGTCGGCGGGCTTCACGAAACTGTCGAGCAGGCGCTTGGTCCCGGCCTGCTCGAACTCGATCTCCAGCTTGTTGCCTTCCTGCGCGACGACTTTTCCGTAGCCGAACTTGTCGTGGAACACGCGCTGTCCGATGGCGATGTCGGTACGCGGCTTTGCGGCAAAGCTGGCCGCGCTGCGGCGCGGTTCGGGAATGCGTTTGGGCGCGGCGTCGAACTGGCCCTGCGACGCGCGCTGGAAACCGGGGCCGCGTGTCATCGCGCGCGAAGGCTGAGCCGCCGCGACATGGGCGAAAGGATCGTCGCGCTCGCTAAAGCTGGCGCGCCATAGAGATGCGCCGCCCGTCATCGTCGTTTCCATCTCGATCATGTCGTCGGGCAATTCATCGATAAAGCGCGAGGGGATCGCGCTGGACCATTGCCCATAGATCCGGCGATTGGCGGCGTGCAGGATGGTGCATCGCTTGCGCGCCCGCGTGATCGCGACATAGGCAAGCCGCCGCTCCTCCTCCAGCGACTTGAGACCGCCTTCGTCGATCGCGCGCTGCGAAGGGAACACGCCTTCTTCCCAGCCGGGAAGGAACACGTAGTCGAACTCAAGCCCCTTGGCCGCGTGCATCGTCATGATGGTAATCGTGTCGGCATCGTCCGCCGAATCGTTGTCCATCACCAGCGACACATGTTCGAGGAACGCGCCCAGCGTCTCATATTCCTCCATCGCGCGGGCAAGCTCGGACAGGTTCTCGAGCCGTCCTGCCGCCTCGGCGCTCTTCTCGGCCTGCAGCGCCTCGGTATAGCCGCTTTCGTCGAGCACGATGCGCGCCAGTTCGGCAGGCGCCAGCGTCTTCGCTTTCTCGCGCCAGCGGGCGAAATTGCGCATCAGACCCAGCATCGTGTTGCGTGCACGGGCGGGCAGTTCGTCCGTGTCGCAGATGTCGAGCGCGGCGGCGGCCAGCGGCATGTTCGCCTGCCGCGCATGGCGGTGCAGCTTTTCCAGCGCCTTCTGGCCCAGTCCGCGCTTTGGCGTATTGTAGATGCGTTCGAACGCAAGGTCGTCGGACGGCTGCGCGATGACGCGCAGATAGGCCAGCGCATCGCGGATCTCGGCCCGTTCATAGAACCGGAAACCGCCGATGATGCGGTAGTTGAGGCCGATCTGGATGAACCGATCCTCGAACTCGCGCGTCTGGAATTGCGCGCGAACGAGGATGGCGGCGTCGGCCAGCCGGATCCCGCCGCGCATCAGCGCCTCGGCTTCCTCGCCCACGCGGCGCGCTTCCTCGGGTCCGTCCCATACGCCGATGACGCGCAGCTTCTCCCCCTCCGGCTTTTCGGTCCAGAGCGTCTTGCCAAGCCGCTCGCTGTTCGCGTCGATCAGGGTCGAAGCGGCGGCCAGGATCTGCGGGGTGGAGCGATAGTTCTGTTCGAGCCGGATGATCGCCGCGCCGGGAAAATCACGCTCGAACCGCAGGATATTGGCGACTTCCGCGCCGCGCCATGAATAGATCGACTGGTCGTCGTCGCCCACCACGCAGATATTGTGACCGGCATCGCCCTTCACCTCGGCCAGCAGTCGCAGCCACAGGTACTGGATTGCGTTGGTGTCCTGATATTCGTCCACCATGATATATTTGAAACGGCGGCGATATTCGGCCTGCACGTCCGGATGGGTCTTCAGGATCGTGACCATGTGCAGCATCAGATCGCCGAAATCGCAGGCGTTCAGCGCCTTCATCCGGTCTTGGTAAAGGCGGTACATCTGCTCGCCCTTGCCATTGGCATAGGCCTCGTTCTCCACCGCATCTAGATCGCCGGGCAGCAGGCCGCGATTCTTCCAGCGGTCGATCAGCCCGGCCAGCTGCCGCGCGGGCCAGCGCTTCTCGTCGATGTCATTGGCATTGATCAGCTGTTTCAGCAGGCGGATCTGATCGTCGGTGTCGATGATCGTGTAGTTCGATTGCAGCCCGACCAGTTCGGCATGACGCCTCAACATTCGGGCGGCGATGGCGTGAAACGTGCCCAGCCACGGCATGCCTTCGACCGCCGGGCCGATCAGCGATCCGACGCGTTCGCGCATCTCGCGCGCGGCCTTGTTGGTAAAGGTGACGCACAGGATCTCGCTGGGCCATGCGCGGCGGCTGGCGACCAGATGGGCCAGCCGCGCCGTCAGCGCCGCCGTCTTGCCGGTTCCAGCCCCGGCCAGCATCAGCACCGGCCCCTCGGTCGTCATTACGGCTTCGCGCTGCGGCGCGTTCAATGCGGTCAGCCAGGGTTCCTGACGCTCGTTCGGCGTGGTGGGCGAGGGGGTAAGCGCGCTGTCGGACATTGTGAACAGTTAGGGAACGCGGCCCCCTGGCGCAAGGCGCTGAGATCACGCCATTCACCGCCGCGGCGGAACGATTTACCCTCTGGAAACGTAGGAGAGGCAAGAAACGAAGAAATTCAACGAGGAGGAGAACCCTCATGAGACGCATACTTATCGCAGGCGCCGCCCTTATGCTGGGCGCAGCCCCCATGGCCGTCCACGCGCAGGAAATGACGGTCGAGATGACCGAGGCGCAGCAGGCCGATTATGACGGCTGGTCGCCCGCCAAGAAGGGTGAGTTCGCAACCTGGCCGGTGAGCTATCAGACCTATTACTGGACGCTGACGCCGACGCAGCAGGACGCCTATTGGACCCTGACGGTCGAACAGCGCGCCCAGATTGCCGCCATGTCGCCGATGCAGCAGCAGCAGGCGTGGAGCGCGATCGAAAGCCAGTTCGCGGCCAACTCTGCCGCCGGGACGGTGGATCCGGTCTATATCATGCGGGACAATGCCGTGGTCCAGCAGGCACCGCCGCCGCACAATGGCGAATATCCGCTGTGCACCGATGGCCGCACCGACAATTGCATCAACCCGCGCGAAGCCGGCAAGAATTTCGGTAACGTGCCGCTCGATTATTGGCCGGGAGAGCCTGCCAGCCAGATGAGCGCGCAGGAAAAGATGCAGGCCGACGACAATATGTAACCTTCGCTCGGCCTGCGTGGATACGCGGGCCAACCGAACGGGGGAGAAGGATGGTCCGCTTTTCGCGCGGCCATCCTTTTTTGCATCCCGCCCTAGATCTTCCGCAAGATATGCAGCCGCGCCTTGCCGCAGTCGCGCACGGTTTCGCTTTCGAAACCCTTGACCGATATATCCTCGTCTCGCGCCGTCTCGATGCTGATCCAGGTCGCGCTTTCCACCCATCCCAGCCTGTCCAGCCGATCGAGTGCAACAGCGCCTGCCCCGGTGCCATAGGGCGGATCCATCAAGATCAGATCGGGCGGGGTCGAAGTCTGCGACAGCGAAAGGACGGACCCGGCGCGAACGTCGCAGCGCGCCTGCGCCCCCAACGCAGCGATATTGCTGCAAAGTGCACGCAATGCGGCCGCATCCTGTTCGACAAACAGTACGCGCCCGGCTCCGCGTGACAAAGCCTCAAGCCCCAGCGCGCCTGAACCGGCGAACAGATCCGCGACGAACAGGCCCTCGAAACTGCCGAGGCGGCTGACCAGCATCGAGAACAGCGCCTCGCGCGTACGGTCGGCGGTGGGACGCGTCGCATCGCCTTCGGGCGCGACAAGGCGGCGGCCCCGCCATTCGCCCGCGATGATGCGCAATCCTGAAGCCTTGCCCGGTTTTGCTGCGCCCGATTTTCCGCCGCCCGGTTTCAAGACGACGACTCCGCCTTAAGACCCTTGCGCAGTCTTTCGACATCCTTTTGCGGCACTTCAGCCGCCTGTCCGCGCGGCAGATCGCCAAGGGCGAACGGGCCATAGGCCAAGCGCAGCAGGCGCGATACCTTCAGCCCGAGATGTTCCAGCACGCGGCGGACTTCGCGGTTCTTGCCCTCGGTCAGCGTCATCTCGATCCACTGGTTGCGGCCCGTGCGTCGCTCCATATTGGCGTCGATCTGGCCATAGCGGACGCCGTCGATCTCGATCCCGTCCATCAAGTCCTCAAGCTGCGCCTGCGTGATGTCGCCGAAAGTGCGCGCGCGATAGGTGCGCGGAATCCCGGTCGATGGCAGCTCCAGCGCGCGCTTCAACTCGCCGTCATTGGTCATCAGCAGCAACCCCTCGGTGTTGAGGTCGAGCCTGCCGACCGGCATCAGGCGCGGCGCATTGGCCGGCAGCGCATTGCGCAGCGCGGTATAGATGGTCGGCCGCCCGGCGGGATCGCGCTCTGCCGTCAGCAGGCCCTGCGGCTTGTGGAACCGGAACAGGCGCGCCTGCTCCGCCGCGGCGACCGGCTTGCCGTCGACGGTGACGCCCTTCAGGCTGGTCAATACTGTCGCGGGCGTATCCAGCACCTTGCCGTCGATGGCGACGCGCCCATCGGCGATCATCCGCTCGATCTCGCGCCGCGATGCAAGCCCTGCGCGGGCGAGCAGCTTGGCGATCCGGTCGCCATCGCGCTTCGGCAGATCGGGCGAAGGCGCGGTCGGTCCTTTCGGGCGGCCACTACCGGGCTTGCCCGATGTGCGGCGCGCGCCCGGCCTGCCGCTCGCACGGCCTTGACCGGAACGGTCGTTTCGCGATGGGGGGCGTCTGTCGCCGGTCAATTCGGTTCGCCTGTGATTGTGTGAATGGCCAAGTCCGTTCAGGGCCGCGCCATGCGCCATCGCGCAGCCTCGCGCAAGTCGGGTGACAACGGGCGGCCGGCGATTGCACCTTGCCGATCATGCGTCCTAAACCCCACGCCAATGCAAGGAGAGCGGATGAGCAGCACGCCCGTAACCGAGGATTCCGGCGAACCGGCCAAGGCGCCGCCGGCCAAGAAGAAGCCGGGATGGCGCGCGCTGCTCGCTGCGCTGAAGAACCGCAAGACGGCCTATATGCTGCTGTTCGGCTTTGCCTCGGGCCTGCCTTATACGCTTTTGCTTTCAACGCTTTACGCGTGGATGAGCGATACGTCGATCAACCTCGAGACGATGGGCGTGTTCTCGCTTATCGGGCTTGCCTACAGCTTCAAGTTCCTGTGGTCGCCGGTACTGGACCAGGTCGATCTGCCCGGGATCAAGCGGCTGGGCCATCGCAAGCAATGGATCGTGACCGCGCAGTTCCTGCTGGGCGGCGTGCTGCTGGTCGTCTCGCGCCTCGATCCGGCGGGCGCGATCGGCCTGCTGTCGCTGATGGCGGCGATCGGCGCCTTTGCGGGCGCCACGCAGGACGTGGTGATGGACGCATGGCGCGTCGATGTCGCGGACGAGCAGGCGACCATCGACATTCTGTCGACCGTGTATCAGCTCGGCTGGCGGACGGCGGTGCTGGTCGGCGGCGCGCTCGCGCTGGTGATCGCGGACCGGACCGACTGGCCGACTGTCTATGCGATCATGGGCGGCATCATGATGGCGATTGCCGTCGCAGCCATCTTTGCGCCCGAACCCGACCAGACGGTCGCGTCCATCGCCGCCGATGACGAGGCGCTGCGCGAATTGCGCAATCCCGGTCAGCTTGAACCGCGCATTCGCGGCTGGGCGCTGGCGATCGTGGGCGTGCTGTGGGGCTGGGCGCTGGTCACGGTTGGCGTCTTCATGTTCCGCTCGCTCAGTTCCGATCCGGAATCGCGGCCCGATTCGGTCGAATTCATTACGGGCATGGGGCCGATCATCGTCATCGCCACGGTCGTCGTGCCGGTGATTATCGCCGCAGTGCTGGAAAACTGGCGCCGCAAGGGGCGCTATACGCTGACGGACATCGCCGCGAAGAGCGGACCGGTGGACGGATTCGTCGACCATGGATACCGCGCGCTGATCTTGCCGCTGACTGAATTTGTGGGGCGCTTGGGCTGGGCGGTCATCATCGTGCTGACTTTGGTGCTGTCCTACCGGTTCACCGACACCGTCTGGGGCAGCTTTGCCTATCCGTTCTATCTGGGCGAACTGCAGTACACCAAGGACGAAGTGGCCATCGCGTCCAAGGGGTTTGGCGTGGGCGCGCTGATGTTCGGCATCATGCTGGGCGGCGCGCTGTTCGGCTTTATCGGGCGGATGGCGGTGCTGTTCATCGGCGCGCTGACGGCGGCCTTGTCGAACCTGCTCTATGCCGATCTGGCGCTGGGCGGCTATTACATGGAGCTGGTGTCGAACTTCACCGGGTTCACGACGCTTGTCGAATGGCTCGGCGGCGATCTGCGTCTGGCGAAGCTGATGATGGCGATTGCGGGTGAGAACGTGGCGGGCGGTCTCGCCGGGGCGGCGCTGGTGGCCTATCTGTCTTCGATCACGGCCAAGGGCTATTCGGCGGTGCAATATGCGCTGCTGTCATCGCTCACCTTCCTGATCGGCACGCTGGGCCGCGGGGCGCTGGGGCAGATGATCGACCAGGACGGTTATTACCCGGTCTTCATCCTCACGACCGCGCTGGGCATGATCGCGGTGGTGGCCTGCGTTGTCGAATGGGTGCGGCAGGCGCGTCTGGGGCGCCGCGCGGGCGTGGTCGCGCCGGAGCTGGTCAGCTAGTCCGGCAGTTCGCGATTGGCGCGCAGCACCGTGCCGGCAAGATAGAGCGAACCGCAGATCAGCACCGGTTTATTGCGACCGGACAGGCGGGCCAGGGCATCCTCGACCGAGGATGCGACATGCGCCGCAATTCCCAGTTCGCCAGCGACCTGCGCCAGATATTCGGGCGCATGGAACGCATGGCCGGGGATCGGCACTGGCGTCAGGCTGGCAAGGTACGGCGCGAGCGGCGTCAGGAAACCGCGCGCATCCTTGTTGTCCAGCATCGCGCAGATTGCATGGGGCTTGTCGTCCAGGGCAGCCAGATAGGCGGCAAGCACGCGCGCCGCGTCGGGATTATGCCCGCCGTCCAGCAGGACACGGGCAGGCGCGACCATGGCCGTCAGCGGACCCTCGGACAGATATTGCAACCGCGCGGGCCAGCGTGCCTCCACAATCCCCTGCGCAAGCGCGGCGCGGTTGACGCTGACAATATCCTGATGTCGCAGCATCGCGACCGCCAGCGCTGCATTGTCGGCCTGATGCACCCCGGGCAGGGCTGGCAGCGGCAGGGTCAGCACGCCATGCCGGTCGCGGTATTCGATACTGCCGGCTGCCACCTGCGCGTGCCAATCGATGCCGCGCATGTGCAGCGGACATCCCTTGTTGGCGGCCACCGCTGCGATCGCGTCTTCCGCCTGTGGTCCGTAGGCCTGCGTCACCAGGGGAACGCCCGGTTTGGCAATGCCCGCCTTTTCGAACGCGATGCGGGCCATCGGATGCGCCGGTGCACTGTCGTCGGGTGCAAGCAGAAAACGTTCGTGATCCATGCCCAGCGTGGCGATACCGCAGACCGCCGGATGCTCCAGCACGTTGGAGGCGTCGAACCGTCCGCCAAGGCCCACCTCGATCACGCAGGCATCGGCAGGCGTGCGGCTAAAGGCAAGGAAGGCGGCGGCCGTGGTGACCTCGAAGAAGCTTGCGCCGACATCCTCGCCCGCGTCGATGACTTCGGCCAATAGCTCGGCCAGTGCCGCGTCCGAAATCAGCTCGCTGGCAAGGCGTATCCGCTCGTTATAACGCACCAGATGCGGGCTGGTGAACTGATGAACCCGCTTGCCGTCTGCCTCCAGCATGTAGCGCAGGAAGGCGCTGGTCGATCCTTTGCCGTTAGTGCCTGCGATGTGAAACACGGGCGGCATCGCGCGATGCGGATTGCCCAGCCTGTCCAGCAGGGCGCGGATCGCGTCCAGTCCCAGCCGCCCCTGCGGTACCGACAGCGCCTCAAGCCGGTCGAGCTGCGCCTGGACGCGCGGATCGTCGGACACGGCGAAGTCGCGCATCGTCGGCTTGGGCTGCCGGGTTCAGGCCGCCTGCCGGGCGGTCATCAGGTAGTCGATGGTCCGGGCAAGCGTCTCGCGGATCTCGCCGCGCGGCACGACCATGTCGAGCATGCCGTGTTCGTGCAGATATTCGGACCGCTGGAAACCTTCGGGCAGCTGCTCGCGGATCGTGTCCTGGATCACCCGCTGTCCGGCAAAGCCGATCAGCGCATTGGGCTCGGCAATCTGCACATCGCCCAGCATCGCATAGCTGGCGGTGACACCGCCGGTGGTCGGATCGGTCAGCACCACGATATAGGGCAGGCCCGCATCATGCAGCCGCCGGATCGCGACCGTCGTGCGGGGCATCTGCATCAGCGACAAGATGCCTTCCTGCATGCGCGCGCCGCCCGCCGCGGTAAAGATCACATAGGGGCAGCCGGTCTTCACCGCATGATCGACACCGGCGACGAACGCATCGCCCACGGCCATGCCCATCGATCCGCCCATGAAACCGAAGTCCTGCACGCCCACGACGGCCCTGCGTCCATCGATCGTTCCATCAGCCGTGGTCAGCGCATCGGGATGCGGCGCGCCGGAGCGGGCCGTGCGCAGTCGCTCAGTGTATTTCTTGGTATCGCGGAATTTCAGCGGGTCTTCCTTGACCTTCGGTGCGGGAAGCACGGTGTAGCCCGCGTCCATAACCTGCCCAAGGCGGGTATCCGCACCGATGCGGCCGTGATGCTCGCAGCGGGGGCAGACCCACAGATTGTCCTCGTATTCCTTGACGAACAGCATCTCGCCGCAACCGGGGCACTTGCGCCAAAGATTGTCGGGCGTGTCGCGCTTGGCCACGAAGGGCAGGCGCTTGCGGACTTCATTCAGCCAGCTCATCAGACGGTCTCCCTCGCCGCGTGCACGGCGTCGGCCAGCGCGGCGGTCAGTTCACGAATATGGGTGGGCGCGTCGTGGCCATGTTTGGCCACAAGATCAACCAGCGCGGAGCCGACAACCACGCCATCGGCCACGCGCGCGATCTCTCCCGCCTGTTCGGGCGTGCGCACGCCGAAACCCACGCAGACCGGCAGATCGGTCGCGGCTTTCAGGCGCGCAACCGCATCGTCGATGCTGGCCTGCGCGGCCTGCTGCAGGCCCGTGATCCCCGCAACCGACACGTAATAGAGGAACCCGCCCGCGCCATCTAGAATGGCGGGCAGGCGCTTGGCATCGCTGGTCGGCGTCGCCAGCCGGATAGGGGCCAGCCCCTCGGCGCGCAGTGCGGTGCCTAGCGAATCGTCCTCTTCGGGCGGGATGTCGACACAGATCACGCCATCGACTCCCGCGGCCTTGGCCTCGCGCGCGAACCAGTCCGCCCCGCGCCGAACCATCGGATTGGCATAGCCCATCAGCACCAGCGGGATATCGGGATGCCGTGCGCGGAAATCGCGCGCAATCGCCAGCACGTCGGCGGTCCGGGTGCCCGCACCCAAGGCGCGCAAATTCGCCAGCTGGATCGCCGGACCATCCGCCATCGGATCGGTGAAGGGCATGCCCAGTTCGATCACATCGGCGCCGCCTTCGACCAGCGCGTCGAGATTGGCCGCCGTATCGCCGTCACCCGCCGTGATGAAGCAGACGAGCGCGGGGCGCGGCTTTGCAAAAGTGTCTTCGAAACGGCTCATCAATTCTTCCCGAGCAGTGTCCGGCCCAGCGCGATGATCAGCGCCGCGATCGCAGCCTCGATCAGATCGGTCAGCGAGACGGCGATCACGCGGTCCAGTATATACCTCGTCAGCAATATGGCCCCGATCAGCGACGTGAAGAACAGGGCAAAATCGGTCCCGACCCTCGCGACGAGGTTCATATATCGACCCCCAGCGCCTTGGCGACGGTGAAGATGTCCTTGTCGCCGCGCCCGCACAGATTGGCGAGGACGATCTGGTCCGCGTCCATGTCCATTGCGCGTTTCACCACTGCGGCAATCGCATGGCTGGGTTCGAGCGCAGGGATGATCCCCTCGGTCCGGCACAGAAGCTGGAAGGCGTCGAGCGCATCCCTGTCGGTCGCGCTGGTATATTCGACCCGGCCGATATCACGCAGCCACGCATGCTCCGGCCCGATGCCGGGATAGTCGAGGCCCGCGCTGATCGAATGACCCTCGGTAATCTGGCCGTCCTCGTCCTGCAGCAGATAGGTCTTGTTGCCATGCAGGATACCCGGCGCGCCACCCGCCAGCGATGCGGCATGTTCCTTGTCCAGCCCATAGCCCGCGGCTTCCACGCCCAGCAGCGCGACGTCCTTGTCGTCGAGGAAGGGGTGGAACAGGCCGATCGCGTTGGAACCGCCGCCGATCGCCGCGACGCAGATGTCGGGCAGGCGTCCCACGCGGTCCAGCATCTGTGCGCGAGCCTCGCGCCCGATCGCCGACTGGAAATCGCGGACCAGTTCCGGATAGGGATGCGGACCGGCCGCCGTGCCGATGATATAGAACGTGTCATGCACATTGGCGACCCAGTCGCGCAGCGCCTCGTTCATGGCGTCCTTCAGCGTCGCCGCGCCTGCCTTGACCGGCACCACTTCGGCGCCCAGCAGCTTCATGCGGAACACGTTGGGCTGCTGCCGCTCTACATCGGTGGCGCCCATGTAGATCACGCAAGGCAGGCCGAAACGCGCGCATACGGTGGCGGTCGCCACG
Organism: Croceicoccus sp.; assembly: GCA_002694745.1. Lineage (GTDB taxonomy): Bacteria > Pseudomonadota > Alphaproteobacteria > Sphingomonadales > Sphingomonadaceae > Croceicoccus. Next base: position 13,434 of record NZMY01000029.1, on the reverse strand, counting down.
CCGTGCTGACCCGCGCCGGTCTCCGCGATGATGCGGGTCTTGCCCATGCGGATCGCCAGCAGGATCTGGCCGATGCAATTGTTAATCTTGTGCGCGCCGGTATGGTTCAACTCGTCGCGCTTGAACCAGACCTGCGCGCCTTTTCCGGCGGGCGCGTCCTTGCGCAGTTCCTCGGTCAGCCGCTCCGCATAATAGAGCGGGCTGGGACGGCCCACGTAATGTTCGAGCAGATCCTCGAACTGTTCGTGAAAGGCCGGGTCCTGCTTGGCCGCGCGATATTCGCGCTCCAGATCGAGGATCAGCGGCATCAGCGTTTCGGACACATAGCGACCGCCGAACTGGCCGAAATGACCGCGTTCGTCGGGCTGGTTCGCAAAGCTGTTGGGCCGCGTCGGAATTGCCGTGTCGTTCATGGCCCCGCGATTGGCAGAGAGGGCGGGGCTTGTCCAGCGCCCGCGGGGGCAATGGTGCCCGGTTTCAGCCGCCGCGCACAGCCCTGGCGAAAGCGGCGATGCGGTCCGGGTCCTTGACGCCCGGTTCGCTCTCGACGCCCGAAGATACGTCGACCAGCGGCGCGCCCGTCTGCCGGACCGCGTCCGCGACATTCGCAGCGCTGATCCCGCCCGCAAGGCCCCACGGCAGCGCACCGCGATAGGCCACCAGCAGCGACCAGTCGAACGACAGCCCCATTCCGCCCGGCAGCGTGCCCTTGGGCGTCTTGGCATCGAACAGGATCAGGTCCGCCGCACCCGCATATTGGCTTGCCCGTTCGACATCGCCCGGACCCGCGACCGCAATCGCCTTCCACACCGGCAGGCCGAACCTTGCGCGCAATTCCGCAGCGCGGGCCGACGATTCCGATCCATGAAGCTGCAAGGCATCGAGACGCCCCGCCGATACGGCATCGCCGATCGAGCCATCGTCGGCATCGACGAACAGTCCCACGCGCTTTATCTGCGAACCCGATCGCTCTGCCAGCAGCGACGCGTCATGCAGGCCAACATTGCGCGGCGAGGGAGGATAGAACACCAGCCCCGCGTAATCCGCATGGGCGGCGATGACCGCGTCCATGGCGACAGGATCGTTGATGCCGCAAATCTTGATCTGTGCGCTGCTCATGGACGGCCTGTTAGGCCCGCAGGCGCTTTTCGAAAAGGCGAAAGAACAAGGGGCGCGGCTGGGGCGCGGGGAAGGGCTCGCGCTCGCCGGTGTCGCGATAGCCCTTGCGCTCATACATGGCGATCAGCTCGCGACGGTCCTCGATCACCGAGATATCCATCACTTCGGCACCAAGATCGCGTGCCAGATCCTCCGCCGCGCGTATCAGGCGTGAACCCAGACCGCTGCTCTGAAACGGGGGATCGACGCAAAGCAGGCCGAAATAGGCGCGCGCGCCGCCCTTGTCGGTCACGGCAATACAGCCGATGGCGCGGCCCTCGCTCTCGGCGATCAGGAAATGGATCGAAGGATCGTCAAGCATGCATGCCAGTTCGTCCGCGCCGATCCGCTCGTCCTCGATGATGTCGGCTTCATGCGTCCAGCCGCGCCGTGCGGAACCCCCGCGATAGCCGCCTTCGATCAGAGGCTTCAATGCATCCGCGTCGTCCGGTCCTGCGCGGCGGAGCGTGACGCTTTCGGGCAGATTCATGGCGTGTAGACGGGCCAGAACGGACCGCCCAGCGCGCCGTTGAAGGCGATATGGGTGATCTGCCCCGCCGCAGGATCGAATTCCACGCCGAAGAAGGCGGGACCGCCATCGCAGACATTCGTCGGCATGTGACGCTGATCGGGCATGATGTCGGCGGGCACGAAATTGGCATAGATCAGGCGCTTGCCGCCACGCGTGATACCGAAGACTTCGCGCTGCCAGCGCGGATCGTTCGGGCGATAGGTCAGCGGATCGGGATTCTCGGTCCCCGGCGTATAGCCGTCACGCGCGGCGAGGGCGGGCAGCAATTGCGCCAGCGCCTGTTCCATCGCGATGATTTCGTCGTTTCGCACTTCCCAGCCGCCTTCGACCGGCCCTGCGGTAGAACGCGAACACGCAGGCAGCTGAAACCCCGCGGACGGCCCGGCCAATACGCTAGTCTTGGGCGGCAGTTCGGCCTGCGCCGCGGCAGCGGCCAGCGCGAGGATCGGGGCGAGCAGGATCAGAGCGTCGCCTCAATCGCGCGGGCGGCGGCAAGCGGGTCTTCCGCCTTGGAAATCTCGCGCCCGATCACCAGGACGCTGGCCCCGTCGTCGCGCGCCTGCCGCGGCGTGACCACGCGCTTCTGGTCACCGACCGCGCTTCCGCCAAGACGCAGGCCCGGCACGACCAGATAGCCCTGCTTCCACTGCTTGTGGACCGCGGCCACTTCCTGTCCGGAGCAGACGATCCCGTCGAGACCCGCCTTTTCGGCCAGTTCGGCAAGCCGCATCACCTGGTCGTGAGCGGTACTGTCCACGCCGGTAGCGGCCAGATCGCGTTCGTCGAGGCTGGTCAGCATGGTGACCGCCACGACCTTGGTCTTTTCGCCCGCGGCGGCCTTGGCATCCTCCATCATCGCGCGCCCACCGCCCGCGTGAATCGTGACGATGGCGGGTTCGAGCACGTGGATGGCCTGCATTGCGCCTGCAACCGTGTTGGGAATGTCGTGCAGTTTCAGGTCGAGGAAGATCGGGAGGCCAAGCTGCGCTATTTCGTGCACGCCGTGGTGTCCGTGCGCACAGAAGAATTCGAGACCCAGCTTCAGCCCGCCGATATGGCCCTGGACCTTGCCGGCCAGCTCCTTCGCCGCCTCGATCTGTGGCAGGTCGAGCGCAAGGTAAACCGGATTGCTCATGGCCGGCCGTCCTTGGTGTCAATGCTGTCGAGGCCGGTTCCGCCAGATACCGGACGGGTGGACGCCGGTTCCGCAGGCGTCTGACTGGCGATCAGCGAACGCTGCGACGCCTCAAGCGAGGAGATGCGCCGCTTCAGTCGCCACACCGTGGTGCGATGGGTCAGCCACATCGGGCCATAGCCCAGCAGAAATGCGACGAGGATCAGGACCGGCAGCTTCGTTTCAAGCACGAGGCCTTCCCAGATCCGGATGTCGACCGCCGTCCAGTTGAAGGCCGTGAACAGGGCTAGCGCCACGATGATGACGACCCACAGGACGCTGCGTATGATCTTCATGAATTCTCCCGTCTGGCGCGGTTTTGCAGACCCTTCACGCGACTGATCCTAAGCGCGAAAACGACCCTTGGCCACCCTGCCTCGACATCCCCGGATCGCAGGCGAGCCTTCAGGAAAAGACCCGCGCGAAGATCGTGTCGACATGCTTGAAGTGATAGTCGAGGTCGAACTTTTCCTCAATCTGCTGCGGGGTCAGCGCGGCAGTCACTTCCTCGTCAGCCTTCAGCAGTTCGAGCAGCGAAAGTTCGCCGTCGCTGTCCCAGACCTTCATCGCATTGCGCTGGACAAGGCGATAGGCGTCCTCGCGGCTTACGCCCGCCTGCGTCAGTGCCAGCAGCACGCGCTGCGAATGGACAAGGCCGCCCATGCGGTCGAGGTTCTTCTGCATCCGCTCGGGATAGACCAGCAGCTTTTCGACCACCCCGGTCAGGCGGGCGAGAGCGAAATCCAGCGTGATCGTCGCATCGGGGCCGATGAACCGCTCGACCGAGGAGTGCGAGATATCGCGTTCGTGCCAGAGCGCAACGTTCTCCATCGCCGGAACGACCGCGCCGCGGACGACGCGGGCAAGGCCGGTGAGGTTCTCGGTAAGAACCGGGTTGCGCTTGTGCGGCATCGCCGACGAACCCTTCTGGCCCGGCGAGAAATATTCCTCGGCCTCCAGCACCTCGGTGCGCTGCAGATGGCGCACCTCGACCGACAGCCGCTCGATCGACGAGGCGATGACCCCCAGCACGGCGAAGAACATCGCGTGGCGGTCGCGCGGGATAACCTGCGTGGACACGGGTTCAACGGCAAGGCCCATCTTCTCGGCCACATAGGCTTCGACGCTGGGATCGATATTGGCAAAGGTGCCGACCGCGCCCGAAATCGCGCAGGTGGCGATTTCCTTGCGCGCGAATTCAAGGCGCTCCCTGCAGCGGCTGAACTCGGCATAGGCCTCGGCCATCTTGAGGCCAAAGGTTACCGGTTCGGCGTGGATGCCGTGGCTGCGGCCGATGGTGGGCGTGTACTTGTGCTCTTCCGCGCGCGTCCTGATCGCGGCGAGAAGCCTGTCGAGATCCTCCAGCAGAATCGCGGAGGCGCGGTCAAGCTGCACCGCCAGCGTCGTGTCCAGCACGTCGGAGCTGGTCATGCCCTGATGCATGAAACGCGCTTCGTCGCCGACGTTCTCCGCCACCCAGGTCAGAAAGGCGATCACGTCATGCTTGGTCACCGCCTCGATCGCGTCGATCGCCTCGACGTCGATCTTCGGATCGGTCGCCCACCAGTCCCACAAGGCCTTGGCGGCAGACGGCGGCACCACGCCAAGTTCGCCCAGCTTCTCGGTCGCGTGCGCTTCCAGTTCGAACCAGATGCGATATTTCGCTTCCGGCTCCCAGATGGCGGTCATGGCGGGGCGGGCGTAACGTGGGACCATGGGTCAAGGCTCCGGTCTGCGATTGCGGCGGGTTGCGATTTGACCCGCGCGGCTAGGCCGGAGTGACCGCAATGGCAAGGGGGCGCGCTGCCGTCATCGTGCAAGGCCGAACAAAAAAGGCGCGACCGGTTGCCCGGCCGCGCCTCCTGTCATCGAAGAAAAGCGCTGATCAGGCGGCCTTTTCCTCGGTCTCGTCATTCTTGTCCGAGCCGTCGATCACGCTCAGCTTCTTGGCGTTGTTGATCGCGATCTTCTTCGGCTTCATCGCCTCGGGCACTTCACGCTCAAGGTCGATGACAAGCAGGCCGTCGGCGAGCTGCGCGTTCTTGACCAGCACGAAATCGGCCAGTTCGAAGCGGCGTTCGAACCCGCGCTGGGCGATGCCGACGTGCAGATATTCGCGCTCTTCGCCGTCGTCCGCCTTACGGCCCTGCACGGTCAGCATGTTCTGCTGCGCCGTGATGTCGATATCCTCGGGCTTGAAGCCTGCGACGGCCAGCGTGATGCGATAGGCGTCGTCGCCGCTGCGCTCGATATTGAAGGGCGGGTAATTGTCGCCCTGACCTGCGCGTGCGTTGTTTTCAAGGAGATCGAACAGCCGGTCAAAGCCGACGGTGGTCCGACGATAGGGGGTAAAATCGAAACGGTTCATCTTGCAAATCCTCCATCAGAAGCAATCCAGCGGCAGGTTTCGGCGGACCCCGAAAACGGGCATCCGCACTTCCTGCCAGACGAAGCGGACGGCCATCCGAAACCGGCATGGCCTTCCGCCGTTGATATCTGGTAATCCGCCTTCGCTATTCAAGTGCTGGCGCGATCCACGCGAACGACAAGATCGCACGAAGTGAGAAGGAATTTTGATGAACGATCAGACTGCCACGCCCAAGGTGGAAATCTACACGCAGTTCGGCTGCCCCTATTGCCACCGCGCCATCGCGTTGCTGAAAGAAAAGGACGTCGATTACACTGAGTATGACGTCACCATGGACCGGGCCAAGCGGCAGGAAATGGGCGAACGCGCGCCCGGTGCACGCACCGTTCCGCAGATCTTCATCGACGACAAGGCTATCGGCGGCAGCGACGATCTCGCCGCGCTGGAGCGCGAGGGCAAGCTCGATCCGATGCTGGGTCGCTGATGTCAGGCTGCTGAGCGGACATGACCCGCATCGCATTATATCAGGCCAACACGGGCATCGATCCGGCCGTCAACACGGATCGCCTGCTGGATGCCGTGACCGAGGCGGCGTCGGGCGGGGCAGAGATGCTCTTCACGCCCGAAATGTCGGGCATGCTCGACCGCAACCGCCAGCGGGCGGCTGCAAATGTCGTGACCGAGCGGGAGAGCGAAGTTCTTTCGGCCATCGCCCATGCTGCCAAGGATCATGACATCTGGGTCGCGCTCGGTTCACTCGCGATTCGGCGCGAGGATGGCGAGAGCCGCTGGGCGAACCGCTCGCTCGTCGTCGGGCCGGATGGCACCGTGGCGGCCCGCTATGACAAGATACACATGTTCGACGTCGATCTGACCGGCGATGGCGGCGGCGAAAGCTGGCGCGAATCCAACGGTTTCGCGCCGGGCGAGCGTGTGGTGACCACGCAAACGCCGATCGGCCGCCTTGGCCTTGCGGTCTGCTATGACATGCGTTTTCCCGCCTTGTGGGCCGCGCTTGGCGATGCGCGCTGCGACGCGATTGCATGCCCCGCCGCCTTCACCCGGCCGACCGGCGCGGCCCATTGGCACGTGCTGTTGCGGGCCCGCGCGATAGAGGCCAGCGCCTATGTGATCGCCGCGGCGCAGGTTGGCGAGCACGAGGATGGCCGCAAGACCTATGGCCATTCGCTGGTCGTCGATCCATGGGGCGAAGTCGTGCTCGACATGGGCGGCGAGGACGCGGGCGTGGGTTTCGCAGAGATCGATCCTGGGCGCATAGAGAGCGTACGTGCGCAGCTGCCCAGCCTTGCTAACCGGCGCGCAATCACTAAGTGACATTTGTAATGATTGTTTTCGATCTTCACTGCCATGCGGATGATGCCCGCTTCGAGGCCTGGTTTCGCTCCTCCGCCGATTTTGAGCGGCAGCGCGAGCAGGGCCTGCTGCTATGCCCGCAATGCGGATCCAGCGATGTCGGAAAGGCCCTGATGGCGCCAGCCGTGGGCCGCAAGGGGAACCAGCAGGTCGAAACACGGCCCGTGCGGCGCGAGGTGACGGTGGAAGTCGGTCAGGACAGCGCCGTTGCGACGATTGCGCCCCTGTCGGACGAGGCGAAGCGCGCACTGGTCGCCATGGCCGAGATCCAGCGGAAGGTGCTCGAAAAGTCGAAATGGGTCGGCGGCAATTTCGCCGAAGAGGCCCGTTCGATGCATTACGGCGAAAGCGAGAAGCGGGCGATCTACGGCGAGACCAGCATTGAGGAAGCCGAACAGCTGATCGAGGAGGGTGTCGAAATCGCCGCCTTGCCGTTCCCTGTCGCGCCTCCCGACGCGGTCAACTGAAACGCCGCCGGGTTTTGCTGGGCGATTGCCATTTTCACGAACCGACCTTAAACGAACCCCCGGCGCGCCCGTAGCTCAGCAGGATAGAGCATCAGATTCCTAATCTGGGGGCCACAGGTTCGAATCCTGTCGGGCGCACCATACGCGAAGATCCGCAGATTTCTGCGATTTGCGTGTTTACCCAAACGGACAATAATGGGCACTTTTGACAGCTTTTGGGCCGATTGCTGACTGGCAGCTTTGAGAAGCGATTGGGCGGAAAGCGGACATTCGAGTGCGCCGATCGTCGGACAGCTGCCGCCGACAAAAGCGACATTCAGGCGGTCGATGGAGGTCCTTGAGACCTGCCGTCTGTTCAGACTTCGCTGTGACGGAAACAGTCGATGGCATGATCGTTGACGATGCCGACCGCCTGCATCCAAGCATACACGATCGTGGGCCCGACAAATTTGAACCCTCGGCTTTTCATCTCCTTAGAGATCCTCTCCGACAGCGGCGAGTTAGCGATCCATTCTCGGCCGCTGCCCAGGATACGTTTGCCATCGGTGAATGACCAGCAGAAGTCGGCAAAGCTCTCGCCACCCGTGGCCATGTCGCAATATATCCGCGCGCCTGCGATCGTGGCCCTGATCTTTGGCTGAGCGCGGACAATACCAGGGTCCGCCATCAACCGCGCGACATCCTTCTCGCCAAAGCTGGCAACAATCGCGGGATCGAACCCGGCGAACGCCCTGCGGAATGCTTCCCGCTTTCTGAGAACGGTGATCCAGGCAAGGCCGGCTTGGAATCCTTCGAGCATCAACATTTCCCATAGCATGCGCGAGTCATGCTGCGGCACGCCCCATTCCTCGTCATGATAAGAGGCCATCAGGGTATCGCCCTCGGCCCATGCGCATCGTGGGTGCTCTTTGGCCATCTCACAGTCTTTCATCAAAGAGTCGGAACGGTACCGCCGTCGATCAAATATTCGGCGCCGGAGATCGTGCCCGCCCGGTCAGACGCTAGAAACGCGATCAGGTTCGCCACCTCCTCCGGCTTCGATGGCCTGCCGATCGGGATGCCGCCGAGCGAATCCATGATCATCTGCTTGCCTTCCTCGATATCGGCACCGTGCTCAGCCGCCAACCGCTTCGCCAGGTCTACGGACGCCTCAGTTTCGATCCAGCCGGGCGCAACGCTAACTACACGCACGCCCTTCGGTGCAGCCTCCTTGGAGAGGCTCTTGCTGTAGGTCGACAACGCCGCTTTGGCAGCTGCGTAGGCCGTTGTGGTCTCTGGCAGGGGCAGCACGCGCTGGATGGAGCTTACATGGATCACGACGCCGCTGCCGCGCGCCACCATCTCAGGAACGAGCTCCCGGTCGAGGCGGACCGCAGTCATCAGATTGAGATCGAGCTCCTGCTGCCATTGTGCGTCGCTCAAGGCCGCATGGCCTCCCGCTGGCGACGATGAGCCGCCCAGCATATGGACGATGATGTCGACGCCGCCCAACCGTTCACGCACGGCTTCGGCCAAGATCGCGCAATCTTCGGCTCGCGTTAGATCGGCAGCAACGAACTTCGAGGCTGCCATGCTTTCGGGCTTGGTCCGGGCCGTCGTCAGAACACGGGCGCCCAGTTCCTCGAACAAGGCCACCGTGGCCGCTCCCGCGCCGCGGGTGCCGGAGGTGACCAGCGCGCACTTACCTGTAAGGGTGACAAACGGGATCATGGGACGATCTCCAACTCGGCGATCTCCTCGCCATCGAGGACAAAGAAGTAGCTTAAGTCGACGGGGCTGCCGGGGAAATCACCGACCAGGCGGCAGGCAACGACGATCCGCCCACCTTCTTCAGCGATCAAGAATGGCTCCGCCCTGTAGTTGTACTTTGCTGAGGACTGATCCTTCCACCTGCGGATCGCGTCGCGCCCGGCATAGGTGTGACCCTCATCCCTGACGACAGCCGCCGGAGCAAAGCATGCGGCGATCGCCTCAGCGCTCAGGCATTTGTCCGCTTCGAAGTAGCCAGCAATCGGTTTGGGTAGCTCGATAGCCATCGCTCGTCTCCTTTGGCGAGTGACCGGATTGGTCGTTCGCGGTTGGAGACAATTTAGCTATGGACGAACTCGCCGATAATCGGGACAAAGTAGGATGAAACGTCACGATTTGAGGGACAATGAAGAGGCACGGTTTGGTCGAACTCGATGCGGTTCTTGCGATCGCCCGACGAGGGTCGTTCCGTGCCGCGGCACTCGATCTCGAGATGTCGACGACCGCTCTCAGTAACGCGATCAGCAAGCTGGAGCGGCAACTTGGCGTTCGCCTCTTCAATCGGACCACCCGCAGCGTTTCGCTGACAGATGCCGGACGAGACTTCGTCGAACGGGTTGGGCCAGCGCTGCTGGACATCCACGATGCGATGAACGCAGCGCGCTCGCAACAGGAGACACCCTCGGGCACATTGCGCATCAACGCCTTCGCGACGGCGGCACGCGAAATCCTGTCCCCGCTCATCCTGAAGTTTCTGAAGCTCTATCCTCAGGTTCACATCGATCTGGTCACCGAAGGCCGACTTGTCGACGTCGTCGCCGAGGGGTTCGACTTCGGCGTTAGGGCCCGGGATCTGGTGCCGAGTGATATGATCGCCGTGCCCTTGGGACCGGGCCGAAGAAATGTAGTGGTGGGCTCGCCGGCGTATTTTCAGGCGCACGGTAAGCCGCTGGTGCCACCGGATCTGCTGCACCAGTCATGCCTCCGGATCCGGCTTCCCAACGGCGCTCCATATCGCTGGCAGTTCGAGAAGAACGGTCAGCCCACCCAGATCGACGTCACCGGCCCGATCACGCTCGACGAGGCGAGCCTTTCGCGCATCGCCCTGCTGGAAGGCGCGGGCATCGGCTATGTCATGGAATCCGATGTGCGCGATGATCTCGACGCCGGGCGGCTGGAGATGGTGCTCGAAGACTGGACCCCGCAGCTCGCCCCCTTGGCGCTCTACTATCCGGGCAGGCGTCATCCTTCCGCCGCGTTTAAAGCCTTCATCGATCTCGCGCGTACGTTCTCGAAAAAAGCTGGCAAGGGAAAGTAGCTATCGCTGACGTAGCCGACTTTCCCAAATTCGAACCGGCTTGCTGCAAGCTTTCGAGCATTCAGCCTTCGACAGCATTTTGAATGGACTGAGCGAGCGTGCTTTCATCAAGCAATGAAAAAGGGCGGGACCAAGTCCCGCCCTTCGCAATCTTCTACATTTCTGTGTTCAGCGGCTAAATGCAGCATCTACCGACAGCCTACCTGATCCGAATGCCGCAACCTGCAGCAACCCGCCGGCAAGAGCCACGTTCTTGAAGAAATGGATGAACTGGTTCTGATCGCCAATATCGGCGTGAAACAGCACGGCAGTCGCCAAGCTGAAGACGGCAAGGATCGCCGCGGCCGAACGGGTATGGTACCCAACGGCGAGTGCGATGCCCGCGCCCAGTTCAACCGCTATGGCAATCCATGTCGCCACTTCGGGAAGCGGGAGGCCCATGGCTGTGACATAGCCGGCGGTCCCTGCGGGATCCGTCAGCTTGCCGAACCCGCTGATCACGAAGATGGCGGCGATCAGGACGCGCGCGGCAAGGGCAAGGCTATCGCTAGCGCTGACGGTGACAGGCGATGCGACGGGCTGGACGGTTTCGATGTTCTGCATTGTAGGTCTCCTTATCTCTTCAATCTCAGGCGGCATCGACCAGCACGATTTCGCTGTCTTCGATGGCGGTTACGGTAAAGCTTTCGACCTGAGCGATGGCGACGCCGTCGCGGGCCTTTGCGGTGACGTTCTCGACCCGAACCTGCCCCGTCGCGGGGACGAGATAGGCGCTGCGCTTGTCGCCCAGCCGATAGGTCACGCTTTCGCCGGCCTTCAGCGTCGCCCCCAGCACACGCGAGCGTGAGCGGATGGGAAGCGCATCGGCATCGTCGCCAAAGCCCGACGCCAGCGTCACGAAACGCCCGGAACGATCGCCCTTGGGAAAGGGCTTTGCGCCCCAGAACGGATCGCCGCCTTGGCTTTCCGGAATGATCCAGATCTGGAAGATGCGGGTCGTCACGTCCTCGCGGTTGTATTCCGAATGACGGACACCCGATCCTGCGGACATGACCTGCACGTCGCCCGCTTCGGTACGGCCCTTGTTGCCAAGGTTGTCCTCGTGGGTGATCGCTCCTTCGCGGACATAGGTGATGATTTCCATGTCCCGATGCGGATGCGGGGGGAATCCGGTGCCCGGCGCGATCGTATCGTCGTTCCAGACGCGAAGGTCGCCCCAATGTACCCTTTCGGGATCGTGGTAACCGGCGAAGGAGAAATGGTGATGGGCATCGAGCCAGCCGTGATTGGCCGAGCCCAGGCTTTCGAATGGACGGAGTTCGATCATCGTATCGATCCTTTCCTTGTCGCGGCCCGATTGCCGCTGCCGGACCGATGTAGGCGCACTCGACTTTCTCGAAAACTGGGATAAAATAGACGATAACGTTCGATAAAACTGAAAAGCGAGCCTATACCCATGGAGCCCGGAACGCCCACGCTGGACCAGTTGCGGATCTTCGAGTGCATCGTGGAGGAAGGCAGTTTCGCCGCCGCCGCACGCCGCTTGAACCGTGCCGTCTCGGTGATCAGCTACGGTATCGCAAATCTCGAGGCGCAGCTGGGGCTGACCCTGTTCGACCGCGAGGGGACGAAGAAACCCGTCTTGACCGAGGCGGGCCACGCCGTCCTTGCCGACGCAAGAGCGGTTTCGGGCAAGGTCGCCGATCTGCGGGCACGGGCCAAGGGGCTGCTCGACGGACTGGAGGCCGAAGTCGGCCTTGCTGTCGACGTCATGTTCCCGGCCGACCGGCTGGCACGGATCCTGCGTGTCTTTGCCGAGAGCTTTCCCACGGTGACGCTGCGCCTTCAGGTCGAAGCGCTGGGAGCCGTGACCGCCAATGTGCTCGACGGCTCAGCGATCATCGGCGTGTCCGGACCCCTGTCCGCAGGGGTCGAGGGGATCGATGGCCTGCCCGCAGGCCTCGTCACCATGATCCCCGTAGCGGCGCCTGACCACCCGCTGGCACGGCAGAGTCCGCTGCCGCCGGGTGCCGCCCGCGACCATACGCAGCTTGTCCTTACCGACCGGTCGCGCGCGACCGAGGGGCGCGATTTCTCCGTCGTCAGTCCGCGCACGTGGCGTCTTGGCGACCTCGGCGCGAAACACGCCTTGCTGCGCGAGGGGATCGGTTGGGGCAATATGCCGCGGCCGATGGTCGAAGCGGATCTGGTGGCCGGCACGCTGCTGCATTTGCAGATGCCGGACCACCCCGGCGGCACCTATCGCTTTCGCGCGATCTGGCGCGGTGACCGCCCGCCGGGCCCTGCCGCAAAATGGCTGGTAGACAACATCGTCGCTTCGGGAGAACATGACGCGCCAGCCGGTGCAATGGCCGATGTCTGAGTGGCGGGTGGGCAGCCTTGACGGCCTCACTCCTTCGGAGCTCCTGCCAGAGGATCAGGGGGCTATGAAATGGCGGACGAGCGGTGGTTCGTCATCCAGATGGAACGCCCTGACCACGTCCTGCTCGACGCGGTCCGCATTGGTTATCCGACGATGCTGACGCTTGTGCTCAAGCCAGCTTTCGACCGTAAATGTTTCAAGCACGACGCCTTTGCGAGAAGCATCTTCGTAGAGGCCCCATTGCATGGCCCCGTCGCGGCGGCGAATGCGTTTCATGGCGCGCATGGCGGCCATGAATTCCGCCATGCGGGCGGGATCGATCCAATATTCGACTGTGACCAGAACCGGACCGCTGTCGATGTCCCGGTCGCCTTCCACCTGCGGGTCGGGCCAATGAAGCGAGGGCGCGAGATCGAGCGTGGGAGCCGCTTCCAGCCGGAAGAGGGGCGCGACCAATACAGTGATGACAAGCAGGCCGCAGCCTGAAACCGCAAGCGCCATCGGAATGCCGAACTGGCTGGCGGTCCAGCCCCACAGGAGCGATCCCCCGGCCATCGACCCCTGAAAGACCAGCAGATAGACCGACAGCGCCCGCGCCTTCACCCAGTCGGGAGAGCCGGCCTGCGCCGATCCGTTCAGGATCGACATCATGGCGATCCATGCGAGACCGACCACCAGAAGCACCATTGCCGCAAGAACGAATCCGTTCGTTCGTGATAATGCGACAAGCGCCCCGGCCATCAGCAGGGATGCACAGATGCTGATCGTATTACCACTCATCCGGGACCTGAGACTTGGCAGCGCCAATGCGCCTAGCCCGGTTTATTCATGAGGCCGCAGCAGCGAAGTGGATGGGCCTTGATCTGACGTTGGCGGCGTAGTCCGGGCGAGCGTCTTCGACGGCATTTTTC
>NZMY01000028.1 GCA_002694745.1 Croceicoccus sp. | reverse complement strand
GTCATAGCACCAACGCCCCTCCTGAAGATCAGGGCGCGGAAACTCGACGCTTCAGATTAACCGCGCAAGGTGGGGACGCAACAGCGCTTACACCCGAAATCAAAATCCCCATAGCTCATCGCGTGCGGCCCGCGGGTTCGGGCACCGTCGACTTTCCGACGCCTCACGGCGTCCGAAACTCTAAACGATTGCGGAACGTCCGCTTTAGGATTGGCGCACCGCGAAAGCGGACGCGGCCCCAATTCTACTGCTTAAGTCCAGAAAACAGGGCGTCCATCGCTTCATCGGAAAATTCTTCGTTATACAAACTTGAAGATGAGAAGCTTGGAGAGGTCGAGGACGTAGTCTCGTGTTCCTCAATTTCAGCAATCCGCTCCTGGATCATGTCCAATGCTGAGGAAAGGCTCCAATCCGGAATACCGGCACGCTGCCCAAGCACTTTCATTGCCTCAGCCTGATCGGAGAGATGGGAACTAGAGTCCTGATCCCGACAATAGTTATCTACATTGTCGATCTCAGTTACAATCGCCGCTTTCAATGCGCTTTGGATTTCCAGACTAACCCCTTGTGTCTCTTCGACGGTATCGGAAACAGTTTTCAGATCTTCTGCCCACATTCCTTGTTCGAGCAGCGTGACAATGGCCCCCTCAATCTGGGCCTTAAGCTCAGGCATGTCCGAATGGGCTCCGAAGTAGTCGCCGTCATCGATCTTAACAACCAATTCCAATAGGGCGTTGGTATCTCTCCAAGCGTCAAAACCTTGCGGAGGATCACGAACAAGATCGGCGGCCGCCTTGAAGAATGTCTCGTTGGAAGTTTCAGACCACCATTCCAGCAATAGCTCTACGCGAGCTGAGTTACTGGAATCGGCGAAAACTATCCGATTACCATCGACAAGCCTTTGATATGGTCGCGACTTCAGAACTTCAGTTACGCCATGAAACTCTCTGGCGATGATCTCCTTCGCGGGCGACAGGAGAAATTTTTTCTTGGTGAACTCCCAAACGGCAGATGCGAAGCTGACGGATTGCGAACTAGATGCGGCCGCTGCGAGAAGCCCGGCATCGATAAGAAAGTTGGCAAGAAAGTCTCGCACAGAGGGATTTATGAAGTTGACTGTCGTGTCTTGGATGTCGACGAAACTACCTTCGAGAGTGCGAAGGGAATCTTCGAAATCTTGCAAGCCCCGCGGCAGACCAAGTTTGGAGCAAAGGGTCCCATGAAGAGCGTCGAAGGTCTTACGGAGCTCCGCAATTTCCTCACCGAATGACCCGGAAAAGAAGAGCACGATCAATAAGTGACGGCAGGCATCGTTGATATGGCTCTTGAAAGCCACTTCCCATATTTTCTGCGGATTGGCGAGTGCGTGAAGAAATGCCTTAGGGTAGTCCGCCCCTTCGAAGCTTCCGATTTGAATGGCATCAGTCATCCATTCTACAATACGTGGATTGTAGTTCTTATGATCAACAATCTGAGGAATCTGGCCGCTATCGACCAGTGCATTGATGTGGGTTTGGGGCGTATTTCCGACAAGAAGGTGGTTGTAGAGGATCCGGGCACGAATAGCGCGTGTGTACGATTCGAGATCAAGAACATACGTGCTGATTTCAACGCGATCATCTGCCAATCGGTCCGATATACTCCGCGCCTCATTGAGAATGTAAGCCCTGGTCGTCAAAACAAAACGCGCATTCGGGCTTTTGCGTACGCGGTTCATGAATTTGGCTAGGGCAGAGTCATTTGCTGCGAGTGATTGGCGATCCAAGGCGATGGTGCCGAGAAAATCGTCAAAGAAGAAGATTTGCTTCTGCGAGTCCTTTATCCGAGCGAACCCATCCTCGAGGCTACGGATAGCGATGAACTCCCAACCGTCCCCGATATGCGCATATGCCAGCATCTCAGCTAGTGTGGTCTTGCCAACACCCGGAGGGCCAGAGACAATTAGGACATGGTTCTTCTCAAGTGTTGATTGCGCATCAGCAAGGCTAGGATTTTGTGCGTAGACTCTGACCTTTGCTTCAATTTCGACCTCCGTGGTCGCGCTAAAGGCATGTGAACTGGCATTGACGACGGAATCAAGGACGTGGCTGCTAGACAACCAGAGTTTGAGATGGGCACGTTCGACTTCACCGTGGTCTTTTAAGGAGGCGTTGAGTTCGTCCGGCCCTACAATATCGCTCAGCGATAGAAGTCTTGGTCCAATAATCTCTGCGAGCTCATCCTTTCGATTAGGCGTCAGTGGGCAGGAGGTCGCGAGAATGTATCGATCCGGTTCCAGCGCATCGATCGAAGCGCGTTCCTTTTTCATCTTCGATTTTAGGGCGGAGTATCCGGAATTAATGTAGTGTTTTGCTTGGAGAATTGTTTTGGCTTCACTTGTAGCGTGACGACCATCAACTCCGCCATCGGGCCCCTTGGCAAAAGCCTCGAAACGGATGCCGAGGCTCTTGCCGATGAGGTCGCGGGAAAAGTCTTCGAAGTCTGCCGGAAGAAGGGTGCGAAAATCGTAGGTCAAGTTTTTCTCAATCAGCCACGCTGTGTCAGCTAGTGGGTTTGCCTTTTCTACACTTCTAATAATGGTAATGCTTCAAGCACATATAATATTCTTGCGGCTAGGTTTGGAAACCGAGAGAATAGCGAGCAGTTCGATCAGGTAACGCGATCTCGAATAGCTTCCATCCACCCCCTAATTTCGCCCTGCCCATCTTGCTGCTCAAGGTCGGCGACAGACATCCGGTCCATCACGACCGAATTGAGCCGCTTCTTCGCTCTACTTTCCTTTTTCCCCTGTAACTCCTCGGACAGTACAGCCCATGCATTCGGCGAGCCAGATTGAATATGAACTTGCTCCGCGAACAGCATGGGCACGTCACTCCAATCCGTACATTCCAATGCAACTCCGAGTTCATCTTGTATGGCAGTTGGGTGCAGGTAGTTTTCCATTTCTCGCTTATTGGTCAGAAAGGCGACAGAATTGTCTCCTCTAGCATTAACGTCATCTACCTGGGCTTGGTACTTAGGATCGTTCTGATCGTCTCGGTCATAGATGTGCACTTCGACCAATTGGACATTTGCAAGGTATCGCTTGTCGACCCAGTGCTTCAAGTTTCCGCCGCCGGTAACAACCCACGCGATACGATGATCCTTTTCAAGGTCGATCAATGTCGGATCAGTCTGGCGCAGTTTCTCGCTCGCTCGAACGAGAAACTCATAGTCGTGAGGCCCCTCAATATAGATCGCAACTTGCGCACGCTTGTCGGGAAGCAAGCCAAGAGATTCGACAGCTTTCTCATAGGCGTCTTCAGTTCCTTGCTCGATAACCGGATACCCATCTTGATGGCGGGTGACCAACCGGACGCTTTCAACTGGAATCTGAGCAGCAACAGCAGGAACGTGCGTGGTTAGGAGCACTTGGGTATTTGGGTCGATGCTGAGCTCCAACAATGCCCGTATAAGCATCGTTTGATTGTCTGGATGTTGGGAGCTTTCAGGTTCCTCAATTGCGTAAATCACTCGCCGAGAATCCGCTGTCTCCCTACGGCGTTCAGCTTCCGCCCGGAAGAAGTTGAGCAGGATGAGCCGCCTTACCCCACTACCCCTCTTGTTGATGGGGATGTCATTGTCGCCTGTGAGGGTGAGCTTGAATCCGTCCCACTTCGGCTCCGCTTTGAATGTGGGATTGAGCTGACCAGCTAGCTCGCTGTCCATTTCGGTAAGTTTAGCTATGGTGCGTTGCGCCACTTCCATGACACTGAGCCGGACTTTCTCTCGAACCGCTTCCAACTCATCTTCGATATCCTTGATCGCAGCCTGAACGGCGATCTTCATCGGGTCAGAGACCTCCGGATCGTCGTCCTTGCTTGGACGATCGGCTTGGAAGAGCGCGAATACGGGCAATCCTTTTTGAATCTGATCCCACACCTTCTTTCCGTCATCTTCCTTGAGCGGTATCTCGCGTTCAGCAAGAGCAAGATCACCAAGTGAATCTCGGATGGCTTGTCGCAATGATACATTCGATCTTTTATCAATCTCGGCTAGGTCGGCTCCCAGTTCGCCGGCACGAGTTTTGAGCTGCGCATTCTTAAGTTGGAGCAGGTCGGCAGCTCCTTCCATTGTTGGATGATGAGCCCTCGCAAAAATCTCGGCTTTGGGGGCTGTCCGCAATCCACAGTTGTATCGTTTGAGGATTTCTAGATCGCCATCAGCGTTCAGCAGATGTTCCTCAGACCAAGTCGTCTCGGCATGGGCGTCAATCGTCAGCGTTGTGGGTAGGCTGTCGAAGATGCATGCAATCTCTACGAATTTGTCGTCATTAGCCGCGTGCACACAGCAGTCGCCAGAATCTGGCTTTACCAGCTCGGAATTGAAGAAAATTTCCAACGCTTCAAGCAAACAGCTTTTGCCGACATCATTCCGCCCGAGGATGGCCGTTAAGTCGTCCAAGAAGAGCGTCGTTTCGACTTGGTACGCTCGAAAATTTCTGATTTTTACTGCCTTGAGTCTCATAATAACGTCGCTGCTCCAAAAAATGATCATTGGAATAGCATGTTGAAATTGGCTGCAGAAGTCCCACCGCGCTAGTAGCGACACTTCGCGCCAATCGATTCCCTCAGATGATCAGCAAACTCGCTAGTCATGCCTGAGAAGCGCAACGGCATTTGAAGGCAGCTTCCAGGCGATTGCTGAGCTCGCGTGTATGTCCGAGATGAGGGCGCAAAGCTGACCTAGCGCAAAATGTCAGCAATCGGGTCGGAAGCCGAAGGTCTGCTTTCAGCAAGCCATCTCGACAAGCTGCGCCTCGGCGACCGCTGAGCCTACTGCTTATCCGGGCGCGCCCTTGCTTCAGCTTTGAGCTTTTCAATCCGTTCCGAGCACACCTCGTGCACAACCCTACCAAGCTCCTCTACCTGTTCTCCGAGCCATTCGAGCTCTTCCTTTGTGATGCGGTAGTGCTTCGAGTAGCGCGCCTTAACGTAGGCCTCCTTGAGCTTCTCGAAGCGGGCGCGGTCGCGTCGGGTGTCGCGCGGCCATACATAGGTTAGCCGAGCGTCAATCCGCTCGGCCTGAGTGCGGAGGAAACCAAGATTGTGCACGTGGGGCGTATAGAAGGTGCAGACCAGTAGGACACAGTGATACAAACTCTCTGCAGCTTGATGCATCAAGAACGCAGCTCGCTTGTACCTTCCTTTGCTCATTAGGTGAGTGGCACTGTCCACAAAGTCGTTCGCGCCGGGCATCCACTCGTCGAAATACTCTTGCGCCATGGCGACCGCCTGCGTCGGCGTCTTGGGCTTCGGTGTGTGCAGTTCAGTGTCGTCCGACTGGTACAGCGCTATCCCGTCGTCCTTGACGTCCATGAAGAAGTAGCGCCCATGGGCGAGCCCGTCGTTCACCTCCTGCAGGGTGTGGACGATGAAATTGACCGGGGTCTTGAGCCCTTTCGTGACGCCGTACTCTCGCATCAGACGATCATCGAGCTTCGACCAGTACTTCACTCGGTCGACCAGCCGCTTGTCATTGACGATGATCAGCAGGTCATAGTCCGACTGGTAGCCCTTGGCGGTGTGCGGTTCATCAACCCAGGTACCGCGCGCGTAGCTTCCGTAGAGGATGACCTTGAGGATGCGTCCGGCCTTCTTCCACTCGTGCTTTGCAAGCGCGAACGCATCGTCGAATTCCTCGAAGATCAGCTGCACCACGCGTTCAATCTCGCGCTGCTTTTGCGGTGGCAGATGATCGAGGTCGGTCTTCATCATTCGACACCTAGCAAGGTGCTGGAATGGTTGCACCTGTCGATCAGATTTCGTCCGCAATGTCTTCTCATTGGACTCGTTGAGTCAGCATGAGACTAGTGCGTCAATACCAAGAACTGGGGAGGGCAGTCGCAAAGCCACTTCTGAGTTGAGAAATGCACGAACGCGGACGCGTAAGGATTGGTGTCTTGAGCAATCGAATGAACACATCGCAATGTGCTGGAAGCCACTGTAGGTCACGAGATTGCGACGAATCATCTCCGCGCTGCGCGGCACTACGCCAACGTTTCCAAAGGTTTCCCTCTACAGTGCGAGGGCACTTGATTACGTGGTGATTAAACGGGCCTCGACACCCCTTTGGTAGGGATGTATACTCTGGCCTAAGTCTTTGAGAAGTTTGGTGGACGCACTAGGGTTCGAACCTAGGACCCGCTGATTAAGAGTCAGCTGCTCTACCAACTGAGCTATGCGTCCACATCGCCGATTTCAGACGATTGCGGCAAATGCGAGAAGTGCGATTCGCCGCGGGAGGCCTCCCTATACGGATTGCGCGGCGCGATGGAAGGGAAAATTTCACCTTTCCGAAAATTTCTCGCGCAGCGCTAGGCGAAGCTGCCCGGTTCACGCGTGTTCCAGCGCTCGACTGCCATGATAAGGCCTACGCAAATCATGATCGTCAGCATCGACGACCCGCCGTGGCTCATGAAGGGAAGGGGGATGCCCACCACCGGTGCCAGGCCCATCACCATCATCAGATTGATCGCGGCATAGAAAAAGATCGTCGCGGTAAGTCCCGCCGCCATCAGCTGACCAAAGCGGTCGCGCGTGCCCATCGCGACCTTGATGCCCCAGCGCAGTAACAGGCCAAACACGGTCAGTACGAAAAGGCCGCCCATCATGCCCCATTCCTCCGCCATGGTGGCAAAGACGAAGTCCGTGTGCGGCTCGGGCAGGTAATTGAGGTGGCTCTGCGATCCGTTTCCAAAGCCCTTGCCGAACAGGCCGCCGGACCCGATCGCGATCTTGGACTGGGTGATATGGTATCCCGCCCCAAGCGGATCGCTCTCAGGATCGAGGAACGTCAAAACGCGGCGCTGCTGATAGTCGTGAAGCGCAAAGAAGAATGCCAGCGGTATGGCGGCAAGCCCCGCCACGCCGACCGTGATGAACCAGCTGAGCGGCAGGCCCGCCAGGAACATGACCAGTCCTGCGCCGAATACGATGGCAAGGCTGGTGCCAAGATCCGGCTGCATCAGCACCAGCCCGAACGGCAACCCGATCAGCACGCCCGGCACGATCAGCGAGGAAAACTCGCGCGTCGCCGCGGGTGGCAGCATGTCGTAGAAACGGGCGAGAATGATGACGATCGCGGGCTTCATAAGTTCGGAAGGCTGCAAGGTCATGAAGCCCAGGTCGAGCCAGCGCTGGCTGCCCCCGCCGACGAACCCCATGGCCTCCACCGCCATCAGCATCAGCAGCAGGATGACATAGACCGGCAATGCCATAAGCCTGATGAAATCGCGCGACATGCCGGCAATGACGATGGCCATGATGAGGAAAACGACAAAGCGCACCACATGCAGCAAGGCCCATGGCATCAGGCTGCCACCCGCCGCGGAATAGAGAACGGCCGCACCAAAGCAGACCAGAAGCAGCAAGGGGATGATGATGCCCCACGGCTGAACCGCGATGATGCGGGGCAGGAACTTGCGGTTCACTGGCCTTGCTCCGCCAAATTCGCACCATTCGCAGCCGGAGGCGTGACCGAGGCGGCCTCGGCCGATGCGGCGTCTGGCCCTGACTGCTCCTGCAAACTGTCGCCTTCGGCAGCACGCTGCGCTTGGGCGGAGTTCAGCGGGGGCGGAGCGGTAGCACTGTCACCGGACGCCGCGTCGTCGATATCGGTCGATTCGGGCTTTGGCGCATTGCCGCCATAGGCCGCTTCGTAGGCGCCATATTTGCGCGCGAGCCTTTCCTGCGCCGTGCCGCCCCATTGCTTTTCATAATCGTGCAGGACTTCCAGCGCCTTGTCGGGGTCGAACAGGAACGTCATGACGTCGCGCGCCACCGGATAGGCCGAGGAGGAGCCGGCGCCGTGCTCGATAGCGACGGCGCAGGCATATCGCGGGTTCTCATACGGGGCAAAGCTGATGAAATGGCCGTGATCGCGATACTTCCACGGCACGTCCCGTCCACCGCGCCCATAGGCCAGCGACACGACCTGCGCCGTGCCGGTCTTGCCCGAAAGCTCGATACCGGGGATCGGCAGGCGCGCGCGGCCCGCCGTGCCAGCGCCGTTAACGACTTCCCACATGGCGTGGCGCACGATCTCGAGATGCTCGTCCGGGATGTCGAGGTGCGGTGCGGGTTTGGGATCATTCGTCAGCAACAGGCGCGGCTGCAATCGCCGACCACTGGCGATGCGCGAGGTCATCACCGCCTGCTGCAGCGGATTGACGAGCATGTAGCCCTGTCCGATCGTCGCGTTGACGGTATCGAACGTCTGCCAGTCGCTGTCGTATTTCTTTTTCTTCCAGGCCGGATCGGGCACGGTGCCATAGGACTGGCTTTCGACGGGAAGCGGGTATTTCCACCCCATGCCCAGCCTGCGCGCCATATCCGCGATGGGCTGCATCCCGACGCGCTGCGCGAAATAATAGAAATAGACGTCGCAGCTCTGATAGATGCCCTTGGCCATGTTGACCGTACCGTGGCCACCGCGCTTCCAGCAACGGAACACGCGATTGCCGACCCGCAATCCGCCGCCGCAGAACACGGTTTCCTCCGGGTCTATCCCTTCCTTCAGGAATGCAAGCGAGACATAGGGCTTGACCGTCGAACCGGGCGGATAGAGCCCCGACAGCACCTTGTTCCGAAGGGGAACGTGGTCGTCTTCGGACAGCATCTTCCATTCCAGACGTCCGATGCCGTCCGAAAAGCTGTTGGGATCGAAACTGGGCATCGACGACATGGCAAGAAGGTCGCCTTGCCGCAGATCCATCACCACGACCGAACCCGATTCCTGACCCAGCCGGCGCGCCGCATAGTCCTGAAGCGGGCCGTCGATGGTCAGCTGGACCGGATCGCCCTGAACGTCCTCGCGCATTTCAAGGTCGCGCACGATCTTGCCGCTTGCGGTGACTTCCGCCCGTCGCGCGCCGGGTTCGCCGCGAAGGCGCTTTTCGAAATATTTTTCAACGCCATCCTTGCCAATCTTGAAACCGGGTGTGATGAGCAGGGGGTTCTTTTCCTCCTCATATTCCTCGGCCGAGACGGTGCCGACATAGCCAAGCAGATGGCCGACCGAAGGACCCGTCGGGTAATAGCGCGAGAAGCCGCGCTGCGGGACCACGCCCGGCAGATCGGGCAGGCGGACGGAGAGCGCAGCGAACTGCTCCCAATCGACGCCGGTGGCGACTTCGACGGGACGGAAACCGCGGACCTCGTTCAGCTTGTCGCGCAGATCGGTGATCGCGGCCGGTGACAGTTCCAGAACTTCGCCCAGAACGGCCAAGGTCCGTTCCTGATCCACGATCCGTTCGGGGACCAGATCGACGCGAAAGTCGGCGCGGTTGGAGGCCAGCGGAACGCCGTGCCGATCGAGAATCCAGCCGCGACGCGGCGGAATCAACGTAAGATCGACGCGATTGCTTTCTGAGGCGAGCTGGTATTTCTCATTCTGCTCAACCGACAGCCACGCCATCCTTCCGGCCAGCAAAAGGCCCACGCCGCCTTGCAGCCCGGCCAGCACGAATGTCCGCCGATCGAAGGCATTGTGCAATTCGCCCGCGCTGACCCGTTTGGGCGCGCGATTCCGCCGGCGCCAGGAAAGGGTGACCATTAACCCAGCACCTTGATGCGGGCGCGGCGCAGGACATCAAGAATGGCGACGAGACGGGTGAACAGGGGAAACGACAACACGGAAATCAACAATTGGGGAAGGAGGAGCGAGGGATACCATATCGTACCGGCCATGACCGCAATCATGTGCGCCAATGCCAGATAGATCGCAATCAACACGATGGCCACGGCCCAGTCCTGCCAAAAGCTGCGCCAGCGTTGCCAATTATCCAATGCTTCCAGTGCGATCATGGTGATGGACCACAATAGCACGGCACTGCCGATTGGTTGACCGGAAAATAGATCGTCGACAAATCCAAGCGGCGCGCCAGCCCACAGGGGCAGCATCCCCGGACGAAACAGGCGCCACGCGATCAGCAGCATGAAGGCGAGCGGGGGGAGAACCGGCGCAGACGCGATGATCGGCGACAGCGGGGCGAGGGACAACAACGCGATCGAAAGCCACGGAACGATCGTCGCCAGAACGGGGGAGGGCGCCCGGTTCAGCTTGCGCTGGAACATGTCCTCGCCAGGAAGGCGATCGCCTTTCAGAGCCATGGCTGGGCGCCCCATCGCTGAGTTCCGCGCCGCCCATTGATCATGGCGGCGTCTCCCCGTCGACAGGCTGAAGTTCTGTCATCGGTTGCCATACCGGCTCTACCATGACGAAGTCGGTGGCCGCCGGATCGGAAATGATCCGTGCGACCGCGCCGTCGCGGGTAACATTCTCGACAATGGCAACGGGGACATTCGGACGATAGAGACCGCCAGAGCCGGACGTGACCAGCAAATCACCTTTTTCTAGGGGGTTGATGCCCATTTCTATCAGGCGGACGATCAAGGTGCCATCCGCCTGCCCCTGCGCGAAACCGGCGACATTTCCCTTGATGCGGCGCACGGGAACGATGCTCTGGCCATCGGTGATAAGCAGGACGCGCGCGGTCCGCCGTCCCGTTTCAAGGACGCGCCCGACCAGTCCGGTGGCCGAACGCACCGGCTGGCCCACCACCACCCCATCCGATGCGCCTGCGCCGATCAGGGCGAAACGGCGTGTGCTGGACGGGCTCGATCCGATAAGGCGCGCGCTTGCGACCGGGCGAATTTCCTTCTCTCGCAGCGACAGCAACTGCTTGAGCCGGCGGTTTTCATCCTGGATCGCTTCGGCCTCGGCCAGCTTCGCCCTCGCAAGCCGAAGCTCTTCCTGAAGGCGGGCATTCTTGCTGCCCGCCTCGATATAGCCGGTGATGACGTCGATGATCGACCGGCTGCCATTGCGCGCGACGGCGGAAACCTCACCCACCGGGCGCGCGGCATCGCTGGCAGCATTGCGCGCGAACGCAAAACTGCCGGGGCTGAACAGCGACACGAGCAGCAACACGACGCCAAGCACGATTCCGCCCGTGGCGACGACATAGCTCGTGAAGATCGAGATATGCGCCCTCTTGGAAAAGCCGGGACGTCGCTCCGCCGACGCCATGATGCACTACTCCCCTTCGGCCCGTCGGCCGTTACGCGATATCGGGGCGCACGCGATGCGCCCCGATATCGGCCGAAAATGTCGCGCGGCCCCGTCCGGACCGGCGAAATGGATCAGGCCGTCATCAATACGCCGCGGAACACCGGCTCTTCAAGCGCGCGCCCTGTGCCCAGCGCGACGCAGGACAGCGGATCTTCCGCCACCGTCACGGGAAGGCCCGTTTCCTCGCGCAGATGCTCGTCCAGCCCCTTGATCAGCGCGCCGCCGCCCGTCAGCACGATGCCCTGGTCGACGATATCGGCCGCCAGTTCCGGAGCAGTGTTTTCCAGCGCGATGCGGACGCTTTCGACGATGGCGCCGATCGGTTCGGACAATGCCTCGGCAATATTGGCCTGGGTGATCGTGATTTCCTTGGGAACGCCGTTCACCAGATCGCGTCCGCGCAGATGGATCGTTTCGCCCACGCCGTCGGCAGGCGGGATCGCGATGGCGTAATCCTGCTTGATCCGCTCTGCCGTGGATTCGCCGATCAGCAGGTTGTGGTGGCGGCGGACATAGGAAACGATGGCTTCGTCCATCTTGTCGCCGCCGACGCGCACGCTGGTGGTATAGGCAAGACCGCGCAGCGACAGCACCGCCACCTCGGTCGTGCCGCCGCCGATGTCGACCACCATCGAACCGACCGGTTCGGTCACCGGCATGTCCGCGCCGATTGCGGCGGCCATCGGTTCAAGGATGAGATAGACCTGGCTGGCGCCCGCATTGCTGGCCGCGTCGCGAATGGCGCGGCGTTCGACCGATGTCGAGCCCGAGGGCACGCAGATCACGATTTCGGGATGGCGCAGGATGCTGCGCTTGCCGTGCACCTTCTTGATGAAATATTTGATCATGTGCTCGGCGACTTCGATGTCGGCGATCACGCCGTCGCGCAAAGGCCGGATCGCCTCGATGCTGTCGGGGGTCTTGCCCATCATCATCTTGGCGTCGTCGCCGACGGCGCGCACGCGCTTGATGCCGTTCTCGGTCTCGATCGCGACGACCGAGGGTTCGTTCAACACGATCCCGCGCCCTTCCACATACACGAGCGTGTTCGCCGTGCCGAGGTCGATCGCCATGTTCTGCGAGCCGAGCTGGAAAAGACGCGAAAAGAAATTTGCCATTGTAGGTATCGTCCCTCACCGGAGCCGCGAAAACCCATGCGTCAGGCATGACGCGAGCTGCGGTCCGTAAGTAGTTGCTGGTCCCTCGGTGTGCCTAGCCCAATCCTGCGCCCTTTGGAAAAAAAATTGATGGGGTTCAGTCGGCTTTTCCACATGGACCCGACATCACTGATCTCGAAAATCGGGCCACTCGGCGCTAGCGTCCGCGAATGCCCGTCATACGCCGACTTCCCGAAGCGCTGGTTAACCGCATTGCCGCGGGCGAGGTGGTCGAGCGTCCGGCTGCCGCGCTCAAGGAAATCGTCGAGAATGCCATCGATTCAGGCGCGGGCGAGATTGCAGTCGCGCTGACGGACGGCGGGCTGGACTCGATCGAGGTGATCGACGACGGCTGCGGCATGCTGCCCGAAGAGATCGCGCTGGCGCTGGAACGCCATGCGACATCCAAGCTGCCGGTCGATCTGGTCGGCGAGGAAGGAGCTATAGAGCAGGTCGCGACTCTGGGTTTCCGGGGCGAGGCGCTGCCCTCCATCGCCAGCGTGGCGCGTCTGACCATCGAATCGCGCCCGGCAGAGGCGGCGCAGGGCTGGAAGCGCGTGACCGATCACGGCGAGACCCTGTCCGAAGGCCCCGCCGCCTTGCCGCCCGGCACCCGCATTCGCGTCGAGGACGTGTTTGCCCGCGTGCCTGCCCGCCGCAAGTTCCTGCGCACGCCGCGCAGCGAATACATGGCCTGCCACGACGTCATGCGCCGGCTTGCGATGGCGCGGCCCGATGTGGGGTTTCGCTTTTCGAACGACGGGCGGCGAATCTTCGCGGTGCAGGCGGGGGAAATGCTGGAAACGCGCGTATCCCGGCTGGTTGCGCGCGAACTGGCGGATAATGCCGTCAGCATCGATTGCACCCGCGGGCCGCTGGATGCGCCGATCCGTCTGACTGGCATCGCCGGGCTGCCGACCTATAACCGGGGCGTGGCGGATCATCAGTACCTGTTCGTCAATGGCAGGCCGGTCAAGGATCGCCTGCTGACCGGCGCGGTGAGGGGCGCCTATGCCGACATGCTGGCGCGTGATCGCCATGCAGTGCTGGCGCTGTTCCTGACCGTGCCGCCCAGCGAAGTCGACGTGAACGTCCATCCCGCCAAGACCGAGGTGCGGTTTCGCGATGCTGCCGCAGTCCGCTCGCTGATCGTGGGCGGATTGCGCGACGCGCTGTCGGCGGGAGACCGGCGTTCGGCGCAGCAACCTTCGGCGCAGGCGATGGCGGCATGGCAGGCCGAACCGGTTGCGCCCATGGGCGGCGCATTGCCGCTGACGCTGCGCGAACAGCGTCCGATGTTCGCGGCCCATCCTGCGGGGCGGATGCAGCACAGCCCTTCGCAAGACTCGTTTCGCGCGATGGAATCGGCCATTCTCGAACCCTCCGCCCGGGCCGAAGAGGCCGAGGCGCAGGCCCCCGATGCGGATGAATTCCCGATGGGAGCGGCCCGCGGGCAAATCGCGGAAACCTATATCGTCGCCGAGGCGGCCGACGGACTGGTCATCGTCGACCAGCATGCCGCGCATGAGCGGCTTACTCTCGAACGCCTGCGGGCAGCCGGGGCCGACACGGGCGTCTCGCGGGCGCAGGCCCTGCTGATGCCCGAGGTCGTCGAGATGGACGAGAGCGATTGCGACCGCATCGAAAGCGCCGCGGACCGGCTTGCCGGGCTTGGGCTGGCGGTGGAACGTTTCGGGCCGGATGCCGTGCTGGTCCGCTCTTTGCCCGCGGCCCTGTCGGGCGCGAATTGCCAGGCATTGATGCAGGATATCGCCGACGACATCGCCAATAACGGCGAAGCGCTTCTGCTGGGGGAGAAACTCGACCTCGTGCTGGCGACGATGGCCTGCCACGGTTCGGTCAGGGCAGGGCGGCGGCTTTCGGTGGCGGAAATGAATGCCCTGCTCCGCGAGATGGAGCGCACGCCGCGTTCCGGGCAGTGCAATCACGGCCGCCCCACATGGGTAAAGCTGTCCATGAACGACGTCGAGAAACTGTTCGGCCGTAAATAGCGGCGTGATGGAGAGAGTGATGAAGGCGACCCTGACCATGCTGGCGATCCCGGCGCTGATGCTGGCCGCATGCGGCGGCGAGGAACGCGACCCGGCTGCCGATGCTGCCGATGTGGCCAAAGTGCGCGCGATGCACGACAATCCCCCCGCCGTACCGATCGAGCCGCAGCGTATATCCTATAGCGATATCGAGAGGAACGATCTGTTCGGCGCAGGCTGCGGTTTCGCGCCTGCCAACAGCCTGTCGGTGATCGCGCTGGCGCAGCCCGAGCGCGGCTTTCTGAAGCTGGACGGGAAAATCGTGACCCTGTCGCCCGACAAGGGGGGCGCTTCGCTTCCGCTGGACAGCTGGCAGGATTATGCGGGCAGCGATTACGCGTTCACGCTGATGCGAACCGGCGAGGACGGTGAGGATACCGGCATGGAAAACACCAGCTGGCCGGGCTCGCTCTCCATCACCGACGTTAAGGGAAAGACCGTCTACGAGGCCGAAGGCACATTGCAGTGCGGTTCGTGATGGCCTCGTAAACGGTCTTGCGCATCCAATCAGGCGCGGAACGCCGGCGTACTGCCCGATGCATCCATGTCCGGGATGATGCGATAGCGCGCCAGCACGAAGCTGAAGAGCCCGAACAGCAGCAGCCCGATGGCGGTCAGCGTGAACCAGATGCCATCGTCGGCAAGGCTGGCGACCGCATTGCCGAGTGTCTTCACGTTGCCGCTGCTTGAGAACCAGCCCGAGCGGATCAGTGACCAGCCGATCACGACGAACACAACGGCCCGCGCCAGATAGCCTGCACCGCCCAGCCAGCGTGTGGCCGAAGGAGCCCGCGCGCTGATGCGGTTCATGAAACTGCCGGTGATGCCCTTCTTGGCCTGGAACACCGCCGTCGCAAGGAACGCTACGCCAAGCAGGCCGAGCAGGATGTCGCCCAGCGGAAGCGACAGAACGCCGGAGGCCGCTTCCTGCGCGCCGTCGCCCGAACCGCCGCTGGAACTGGTCGCGAATTTATAGGCCGAATAGGCAAGCGCGAAATGGCCGATCGCGCTGCCGGCGTGACCGATCCGCTGCGCGATGCCCTTCTTGTCGCTGCCGTGGTTTTCGATGTCGAAGAATGTCGAAGCCAGACGGAACAGACCATAAGCCGTCAGTCCGACAACCAGCAGCCACAGTATGAACATGCCGCCGGGAAAATCCTCGATCGCGCGGAAAACGCCGTTTGTGCCCTGCTGGATACTGCCGACGCTGGTCAGCGCGATCAGGCCGATCAGCGTGTAGAGAATGGCGCGAGACAGATAGCCGACCCTGACCAGCCAACGGAATTTTTCGGACTTGTCCACCACGTGATTGTTCCCCCGGTATAAATGATATGTGCCGAGGGAACGGGCGGAACGCCGAAAAGTGCCCGATCGGGCAGGGCGCTTCGCGTCAGACGTTGAACTTGAAGTGCATTACGTCGCCGTCCTGCACGACATATTCCTTGCCTTCCTGCCGCAATTTGCCCGCCTCGCGCGCGGCACTTTCGCCGCCGAGGGTGACATAATCGTTGTAGGCGATGGTCTCGGCGCGGATGAAACCGCGTTCGAAATCGGTGTGGATTTCACCTGCAGCCTGCGGAGCCTTGGATCCGGATGGGAACGTCCATGCGCGCGTTTCCTTGGGCCCGGCGGTGAAGAAGGTCTTCAGCTGCAGCAGGTCGTAGCCGGCGCGGATCACGCGGGCGAGGCCGCTTTCCTCAAGGCCGATGGCTTCGAGGAATTCGGCGCGGTCCTCCGGTGCCATGGCGACGATCTCGCTCTCGATCGCGGCGGACACGACGACGGCCTGCGCACCCTCGGCAGCGGCCTTTTCGAACACCTTGGCCGACAGCGCATTGCCCTCGGCGGCGTCTTCCTCGGCCACGTTGCAGACATAGAGCACCGGCTTGGCCGTCAGCAGCTGGGCCTGCGCGAACACGCGGGCTTCCTCGTCGTCCCTCGGCTCGGTCAGCCGCGCAGGCTTGCCTTCGCGCAGCAGTTCCAGCGCCTGCCCCAGCACGCTGGCCGCGATCTTGGCTTCCTTGTCGCCGCCGGTCGCGCGCTTGGCGGCGGCGGGCACGCGTTTTTCCAGGCTTTCCAGATCGCTCATCAGCAATTCGGTTTCCACCACCTCGGCATCGGCGATGGGGTCGACCTTGTTGGCGACATGCTGAATGTCGTCGTCCTCAAAGCAGCGCAGGACGTGCACGATGGCATCGACCTCGCGGATATTGCCGAGGAACTGGTTGCCAAGCCCTTCGCCCTTGGACGCGCCCTTTACCAGACCCGCGATATCAACGAAGGCCAGCTGGGTGGGGATGATCTTTTCGGATTTGGCGATGGCGGCGATCTTGTCCAGCCGCTCATCGGGAACGCCGACCTGCCCGACATTGGGCTCGATCGTGCAGAAAGGGTAATTCGCGGCCTGTGCGGCCTGCGTCTCTGTCAGCGCGTTGAAAAGCGTCGACTTGCCGACATTGGGAAGGCCGACGATGCCGCAACGAAAACCCATCATGAACTCCGATCTCTAATCTGGCAGGCCCGATAGGCGGTGACGCCCGAAATAGCCAGTGTGAGTTTGCCAGCAGGAGCTTGAGTTTTCGCGCGGCCGTCGCCGGCCATACCCGTGTTATCAGCCTTCCGAGGGGATGGCTGCCTCGATCTGCGCCAGCGTCGCGAGGACGATCACGCTGCCGCTGTTGTCGAGCGCGAACATGTCCTTGCCCAGCGTGATCTTCTGCGGCGTTTCGCCGGCAAGAGCCAGAACGACGCTTTCGCCTTCGACGGTGTCGATGGTGCCAAGCGTCTGCGCATCGGCGGTGCCGACCGAAGCGCCGGCCACCATGGCGGCGTCGAGCGCGGCCTTGGCTTCGGCCATCTGCTTGGCGAAGGTCGCGTCCAGTTCGGTCTTGGTGATGTTCAGCGTCAGGCCGCTTTCGGCCTTGCCGAACGCATTCAGCGGCAGCGGGATCTTGTGCATGCCGGTGTCCACGATCGCCGCATCTGCCGAAACCTGCGAAACGGTGCCGATCGGATTGCCGTCATTGCCGGTAACCGATGCGCCCTGCGTCACTTCGACCGCTGCGGGGGCTGCGGCGGGAGCGGCTTCCTGCGCATGGGCGGTGGCGGGCACGATAGCGAGCGCCGCGGCAGCGGCGGCGAGCTTGGCAAATTTCATTCGTTCAGTCCTTTGTCTTTAGAAACATCTGTTCAAAACGATACGGCGCTGTCCGGCGGAGGCCGGACAATAGATTGCCGATGCCTGAATTGCGCCAGAGGTTCACGAACCTGCGATTGACGCGTTTCCCGAAGGGGGAGGCCCATTCAAGCAAGTCGGGCCGGATAGTGCAAGGGGCCGGATGACCCATGGCCTTGCGAATAGAGGTCAACTAGATCTCGCGGTTCGGTCACGACATCTGCGTATATATCGCATATCCGCGCTGAACGCCCGCTGACCGGCCTGCTATTGCTGGCGCAGCGCGACATCGTTCATGAAACGCACGTCATCCCCTTTCGCAAGCCATTCGGCTTCCGATGCGATGGCGCCCAGCATGGTGACCAGATCGTCCTGCTCCGCCTTGGCATAATTGCCGAGGACATGGCCGGTAACCCGATCCTTGTGGCCGGGATGGCCGATACCGATCCGGATGCGGCGGAAATCACGGCCCATGTGCTGGTCGATGCTGCGCAGACCGTTGTGACCGGCGGTGCCGCCGCCCTGCTTGACCTTCACCTTCATGGGCGCAAGGTCCAGCTCGTCGTGGAATACGGTCAGATCGTCCGGGGTAAGCCTGTAGAAACGCAGCGCCTCGCCGACGCTGCGCCCGCTTTCGTTCATGAAGGTCGCGGGTTTCAGCAGCAGAATTTTTTCGCCGCCGATCCGCCCCTCGGACAGCCAGCCCTGGAATTTCTTCTGCGGCGGCGCAAAGCCATGCACCTCGGCGATCGTGTCGCATGCCATATAGCCGACATTATGCCGGTTGAGCGCGTATTTCCCGCCCGGATTCCCAAGACCTACCCAAAGCTGCATGGCAAGGGCCGTTAGCGCCTATTGGCGCAAAAGAAAACGCCGGCCCCGCATGAACGGGACCGGCGCTTCGTGTTTTCTGCCGAAAACGGTAAGGATCAATCCTCGCCGTTCTGCTCCGTTGCGGGGACTTCTTCCGCATCGGCTTCGTCGGCATTGGCTTCCGCGCCTTCGCTCTTCTTGAGAGCCGAGGGAGCGACCAGCGTGGCGATGGTGAAGTCACGGTCGGTGATCGCGCTTTCCGAGCCCGCGGGCAGCGAGACGTGGCTGATGTGGATCGAATCGCCGACATCCTTGCCGGTCACGTCGATCTCGATCTGATCGGGGATCTTGTCCGCTTCGCAGACCAGTTCAAGCTCGTGGCGCACGATGTTCAGAACACCGCCGCGCTTCAGGCCGGGCGATGCTTCCTCGTTCACGAAGACGACCGGCACGGCGACGTCGACCTTGGCGTTCTTGCCAAGGCGCAGGAAGTCGACATGCAGCGGGCGGCTGCTCACGGGATG
The DNA here is from genome assembly GCA_002694745.1 of Croceicoccus sp. GTDB lineage: Bacteria > Pseudomonadota > Alphaproteobacteria > Sphingomonadales > Sphingomonadaceae > Croceicoccus. The sequence goes on along the minus strand of NZMY01000028.1, from coordinate 36,595 downwards.
GAACGCGACGTCCTTGGGAAGGGTGCGGACCGACTTGCCGCCGACATCGACCATCACGATCGAGTTGGAGAAGTGGCCGGTGCCGAGCAGCTTCACAAGGGCGCGCTCCTCGACGTGAATGGTGGTGGGTTCTTCCTTGCCGCCGTAGATCACAGCGGGGACACGGCCGTCACGACGCAGTGCGCGGGAGGCTCCCTTGCCTGCCTTGTCGCGCGTCTCGGCCGCCAGGGTCATCTGATCGCTCATTACCTTGGACCTTTATGAATAAATCGGGTTCAACAAATCCCGCGCCGAACGCCTCCAGGGATGACCATGCGGTGCGGGAAGGGCGCGCCCATAGGCTGGATAGGGCGCAAAGGCAAGGCGAAAGCGGGCTATCGGACGCGCGTGACGGTCCAGCCTTCGCCCTCAAGAAGCGCGATCAGGCCGTCGCTTCCCCCGACATGGCCGGCCCCGACGGCCACGAAGGGCCTGTCACCGCGCTCCATGGCCGCGACGATGGGTCCGATCCAGCTCCGGTTCCGGTCGGTCAGCAAGGCCTTGCGCAGCGACAGCTCGCTCTCGCCGTCGCCAAGACCCAGATCCATCAGGCCGGCGAGGGCGTCGGTATCGCCGGCCAGCCATGCACTCGTCATCTCGGACGGATCCTGGTCTTCGGTTTCCAGCAGAGATTCAAGCAGGTCCTGCTGCGCCGCCGCGTCAAGCCGGTCGAAGATCGCGAACTGCCCTTCCACGGTTTCGAGGCCAGATACGGGGCGGGGCGCATAATCCGCTATCAACGCACGGTCGACGCCTTCACCGGCATCCATGCCTGACTTTCCCTGCATCAGCGCGGATAGCGAAATGGCGGCCGCCCAGCTTTCGACATGCCGGAACTGACGCGCATTCACGCCCGCCTCGTCCAGCAATTCCTCAAGCTCATCCCTGTATTCGGGAGCGACCCTTTGTTCCAGCGGCGGCAGGGCCGTGTCGATCGACAACCTTGCGAATGTATCCCGCACCTTCGCGGGGTCGAGGTCGGCAATCTCCACGATCAGCACGCCCGATTGCGCAAGCGCCTTTTCAATGGCCGGTCTGCGCCACTGCGTGCCTTCCGGCAGGGCATGGATCGTCCCGAACAGCCAGCCTGCCGCTTGTGCATCGGGCGCGGCACCGGGCCGGTCGATCCGGTACAGCGCGGGATCGCCGCCCGGCGCCTCTGCCTGCTGGCACGCCGCCGCCACAAGGGCCAGCGGTGCAAGCAGCAGAAGCCTGATCAGCAGGAACGGATGCATCAATATTCGACGCGCTGGACCGTCAGACCGCGCTGGGCAAGGACGGCCTGCACGCTGTCGGGACCGGCCAGATGACCCGCGCCCACCGCGACGAATACGTTTCCGGGCTGCCCCATGCGCTGTTCGATCCAGTCGGCCCAGTTGCGGTTGCGCCGGGCGATCAGCACGTCATAGACGTCGGGCGTTTCCTCCAGCCCGTCATTGATCAGCTTTTCGGTCGCGGCGATGTCGCCTGCGCCCCACGCCCTCTCCGACTCGGCATAGACCTCTTCCGCTTCGGCCAGCGAACTGGCCGATTCCATCAGGAAGGCGATCTGCTGTTCCTCGGGCAGGCTGGAGAAGAAACCCATCTGCTGCTCGAAAGTCTCAAGCCCCTTGATCGTCTTGCCCTGTTCGCGCGCAGAACCCTGAAGCACGGCCTCGGCACCCGACTTGGGATCATAACCCAGCTTGGCGAGCGGCGCTGCGGAGAGGGTGACGGCAGCAAACCACGGCTTCATACGGTCAATGGCCTGCATCGGTATGCCCAGCGTCGCGGCGCTTTCGGCCACCAGCGTGCGCTGTTCAGCGCTGAGTCGTTCGGACAGGGTGCTGCCATCGGCATACAAGGCGCTCGACCCCACGACCTGCTGCATCGTCGCCATGTCGGGCTCCAGCATCTCGATCACCAGCTCTTCCGAACCGGAAAACGCCTCGCTGACGGCATCGTCGAACCACACCAGATCGGGTTTCAGCGCGTGCATCGTGCCGAACAGCCAGACGGTGGTGTCGTCGTCCGACAGCTTCCACAGCGCCGGATCGGCGTCGGACCGGTCCAGTTCGACCACGTCCTCGGCCATGGCGACCGATGGAGACGCCAGCAGGCCGATGCCCGCAAGCGGCGCGGCAAGGCGCATGAACCGTTTTCGAAAGGCCGAAGCGACCCGTTTGATATTCACCTTGCGATCATCCTTCCAGTTCGATCAGCCCCGTCGTCGGCACAGCCATGCGAACGACAGTTGACGCATTCCTAGCGCTTCGCCATTGCCGCGACGATGAACGAAAGCGCCTCCAAAGCCGTCCTGTCGTTTCAGGACATGATCCTCACGCTCCACGATTTCTGGAGCGCCAAGGGATGCCTGATCCTTCAGCCCTATGATATGCGCATGGGCGCGGGCACTTTCCACCCCGCCACGACACTGCGCGCATTGGGGCCGCAGCCGTGGAACGCCGCCTTCGTCCAGCCGTGCCGCCGCCCGACCGATGGCCGCTATGGCGAAAATCCGAACCGGCTGCAGCACTATTACCAGTATCAGGTGGTCCTGAAGCCCAGTCCGCCGCAGATCCAGGACTGGTATCTCGACAGCCTGCGCGTGATCGGCGTCGATCCGCTGAAGCACGACATCCGCTTCGTCGAGGATGACTGGGAAAGCCCCACGCTGGGCGCCTGGGGGCTGGGCTGGGAAGTCTGGTGTGACGGGATGGAGGTGACGCAGTTCACCTATTTCCAGCAGATGGGCGGCTATGACTGCAAGCCGGTGGCGGGCGAACTGACCTACGGGCTCGAACGGCTGGCGATGTATATCCAAGGCGTCGACAACGTCTATGACCTTGCGTTCAATTCGCAGGGCGTGACCTATGGCGACGTGTTCCTTGAAAACGAACGCCAGATGAGCACCTGGAATTTCGAGATCGCCGACACCGACGCGCTGTTCGACCTGTTCCGCAAGGCGGCTGCCGAATGCCGCCTGTGCCTCGACAAGGGCCTGCCGATCCCCGCATACGAGCAGGCGATCGAGACGAGCCATATCTTCAACCTGCTGCAGGCGCGCGGCGTGATCAGCGTGCAGGAGCGTGCCAGCTATATGGGACAGGTCCGCGACCTCGCGCGCGGATCGTGCGAGGCCTATATGGCGAAATACGCCGACCAGTGGGCCGCGGACTATCCGGAGTGGGCGGCATGAGCGACTTTCTGCTTGAACTCCTTTGCGAGGAAATCCCCGCGCGCATGCAGGCAGGCGCCCGCGCCGATCTGGAACGGCTGTTCAGGGCCGAGATGGACGGGGCCGGTGTCGAGACCGGTGCCATCACCGTCTGGAGCACGCCGCGCCGCCTTGCGCTGATCGCCGCCGATCTCCCCGAACAGACCGAAGCCGTTAGCGAGGAAGCCAAGGGTCCGCCCGAAGGCGCGCCCGATGCGGCGATCGACGGGTTCTGCAAGAAGAACGGCGTCACGCGTGATCAGCTGGAACTGCGCGAGGTGAAAGGCCGCAACACCTGGTTCGCGGTGAGGAACGTGCCGGGGCGCAAGGTCGCCGATGTGCTTGCCGAAGCCATTCCCGCGATCATCCGCGCCTTCCCATGGCCGAAGTCGATGCGCTGGGGGAAGGCCTCCATCAGCACCGAAAGCCTGCGCTGGGTCCGCCCGCTGCAGGGCATCGTTGCCATACTGGGCGAGGATCTTGTGCCTTGCGAAGTGGGCGGCGTCGCCTCTGGTTTTGCCACGGTCGGGCACCGCTTCCACCACAGCGGCGAGGTGACGATCGGCGGCGCCTCCGATTACGCTGAAAAGCTGCGCGCCTGCCATGTCATCGTCGATCACGCGGAACGACAGGACATCATCCGGACCAAGGCGAAAGAGGCTGCGGAAGCGGTTGGCCTGACGCTGGTCGAGGACGAGGGTCTGGTCATCGAGAATGCGGGCCTGACCGAATGGCCCGAACCCTTGCTCGGCCGGTTCGACGAGGCGTTTCTGGATGTGCCGCCCGAAGTCATCCAGCTGACCGCGCGGGTGAACCAGAAATATTTCGTGTGCGAGGACTGTGCCGGTAATCTGGCCAATGCGTTCGTTTGCACCGCAAACATCAGAGCAAGCGATCCCGCCGTGGTGGTCGACGGCAACCGCAAGGTGCTGGCCGCACGCCTGTCCGATGCGCGCTTCTTCTGGGACACCGACCGCAAGGTGCCGCTGGAACAGCAGGCCAGAAAGCTGGAGCGGATCACCTTCCACGAGAAACTCGGCACCGTCGCCGACAAGGTGGAGCGCGTCGCGACGCTGGCTCGCTGGCTGGCGGAGGAAGGCATCGTGCCCGGTGCCGATCCCGCGCTGGCGGAGCAGGCCGCGCGGCTGGCCAAGGCCGATCTGGTCACCGAAATGGTCGGGGAATTTCCTGAATTGCAGGGCCTTATGGGCGGATATTACGCCCGAGCCGAGGGTTTGCCAGACGCCGTATCGGACGCCATCCGCGATCATTACAAGCCGGTGGGGCAGGGCGATGACGTTCCCACCGCGCCGGTGACCGTGACGGTGTCGCTGGCCGACAAGCTGGATAACTTGCGCAGCTTTTTCGCCATTGATGAAAAGCCGACCGGTTCGAAGGATCCGTTCGCCTTGCGCCGCGCGGCGCTGGGCGTCATTCGCACCGTGACCCGGAACGGTCTGCGCCTGTCCATCGCGGAAGGCGATCTGCTCGATTTCTTCGCCGACCGCCTCAAGGTCCAGCAGCGCGAGGCGGGTGTTCGCCATGACCTGATCGATGCAGTCTTTGCATTGGGCGGAGAGGACGATCTCGTCCGCCTGCTCGCCCGCGTTCACGCGCTGCAAAGTTTCATGGAAAGCGAGGACGGGGCGAACCTGCTTGCCGGCTACAAGCGCGCGGCCAATATTTTGAAGAAGGAAGGCTACGAGGGCAGCGGCAACCGCATCGCACGCACAGGCGAGGAAGACCCGCTTGCGCTGGTTGACGACCCCGAACTGGGCTCAATCGTGGCGCAGCGTGGTCATGTACGGCCCGATTACGACACCGAACCGGCCGAATCCGCGCTGATCGAGGCGCTGAACAGGGCCGAACCCGCGGCCAGCAGCGCTATTGCAGACGAACGTTTCGAGGAGGCCATGGCCGCGCTTGCGTCGCTGCGGGGGCCGATCGATGCGTTCTTCGACAATGTCACGGTGAACGATCCGGACCCGGCAAAGCGCGAGGCGCGACTTGCCTTGCTCGATCATTTCCGTGCTGCAGTGCACAAGGTGGCGGATTTCGCGCGGATCGAGAGCTGACGCCATGCATTTAAGCAACATTGCCTTGTCCTGTTGCAAAGCGGTCCACCCTAAACGGGCGACTTGCTAACGACCTGCTGCAGCGCAACATACATGCCATTAACGGTCGGGGAGCTTGAGACCAGATGACGCAATATGTTTACACCTTCGGCGGAGGTGCGGAAACGGACGATCCGCGCGCCAAGGACAAGACCATCACGGGTGGCAAGGGCGCAAACCTTGCCGAGATGGCGTCGATTGGGCTGCCGGTTCCTCCGGGCTTCACCATCACCACCGAAATGTGCGTCAAATATCTGGCAGAGGGCGCCAATTTCGACGACCAGCTTCGCGCCGATGTCGCCAGTGCGCTGACCCATATCGAGCGGACGGTGGGCAAATCCTTCGGCGACGCCGCCGATCCGCTGCTCGTGTCGGTCCGGTCCGGCGCGCGCGTTTCCATGCCCGGCATGATGGACACTGTGCTGAACCTCGGCCTGAATGACGAGACGGTGCAGGGGCTGGCATCGGTCTCGGGTGACGAGCGTTTCGCATGGGACAGCTATCGCCGTTTCATCCAGATGTATTCGGACGTTGTGCTCGGCCTCGATCATGGATTGTTTGAGGAAGCGCTGGAGATCGCCAAGGAAGACAACGGCTATTCCGCCGATATCGAACTGACCGCCGCCGACTGGAAAGCATTGGTCGCGCAATACAAGACCATTGCCGAAGACGAGCTTGGCCGCCCGTTCCCGATGGACGTCAACGATCAGCTATGGGGCGCGATTGCCGCCGTCTTTGGCAGCTGGGACAGCGAACGCGCCAAGATCTATCGCCGTCTGAACGGCATTCCCGGCGGATGGGGCACCGCGGTCAATATTCAGGCGATGGTGTTCGGAAACATGGGTGACACCAGCGCTACGGGCGTCGCCTTCACCCGCGATCCGGCGACGGGCGAAAAGGCCTATTACGGCGAATATCTGATCAATGCCCAAGGCGAGGACGTCGTCGCGGGGATCCGCACGCCGCAATATCTGACCAAGGCTGCGCGCGAGGAAGCGGGAGCGCAGCTCCCCTCGATGGAAGAGTCCATGCCGCAGGCCTATGCGGAACTGGCGCGCGTGTTCGATCTACTCGAAAACCATTACCGCGACATGCAGGATATCGAGTTCACCGTGCAGCAGGGCAAGCTGTGGATGCTGCAAACCCGCACGGGCAAGCGCACCGCCAAGGCCGCGCTCAAGATGGCGGTCGACATGGTGGCCGAAGGCCTGATCTCCGAGGCGGATGCCGTGAAGCGCATCGATCCGATGGCGCTCGACCAGTTGCTGCACCCGACACTCGATCCCGACGCTCCGCGCGAAGTGATGACGGTCGGTCTGCCCGCCTCGCCCGGCGCCGCGTCGGGCGCGGTCGTGTTCGATGCCGATACCGCCGAACAGATGGCGGAGCGGGGCGAGGCGGTCATCCTCGTACGCGTGGAAACCAGCCCCGAGGATATTCACGGCATGCATGCTGCCAAGGGCATCCTGACGGCGCGCGGCGGCATGACCAGCCACGCCGCAGTGGTGGCGCGCGGCATGGGCCGTCCTTGCGTATCCGGCGCGTCCGCCCTGTCGATCGACCGCCGGACCAAGATCGCGCGCATCGGCGGCGTGGAGCTCAGCGAGGGCGATATCATCACGCTCGACGGCGGGACCGGCGAAGTGATGAAGGGCGCGGTGCCGACGATCGAGCCGGAACTGGTCGGCGATTTCGCCACGTTGATGGAGTGGGCCGACGCGATGCGGCGCATGAAAGTACGTGCGAACGCCGAAACGCCCGCCGATTGCCGCATGGCACGCCAGTTCGGCGCCGAGGGCGTCGGGCTATGCCGGACCGAGCACATGTTCTTCGACGCCTCGCGCATTTCCAGTGTTCGGGAAATGATCCTGGCCGAGGACGAGGCGGGCCGCCGCAAGCCGCTCGCCAAGCTGCTTCCCGAGCAGCGCAGCGACTTCAAGTCGATCTTCACCGAAATGGCCGGTCTTCCGGTCACCATCCGGCTGCTCGATCCGCCGCTGCACGAATTCCTGCCGCATGGCGACGATGAATTCGTGGAACTGGCCGAAGCCACGGGATATGGCGTCGATCACCTCAAGCGCCGTGCGGGTGAGCTTCACGAGCTGAATCCGATGCTGGGCCATCGCGGTTGCCGGCTGGGGATCACCTTCCCCGAAATCTACGAAATGCAGGTTCGCGCCATTTTTGAGGCCGCCTGTGAAGTCGCCGAGGAAAGCGGCGACGCACCCGTGCCGGAAGTGATGATCCCGCTGGTGGCGACCAAGCGCGAGCTGGAAATCCTGCGCGCGCTTGTCGACCGGGTGGCGAAGCAGGTGTTCGGGGACAAGGGGCGTACGCTGGAATATCTGGTCGGCACGATGATCGAACTGCCCCGCGCCGCGCTCATGGCCGATGCGATTGCCGAGGAGGGCGAATTCTTCTCGTTCGGCACCAATGATTTGACCCAGACAACCCTGGGCGTCAGCCGCGACGATGCCGGGCGCTTCCTGACGCCCTATGTCGACAAGGGTATCTACCCCCGCGATCCGTTCGTCAGCCTAGACATCGAAGGGGTCGGACAACTGGTCGAGATGGCCGCCGAGCGAGGCCGCAAGACACGGCCTGATATCAAGCTCGGCATTTGTGGAGAGCATGGCGGCGACCCGGCATCGATCGCTTTCTGCGAAAAGACCGGTCTCGATTACGTATCCGCATCACCCTACCGCGTGCCGATCGCCCGGCTGGCCGCGGCGCAGGCAACGCTGGCGGACTAATACGGTACGTGCGGGACGGGGTTCCGTCCCGTAAGCGTCACGAATTCGAAGCGTTCGCGGATCAGCCCGTCGGGGTCCCGCGACGCTTCGAATCGGGCCTTGGCAGCGGCCAGGCCCGTGCGGGTCAGGGGCGGCCCGGCATTGTTCAGCACATTACCCATCGCCTGCGCGCGCAGATCTGACACAGCCTGCTCGAAACTGTCGAAACCGACGTCGAAGCCCCAGCCGTCGACCACGGGGTCGGCAAATCCGATACGGGTGAGCAATTGTCCCGCCGCGCGCACGTCGACCTGCGGATGAATGCGCGGGGCTGGGCGGTCGCCGTCCGCTTCCAGCATTGCGCCGCGCAGGATCGGCAGGCTGCCCGCCGCCGCGAAACTTGCGATCATCAGGCCGCCCGGCCTGAGCGCGCGGCGCATCAGCACCAGCGCACCCGGCAGATCGTTCACCGTATCGAGCATTCCCAGCGTGGCGATCAGCGCATAGGGCCCGTCCGGCAATGGCGCCTCTTCATCGACAGCAAGCAGACCGGGCAGGGGAGCGGGATCGGCCGCGGTAACCTTGGTACCTTCGGCTTCAAGATGGCTGATCAGACTGCCCGTCCGGTCGCCCAGTACCAAGGCCGTATCGAAATCCTCTCGCAGGAAACCGATCCGGTCGACGACATCCTCTGCCAATTCCCGAGCGACCGTCATCACCCCGCCGCCCTTCATCCGCAGGCTCTCCATGCGTAGGCGCGCCGCGATTCGGCGCGATTTCGAGAAGATGCGGGGCGGAGAAGGCGGGATATCCATCGCCCGCCTGTTGCAGCCGCGAGCGTATCGGCGCAAGCTTGGCGCGGCGAGATAGAGGAAATTTCAACGCAATCCATGCATGGCTCTTCCCGATGATCCTTCGCCAAGCCCTTGCCCCGATTGTCGATTTCGCCTTTCCGCCGCGCTGCCCCTGCTGCGGCGGCGAAGTCATCGGGAGCATGAGTGATTTCGACGAGCGCCTGTGTGGAACCTGCTGGCCGAAACTGGGATTGCCCGGCCAGCCCGCCTGTCGCCTCTGCCAGATACCCTTGGCGAGCGATGAGAGCACGCCCGAGCAGCTTTGCGGCCGATGCGCATTGCAGGCGCCCCTGCATGACGGCATTGCCGCCGCGTCGATCTATGGCGCTGTCTCGAGAGAGCTATTGCTGGCATTGAAGCATGGCGGCAAATTCGCACAGGCCGGGCCGATGGGACGATTTATGGCTTTGCGCTTTTCCGCCGCAGCGATTGCGGAACCGGAGGACCCGCTCGTCATCCCGGTACCATTGCATTTCACCCGAATGTGGAAACGGGGATATAACCAGTCCGCCCTGCTGGCCAAGGCCTTCGCCGCGCAGAAGCACTGGGATATTGCGCCCGACGCACTGCGGCGGATCAGAAAGACGCCGTCGCTCGACGGGCTGGGCAGCGCGGAACGGCGTGAGGCATTGGAGGGTGCGATCATCGTCTCGCCCAAAGCGCGATTCGATATCGAAGGACGCGACATTGTTCTGATCGATGACGTGGTGACAAGCGGTGCCACGACCGATGCCTGTGTTGCCGCCCTAAAGAAAGCGGGCGCGGCGCGCGTCGTGATCGCCTGCTACGCACGCGTACCGCTCGAAAGGATGGCCGTAACCTTGGAAGCGGATCACGAATCGCCATAAAAAGTTGGCGCCCGGGACCGAAGCCCCGAGCGCCAGCGTGACGTTCGGCCGAAATGCGCATCAGGGACCTAGGTCCCGAGCGGCTGTTCCGGCCGTTGGTCCGGCGCGCCCCCCGGCACGCCGTTTTCCCTGAACGCTGACCGCTATAGCAACCTGCTCTGCGACAACGTCGACCGCTGCTTCGAGCGGGTCCGGCTCCCTCAAGCCGTGATTGCGTTGTCGCGTGTAGAGTGCGATTTGAAAAGTAGAATCCCGCAGCAATCATGGAAATCATGCAACGCTGTGTTTCTTTTGCAACATTTGTGCGCGCGATCATGCGCGTACACCAAGGACATTACCCCATGGGCGATCAGGCCGCCGATACCACTTTGCAATTCCGCCCACGGTTCGATGAGGACGGGCTCATCACCGCGATCTGCGTCGATAAGCAGGACAATGCGATCCTGATGGTCGCCTATATGAACAGTGAAGCGCTCGATCTGACGCGCAAGACGGGGCTCGCCCATTTCTGGTCGAGGTCGCGCAACAGGCTTTGGAAGAAGGGCGAGACGTCGGGCAATATGCTGGAAGTGTCGGAGATCCTGGTCGACTGCGATCAGGATTGCCTCTTGTTTCGGGTGGCGCCTGCAGGCCCCGCCTGTCACACGGGCAGGCGAAGCTGTTTCTATCGCCGGGTGACGAACGAAGGGCTGGAAATGATCGAAGAATAAGACCAAAGGCCATATAAATTGACATAACTGTCAGTAACTAGAGAGGAGCGGGCCACCATGGCCGATTACACCGCGCCGCTGCGCGATACGATTTTCAATCTCGAACATGTGTTGAGGCTGCCGGATCATGCCGCGAAGCCGGGTTTCGAAGCGCTCGATGCCGACATGATCGAACCGATCCTGTCGGAGGCCGGAAAGTTCGCGGCGGAGGTTTTTGCCCCGCTGAACGAGGTGGGCGACCGGCAGGGCTGCACGCGGCACGAAGACGGCTCCGTGACCGTGCCGGAGGGCTTTGCCAACGCCTATCGCCAGATGTGCGAGGGCGGGTGGACCACGCTGACCGCGCCCGAGGCCTATGGCGGGCAGGCCCTGCCGCATGCCATCGGCGTGGCGGTCGAGGAATTCCTGTCGGGTGCCAATATGTCGCTCGCCATGTATCCGGGCCTCACCGATGGCGCCATCCGCGCCGTCGTCGCGCGCGGCAGCGACGAGCAGAAGGCGACCTATCTCGCCAAGCTGACGTCGGGCGAGTGGACCGGCACGATGAACCTGACCGAACCGCATGCCGGCACCGATCTGGGACTTCTTCGGACGCGCGCGGAGCCGAACGGCGACGGCAGCTTTGCGATCACCGGCACCAAGATCTTCATCTCGTGCGGTGAGCATGACATGGCGGGCAATATCGTCCACCTCGTCCTTGCCCGCCTGCCCGATGCGCCGAAGGGTTCGAAGGGCATCTCGATGTTCATCGTGCCCAAGTTCATCCCCGACGAGAACGGCGAACCCGGCGAGCGGAATAGCCTGTCGTGCGGCTCCATCGAGGAAAAGATGGGCATCCACGGCAGCTGCACCTGCGTCATGAACTATGACGGCGCAAAGGGCTGGCTGATCGGCGGCGAGCATCAGGGTCTGGCCGCCATGTTCATCATGATGAATGCGGCGCGGCTGTGGGTTGGGCTGCAGGGCCTCGGGCAGGCAGAGGTGGCGTATCAGAACGGCGCTTCCTATGCCCTCGACCGACGTCAGGGCAGGGCACTCACAGGCCCGCAGGAGCCGGAGCAGAGCGCCGACCTGCTGGTCGTCCATCCCGACGTTCGCCGCCTGCTGATGGATGCGCGTGCCAAGACCGAAGGACTGCGCGCGCTGATCCTGTGGACCGGCCTGCTGACCGATCTGGCGCACCATGCCGAGAGCGAGGACGAGCGGGTTCAGGCCGACGATCTGATCCAGTTGCTCACCCCGGTGGTGAAGGCCGTCGGAACGGACTGGGGCTATGAAGTCTCGACCCAGATGCAGCAGGTCTGGGGCGGCCATGGCTATATCGCCGAGAACGGCATGGAGCAGTTCGTCCGCGATGCCCGGATCGCGATGATCTACGAAGGCGCGAACGGCATTCAGGCCATGGACCTCGTCGGACGCAAATTGCCAATGAAAGGCGGCAGGGCGATCCAGTCGTTCCTTGCGCTGGTCGACGGCGAAATCGCCGAAGCGGGCTCTGAGCCTGCCGCCGCGGAAATCGCCGAAGCGCTCGGCAAGGCGAATGGCGAATTGAAGGCGGCGGCGATGTGGCTGATGCAGAATGCACCGGAAAACCCAGATAACGCCGGGGCCGCGGCCTATATGCTGATGGACATTTTGGGGCTCGTCGCGGTCGGGCTGATGTGGCTCCGCATGGCGAAGGCCGCTGCCGCCGCGCTGGAGGCCGGCGAGAGCGACAAGGCTTTCATGGAGGCCAAGCTGCTATGCGCGCGCCATTTCGCGCAGGGCCATCTTCCCGACGCGGGGGCCCTGCGGCGCAAGCTGCAGGCCGGGGCTGAAGTCATCATGGCCATGCCTGCCGAGAGCTTTCTGCGGGCATGACAAAAAGGTCGGCGGGACAAATCAGCCCGCCGACCTTTTTCTAACCGATCAAATCGGACTTCAATCCGGCAGGAAATCCGGAACCGAGAGATAGCGTTCGCCCGTATCGTAGTTGAAGCCAAGCACCCGCATGCCCTTTTCCAGTTCGGGCAGCTTTTTCGCGATGGCTGCCAGCGTCGCACCGGAACTCAGTCCGACCAGCAAGCCTTCCATCGCGGCGGATTTGCGGGCCATGTCCTTGGCCTCGTCCGCGTCGACCGAGATGGCGCCGTCGATCGAGCGCGTATGCAGGTTCTCCGGAATAAACCCTGCACCGATACCCTGTAGCGGGTGAGGCCCCGGCTGGCCGCCGGAGATCACCGGCGAAAGTGCAGGTTCGACCGCATAGGCCTTCATCGTCGGCCAGACGGCTTTCATCTCTTCGGCGCAGCCCGTCAGATGACCGCCGGTTCCGACGCCCGTGATCATCACATCGATCGGGCTGTCCGAAAAATCCGCAATGATTTCGCGCGCGGTCGTTCTGGCATGGATCTCGGGATTGGCGTCATTCTCGAACTGCTGCGGCATCCAGGCGCCCGGCGTCTCGTCGATCAACTCGCGCGCCCGTTCCAGCGCGCCCTTCATGCCCTTTTCCTTGGGCGTCAGGTCGAAAGTCGCGCCATAGGCCAGCATCAGGCGGCGGCGCTCGATCGACATGCTTTCGGGCATGACAAGAACTAGCTTGTAGCCCTTGACCGCGGCAACCATCGCAAGGCCGATACCGGTGTTGCCGGACGTCGGCTCAATGATCGTGCCGCCTTCCTTCAGCGCGCCGCTCTTCTCGGCCGCTTCGACCATGGCCAGCGCGATACGGTCCTTGATCGAACCGCCGGGATTGGCGCGTTCGGACTTTATCCAGACCTCGTGGTCCGGAAACAGGCGCGAAAGGCGGATATGCGGCGTGTTGCCGATCGTGGCGAGGACATTGTCGGCCTTCATGTGGTGGCTCCTTCCTGCTCTTTTGTGCTCTTGCCATCGGCGGTGACGCGATAGGCTGGCGCGAACGTCCGGGCGTTCCTGAGTTCAGGATAGGCATACGCCCAGATGACGACCACCAATATCGCCCCGACTCCGCCGAAAACAACCGCCCCCGTCGCCCCGATCAGCGCGGCGGCCACGCCCGATTGCAACTCGCCCAGCTCGTTCGATGCCGATATCGCAAGGCCCGAGATCGAGGACACGCGCCCGCGCATGTGGTCCGGCGTGTTGAGCTGCACCAGCGATCCGCGCACGAAAACCGATATCATGTCCGCCGCGCCCAGCACGACCAGCATCGCCAGGCTGAGCAGCAATTCGCGCGAGACGCCGAACAGGGCCGTCATCAGGCCATAGATCCCGACCGCCCAGAGCATCTTGACTCCGACATTGCGTTCAAGCGGTTTCCAGGCCAGCCACAGCGCCACGATCCCCGCGCCAAAGGCCGGAGCCGCACGCATCCAGCCCAGACCGATAGGCCCCACCTGAAGGATGTCGCGCGCAAACACGGGCAGCAGCGCCGTGACCCCGCCCAGCAACACGGCAAACAGGTCGAGCGAAATCGCGCCCAGCAGGAAACGGTCGTTCCAGACGAAACGCAAGCCATCGGTCACTTGCCGGATGGGATGGACCTTGCGGTCGACGTCGGGTTGCCGCAGCGGCTTGATCAGTGCGACAAGCAATGCGCCGAGCGCCAGCAGGAAAACCGACACGATATAGGGAAAGCTGGGAAAAACGGCATAGAGCATGCCGCCCGCCGCCGGACCCAGCACCGTGGCGAATTGCCAGGCGATGGCATTGGTCGCGATGGCGCGCGGGATCATCTTTGCAGGGACGATATTGGGCGCCAATGCGTTCATCGCGGGGCCAAAGAAAACGCGCGCGGTTCCGTGCAAACCCGCCAGAAGAAACAGCAAGGGCAGCGTCAGATGACCATGCCAAGTCGCAAAACCCAGCGCGGCCGCGATCAGCATGTCGAGCAGCATCGCAGTGACCGCCACCTTGCGCCGGTCGAACCGGTCGGCGGCAAAGCCCGCGAAAGGCGTCAGAAGGAACAGCGGCACAAATTGCGCCGCGCCCAGCAGCCCAAGCTGAAACGCGGCGAGCGAGCGACTCATCCCGTAATCGCTGCGCGCTATGTCATAGACCTGCCAGCCAAGCACAACGACCATCGACAGCGTCGCGATGACCCCGGCGAAGCGCGCGACCCAGAACAGCCGGTAATCGTGAATCTGCAGCGGATGGCGCGGTTCGGCCGCGCCAGGCTCTGTCCTCATGACTTAGGTCAGCGGACGGGATTGAACTTGCCGGAACCTTCGTCGAGCCAGTGGAGGATACCGTCGGAAATCGCGAAGAAAGCGCCGCGCAGGCGAAGCGTGCCCTTGGCTTCCTTGGCATTGACGCAAGGGAACGTGCGAAGGTTCTCGATCGAAACCCTGACGGCGGCCAGCTCCATCTCGCGCTCTGCCTCTCGCGTTTCGGTGCCATGCTTGTGCGCCACCTCGTCGCGGGCGTCGTCGAGCAGTTCGATCCAATCGGCGATGAAACCGCCGCGCCCCGGTTCCGCGCCATGCATCGATTGCGTAAGCGCCGCCTTGCAGCCGCCGCACATGCCGTGGCCCAGCACCAGCACTTCCTCGACCTCCAGCACCTGCACCGCGAATTCCAGCGCCGCCGACACGCCGTGATGGCCGGGCGTCGTTTCGAAGGGAGGAACCATCGCGGCGACATTGCGGACCACGAATATCTCGCCCGGGTCGACGTCAAAGATCTGGCTGGGATCGACCCGGCTGTCGGAACAGGCGATCACCATCACCTTGGGAGACTGCCCTTCCTTAAGCTGCATCCAGCGATCGCGCTGCGGATGCCAGCTCTTTTCACGAAATCGTAGATAGCCTTGGGTGAGGGCGGACTGGACAGGTGAATCGGTCATGATGCGTTCTTTGCATCCGCGTCCTGCACCTTGCAAGCAGCATGATGTTGCGGCCCGGCACCGGTCGGCTTATGTGACCATCATGAACGAGATCACCAAACCTGCCGATATGCGTCCCCCGATCCAGCGCAAGCCCGACTGGATTCGCGTGAAGGCGCCGACCAGCAAGGGTTACGCCGAAACGCGGCGCCTGATGCGCGACCTCAAGCTGAACACGGTGTGCGAGGAAGCGGCCTGCCCGAACATTGGCGAGTGCTGGACCAAGAAACACGCGACGGTGATGATCCTGGGCGACGTGTGCACGCGCGCCTGCGCGTTCTGCAACGTCAAGACCGGCATGCCGCGCATGGTCGATCCGATGGAGCCGGTGAACGTCGCCGTCGCCGCCGGCGAGATGGGGCTTGAACATATCGTCATCACCTCGGTCGACCGCGACGACCTGCCCGACGGCGGTGCGGGTCATTTCGTCAAGGTGATCGAGGAACTGCGCAAGCGTGCGCCCAACACCACGATCGAGATTCTGACGCCCGATTTCCGCGGCAAGATGAAGCCCGCGATCAAGGCGATCTGCGAGGCGCGGCCGGATGTGTTCAATCATAATCTGGAAACCGTGCCGCGGCTCTATCCCACGATCCGTCCCGGCGCCCGCTATTATGCGTCGCTGCGGCTGCTGGAGGAGGTGAAGGCGAACGATCCGTCGATCTTTACCAAGTCGGGCATCATGCTGGGTCTGGGTGAGCAGCGTCTGGAAATTCATCAGGTGATGGACGACATGCGCAGCGCCGACATCGATTTCCTGACCATGGGCCAGTATCTGCAGCCGACACCCAAGCACGCCAAGGTCGTCGATTTCGTAACCCCGCAGCAATTCAGCGCGCTGGGTTCGATCGCCCGCGCCAAGGGCTTCCTGCAGGTGGCCTCAAGCCCGCTAACGCGCTCGAGCTATCACGCGGGCGATGATTTCGCCGAGATGAAAGCCGCGCGCGAAGCGCAGCTGGCGAAGCAGGGAAGCGAACCCGTCAAGGTGCCCGGCAAGAAGCAATGGGTGCGCGACGAGACGGCGTCCGCCGAATAAGCCGGATCCGATCGATGCCAAGCATTCGCGAAACGCGCGAACTCGACTATTCCGCCGAACAGATGTTCGATCTTGTCGCCGATGTCGCCAGCTACCCGCAGTTCCTGCCCTGGGTCGTCGCCACCCGCGTGCGATCGGACAGCGAGACGGAGATGGTCGCGGACATGATGGTGGGCTTCAAGGCCCTGCGCGAACGCTTCACGTCCAAAGTTCACAAGCATCGGCCCGACAGGATCGTCGTCGAATATGTCGATGGCCCGCTATCCAACCTTGAGAACATCTGGCGGTTCGAACCGCTGGACGAGGGGCGGTGCCGCATCCATTTCTGCGTCGAATTCACCTTCCGCAACAGGGTGTTCGAGGCGCTGGCCGGCCAGTACCTCGACCGTGCATTTCGCAAGATGGTCGGCGCATTCGAAACGCGCGCTCAGGACCTTTACGGCAGCAATAATTCCAGCGCGCACAGCGCCGCCTGAAGGCGGACGTGCGCGCGGCCCGTGCATTCGAAATGCCTCAGCTCCGCTGAAGGCTCTTCACCTTCGTCGCGGTCGCGCTTTGCGCGTGCGAAGACCACGGTGCCGACAGGCTTCAGATCGGTGCCGCCGTCGGGGCCCGCGATACCGGTGATCGCGACGGCGACATCTGCATCGGAACTTTTGATCGCGCCCGTCGCCATCGACCAGGCAACCGCGACCGAAACCGCTCCGAAGGTTTCGATCAAGTCGCTCGGGACGGCGAGCTCTTCCATCTTGGCCTGATTGGAATAGGTTACGAATCCCCGATCGAGCACTTTGGACGAGCCCGGGATTTCCGTCAGCGCCGAACAGACAAGCCCGCCGGTGCAGCTTTCGGCCACGGCAATCGTGGTGCCTGCGTCCATGTGTGCCGCCACGACTTTCGCCGCGAGATCGGTCAGTTCCTTGGGGAGGTTGCTGTCCATGTCATTTCCGAAAAGTGGGGGGGTGGTCGAGGCCGTCATGCGGTCCTCGTCAGCAAAATCTGCGCCTGCGCGGCGATGCCTTCGCCGCGACCGGTAAAGCCCAGACGCTCGGTGGTGGTCGCCTTGACCGAAATGACACTCATGTCAACAGCAAGCAGTTCGGCCAGTCTTGCGCGCATCGCTTCGCGGTGCGGGCCGACCTTGGGTGCTTCGCAGATGATGGTCAGGTCGCAGTTCGCGATTGCATAGCCCTCGCGCGCCGCCAGTGAAGCGGCGTGCGATAGAAATATATGAGAGGCCGCGCCCTTCCACTGCGGATCGCTTGGCGGGAAATGATCGCCGATGTCCCCCGCCGCAATCGCGCCGAGAATCGCATCGGTCAGTGCATGGAGAGCGACATCGGCATCGCTGTGGCCCGACAGGCCCTTGTCGTGGTCGATCCTGATCCCGCACAGCCAGATATGATCGCCCGGGACCAGGCAATGCACGTCATATCCGCTCCCGACTCTAAATGATGGCGGGGGCGCGGCGTTCATGGCGAAATCCTCTCTGAAAGTCAGCTTGGCGAGCCTTGCATCGCCGTCCACCAATGCGATTTCGAGACCTGCCTTTCGCAGCACCTGCGCGTCGTCTCCGGCAATCGGATCGCCTTGCCAGTCGCGGTGGGCCGCAAGAATGTCAGCAAAGCGAAAGGCCTGCGGCGTTTGAACGCGCCTGAGGTTTTCACGCCTGGCGGGCGCGGCCATGATGTTTCCGCTGGCTTCGACCATGCTGTCCACAACAGGTAGAACGGGAATGGCGCCCGGAATATCCCGCAGCGCCGCGATCAGCCGCTCTGCAACTTCGCGGGGCAGGTCGGGACGGGCCGCATCGTGGATCAGCACAATCCCGGGCGGACACGGCGCCGAGGCCAGGCGTTCGAGGCCAGCCCGCACCGATTCCTGCCGCGTCGCGCCGCCTGTGACAAAGGATACGCCGTCGCAGTCGCCAATGGCGCTGCGGGCCTGCCCTTCGTCCCCGCCCGGAATGACGACGAGGATCGGTCCGGTAATCGCGCTGCGAAATCGCTCGACAGCATGCCCGAGAACCGTTGTGCGGCCATAGGAGGCATATTGCTTTGGAGTGCCCATGCCCGCCCGCGACCCGCTGCCTGCCGCGACGATAATGCCTGCGACATCGCCTGCCGCAGTTTCGGTACCTGATCGATCAGCATGGTCCGCCATCGCGCGTCCCGCTACAGGCTTGATGGGGATTGAGCAATCGACTATGCGCTCTGCTTAATTTTTAGGCAGACCATGAACGCAGATACGACCCTTCCGCCCGCGCCAAGGCTCGCGCCGATCCGCATCGGACCGGTGACCGTGGCCACGCCCGTCGTCCTCGCGCCGATGACCGGCGTGACCGACATGCCGTTCCGCACGCTCGTCCGCCGGTTCGGATCGGGCCTGAACGTGACCGAGATGATCGCCAGCCAGGCGATGATCCGCGAAACGCGCCAGTCCATCCAGAAGGCCGAATGGCACCCCAGCGAGGATCCCGTGTCGATGCAGCTTGTGGGCTGCGACCCGGTCTCGATGGGAGAGGCGGCCCGCCTGAACGAGGATCGCGGCGCGGCGATCATCGACATCAATTTCGGCTGCCCGGTTCGCAAGGTGACCAACGGTTTCGCCGGATCGGCCCTGATGCGCGACATTCCGCTCGCGTCAAAGCTGATGGCCGAAACGATCAAGGCGGTTTCGGTTCCTGTCACGGTCAAGATGCGGATGGGCTGGGATCATGCCTCTCTCAACGCGCCCGAACTGGCCCGTATCGCGCAGGACCTTGGCGCGGCCATGGTGACGGTGCACGGCCGCACGCGCAACCAGATGTACAAGGGCAGCGCTGACTGGGCCTTCGTGCGCAAGGTGAAGGACGCGGTGTCGATCCCCGTCATCGTCAATGGCGACATTTGCAGCATCGAAGACGCGGCCACCGCGCTTCAGCAGAGCGGAGCGGACGGGCTGATGATCGGCCGCGGTGCCTATGGACGGCCGTGGCTGCTTGGACAGGTTATGGACTGGCTGGAAGGCCGCGACGTGCGTCCGGATCCCTCGCTTCCCGATCAATATGCGTTGGTGACCGAGCATTATCGCGCCATGCTGGACCATTACGGCGGCGATACGGGGGTCAAGATGGCGCGCAAGCACCTGGGTTGGTACACCAAGGGGCTGAAGGGATCGGCGGAATTTCGCAACAAGGTGAATTTCATCGACGATGCCGACGATGTGCTGGCCGCCTTGCGTGAATTCTATTTGCCGCTGTTCGATTCCGGACCGAAGGCCGTCGCCGCGTGACGATCGGGGGCGCGATCAGCGAAGCGGTCAGGCCATCTCCCGATCACGCCCGGTTGATCGCCAGCCTACCCTATGCCGTCATCATGCTGAGGCCGGGCCTGCGCGTCGCTGCCGTCAACTCCGCGGGCGAGCATCTTTTCGGCCAAAGCGCGCGGCGGCTGGTGGGCAAGCCGCTGAAGACGCTCGTCGATTTTGGCGAAGCACGTCTGATGCCCATGCTGGAGGACGGGGATGTCCAGATCAACGCGCGGGACATGACCGCGCGGATCGGCAAGGAAAGCGCGCGCCGCGTGAATGTCATCGCCTCACCGATCGCCGGGTGGGAAGGCTGGCAGACGCTCACCCTGATGGAAGCCGCCGAGGTCGAGGGTTTCGAGGAATCGGGGCTTGCCGGTCACGAGGAATCCGGTCTCAGGGCGCCCGAGATACTCGCTCATGAAATCAAGAACCCGCTGGCCGGCATTCGGGGCGCCGCACAGTTGCTGGGCCGCAAGGCAAAGCCTTCGGATCGCGCTCTTACCACGCTGATCGCAGAGGAAGTGGACAGGATCGCTGCGTTGATCGACCAGATGCAGACCTTGTCGAGCCGTTCCGCCGCTCCGGCAACGCCGCTGAACCTGCATGTGGCCATCCGGCGCGCGCGGGCCGTTCTGGAAGCGGGCGGCCATGACCGGATCCGTATTCGCGAGGATTTCGATCCTTCGCTGCCTATGGTGCTGGTGAATTCGGATTCGCTTCTGCAGGTGCTACTAAACCTACTGACCAATGCGGCCGAGGCGTGTTCGGCACAGGAGTCTCCCGAGATTACACTGCACACGCGCTTTGCCAGCGGGATCATGCTTCGCCAGGCCGGTAACGCGCAGCCGATCCGCCTGCCGATCGAGATTTGCGTGACCGACAATGGTCCGGGCGTCGACCCCGAGTTGCGCGACCATATTTTCGAACCCTTCGTCTCTTCGAAAAAGCAGGGCCAAGGCCTGGGACTGGCTCTTGTGCGCAAGCTGGTGCGAGACATGAACGGGCGTATCCATCATGAGCGCGACGAATTGCGCGGTCTGACCCATTTCCGCGTACGCTTTCCCATGGCCGAATCGCGCCGGGACGCGGGGCTCGGCGACCGGGCAGAGGAAGCGCTGACATGACCGCGCCCGTTCTGCTGGTCGAGGACGATATCTCGATCGCGCTGGTCATCACCACAGCGCTTGAAGAAGAAGGTCTGAAGGTGATCCGCTGCGACACGATCGCAGAACGTGACCGCTTGCTGGCTACCGAGAATTATGCGGCCCTGATCACCGACGTAATGCTCAAGGATGGCGACGGGATCGAGACACTCGACGATGTGCGGCAGTGTCAGCCCGACCTGCCCGTCATCGTCGTGTCCGCGCAGAACACGCTGGATACAGCCGTAAGGGCGAGCGACACCGGCGCCTTCGAATATCTCCCCAAGCCTTTCGACCTTGATGAACTCGTCCGCGCCGTTACGGCAGCCATCGGCAATGCCGAGGCAGAGGCGAAGCCGCTTGAGGAAGGCGATCCTGCCTTGCCACTCGTCGGGCGGTCGAGTGCGATGCAGGCGGTCTATCGCATGATCACCCGCGTGCTGCGGAACGATCTGACCGTCCTGATCCTCGGTGAATCCGGCACGGGCAAAGAACTGGTCGCCGAAGCGATCCACAAGCTGGGCCAGCGTTCGCGCGGACCATTCGTTGCCGTGAACACCGCGGCGATTCCCGCCGATCTGATCGAATCCGAACTGTTCGGCCATGAAAAGGGCGCCTTCACCGGAGCCTTCGCTCGGCACGTCGGCAAATTCGAGCAGGCGCGCGGCGGTACGCTGTTTCTGGACGAGATCGGCGACATGCCGATGCAGGCGCAGACCCGCCTGCTTCGCGCGCTTCAGTCGGGCACGATCCTGCGGGTCGGCGGGCGCGAGGAGGTGCCCATCGATGCCCGCATCGTTGCGGCGACCAACAAGGACCTTGCCCCGCTGATCGAAACCGGACGGTTTCGCGAGGACCTCTATTATCGGCTCAATGTCGTGCCTATCCAGCTTCCTCCGCTGCGCGAGCGTGGCGACGATGTCGATTCGCTGGCGCACCATTTTCTGGCTCAGGCCGCGCGAGAGGGGTTGCCGCGCCGCAATCTCAGCCGCGAAGCTGCCGCCTTGTTGCGGGTTCAACCGTGGCGCGGAAACGTGCGCGAATTGAAGAACTTCATCTATCGGCTGGCCCTGCTTGCGCGCGAGGAGATCGTGGACCGGGCCGCCGTGCAACTGCTGCTGGCGGACGAGACGGCGACTGCTGCGCCCGCATCGCCGCGCCCGGTGGGCGAGGGGGCAGGCGGGGCCAACGATCTCGACAGCGCGCTTGCCCGCTGGCTTGCCGCCAATGCGCCCGAACCTGGGCAGATCTATGCCAAGGCCATCGCGGCGTTCGAGCGCCCCTTGCTGTCGCATATGCTGGACACGACAGGCGGGAACCAGCTTCGCGCAGCACGAATGTTGGGGATCAACCGCAACACCTTGCGCAAGCGGCTGGATGAATTGCACATCGATCCGGAACAATTCACCCAGCGCGCAGGCGACTGAAAACGGCCTGAACATCGCGTGGCAGCGGTTCGTCGCGTTTTCGCGATCATTTATCCACGCAGCGGCAATGCCCTCTTGAGTTTGGGCAACAGCCCTGTTGTATTCCCGCAACGATGAAGCCCGACCGCCCCCTGTCTGCATCGCCTCCCGATGCCGCCACCGAAAATGGGGCTGAGCGGCTATTCGCTACCGGATCGGCGGGTCGCGACTGGCAGCGACTTTTGCGCCGGGTCAACATTCTTTGGCATCGATCCAACGGGTTCGCCATTCTCGAAATTGCGTGTGTTGCCGCGATTGTCGCGACCATCGTGTTCGGATGGCTGACGCTTGACGGGCGGTCGCAGGGTGCCCTGTTGCCAACGGCCACCACAACAACGCTGCTGGTCGTGACGCTGGTTCCGGGCATGGGCCTCATGGTCCTGATTGGCCGGCGCCTTGCCTTGCGCAGGGCAAGGCGGCTTACCGGGTCGACCGGGCGCATGCATGTCCGCCTCGTCTTCTTTTTCTCGCTGCTGGCGGCGGTTCCGACATTGCTGGTCGTGGTCTTTGCGTCCTTCCTGTTCCAGTCCGGCGTCGAGTTCTGGTTCTCCGACCGGTCCCGCGGTTTGCTGGAGGATGCGAACGAGCTGGCGCGCGGTTATTACGAGCAGAATTTCCGCGACATCGGCGACAATGCGATCGCCATGGCGGACGATATTCGGTTCTATCTCGACCGAGCGCCGATCACGAGCCCCGAGTTCGCCGAGGCCTATACAAGACAGGTCATCCTGCGCGAGTTCGACAGTTCGGCCATCGTCGAGCGGGACAGCGACGGAACCGTGCGAACCGCGGCCATCGTCGATCCCGAAAGCGATTTCGGTCCCTCGAACATCGAACCCGAGATTTTTGACAAGCTCGCCGCCGGTTCGCGTGTCGAGGTTACTGCCGTTGCCGAGCGAACCGAAGCGATTGCACCTCTCGACCTTGGGGCGGGCATCTTCCTCTATACCTCGCGCGAATCCGATCCGCTAGCGCTCAGCCAGTGGCAGCGCGCGCAAAGCGTGCTCGCCAATTACGACGTGCTGACCGACAATGTCCGGTCGCTGCAATTGCGGTTCAACATCGCGCTGCTCGTGGTGTCGCTGGCGCTGGTCGGACTGGCGGTGTGGTTCGCGCTGCGTTTTGCCGACAGGCAGGTGGGGCCGCTGGCCGAGCTGGTCGATGCGGCGCGCGATGTGGGTGCGGGCAATTTCTCCAGTCGTGTCAGCGGGCGCACGGGGTCCGACGAAATCGGCCTGCTCAATCGCGCCTTCAACCGCATGACCTCGCAGATCGAACGGCAGACCGCAGCGCTGTTGTCGGCCAATGAGCAATTGCACGAACGCCGCGCCTTTATCGAGGCCGTCCTCGATTCAGCGACGGCCGGTATCGTGTCCATCGACACCAAGGGACGTGTCCTGCTGATCAATGGATCGGCGCAGACGCTGCTGGTCGGGGAAGGGGAGGATTCACCGATCGGTCGATCACTCAAGGAGATCGCGCCGGGGCTTGCCGCATTGGTTGAGGATGGAAAGGGCAGCGGCATCGTGCAGCTTCCGCGCGGCGGGGACATGCGAACCATGGCCGTGAAGCGGGCGCGGACCACGCATGGCCATGTGCTGACATTCGAAGACATCACGCGCCAGCTGCTCGACCAGCGGCGTGCGGCCTGGTCGGATGTGGCGCGGCGTATCGCGCATGAAATCAAGAACCCGCTGACGCCCATCCAGCTGGCGACCGAACGGCTCAACCGGCGCTATCGCCGCCAGATCGAGACTGATGGCGAGCTGTTCGACGAGTTGACGCAGACGATCATCCGGCAGGTCGGCGACCTGCGCAAGATGGTCGACGAGTTCTCTAGTTTTGCGCGGATGCCCAAGCCCAGCTTCCGGCGCGAAGATATTTCCGACCTCGTGCGGCAATCGATGTTCCTGCAGGAAGTCGGCCATCCCGGCATCGGCT
Source organism: Croceicoccus sp. (assembly GCA_002694745.1). Lineage (GTDB taxonomy): Bacteria > Pseudomonadota > Alphaproteobacteria > Sphingomonadales > Sphingomonadaceae > Croceicoccus. The sequence continues at coordinate 12,380 of NZMY01000028.1, read as the reverse complement.
ATCGCTTTCATGCCGAACCCGGCGACACGGGGATTGACTGCGACCGCCATCAGGTGGGGCAGGCAATGACCAATGTGCTCAAGAACGCTGCAGAGGCCATAGAGGCACGCAAGCTTGCCGAGGGCGAGTCCTATCGCGGTCATATCGAAGTCGCGCTTCAGCCCGATCGCGACGGGGTGACGATCACGGTCACCGATAACGGCAGCGGTTTGCCCCAACAGGGCGAACGCATCGTCGAACCCTATATGACCACACGCGAAAAAGGGACCGGGCTGGGGCTGGCGATCGTGCAGAAGATCCTGGGCGAACACGGCGGTCATATCGGTTTCGATCCGGCGCCGGATGGCGGCACGACCGTGCGCATGCGTTTCGCCCGCGATCCCCTGGCCGAGGAAGCGGGCGCAAGATCGGTCGATGCCGCGGAAGACAAGGGGCAGCAGGCGGCAGAATGAAGCATATGAATCAAAAAAGGCAGGACTGGCTCTGATGGCACTCGATATCTTGATCGTGGACGATGAGCGGGACATCCGCGAACTTGTCGCAGGCGTGCTTTCCGACGAAGGATACGAATGCCGCACGGCCGGCGACAGCACAGCCGCACTGCGGGCGATCGACGAAAGGCGGCCGTCGCTGGTTCTGCTAGACGTCTGGCTCCATGGCTCACCGATGGACGGGCTCGAAGTGCTCGACGCGGTGAAGCAGCGCGAGCCCGACCTGCCGGTGATCGTGTTCTCGGGCCATGGCAATATCGACACCGCCGTCTCGGCCATCAGTCGCGGCGCCGTGGATTTCATCGAAAAGCCGTTCGAGGCGGAGCGCCTGCTCCTGATGGTCGAACGGGCCACAGAAACCGAACGCCTGCGCCGCGAAAACGCGCAGTTGCGCAATGACGGCGGAGCGGGTTTCGAGGAATTCAACGGCAACTCTGCTGCGATCAACGCCGTTCGTGCGACCCTGAAGCGCGTTGCCAATACGGGAAGCCGCGTTCTCATCACCGGTCCCGCGGGCGCGGGCAAGGAGATGGCGGCGCGGCTCCTCCATCACTGGAGCGCCCGGGCGGAAAAGCCTTTCGTCACCGTCAATTCGGCCCGGATCACGCCCGAGCGGTTCGAACAGGAATTGTTCGGCGAGGAATCGGGCGGCCGGCTCGTGCGTGCGGGCCTGCTTGAGATGGCCGATGGCGGCACGCTGTATCTCGACGAAGTGGCCGACATGCCGGAATCGACTCAGGCGCGTATATTGCGTGTCCTGACGGACCAGGCCTTCGTTCGTGTCGGCGGCAACCGCCAGATCCGCGTCGATGTCAGGGTGGCTTCCTCCAGCTCGCAGGATCTGTCCGAAGCGATTGCCGATCGTCGCTTTCGCGAGGATCTGTATTATCGGCTGAACGTCGTGCCGGTCGGCGTGCCGGGACTGGCGGAGAGGCGCGGCGATATTCCCGTTCTCGCGAACCATTTCTTCGCGCGCTATGCCCGCAGTCAGGGCTATTCCCCGCCCGAGATCAGCGATGAGGCGGTAGCCGTCCTGCAAAGCTATGAATGGCCGGGGAACGTGCGTCAGCTGCGTAATGTGGTGGAACGCACCTTGATTCTCGCTCCGCGCGAGCGGCTGACCACGATCGAGGCGGACATGCTTCCGGCGGAGATCACACAGGAATCGACGGGCGACAGCGCCGGCATCACCGCGATGATGGGAATCCCGCTTCGCGAGGCGCGCGAACAGTTTGAGCGGGAGTATTTGCGAGTCCAGATCCGCCGGTTTTCCGGCAATATTTCGCGCACGGCCTCCTTTATCGGGATGGAGCGGTCGGCCTTGCACCGCAAGCTGAAGACGCTGGGCCTTTCGGAAAAGCGCGACGAACCTGCCTGAGCGCGTTGCTACCAGATCATAGCAAAGCATCGCTAAACGATTGCGCTGCACTGCAGCAATTAGTAGGAGTCTTCAAACCGGCGTGATATAACGTCCGGTATCGGTGCCATTAGCAGGCGCCAGAACGCCACGCGACGAGGAGCGCGTGTGCCAACAACAGGAGACCAATAATGGCCGGAAAGACGCTCAGCATCCGCACAAAGGCGGAAGAGCCAGCGCCGGAACGGGTCGATGAACCCGCCGAAACCGAAGCTGCACCCAAGAAGACCACCACGCGCAAGGCGCCTGCGAAGGCGTCGGCTGCAAAGGCTGCGACTCCCAAGCCTGCCGCCGGCAAGGGGCAGAATCTTCAGGACATCTTTCTCAATCACCTGCGCAAGCAGAAGACGCCGGTCACCATGTTCCTGGTAAAGGGCGTGAAGCTGCAGGGCATCGTGACCTGGTTCGACAATTTCTCGATCCTGCTGCGCCGTGACGGCCAGACCCAGCTTGTCTACAAGCATGCGATCAGCACCATCATGCCAACGCAGCCGGTCGATGCCGCGATGTTCGAAATGGGCGACGAGCAAAAGGGCAAGCGCATGTTGCAGGACGTGTTCCTCGCATCGGTCCGCGACGCGGGCGCGCAGGTCACCATGTTCCTGATCAACGGCGTGATGCTGCAGGGCCGAATTGCGGCCTATGATCTGTTCTGCATGCTGCTTGAGCGCGAGGGCTATGTGCAGCTGGCCTATAAACATGCTATCTCGACCGTACAGCCGATCACCCATGTCGACCTGAGCGGCGACTGGGCTGGCGAAGAATAACGGAGAACGCCCCTGGGCGAGGATATTTTCGGTAACGACGATGTAAGCGGCGAGGTGACACGCGGTGCGCGGGCCATCGTCGTGCTGCCTGACATTCGCAAGGAGAACCTTCCCGATCCCTCGGCCCGGCTCGAGGAGGGAAGGGGGCTGGCGCTCGCCATCGGGATCGAGGTGGTCGACAGCTTTGTAATCCCGGTGCGCGACGTGCGCCCCGGCACACTGTTCGGTTCGGGTCAGATCGAGAATATTCGCGCCGCCTGCGAGATGGAAGACGCCGAGCTGCTGATCGTCGATGGCGCGCTGTCGGCGATCCAGCAACGCAATCTGGAAGATTCGCTCAAGCGAAAGGTGATCGACCGGACTGGCCTGATCCTCGAGATCTTTGGCGAACGGGCGGCAACGGCCGAAGGCCGGTTGCAGGTCGAGCTTGCGCATCTCGATTATCAGGCTGGCCGTCTTGTGCGCAGCTGGACGCACCTTGAACGGCAGCGCGGCGGCTTTGGCTTCCTGGGCGGCCCGGGCGAAACGCAGATCGAGGCCGACCGTCGGATGATCCGCGACCGCATGGCGCGGCTGCGGCGCGAATTGGAACAGGTACGCCGCACGCGTGCGCTTCACAGGGCGCGCCGGGGAAGGGCGCCCTGGCCGGTGGTCGCGCTGGTCGGTTATACGAACGCCGGCAAATCGACGCTTTTCAATCGCCTGACAGGGGCCGAAGTGATGGCGGAGGATTTGCTTTTCGCCACGCTGGATCCCACCATGCGCGCAATCGGCCTGCCCGGCGTCGAGAAGGCGATCCTGTCAGATACGGTCGGGTTCATTTCGGACCTCCCGACCCAGCTGGTGGCCGCGTTCCGGGCCACGCTGGAGGAAGTGACCGGCGCCGACATCATCGTCCATGTACGCGACATGTCGAGCGCGATGGCGGATGAGCAAAAGGCGGAAGTCGTCCAGATTCTCAAGGATCTGGACATCAATACCGGCGAAGAGGATGCCATCGATATCCCGCTGATCGAAGCGTGGAACAAGTGGGATGCGATCGAGGGAGAGCGCCGGAAAGAGTTGGCCGAGCAGGCGGAACGTTCGGAAGAGCCCGTCGTGCCCATTTCGGCGCTGGACGGTTTCGGAACTGACGCGCTGGAACGCGCGATAGCCGCTATTCTGACGCGCGATGCCCGCGTGCACGACATCGTGCTTCCCAGTCATGACGGCAAGCGAATTGCCTGGCTCCATGCCCATGGCGAAGTGCTGAGCGAAGAAGAGATCAAGGACGAGATCGAAGGCGAAGAGCCCCAGATCCGTATGACCGTACGCATCGAGGACCGCGAATTCGGTCGCTTCGTGTCACTGACCGACAGTTAGGTTGCGCGGCCTTTTTCCCCGGCCTTGACGCGGTTCCACAATTCGTCCTGTGCCTGCAGGTCGAGCGCTGAAAACTCGCGGTCTTCGCTTGCGGCAAGGGTTTCCATGCCGGCGAAGCGGCGCTCGAACTTCAGATTGGCAACGCGCAACGCTTCCTCGGCCGAGACGCCGTTCTTGCGAAGGAAATTGACCGCCGCGAACAACAGGTCGCCGCCTTCCTCGACCCGCTCTTCTTCGGTGTCGGCGGAGGCGAACTCCGCTATTTCCTCGTGCAACTTATCCGCCGCGCCAACCGTGTCCGGCCAATCGAAACCGACCCGGGCAGCACGTTTCTGCAGTTTTTCGGCACGCATCAGGGCAGGATAAGCCAGTGCCACGCCATCCAACGCGCCTGTCTGGGACTTCTCGGCGCGTTCCTCGGCCTTCAACCGCTCCCAATTGGCCTTGATGGTTTGGGTTCCGTCGGCTTGCTGGCCCGCGAAGATATGCGGATGACGCCGCTCCATCTTGTCGGCGATCGACGCTGCGACATCGGCAAAGTCAAACGCGCCGGCTTCCTCGGCCATTCGTGCATGAAAAACGACCTGGAGAAGAAGGTCGCCCAATTCGTCCCGCAGATCGGCCAAGTCGCTGCGCGCAATCGCGTCGGCGACTTCGTAGGCTTCCTCGATCGTATAGGGCGCAATCGATGAGAAGTTTTGAGCGACATCCCATTCGCATCCATTCACCGGGTCACGAAGGCGCGCCATGATGGCGAGCAGGCGGGCGACGGGTTCGGTCGTGGACATGCGAAAACCTCAGGGACGATAATCTATATTATGTAAAATTACTCGCGACATGGCCGTGGACGATCAGGACGTAATCAGCCCCATCACCAGCGTGATCGCCAAAAATATGCCGACCCAGATCAACACCATTCGGATTGTCGCGGAGCGACTGACTCGGTGCGAACGCCACGAACCGATCATCAGCACAAGCCACCCAAGAAGGCTGATTAGCGAGACGAGCGCCAGCGTCGTCATGGCCTTATCTGCATACCGTCGTAGCCAACCTCGACATTGCGCGGCAAATCTTCACCCAGCGTTCGATAATCCATGCTCTTGTCGAGATGCGTCAGGACGACCTTGCCAGCTTTGACCCGTTCGGCCAGTTCCAGCGCCATGCCCAGGTGCGCATGCGTCGGATGCGGATCCCTTCTGAGGCAATCAACCACCAGCAGGTCACAGCCATCCATCAGCGATACCATGTCCGTCGTTATTTCGCTGAAGTCCGTCGCATAAACCACTGACTTATCGAAACTATCGAAGCGAAATGCGGTACTCTTCACCGGTCCGTGCGGCATTTCGCACCAAGCAACCGACAAGCCGCAAATCATCCGCAACCGGTCCAGTGGCTCAAGATTGACAATCGTGGGATAGCCGAACTGGCCGGCGAAGACATAGTCGAACCGGCGCCGCAGACGCTGCACCGTCACCTCGCTCGCGAAACCCGGAATGGGTCCGCCGCGACCATATCGCAGGACGCGCATATCGTCGATTCCGTGACAATGATCGGCATGATCATGGGTCCAGAAAACCGCGTCGATCCGGTCTATGTCGTTGGAGAGCAATTGCTGCCGCAGATCGGGCGACGTATCGATCAGGATGCGCTGGCCGTCATCGGTCTCGATCGCGACGGAAACCCGGCTACGCCTGTTCCGTGGTTCCTCAGGGTCGCAATCGCCCCAGTCATTGCCGATGCGAGGAACACCGGTCGACGTGCCCGATCCCAGTATTGTCAGCTTCACAGCGCCGCCTTGCTGAACAGGCGCTTGAAATTATCCGTCGTCGTTTGTGCCAATTGCTCCGTTCTCACACCCCTGAGGCGCGCCACGAATTCAGCCGTATCCACGACAAACGCCGGCTCGCATGTGCTTCCCCGGTGCGGGACGGGCGCCAGAAAAGGCGCATCGGTTTCCACCAGCAAACGGTCTGCCGGGACGGACTTCACGGTTTCCTGCAAGTCGGCCGCGTTCTTGAACGTCACGATACCCGAAATGGAAATGGTGAGGCCCAGTTCCAGAACCTGTTCGCCGAACTCACGCGACGCGGTGAAGCAATGGATGAGGGCCGGAAACGCCCCCTTCCCCATCTCGTCCTTCAAGATACCGAGCGTGTCTTCCTCTGCGTCCCGCGTATGGATGATGACCGGCAAGCCCGTTTTGCGAGCGACATCGATATGCATGCGGAAAAGACGGCGCTGGGCGTCACGATCCGAATGGTCGTAATAATAATCCAGCCCGGTTTCGCCGATTGCGATCACACGCTCGTGGTCCGTTGCCGCCAGCAGTTGGTCCGCGCTCAGATCGGCATGTTTGTCCGCCTCATGCGGATGGATGCCCACGCTGGCCCAGACATCGGCTTCCCGCTCGGCCGTCGCGATCACGTCGCCCCATTCGCTCTGCCGGGTCGAGATGTTGAGGAAGCCACCGATACCGCGCGCACGCGCTTGTGCCAGCACGTCAGCCTGGCGTTCGATCAGCCCCTTGTAGTTCAGATGACAATGGGAATCGATGAGCATCAAACGGCGTCCTCCGTTTGCGGAAGCTCGACCCTTGGGAACACGCCTTCCGGTTTGTCCACCTTGAACCCGCTTTCGGCCAGACGTTCGAACCATGTCTGGTCATCGAGCGCCGAAAAATCTCGCTCGCTGTCTGGAACACCCATCTGGTCGAGCAGCCTGTCGATCGAACCGGGGACGACCGGGCGAACGGCGATGGCAAGATCGCGCACGCAGCGGAACAGGATGTTGAGTACGACCGCCATCCGATCCGGATCCGTCTTGCGCAGCGCCCACGGCGCCATTTCGTCGACATAGGCGTTGCAGGCAAAAACGGCCTTGATCCAGGCTTCGAGACCTTCGCTGAAGGACAGCTTTTCGAAGGCGGTGCGCAATCCGGCGATACCCTCGCGCACATTGGCGAGCAATGCGGCATCGGCATCGTTTTCCTGTATTCCGGCATCAATAGCGCCATCCAGATTCTTAAATATCATGGATAATGTACGCTGCGCCAGATTGCCGAAGCTGTTCGCCAGCTCTGCATTGGAACGCGTCACGATAGCCTCGGGCGAATAGCTGCCGTCCTGTCCGAACGCGATCTCGCGCATCAGGAAATAGCGCAAAGGATCGACCCCGAACTGCTCGATCAGCATCACCGGATCGGTCACATTGCCGAGCGACTTCGATTCCTTCTTCCCGCGGTTCAGCAGGAAGCCGTGTCCGAACACCTGCTTTGGCACGGGCAGGCCCGCGCTCATCAGAAAGGCCGGCCAGTACACCGCGTGAAAGCGCACGATGTCCTTGCCGATCAGATGAAGGTCGGCAGGCCAGAATTTATCCAGATCAGGCGTCTCATCCGGATAGCCCAGACCGGTGAGATAGTTGGTCAGCGCATCGACCCAGACGTACATCACATGCTCGTCGGCCCCGGGCACCTTCACGCCCCAATCGAAACTGGTGCGAGACACCGACAAATCCCTGAGGCCGCCCTCGACAAAGCGCATCACTTCGTTGCGGCGGCTGTCGGGTTGGATGAAACCGGGGTTGTCGCGGTAAAGTGCCAGCAGCGGCTCGGCATATTTCGACAGGCGGAAGAACCAGCTTTCCTCGACCGTCCACTCGACGGGCGTTCCCTGGGGCGACAGCTTTACGCCGCCCTCGCCCTCGCTCAGCTCGCTTTCGTCGTAATAGGCTTCGTCGCGGATGGAATACCATCCTTCGTATCGGTCAAGATACAGGTCGCCGTTCGTTTCCATCGCCTGCCAAAGAGCTTGGCTGGCGCGATGATGCGAAGAGTCCGTCGTGCGAATGAAATTGTCGTATGAAATATCAAGACGTCCAAACAAGTCACGGAAATGCGTCGACATTTCATCGCAAAGGTCCCGCGGAGTGACTTGCAGTTCACGGGCCTTTTGCGCCATTTTCAGGCCATGTTCGTCGGTTCCGGTCTGGAAGCGGACTTCGCGCCCCGACGCACGCTGGAAACGGGCGATGACATCGGCGGCGATGGTCTCATACGCGTGGCCGATATGCGGCTTGCCATTCGGATAGTGAATGGCGGTCGTGATGTAATAAGGATCGGCCATTTGGCCCCTGACTTTCTCAACTGGATAGATCGCGCGAAACCCGCCCTTGCGGGCTCGCGATTTTCGCTAACCCTTAGGTGTCGCAGCGCCTGCCAGCAACCCGCCAATTTCCACGACGGTCAGTCCGGGATCGAAATTCGCATAGGGAATTTCGCGGCCGAGGTTGAGCAGTCGGTCGTGGGCATCGATCAGCGCGGCACGCTTCTCGCGGGGCGCTTGCCGCGCATGTCCGGCACACAAATTGCGGGCAAGGCGCACGCTGGCGAGCAGACGCTCGCGATCCGGGCGCGTTCCGATCGCGGCGGCCAAGGCACCTCTCCGGGCGAAATCCGTGTCACCATTCACGATGATGCTGCGAAGCTCTTTCGCAATCGGGGCCAATTCGTCATCGATGAAAGAAAGCGCGGCACCGGGTGAGCCTTGCGCGGCTTCGATGGCCGCGCTCATGAGGTCAGGCGACAGCGAGGGCTCGTGTTCCGTCAGGATCCTCTCCAGATCGCTGTCTCTCAGCCCATGGAAACGCAGCTGGCGGCAGCGCGACCGGACCGTCGGCAACAAGCCTCCCGGTCGATGCGCGACGAGCAGAAAGATCGTGCCAACGGGCGGCTCTTCGAGGCTCTTGAGCAAGGCGTTTACGCCAGACTTCTCGAGATCGTCGGCAGAATCGATAATTACTGCCCGGCGAGGGCCCAGGGTCGGGCGGGTCGTCAAACGGCGCTGCATGGCGCGGATCTGGTCGACGCTGATGCTGCGCTTGCGCGTATAGGGCTTGCCTTCCTGCCGCTTCTTTTCCTCGTCGCTGCTGGAAGGCAGGGTTTCGAGCACGAGTATATCCGGATGCGCGTCAACTTCGGGCTGGGGCACGCCCCGCTGCGCGACCATTTCCGATGCGGCCTGTTTCGCGAAGCTGGCCTTGCCAAGACCCCGCCGGCCCGAAAGCAGCCAGGCATGATGCATGCGCTCCCCATGCATCGCCGCACGCCAGCTTTCCCAAGCTGCCTCGTGGCCGAGCATTCTCGATGCCTCGATCATGCTTCCTCCACAAGCGGCACGATGGCCTGCATGATCCGGGCATGCACATCGCCCGGATCGCCCGATCCGTCGATCCGAACAAACCGGTTCGCGGCGTCGGTGGCAATCAGTTCGAACCGCTCGCGCACTGCTGCATGATAGGCCTCGTCCTTGGCGCCGATTCGGTCCGAGGCGTTTCCGTCTCGGATCTTCGCGCGTTTGGCGGATTCCGCAGGAGCAAGGTCGATCAATATGGTCAGGTCGGGCAGCAGGCCGCCGCTGCCGATGGCATGAAGCGCAAGAACATCATCGTCATCAACGCCGCCCGCCCCGCCCTGATAGGCACGGCTGGAATCGAGGAACCGGTCACAGATAACCCATTGCCCGGCAGCCAGCGCCGGTTCGATCAGCTTTTCGACATGATCGCTACGCGCTGCCGCAAACAGCAGTGCCTCGGCCCGCGCACCCCAATCCAGTTCGGGATCCAGAAGCAGACCGCGAAGCGCCTCTGCACCCGGCGTTCCGCCCGGTTCGCGCGTCGTCAGCGCCGCTATACCAAGCCGTTCGAGAGCATCGGCAAGCAAGCGCGACTGGGTCGTCTTTCCGGCCCCCTCCCCGCCTTCGAAGGCAATAAACCGCCCTCTCGAAGCCGGTGCGCTCACCCGAACAGCCCCAGCAGACCGTTGCGAAGCCGCTGCATCGCATTCGCCTCGCCTACCTCTTCGGTCGCGACGAGGTCGAAGCGCGCCGGGGACAGGCCTTCGCGCGTTACGACAAGCTCGCCGACGCGCTGTCCCTTGCTGATCGGCGCGGCGACGGGACCGTTATAGCGCATGATAACGTCAACATCGCCCTTTTCGCCGTGCGGGACCGAGATGTTCACGGGACCGGCGGGAGCCACCGCGACATGCCGGCTTGCGCCGCCCTGAACGTCGACCTGACCGACCGGCTGGCCCTTGCCGTAAATGCGCTGGGCGTCCCAGGCGGCGAAGCCCCATTCGATGAAATCGCGGGCAACCTGCTTGCGCTGACTGCTCGATTCCGCGCCGCCCAGCACCATGATCAGGCGTCTTCCGTCACGCTCTGCCGATCCCACGAAGCCATAGCCCGCCTCGTTGGTGAAACCGGTCTTCAGCCCGTCCGCGCCCTCGACATAGCCCAGGATCGGATTGCGGTTTTTCTGCGTGATCTTGTTATAGCTGAACGAGGGCAAGGCAAAATAGCGGCGATAGAGATCGCCATGTTCCATCAGCAAGGAGCGCGTCAGCGTCGCCAGATCGCGCGCGCTGGTATAGGTACGCCCCTCGTCCATCCAGCCGTTCGGCGTGTTGAAATGGCTGTCGTCCATGCCAAGCTTTTCGGCATTGGCATTCATCAGGGCCGTCCAACCCTCGATACTGCCGGCAGCGCCTTCGGCCAGAATGACGCAGCCGTCGTTGGCGGATACCGTCAAAATGGCCTTGAGCAGCGTATCCACCGACAAGGACGTGTTCGCGACCGAGAACATGGTCGATCCCTTGCCGCTCCACTCCCGTGCGATGCGGGGGGATACGGGCATGCGCTGTTCAGGCCGCAGCCGTCCCTGCTCCAGCAGTTCGAACGCGGTGTACACCGTCATCAACTTGGTCAGCGAGGCTGGAATGAAGCGCCGGTCGGCGTCCTTGGCGTAGAAGGCCGTCCCTGCCTCGGCATCCATGATCAGCGCGATGGGCACCTGCTGGATCGGAGGCGCCGCGGGATCGAGCGTCTGCGCCGACACCGCATTGCCGCGACCGGACTGGGCCATGGGCATTGCGGGCGCAAACGCCAGGGCAATGCCGGCCGAAGCGCCCACGAGGCGCTGTCCCATACGAAAATTCATGTCTGCTCCTGCCGGCAAAGCGCGCGGTTCAGCGGATTGCGTCTGCCAGAAGACCTACCGAAAGTGCGTAATAGTTGGAACAGTTGTAGTCCAGTATCACCCGGTAATTGCTGGTCAGAAGATAGGCGGTTGCCCCCGGCCCATCAGGTTCGAACAGGAACGCGAACGTGTCGTCGGCGATCCGGCCCTGCGGCCTGATCCCCAGGGCCTTCCATTCGGCGACGGTCTTCCATTGACCGTGCCGTTCGAACACCCGTTCGCAGCGCGGGGCATTGAGCCGGCTGACATTGCCCGATCGATTGAAATTGCCCGGCACATAGGCAGGCACGCCCCATGGCTCTCCGCGGCGCCATCCGGCGTTCACGAAGTAATTCGCGATCGATGCCAGCGTGTCCGCACGGCTGTTCCAAATGTCACGCGTGCCATTGTTGTCGCCGTCCTGCGCCACCCTCAGCCACACGCTGGGCAGGAACTGCGGATTGCCGATGGCCCCGGCCCAGCTGCCCGTCAGCTGCTGCCGCGTCACGCCGCGGTCCAGCATCTTAAGCGCCGCGATCAGTTCGGCCTCGAACAGGTCCCGCCTGCGTCCTTCATAGGCCAGCGTCGCCAGCGAACGGATCGTATCGAAAGTGCCGGTATAGCTTCCGTAATTCGTCTCGTGCCCCCAGATCGCTATCAGGATCTCGCCCGGCACGCCGTATCGCTGCTCGATCGACGGTAGCAGCGAGGCGCTGGCCGCATAGGTGCGCTTTCCGCCATTGATGCGCGCGGCGTCGACATGGCGCTCACGATAGGGCGCGAAAGGCGGATAGGACGATCCCGGCGGATCGGGCGCCTGCGGGCGGTCGAGTTCAACGACCCGCGTGTTGATCGTCAATCCCGACAGCCCCTGCTGGATGGCGCGATCGGATACGCCCTGTGCTCTTGCCCTGCTGGCAACTTCGGCCAGATAGGTTTCGAATCCGGCCTGCGTATAGACCTGCCCAAAAGCGGTCTGGGTCGTCAGAAGTGCGGCAAATGCCGCGGCGATGGCAGTCAAGCGGGTAACGATCGTCATGGCCGGGGTCATGGCATAGGCAAAGCCGCGTGTGAATTGCCTCTATGCGATCATTCGACCAATGGATGACAGATCAAGCCGCAGTGCAGAGGTGACAAGCGCCAAAGAAGGCGCTAGCGGCGCTTTTCACGGACAGGTGGCCGAGTGGTTTAAGGCAGCGGTCTTGAAAACCGCCGTGGGTTCACGCTCACCGTGGGTTCGAATCCCACCCTGTCCGCCACCACCCTTTCCCTCATTTTCCGCCGATGACCTGAAAAAGCCAAGCATTTGCGCGGCTTATCAGGTGATTC
>NZMY01000027.1 GCA_002694745.1 Croceicoccus sp. | reverse complement strand
TCCAAGAGTCTCCCGTCAGATATATTTATACCACCCCTCTTTCATCCTCTGCAATATTATTGGCGCGTGATGCGATGGTGATGTGGGGTTGTGTTTGTTGGGAGAAAAACCTGCCCATAAGAGCAGTTCCTTATATATATAAAGGCTGTGGCCTTATGGGCGGGTTTTTTCCGAAGTGGGCGAAGCCCAGAACCCGTCATCGCATCAGGCAAGTCCAAGTATGACTTAGTTCAGGGCGCGGATGTCGAGAGGGTTCCTGCGCCAGCGGGAACGCGAAGCGACATCAAGACCTCGGCGGCACGACGCAGGCGTGCCAACGCAATAATGATTATTGCGTGCGATGTGGCCCAAACATCATTCCAGACAGGCCATTCCACAAACCCGATAAAAAGCGAGTTCGAGAATTGGCGGAAAACCGTTTTCCAGAATGGACGGGCATGTTGGTTCTGGAAGCCATTCATAAATGAGTTGATTCCCGTGCGAGGTGAACTGGTCGGCGGTTTGATAAGCTCGCCTGATCAAAATCCGTGAAGGATGGCAGCGCAGCGGGAAGGTTACCCCATATAGCCTTATGCCCGTTCTCAGGGACCTTAAGATTGTTACGTGACGTAACAGCAAGGGGATTGGCGAACTTGGAGTGTCGCGATAAGCATCGTCATAGTCTGCGAGCGACAATCCTCGCCTCTGCAACTAACACGTCAGTTTACGATAAGAACTGATGAAGCATAGAAAATGTCTTAACATTGACATTAGTTAACATCTATTGTATGCATATGTCTCTCGCAACGGAGAAGACATATGATTGGCATAGATCATACCAAGCACTCAAAATTGAGAGCCAAACAGCGCGGAATTAAATCTAGAGTAATTGAAGTCCTGTTTTGCTATGGCGTTACTCGTAGAACTCGCGACGGAGCCGAGAGCCTAAGCTTCACCAAGGAAGTCTTGGCCGAGATCAAGGCCGATCTCGGGCCGCGCATCTTCAAGATGTGTGAGAAGCTCAAGAACGCTTACATCGTCGTGTCCAATGAAGGCACGCTCATCACCGCCGCTCACAGCTACCGCAAGGTGCTGCACTGATGATGGACACGATCAAACTTGAGGCAGTAGGCGAACGGGTCCGCGTCACATGCCGCCGTGAAGTCGGCGATATCGCCAAGGTTCGATGGCTGAGTGGGCATGAAGCTGTCGCATTGGGTCTATTGCTCGCCAGCAAGACCACCGCGCATTATGCAATCAACCTAGACATAAATGCAGAAGTGTCCGTCCAAATCATCAACGCACCTTACGATGAGATTTGGCTGACTATCCGCGACCTGCGAGGCACACGATCTCTGGTCGTTGGTATCGAGGGCAAGACCATCAGAGAGATCGGACGCCGCTTATTGCGGCTTGGGAATGCCACGCTCGATTCCGTTGCGCATAGGCGCTTCAAACCTTGGGTTCGGCCCGTCTGGCACAGCTACCTTGAAGAAGCGGAATAGCACCGCATCCGTTCAATGGAGATTGCCTTCATCACCGTCCCTTCATCACCAGCCCGACCAACTGATTGCCGCTGCCGACGATCTTGTTGTGTTGATCGCGGCTCCGTTTAGCGATTAACGAAGTTTGGGCAGGTCTAAGTTATATGGCGAGGAAGTTTAGCAGGGGGCACGATGAACCGATCTCTCTTCGCCATGGCCATTCCTCTCATCGGCGCAATGACGGTGGCGGGTTGCGGCAGCAATTCTTCGACCAGTGAGGATGAGGAATATTACAGTGAGGCAGGATACGCATTCGATGATGAGTTCGAAGAGGAAGAGCCCGAGCCATTTGACGAGGACGAAGCCCGCAGGGTCGCCAGCGACCAATTAGCAAGCGAAGGCTATGATTATAGCTACGGGTGCACCATCGATTGCTCTGGCCATGAGGCTGGCTGGCAGTGGGGAGCCGAGAACGGATACTCAACTTACGGGAACAGCCAGTCATTCCATGAGGGGACGATGGCCTTTGAAGACGCGCTAGATGATCGTGTCCGAGAGATGGAAGACGATTACGATAATGGCGAAGAGGTCTACTGAAATGTTGAGAGCTAAGCCATGAAGACCAGACTAGCTGCTATCGGGATCGCCTTCGGCGCATTGCTCTATGCGAACTCGGCGTCTGCTGATGAGTATTTTGAGCGATGCGTTGCCCAAGGCAGCACCTCCACCGACTTCGCTCAGTGCGGGGCTGCATGGGTTGAGCGAGAAGAAGCCGCGCTTACTCAAGCTTGGCGGCGCGCATACGGCAGTCTCTCGACACAGAAAGCAAAATCAAGCTTGCTGGCAGAGCAGCGCCTTTGGATCAGCTACAAAATGGCTTCGTGCAAGTTTTACAATACATCGGAGGAGTTCGGCTCAATCGGTTGGTCGATCCAGCTACCTCATTGCCGAGCAAAGGTTATCAGTGATCGGGTCAATCAGTTGAACGACTACCGCCGCGACATCGGAGAATAGCACTTCGCAGGATCGAGAAAATATCGAACTAAAAGAACTACTTGGCGATATTCCAGAACTGTGAGAATCTACTGGAATGACCAAGCGCATCGCCATCTACACCCGCGTCTCGCAAGACAGCCAGACCACCGAGAACCAGCGCCGTGAACTCATCACCGTCGCTGAGAAGAACGGTTGGGAGATCGTCGCCGAGTTCACCGATCACGGAATCTCAGGGGCCAAAGGTCGCGACAAGCGTCCCGGATACGATGCGCTGATGAAGGCGGTCGCCCGCCGTGAGATCGATCTGGTGGCAAGCTGGGCCGTGGATCGTCTGGGACGCTCGCTCCAAGACCTTGTGAGCTTCCTTAATGAGATCAACGCCAAGGGAGTTCACCTCTACCTTCATCAGCAGGCGCTCGACACATCGACCCCATCAGGCCGTGCGATGTTCGGCATGCTCAGCGTGTTTGCCGATTTTGAGAGGGAGATGATCCGCAGCAGGATCATGGCAGGCCTTGCTCGTTCGGACAAAAAGGGAGGCCGTCCCGCACTCGATCCCCAGAAGGTCGCCAAGATCGAGCGTCACCTCAAGTCTGGCACATCCATCAATGAGACGGCCCGCAAGCTCAAATGCGGCGTTGGCACCGTCCATCGGATCAAGGTCCGCATGGCCAAGGAAGCTATCGCAGCATGATGGACCCGAAGGACAGGCCGACCCTCGGCAAAGAGCGCTTCGCTGAGATCAAGGCGAAGGTGCTGGCCAAGCGTAAGGCAGAAGCGGAACGGAGAGACCGCCTTGGTGATCAGTCGCCCGATGAGGGATGAGACCATCGCCGCATGACCACCCGATAAACTGCGGCTATATCTGCGCGACAGATCGGAGGAGCCGTCATGCCAGATCGTGAGCCCAACATCATCACCTCGCCCTTATCCTGCTCCATCACCCGCGATGACATCACCGTCGAGGTCCACATCTATCGCCTCGAACACGAGCCCCAATGGGCGCTCGAAGTCGTGAACACCCATGGCACATCCTCAGTCTGGGACGACCTCTTCGACACCGATGAGGACGCCTACACAGCCTTTGAAGAAGCCGTTGAGGAAGAAGGCATGGAAACCTTCCTCGACGATGAGATCGATAATCCCACGCTTCACTGATCTGCTCAGGGGCCGAAGGCGCTTCGCCTGCCCTGAGTGTGAACAGAAAGCGGGCGTGCCGATTATCCATGGCTATCCCAATCGGAACCTCATCAAACGCGCGAAGCGGAATGAGGTAATCTGGGCAGGCTGTATCATCGAGATGGATGCGCCCAATCGATGCTGCCAACATTGCGGACATCGCTGGATCGACGGTCCTCAATCACGGTCCTGTAAGCGGACTCAAACTCACCAGCCCTGAAATGTCAGGAGAAATCCAGCCATGAACGATCCTCATGAGATCAATCCCGCTTCGAGTCCTGTAAGCGGCACCACCCTTTCCAGATCATCGCTACAAACTTTCCCCCGGCCGTTGCTGGCGGACCTGTCACGCTATGGGGCGGGGATGGGTACTGGCCCAAACTTTTTTCAGGGCAATACGGACTGACCCTCTCTTGCTTCGCCGCGACATTTCGATCCCTCAAGAAAGGGATCCGGTCTGGTCAGAAGATACACCACGAAACCGTCGATTTTCCCGATGCGATCATAGTCGCACTCGACGTGCGCCATGACCTTGTTCGTCCAGATCGTGTTATACGGCAGCAAAGGCGCATGTATGACGACCTTCGGCGGGGACCGCCTTAGCCTTTCGATGGCATCCGACAGGCTGGCACGGTCGTGAAGAGAGTAGACCGGCATCACGGCGGGCAGAGGGTTCGGCCTTTGAGCCAGAAAATGGAAGTCTGCATTCCCGGGTAGTGCCAGGATAGGGTCCGAAGGCGCACTGTTGGACTGGATCAAGCGAACCATCTTCTGATGCTGTTCTGCTTCCAGTGACGAGACCTGCAAATGTCCGCGCTCCAGCGCCAATGGCGTCCGTGTCGGGATTCGAAGACCGATAAGGTCCCCATACAAACCCCGTTCGAAGGGTTGCGCCCCATGAAGATACAGAACGGACCCTGCGATGAAAACGACGAGCAGGCTGGTCGCCTGCTGAAACCTTGGCCGAACGACGACGAGCAGTCCGAACAGAATGGGTGCAAGGACAAAGAAGAAATAGACGCGACTGGGGTGATGGCCGGCCACAAGAATATAGAAGACCAGCAGGGTTAATAATGTTTGCTCTTTTGAGGCCAATTGGCCGAACTCTTTGCGCCAGATCAGCAAAAAGCCAACAATGGGCGCGGCGAGGAGAAGGGTCGGCCATAAAATGCCCGCGAGGATGCTGGAGGGTGTACCCGCCATGATCCCGGCGATGGGCGCGCGCATCAGATGGTCGGCATAGCTGTTGGCGCCCACATAATCGAGAGAGTTGAGTAACAGCGCGCTCTCGACGCTGTTCGCATACCAGGCGTGCAGCGAACCATGGCTGAGGTGGTACACCGCGATCGCCGACAGCGGCAGGATCGCCCCTGCGCAGAGGAAAGCCGTCATATGCAGGACGTTACGGTTGTCTGCACGCAGCGAGACTGCAGCGCGCAAGAGCAACACGAAAGGTGTGCATCCAAACAACAGAGCCGACAGCGGATCGAAATTCGTAAACACGTAAAAGCCCAGGATGCCTGCAAAGCAGAGCATGACGAAACGCCCAAGGAACCAGCGCGCCAGCCCCCCGTCTCGGGCGTCGGAGGCTTCTTCCGCTTGCGAAAAACATATCAGGGAAACGGCCATCGCCACGAAAACGCCGCTGGGCTGCCTGAGCCCGATGGTGGCGCCGCAAATGGCACCCAGAAGGACAAGCTTAAGCCAGCCGTGACCGGGCCATTCCACAAGAACGGCCATGAGAATGACGACCAGAAAAAGACATGTCCAATGCTGGGTCGGACTGGGAAAGAGAGGAAAGGCAGCCGCACTGAAAGCCAGAGCGGCAGCGAAAGCGGCAAGCGGGCCGCGATCCCGCATCAGGTAAAAGGCGACACCCGCCTGAAGCCATGTCGCGAGCGCGGGAAAAATTCGAAGAGCGTGCAAGTCGGCGCCGAAAAGCCAAAATGAAAACGCATGGAGGAAATGGATTATTCCAGGGTGAGGAGTCTGGATGTCGCGGTGCAGAACCTCGCCATTAAGCAACCTGTCGGCCGTATGGGCAAAATAACCGTCATCTCGGGAATGCCAGAAATGATCGTGATATCCATAGAGAACTGCGCCGCTCAGACAGGCAGCAGCCAGTGCCCAGATGGCCCAGCTCGCGTTCTTACTCTCGAACTGGAGCCGCATTCAGGTCCTTGGCGAAAAATCGAATTGTCGGAAACGTCTAGTTAGTTGGTCTTTCGACTGTCAACTCTTGGACCTTCCGATTTGAGCGATCAGTTGTTGTTCGGTTTCCTGATACGGGAGGCAGGAGGCGAAGCCTTTAGCGCAGCTTCCTTCCCGATCAGCGCAATCCCACCTTCAGCGTCAGTTTCGGCCCGTCGAACTGATAGTCGATACTGCCCGTCCAGTCCTGCTTGGCCAGTTCCAGCCGCATATCGACATGGCGGTAGCCTGCGCCAAGCGCGATATTGTCGTTGATGTTGTAGAGCAGCATCGCCTCGCCGTTGAAGATCCGGCCCGAGGCATTGTTCAGCGTCAGGTCCAGATAATCCAGCTTCCCGCGCAGGGTCAGCCTCGGGATCACCTCGACTTCGCCGTGCACGCCCAGTGTCGGCAGGGGCGCCAGCGCGTTGCGTTTGCGCGTGACGAACTCCGTCGTCGCGCCTGCGAAGGAGGCCTCGCCCTCAAGCTGGATCACGAAATTGGTCGCATGCAGTCCGCCCGACACGCCAATGGCGTAATTGTCCCTGCGCAGGAAATCCCAGCCTACGCCCAGGCGATAGGTGTCGGTCTCGAAATCGCTCAATACATTGGCGGAGGCTTCGAACTTCACGCCGGCAAAGCGGATCTCGCGCTCGATTGTGGCGCGGCTTTCGCGGTCGATGGCGAAATACTCGCCGTAAACCCAGAACCCGTTGCCCATCTGGACGCCGACCAAAGCCGAGGGAAGGCTATCCGAATCCTTGAACTTCAGATCGTCTTCAAGGCTGATGATGGTGGCAGGCTCTTCGTCGGTGCGGTCCTCGACCTGCACGGCGGTCTGGGCGGCGGGTTTGAAGAACGAGATTTCGGCCCAGACCTTGTCGTTCATCGACTGGGCCGCCGCAGGCTGCGCTGCGATGGTGCACAAACCGATCGCCAGACCCGCGCGCGCAATTGCGAAACCGTCGTTCATGACGTGGTCCTCCCCCGAACTGCTAGCCTTTCCGGACAGGCCAGAATTCCTTTTCGCATCATGCAGGCAAGCATCGGGCCGCACAATAGGCAAGGGAACCGGAACACTCGATTCGCAAACTGGCCTCGCGGTGCTATGCGGCGGACATGACAAGCAGGCGGGCGATCCTTTCGGGTGCGGTGGCGATGGGGCTTGGGTCGGCGCTCGGCGAGCCCGCGCTTGGCCGCACGCCCCGCCTGCCTCCCCATCTGCCGCCCCGCCTGCGCACCGAGGATATCGTGGCGCTGGTCGAACCGGCCAGCCCGCTCGAGGATCCCTCGCGCATTGGCGAGGTCGCGGATATGGTTCGCGCCATGGGTCTGGTGCCGCGGCTTGCGCCCCATGTCGGCGCGGTCGAAGGCTATCTGGCAGGCACCGACGATCAGCGCGCGTCCGACATCAATGCCATGTATGCCGATCCCGAGGTAAAGGCGCTGTTCGCGGTGCGCGGCGGCTGGGGCAGCGCGCGCATATTGCCGCTGCTGGACTGGCAGACGATCCGCGCCAATCCAAAACTGCTGATCGGCTTTAGCGACATAACCGGATTGCACCTGGCCTTCGCGGCGCGCGCGGGGTTTCCCACATTGCACGCGCCCAATGCAGGCGGCCGCTGGCCAGAGGACAGCTGGAACAGCCTGTGGTGGCTCGCCTTCGCGGGGTCCGCGCCAGTGCTCGACCTGCGCCGCAAGCAGGGACGGCCCGATCCCGCATTCGAGGTTCTGACCGGGGGCGCCGCGGAGGGGCGGCTGCTGGGCGGCAATCTCTCGGTCCTTTCCGCGCTGGTGGGCACACCATGGATGCCCGACATGCGCGGTGCGATCCTGTTTCTGGAGGATGTCGGGGAGGCGCCCTATCGCATCGACCGGATGATGAGCCAGCTTGCGCTGTCGGGCATGCTGAATGAGGTCGCCGGGGTCGTCTTCGGCCAGTGCACGCGCTGCTCGCCCGACAATGCCGACAGCGTCTCCGTCGCCGACGTGATGCGCCATCATCTTGGCCCGTTGCAGGTGCCGGTGTGCATCGGCGCGAATATCGGGCATGTCGCCAATCAACTCAGCCTGCCGTCGGGCGCGCGGGTCAGGCTGGACACCGCAGCCGGAACGCTGGCGGTTATGGAGGCGATCACCGCCTGAGCGCACCCAACACGCATTGCCAGCCTGCCACGCGCGGCTTATGCTGCACTGCAACATCGCTGGAGAACCCGATGGCTTCCCAATCCCCACCCGGCCGATCCCTCCCCGGCCGATCCGTACACAATCTCGACCTCGCGCTGCAGGGCGGCGGCGCGCATGGCGCTTTCACATGGGGCGTGCTTGATTTCCTGCTTGAACAGCCGGACATGCGTTTCGGCGCGGTCAGCGGAGCAAGTGCGGGCGCACTCAACGCCGCCGTGCTGGTATCCGGCCTTGTCGAGGGCGGGCCCGAGGCGGCGGGCAAGAAATTGTGGGCCTTCTGGAAGGCGCTCAACCGCTCTGGCCGCGAGGCGGGCCCGATGCTCCCCATGGCCGAGGCCTTCCCCCTCGCTTTCGAGGCGATGAGCGAGTGGTGGACCGCGATGTTCCAGGATCTCTCGCTGCCGACTTCGCCCGAACTGGGCCGTTCCGCGCAGGCGCTGCTGCGCCGGCTGATCGAGGAATATGTGGACTTCGATGCCATCCGCTCGGCAGATGCGCCGCTGATCTTCGTGTCGGCGACCAATGCGCGGACCGGCGGCGCGCATATCTTTCGCAACGAGGATCTGTCGGCCGACGCGCTGCTTGCCTCCGCCTGCCTGCCGCTGCTGTTTCCGCCGGTCACGATCAAGGGCGCGGATTACTGGGACGGCGGCTATACCGCCAATCCGCCGATCATTCCGCTGGTGCAGGACAGTCCGAACGACGATCTGCTGCTGGTCACCATCAATCCGATCACGCGCGATACCACCCCGCACAGCCCGTCGGGCATCGCCAATCGCATAACCGAGCTGGGGTTCAACCAGACCCTGATCAAGGAATTGCGCGGTCTGGATCTGATGCAGAAGGCGGTGCTGCCACTCGCGCCTACGAACGGATTGCTGGGCAGCCTGCAACGGCTGCGCATCCACGAGATTCACGATCAGGCGCTGCTGGCGGGAATGGATCCGGGGTCCAAGCTGCTGCCGGTATGGCACATGCTGATGAAGCTGCATTGCGCGGGCCGCCGGTCGGCCAAGGACTGGCTGCGCAAGAAGGGGCGCAAGCTGGGCAAGATGAGCACGGTCGACCTGACCGATCGCTACGGGCCGTCCTGACCGCCCGCGGAAAGCTAGCGGGGCGCCAGGCGCAGGGGCCCGGCGCCCGTTACAAGTTCAGGCTGCGGCTTTCGCTTCGTCCTGCTTGACGATTTCCTTGGTGGCCCAGACCGAAGCGACGAAGCTGACGCCGGTGCCGACGATGGCGATTGCAGTGATCATTGCGGTTCTCCTTGCTTTAGATGCGGGCCGATCATGCCGCGCAATGGTTAAGATTCGGGATAGGCGCGATTAACCGGTGGCTAAGAATTCGGCTTGCTTGACCGCGGGTGGTTCGGCGAGGCACGACCGTCCCATGCGGCGGGAAACGGGCATTCGGGACGACACGGCGGCATTTCTTGCCGACCTGCCCGCGCCTGCGGGGGGCGCGCGGGACGTGTCTCTCGAATGGCCGGGCAAGGGAGCGTGGTTGGAAGGCGGGCTGGGGCACGACGAACGCGCCGTCCCCCGTTTCCATCGCGACATCGAAGGCGAACCGCAGCAGGTCGCCAGGCTGCTGTCGCCCAAGCTGCTGACCGGCTTCACCCGCTGGGACGGAGATGGAGCCACCGATTGCGCTGCGCTTTCGCCGCAGGACAATCTGCTGATCCGGGGTGAGAACCTGCAGGTCCTCGCCACGCTGCGCCGCCGCTATCGCGGGCAGGTCACGCTGATCTACATCGACCCGCCCTATAATACCGCCAGCGGCGGCTTTGCCTATAACGACCGGTTCACGCGCGCCGACTGGCTCAGCTTCATGCGCGCACGGCTGCTGTTCGCGCGCGACCTGCTGGCCCCCAATGGCAGCATTTACGTCAATATCGACTTCAACGAGGCGCATTATCTGAAAGTGCTGATGGACGAGGTGTTCGGTCCGTCCAATTTTCAGCGCGAGATCATCTGGCGCATCGGCTGGCTGTCGGGCTTCAAGACGCGCGCGAAGAACTTCATCCGCAACCATGACACGATCCTGTTCTACAGCCGCGATGCGGAGAGGATGACATTTAACAAGGCCTATCTGGGGCCGCATGATTTCGCCCCGCGCTTCAAACCTGCCGAGGCAGCGGAACTGTCGGCCACTCTGGAACGCGAGGGGCTGGCGAAATCGGCGGTGCGCCGCGTGATGAAGGCGGCGCAATCGATCGGCCTGCCCGCGCGCTATCCGGTCGAGGATGTCTGGAATGCCAGCAGCTATGACCGGCTGAACTCGGTCGCGATCACGTCCTATGCGGGCGAAAGCGTATCCAAGCTGCTGGGCACGCAGGAGGTGAAGGGCCAGAAATCGGAAAGCCTGATGAAGCGCGTCATCGAGGCGTCGAGCGATCCGGGCGATATCGTGCTCGATTTCTTCGCCGGTTCGGGCAGCACCTGCGCCGCCGCGCACAAGCTGGGCCGCCGCTGGATCGGGGTGGAGCAGATGGATTACGCCAGCACGATCACGCTGGAGCGGATGAAGAAGGTGGTCGCGGGCGACAGAGTCGGCATTTCGAAGCGGGTCGGCTGGCAGGGCGGGGGTTCCTTCGTATTCTGCCAGCTTGCCGACTGGCGCGAGGCGCTGCTGGCCAGCGGCGAGAACCCCGATGCGCTGGCGGGGCGGGTGCGCGCGCTGGGCTGGCTGCTGCATGACGGCGCGGGCGAGGCGTGGGACTGGAGCCGCTTCGACGCTCTGCCTGATGCCGAGCAACGCATTGCCCTGACCCGTGCCATCGCGGCCAATCCCATGCCGGTCGCGGCGGGTGATGCCCATGATCCGCTACTGGCCCTGACCGATGCGGAAAATGCGATAAACACGGCGTTTCAATCGGCTGATAGGTGACTGGAATCGCTGCCCGCCGCGATCATCAAGATTCTTGAAGCCAAATGACGACAAACCCTGTATGGGGCCGGTCATTGGCCGCAGACAGGCCCGTTCATTGCGCATTCCGGCGGCCCCAGACGGTCCGGCCGACACACGCAATGCCCCCATTCATTACGCCTGCCGCCCCGGCGCCCGGCCCCGTTGTTCAGAGCATTATGACATTCACCAATCTTCCGCCCCTTCTTGGCGAGGCCCTTGCCGAACGCGGCTATGAAGCACCCACCTCGGTCCAGGCCGCCGTCCTTGCGGACGATGCGCAGGGGCGCGACCTGATCGTTTCGGCGCAGACCGGATCGGGCAAGACGGTGGCTTTCGGCCTGACGCTGGCAGGGGAGCTGCTGGGCAGCTTTGCCGAGCCCGCCGGATCGCCACTGGCGCTGGTCATCGCGCCGACGCGCGAACTGGCGCTGCAGGTCGGGCGCGAGCTGGAATGGCTCTATGCCAAGGCCGGGGCGCGGATCGCGACCTGCGTCGGCGGCATGGATCCGTCGAAGGAACGCCGCAACTTGCAGCGCGGCGCGCATGTCGTGGTCGGCACGCCCGGCCGCCTGCGCGATCATCTGGAACGCGGCGCGCTCGACCTCTCGCGCCTGAGCGCGGTGGTTCTGGACGAGGCGGACGAGATGCTCGACATGGGCTTCCGCGAGGATCTGGAAGAGATCCTCGACGCCACGCCCGACAGCCGCCGCACGCTGCTGTTCTCCGCCACCATGCCCGCGCCGATTGTCGCGCTGGCCAAGCGGTATCAGCGCGACGCGCTGCGCATTTCCACCGCGGGCGACACGCGCGGCCACGGCGACATCGCGTTCCAGGCGGTGACCGTCGCGCCCGCCGAGATCGAGGCAGCCGTGGTCAACCTGCTGCGTCTGCACGAGGCGGAGACCGCGATCCTGTTCTGCGCCACCCGCGATAATGTGCGCCGCCTGCACGCAACCTTGCAGGAACGCGGCTTTGCCGTCGTCGCGCTGTCCGGCGAACATTCGCAGAGCGAGCGCAATCAGGCGCTGCAGGCACTGCGCGACCGGCGCGCGCGTGTCTGCGTCGCCACCGACGTTGCCGCGCGCGGGATCGACCTGCCGACGCTGTCGCTAGTCATCCATGTCGAGATTCCGCGCGATGCCGAAACGCTTCAGCACCGTTCGGGCCGCACGGGCCGCGCGGGCAAGAAGGGCACGGCGGTCATCATGGTGCCCTATCCGCGTCGCCGGCGCGTCGAATCGATGCTGCGCGGTGCCAAGATCGAGGCGGAATGGATCGGCGCGCCCACGCCCGAACAGATTCGCGCCAACGACCGCGAACGGCTGCTGGCCGCGATGCTCAGCCCTCAGGAATTCGACGAGGAAGACCGCGCGCTGGCGCAGCGCTTGATGGCCGAACGTCCGGCCGAGGACATCGCCGCCGCGCTGGTCCGCGCGCACCGCGCCGCCATGCCGCAGCCCGAGGATATTACCGAGGACACGCCCGAAGCCCGCCGCGCCGCCCAGCAGGAGCGTCACCGCCCGGGGTTCGAGGACGTGACCTGGTTCCGCATGGACATCGGACGCAGGCAGAACGCGGATCCGCGCTGGATCCTGCCGCTGCTGTGCCGCCGCGGCCATATCACCCGCAACGAGGTCGGCGCGATCCGTATTGGAGCGAACGAGACCCATTTCCAGGTACCCCGCGCCATTGCCGACCGTTTCGCGCAGGCCGTGGCCCGCACCGCGCAGGACGAAAGCGGCGAGGAGAGCGTGCATATCGAAACCTCCGGCCCGCCGCGCGAAGCCGCTCGCGCGCATGGACGCGACAATGCCCGGGGTCATGCTGGGGGCAAGCCGCGCGATCGCCGCGACGGCCCGCCGCGCGGCAAGCCGAACGCCGGACCGCGGCACAGCGATGGAGCGCCGGCAAGGGGCAAGCCCCGCCGCGACCCCTTTGACAATGGCCCGCCTGCCGACAGGCAGGCCTCTGACGGCCCGCGTTCGGGAAAACCGTATGCAGACAAGCCGCGCCCGGCCAAGCCGCATGACGGCAAGCCGCAAAAGGGCAAGTTTCGGGCGGACAAGCCCCGATCCGATAAACCCCGATCCGATAAACCGCGTTCCGACAGGCCCCATTCCGGCAAACCCCGTCCGGGTAAGTCGGGCCCGGGCAAGGCAGGCCGTCCTTCCGGCCCGCGCCATTGATCGCAGGTCTGACGTTTGACGGTTCCTGTTCCATTGCGGTCGTCATCCGCTCTAGACAGGCCGGATAGCGCAATGGCTTCGAAGGAAGGGCAAAGCGATTATGAGTAAGAGGATCGTCGTCACCGGCGCGGCGGGCGCGCTGGGCAAAGCCGTGATCGCGGCGCTGAATGCTGCCGGTCATGACACCGTCGGTGTCGACATCGGTGCGACCGCGGGCGGGCCGGGCGCTTTCGTCGGCGGCGTGGACCTGACCGACGAGGCGGCGGCGAGGGACGCGTTTGCGCGGATCGCCGCGGATGGCGTCATCGACGGTCTGACCAATGTCGCGGGCGGTTTCACTTGGGAAACCGTCGCGGAAGGCTCGCTGCAAAGCTGGCAGCGCATGTTCGCGATGAATGTCGTGACCGCGCTCAATGCCTGCCGCGCAGCGCTGCCGCATCTTCGCTCTGGCGCGTCCATCGTCAATGTCGGGGCGGCGGCCACGGCAAGGGCGGGCGCTGGCATGGGCGCCTATACCGCCAGCAAGTCCGGCGTCGCCCGCCTGACCGAAGCCCTGGCCGACGAGGTGAAGGACAGGCGCATTCGCGTCAACGCGGTGCTGCCTTCGATCCTGGACACGCCCGCCAATCGCGCCGACATGGGCGAGGAAGGCGCCGACAAATGGGTGAAGGGCGAGGAACTGTCCGCCGTGATCGCCTTCCTGCTGTCCGATGCCGCCAGCGCGGTGACGGGCGCCAGTATCCCGGTCATGGGCAGGGTCTGAGTGGGCGGGAACCCCTGGGCCTGATCAGTCCAGCAGTTCGAACCGTCCATATCCGCCGCGAAAGAACAGCAGCGGCCCGACATCACGCTCGGTCTTGAGGTTCACCACGCGGCCCAGCACGATGACATGGTCGCCCGCGTCGGTCTCGCTTTCAATGGTGCATTCGATCGCCGCCACCACGCCGTCCAGCACGGGCATGCCATGTTCGGACTTGCGGTGCGAGATGTCGTGGAACTTGTCTTCGCGGCGGCTGGCTATGCGTTTGCACAGCTCGAGCTGGTCCTCGCCCAGAACGTTCACGCAGAATTGGCCGCATTCGCGGATCTGTGCCCAGCTGTTCGACGCGCTGCCGACATAGAACGCGACCAGCGGCGGTTCGAGCGAAACCGAACCGAAGCTGCCCACGACCATCCCCACCGCGCCGGCATTTTCATGCGTGGCGGTGATGACGCACACGCCGGTCGGGTAATGGCCCAGCACCGTGCGGAAATGGGCCGGGTCGATATCCACGTCGATCTTGCCGTCCTGATGCGTCATGTCGCTCCCTTGTTCCATGGCGGCGCTGCCGGTGCTGGCGCGCAAGGCGCTTTCCTTCCGCCGCGCCGCGCGATAGGTCGCGGGCCATGTCGCATATCGTCAGGTCATGGGCAATCGCGCTTTCGGCGGTGCTGGTCGCATTGCTGCTGGCCGCCGCGTGGCGAAGCGGCGCGCGCGAGGCCGCGCCGACCGGCCCCATCGTGCTGGCAGCGGCGAGCATGCACGACGCGCTGGAAGACGCCGCCGATGTCTGGGCGGTCAGGGGTCATCCGCGCCCGGTGCTGTCCTTCGCGGCCAGTTCCGCGCTCGCCCGGCAGATAGAGGCGGGCGCGCCTGCCGACATCTTCGTATCGGCTGACGAGGATTGGATGGACGTGCTGGAGCGGGCGGACCTGCTGCGGCGCGATACACGCGCGGTGCTGGCGACGAACAGGCTGGTGATCGTCGCATCTGCGGGATCGGGGGTTTCACTGACGCCCAATCCCGGCTTCCCGCTGGCCGAGGCCTTGGGCGCCGGACGCCTGGCCGTGGCCGAAACGGAAACCGTCCCCGCTGGCCGCTATGCCCGCGCGGCGCTGGTCCGACTGGGGGTCTGGGACGATGTCGCCGACCGGCTGGCACCTGCCGAGAATGTGCGCGCGGCGTTGCAGCTCGTCGCGCGCGGCGCGGCACCTTTGGGGATCGCCTATGCCACGGACGCGGCGTCTGAACCCGCCGTGCGGATTGCCGGGACCTTTCCACCCGGCAGCCACTCGCCTATCCGCTACCCGGTCGCCTTGCTGAAGGGCGGGACAAATGCCGAGGCCGAGGCTTTCCAGCGTTTCCTGCTATCGGACGAAGGTGCGGCCATCTTCGCGCGCCACGGCTTTGGTCCGGCGGGTTAGACACATGCTGACACCAGCCGAATGGACCATCGTGAGCCTGTCGCTGAAGGTCAGCCTCGTCGCCATCGCGGCGGTGCTTCCGCTTGCGTTTGCGCTGGCGTGGCTGCTGGCGCGGCGGCGCTTTCCGGGGATGGTGCTGGTCGATGCGCTGGTGCATCTGCCGCTGGTGCTGCCCCCGGTGGTGACGGGCTATCTGCTGCTGCTCGCCTTCGGGCCGCAGGGGCCGGTGGGGGCGTGGGCGAACCGGCTGTTCGGCATCGTGTTCTCGTTCCACTGGACCGGCGCGGCTCTGGCGGCCGCAGTGATGGCGCTGCCGCTGATGGTCCGGGCGATCCGTCTTTCCATCGATGCGGTCGACACGCGCCTCGAAAGCGCTGCGCGGACTCTGGGCGCGGGGCGCTGGGACGTGTTCCGCCGCATCACCCTGCCGCTGGCGGCGCCGGGCGTATTCGCGGCGCTGGTGCTGGGCTTTGCGCGTTCGATCGGCGAATTCGGCGCGACGATCACCTTCGCCTCGAATATTCCCGGCGAGACGCGCACATTGCCGCTGGGGATCTATACCGCCTTGCAGGTCCCCGGCGCGGAGGCCGAGGTGGCGCGCCTCGCCATGATCTCGATCGGGCTGTCGCTGGCGGCGCTGATGGTGTCCGAATGGCTGGTCCGCCGCGGCACGCGGGGCAAGGGGCCGCCCGTCCTGTGACCGCGCTCGCCTTCGACATCGATATCGTCATCGCGCGGCCCGACCGGCAGATCGAGGCGCGCATCGCGTCGCAGGACAGCCTTGTCGCGCTGGTCGGGCCGTCGGGGCGGGGCAAGACCAGCGTTCTCGACGCGATTGCGGGCCTGCTGCGTCCTGAACGCGGGCATATCGCGGTGGGCGGCACGGTGTTGTTCGATGCGGCCAAAGGCATCGACCTTCGGCCCGAGGCGCGCGGAGCGGGTTACGTGTTTCAGGACAGCCGCCTGTTTCCGCATCTGTCGGTCGAACAGAACCTGTCGTTCGGCATGCGCTACGGCAGCGGCCGCACACCATTCGCGGGCGCGGAAGAATGCGCCGAATTACTGGGCATCGCCCATTTGCTGCACCGCCGCCCGCGCGAATTGTCGGGCGGAGAGATCCGCCGCACCGCCATCGCCCGCGCCCTGCTGCGCGCGCCGCGCTTCCTGCTGCTGGACGAGCCGACGGCCTCGCTCGACGATGCGCGGCGGCAGGACATATTGCGCATCGTCGAGGAAATCCGCGACCGTTTCGCGCTCCCCATCCTCTATGTCAGCCATGACCGGGCCGAAGTGGAGCGGCTGGCCGGGATGTCGGTGGAACTTTAATCCGCGCCGAACAGGTCGCGGGTAAAGACCTTGTCCTCGACGTCGGCAATCTCGTCCGTCATCCGGTTGGCGACGATGATGTCGCATTCGCGCTTCAGCTCGCCCAGATCGCGGATCACCTTCGATCCGAAGAAGCTCTCCTCTTCCATCGCGGGTTCATAGACCACGACTTCAATCCCCTTGGCCTTGATCCGCTTCATGATGCCCTGGATCGACGACTGGCGGAAATTGTCCGAACCCGCCTTCATTACAAGGCGATAGACGCCGACCTTGCGGGGTTTGCGGGCGATGATCAGCTCGGCCAGGAAATCCTTGCGCGTGCGGTTCGCATCCACGATCGCGCGAATCAGGTTCTGCGGCACCTCTGAATAATTGGCGAGCAGCTGCTTGGTATCCTTGGGCAGGCAGTACCCGCCATAGCCGAAGCTGGGATTGTTGTAGTGCCCGCCGATCCGCGGGTCGAGGCAAACGCCGTCGATGATCTGGCGCGTATCCATCCCGCCCGCGATGGCATAGCTGTCCAGCTCGTTGAAAAAGGCGACGCGCATGGCGAGGAAGGTGTTCGCGAACAGCTTGATCGCCTCGGCCTCGTCCGGGTCGGTGAACAGGATCTCTACGTCTTTCCTGACCGCGCCTTCCAGCAGCAGATCGGCGAAGATGCGCGCCCGTTCCGATTGCTCCCCCACGATGATGCGCGAGGGGTGGAGATTGTCCCACAGCGCGCGCCCTTCGCGCAGGAATTCGGGGCTGAAGATCACCTGCCCGGTCCCCAGCCGCGCACGAATGTCCTTCACGAAGCCGACGGGAATGGTCGACTTGATGACAATGGTCGCCTCGGGCGCATGTTCGGTGGCGGTCCTGACCACGTCCTCGACGGTGGAGGTGTCGAACTTGTTGGTGTCGACATCGTAATTGGTCGGCGTCGCGACCAATACGTAATCGGCGCCCGCCAGCGCCT
Source organism: Croceicoccus sp. (assembly GCA_002694745.1). Taxonomy (GTDB): domain Bacteria; phylum Pseudomonadota; class Alphaproteobacteria; order Sphingomonadales; family Sphingomonadaceae; genus Croceicoccus. The sequence continues at coordinate 111,815 of NZMY01000027.1, read as the reverse complement.
CTTTCGCGTCCAGCGTCGCCTTCAGCATCAGGGGGCGATTGGCGAGGAATTCCTCAAGCTCGGCGTCGATGATCGGCGATTTGCGGTCGTTCAGCATCGCCACCCGTTCGGCCGAGATGTCCACTGCCATCACCTCGTTATGCTGCGCCAGCAGCACCGCGTTCGACAGGCCGACATAGCCAAGGCCAAAGATTGCTATTTTCATTCGGTCAGTCTCGTCATTCGTTCCATCCGGCCGGTCGGATCCGGGTCGCAGAGCCCTAAGGGAGTTCCGCCGCGATTGCGACAGGTATGCCGCCGTCACAGGGGGCGGATAACCGGTTGGATACGGGCAGGGAAAGGCCAAAGGCGAAACAATGCTCAGCCCTGTCCGGCAGGACGCGTTCGCGCAGGGTCGTCCGCCAGCCATTGCCCACAAGGGAAGCGATGCAAGGGCAACGATTGCAGCGCCTGCGCATTATGGTGTCATGAAGAGCAATATAAGGTCGAACTGGTCGCACGCCATTCTGGTGTGCCGCAAATGCAGCCGGAAACAGGCGAAGCGGGGCGCCGATTTTGGCAGCCGCAAGGGCGGGCTGGCCAAGGCGCTGAAGAACGAGCTGGCCGCCCAGGGTGTCGTCACGGGCAAGGGTCGCAAGGCCGGGCTGGGCATCGTCGAGGTGCCCTGCCTCGACATATGCCCAAAGCGCGGCGTGGTGCTGGTCGACACGCGCACGCCCGATCAGTGGCGCATCATCGGGCCAGACGCCGATCTGGGCGATCTGGCCCGCGACCTTGCGGAAAGCGGCGGCAGCTAGGCCTGTGGGTCAGAGCCGGAAGCTGATGAAATCCAGGATTTCCGCCGCGATATCGACGTCGCAGCAGCTTTCGATCCCCTCGAAACCCGGAGAGCTGTTCGCTTCGCAGATCTTGTAGCCGTCGCCGTCGAACAGCAGGTCGATGCCCGCGATGTCGAGGCCCAGCAGACGCGCGCTTTCCAGCGCCAGCCATTCGGCGTTGCGGTCGGGCTTGAACGGCACGACTTCGCCGCCCAGCGAGAAATTTGCCTTGAAATTGTCGTTGACCGAGCGGCGCTCCATCGCGGCGACGACGCGGCCGCCTATTACGAAGATGCGAATGTCGCGGCCGCGGCTGTCGGCGATGAATTCCTGGAAGATCAGGTTCGCGTTGGACTGGGTGGCACGGATCAGCTCCATCAGATCCTCGAAATTCTGGCGGCCTTCGCACAGAAACACGCCGCTGCCCTGGCTGCCGCTAAGCGTCTTGACCACCACGGGAAAGCCCAGCTTGCGTTCGACCAGCCCGACATCGATGGGGAATTTCGCCAGCATCGTCTTGGGGATCGGCAGCTTGGCGCGGCCGAGCAGCTGGTGAGTGAACAGCTTGTCGCGCACTGTCTCGATCGACAGAGAGGTGTTGAAGGTGGGCACGCGCAGCCGTTCGAACTGGCGAATGACCGACAGCGCGAAATAGGTCGTGCCCGCGCCCATGCGGGGCAGCAGCACGTCGGGCAGGTCGACGACGGCGGAATCGACCATCAGGCTGCGCTCGGTCGCGGCGGTGACGAGCAGTTCGAACTGTTCGGGCTTGAACACCTCGATCTCGTGCCCGCGCTTTTCGCCGGTCTCGATCAGGCGTTTGACTTCATAGGCCTCGGGCTTCAGCGCGGCGGCCGAGTCCTTGTACAATATCCAGCTTTTCATGTGGGGCAGGGCTCACGCAGGGGCACGTCGCCGACCGATAGGCCGCGACGAAGACAATTTGGGGACGGTTTGGAGAGGGCGGGTGGAGCGCCGATTCTCTGAGGGTCGCGCCCCTTACGTCCCGCGCGTGTCGCCGTAAAGATGGATATGCAGCCGGTCGGTCAGGCGCAGCCCGTGCTGCATCGCCAGCGGGGCAAGCCAGCGCATGCGGTCGTAGAGCGTGGCGGAATCCGTGCCTTCGGGCATTAGCTGCAGGCGGCTGGGCAGGATGCCGTATGTCCGTTTCAGATCAAGCACTTCGTCCAGATCCGCAGGGGTCGCGATCACGAATTTGAAGAAGGCGCGCGGGTCTTCCGAATAGGCCTGCAGCCGTTCGGGGATCAGCGCGAGATCGGCGTCATTGCCGCTATGCGCCAGCTTGGGGCTGACATTGTACTGATCGATCAGCGTGTCGAGCGCCCTTGGAGCCTCGACCGTGCCGTTGGTCTCGATTTCGACGTGAAGGCGCGGGCGGATCTCGCGCAGCAGGGTGATCAGCCGCGTGAGGGCCGGGGCCTGCAGCAAGGGTTCGCCGCCCGTGACGACAAGGCGGTCGGGATCGAGGGCGAGGATCTTCTGCGCGGCATCGCCCTCGTCCACCGCGACCTGATTCGCCTTGCGGGCGAAGCTCTCGCCGCCGCGATGCGGGCGGTTGTCGCCGGAAAAGCGCCACGTATAGGCGGTGTCGCACCACACGCAGGCCAGGTTGCAGCGCGACAGGCGCACGAACACGCTGGGCCGCCCGGTCGACGGCCCTTCGCCTTGCAGCGAGGCAAAGATTTCCGGCTCGCCCGGCTGGGTCGTGGCGAGGACGATCGGCAATCCGCTACCCCAGCCGCGCCAGCGCCGCCGTCAGCCGCTCGACCTCGGCCGAATGATGCGCGTGGTCTGCGCGGGCCTTTTCGACGGCTTCGGGCTTGGCCCGCTCGGTGAAATTGGCGTTCGACAGCCGGCCTTCGAGCGATTTGGCTTCCTTCTGCGACGCGGCCAGCGCCTTTTCGAGGCGGGATTTTTCGGCGTCGATGTCGATCAGCCCTTCGAGCGGGATGATGAATGTGTCGTCGCCCGCCGTCACCTGCATAGCCGCGCCCTTGGGGGGCTCGTGCTGAAATACGGCACCAAGGCGGGCTACACGTCCGATCGATGTCGAGTTAACGGCCAGCGCTTTCTTCGCGGTAATGCTGGGGTTGACGACGTAGGCGTCCAGCTTGGCACCGGGCGCAAGACCGAGCTCGTTCTTCGCAGCCCGCAGCGCGGTGGTGAGCGCGATCAGCCAGTCGACCTCGGCCTTGGCGGCGGGGTCGATGTCGGCCTGCGGCTGCGGCCATTTGGCGGTGATCAGCGGATAATCTGCGCGGTCGCCCAGCTTGGACCACAGCTCTTCGGTGATGAAGGGCATGAACGGGTGCAGCATGACGAGGATCTGATCGAGCACCCAGCCGGCTACGGCCTTCGTCTCGGCGTCGATCTGTCCCTTGATCAGTTCGAGGTACCAGTCGCAGAAATTGGCCCAGACGAACTGATAGATCGTGTTCGCCGCCGCGTCGAAGCGCAGCGCGGCCATCGCCTCGTCCAGCGCCTTGAGCGTGGCGACGGTTTCGCCGATGATCCAGCGATTGACCGCGCTGGTCGCCTCAGGCGCGGCGATCTGCGTGGATGCGGCGATGCCGTTCGCCTCGCAGAAGCGGGCGGCATTCCACAATTTGGTGGCGAAATTGCGGTAACCCTCGACCCGCTTTTCATCCATCTTCACGTCGCGGCCCTGGCTTTCCATGGCGGCCATAAAGAAGCGCAGCGCATCGGCGCCGTACTGGTCGATCAGGCCCAGCGGGTCGACGACATTGCCCTTGGACTTCGACATCTTCGCGCCATCGGCAGCGCGCACGAGGCCGTGGAGATAGAGGCGCGGCCACGGCACTTCACCCATGAAATGCATGCCCTGCATCATCATGCGCGCATCCCAGAAGAACAATATGTCGAAGCCCGAGACGAGCAGCGAGTTCGGGTAATGCTTCTTCACCAGTTCCGTGTCGTCCGGCCAGCCGAGCGTGGCAAAAGGCCACAGCGCGGAGGAAAACCAAGTGTCGAGCACGTCATTGTCGCGCGTTAGCACCGCGCCGCCGCCCGCCAGCTTCTGCGCTTCTTCCTCGGTCTCCGCGACATAAACGCTGCCGTCCTCGGCATACCATGCCGGGATCTGGTGACCCCACCACAGCTGGCGCGAGACGCACCATGGCTGGATGTTCTCCATCCAGTTGAAGAAGGTCTTTTCCCAGCTTTTCGGCACGATCTCGATGCGGCCGTCCTTCACCGCCTCGATCGGGCCTTTCGCCAGTGTCTCGGCATCGACATACCACTGGTCGGTCAGCCAGGGTTCGATCACCACGCCGCCGCGGTCGCCGAAGGGGGTGGCGATGGTGCGCGGTTCGGCGTCGTGCTCGGTCTCGTTGCCCTCCGCATCCTTCGTCACATGCGGGATCAGGAAGCCGGCGTCCTTCATGCGCTGCACGACCAGCGTGCGTGCCTCGAACCGGTCGAGGCCGAGGAACTCGTCCGGCACCAGTCCGTCGGCGGTCTGCACCACGCGCGCTTCGCCATCGAGCATGTTGAGCATGTCGCCCGCCGCGATCCCGGCGCGCTTGGCCACCTCGAAGTCGTTGAAATCGTGCCCCGGCGTGATCTTCACCGCGCCCGAACCCAGTTCGGGATCGGCATGTTCGTCGGCCACGATGCGGAAACGGCGGCCGGTGATCGGCTGCTCGATCTCCTTGCCGATCACGCTGGCATAGCGCTCGTCCTCAGGATGCACGGCCACCGCCATGTCGGCCAGCATCGTTTCGGGGCGCGTGGTCGCGACCTCGATATAATCCTGCCCGTTATCCAGCGTCACGCCGTCCGCCAGCGGATAGCGGAAATGCCAGAAGCCGCCCTGAACCTCGCGCGTCTCGACCTCCAGGTCAGAGATCGCGGTCTTGAGCGCCGGGTCCCAGTTCACCAGACGCTTGTCGCGATAGATCAGGCCCTGATTATACAGGTCGACAAAGACCTTCAGCACCGCCTTGGTGAAATGCGGATCCATCGTGAACTGCTCGCGGCTCCAGTCCATCGAACAGCCAAGGCGGCGCAGCTGGCGCGTGATCGTGCCGCCGCTTTCGTGCTTCCATTCCCAGACCTTGTCGATGAACTGCTCGCGCGTGTAATTCGTGCGCTTGTCCTGCCGCGCCTCCATCTGGCGTTCCACCACCATCTGCGTCGCGATGCCCGCGTGATCGGTGCCGACGACCCACAGCGCATCCTTGCCGCGCAGCCGTTCGTAGCGGATCACGATATCCTGCAGCGTATTGTCGAGCGCGTGGCCGATATGCAGGCTGCCCGTCACGTTCGGCGGCGGATTGACGATGGTAAAGGCCTCGGCATCCGGGCGTTCGGGCCGGAACAGGCCGCCCTGTTCCCAATGCGCGTACCAACGCACCTCGATCTCGGCGGGATCGAAGGTTTTCGGCAAATTCGTGGTGATGGTTTCAGCGTCGCTCATGTGGCGCGCTTTGCCAGCGTGCCGGGCGGGGGGCAAGCACCAGAAACACGCCATTTACACAACAGATGCCCGGACGGCTTGTGCCCGCCTGTCGGCAGACGCTTGTGAGCGAGCGTTTTTTCGACCATGACCGCCACCATGCGCGACTGGGCGGAATTCGATACGAGGGACGGTGAAGGCGGCCCGGTGCTGGTGGTGACGGGGCCTCTGACGGTCTCGTCCATTGCGCCGCTGGACAATCGCCTGCGCGAAATCGATTCGCTTGCCGCCATCGATATTTCGCAGGTCGAGGATATCGACACCGTCGGTGCGTGGGTAATCATGCGCGCGGCAGGTGCGCTGGATGCACGGATCGAGGGGGCCAGCGACAAGGCACGCCGCCTGATCGACGCGGTTGAGGAATGCGCCAGCAGCGCCGACATCACCCCGCCGCGCGCACGCCTGCTCAGCCGGGTCCCCGATGCGGTGGGCGAACGGGTCATCGACTGGGCGCGCGGGGTCGCGGGCGTCGTCGACTTCCTCGGCGCTTCGGTGATCGCAATGGGGTCTTTGATCCGCCATCCGCGCCGTTTCCCGATGACCGCGCTGGTCCGCCAGTTCGAACTGGTCGGCGTGTCCGCGCTGGGCATCATCGGATTGATGAGCTTTCTGATCGGCATCGTCATCGCGCAGCAGGGCGCGGTGCAACTCGCACAGTTCGGGGCCGAGATCTACACGATCAACCTGACCGGGCGGCTGTCTTTCCGCGAACTGGGCGTGCTGATGACCGCGATCATGGTCGCGGGCCGGTCGGGCAGCGCCTTTGCCGCGCAGATCGGCACCATGAAACTGACCGAGGAAGTCGATGCGATGCGCGTGATCGGCGTGTCGCCGATGGAACGGCTTATCCTGCCGCGCATTCTGGCGGCGGTGCTGATGATGATTCCCCTGGGCTTCTTCGCCTCTGTCCTCGCGATCATCGGCGGTGCGTTCATTGCCAATTTCGCACTCGACATCCCGTTCTTCACCTTCCTTCAGCGGATCCGCGAAGTGGTGCCGCTGACCGATGTGTGGGTCGGGCTGATCAAGGCGCCGGTGTTCGGGCTGATCGTCGGGCTGGCGGGCTGCTATCAGGGCATGCAGGTGTCCGGCAATGCCGAGGAAGTGGGCAAGCGCACGACCATGGCGGTGGTGCAGGCAATCTTCATGGTGATCGTGCTGGACGCGTTCTTCGCGATCTTCTTTACCGAGATCGGGTGGGGCTGATGGCCAGCAAGCGAGCCGAAGACCTGATCGCACAGGCCACCGAAGACGCGGTCTTCACGCCGCCGGAGTTCGACGGCGAGTTTCCGATCGTCATCGAAGACATCACCAATGCCTTTGGCGAGCAGGTCGTGCACGAGGATCTTTCGCTCAAGGTCAGGCGAGGCGAAATCATCGGCGTCGTCGGCGGATCGGGCACGGGCAAATCGGTGCTGATGCGCTCCATCATCGGTCTGCAGACGCCTCGCTCGGGCCGGATCGAGGTGTTGGGGCGCGATCTGACCGATCCCGACAACCGGGATGACGAGAGTATTCGTTCGCGCTGGGGCGTGTTGTTCCAGGGCGGTGCGCTGTTCTCCACCCTGACCGTGGCCGAGAATGTCGAGGTGCCGCTCAAGCAATTCTATCCTGAGATTTCCACGGAACTGCGGCACGAGATTTCGCGCTACAAGGTCGTGCTGTCGGGCCTTCCGGCCGAGGCGGCGAGCAAATATCCGTCCGAACTGTCGGGCGGCATGAAAAAGCGCGCGGGCCTTGCGCGTGCGCTGGCGCTCGATCCCGAGCTTTTGTTTCTGGACGATCCGACCGCCGGGCTGGACCCGGTGGGCGCGGCGGCGTTCGACCGGCTGACGCGCGAACTGGCCGATACGCTGCGGCTGACGGTGTTCCTCATCACGCACGACCTCGACACGCTGCACGCGATCTGCGACCGGGTGGCGGTGCTGGCCGACAAGAAGGTGATCGCGGTAGGCACGATTCCGGAATTGCTGGCGACCGATCATCCGTGGATCCAGGAATATTTCAACGGACCGCGCGGGCGGGCCGCACAGGCATCGTACGATTCCTCCTCCGCCGCAAATCCCGGCGCGATGGACAAGACAGGTCCCGAGAGGGCATAGGGGCAGACAGGCATGGAAACGCGGGCAAACCATATATGGGTGGGGGCAGTCACCCTGTTGCTGCTGGCGATGGCCGCCGCATTCATCATCTGGATCGCCCGGCTGAACGAGGGTGCCCAGAACGAATATGACATCTTCTTCAAGCAATCGGTCAGCGGCCTCGCCCGCGGGTCCGAGGTTGCCTATGCGGGCGTTCCCGCCGGCAAGGTGACCAAGATCGAGCTGTGGAAGAAGGATCCCGAATTCGTCCGCGTCCGCGTCTCGGTGGATGAGGAAGTGCCCGTCCTGCAAGGCACCACCGCGACGATTCAGGGAAGCTTTACCGGCGTATCGACCATCCAGCTGGAAGGCGCCGTCAGGGGCGCGCCCCCGATCACCGAGCCGGGGCCCGAAGGCGTGCCTGTCATTCCCACAAGGCGCGGCGGGCTTGGCGAATTGCTGACCAATGCCCCGCTGCTGATGGAGCGGCTGGCGACCTTGACCGAACGGCTGACCATGGTGCTGTCGGACAAAAACCAGGAATCGATTGAGGGCATCCTGCAGAACACCGACCGGATGACGCGCAATCTGGCCGAGGCGACCCCGCGCATCGACCAGACCATGGCCGAACTGCAATCGACCCTGCGGCAGGCCACGCTGACGCTGGCCGAGTTCGAGAAGGTCGCCAAGTCCACCGACCGCCTGGTGAACGGCGAGGGCCAGTCGCTGGCCGATCAGCTGCGCGAAACGCTGGCCAGCGCGGAAAGCGCGATGACCACGCTGGAAGCGACGATCAACGACGTGCGCCCCGCCGCGCAGCAATTGTCGTCGAGCACGCTGCCCGAGACCGAGGCCGCGATCCGCGATCTGCGCGCCACCACCCGCGCGCTGCGCAACGTGACCGAAAAGCTGAACGACGATGGCGCAGGGGCCTTCCTGAACAGCAAGCCCCTGCCGGAGTATGAGCCGTGATGAATGTGAAGCGCGTTCTTTCCCTGTTCGGCGCAGCCTTGCCGGCCGCCTTGCTGGCGTCATGCGTCAGCATCGGCGCGGGCGGCGATCCGCCAGAGCAGCTGATCACCCTGACCCCTCGCACCAGCGCGCCTGCGGGCGCGGCCAGCCAGGGCACGGTCGATTCGGCGATCTTCGTGTTCGAGCCCGAGGTCGAGGACCGGCTGGACGTCAACCGCGTGCCGGTGCAGATCGACCCGTCGAGCGTCGCCTATCTGCAGAACGCGTTCTACGTCGACCATCCCTCGCGCCTGTTTCAGGGCCTGCTGGCCGAGACCCTGCGCGTTTCCACCGGCCGTCTGGTGATCGCGGGCGCCGATCCGGGCCTGCCCAATCGCACGCGTCTATATGGCCGGCTGGTCGAGATGGGCTATGACGTTCCGTCGATGTCGGTGACCGTCACCTATGACGCGGTACGCGTCGATCCCGAGGGCAATATCAACGCGCAGCGCTTTTCACACAGCGTACCGGGCATCGCGGCGGATTCGATCTATGTGGCCCCGGCGCTGAACGATGCAGCGAACGAGGTCGCCGCATCGGTCGCGGAGTGGATGAACGGCTTCACGCAATAGGCGGGACGTTTGCCGGCCACGAAAATCAGCCGGGGAAGGGATTGCCCTTCAGCACTCCCGCCAGATGGGCGGCATTCGATGCGACCATCGCGGCCGTCTGGGTGATCTTGTCGGGCACCTGCTTCAGATCCTTGAAGTCAGTCGAACCCATCGCTTCGCCTACCCAATAGCAATTGGCGACGGGCGGGATGGTCCAGCCCGTGTCGTTCAACGACTGGAATATCTGCGACGATGCCCAATGCGCGCCATCCTCGTTGCCGACGATGGCGCTGACCGCCAGCTTGCCATAGCTGGGCATGCGGCCCTGATCGTCGGTTTCCGACAGGAACGCGTCCATGCGTTCCAGCACGCGCTTGGCGACCGAGCTGATCTGGCCCATCCAGATCGGCGTTCCAAAGATCAATATGTCGTGCTTCAGGATTTCCTCGCGCAAGGCGGGCCAGTCGTCGCCTTCGCCCTCGTCCGAAGTGACGCCGGGCAGGATGTTGTGCGCGGCGGCGCGAATGGTCTTTTCCAGCTTCACGTCATGCTCGGCAAAGGCCTTTTGCAGGACCTGAATCATCGAGTCGGTGGACGAGACGGCGCTCTCGTCGCTTTTCAGCGTGCAGTTGATGGCGATGGCGGAAATGGTCATGGCTTCTCCTCTTCAAAGGTGAAGCGGACAGACCGGTCTTAAGGTTCCGCCTTCGCGCCGGGCCGTGCCAGCCGCGCGAAACGCTGCGCCAGCGCAAAGCCGCGCGCGCGGGCCTCACGTCGGGCCAGCGCCTCGGCTTCCCAGCCCCATTGCTGCGCCTGCCAGTCTTCTTCCAGATTGGCAAGGGCGAACAAAGCGTCGGCATCCTGTCCCTCATCCAGCGCGGCAAGGCCCGCGATCAGCGACGCGCCAAGGCTGGCGAGGTTCTGAAGGGCGGCCAGTGTAAAGCTGTCCATCTCCTCCAGCTCCTCGACGATCCGCGCGCGCGTGGAGGGGGGATGGGGCGTATAGCTGATGCCCGCCACGCGCGAGAAATCGACGCCCAGCGTCCTTTCGGCAGCGGCGACGAGCGGTTCCCATGCTTCCTCCTGCCGATCGCGCAGCGCCTCGCCGTCATCGGCGCGATAGCAGAGCGTATCGGTCTCGGCGAAAGGCATGATCGCCGCGATGGCGGAAGCCGGATCGGGCGCGACCCGGTCGATGGCGTAATCGGTGAGGTCGCGCAGCAGCAGGCTCTTCGGGTCAATAAGATCGCCCTGCGCGTCCCATTCCGCCGCCAGCGCGTCCGCCAGCGCGCGGGTCGGGACGATCTGCGGCGTGCCGCCCTGCGTCTTCAAGCCGCGCCCGTCCAGCGCCACCTGCCAGCCGTGATCCTGCTCGCTGACGGTTACCTCGCGGTAGAAACGCTTCATGGATGCCCGTCATCCTTCCTGTTGATCGCGTCCGCCGCCGCGCCGCGCCGCGCCATGCCCTCGCTGCTCCAGGCGCGCGCCATCATGCGCGGGACAACCAGCGCATCGGCCAGACCGATCGCGAACAGCACGAACCCCAGCCAGCGCGGCAGCGCATCGGGCCAGGACACATCGGCCGTCGCCGCCAGCAGGCCATAGACCGCGACGCCCATGCCAAGGATGCGGACCGCCTGCATCGCGAAATAACGCCCTGCCGCCGGATCAGCCACTGGTCACCTCCAGCATGCCGGCCAGTTCCTCGACCGTTTCGGCGACGCGTTCGGCGCCGGTTGCCAGCAATTCCTCGGCATGGTGATAGCCCCAGTCGACCCCGATGGCCCGCACGCCCGCCGCACTGGCCATCAGCATATCGAAACTGGTGTCACCGATCATCACCGCGTCCTTGGCGTCGATACCGGTTTCCCACAGCACGGCGGCGATCATCGCGGGATCGGGTTTCGACGGATGGTCGTCGGCGGTCTGCAGACTGCTGAACAGGTCGGACACGCCATGGGTGGCGAGGCAATGGCGCAGCCCGCGCCGCGACTTGCCGGTGGCGACCGCCAGCTGCCATCCCTCGGCGTGAAGCTGGCGCAGCAGCGGCGCTATGCCGTCGAACAGGGGTTCGTCCACCTGTCCCAGTCGGCGATGCTCGCGAAAGGCCAGGCGGTAGCTTTCGGCCAGCATTTCCTGTTCGGCAGGCGTGCTCCCCGGCAACAGCATCGCCATGGCCTGCGGCAGCGACAGGACGACCGCGCGGCGGATCAGCGCGCGCGACGGCGCTTCCAGCGAAGCGGCGGCAAAGGCTTCCTCCATCGCAAGGCAGACATTGGCCTGCCCGTCGACCAGCGTGCCGTCGCAATCGAAGATCGCGATCCGGCTCATTTGCTACCGGGCTTTCGGGGCGCGGGTTTCCCTGCCGGCCGGGGACTGCCCTTGCCCTTCTTCACGCCGCCCTTCTTGGGCGCGGGGGCGGCGGAGCGCTTGGTCGTGGGCTTGCCCGCCTTGGGCGAACCCATCGTGCGCTGGCGCCGCTCGCCCCGGCGTTCCTTGCGCACATCCTTGGCATGGCGGCGCGCGGCGATCTTCTTTTCCTCGCGCGAAGGGGGCGGAGGGCCTTCCTCGGGCAAGGCATCGCTGGCGCTCTCGTCGAAACCGAGCTGCTCCATGCTGGCCGCGAAATGGTCGGGCAGCGGGGCCGTGACATCCAGCGGCACGCCGTCGGGATGATCGATGATCAGGCGGCGGGCATGCAGGTGCATCTTGCGGCTGATGCTGCCGGTCAGGAACGCGGCCTGCCCGCCATATTTGCCGTCGCCCACGATGGGATGGCCGATCGCGGCCAGATGCACGCGCAGCTGGTGGGTGCGGCCCGTCAGTGGCTCCAGCTCGACCCAGGCGGCCTTGTTGCCCGCGCGGTCGACCACGCGATATTTGGTGCGTGCGGGCTGGCCTTCGGGATCGGGCATCATCTTTTCGCCCCCGGTGCCGGGCTGTTTCGCCAGCGCGAGGTCGATGGTGCCGGCCGAGATATCGGGCACGCCCGTCACCAACGCCCAATAGATCTTCTTGGCGCTGCGGCCCGAAAAGCGCTTGGAAAAGAATGCCGCGCTGCCCGGCGTGGCGGCGGTCAGCAGCACGCCCGAGGTATCCTTGTCGAGCCGGTGGACGAGGCGCGGGCGGGGCACCTTGCTGTCTTCCTCCGGCACGAAAGCCTCAAGCAGGCGGTCGACGTGGTGCTTGGTGCCGGTACCGCCCTGCGTGGCAAGGCCGGGCGGCTTGTTCAGCACGATGGCGGCGCGGTCGCGGTGGAGCACCATGGCATCCGCCTCGGCCAGCTCGTCCTCGGTCAGCTGGATACGCTGGCGCTGCGGGCCCTTGGACAGGCTTTCGCCGCCGGGGGGCACGCGGATTTCCTGCCCGGCCTCGACGCGGTCTTCGGGCTTGGCCCGCTTGCCGTCGACGCGGATCTGGCCGGTGCGCGCCCAGCGCGAGATGGTGTTGAAGCCGATCTGCGGCAGATGCCGTTTGAACCAGCGGTCGAGGCGCGCGCCATCGTCGTCATGGCTGACGGTGAAGCGGCGGATGGTATCTTCCGGAGCGGGCATTAGAGGGTCCCTCGTGCAAGTGTCAGTCCCGCGACGAGTCCCGCAAGACCAAGCACCAGCGAAGCGACGATATAGGTAAGTGCCAGTCCCGCTTCGCCGCGCTGCCACAGCAGCACGGTTTCCATCGAGAAGCTGGAGAATGTGGTGAAACCGCCCAGCAGGCCGACGCCGAGCAGCAGGCGCCATTGCTCTCCGCCGCCTGCCCCCGCGGCGTCGTGACGGGCGAGCCATGCGATCAGCACGCCCATCGCCGCGCTGCCCAGCGCATTGGCCGCCAGCGTCGCCCACGGAAAGCTCAGCGCCTGACCCGGTGCCAGATGCGACACCAGCCGTCCCAGCTGATAACGCAGCACCGCCCCCGTCCCGCCGCCAAGGGCGACGATCAGCGAAGCGGCCAGTTGTGAAATCGGCGTTGGCATTGAGCCCCTGGGTGTGACTTGGGTGTAGGGTGTAACTTGGGTTAAGTCGCCGCGAAAGACCTTGCGCAGCGAGTCCGCATTGCTGTGGATTTGCGCCCGATGCCCCTTTTGTGGTAGTAAGACAACAGTTGGTGGACGCATCGGGCCGATTCCCTTGTTAAGCGCGCTTGCTTTACAAGGTGGGTGCTGGTAGCGGCTCCGCCGGTTCAGGCCGGTCCCGTCGGGATTCGGCCCCTACAGTATTTTAATCAGTTCAATAGGTACTCGCGGGCGATTCGCTGCCGGCAGGTGCCATGACAGAAACCGAGGTAGCAGCGTTTTATGCAAATCATCGTTCGCGATAACAATGTCGACCAGGCTCTCCGGGCTCTCAAGAAGAAGCTGCAGCGTGAGGGCGTTTATCGCGAAATGAAGCTGCGTCGTCACTTCGAAAAGCCTAGCGAGAAGCGCGCCCGCGAAAAGGCCGCTGCCGTTCGCCGCGCCCGCAAGCTGGAGCGCAAGCGGATGGAACGCGACGGCGTTCGCTAAGAACACCGGTTCGCGCGGTGATGCGATGATGTCGCTAGCCGCTTGAACCTTGTCGCCGCATACGCCAAAGGGGCGCGGGAACATCCTTCCCGCGCCCTTTTTGCATCCATTGACGAAAGCGCATCGAAACATGACGGAAATTACCCGCGTCCCGCTCCAGCCGATTGGCAAGGGTATCCTCTCCAAGCTCTGGATCGGTATCGCCATCGCGGTTCTGCTGGCCGCGGGCGCCGCATGGGCAACCCGCTATCAGGGGCTGGAAGTCACCACCCTGTCCGAAGGCACCGGCGGATCGCCCACGATGGAAGACGTCGTGAACGTCAATTACGAAGGCAGGCTGGCCGATGGCACCGTCTTCGATTCGGCAGAGGGTGCGATCTTCCCCGTGTCGGGCGTGGTCCCCGGCTTCGGCCAGGCGCTGCAGCAGATGAAGCGCGGCGGCCGTTACGAGGTCTTTATCCCGTCGGATCAGGCCTATGGCGCGCAGGGCGCGGGCGACCGCATTCCCCCCAATGCCGACCTGACCTTCACCGTCGAGCTGATCGATTTCCGTTCCGAGGCAGAGCTGCGTGCGATCCAGCAGCAGATGCAGCAGATGGGCCTTGGCGGCATGGCGCCGCCGCAGGGTGCCGTTCCCGCCGGAGAATAACGCCGCAACCCTGCAAGACATGCTTGGCATGGGCGCGATGGCAAGCTAATCGCGCTGCCATGTCTGTCGATAAAGCAACGGTCGAAAAGATCGCCTCGCTGGCCCGCATCGCCCTGCGCGACGGGGAAGCCGAGGCGTTCGTTCCCGAACTCAACCAGATCCTCGACTGGGTCGAACAGCTTGGCGAGGTCGATGTGACCGGCGTCGAGCCGATGACCGCGGTCATTCCCAACACGCTGCGCCTGCGCGACGACGTGGTCGATGCCGACCCGCTGACCGGCGGCAACCGGCGCGATGACGTGCTGGCCAACGCGCCCGCCGCCGAGCACGGTTTCTTTGGCGTGCCCAAGGTGATCGAATAATGACCAATCTGACCGAACTGGGTGTCGCGGCGATCCGCGACGGTGTCGCGGGCGGCGAATTCACCGCAGTCGAGGTGGCCGAAGCGTTCAACGCGAATGTCGCGGCGGCCAGCAGCCTCAACGCCTTTATCGTGGCGACCCCCGAAGTGGCGGTCGATGCGGCCAAGGCGGTCGATGCCAAGCGCGCCAAGGGCGAGCCGCTGGGCAAGATGGGCGGCGTGCCGATCGGCATGAAGGACCTGTTCGCCACCAAGGGCGTGCAGACCACCGCGGCCAGCCACATTCTGGAGGGGTTCACCCCGCAATACGAATCGACCGTGTCGCAGAAATTGTGGGACGCGGGCGCGGGCATGCTGGGCAAGCTGAACCTGGATCAGTTCGCGATGGGATCGTCGAACGAGACGAGCTATTTCGGCAATGTGATCAGCCCGTGGCGGCGCAAGGATGGCGGCAATGCTGCCTTGGCCCCCGGCGGTTCGTCGGGCGGTTCGTCAGCGGCGGTGGCGGCGCGGCTGGCCCCTGCGGCGACCGGCACCGATACCGGCGGTTCGATCCGCCAGCCCGCGGCCTTTACCGGCATCACCGGGATCAAGCCGACCTATGGCCGCTGCTCGCGCTGGGGCGTGGTGGCGTTCGCGTCCAGCCTTGACCAGGCGGGGCCGATGGCGCGCGACACGCGCGACTGTGCGATCATGCTTGAGGCGATGGCGGGATTCGATCCCAAGGATGCGACCTCGCTCGACATGCCGGTGCCCGAATGGGAAGCGGGACTGAACCCCGACATGAAGGGCAAGCGCATCGGCATCCCGCGCGAATACCGCATGGACGGGATGGACGAGGATGTCGCGAAAAGCTGGGACGACGGCATTGCGTGGATGAAGGACGCAGGCGCCGAGATCGTCGATATCTCGCTGCCGCATACCAAATATGCGCTGCCCGCCTATTACATCATCGCGCCGGCCGAGGCGTCCTCGAACCTCGCGCGCTATGACGGCGTGCGTTACGGCTTGCGCGACCTGCCCGATGGCGCCGGTCTGCAGGACATGTATGCCGCGACCCGCGCCGACGGCTTCGGGCCCGAGGTCAAGCGCCGTATCATGATCGGCACCTATGTGCTGAGCGCGGGCTTCTACGACGCCTATTACAACCAGGCGCAGAAGATCCGCACGCTGATCGCGCAGGACTTCGCCAAGGCTTTCGAGCAGTGCGACGTGATTCTGGCCCCGACCTGCCCCACCGCGGCCTTCGCGCTGGGCGAGAAGACGAGCGATCCGCTGGCGATGTATCTGAACGACGTGTTCGCGGTGCCCGCGTCGCTGGCCGGGCTGCCGGCGATGAGCGTTCCGGCCGGCATGAACCGCGAGGGTCTGCCGCTGGGCCTGCAGATCATCGGCAGGGCCTTCGACGAGCAGGGCGTGCTGAACGCAGGTCTGGCGATCGAGAAGGCGGCTGGTTTCGTGGCGACGCCGGATCGGTGGTGGTGAACGTCTCGCCGGAATATACTCTGGCGATGGCATCGCTGAACGCCTCGCTGCAGTCGATCCGGATGATCGCGAGCACGGGCCTCGTCTCGCCGCGCGACGTCGATGTGTCGCTGGAGGGCGTGGCCCGGACTCTGGAGCATCTGCCGGACGAACTCTCGTCGCGGATCATGCCGATCCTCGACAAGCAATTCGCCGCGATCAAGCGCGCTGCCGAACTGAACTGGGACGAAGAATGAGCGAATATCGTATTCACGGCGCAACGGGCGAGTGGGAGGTCGTGATCGGCCTTGAGGTCCACGCGCAGGTCACTTCGCAGGCCAAGCTGTTTTCCGGCGCCGCGACCGCGTTCGGGGCGGAGCCCAATACGCAGGTCAGCCTTGTCGATGCCGCGATGCCGGGCATGCTGCCCGTGCCGAACCGCGAATGCATCCGGCAGGCGGTGCGCACCGGCATGGCGATCGACGCGCAGATCAACAAGTGGAGCCGGTTCGACCGCAAGAACTATTTCTACGCCGACCTGCCGCAGGGCTACCAGATCAGCCAGCTCTATCACCCGCTGGTGGGCGAGGGGCACCTGGACATCGCGCTGGACGACAAGAATCCCGAGAACACCAAGCGCATCGGGGTCGAGCGCATCCATGTCGAGCAGGACGCGGGCAAGCTGATGCACGACCAGCATCCGACCATGTCCTATGTCGACCTCAACCGCAGCGGCGTCGCGCTGATGGAGATCGTGTCGAAGCCAGAAATGCGCTCTCCGGCAGAGGCCGGGGCCTATGTGCGCAAGCTGCGCTCGATCCTGCGTTACGTTGGTTCGTGCGACGGGAACATGGAGGAAGGCTCGATGCGGGCCGACGTCAATGTGTCCGTCCGCAAGCCGGGCGAGGAATTCGGCACGCGGACCGAGACGAAGAACGTCAATTCCGTCCGCTTCGTGATGCAGGTCATCGAGTATGAGGCGAACCGGCAGGTCGACGTGCTGGAATCGGGCGGCAAGGTCGATCAGGAAACACGCCTGTTCGATCCCGACACCGGCACCACGCGCACCATGCGGTCGAAGGAAGACGCGCATGACTATCGCTATTTCCCCGATCCGGACCTGCTGCCGCTGGAGCTGGACGATGCGTTCCTGCACGATTGCCGCGAATCGCTGCCCGAACTGCCCGACGCCAAGCGCCACCGTTACGAAAGCGAGCTGGGGCTGACCGCCTATAACGCGAACCAGCTGACCGCCGACGTCGATGTCTACAAACGGTTCGAGGATGTGCTGGCGGCAACCGCCGACAGGACCGGCAAGCCTGAAAAGGATGTCGCGACGCAGGTGGCCAACTGGGTGCTGTCGGTCGCGCCGGGCGTGAAGAACGCCACCGAAGGCGCGGTCGAGGCGAACGATACCACCGCGGCCAATGCGGGCATCCTGGCGCTGGCGGCGGCCAATGTCGTGTCGGGCGGGCAGGCGAAGGAGATCTACGAGATCGTCCTGAAGACCGGCCGCGAACCGGACGAGATTGCCGAGACCGAGGGGCTGAAGCAGAACAGCGACACCGGCGCGATCGAGGCGGTGATCGACGAGGTGCTGGCCGCGAACGAGGACAAGGTCGCCGAATATCGCGGCGGCAAGGACAAGCTGTTCGGCTTCTTCGTCGGACAGACGATGAAGGCCATGAAGGGCAAGGGCAATCCCGCCGTGGTGAACGAGGTGCTGAAGACCAAGCTGGGCTGATTTTCGCGCCACGACGCTGCCAATCGAAAAGGGGCGCCGGTCATGTCCGACCGGCGCCCCTTTTGTTTATGCCGCCGGGGCGAGGGGGGTTATTCCTCCTCGCTTCCCACCGTCGCGGTTTCCACAGTCAGCCCAAGCTGGTCGAGCTGCGGCCGAACGGTGGCGGCATCGCCCACCACGACCCAGACGAGCCCGTCCGACAGCTTCTGCTCCCGCGCCACTTGGTCGAGCAAGGGCGGCGTCAGCGCGTCATATTTCGCGGGCAGCAGCTCATAGTAATTATCGGGCCGGTCCAGCTCGATGATGTTGACGAGGCCGGCCAGCACGCCCGCGCTCGTCTCGAACGTGCCGGGCAGGCCGCGCACTTCGCTGTTCACCGTGCGGATTAGTTCGTCCTGCTTCACCCCGTCACTGGTCAGGAAGCTGTTCACCCCGTCGCGCAGCGCCGCGATGGAATCGCCCGTGCGGTCCGCCTGAACAGGCGCATAGAGCGCAAAGGCAACCTGCTCTTCCGGCCTCAACAGGATGCTGCTCACGCCATAGGACCAGCCCTTGGTCTCGCGCAGGTCCGAATTGAGCCGCGACAGGAAGCTGCCGCCCAGCACATTGTTCGCCGCATCCAGCGCGACGAGATCGTCGGTGCCCTTCTTGTCGATCACCTTGCCCGCGAAGATCATAGACTGCGGAGAGGCCGGACGGTCGACCAAGATCACGCGCGGCTGCGGCTGGGGAATGGCCACTTCGAACGACTTGGTCGGAGCGGGCGCCGCCGGACGCGCCCAATTGCCGAAGGCCTGATTGGCGAGCGTCGTCACTTCCGCCATGGACACATCGCCCACGACATAGAGCCGCGCCTTGTCCGGACGCAGCCAGGTCGCGTGGAATGCACGCAGGTCCTGCGCGGTCAGTCCCGCCACGATATCGGCCTCGCCAAGTCCGCTCGGCGGGACGCCATAGGGATGCGCCGGGCCGTAGATCGCGGGCATCAGTACCTTTTGCGCGATCGACAGCGGCTGCGTGTTCTCCGCATTGATGCGGTTCAGCTGCTGGCTGCGCACGCGCTCAAGCTCGCTGGCGTCGAACGCGGGATTGCGCACGTAATCGGCCAGCAGCGAGAAGCTGGGACCGAGGTTGGGTTCGAGCGCCGAGAGCGTAAAGATCGTGTTGTCGCGATTGGCGCTGGCGCTGATCGATGCGCCCAGACGTTCCTGCGCGATCGCCAGTTCGGTGGCGTCGAGCGAGGTGGTGCCCGCCTCCATCGTCTGCAGCATCAGCGACTGGGTGCCCAGCGCATCCTTGGGATCGGCGGCAATACCCGCATCGAAGCTGAGCTGCGCGGTGACAACGGGAACGCCTTCGCGCTGCGCCAGATAGATCTGCATCCCATTGTCCAGCACGGCGCGCTGGATATCGGGGAAGTCGAGCGGCGCCAGATCGTCCATCGCCGGCATCGACGACCGGTCGGGCTCGGCGCTGGGCGCGGCGACGACCGGGCCCGTCAGGCTGCCGGGCTGCCAGTAATATTCGGGCGCGCGCATCGGCGGGGCCTTGCCGGTGAGATAGCCGCCCCGGTTCTCGCCGCCTTCCTTGCGCGTGCCGGGCATGACCGTCAGGCGGAAAACCGGCCGGTCGAGCCAGCGCTGCGCCGCGTCCTGCACTTCTGCGGGCGTAACCGAGGCGATGCGGGCAAGCCGCTTCTTGTAGAATTCCGGGTCGTCCGAATAGAGCAGGCCCTGCGCCAGCGTCGGCGCCTTGCCGTTGAAACCGCCCAGCGATTCCAGCCCGCGGATCTCGACGGCGGCGAATTGCGTCGCCGCGCGCTGCAACTCGTCGGCCGTCGGCCCTTCGAGTACGAGTTTGGCGATCTCGGCATCCAGAGCGGCCTCAAGATCGGCAAGTTCGACGCCGGGTTTCAGATCGGCATAGACCTCGAACTGACCGGCCTGCGCGAAATTGCTGGCCTGCGCGACGACGCTGACGGCCAGCTGCTTGCCGCGCACCAGCTCGTTATCGAGGCGCGAAGATGCCAGCCCGCCCAGCACGCGCGCCGCCATTTCCAGCGGGACGGTGTCCTTGTCGTTAAGGCCGGGAATCGCCCACATGCGATAGACGCGCGGGGTGGACACCTGGTCGTAGATCACCTTCGACACCGGTGCGTCCAGCGTTGGCACCGGGGCCTCGACATCTTCGATCGCCGGTCCTGCAGGGATCGCGCCGAACCATGTGTTCACCTTCTGCTTGGCGGTGGCGGTATCGATGTCGCCCGCCAGCACAAGCACGGCATTGTTGGGGCCGTAATGGCCGGTGAACCAGCTCTTCACATCGTCCAGCGTCGCGCTCGACAGGTCTTCCATCGAGCCGATGGTCGAATGGTGATACGGATGGCCCGAGGGATAAAGCGTCTCAAGCTGCTCATATTCGACGAGGCCGAAGGGCTGGTTGTCGCCCTGCCGCTTCTCGTTCTGGACCACGCCGATCTGGTTATCGAGGTTTTCCTGCGTCACCGCGCCCAGCAGATGGCCCATGCGGTCGCTTTCTAGGAACAGCGCGCGGTCGAGCGCGCCGGTCGGCACGGTTTCGAAATAGTTGGTGCGGTCGAACCAGGTCGTGCCGTTGTAATCGGTGGCGCCGACCTGCTCCAGCGGTTCGAAGAAATCGCCCGGCGCGTTTTCGGATCCGTTGAACATCAGATGCTCGAACAGATGCGCGAAACCGGTCTTGCCCTCTGGCTCGTGCTTGGACCCGACGCCGTACCAGACCGACACCGCCACCACCGGGGTCGAGCGATCCTCGTGCACCAGGACGGTCAGCCCGTTCGCCAGCTTGAACATGTCATAGGGAATATCGACGCCCGCGATCAGTTCGGACAGGGGCGCGGGCTGGACCTCGCTTTGCGGGGCTGCGGCGGGCGCGGCCTGTTTCGCAATGGCGGCGCCCGGTACGGCCATGGATGACGCGGCCATCATTGACAGGGCAGAGGCGGCGACAAGCAGCCTGTTGGTAAGACGCATGGTTTCTCCAGTCCAATGTCACGCGCACGCATGGTTTCGCAAAGACGCCGGTCGCGGATCGGCCGGAGATGTGCGCTGTGCGATTAGTATCTACTGTTATCAAAAGAACCGGCGGATTCCAGCCAATAGCGGTCGCCCGTCGAACGGAATCGGCGTTTTGTCGATCCGCTCTCTGCAATCGGCTCTTGAAATCGAAGGCGATCCGCCAAAATCTGCCAAGGGGTCTGGATGCGCCGACAAAATTCCACCGGCCGGCCCTTGTGTTGCAAATTGGCAACACTATCTAGCTGCTTGCCGAAGGTGCCGCTTGATGGGCCTTTGGCGGCAATTGGCCATAAGGGCAGTGAGGGGCAAAACCCATGAATCTCGAAAAGTTTACCGACCGCGCAAAGGGCTTCCTGCAGGCCGCGCAGACCGTCGCGATCCGCATGAACCATCAGCGGATCAGCCCGACCCATATTCTGAAAGCCTTGCTGGAAGACGGCGAAGGCATGGCATCGAGCCTGATCCAGCGCGCGGGCGGCAATCCCGGCTTCGCGCAGGCAGAGGTCGATGTCGCGCTGGGCAAGATCCCGGCGGTGTCGGGCGGCGGGGCGCAGCAGACGCCCGGCCTCGATAACGACGCCGTGCGCGTGCTGGACCAGGCCGAGCAGCTGGCGACCAAATCGGGCGACAGCTATGTCACGGTCGAACGGCTGCTGCTGGCGCTGACGCTGGCGACGACGACCCCGGCGGGGCAGGCGCTGAAGGCTGCGAACCTCACGCCGCAGGCGCTGGAGGCCGCGATTACCGAGCTGCGCGGCGGGCGCAAGGCCGATACCGCCAGCGCCGAGGAAAGCTATGACGCGCTGGAAAAATACGCCCGCGACCTGACCGAGGCCGCGCGCGAGGGCAAGCTGGATCCCGTGATCGGGCGCGACGAGGAAATCCGCCGCACGGTGCAGATCCTGGCCCGCCGCACCAAGAACAATCCCGCACTGATCGGCGAACCCGGCGTCGGCAAGACGGCCATTGCCGAGGGGCTGGCGCTGCGTATCGCCAATGGCGACGTGCCCGATTCGCTGAAGGATCGCCGCCTGATGGCGCTCGACATGGGCAGCCTGATCGCGGGCGCGAAATATCGCGGCGAGTTCGAGGAACGGCTGAAGAGCGTGCTGGACGAGGTGAAGGGCGCCGAGGGCGAGATCATCCTGTTCATCGACGAGATGCACACGCTGATCGGCGCGGGCAAATCCGAAGGCGCGATGGATGCGGGCAATCTGCTGAAGCCTGCGCTGGCCCGCGGAGAGCTGCATTGCATCGGCGCGACCACGCTGGATGAATACCAGAAATATGTCGAGAAGGACCCTGCGCTGCAGCGCCGTTTCCAGCCCGTGTTCGTAGGCGAGCCGACCGTGGAAGACACGGTCTCGATCCTGCGAGGGCTGAAGGAGAAATACGAGCTTCACCACGGCGTGCGCATCACCGATGGCGCGATCGTCGCGGCCGCGACCCTGTCGAACCGCTATATCTCGGACCGATTCCTGCCCGACAAGGCGATCGACCTGATGGATGAGGCCGCCAGCCGCATCCGCATGGAGGTGGAGTCCAAGCCCGAGGAGATTGAGAACCTCGACCGCCGGATCATCCAGCTGAAGATCGAGGAATCGGCGCTGTCGAAGGAGACCGATTCCGCGTCGCAGGACCGGCTGGCCGCGCTGCGCGAGGAGCTGGCGAACCTTGAGCAGCAGTCGAGCGAGCTGACCACCCGCTGGCAGAACGAGCGCGACAAGATCGCGGCCGAAGGCAAGATTAAGGAAGAGCTGGACCAGGCCCGCATCGAGCTGGAGCAGGCGCAGCGCGCGGGCGATCTCGCCAAGGCGGGCGAGCTGTCATACGGCAAGATCCCGGCTCTGGAGAAACGGCTGTCCGAAGCCAGCGCGCAGAGCGAGAACGCGCTGCTGCGCGAGGAAGTGACCGAGGATGACATCGCCGGCGTCGTCAGCCGCTGGACCGGCGTACCGGTCGACCGGATGATGGAGGGCGAGCGCGAGAAGCTCCTCAAGATGGAGGAGGTGATCGGCACCCGCGTCATCGGGCAGGAGCAGGCCGTGCAGGCGGTATCCAAGGCGGTGCGCCGTGCGCGTGCGGGTCTGCAGGATCCGAACCGGCCGCTGGGCAGCTTCCTGTTCCTGGGCCCCACGGGCGTCGGCAAGACCGAGCTGACCAAGGCGCTGGCCGAATTCCTGTTCGACGACGACAGCGCCATGGTCCGCATCGACATGTCGGAGTTCATGGAGAAGCATGCGGTCGCCCGTCTGATCGGCGCGCCCCCGGGCTATGTCGGCTACGAGGAAGGCGGCGTCTTGACCGAGGCGGTGCGGCGCAGGCCGTACCAGGTGGTGCTGTTCGACGAGGTTGAGAAGGCGCACAGCGACGTTTTCAACGTGCTGCTGCAGGTGCTGGACGACGGACGCCTGACCGACGGGCAGGGCCGCGTGGTCGATTTCTCGAACACGTTGATCATCCTGACCTCGAACCTGGGCAGCCAGTACCTTGCCAATATGGACGACGGGCAAAAGGTTGCCGATGTCGAGCCGCAGGTGATGGACGTGGTGCGCGGGCATTTCCGCCCCGAGTTCCTCAACCGGCTGGACGAGATCATCCTGTTCCACCGACTTGCCGCCGAGCACATGGCGCCGATCGTCGAGATCCAGGTCAAGCGCGTGCAGAAGCTGCTGAAGGACCGCAAGATCGTACTGGACCTGACCGATGCGGCGAAGCGCTGGCTGGGGCGGGTCGGGTACGATCCGGTCTATGGCGCGCGTCCGCTCAAGCGTGCGGTCCAGCGTTACCTGCAGGATCCGCTGGCCGATATGCTGCTGGGCGGACAGATCCCCGACGGATCGACGGTGAAGATCGACGAGGGGGACGGAGCGCTCAACATCGTCGTGGCCTGACGTTCAGCGCCGGAAAAGAGAAGGGCGGCAAATTGCATTGCCGCCCTTCTTGTGAATTTACTGATTGGAGAACTGAGGGCCGATCAGGTGCCCGTGCATTCGCCGCCGGTGCATACGCCATTGCCGATAATCGCGGCGCCCTTGTTCTGGTGCGCCTCGTCATACAGTTCCCATTCGTGGGCCGTCATGCACATTTTCTCGCGCTTTACGCGCGATCCGGTGACCCGGTGCGTGCGGCAGATCTTCTCGTTGCTGGCCAGCTTCTCACCCTGCTCAGTTTTTTCCTGGGCAGGTGGCGTGGCAGGTGCGGGCGCAGGCTGCGCGGCGCTTTGAAGTAGTGCTGCTGCGAAAAGTGATACAATCATAACGACCCCGTTAAGTGATTTCAGTTCGTCTGCAAGTTACCTGAAGAATGCGCAAAAAAAAAGAGGGCAGCGTTTCCGCTGCCCTCTCCGGTTCTACTGACTTCGATCAGAAGGTCAGCTTGGCGGTGATGCCATAACGGCGGCCAAGCGGATCGTAGGTCGAAGGATAGGTGTTACCGCTGTTGTAGGCGGTGGAACCGATCGTGCTGCCGACGATCTTCGGCTTGTTGTCCAGAATGTTCTGGACGGTCGCGATCAGCGTCAGGTTGTCGGTCGCCTGGAAGCGAGTGCTGAGATCGAAGTAGTGCTCTGCACCGATCTCATCGAAGCCCTCAAGAAACGGACGGCAAAGCCCGTCTTCATAGAGATTTCCGCTATCGCATTCACCGGTCTCCAGCGGCTCTTCGGCCGGATTGGCAAGCGGCTCAACATCTACGCCGTCAACGAAGCGCCAAAGCAGCGACACGTCGATGTTGCCAAAGCCCAGCGTGGTGCGCTGGTTGAACGAGAACTCCGGCTGAATCGACGAGCAGTTGATGCTGTAATAGCCAACGCACTCGCGGTTCAGACCTTCCGGATCGTCCTGGTTGGCCTTGAACTCGCTGTTCATCGTCCAGTTGCCCTGGAAGTTGAAGCCGAGGTCGATGCCCGAGAACGATGTCTGGTAGTTCATGACCAGATCGATACCATCGGTGAAGATCCGGCCCTGGTTGGTCGAAACCAGCGGGAGGCCCGCAGTCGTCGCGACCGAGCCGAACAGGTTGCCGGTGGCCGGGTTACGACGGATCGCGGTACAGGCCGGATCGCTTGCGTCGCCAGCACCGCCGTTCTGGTCGAAACAGGCCCCGAACACGTCGCCGATGTTCGGCTCGGTGATCGCGTCCTTAACGGTGATGTTGTAGTAGTCGACCGTTGCGCTGAAGCCCGGCAGGAAGTCGGGCTGCAGAACGAGACCGACGGTCCAGGTCTTGGCCGTTTCGGCGTCGAGGTTCGGGTTACCACCGGTGGTTACGTTAACCTGACCGGCCGGATCGACGATGATGTTGCCGATCGAGTTGGCCGGAGCGCCCTGTGCAAGACAGGTGGCGCGCAGGGTCGCGTTGTTCAACGGAGCAGCGCCCGAGCAGGGATCGGTATCGAAGTTGTCGAGACCGGTAACCTGCGGGTTGAACAGCTCGCCGATGTTCGGAGCGCGCGTCACGCTCTGATAACCGCCACGCAGCTGGAAGCCGAAGACGGGGGTATAGGTACCGCCGGCCTTCCAGGTGAATTCGCCGCCCGTCGACGAGTAGTCCGAATAACGGGCACCGAGGTCGAGCGTGAGCTCTTCGGCGAACGCCATGTCGGTGAGCAGCGGAACGACGAGTTCGCCGAACACTTCCTTGACGTCGTATTCGCCCTGCGCGTCGGGGTTGGCCGCACCGTTACCAAGGACTTCGCCCGGGGTCTGCGTCAGCAGGTCCGAACGGGTCTCGGCGGTGTACTTGCGGTATTCAACACCGGCCGCGATGCCGATCGGATCGGCTGCGGACGGAAGGCCGAAGCCGAGGTCGCCGCTGATGAACGCCTGCGCCTGGGTCAGCGAGGTGCTTTCCGAACCGCTGTTGCCGACGTCGAGGAAGCGCTGCACTTCCGGGGTCAGGCTGCCGAGCGGACCGAACAGGTCGATCGGAACGCAGTCGTTGGTGGTGTCGAGGCAGGTGTCGGGGTTCGTCGAGAGAACCGACTGCTGCAGACGCGAAAGCGTACCGTTACCCGACTGGCGCGAGCTGTTCTTGCTCTCGCCATAGGCACCGAGGATTTCCCAGTCCAGCGACGAGGTCAGGGCACCGCGAGCGCCGCCCTTCATCTGGAAGAGCTGGGTCTGGTATTCGTTGTCGCGGGTGCCGAACTCGACGAAACGGCGACCATAGTCGATGTCGACCGTCTGGTAGTTCGGATCGTTGGGGTCGGTGGCCACGGCTGCCGCGTCGCACTGGGCCTGGGTGAGCAGGCGCTGCACGCCGAGCGTGGTCGGATCTTCCTCGTCGTCGGCGACGGTGTCGAGACCGCAAATCTGGTTGCGGATGCCCGCATTCAGGAACGGGTTCGACAGCGGCGTGGTCAGCACGTTGCGGAAGGTGCCCGAGGGCGCGATCTTGGTCGTGACCGTGCTCTGGACGAACAGGCCTTCGCCGTAGAGTTCGATGTTGTCGGCTACTTCGTACCGGGCCGCACCATACATGCGGTACTGCTCAAGCGGCAGCTGGTAGAGGTTGAACGGGTTGAAGTTGAACGGCGAATAGAACGGCTGCAGCGAGTTGCCGTCAGGCGAAACCTGCAGCGTGCCGCTGGTGGTGCCGGGAACGGTGATGACCGAGGGAACGGTCGTCGACGAACCGCCGGGGTTGCCGGTGGCCGAGCTGATGTTCTGTGCACCGAAGGCGCGGTCGCCCTGGAACACTTCGTCGCGGCTGGTGTAGCCGAGGCTGAGGACCGCGTTGCCGCGGCCGTCGTCGAAGTTCGCGCCAAGCGTTCCGTCGATGCGGAAGATCTTGCCGTCGCCTTCTTCGGTCAGCTGCTGGGTGGCCGAGATTTCGGCGCCCGAGAAATCGGTCTTGGTGATGAAGTTCACCACGCCCGAAACCGCGTCCGCACCATAGGTGGCGCCGGCGCCGCCGGTCAGGACGTCGGTACGCTCAAGCAGGGCGACCGGAATGACGTCGACGTTGGTGAGGCCTTCGAGGTTGGCCGGAACGATACGCACGCCGTTGAGCAGCGTCAGGTTACGCTGTTCGCCGATGCCGCGAAGGTTCAGATAGGTGTTGCCGCCGTTGCCGTTGTTGACCTGCGCGCCAACGCTGGGGACGACGCCCGGGATCTGGCGAAGCACGTCTTCGACGACGGTCGCCTGGCGCAGTTCCAGTTCCTCTTCGGAAACGACCGCGACAGGGCTGGCCTGTTCAAGGTTGGGGTTGCTGATGCGCGAACCGGTGACGACGATGGTCTCGACCGGTGCGGCGGCGGCTTCTGCCTCGGCTTCGGCTTGCGGCTCGACCTGTGCGAATGCGGTGGTGGAGCCGAGAAGCGCCACGACCCCGAGGGCCGTGCCGGCGCGAAGCGCGGGCTTCCGGATGTGAGTGAGTTTCATAAAAGCAGTCCCTATAAGATGGCCCCGGGGCTTCGGCTGCTGTCGGCCCCAGTATTCCAACTCCAACCCGCCCGTGTGCGACCTGAAGTTACGCGTTGATTGACCATTCGCTTTGTGATTGCAAAAGCGATGGTATCAGGAGTAACGTTTTTGAAATACAGCGTTGCACATTCGCAACATCGGGTGTGGCAGGCGGATTTTGGGACCCGCCAGCCTTTTTGTTCGAAGGCCGGACAATAGCCGCGTGGCCATTGACGGTGGGCTGATGAGCATTGAGGACGCGGCGGGCAAGCGGGAATGGGGTCTTGATGACGATGACGGGTCAGAGACGTGACGATTTGTCTAGGGGCGGCTTTGCCCCGAACCTGCCGGGCAGGCGGGAGCCGCTTTATGGCAGGTGAGAAATCGCGTCTTGCGGCCTTTCTGCCCTATCGGCTCTCGATCACTTCGAATGCGGTAAGCCAGCGTATTGCGGTCGAATATCGTGCCCATTTCGATCTCAAGCAGACCGAATGGCGCGTCATGGCGGTGCTCGGCGATGTCGGCCCGCTGACCCAGCGGCAGCTGGTCGGGGCGACGTTCATGGACAAGGTGGCGGTCAACCGCGCGTGCAAGGTGCTGGTCGATGGCGGCCTGATCATGCGCAATCGCAACACCGACGACGGGCGCTCCCATCTGCTGGAGCTGACCGAGAAGGGCGAAGAGGTTCACGCGCGGGTCATGCCGCTTGCGCTGCAGATGGAATCCGAGATCCTCAGCTGCCTTTCCGTAAAGGAGCGCAAGGAATTCAGCAGAACGCTCGACAAGCTGTTTGCGCAGGTGCGGGACATGGACGCCGAATCGTGCCCTGAAGGTTGAAGCATGCGATGCCGTGCGGGCAATCGTCCCGTTCGGTATGCGCAAAGGAAAAGGGCGGCCCCGGAAATCCGGCGCCGCCCTTTCTTGTGTCGGTCCTTCGCCTGCTAAAGCAGCGCGTCCGAGATCGAGCAGGCCGCAGGGCCCAGGATCACGATGAACAGCACCGGCAGGATGAACAGGATCAGCGGAACGGTCATGATGGCGGGCAGGCGCGCGGCCTTTTCCTCGGCGCGCATCATACGCTCGTTGCGGAACTCGGCCGACAGCACGCGCAGCGCCGAGGCGAGCGGGGTGCCGTAGCGTTCGGTCTGCACCATGGTCGTGGTGACGCCCTTCATCGCTTCCAGATCGACGCGATAGGTCAGGTTCTCGAACGCCATGCGGCGCTCGGTCAGGAAGGACAGCTCGATCGAGGTGAGCGCGAATTCATCGGCCAGTTCGGGATAGGCGCGGCCCAGTTCCTTGGCGACGCGGCCAAAGGCGGCATCGACGGTCAGGCCCGCCTCGGCGCATATGACCAGCAGGTCGAGCGCGTCGGGAAGTCCCTTGCGGATCGCGTCGGTGCGCTTGCCGACCTTGTTCTTCAGATAGGTGCCCGGACCGTAATAGCCCGCGGCAAGGCTGCCCGCGAATACCGCGAGGCGCTTCATCGGGCCCCACTCGGGATAGGTGTCGGTCCAGTAAACCAGCACCGCGGCGATAAAGCCGAACAAGATCGGCAGCACCACGCGCGCCGCGACCACCACATAGGCCAGTTCCTTGCGGCGGATGCCCGCCTGCATCAGCTTCTGCTCGATCTCCTTGATCTGGCTGTCCTGCAGCATCGAGAACTTGGACAGATAGTCGCGGACCTTGTCAGTCAGATCGGTCTTGCGGCGCAGGGTGCGGCGCTTGACCTGCGCCTCGGTCATCAGGCCAAGTTTCAGCTCTTCGCGCCGGGCGTTCAGCGACTTGACGCGCTTGGCCATCGGATCGCGCACGGTCAGCGCGGCATAGATCGCCATCAGCGTGGCAAGCGCCGCGATCCCGGCAAGGATCGATCCGACGAGAATGACGTCAACGCCAAGAAGGGTGGGGCCGGTTGTCTGCATGATAGTTCTCGTGCCTTTCCCCGATCAGATCTCGAAGCTGACCATTTTGTACATGACGAAGGCGCCGATGCTCATCCAGCACATGCCGAACAGGCCGGCCACGATCAGGCGGTCGTCGGTGAAGAAGCCGCCGAGGTATGCGGGGTTCAGGATGTAGACGATGGTGAACACCAGGAAGGGCAGGGCGCCGACGATATAGGCCGATGCCTTGGCTTCCGAGCTCATCGCGCGGATCTTCAGCTTCATCTGGATGCGCTTGCGCAGCACTTCGGCAAGGTTCGCCAGCGTTTCGGCAAGGTTGCCGCCCGTCTCGCGCTGGATGGCAAGCGAGATGCAGAAGAACTTGAATTCCGGAATGTCGAGCCGATCGGCGGTTTCCTGCAGCGAATCGTCGAGCGACTTGCCGACCTTGACGCGGTCGGTGATCGCCTTGAATTCCTCGCCCACCGGGCCGGGGATCTCGGTCGAGACGACCGCCAAGGTCTCGGTCACGGGAAGACCGGAGCGCAGACCGCGCACCAGCAGCTCGATCCCGTCGGGAAAGCGGGCGTTGAACATCGCAAGCCGCTTCTTGATCTGGCGGCCCACGATGAAATGCGGCAGGCCCAGCCCGACGACCGCGCCGCCGGCCAGCGCGAAAAGCGGCGCGCCGGTCTTCAGCAGCACCAGCACCGCGATGCCCAGCGCCAGCCCGCCCGACACGTAGAAATAATTGGCGACCGTCCAGCCCTTGCCCGTGCGGTGCAGGCGCAGCGCGAGCGCGGCGATCTTGGAATCGGAGCCCGCCGCATGGCGCGCACGCGGCTTGCGCGCCGAAATCGCCTTTTTCAGCTGCGCCTCGACCCGCGCCTCGGCGCTTTGCGAGTGGCGATAGCGGATCTGCTGCAGCCGCTTGGCCTGATGCCGCGACGCGGTCGAGCCGTAGAGGGCGAAAAAGGCGATGCCCAACACCAGCATCATGCCGATCACGACAATGAAAATCTGCGCAAACTGCATCGCCTGAACCTCCGGTACCCTAATCAATCCGATGGCATGTCCCCGCCCTCATCGGGGCAGGGAGGTTGCACATCAGGCCTTTTGCCTGGTCTTGGCCTTCATCCCGCCAAGCCCGAACTTTTCCATCAGCGACCCGCCGCCCGCTGCATTCGCGGCGGCCGGCGCCTTTTCGTCGCCATTGGTCGACATGATGCTGCGGGCCAGATCGCGCAGCACGGCGGATGCCTTGCTGGCGCGGTTCGCCTCGACGAACACCTGGCCGACCTTGGCCGCCTGCGTCGCGGTCTTGACGTCCATCGGCATCAGGAAGTCGATCTTGCGCTCGATAGAGGCTTCGAAATCCGCCTTGCTGATTTCGCCCGTTCCGCTGGTCACGCGATTGGCGACGACGATGGGCCGCATGTGCGAGGCATTGGTCGCCACCCACGAAAGAATGCGGATCGCATCGCGCGCACCCGCCAGCGACAGCTCGGTCGCCAGCACGAACACGTCGGCGTCGGCCAGCACATGCGGGAAATTGATCAGCATGTTGCGCGGCAGGTCGACGACGGTCATGTCGAAGGCCTGGCGGAATTCTTCCTCGAGCTGCACGAAGGCGCTGCCGTCGGTCATCAGCGGCGAATGGATCGGCGCTTCGGACGAGAGGACCGACAGATTGTCGTTCGCCCGCACCATCGCGCGTTCGATGAACAGCCCGTCGATGCGCGAGGGGTTCTCGATCGCGTCGGAAAGCCCGCGGCCCGGTTCGAGATCCATGGTCAGCGCGCCCGTGCCGAAATGCACGTCGAGGTCGAGCAGCGCGGTCGGCAGCTTGTGCTCGCCGCTGAACAGCCATGCGAGCGAGGTCGCGATGGTCGAGGCGCCGACGCCGCCGCGCGTGCCAACGACGGCGGTGATGACATGGTTGCGCGCGGCCGCCGCATCGGGATTGTGACGCGGCGCGCTCAGCACGCTTTGCGCCTGCAGCAGCGAATCGCGCAGCGCTTCCTCGCTCAGCGGCTTGAGCAGATAATCCTGCAGCCCGCTGGCGGTGAGGTCGCGATACAGGCGCACGTCGTTGATCTGGCCGACCGCGATCACCACCGTGCCGGGTTCGCACACCTCGGCCAGCGCGTTGATGTCGGACAGCGGATCGCCGCATTCAGACAGGTCGACCAGCAGGATCTGCGGGCTGGCCGACACCGACAGCGTCTGCACCGCGTTGCGAAGCCCGCCCATGTTGCATTTTTCATGCGGCATGTTGAGGTTCGAGACGGTGGTGCGCACGACTTCCATCGTGGCCTCGTCGCTGACGAAGGCGGCGAACGAGTCGCGTTCGCCCATTCCGGATGACATCTGGTTCATCAAAGCATCTCCTTCGCGGATCCGTTAGTTGCTGCCGCCGCCGCCGCCGCCCTGCTGGGTCGAGACGGTCGGCAAGCCGCCTTCGCCCGTGGGCGCCTGCTGGCGATAGCTGTCGATGGCCTTGGTCGAGCTCATCACGACGGTCTCGCCCGTGCCCTTCTGGCCGGTCAGCAGATCCTCGGGATTGGCGACCATCGCGGCCCAGTTGGCGTTCACCGCGCAGCCAAAGCCGTCGCTGGTGGCATTGTTCGGGTTGAAATCGGTCTTGTCGGTCCAGCGCGGGCAATCCTCGACCGCGGCGGTGCTGCGGGTGACGACGACGCGTGCCACGCCGGGGCCTGCGGCGCCTTCAGTGACGGGGGCCGTCTCGGCCAGGATGATGCCCTGCCGGTCGGCCAGCGCCATCAGATCGGCGCGGGCCGCGGGGCCGATATTGGCGGTATCCACCGAAACGCGGTCGCCATAGGAAATGTCCATGGCGTCCCACCATCCGGCCAGACGGCTCTGTTCGCCGATCGGGATGCCGGACGAGCTGGTCATCACGTCGAACACGTAATTGGTGCGCGACACGACCGGCTGATGCACCGAATTGAGCGTGCGATTGTCGGAAACCCCGCCAACGCAGCCCGAAAGGCCCGCCGCTGCGCCGAGCAGAAGCGCGGCGGTGGCAGCCCTGTGCCCGGTCAGGCGGGCAGTGATGGTCTTGATCATCTTGGTCACCTTGCTGCTCCCGATCAGAAGTTGAAGCCGGGCTTCGCGTCGCCGGCATCGGCGCTGCGAACCGGGGCGGATTGTTGCGGAACCTCGTTCATGCCGACGACGGGGCCGGTCGGGGCCGCCTCGCTGGCGCGCGGCATGGGACGGCGCGCGCCGCCCGTTTCGCCGTCCGACTGCATGCCCAGCAGCTGGCCCATGATGGTCGGGTTCTTGTATCCGTCGGTGGGGAGAGCGATCTGGTTCGCGTCCACCGGCTTCACCAGATAGGGCGTCACCACGATCACCAGCTCGGTCTCGCCGCGGCGGAAGCTGGTGGAGCGGAACAGATTGCCCAGGATCGGCAGGTCGCCGACGCCCGGCGTCTTTTCGATGGTCTGGTTCGAAAAGTTCGACAGCAGCCCGCCGATCATGAAGCTCTGGCCCGAACCCAGCTCCACCGTCGTTTCCGCGCGGCGGGTGGTGAGGGCGGGAACCTCGAAGCCTTCGATCGTGACCGCCCCTGCGCTCGACAGTTCCGACACTTCGGGACGAACGCGGATCGAGATGCGGCCGTTTGCCAGTACGGTCGGCGTATAGGCCAGGCTGACGCCGTATTTCTTGTATTCGATGGCGACGGTGCCCAGACCCTGGCTCATCGGGATCGGGAATTCGCCGCCCGCGAGGAACTCGGCCGTTTCGCCCGACAGCGCGGTCAGGTTCGGCTGCGCCAGCGTGGTGACGAGGCCGTCCTGCTCACCCAGATCCAGCGCGCCTGCAAGGTCGAGGCCGAGGAACTTGCCGAAACCGGCGATGGTGCTGCCCGTGCCCGCGCCCGTCACAAGGCTGGATCCGCCCGATGCCGTGGTGCCGCCGGTAAAGACGTTGCCGCCGATGCTCCACTGCGGAAGGAAGCCTTCGCGGCCCTGCGTTACACCGAACTTGAACCCGCTGGTGCCGTCGAAGGTGGCGAGGTTCACGCCGATGGCGCGGACCAGCGTGCGGCTGACTTCGGCAAAGCGGACCTGCAGATTGACCTGCAGCGGCGTCGCCAGCTTCAGACGGCTGATCACGTTCACCCCGTCGCCAACGAAGGCCGAGACAAGGCGCTCCGCCTCTGCCGCATCCTCGGGCGCCGCGACCGTGCCGGTCAGCAGCACGGTGTTGTTCATCGTCGCGGTCGAAATCTTGGCCTCGGGCATGGCGAGGCCCAGCATCTGGTCGATGCTGTCGATATTGGTGCCGACGCGGACATTGGCCGACCAGATGATCGCACCCGCCGAATCGCTGGCATAGACCGTGGTTTCGCCGCCGGCCTTGCCGAACAGATAAATCTGATTGGTCGACTTCACCTGCACGTCGGCGATGCTTTCGTCGGCGATGAAGATGTCGGCCATCCGGCCGCCCACATTGACCAGCTGGCCCCGGCCGATCGACAGCACGATCTGGTCTGAAGGCGCGGGCAGGGTCTGGGCGACGGCGGTCGTCGCGGTTCCCATAGTGCCGATCGGCGCCAGGGCGGTAGCAGCGAGCACGAGGCCCGAAAGCAGACGGCGGTTCATCTTATGTCCCCCCTTGGACACTATGTGGCAATTCTTGATCACGGCTGGCTTGCTCCCGTCCCTTTCGGTCACTTGCCGGCCGGCACTATGACGGTGTTGTTGCCCCGGCTGACGCGCACGGTCGGTCCGGTGGGCCGGGCGGCGGCAGGCGCGGCGCCGACGCTGGGTGCCGGATCGTTGCTCTTGGGCGAAGGCATGAAGCGCGACTGGAAGCGCGACACGTCGCCGCCGGTCTGGAAGGTGGTGCGGCCTTCCTGCGGGCGGTTCATCGCCAGCTGCAGGATTTCCTCTTCCTCTTCGGGCGAAGCGCCTTCGGGCACGACCAGCTCGCCCGAGGCGATGGCGCGGTCGAGTTCGGCGCGGTTGTCGGCGATCGAGCGCAGGGCCAGCGACAGCGTGCCGACTTCCTGTGCGACATAGATCTTCTCGGCGATGCGCGGCGTGGCTTCCAGCGTGACGGTGCGGAACTTCTTCACCACGGTCTTGCCTTCGACCTGCGTCGTTTCGGTCGACTGGTCGGTGGCCAGCACGCGCAGGTTGCGCAGCACGGTTTCGGTGGCGTTGAAGCCGGGCTCGTCGCGGCCGCCGCCGATGGCCTGCGTCAGCAGCAGGTCGACGCGGTCACCCGGAAAGACAAAGCCCGCAACGCCGGTCTTTTCCGACACGGTGACGGTCACGGCGCGCATGCCGGGCCCAAGCGCGGCGGCCAGGAAGCCCCGGTCGCCCGGCTGCACCAGCGTGCCCTTGGTCAGCGGCTGGCCCGCGGTCACGGGAAAGCGTGCGACGGTGCCGAGCAGCTTTTGCATATCGGCCTCGCCCTCGACGAAATAGACGTCCTGCACCATCTCCTTGGGCCACATCTTGAACTGCAGCGCATCGGCGGTGATGATGGTGCCGACCGGCAGCGCACGCTGGGCGACCAGCACGCGCGGACCTTCGGGTTCGGCCACGGCGGCCTCTGCCTGGGGAGCGGTGCTCCCCGCGAACATGCTGCGCGCCATCAGTGCGGTCCCCACCGCGACGACCAGCGCGACTGCCAGCAGGATCAGCTTCTTCTTGTCCATGGCTCCAAAGCCCCTTCGTCAATCGGATCGGGGATTCTCGCCCCCATTCGTGCTGCCAGACTCACCGGCAATGGTTAAAATCAGGTCAAGGCGACCCGCTCATCACGCAAAATTCAGCGAATTTGTGGAAAATGCCGTCTGGACCGCAGGCCCGTAGCGAACGGCGAACATCACCAGCATCACCAGCGCGGCGGACACGCCATAGGGCGTCGAGCGCGCCTCGACATGGCGGCCTTCGCGCCAGGCCCGGCGGACGCCGCGCCAGACGATCAGGGTCGCAAAGCCGTTGACGATCATCGTCAGCAGCACGACCATCATGAACAGCGAGGGTTCGAGCCACAGCGCCAGCGCGGTGAACAGCTTGACGTCGCCGCCGCCCATCTGGCCGATCTTGAACAGCAAGGCGCCGAACACGAACCAGCCGACGGCGAGGCCGATCTGGATGGCGACGCCCGGCCAGATCGAAAGCCCGCTGGCCCACCAGAACATCGGCGCGGCAATCGCGATCGCGCCGGTCAGCCGGTTGGTGATCTTGCGATGCCGAAGATCGGTGATCCCTGCATAGAGCACCGCGATTGCCAATGCGGCGAGCAATCCGTAAGCGATGAGATGCGTGTTCATGTCCAACCGGTTCCCCCTGATTGGGGCCGGTCTAAAGGGCAGGACTTACCAAACAGTAACCATGCCCGCGAAGATGCCGTTACCCAAAGTGAACTCGCTTTCTTGACCGACCTGCACCCTGCCATTCCCGGCGCGATGTCCGCCGATCCGGCCGCTGCCCGCCGCGCCATTCCGGCCCACGCCCGCGAATCGGCGTGGCACGCCCCCGACGGGCACGCGATCCGCCGGATCGACTGGCCCAGACCCGCGCAATCGCGCGGTTCGCTGCTGTTTCTGGGCGGGCGCGGCGATGCGTATGAGAAATATCTCGAGACGCTGGAATACTGGTTCGGCCAGGGCTGGGCGGTCACCGCGATCGACTGGCGCGGGCAGGGCGGATCGGGCCGGCTGGGCGATGACGATGCCACCGGCCATATCGGCGATTTCGCGCACTGGATCGACGATCTGCGCGGGTTCTGGAGCGACTGGAAAGCCGAATCGGGCGCGAATCGCCCGGCCCAAGAAAAGCACGTTCTGATCGGTCATTCGATGGGCGGTCAGCTTGCCCTGCGCGGCGTGGCGGAAGGCGCGGCCGATCCCGATGCGCTGGTGCTGGTCGCGCCGATGCTGGGCTTTGCGGGGCCGCCGCTCAGCCCGTGGATGTGGCACGGCGCGGCGCGTGTCATGGCGGCGCTGGGCCCGGTCAGCCGGCCCGCGTGGAAGATGGGCGAGAAGCCGGGGCAGCCCGCCGGCGCGCGGCAGGGCATTTTGACGCATGACGTCAGTCGCTATGAGGACGAGCTGTACTGGCGCGAAAAACGCCCGCAATTGCGGCTGGGCGCGCCAAGCTGGGGCTGGGTCGAACGCGCCGCCGAATCGATGCGCCGCACGGCAAGAGCGGATGTGTTGGCAAAGGTGAAGCTCCCCGTGCTGGTGCTGTCCACCAGCGCCGACCGGCTGGTCAGCGCGCGCGCGATCCGCCGCGCCGTGCGCCTGCTACCCGATGCGCGGCTGATGGAATTCGGCTCCGAATCGGCGCATGAAATCCTGCGTGAGAGCGATGAGGTGCGTGGCCGTGCCCTCTCGGCAATCGACGATTTTCTTGCGCAACGCCTGCCTGCGGACGGAGCGCAATGACCGGGGCGGTCTCGGAAAACTGCGACATCGCCATCGTCGGCGCGGGCATGGCGGGGGCAAGCCTTGCCGCCAGCCTTGCGGGCGAGGCATCGGTCATCATGCTCGAGGCCGAGGATGTCGCGGGCTATCACGCCACCGGCCGCTCCGCCGCGTTCTGGGAGGAAACCTATGGCGGGCCGCAGGTCTTTCCGCTGACCGTCGCCAGCGGACCCTATCTGCGCGAGGGTGGATTTCTGACGCCGCGCGGCGCGCTTCACATCGGCAGGGCAGGCGATGTCGAGGCAATCGAAGCCTATGTCGCGCGGTTCGCGGCACTGGGCGCGAATATGGAGCGGCTGGACCAAGCAAAGATGGCGCGGCTGGTGCCGGGGCTGAAGCCCGAGTGGGTCGACGGGACATGGAGCGAAAGCTGCTGCGACATCGACGTGGGCGCGCTGCACGCGCATTTCCTGTCGCGGGCACAGGCGGGGGGCGCCTTGCTGCGAACGCGGGCAAAGCTGGCGGCGGCGGAACGCGGCGCGCAGGGCTGGGCGCTGCGGCTGGCGGACGGCAGCACCGTAACGGCGCGCATATTGGTCAACGCGGCGGGCGCATGGGCGGACGAGGTGGCGCGGATTGCGGGCGCGCAGCCCATCGGCATCGCGCCGCTACGCCGCACGGTGCTGCAATTGCGCTGCAGCCCCGAAGCGCCCGCCGACCTGCCGCTGGTGCTGGACATCAACGAGACATTCTATTTCAAGCCCGAAAGCGGCCGCCTCTGGCTCAGCCCGCATGACGAGACGCCGTCGCCCGCCTGCGACGCCGCGCCCGACGAGCTGGACGTGGCGCTCGCGATCGACCGGCTGGAACAGGCCGTCGACTGGCGGGTGGACGCGGTCGAGCGCAAATGGGCAGGACTGCGCAGTTTTGCGCCCGATCGTGCGCCCATCTATGGCTTTGATGCGCATTTGCCGGGCTTTTTCTGGTGCGCGGGGCAGGGCGGTTTCGGCATCCAGACCTCGCCCGCCGCCGCCGACATGGCCGTCGCTCTGCTGCTGGGCCGGGACGCTGTGGGACCGGCCAAGGGCATCGATCCCGCGCCTTACCGCGCCGACCGCTTCTGATCCGCACCGCGACCGGGGTTGCACCCGAAGGCCAGGCTGTTATCCATGGCAGTACAGATTTCCTGACGGCCAGAAACGGGGGCAACGCCATGGCACATCGCTTTGAAATCCGGCAGAACAAGAAGGGCGAGTATGTCGCCTATTTCTGCTATAATTCGGAAACCATGTTCTGGACCGAAGGCTATAGTTCGAAGGCCAGCGCCCAGAACGCGATCGATTCGATCCTCAAGAACGGTCCGGGCGCCGAAGTGGTCGACACCACGGTCTGACCGCCACCCCTATACCCGCGCCGCCAGCGCCGCATCGCTGGCAAGCTGGTCGGCGCGCTCGTTCTCTGGATGGCCGTCGTGGCCCTTGACCCAGTGCCAGTCGATCGTGTGCGGGCGCGCCGCATCCAGCAGTTCGCGCCACAGATCCTCGTTCAACACAGGCTTTTTCGCGGCGGTCTTCCAGCCTTTCTTCTGCCAGCCGAAGACCCATTTGGTGATACCGTCGATCACATATTTGCTGTCGGTATAAAGCGCGACCTTGCAAGGGCGCTTCAGCGCCTGCAGCGCGCGGATCGCGGCGGTCAGTTCCATACGGTTGTTGGTCGTCGCGCCTTCCGATCCGGACATCTCCTTCTCGGTCGCTTCCCCGTCCTTCTTCATCGCCCGCAGGATCGCGCCCCAGCCGCCCGGACCGGGATTGCCCTTGCACGCGCCGTCGGTGAAAATCTCGACATCCATTAAGACAGGACCCCGAACGCCACCGCGCCCCGTTCATCATAGAACGCATGGCGGCGCAGGAAGGCCAGCGGATCCTTCTTGGTCACCATCGCATCGGCAGGGGTGTTCAGCCAGTCATAGGCGCGGGTCAGCAGGAAGCGCAGACAGCCCGCCTTGGCCAGATCGGGCAGGGCCGCGATCTCGGCGGCATCGGGCTCGCGCACCGAACGGTAACCGGTCAGCAGCGCATCGCCGATGGCGGGATCGAAGTGGCGGCCATCGGGCGTAAAGCTCCAAGCCGCATGGGTCACGGCGATGTCATAGGCCATCGGACCTGTGCATGCGAAATAGAAGTCGATCATGCCCGACACCTCGTCGCCCACCAGCAGCACATTGTCGGGAAACAGATCGGCATGGATCGTCGACACCGGCAGGTCCGCAGGCCAGCGCTTTATCGCGTCGTCCACCAGCGCGGGTACGGCATCCAGCACCGGGTCGATCTCGGACCAGCGGCCCGCGCAGGACCGTACGAAACCGCGCCACGCCTCAGGCCCCATTCCGTCCCTGCGAAAGTCGCCAAAGCTCTGTCCCGCAAGATGCACCTGCGCCAGTGCCGCGCCCACCGCCTCGGCCTGCGCCGGAGTCGGATCGTCGGCGCTGACACCCGGCAGGAACTCGATCAGCGCCAGCATCTTCTCGCCCTGCGGCGTGTCGATGGTGCGCCATGCCGAGCCGCTGGAATCGTGGATTGTCCGCGGAACCGGACAGCCCGCCGCGGCCAGATGGTCGAGCAGATTCAGAAAGAACGGCAGATCGCGCGTATCTGTGCGCTCTTCATAGACGGTCAGGATGAAACGCCCCGCGTCAGGGGTACCACGCGTTTCCAGCAGCCAGTTGCTGTTCGACACGCCCTCGGCGATGCCCTTGGCGGACACCAGCTCGCCCACGCCGAACTGCGTAACCAGCGCGGCCATGTCCTCGCTGTTGATGCGGGTATAGACAGCCATGATGCGCGGATCAGTCGGTCAGCTGGCGAGGCAGCTTGAAGACCATGTTTTCCTCGGTCGTGGTGATGACCCGTTCCTCCACCGCGCGGAAGCGGGAGAGATGGTCGATCACCTCGCGCACCAGCACCTCGGGCGCGCTGGCCCCGGCGGTGAGGCCGATGGTGCCGATGCCGTCCAGCATTTCCGCATCGATGTCGTCGCCGCGCTGGATCAGCCGCGCATCGGTGCCTATGCGTTCGGCCACCTCGACAAGGCGCAGCGAGTTCGACGAATTGGCCCCGCCGATCACCAGCAGCATGTCGACCTGCGGAGCGAGGACCTTGACCGCCGCCTGCCGGTTCGACGTGGCATAGCAGATATCCTCGCCGCGCGGCCCGGCGATGTCGGGAAAACGCTGCTTCAGCGCCTCGATCATGGCATGGGTATCGTCGACCGACAGCGTCGTCTGGGTCAGGAACGCCAGCGGCGTGCCGGGTTCGAATTTCAGCTTCGCCACGTCCTCGACCGTTTCGACCAGCGTCATGTCGCCTTGCGGCACCTGTCCGAACGTGCCGATGACCTCCGGGTGGCCGGCGTGGCCGATGAAGATGATGTGCCGCCCCGCCTCGACCTGGCGTTCGGCCTGGCGGTGCACCTTGCTGACCAGCGGGCATGTCGCGTCGAGGTAGTCGAGGCCGCGTTCCTCCGCATGGGCGGGCACCGATTTCGGCACGCCATGCGCGGAAAAGACCACCGGCACGCCGTCGGGCACCTCGTCCAGTTCCTCGACAAAGATGGAGCCCTTGGCCTTCAGGCTGTCGACCACATAGCGGTTATGCACGATTTCGTGCCGCACATAGACGGGCGCGCCATATTTCTGCAGCGAACGCTCGACGATCTCGATCGCGCGGTCGACGCCGGCGCAAAAGCCACGCGGCGCGGCCAGCAGGACCAGCAGATGGGGAAGCGTGTCCCCGGCTTCGCGGGTTTCGCTGGCGGCGGCGGGCATGGTGGGGGTGTTCATGCCCTGCCTTTAGCGTCAGCAGGGGGCAGGCGTAAAGCGGCGGTAAAGGTTCGGATGGACATGACGGAACCGCGTTCGTCCTTTCGCGCGCCGTTGCCCTTGCGAAAGGCTGCGGCTAGGGCAGGCAGCATCCCGTTGAAAGCGGCCATCCGTCTTGGCCGCCGCATATGACTGGCAGAAGGTTCCGCCGCCCATGAAGATGAAATTCCGCCCCGCCGCAGGTTTCGCATTGCTGATGTCCGGCGTGGCCCTGCTCGCCGGCTGCTCGCGCGAGGGTGAGCTCGTGCTTCAGGAAGGCGTCGGCGTCACCTCCGTCCGCTCGCGCTGCCCGGCGGTGGGCATCCCCGCCTATACCGGCGACATCACGACCTTCAGCCAGCCGAACGACAAGTCGCTGGCCTCGATGGACGTCACCGCCACCATGACGAACCTGCGCGCCGCGTGCGACGACACCGGCGCAAAGATTTATTCCGAGGCGACGTTCGACGTCCTCGCCACCCGGCGCGACACCGGCGCGGCACGCAGCGTGGAGCTGCCTTTCTTCGTCACCGTGCTGCAGGGCGGCAATTCGGTTCAGTCGAAGCGGATCGGCAGCGTGACGGTGAATTTCGCGGCGGGACAGGACCGCGCGCAGGCAAGCGGACGGGCAGGTGCTTTCATCGATGCAGCCGCCGCCACCCTGCCCGAGGATGTTCGCGAACAGATCACGCGCCGCCGCAAGCCCGGGGACCCCGATGCCGCGCTCGACCCGCTGGCCGACCCTGAGGTCAGGGCCGCGGTCGCGCGCGCTTCGTTCGAGGTGCTGGTGGGTTTCCAGCTGAGCGAGGACCAACTGGCCTATAACGCCACGCGTTGATTCGGGTAGCGATCGGGCGCGGGTAAAGGCGGTCTGACGCGTCAGGCCACTTCCCACTCGCGTCATTCCCCGCTAGTCGCGCGGCCATGACCGAGCAGACCACGGAAAAGCCCCTCACCATCCACGCCGCCATTTCGGCCGCGGTGGACAAGGCCCTCGACGCGATGGAGACGGCGGGCACGCTGCCCGGCGGGCTCGACCGCGCGAATGTCACGGTAGAGCCGCCGCGCGATCCCGCGCATGGCGATCTGGCCACCAATGCCGCCATGGTGCTGGCCAAGCCCGCAAAGACCAATCCGCGCGCATTGGCAGAGGCACTGGCGGCAGAGCTTTCGAAGGAAGCCGATATCGCCGCGGCCGAGATCGCGGGGCCGGGCTTCATCAATCTGCGGATCGCGCCCAGCGCATGGGAAGCCGAGCTCGACGCGATTGCCGCGCTGGGCGACGCCTATGGGCGCTCCGCCATGGGCGCGGGGCAAACGGTCAATATCGAATATGTGTCGGCCAATCCGACGGGCCCGATGCACATGGGCCATTGCCGCGGCGCGGTTGTCGGCGATTCGCTGGCGGGGCTGCTGGAATATGCGGGCTTTGCGGTGATCCGCGAATATTACGTCAATGACGCGGGCGCGCAGGTGCAGACGCTCGCCCGGTCGGTGCATCTGCGGTACCGCGAGGCGCTGGGCGAGGATATCGGCGCGATTCCCGAGGGGTTCTATCCCGGCGACTATCTGGTCCCCATCGGCAGGGCCTTGGCCGAGGAATTCGGCGACGGGTACAAGGACGCGCCCGAAAGCGAATGGCTCGACCTGTTCCGGATGCGCGCGGTCGACGCGATGATGGACATGATCCGCAGCGATCTGGCCATGCTGGGCATCCACCACGATTTGTTTTCTTCCGAAGCCAAGCTGCAGGCCGAGGGCAAGCCCGAGATGGCCGAGACCTTCCTGCGCCAGAAGGGCCTTGTCTATGACGGCCTGCTGGAAGCGCCCAAGGGCAAGACGCCTGACGACTGGGAGCCGGTGGAGCTGCCGCTGTTCCGCTCGACCCAGTTCGGTGACGATCAGGACCGGCCGATCCGGAAATCCGACGGCAGCTGGACCTATTTCGGCGCGGACATGGCCTATCACTTCCAGAAGGCCCAAGGTGCTGATGCCTTGATCGACATCTGGGGCGCGGATCATGCGGGCACGGTCAAGCGGATCAAGGCCGCCGTCGCCGCGCTGACCGGCGCGGAGCATGCCGAATCCAAGCCTTTCGACGTCAAGCTGGTGCAGATGGTCCAGCTGCTGCGCGACGGCGAACCGGTGAAGATGTCCAAGCGTTCGGGCAATTTCATCACCATCGCCGACATGGTCGAGGAAGTGGGCAAGGACGTGGTGCGCTTCACCATGCTGACCCGCAAGCCCGAGGCGCAGATGGATTTCGACTTCGCCAAGGTGGTCGAGGCGTCGAAGGACAATCCCGTCTTCTATGTCCAATACGCCCACGCCCGCATCGCATCGGTGCTGCGCAAGGCGGCCGAAGCCGGGCTTTCCGACAAGGCCGAGGCGGCGCGCGCCCAAAGCTGGGGCGATGACGGCATCCTCCACACCGACGAGCAGGTGCTGATGAAACAGGCCGCCCAGTTCCCGCGCGTGGTCGAACAAGCCGCCCGCGCGCGCGAACCGCACCGGATCGCCTTCTTCCTGATGGATCTGGCGGCCGCGTTCCATGCGCTGTGGAATCAGGGCAATGACGACCCGGCCCGCCGCTTTATCGTGGAAGACGACATGGTAAACACGGGTGTCCGGCTATATCTTGCGAAACAGATCGGGCAGGTTATCCGCAACGGCCTCTCGATTCTGGGTGTCGAGGCAGCGGAGCGACTCTAGGCGATGATTCCACAGGTCAGCCAAGGCGGTGACGGCGAAGCGCAACTGGCGCTGGACGAAGCCGACCTGCGGCTGCCGTGGCTGGAACCGGCTGACGAGGATGACGACGAGGGGCTGGACTGGCCCCGCATGGGCAAGTTCCTGGGCATTGCCGCCGGGCTGATCGTGCTTGCCGTGCTGGCGATCTGGCTGCTGCGCGACTGGCAGCTTGCCCCGCCCGAGGGCGACGGTTCGGTCATCGCCGCGCCAGATGCGCCCTACAAGGTCCGTCCCGAAAATCCGGGCGGCAAGACCTTCGCGGGGACCGGCGACACCAGCTACAAGGTGGGCGAGGGGATCGAGCGCGAGGCGCGGATCGCCCAGAAAAAGCCCGATCCCGAACCCGTCGCACCCGCGCCAAAGCAGGACGCCGATCCGGCCCCTGCGCCTGCGCCCGCTCCGGCGCCGCAGGTGTCCGGCGTCGGCGTACAGGTCGGTGCCTATTCGACCGAGGCGGCGGCGCAGAAAGGCTGGCAGACGCTGACCCAGCGCTATCAGCGGCTGGGCGATTTCGACCGCCGCATCATCGAGGGGCGCGCTGATATCGGCACCGTGTTCCGCCTGCAGGCGGTGACGGGCAGCACGGCTTCGGCCAATGCGCTGTGCAGCGAATTGAAGGCGAACGGCATAGAATGTCAGGTAAAGCGCTGATTTGGGGATAAGGGCGCGCTGTCCGCCACCCGAACTTGCGCATTTCCGCGATTCCGTGCGAATCTTCGCGTCTTATGACCCCCGCGATATTCGGCCTTTCCGGCACCGAGCTGACCGACGACGAACGCGCCTTCTTTCGTGAGGCCGATCCGGCGGGCTATATCCTGTTCGGGCGCAATTGCGAAAGTCCGGCGCAGATGCGCGCGCTCACCGATGAATTGCGCACGGTCGCGGGGCGGGACGATCTGCTGATCACCATCGACCAGGAAGGCGGGCGCGTCGCGCGCATGAAGCCCCCGGTCTGGCCGCAATATCCGCCGCAGGGCATCTTCGACCGGTTATACGACATCGCCCCGATCTCCGCGATAGAGGCGGCGCGGGTCAATGCCGAGGCGATCGGGCTGGACCTTGCCGAAGCCGGCCTCAATTGCGACGCGCTCCCGCTGCTCGACGTCAGGTGCGAGGGCGCGCATGACGTGATCGGCGACCGCGCGCTGGGCCACGACCCGATGCGCGTCGCCGCGTTGGGGCGCGCCGTGCTGGACGGGCTAGAACAAGCGGGCGTCGCGGGCATCATCAAGCATATCCCCGGCCACGGCCGCGCCTGCGCCGACAGCCACAAGGAAATGCCCGTGGTCACCGCGAGCGAGGCGGAGCTTGAGCAGGACATCGCCCCGTTCCACGCGCTGCGCGGCGCAGCCATCGGGATGAGCGCGCATGTCACCTATACCGCATGGGACGCGGACCATCCCGCCACCCAATCCGCCAGGGTGATCGGCGACATCATCCGCGGTCGCATCGGTTTTGGCGGATTGTTGATGAGCGACGACATCGACATGGAAGCCCTGTCCGGCTCCATCGCAGAGCGTTCGGTGAAGGCGCTGGAGGCGGGCTGCGACCTCGTGCTCAATTGCTGGGCGAAAATGCCCGACATGGTTGCGACCGTCGAAGCCTGCGGCGATATCACGCCCGATGCCCGCCGCCGCCTCGACGCGGCGATGCAGGGCAAGGCGGTGGCGGTGTTCGAAAGTGCCGAACGGCGGGCCGAATGCATCGCCAAGCGTGACGCGTTGCTGGCGGCGGCAGGGGTGGCGGCGTGATAATCGACGGCTCCGAACCCGGCACGTTGTGGGGGGAAGGGGCCGGCGGCTGGACCGACGATGCACCCGCGCCAGCCGACGACA
This sequence comes from Croceicoccus sp., assembly GCA_002694745.1. Taxonomy (GTDB): domain Bacteria; phylum Pseudomonadota; class Alphaproteobacteria; order Sphingomonadales; family Sphingomonadaceae; genus Croceicoccus. The sequence continues at coordinate 66,923 of NZMY01000027.1, read as the reverse complement.
GCGAGCGTCTCTATGTCGAACTCGCGACATGGGAAGGGCCGCTCGACGTGCTGCTCGACCTGGCGCGGCGGCAAAAGGTCGATCTGCGGCGCATCTCGATCCTGGAACTGACCGACCAGTATCTCGCCTTCATCGACCGCGCGGGCGAAATGCGGCTGGAACTTGCCGCGGATTACCTTGTGATGGCGGCGTGGCTGGCATTCCTGAAATCCGCGATGCTGCTGCCCAAGGAAGAGCAGGAAGACCCCAGCCCCGAGGAACTGGCGCTGCGCCTGCAACTCAGGCTCGAACGGCTGGCGGCGATGCGCAATGTCGCGGCGCGGCTGATGGCGCGCGACCGGCTGGGCCGCGACGTGTTCGCGCGCGGCGCGCCAGAGGGGCTGCGCGTGTTGAAGAAGCGGGCATGGCAATGCGAATGGTTCGATCTGGTGCAGGCCTATGGACAGGTGAAGGCGCGCACCGCACCCGTCGTCCACATGGTGCGCGACCGCGCGGTTATGACGCTGGAAAGCGCGCTGTCGCGCGTGTCGTCCATGCTGGGCGTATCGCTGGACTGGATGGAACTGCGCCAGTTCCTGCCTCCCCATGCCGACCCGAAATTGCGCAAGTCGGCGCTCGCCAGCAGCTTCGTCGCTGCGCTGGAACTGGCGAAGCAGGGCCGGGCGGAAATCGCGCAGGAGGACGTGTTCGGGCCGCTACGCTTGCGCGCGCTTGGCGGGGCGCGGTCCCGCGAATGACGCAGGACGCTGGCCCCGACGATCTGGTCCGCGCGGTCGAAGCCGTGCTGTTCGCGGCGGAGGAGCCGATGACCGCGGCCGAGATCGGCGAGCACCTGGGCGGGGCGGATGTGCGCGAGGCGCTGTCGGAACTGGCCGCCCGTTACGAAGGACGCGGCATCGAACTGGTGAGGCGCGGGCAGCGCTGGCACCTGCAGACCGCACCCGATCTTGCCCATCTGCTACGCCGAGAGCGCGAGGAGCCCAAGCGGCTGTCGCGTGCGGCGACCGAATGCCTTGCGATCATCGCCTATCACGAACCGGTCAGCCGCGCCGAAATCGAATCGATTCGCGGCGTGCAGACGGCGAAAGGCACGCTTGACGTGTTGATGGAGGCCGGATGGGTTCGCGCCGCGGGCCGCCGCGAGGTTCCGGGCAGGCCCGTGATCTATGCGACCACGCCCGAATTCCTCACCCATTTCGGCCTTGCCACCCGCCGCGACCTGCCGGGCTTGGCCGAATTGCGCGCCGCGGGCCTGCTGGAACCAGTGGAAGAGGCGCTGGAAAGAGAAAGCTCGGATATTCACAAGAACGCAAAAGAAATGCGTCAGGAGGCAGGCGACACCGAAGCCTCTCTGGATATGGGCGACGAAACCGCCTAAACGGGAAGCGTACTCTCGTATAAGTGAGAATTTGAAATGAATGTTGGACCCTGGCAATTGCTGATCGTCGCGATCGTGATCCTCGTGCTCTTCGGACGCGGACGGATCTCGGAAATGATGGGCGACTTCGGCAAGGGCATCAAAAGCTTCAAGCAGGGCATGAACGAGGAATCGCGTTCGCCGGAACGGATCGACCATCAGGCGCCCGCCCCAACGACGACCGAAAAGACGGCCGCACCGACCGCTGCGCCCGCCGCGACGAGCGATAGCGAAAAGAGCAGCTGAGCCGCGTTGGCGGGGCTGCGTTAGGACGCTTCTTTCATGTTCGACATCGGCGCGATCGAGCTGCTGATCATCGTGATCGTCGCGGTGGTCGTCATCGGCCCGAAGGATATGCCGCTGGCCATGCGCACGGCGGGACGCTGGATCGGCAAGATCCGGCGCGTTTCGGCACATTTCCGGTCAGGCATCGACGCCATGGTGCGCGAGGCCGAGCTGGAAGAGATGCAGGCCGAATGGAACAAGCGCAACGCCGAGATCATGGCCAAGCATCCCGAGGCCGTAAGGCCCGCCCATGACGGCCAGCGCGCCGCGCTGCCCGAACCGGATGCGCCGAAGGTCGAACCGTCTGCGACCGGCAGCGCGAAAGCGCCTGATACGGATGGCACCAAACCGGTCGATCCGCAAATGGAGCCTGAGCCCCTGGCTGCACCCCGGGCTGAACCCGATGCTGAACCTTCGCCCGAGCTACCGCTCGAGCCTGCGCCTGAGCGGCAGCAGGCGGATCGGTAGGACGCCATGTTTCGCATATCCGATCTCGACGAAACCGAATCGCCGCTGCTCGACCATCTGATCGAGCTCAGGAACCGGCTGATGCGCTGCCTGCTGACGCTGGTGGTGGCCTTTGCGATCTGTTTTCCGTTTTCGGACGAGATCTTCGGCTTTCTGGTGAGGCCGCTGACACAGGCCTTTCCCGATGGGCAAGGACGGCTGATCTATACCAAGCTGTATGAGGCGTTTTTCGTCGAACTGAAGGTCGCGGTGTTCGCCGCGTTCTTTCTGTCGTTCCCGATCATCGCCAACCAGCTGTGGCAATTCGTCGCGCCCGGTCTTTATGCGAAAGAGAAAAAGGCGTTCCTGCCGTTCCTGTTCGCGACCCCCATCCTGTTTACCGCCGGGGCGGCGCTCGCCTATTTCGTGGTGATGCCCAATGCGTTTCGCTGGTTCATCGGGTTCCAGGGCGATGCCGGCGGCCTGCAGATAGAGGCGCTGCCCGGAACCGGCGATTATCTGGCGCTGGTGATGCAGTTCATCCTGGCGTTCGGGATCAGCTTCCTGCTGCCGGTCTTGCTCATGCTGCTCAACCGGGCGGGGATCGTCAGTCGGGAATCGCTCAAGAAAGCGCGCCGCTATGTGATCGTCGCGATCGTGGCGCTGGCCGCGATCATCACCCCGCCGGACCCCGGCTCGCAGCTTGTGTTGGCGGTCCCGCTCTATCTGTTGTTCGAAGGCTCGCTGTTCCTGATGTGGCTGACCGATCGCCGCAAGAAGAGCGAACCGGAAGAGGACGAGGCCGTCGAAGAAGACAAGCGCGAGAGCATTACCGGCGAGGGCACCGGGGCCTGATCCGCAGCGGAGCCGCCGCGACATCCATGCCATGCCGATAATGGCCGCGCATCGGCCTGTGCGCTACGTCCGCCACCACACCGCCCGCCAACAAGCCGAACGCGCATAAGAAAAGGGCGGAGCCATCGGCCCCGCCCTTTCTGAACTCGGAATCCGAGAAACGATCAGACGCTGATCGGATCGTCGTCGTCGCCGTCGACGGCAATGTAGATGCCGACGCCGATGAGAACGGCAGCGAGAACGGCGAGAATCGGCGAACCGCCGCCCATCTCGCTGGTCTTGGCAGCAGGCGCAGCAGCGCGCTGGTCGCCTTCGGCTGCAATGGCGGCGACAGGCGCCGAAACGAGTGCCAGCGCAGTAGCGGCAGTGGCCATCTTGCGGAGGATCATTAGTTTATCTCCTTGTTCGCTCAATTCTTTTCGAATTCGAGCGGGATAACCCTGCCCCGAACCGAACCTCAGTCACTTGTCCGTAGCTATGTCCCCCAAGCTGCGGATTCATGACACCGGCCAAGCGACGCAACGCGCCAACCCGGATTTGCAGCACGAAAATACGTTTTCATCGTCTTGTGTCAACGCCGTTAATGCCTTCAAACACATGGCAGACATCATTTTTTTGCCTTGCAGCAAGGGATTGCCGCATTTGCGCAACAGCTTTTTATAATTCCTGACTAATCGCGCTGATAGACGCGAACGCCTGCGATCCAGGTCTGTTCCACCCGCAGGTCACGAATTTCAGAATCCGGGATTTCCAGCGGGTCCGCGCTGACGAACAGGAAATCGGCCCATTCACCTTCGGCCAGACTGCCGAATCGGCCCTCGGCCTTGCCGGCATAGGCGCCCGCCGCGGTAAATCCCGCAAACGCCTGCTGGCGGCTGATACGCTCTTGCGGCATCCAGCCGCCCGCGGGCTGCCCATCGGCGCCCTGCCGCGTCACCGCCGCGGCGATCCCCGACCAGACATCGACCGGCTCGACCGGCGAGTCGGAGCCGAACGCGACCGGCGTGCCGCTTTCGATCAGCGAGTGCCAGGCATAGGCGCCCAGCAGCCGGTCGGGTCCCAGCCGCGCTTCGGCCATCAGACGGTCGGACGTCTGATGCACTGGCTGGACCGACGCGATCGCGTCGAGCTGCGCGAATCGGGGCAGGTCTGCCGGATCGACGATCTGCGCATGTTCGACGCGCCAGCGGCGGTCGCCCTCATAGGTCTCGCGCAGTTCGGCGATGGCATCCAGCACCTCGCGATTGGCGGCATCGCCGATGGCATGCACCGCGGGCTGGAACCCCGCCATCGCGGCCCGGCTCATCATGTTGCGAAGCTGGGTGCCGGACTTCAGCGGCAGGCCCCGCTCGCCTGGCGCGTCGGCATAATCTTCCAGCAGCCATGCGCCGCGAGAACCCAGCGCACCGTCGAGATACAGCTTCACACCGCCCATATGCAGCCGGTCGCCATAAAGCCACATGGTGGGTTCCGCGCCCGCGATGGTGACCATCTCGTCGATGCCGGCGGCATAGCCCATCACGCGAATGCGCAGCCGCCCCCGGTCGCCCGCGCGGCGCAGGGCCTGCCAGTCGTCGATGGTCGTGCCCATATCGGCGACGGCGGTGATGCCATGCTCCAGCAGCATCTGCTGCGCCTTTTCCAGCGCAAGATCGCGTTCCTCTGGTCGGGGCTCGGGGACGAGGGAGGCGACGCTGTCCATCGCATTGTCGACGAACACGCCCGCGGGCGCATTGCCGGTGCCGCGAATGATCCGCCCGCCGTCGGGATCGGCGGTCTCTGCCGTCACGCCTGCCGCCGTCAGCGCCGCGCTATTCGCCCAGCCTGCGTGGCCGTCCGCGCGCATCAGCCAGACCGGCCGGTCGCTGACCGCTGCATCGAGGTCGGCGGCGGTGGGAAAGCGGCCCAGCCCCCATTTTTCCTGGTTCCATCCGCGACCGACGATCCATGCGCGGTTGGGAAAGCGCGCCGCATATTCGGCGATCCGGGCCTGCGCCTGTTGCAAAGATGTCGTGTCCGACAGGTCGAGGATCATCGCCGCGAGTCCCGTATCCATCAGGTGCAGGTGCGAATCGATGAAGGAGGGGATTAGCGTGCGGCCGTTTCCGTCGAGCTTGTAATCGACCTCCTTCGGGCGCTTGTCGCGTTTGCGGTATAGCCGGGCAACCTTGCCGTCGTCGTCGATCAGCATTGCCTCGAACCGTTCGACATTGCCGTCGCGGTCGAAACGTATGCCGTTCACATCCTCGATCAGCGTGTCGGCCAGAGCGGGCGGGACAAAGAGCATCAGAGAGGCGGAACAGGCGGCGGCCAGCAGGCGGGCGGCGCGCGAAACGGATGCTGTCGGGCAAGCGGTCATGGGGCTAGTCATCGAAGGGGGGTCTAAACCGCATTTGCAAGCCGCGCCATATCCGATAGGGCGCTGTCCCTATGTCCGACCTTCAGACCAGCACCGCCCGATCCGCGGAAACCGCCATGCCCTTCAACGCCGATGACGTGCGCGCCGCCGCGCAGCGTATCGCGGGACAGGTCGTGCGCACGCCCATGCTGAAATCGCTGACCCTGTCGCAGATTTCGGGCGCGGAAATCTGGCTGAAGTTCGAAAACCAGCAGTTCACCGCCGCCTATAAGGAACGCGGCGCGCTGAACGCCTTGCTGCAACTGACGCAGGAGCAGCGCGAACGCGGGGTCATCGCGGCGTCTGCCGGAAACCATTCGCAGGGCCTGTCCTATCACGGCACCCGGCTGGGCGTGCCCGTCACCATCGTGATGCCGCGCACCACGCCGACGGTGAAGATCATGCAGACCGAAAGCGTCGGCGGAAAGGTCGTGCTTGAGGGCGAGACGTTCGACGACGCCTCGGCCCATGCCCGCAAGCTTGAGAAAGAGCTTGGCCTGACCTTCGTGCATCCGTTCGACGATCCCTTCGTCGCGGCAGGGCAGGGCACCGTGGGTCTGGAGATGCTGCAGGACCAGCCCGACCTCGACATGCTGGTGGTGCCGATCGGCGGCGGCGGCCTGATCTCGGGCATTGCCACCATCGCGCGCGACCTCAATCCCGATATCGAGATCGTGGGCGTGCAGTCGGCGCTGTATCCATCGATGTTCGCGCGCATCAAGGGCGAGGAACATGTCTGCGGCGGCGATACGCTGGCCGAGGGAATCGCGGTGAAGGCGCCGGGCGAGATCACCGCGCGCGTGATCGCAGAGCTGGTCGACGACATATTGCTGGTGGACGAGGGGGCGCTGGAAAACGCGGTTTCCCTCTTGCTGCAGATCGAGAAGACGGTGGTCGAGGGCGCGGGTTCCGCGGGCCTCGCTGCGGTGCTGTCGAATCCCGAGATGTTCGCAGGCAAGAAAATCGGTCTGGTGCTGTGCGGCGGCAATATCGACACGCGTCTGCTCGCCAATGTGCTGCTGCGCGATCTTGCCCGTTCGGGCCGGCTGGCGCGGCTTCGCATAACGCTGCAGGACCGGCCGGGCGCGCTGTACCGCGTGATGCACGCGTTCGACGAGCATAACGTCAACATCATCGAGATCTATCACCAGCGCATCTTCACCACGCTGCCTGCCAAGGGGCTGATCACCGACATCGAATGCGAGGCCCGCGACGGGGCGCAGATCGACGGGCTGATCGCCGATCTCAGGTCCAAGGGCTATCAGGTGAGCACGGTCGAACTGGCCTGACGCCGGTTGATGGCCCTGCCGGCGATTCGCCCGGCTGGTCGACCGCAGGTGCCTTTTCGGCAGGCCGCTTGCAGGTTTCGCGTACCCTCAAAGGGTGAAAGAGCGTCTCTGACGGGCCTGAAAAAGACATTTTTGCATGATTCGTAGTTAACGGTCTTTAATCTTTGAGCCGCGACAGGCATATAGTGCTTACGCGCGGCATGGCTGGCTTTTCCTGGTCGCCGCCTGCCGCGCGGTGCCCACCCTGGCTTTCACCGGCCGGGTATTCCGGAACATCAGTCGACCACCGGATCGACGGTTGAGAGGTACAGGCTCAGTTCGTGTCCGCACCCGTGAGGTTCCCCCGCTTTTACGTGACCGCCCCGGCTCCGTGCCCATATCTGCCGGGTCGTCAGGAGCGGAAGGTCTTCACGGAACTCGCCGGACCCGATTCTGACGCTCTCAACGATGCCCTTGGCCGGATCGGCTTTCGCCGCAGCCAGACAGTTGCCTATCGGCCCAGCTGTGCCGGCTGCAACGCCTGCGTATCGGTACGCGTGGTGGCGGAGGAATTCGTGCCGTCGCGCACGCAGAGCCGGACCATGGCAAAGAACGCCGATCTGGTCGCATCGGCCTGCCGTCCCTGGTCGACGGTGGAGCAATACGATCTTCTCCAGCAATATCTGAAGGCGCGCCATCCGGGCGGCGGCATGTCGGCGATGGATTCGATGGATTATGCCGACATGATCGAGCAGACGCCCGTCACCTCCTATGTCGTGGAATATCGCGAACCCGACGTCGACGGACGGCCCGGACGGCTTGTCGGGGCCTGCCTGACGGACCGCCAGAACGACGGTCTTTCAATGATCTATTCGTTCTACGATCCCCACCATCCCGACCGATCGGGGCTTGGCAATTACATCATACTCGACCACATTGACCGCGCCGCGAAGGCCGGATTGCCCTATGTCTATCTGGGCTATTGGATCGAGGGGTCGACGCGCATGCAATACAAGATCCGTTACCGGCCTCTCGAGCGGCTGGGTCGCGAAGGCTGGGAACGTTTCGATGCGGGCAGGCAGGATGCGCTTATTGCCGCGACGGTTGCGCAGCCGCGCGCCGATAGCGACAAGGCGCAGGCCGGCGGCAGCAAGGACGGCATGCCCTGTCCCCAGGATCGGTATCGCATCCTCGAAGGCTGAGGCGGGCGCCGGGGGCTTTCGCCTTATTCCATCTCCATTTTCGTCATGGCGCGCCAGCATGCTGGCGATGGCCGCTGTCGCCCTTGTGTCGCAGACGGCTGTGCCGCCGATGGCCCGCGCGCAGAGCATGGACGCCGATGCGGAGCTTGAAGAACTGATCCCCGATTCCGCGGTGACCGATCCCGAAGGCTGGGCCATGGATACCGAAGCGGCGACCGCCATCGTTGCCGAGGAAGATGATCCCGATTCGCCGATGGTCGACACCGGCTTCTCGCTCGACTGGCCCGAGGAGGACGATTTCACCGTCGAGATCGACGATATCGAACCCGACCCCCGCCTCGAACAATTGCTCAGCCGCGAGAACGGCATCCCTGCGCAGGAGCTCGCGCTGCCCGAAATGTCGCAGCGCGGCGGCGGCGAGGACGACGGCGAAGAGGATGCGCTGGTCGAGACGCAATTGTCCAAACGGATCACGCTCAGCCATCCGGCATCCTTTGCCGAGTTCGGTGCGTTCGGCGAGTTTACCGACCGGTTCGCAGGGCTATCGGATATCGAGACCTTGCGCGATTCCGACGACAATTTCGCACAGCTTGCCAACCGGGCCGAGGAAGACGCCGCGCTGCTGTCGGACATGCTGGCGGTCTATGGTTTCTACGACGCCGATGTGCGCCAGCGCACCCAGACCCCGCCCGAAGGCGAGGGTTCGGGCGAGGACGGGGCGATCGTGCCAGGCGATGCGCGTTTCATCTTCACCATCGATCCCGGCCAGCGCTATCGCTATGGCGAGGTCACGCTTCCCGGTATTGCGGACACGGGCGAAGACTATGAACCGCTGCGCCAGTCGTTCGAGATCGAAACGGGCGATTTCATCCAGGAAGACCGCATCGTGCGCGAGCGGATCGACCTGGAGGTCGCCTTGGGCGAAACCGGCTATGCCTTTGCCGAAACGGCCCGGCCCGACCTGCTGATCGACCATTCGCGCGACGAGGGCGATCTGTCGCTTTCGGTCACGCCGGGCGGCAAGTACCGGTTCGGCGACGTCATCAGCAGCGATCCCGACTTCCTGTCGAGCAAGCATTTGCAGGAAATCGCGCAATTCGACGTCGGCGATCTCTACCGCCAGAGCGGGGTGGAGGACCTGCGGCGCGCGATCCTGGGCACCGGGCTCGTCTCTTCCCTCACGCTGACGCCGCGCGTTGCGAGCGAACCTGTCGCTGGCGAGCCGGGCATCGTCGACATCGACGTCGGCATCACCCCGGCGCCGCTGCGCACCATCGCGGGGGCGGTCGGCTATGACACGGGCCGCGGCATCCGGACCGAGGTGAGCTGGGAGCACCGCAACCTGTTCCCGCCCGAGGGGATGCTGCAATTGCACGCCATCGCCGGCACGCAGGAACAGCTGGTCGGCGCGACTTTCCGGCGCAACAACTGGCGCGGGCGCGACCGGATGCTGACGCTGGATGTCTTCGCCAACACCATCGACCGCGACGCCTTCGAAGCGCGCACCATTTCGGGCGTCGCCAAGATCGAGCGCGTGTCGACCCTGCTGTTCCAGAAAGTGCTGGCATGGTCGGTCGGGCTGGAACTGGTCGCCACGCAGGAACGCGAAGGGACGCTGGGCGGACTGACCGGCCCGCGCGAGACCTATTTCGTGGCCGCGCTGCCGGGCGAGATCGTCTACGACAAGAGCGACGATCTGCTCGACCCCACGCGCGGCTGGCGCGTCTCGCTGTTCGCATCGCCCGAGATTTCGCACACCGGCGGCGACCGCTCGACCTATCTGCGCAGCTGGCTGGAGGGCCGCTATTACCAGCCGGTCAGCGAAAGGCTGGTCGTGGCGGGGCGCGCGAAATTCGGCACGATCACCGGCACCGGGATCAGCGATATCGCGCCCTCGCGCAGGCTCTATGCGGGCGGCGGCGGATCGGTGCGCGGCTATGGCTATCAGCAGATCGGCCCGCAGGACGATCTGGGCGATCCGACGGGCGGCCGCTCGCTCAGCGAATTCTCGCTGGAGGCGCGTTATCGCACCGGGCTGCTGGGCGGAGCGATCTCGATCGTGCCGTTCATCGATGCGGGCACGGTTGCGAACGACAGCACGCCCGGCCTGTCGGACATGCAATATGGCGCGGGCATCGGCGTGCGCTATCACACCAGCTTTGGCCCGCTGCGCGTCGATCTGGCGACCCCGATCAATCCGCGGCCGGACGATGACCGGATCGCGGTCTATATCTCGCTGGGGCAGGCGTTCTGATGGCGCAGGACGTCGAACAGCAAGGCGAAACGCCGCCGCCCAAGCCAAAACGCGACTGGGGCCGGTACTGGCGCATTCGCATCGCGGCGGGGCTGATCGCATTGATAGGCCTGCTCGGGCTGGGCGCGGTGCTGATCGACAGCCCGATCGGGCACCGCTTCATCGCCAACAGTCTTGCCTCCTATGCCCCCGCATCGGGGCTGCGCATCCGCATCGGCCGGATCGAGGGCTCTCTGCTTCGCGAGGCGGAGCTGACCGATGTCGTCCTGTCCGATCCGCAGGGCGAGTTTCTGCGCGTGCCCGAGGTCGAGCTCGACTGGCGGCCGCTGCACTGGTTTACCAGCGGGCTGGACGTACGCAGGCTGATCGCAAGGCGCGGCCATCTGTTGCGCATGCCAAAGCTCAATCCCGGTGATCCCGATGCGCCGATCCTGCCGAATTTCGACATCCGCATCGACCGCCTGCAGATAGAGGATCTGCGCGTCGACGAAAGCATCGCGGGGACCGAACGCAAGATCGACCTGCTCGGCCGCGCCGACATCACCGACGGACGCGCCAAGATCGACCTGTTCGGAAGGCTGGGGGGCGAGGACCGCCTGATCGCAACGCTGGATGCCGACGAAAGCGACGACCGGCTCAATCTGCTCGTCCATTACAATGCGCCGGCGGGCGGATTGCTGGCGGGCATGACGGGGGCAGAGGAGGACCTGCAGGTCCATATCGGCGGCAAGGGCCGGTGGAGCGACTGGAAGGGTTATGGCCGCGTCCGTCAGGGTGAGGATAATTTCGCCGCCATGACGCTGACCAAGCAGGGCGAGATCTATGGCCTGCTGGGGCAGGTTCGGCCCGACGGCTATCTGTCAGGAATCGCGCAAAGGGCGGTGGGCGACGTGCTGAACGTCAATGCGCGCGGCACGTTTCAGGACAGCGTGATCGACGGGCGCTATGTGCTGGTCGGCGCGGGGGCGGAAGTTCTGGCAAGAGGTGCGATCGACCTGAACGCCAATCGCCTGACGGATTTCGGTGCGCTTGTGCGCGCGACCGATCCGGCGATCCTTGGCGGCGATCTGCGAACGCAGGGTCTGCAGGCGCGCCTGGGGCTTGAGGGGCAGTTCCGCGACGATCTGGCCATCGCCTATACGCTCGATGCCGCGCGGCTGACATCCGGCCCGGCCAGCGTGGCTGGGCTGAACGCGACGGGCAATGGCAACTGGAACGGCTCGCGCCTGCAACTGCCGGTCCGCGCCACCGCGCGCGAGATCAGCAGCGGCAGCGCCTTCGTCGATCCGCGGCTGCGCGGCGCGCGGCTTGCGGCGACGCTGACCTATGCGAACGGCAGGCTGGTCGCGCCCGATATGGTGTTCGATTCCTCGGGGCTCGGCGCGCGGCTGGCGCTTGATGGCGATGTCCGGCGGGGCCGCTATCGGCTGAGCGGTCCGCTCATCGCCAATGGCGTCATGCTGCAAGGGCTGGGTAGCGCAAATGCGCGCGCGCAGGCCGACCTGCTGCTGACGAGCGGGCAGGGCTGGCAACTGACCGCAAAGGTCGACGGGCGCGTGACCCGCGTCACCAATGCCACGGTCGAGACCTATATCGGCGCGCCGATCTCATTCAGCGCGGATCTGTCGATGGCATCGTCCGCACCCCTGCTGATCCGCAGCGCAAGGATCGACGCGCCCTTGCTGGACCTGACGCTTTCGGGCGAACGCGCTCTCGACGGCACCGTGCAGCTTGCGGGCGAGGGGCGGCATGAGAATTTCGGCCCCTTCACCATCGACGGAACGCTGGATGGCGAGGGGCCGCGCGCGGAACTCGTTCTGTCCGATCCCCTCCCGGCAGGCGGCGTGACCGACATGCGCATCGCCATCGCGCCCAGCGAGGACGGGTTCCTGATCGATACCGAGGGCCAGTCAATGCTGGGGCCGTTCGCGGGCAATTTCGGCCTTGTCGCCGCGGAGGACGAGCCGCTGCGCATCTCGGTCAACCGCTTTACGCTCAGCGATACGGTGATGTCGGGCGAACTGCTGGCCGAAGAAGGCGGTCTAGCGGGCGATCTGGCGCTGGAGGGCGGCGGGGTGACCGGCACGGTCGCCTTGTCGCCGCAGCAGGCGGGGCAGGGGATCGACGCCGATATCGTGCTGCGCAACGCAAGGTTCGAGGGCGAGGAACCGATTACCGTGCGGCTGGCGCATATCAAGGCGCAGGGCGTGCTGGGTGAGAGCGTCACCATCGACGGCGGGATCAACGCGCAGGGTATCGGACGCGGGCAGTTGTTCGTCGGACGCCTTGCTGCCGAGGGAAGGCTGGAGAACGGCGAAGGCACCTTCAGGGCGCTGGTCGCCGGGCGGCGGGGGAGCCGGTTCTTCATGCGGCTGGCGGGCGATGTCTCGAACGACAGGATCGAGGTGGCCGGACGTGGCCGTTATGGCGGGCGGCGCATTTCCATGCCGCGTGCCCTCGTCGTGCTGCGCGACGAAAGCGGCTGGGCGCTGCAGCGTAGCCAGATCGAGTTTGCCGGCGGCAAGATCCAGGCCGAGGGCCGCTTTGGCGGAGGCACGGAGGTGCATGTCCGCGTCGTCGACATGCCGCTCGACGTCGCGAATCTGTTCGTCTCGAACCTCGACATTGGCGGCAAGGTGTCGGGCATCGTCGATTTCAGCGATGCACCCGGCACGCCCGCGACCGGCCGCGCGCGGCTGCTGTTCGACGATCTGACGCGATCCGGGCTGGTCCTGACCTCGCGCCCGGTCGACCTTGCCATGGTCGCTCAGCTGACGCCCGACGATATCGAGATGCGAACCGTCATTCGCGAGGACGCAAGCCGGCACGGACGGCTGCAGGCGCGCATTTCCGGCCTGCCGGCGGAAGGCACGCTGCTCGAACGGCTTCGCGCCGGATCGCTGTTCGCGCAATTGCGCTATGGCGGCCCCGCCGATGCACTCTGGCGATTGACGGCGGTCGAGCTGTTCGATGTGACGGGCGATGTGCGCATCGCGGGCGACATGCGCGGAACGCTCGCCGATCCGCAGATCCGCGGCACCCTGCGCGGCGACGGATTGCGGCTGCAGAGCACGCTGACGGGCACCGATGTGACCGACATATCGGTGCTGGGCACGTTCGACGGTTCGGTGCTGCGCCTGCCGCGTTTCAGCGGAACGGCGGGCAGCGGCACCGTCAGGGGCAGCGGATCGGTCGATCTGTCGCGCGTCTTCAGTACCGGGGTAGGCATGGACATCAGGCTGGCGGCGAACAATGCGCGCGTGCTGAACCGCGACGACATGGCCGCGGTGGTCAGCGGCCCGCTCCGTATCGTCGCGCGTGACAATGTCGGGACGGTCGCAGGCCGTCTCGACATGATCTCGGGCCGGTGGAGACTGGGCCGCGCTAGCGAGGTGGAACGTCTGCCCAGCATCCCGCGGCGCGAGATCAACCTCCCGGCCGACCGACAGACGCGCCAAGCGGCGGGCACGCCGTGGCGCTATCTGATCGACGTGCAGGCGAAAAATCGCTTTACCGTCAAGGGCATGGGCCTCGACAGTGAATGGGGCGTCGATGTGCGGCTGCGCGGCAATACGAATGAGCCGATCCTGTTCGGCCAGGCCGACCTCGTCCGCGGCGGATACCAGTTCGCGGGCAAGCGCTTCGACCTTGCGCGCGGACGCATCAGCTTTTCCGGCGAAAACCCGCCCGACCCGCGCCTCGATGTCGAGGCGGAGGCCGACGTCAACGACATCAATGCGACGATCCTGATCCAGGGCACCGCTTTTTCGCCCGAAATCAGCTTCTCGTCCGTACCCGCGCTACCCGAAGAGGAGGTGCTGTCGCGCCTGCTGTTCGGCGATTCGGTCGCCAACATCTCCGCGCCCGAAGCGCTGCAACTGGGCGCGGCGCTGGCTGCGTTCCAGAGCGGCGGCGGGGGCGGTCTGGACCCGATCAACGAATTGCGCAGCGCGATCGGGGTCGACCGGCTGCGCGTGATTGGCGCGGACGAGGCGCTGGGACGCGGCACCAGCGTCGCGGTGGGCGAATATATCGGCCGCAATCTCTATGTAGAGCTGGTCACCGACGGCAAGGGTTACAGCGCGACGGAACTGGAGTTCCGCGTCACCAGCTGGCTGTCCCTGCTGGCGACCGTGTCCTCGCTGAATTACAACGCGGTCACGGCCGAGATCAGCAAGGATTACTGACGGGCCCGATACCCACTCAGGCCGGTTCCGTCAGGCCAATTCGTTCAGGGCTGTTTCAGCACCGCGTCGATGGGAATGACCACGCCATTGCTGGCCAGTACCGGTGCGCCGCTCACGGTCGCCGTGCGGCCATTGTCGTCGGTGACGGTCAGGCGGTCGCCCTGCATCGCAAAGCGCATCATGCCGTCGCCCATGGTCTGGATCGACACCTGCCCGTCCTGCACCTCGATCGCGTTCTCGATATCCTCGGGCGTCAGTGCGCCGGGCAGCACATGTTCGCGCAATATGGCTGCAAGCACGGCATTTCGATCCACTTCGGGCATGTCGCCAAGGCCGGCAATCGCATCGATCGATGCATCGCTGGGCGCCAGAACGGTATAGGCCGCGCTGCCGTCGAAGATCTGGGCAAGGCCGGTCTCCTGCAAAGCCTCGCTCATCGCGCCGGTATCGTCGCCGTCCGCCAGCGCGGCCGCCAGCGTTTCATTGCCGACCGATGCCTCGGCCTCGTCGGGACCTGAATCCGAACAGGCCCCGGCCGGCACGGCTAGCGCAAGCAGCAGGGCGCATCGTTGAACTGTCCGGTTATGCATTATGCTTCCTCTCTCAGGCCAGTAACTCGATGGCCGCGACGATAAGCTGAGTGGTTGGATCGACCTGATAGACGTATCCGTCGCTATAGCGATAGCGTGCATCGGGCCCGTCGCGATAGCGATCTCTATATCCATAGGGCACATTATAGACCTCATAGCCCGAGGGCATCGGCTGCCCGATCCGGAAATCGCTTCCGGTCAGCAGCGCCGCGATCGAGGTGATCGCGTCGGTCTGCGGATCGGTGCGATAGATCACATTGTCGGCATAGCGATAGCTGGGGCCAAGGCTGTAATAATCCTGCGTGTAGCGGGGCAGGGGGTCCTCGTCATACCAGCTTGGCCATGCATTGCCGACCGAAAGCGCCCCGCCCAGCAGCGGGTAATAGCCGAGGATCGACCCCGCCTCGGACAGCCGGACGAGATTGCCGCCGTAATAGCGATAGCGTCCGTCCGACAGGCCGGGCAGCCCCCACCATCCGCTGTCGTCGAAGCGATAGGGATCGCGCCGGTCCAGACCGGGCGGGGTGCAGCCATTAAGTTTCTTGGCAAGGCCGGGCGGGCACCCGTCGAGTATGCCGCGATCGCGGATAAGGCGGTCGTTGCGTGCGAAGATCAGCGTGGCGGGATCGTCGCCATAGCGGATCCGGGTGTTGCGATTGCCGTTGCCGTTGTTGCCCCGCTGGGCCGGGAAGCGTTGCGCCTGCGCGCCGTTGCCGTTGCCGTTATTGACCTTCGGACCGGCTGAATTCGCACGATTGCCGTTGCCACGCATGTCGAGATTTGCGGCCTTCGCCTGACCGGGCGCGACATCATTGCCATTGCCATTGCCATTGCCATTGCCGCGCTGGCCCTGACCCTGACCATTGCCATTGCCATTGCCATTGCCATTACCGTTTCGGGCGCCATTGCCTGGCTGGTCCCTTTCGACCGGACCTTTCCGTGCGGCTCCATTGCCGGCGTTGCCATTGCCACCGGGTCCCTTGTCAGGACTGCGCGCCTGCGCCGGCGGACCGCCATTGCCATTACCGTTGCCGCCGCCTTGGCCCTTTCCTTCGGGCTGCGCGAGCGCACCAGTCGCTGCCAGAGCCAGCGCGGCGATGCCGCCGGCGACTCCGCGGGCAAGCACCCGGGACGAGATAGAGCTTATCATATGTTTACCTGCGAATTGCTTTTGACAGCAACGCTTTGGGTTCGCAGCCGTTCCTTTCGATCGGGCAGGCAGGGCGGGGTCGCGGGATGGTGTTGCAAGACGGCACATTCATGCACGGACCCGTCGGAACACGAAAAGGGCGCGGAAGATCGAATCTTCCGCGCCCCAATCCGCCGGGCGCACCCGGCTATGTCATGCAGCGTATCAGGCGCTGTAGTACATGTCGTATTCGACCGGGCTGGGCGTGGTTTCAAAGCGCAGGACTTCTTCCCACTTCAGCTCGCAATAGGCGTCGATCTGGTCCTTCGAGAAGACGCCGCCTTCCAGCAGGAACTCGTGATCGGCTTCCAGCGACATCAGCGCTTCGCGCAGCGAACCGCAGACGGTCGGAACCTCGGCCAGCTCTGCCGGGGGCAGGTCATAGAGGTTCTTGTCCATGGCCTCGCCCGGGTGGATCTTGTTCTTGATCCCGTCGATGCCCGCCATCAGCAGCGCGGCGAACGACAGATAGGGGTTCGCCAGCGGATCGGGGAAGCGGAACTCGACGCGCTTCGCCTTTTCACCCGCACCGTAAGGAATACGGCACGAAGCCGACCGGTTGCGCGCCGAATATGCGAGCAGCACGGGTGCCTCGAAGCCCGGCACCAGACGCTTGTAGCTGTTGGTGGTCGGGTTGGTGAAGGCATTCAGCGCCTTGGCATGCTTGATGACGCCGCCGATGTAATACAGGCAGTTGTCCGAAAGGCCGGCATAGCCATTGCCCGCGAAGGTCGGCTTGCCATTGTCCCAGATCGACATGTGGGTGTGCATGCCGCTGCCGTTGTCGGCCTTGATCGGCTTGGGCATGAAGGTCGCAGTCTTGCCATAGGCCTGCGCGACCATCTGCACGACATACTTGTAGATCTGCACGCGGTCCGCGGTCTGCGTCAGCGTGCCGAAGGTGATGCCAAGCTCGTGCTGGGCCGAGGCGACCTCGTGGTGGTGCTTGTCCATGGGCAGGCCCATTTCCACCATGGTCGAGACCATTTCGGCGCGGATGTCCATGCAGCTGTCGACCGGCGGCACGGGGAAATAGCCGCCCTTGGCGCGCGGGCGGTGGCCCAGATTGCCGGCTTCGTATTCCTTGTTGGTGTTGCCGGGCAGCTCGATGTCGTCGATCTTGAAGCCCGAACCGTCGTAGCCGTCATAGAAACGCACGTCGTCGAACATGAAGAACTCGGGCTCGGGGCCGACATAGACGGTGTCGCCGATGCCGCTCGACTTCAGGAAAGCCTCGGCGCGCTTGGCGGTCGAGCGCGGGTCTCGCATGTACAGCTCACCGGTGGAGGGTTCGACGATGTCGCAGAACAGCACCAGCATCGGGGTCGCCGAGAACGGATCGACATAGCACGCGTCGAGATCGGGCTTGAGGATCATGTCCGATTCGTTGATGGCCTTCCAGCCCTCGATCGACGAACCGTCGAACATCAGACCCTGCTCAAGCGCGTCCTCGTCCAACGGGGCGGCGAGCATCTGGAGGTGCTGCCACTTGCCCTTGGGGTCGGTGAAGCGCAGATCGACCCATTCGATCTCCTCGTCCTTGATCCTTTTCAGGATGTCCTTTGCAGAGGCCATTTTGATCCCTTTCATGGAAGACCCGGCGTCCAGTGCCGGGCTATTTGCGGTAATGTTTGCCCCCGGTCGCCGGGAGCGGGGAAAATCAGATCGCGTCGGCGTTCTGTTCGCCGGTGCGGATGCGGATCGCGGTTTCGATCGGCGAGACGAAGATCTTGCCATCGCCGATGCGGCCGGTCTGGGCGGCGTTCACGATCGCCTCGATCACGCGGTCCACCGTCTCGCTGGGAACGACGACTTCCAGTTTCACCTTGGGGAGAAAGTCGACGACATATTCGGCGCCGCGATAGAGTTCGGTGTGGCCTTTCTGTCGTCCGAAACCCTTCGCCTCTGTCACGGTGATGCCGGAGACGCCCACCTCGTGGAGCGCTTCCTTCACCTCGTCCAGCTTGAACGGCTTGATAATCGCCTCGACCTTTTTCACGCTGTCAGCCTGAGCCCCCGCATAATTCGTTCTGTCCGTTCGGCGCATGCACCGGCCACCTGTCACGCGCGGCAGCCGCGAAGAATCGCGCCGATGTCGAAGCGAAAGACTAGGCGCTGAAAAAGGCCTGCGAAAGGGGCGGATTAACGATTCACAAGGGTTTTTGCGTCTGCACACGCAAGATCATTGCCGAGGGTGCCCGCCGCTGTTCAACGCTTATGCAAGCCGTGCCCGTTTTTTGGGCAGTGCCAATTCGATAGGCGCGTTTTCAGCCCGGCGGACTCAGCCGCAGTCCCTGCGTTTCGGGAAGGCCCGCCATCAGGTTGAGGTTCTGCACCGCCGCACCGCCCGCACCCTTGCCCAGATTGTCGAGCCGCGCGATCAGCCGCGCCTGCGATCCGTCCGCCGATCCGAATACGAAGAGGTCGAGGCAATCGCTGGCAGGCGTATCGGCGTGCAGCAAAAGCTCTGCAGGCGTATCCGGCGATACGTTCACCAGCGAGCTGCCCGCATAGAATTCCGCCAAGGCGCTGCGCAAGGCATCGGGATCCACCGCACCCGGCATCGCACCGATCGGAAGCGGCACCTCGACCACCATGCCGCGATAGGCGTCGACCACGGCGGGGGCGAACAGCGGCTCGTGGGCAAGCCCCGCCAGCGCCTTCATCTCGGCAACATGCTTGTGCCCCATGGAAAGGCCATAGGCGCGAAAGGCGATGGATTTGCCGTCCTGCTTCGCGCCCTCGAAATGCTCGATCAGCGCCTTGCCGCCGCCCGAATAGCCCGACACCGCATTGACCATGTAGGGCCAGTCGGCAGGCAGCAGTCCCGCGCGCACCAGCGGCGCGATCAGCGCGAGGAAACCGGTGGGATAGCAGCCGGGATTGGCGACGAAGCGCGCCTGCGCCACCTTGTCATGGCCCACCAGTTCCGGGAAACCATAGGTCCAGCCCGGCGCGACGCGGTGCGCGGTCGATGCATCGATCACGCGCGTGCGATCGTTGCGGATCATCGCCACCGCCGCGCGCGCCGCATCGTCGGGCAGACACAGCACCGCGATGTCGCAATCGTTCAGCGCCTCGGCGCGGGCGGCATCGTCCTTGCGCCGGTCCTCGGGCAGGATGATCAGCGACAGCTCTTCACGGCCAGACAGCCGCTCGGCAATCTCAAGGCCGGTGGTGCCGGCGGCACCGTCGATGAAAACGTTTGTCATGCTTGGGTGCGTCATTCCTGGGGGCGTCATGCGCAGGGCTTCAGCAGGGCGAGCGGGACATAGCCGACCGGCCCGAACTCAAGCCCATCACCGGGCTCGCCCGCGATCACGCCCCACGCCCAGTCGCCCGCCATGTCGAGCACGTCGAACACGCCGTTCGCAACCAGTGCGCCGACGGGATCGGCATGCTGCGCGGACTGCGCAAATACGGGTGTCGCCTGCGTCGCGCGGTGCGGCATCGGCACCGCGTAATGCGGCACGAACACCTTGCCGGCCAGACGCACATGCGCAAGATCGCCGCGCACCGGCATATGCACCGGGTCAAAGCGCGTGCTGACGCCGGATAGGGCGAAGGATTGTCCGGCAGGAACGGTGGCGGCGTTATCGGTCAAGGCAGTCGATCAGTCATGGTGGCGATGGGTCATTGCGCCATGGCGCTATGACGGGCGCTTAGACGCGCGGTGCCCTTAGGGCAAGTTCCGCACTATCCTCGCCGACAGACCCTTCGCCTTGCGGTCAGCGCGAATAGCGTGCCTTCAGCATATGCCATGCCGCCCGCAGGCCCAGCGATGCGCCGCCCTTGGGCCGGCCCGGCTTGGCGGCGGGACGCCATGCGAATGTGTCGAAATGCGCCCATTCGATGTCGTCACCGACAAAGCGGTCGAGGAACAGCGCCGCCGTCGTCGCCCCGGCAAAGCCGCCGCTGGCCGAATTGGCGATATCGGCGATGTCGCTCTTCAGCATGTCGCGATAGGTCTCCTCAAGCGGGAGCCGCCACACGCTGTCGTCATGCGCCTTGCCCGCCGCGATCAGCTCGTCAGACGTCTCGTCGCGGCGCGTGAACAATGCAGGCAGATCGGGGCCGAGCGCCACGCGTGCCGCGCCGGTGAGCGTGGCGAAGTCGATGATGAATTCCGGCTTCTCCTCGCTGGCGCGGGTCAGCGCGTCGCCCAGGATCAGCCGGCCCTCGGCGTCGGTATTGGTGATCTCGACCGACAGGCCCTTGCGCGAATCGAGCACGTCGCCGGGGCGAAACGCATTGCCCGAAATTGCATTCTCGACCGTCGGAATCACAAGATGCAGCCGGACCTTCAGCCCGCGCTCCATGATCAGCTTTGCCAGTGCGAGCGCATGGGCCGATCCGCCCATGTCCTTCTTCATCAGCAGCATGCCCGCGCTGCTCTTCACGTCGAGTCCGCCCGAATCGAAGGTCACGCCCTTGCCGACCACGGCGATGCGCGGCGCGTCCTTGGGTCCCCAGTGCAGTTCGATCAGCCGCGGCGCATGGGCGCGCGCCGCCGCGCGGCCGACCGCGTGCACCATCGGAAATTCTTTTTCCAGCGCATCGCCGCGGGTCACGCTGACCTCGGCGTCGAAAGCCTTGGCGATGGCCGTCACCTGCGCCTCGATCGCTTCCGGACCCATGTCCTCGGCAGGCGTGTTGACCATGTCGCGCACCAGATTGGCCGCCTCGGCCTCGGCGATGGCTTCGTCGATCAGCGCGACCTCGCCCGTCAGCAGGATGCGCGGCCCTTCGGCGTCCTTGTCCTCGCGGTAGCGGGTGAAGCGATATTGCGCGGTCTGCCAGCCGAACAGCGCGGGGCCGGGATCGCCACCCGCGCGGCGATAGGTGCCCGCAGGCAGCTTCTCGGCCAGCTTGGCCATGCACCAGCTGGACAGCTCATCGGGATTGGCGACGCCGCCGACCGCGAACCAGCCGGGGCCGGTCCCGTCGCTGTCGGGGACGATGGCGGTCTGGTACCCCTTGCCGGTAAAGCCCTGCGCCTTCAGCGCGGCGCGCTGCGGGCCCGACAGGCCCTTGGCCCAGTCGTCGAAACCGTCCTTGTTCACGAGATGGATGGGGATCGCGTCCTGTCCGCGATCGGGCTGGATCAGCGCAGTCTTTTCGGTCATGCTTGTGCCTGTAACGCGCTGCTGCCCCGAAGAGCGAGCAAAATCCGCAGGATTTGGCAAAAGACGTTCGGGGACATGATCTGAACCGGAAATCGGGGGGAATTGGGGATGATGGTCACGCGCAAACGATCCATGTTGCTTCTATGCCTCGCGCCGCTGGCCATGGCGGCAGGGTGCAACCAGGGCGTCGAACCGGCCGAAACGGTGCAGTCGGATTCCGCTGCATCGACCCCGCCTGCGCCGCCACAAGCGGAAACTGCCGCAAAGGCCGTTTCGTTCGAAGACAAGACCGATGACTATCAATTCGGCTATTCCTGGCCCGCCAAGGTCAGCGCGATCCCGCCGCTGGCCGAGCGGCTTGCCAATGAACGCGCCGAAAGTCTGGCCCGGCTGAAGCAGGAGGCCGAGGCATGGCAGCGCGAAGGCGAGGCGCAGGGTTTCGACGCGCCCCCCAATGCCTATGACAAGGAATGGCAGGTCGTCACCGATCTGCCGCGTTTCCTGTCCCTGTCCGCCGATATCTATACCTACTCAGGCGGCGCCCATGGCATGAGCGTGTCGGATTCGCTGGTCTGGGACCGGCAGGACGGCAAGGCCCTGAAACCGACCGCGATGCTCCAGTCGGAAGGCGCGCTCGACCGGGCGGTGCAGGCCCGGTTCTGCGAAGAGCTTGACCGCCAGCGCGCCAAGAAACGCGGCGGCCCCGTCACGCGCAGCGACGACAGCTTCAGCGATTGCATCGCGCCCTCGGCCAACAGCACGCTGATATTCGGGTCGAGTTCGGGCGAATCGTTCGACCGGGTCGGCTTCCTCGTCCCGCCCTATAATGCGGGCCCTTATGCCGAGGGTGCGTATGAGGTCACGCTGCCCGTCGATGCGGGGCTGATCGATGCGATCAGGCCCGAATACCAGCGCTTCTTCACGCCCGCGACTTGATTTCGGCCCGACTTGTGGGAGCCCCTCGCAAAGCGGGGGTGAAATCGTTACATGGGTCGTCATGACCGAATATATGACCGTAGACGAATCCGACATGCTGCCGCGTGACGGCACGATCAAGCTGCATGGCGCGGCGGGCTTCGAAGGCATGCGCAAGGCCGGGCGACTGGCCGCGCAGATCCTGGACGAGATGGTGGACGTGGTGCAGCCCGGCGTCACCACCGAACAGATCGACCGCAAGGTGCGCGAAATGACGCTGGACGCGGGCGCGGTACCCGCGACGCTGGGCTATCGCGGCTATACGCATAGCTGCTGCATCTCGATCAATCATGTCGTGTGCCACGGCATTCCGGGCGACCGTCAGGTCAAGGACGGCGACATCCTCAACATCGACGTGACCCCGCTGCTCGACGGCTGGCACGGCGACACCAGCCGGATGTATCTGGCGGGCGACGTTCCGCTCAAGGCTAAGAAGCTGGTGCAGGTGACCTATGAATGCCTGCAGATCGGGATCGATCTGGCGCGGCCCGGCGTAAGGCTGGGCGATATCGGATCGGCGATCCAGCGGCATGCCGAACGGCAGCGTTACGGCGTGGTGCGCGATTTCTGCGGACACGGACTTGGCCGCCTGTTCCACGATGCGCCGGAAGTGGTGCACGCGGGCCGTCCCAACACCGGGCCCGAACTGAAACCGGGCATGTTCTTCACGATCGAACCGATGATCAATCTGGGCAAGCCGGCGGTAAAGCTGCTGGACGATGGCTGGACGGCGGTGACGCGCGACCGGTCGCTGTCGGCGCAGTTCGAACATTCGATCGGCATTACCGATGACGGGTGCGAGATCTTCACGCTCAGCCCGCAGGGCCTCAACGCACCGCCCTATCGCGACTGAAGAGTCCGATGGCGGCTCATCGGCGCGCCGGACCCACATAAAAATCCGCCCCGACACATCTTACGTGTGCCGGGGCTTCCTCTCCAACCGATGGGCTGCATCCGCGATTGGCGGACGCGCCGAACTGTTAGCTGATCAATCTTCCGGAGCGATCTGGACTTTCATGCCGTCGAGATCCGCGGTCACGGGAATCTGGCACGAAAGGCGCGAATTGTCCTTGCGGTGGTCCGAACTGTCGAGAAGATCGTCCTCATCCTCGGACATCTCGGGCAGCTTGCCCTTGAAGCCGTCGTCGACGAAGACGTGGCAGGTCGCGCACGAGCAGCAACCGCCGCACAGCGCCAGCAATTCATCGAAACCGTTGTCGCGGATCACTTCCATCACGCTAAGGCCAACATCCGCCTCCACGCTGCGTTCTTCACCTTCGCGGTTCACTACGATGATGCTGGGCATATGAAGCGGAAATTCCCTGATTGGCTGTGATGGATCTAATTTTCTTGCGTCGGACAGGGTCAGGCGACCTTATCGTCGCGCGTCGCTAAAGGCTGCGGCATGAAAACGCAAGTCTGCGCAGGCGCAGCATGGCTATTGTGCGATGCGCGGCAAAAGGAACGGGACAGAACGTGGGACTGAAAATCGCCGAAATTCGTGAGGGCCTCGACGCGATCGCCGCCCGCAATCCGCGCTGGGCGCAGGCGCTCGAAACCCACGGCTATCCCGAAGAGCGCATCCGCCCGACCGGTTATCGCACATTGCTGCGCACCATACTGGGGCAGCAGGTGTCGGTCGCCTCTGCCGATTCGGTCTGGAACAAGCTCACCGCCCATCTGGGCCAGGACATTCCGCCCGCCGCCTTGCTGGCATCCGGTTTCGACGAATTGCGGGCCTGCGGCCTGTCGCGGCAAAAGCAGGGCTATGTGCGATCATTGTGCGAACTGGTCGAAAGCGGCGAGCTCGATCTCGATTCGCTGCCGCAGGACGACGAGGACGCCATCGCGCAGCTGACGCGCATCAAGGGGATCGGGCGCTGGTCGGCGGAAATCTATCTGCTGTTCGCCGAAGGCCGTCCCGATATCTGGCCGGCGGGTGACCTTGCCGTGCAGATCGCCGTCGGGCGGCTGGCCGATCTGCCCGAACGGCCGAGCGAAAAGGAAACCCGCGCCATCGCCGAACCGTGGCGCCCCTATCGCGGCGCGGCGGCGATATTCGCGTGGCACACCTATAACAGCGCCACGCTCTAGGCCCCGGCGGCCGCGTCGATTTGCCGCGCCAGATCGACGTCGCGCTGCGACAGGCCCTTGGCGTCATGCGTGGTCAGCGTGATGTCCACCTTGTTATAGACGTTGAACCATTCGGGATGATGATCCGCCTTCTCGGCAAGGATCGCGATCCGGCTCATGAAACCGAAGGCCTCGGCGAAATCGCCGAACTTCAAGGTGCGCGTGATCGCCAGCCCGTCCTCGCGCAATTGCCAGTCGGTCAGTCCATTCAGGGCGGCGCTGATTTCGGTGTCGGTCAGTCGGTCGACCATGGCGTTCGGCTCCATCATGCTTGGCGAAACCGGTCCTCTCGCATAGGAGCCGAAGCGATGGAACCCGCCGCGCCCATGACACAGCCATCGATCATCGCCGAGCGCCTGTCCTGCGTGCGCGGCGACCGGATGCTGTTCGCGGGGCTGTCGCTGCGGCTTTCTGGCGGAGAGGCGCTGCAACTGACCGGTCCGAACGGTGTCGGCAAGTCCAGCCTGATGCGCATACTGGCCGGATTGCTGCGCCCGCTGTCGGGCGACATCCGGCGCGAGGGGCAGACCGCCCTGCTGGACGAGCGTCACGCACTGGAAGCGCATCTGCCGTTGGGCCGCGCTCTCGATTTCTGGGCGCGCTGCGACCGTGTGCCGGCGGATCGCATGGCAGAGGTGGCGCGCGCGACAGGGGTGGCAGACCTGCTCGACGTCCCGGTCCGCTACCTCTCGACCGGGCAGAGGAAGCGCGCCGCGCTCGCCCGCACCATCGCGGGCCATGCCCCGATCTGGCTGCTGGACGAGCCGCTGAACGGGCTCGATTCCGCGTCGGTCGCCATGGTCGAACGGCTGGCCGCGCGCCATTGCAAACAGGGCGGGATCTGCATCGCCGCCTCGCACCAGCCTATCGCGCTACCCGGCGGGCACAGGCTCGACATCACGGATTTCGCGGCGTGACGTCGATGTGGCTTGCGATCCTGCGGCGCGATCTTGCGATGTTGCTGACAGGCGGCGGACGGCGCGGCGGCGCGCTGCTGCCGGTGCTGTTCTTCCTGTCGGTGGCGATCCTGCTGCCCTTCGCCATCGGGCCAGACGCTTCCATGCTGGCGCGCACCGGGGGCGGCATCGTGTGGGTCGCAGCGCTGCTCGCCAGCATATTGCCGCTCGACCGGCTGGGGGAGCCCGATCTTGAGCAGGGCTTTTTCGACCAGTGGGCGCTGCGCGGCATGGCCGAGGAGTGGATCATGGCCGCGCGCATCGCGGCGCACTGGCTGACCTTCGCGCCCTTGCTGATGCTGGCGGCGCTGCCCGCGGCGGCGTTGTTCGATTTGTCGGCGGATCAGCTCTGGCGGATCGAGCTGGGCCTGCTGGCGGGAACGCCGGGGCTGGCGGCGCTGGGGGTGATGATCGCGGCGCTGACCGCGGGCCTGCGCGGCGGCGCGGCGCTGGCCGGGCTGCTTCTGCTGCCCATGGCAGTGCCGATCCTGATCTTCGGCGCGGGCGGATTGCAGCAGAACGGAGAGGGCGGCACCGCGCTGGCGGGCGCGGTCAGCCTGCTGCTGGTCGCGGTCGCGCCTTTTGCCGCGGGCGCGGCGATCCGGGCGGCGCGGGAATAGGGCGAAAGCACGTATCGCAGTGCCGCCAAAGCAATTCTTGTTTGCCCTTCGCCCGGTGCGACCCTAACTGGATACGCACGATGAAAACGATCCCTGACACCGTCTCCCTGATCGGCAACACCCCGCTCGTCCGCCTCAAGGGGCCGAGCGAGGCTGCCGGCTGCGATATCTTCGGCAAGTGCGAGTTCGCCAACCCCGGCGCTTCGGTCAAGGACCGGGCGGCGCTGGGCATCATCCGCGACGCGGAAGAACGGGGCGAACTGAAGCCCGGCGGCACGGTGGTCGAGGGGACCGCGGGCAACACCGGCATCGGCATCGCGCTGGTCGCCAATGCACGCGGGTACAAGACGATCATCGTCATGCCCGACAACCAGTCGCAGGAAAAGATGGCGACCCTGCGCGCGCTGGGCGCGGAACTGGTCACCGTTCCGCCGACCAAGTTCGCCAGCCCGGCTCATTTCGTCCACACCTCGCGCCGCATTGCCGAGGAGACGGAGGGCGCCGTCTGGGCCAACCAGTTCGACAATATCGCCAATCGCCGCGCGCACATCGAAACCACCGCGCCCGAGATCTGGGACCAGATGGACGGCCGCGTCGATGGCTTTACCTGCGCGGTCGGCACCGGCGGTACGCTGGCGGGCGTGGGCATGGGGCTGAAGGCCTTTGACGAGAATGTCGCCATCGCGCTGTCGGACCCTTACGGCGCGGCGCTTTATGAATATTACGCTCACGGCGAGTTGAAGTCGGAAGGCAATTCGGTCGCCGAGGGTATCGGGCAGGGCCGCATCACCGCCAATCTGGAAGATGCGCCGGTCGACACGCAATATCGCATCTCGGACGAGGAAGGCCTCGAATGGGTGCGCCGCCTGCTGGCCGAGGAAGGGCTGGCGCTGGGCCTGTCTTCGGGCATTAACGTGGCAGGCGCGGTGCGGCTGGGGCAGGAGCTGACGGCGAAACTGGGCCGGCCCGCGCGGGTTGCCACGATCCTGTGCGACACCGGATTTCGCTATCTCTCCACGCTCTACAATCCCGACTGGCTGCGCGAAAAGGGCCTGCCCGTCTTCCCCTGGCTGGACCGCTAAGGCCATGCCGACCTTCGGTTACGAATCCTCGCAAGCCGCCGAACCGCCGCCGCCCGACCTGCGCGGCACGCGGGCGCAGGCGGTGCAGCGGCTTCAGGTCGGCATGGGTGGGCTTGCCGCCATGGTGCTGGTGGTCGGGCTGGCCAGCACGATCATGCAGCAGGCACGGCAGGCCGAGGATCCGGCCAAGCCCACCGCGGCGGCCGAGCCCGAGGGCAAGGCCGGCGATCCGCTGGTCGATGCCGGCGTCGTTCCCGAATTGCCGCAGGAAGAGGTCGTCGTTCCCGATCTTCCCGCAGAACAGATGGTTTCCGACAACCCGCCCGCCAAGGGCCCCGCCGATGCCGAGGCGATCGATCAATAGGCTCTTGCCTCGACTGGTGCATGGCGTGCTGCTCTCGGCCGCGATGGCGCTGGCGGGATGCAAGGGACAGCCTGCGCAAGTGGCCGATCCGGTCGAAAAGGCGCAGCCCGAACTGGCCGTCATGACCAGCCTGCCGATCCTGTGGGCGGAAGGCGACATCGGTTCGATGCTGTCCGGGGATAATGCGGGAAACTGGGTGAAGGACCGGCTTGAGCAGCGATATCGCCTGGTCCCGGTCGACCGCCTCACGCAGCTTTCGGGCCGGTCCCGCCTGCTATTGGCGCAGCCGCGCGCGCTCTCGGGCGAGGAGAATGTTGCGCTGGATGACTGGGTGCGCGAAGGGGGCGATGTCCTGCTGCTCGCCGACCCGATGCTGACCGCGCATAGCGACTATGCGCTGGGCGATGCGCGCGCGCCGCAGCCGGTCGCCCTGTTGTCGCCGATCCTCGCGCGCTGGGGCATGGAGCTGACCTTCGATCCCGCGCAATCCCCGGAAATGCGCGTGTCGCAGGGCGATCTGGCGCTTCCCGTGCGCATGACGGGCGGGCTGCGCCTGACCGGTCAGGGCCATCAAAGCACCTGCACCCTCAGCGAAAATGCGCTGATCGCCCGGTGCGACATCGGCGAAGGCCGCGTCACCGTCGTCGCCGATGCGGCGCTGGTCGAGGATGTCGATCATGCGCTGAACGGCGGCCCGCAGGCGCTCGACCGCTTACTCGACACCGCATTCGCGGACGCCTCCGGCCAGTCTTGATCCGTCCGATCCGGTGCAAACCGGGGAAATGACGGGACGGATCGTCCCAAACCCCGGGGAAAAGACGGGACAGCCATGGAAATCACCTGATTCCGCGGTTTATGAGCCGCTGGAGACGCATGAAGCGCGCTCCCCACAGCGCACGAGGCATGGCGGATTTCCACCGTTTGATCGCTTCTGAACGCGATTTCCCGTAATTTCCCCTTCCATCCCCGATCAAGCCGGGGTAAGACCGAGTCATTCAATCGGATGTTTCGTTTGCCGCGCCTAGGGGGTGCGCCGGGCCACGGTAACGTGCGCCCCGGTGCAGGGAGGGCTGTGTCTCGCGATCTTCCGGGGGCTTGCAGGGATTTCGCGGGGGTACGCCGGTGGCTTCAAGGCCATTCATTTACAGGGGACAGGGCTTTTCGCTTCGCGGCGAAAAAGGCCGGTTCGTCCTGCCGCCAAGCTTCCGCAAGGTCATCCGCGAAAGTTCCGAAGACCAGCGCGTGCTCTGCGTCGCCAAGCATGACCGTTTCGACTGCCTGACCGGCTTCGGCCTCTCCCGCCTCGACCGGCTTGAGGAAGAGCTCGACCGCGAGGAAGATCGTGCCTATCAGGCCGGCCGCCCCTTCGACCGCGACACCCGCTCTGCCCAGCTGTTCGGTTTCCAGGAAGTGCCCTTCGACGATTCGGGCCGCTTCATCCTGCCCGATTTCATGGTCGAGCTTGGCGGGCTGGACGACCAGCTGTTCTTTCAGGGCGGCGGCGCCTTCTTCACCATCTGGAACCCGGAAAAGCTGTTCGCCATGGGCCCCGAATGGGAAGCCGCCAAGGCCGCCTGCCGCGCCATGATGGCCGATGCCGCCAAGCCCGCTAAGGGCCGCGGCAAGAGCGGAGGCAGCAAGTGACCGCCCCGCATGTTCCCGTCCTTCTCGAAGAGGTTCTCGCCGCGCTCTCCCCTCGGCCCGGCGATATCATCATCGACGCCACGTTCGGCGCCGGTGGTTACACGCGCGCCCTGCTCGATGCGGGCGCGACCGTGCACGGCTTCGATCGTGATCCCACTGCGATCGAAGCCGTTCGCGACAATGCCGATGCATGGCCGGAACTGGCGGGCGAGGATCCGCGCCTCGTGCTCCACCCGCGCCGCTTTTCCGAGATGACCGCCGCGATGGCCGATGCGGGCGTGTCGCGAGTCGATGGCGTGGTGATGGACATCGGCGTGTCGTCGATGCAGCTGGACCGGGCAGAGCGCGGTTTCGCCTTCTCGCTCGACGGCCCGCTCGACATGCGGATGAGCCGCGAGGGCGAGAGCGCCGCCGATTTCGTCAACAATGCCGACGAAGGCACCATCGCCGACGTGCTTTACCAATATGGTGAAGAGCGGCAGTCGCGCCGCGTCGCCCGCGCCATCGTCGCGGCCCGCCCGCTGGAAACGACCGGCCAGCTGGCGCAGGTCGTGCGCAAGGCGCTGGGGCACAAGCCGCATATGCCCAAGGACCCCGCGACCCGCAGCTTCCAGGCGATTCGCATCCATGTGAACGGCGAGCTCGACGAGCTGGCCGCCGGCCTCGGCGCGGCGGAAGACCTGCTGCGCGAAGGCGGGCGGCTGGCGGTCGTGACTTTCCACAGTCTTGAAGACCGCATGGTAAAGCGTTTCCTGCGCGATGCGTCTAATAGCGGTGCTGCGCCGTCGCGCCATCTGCCCGATCTGCGGTCGTCCGGACAGGCCGCTTTCGAAAAGCCGATGCGTGCCGTGCGCGCCACCGAATCCGAAATCGCGCGCAACCCGCGCTCCCGTTCCGCTGTGCTGCGCGCTGCCGTGCGCACGGCCGCTCCCGCTCGTCCCGAATCCGAAAGGGTCTTCGCATGACCAACCGCAACCGTTTCCACTCCGTCCTCTGGACTGGTGTGCTGGGCGTGTCGGGCGTCATCTGTTTCGCGCTGATGCTGCAGGTCACCGCGGTGAAGAGCGACATCGCCGATACCGAGCGGCAGATCACTTTTGTGCAGGAAGAGATCGCGACCCTGGAAACCGAATTCCAGACCCGCGCGCGGCAGCAACAGCTCGCCCGCTGGAACGAGGTCGACTTCGGATATCGCGCGCCCGACGCCAGCCAGTTCATCGCCGACGGCACACAGCTGGCGGCGCTGGGCAAGCCCGTCGAACTCGCGCCATCGGGTGCGGGTGAGGTGCTGCTGGCCGATGCCTCGGATGCCGCGCAGGCGTCTTCATCCGACGGCGCAAGGCTGGCTTCGGCAGAGCGTAGCGCACCGCAGATGATGCGCCAGCTGGTCGCGCGCGACGAGAAGGCCGCGCCCCCAAGCGAACGCGTCGCCAAGCCGCTGGCCGGTCGCGACGAACCTGTGCGCCTTGCCGCTGCCGCACCCGGCGCCTCCAAGTCTCCCGCCGCGCGCCCCGACGCACCTGCGCGGCTGAGCGCGGGCGAACGCGCCGAGATCGCGCGCCGCCTCGCGCCCGAACCCGCACCGCGGTCGGCCAGCCAGTTCGCCGAAAGCTTCGACTTCAACAATGTCGTCGCCCAGGCCGGAGCGCAGTCCAACTGATGGCCACGCTGCCGCTCTTTCCCTCTGCCAACCTGCCCGATCTGCGGGGCGCGGCCGTTCGCGCGCTGGGCGGATCGGCTGCGCCTGCCGCTGGTACGGGCGAATACGACTTCGCGCCCCCGCCGCCCGCGCGCCGCTATAACCTGCGCGCCGAAACGCTGAAGATGGCGCGGATGCGCGTCATCGCCATCGCCTTCATCTTCGCCGCCGCGACCGCCGTGCTGGTGCTGCGCGTCGGCATGCTGGGCCTGTTCGAAGCCGACACCGCCCATGCGAACGGTTCCAGCCTGCTGGTGCCCGACAGGGGCGAGATCACCGACCGCAACGGCATCCC
This sequence comes from Croceicoccus sp., assembly GCA_002694745.1. Classification (GTDB taxonomy): domain Bacteria; phylum Pseudomonadota; class Alphaproteobacteria; order Sphingomonadales; family Sphingomonadaceae; genus Croceicoccus. The sequence continues at coordinate 35,937 of NZMY01000027.1, read as the reverse complement.
GCTCGCCCGCGATTTCAAGAGCTATGCGCTGTGGTTCAATCCCAAGGCGATGGAAGGCGGCGAACCGCTGACCCGTCCGGCCAGCGAGATCGCGGCCGAGCTGGTCAGGATCTTTCCCGACATGGACGAAGCGGACCTGACCCGCCGCCTCGCCAGCGGGAAGGGCCAGTATTTGCGCCGCCGCATCCTGCCCGAACAGGCCAATCGCGTGCATGCCATCGGCGAACCGGCGCTCAATCCCCCCGCCGAACCCAGCCGCTATTACCCCGAAGGCACGCTGGCGGCGCATGTGCTGGGCTATGTCGGCGCGGACGGGAACGGCCATGTCGGCATGGAGGAAGTGTTCGACAAGACGCTGACCGACCCCGCCACGCGCGGCGCGCCGGTGGCGCTGGCCATCGATGCGCGGGTGCAGGCTGCGCTTGAGGACGAGCTGTACCGCGTGATGGGCCTGGCGCAGGCCAAGGGCGCGGGCGGGATCATCATGGACGTGGACACCGGCGAAGTCGTCGCGCTCGCCTCGCTGCCGACCTTTGATCCCAACCATATCGACGAACGCGGCATGGAGCTGATGTTCAACCGCGTGACCAACCAGGTCTACGAACTCGGTTCCACGTTCAAGCCGCTGACCGTCGCTGCTGCGATCGATGCGGGCACCATCGGCAATCTGGCTCGCCGATGGCCGACGGGCGCACCGCTGCGCGTAGGCCGCTTCTCGATCCGCGACAGCCACAGCCTCGGCGCATCGCTCAACGTGCCCGAGATCCTGATGCATTCGTCCAACATCGGCACCGCGCAGATCGCGGACGAGCTTGGGTCGGCGCGCATGAAGGCCAAGATGGAAGATCTGGGCTTTAACGAGCGGCCCTATATCGAACTGCCCGCGCGCGGTTTCCCGATCTGGCGTTCGGGCGAATGGCCGCGCCTGACCACCATGACCGTGTCCTATGGCCACGGTGTCGCGGTGACGCCGCTGCACCTCGCCAGCGCCTATGCCGCGATGGTGAATGGCGGGATCTGGCGTCCGGCCACGCTGAAGAAGCTGGGCGCAGGCGAAGTGCCGCAGGGCCGGCGCGTGTTCAAGGAGGCGACCAGCGCGCGCATGCTCCAGATGCTGCGCATGATCGTCACCGACGGCACGGGCCGCAAGGCCGACGCACCGGGCTTTCGCATCGGCGGCAAGACGGGCAGCGCGGAAAAGCCGGGCGCGGGCGGGTACAAGCGCACCTCGCTCGTCACCACCTTTGCCAGCGCGTTCCCGATGGACAATCCGCGCTATGTGATCGTCGCGATGATGGACGAGCCTCAGGGCACCGCCGCGACCTCATACCAGCGCACCGCGGCGTGGAATTCGGCGATGGTCGTCGGCAATGTCGTGCCGCGCATTGGCCCGATGCTGGGCGTCTTTCCCGACGACAGCCGCGATATCGACCTGACGGACCTGCGTCCGCTGGTCGGGAAGGGCGGGCACTGATGCGCCTCTCCGCCATTCTCGAACGCGCGGGGCTGGATGCGGGCGGCGCGGCGGACGCGCCCGTCACCGGTTTCGCCATCGACCACCGCAAGGTCGCCCCCGGTACCGTGTTCGGCGCGTTCCAGGGCGCCAGCGTCAATGGCGAGGATTTCATTCCCGCCGCGGTCGAAAGCGGTGCGGTCGCCGTCGTCGCCCGGCCCGATGCGAAGGTCGAGGGCGCGCTCCATGTAGCCGACCCGATGCCCCGCCGCGCCTTTGCGCGCATGGCGGCGCAGTTCTTCGTGCCCGTGCCCGCCACCATCGTCGCGGTCACCGGCACCAATGGCAAGACCTCGACCGTGGAGATGACGCGCCAGATCTGGCGCATGTGCGGGTTTTCGGCCGCCAGCATCGGCACGCTGGGCGTCACCACCCCGGACGAGAGCGTGTCGACCGGCCTCACCACGCCCGACATCGTGACCTTCCTGTCGAACATGACCGGGCTTGCGCGCGAAGGCGTGACCCATGTCGCCTATGAAGCGTCGAGCCACGGCCTCTCGCAATTCCGGAACGAGGGGCTGAGGGTCGCGGCGGGGGCCTTCACCAATCTGTCGCGCGACCACCTCGACTACCACGCCGACATGGAAGATTATTTCGCCGCCAAGATGCGGCTGTTCGACGAGGTCGTCTCGGACGGCGGCCACGCGGTGATCTGGTCCGACGATCCGCGCAGCGATGCGGCGATCGAGCGGGCGCAGGCGCGCGGCCTTTCCGTTCTGACGGTCGGCAATCGTGCCGACGAAGCGGGTATCCGGCTGAATGGACGCCATCCGACCGAACTGGGCCAGGAACTGGCGCTTACCTATGGCGGCGCGGACTACAAGGTCAGGCTGCCGCTGATCGGTGCCTATCAGGCGGCCAATGCATTGACCGCCGCGGGCCTCGTCCTCGCCACCGCCGATGCGTCCGGGCCTGCCGCGGCGCAGGTGTTCGACGCGATGTCGCGGCTGCAGCCGGTGCGCGGACGGCTTGAACGCGCCGCGATCAACCGCGCGGGCGCGCCCGCCTATGTCGATTACGCCCATACGCCCGAAGCGTTGCAGGCCGCCGTCGCCGCGCTTCGCCCCCACGTCGGCGCGAACGGCCGCCTGATCGTCGTGTTCGGCGCGGGCGGCGACCGCGACACCGGCAAGCGCGGACCGATGGGCGCGATCGCCGCGCGCGAGGCCGATATCGCCATCGTCACCGACGACAACCCGCGCGGCGAGGATCCTGCGCATATCCGCACCGCCGTCATGGTCGGGGCGGAAGGCGCCAGCAACATCAGCGAAATCGCAGGCCGGCGCGAAGCCATCGCCGCCGCGATGCAGCAGGCCGGCAAGGGCGATATCGTCCTGATCGCCGGCAAGGGCCACGAACAGGGCCAGATTTATGGACGCGGCGAAGCCACCCGCGTCCACCCCTTCGACGACGTCACCGTAGCAAGAGAGTGTGCAGCATGAGTGGAACTCAGATGAAGTCCGTCCTCAAGACCGCCGCCCTGAAAAGTCCGGTCCAGAAGAGCCCTGCTCTGAAAACGATCCGGCCCGTTCCGGACGCGACCCGCATGGCCATTATCGAGGAAAGCGATGCGGGCGGCGAGCGCCCCTTGTGGCGCGCCCATACGCTGGCGATGGCGGCGGACGGCACGGTGCATGGCGATTTCGCGGCCAATCACGTCGCATTCGCGCCCGGCGAGGTGCAGCGCGGCTCGCTCTATGTCGCGCAGGGCGAGGTCGATGCCATGGCCGCGCTGCAGAACGGCGCGGCGGGCTGCCTGTCGGTTCACAAGCTGCGCGGACCGCATGTGCTGGTCGACGATCTGCACATGGCGCTCGCACGCATCGCGCGTGCCTCGCGCAATCGGTCGCGCGCCACGATGACCGCGCTGGCCGGGTTCGGCGCGGGTTCGATGATCGATGTCGTGCTGCATGACGCGCTCGACCGCGCAAGCCGCGGCATGGCGTGGATCGCCGACGCGGATCTCGGCATGGCGGCGTCGCTGTGCACGCTGGCGGCGGACCGCAACCATGCCCTGTTCACGCTCGACAATGCCGACGATGCGCGCGCGCTGCGCCCCCATCTGTTCGTGTCGGGCAGCCATCTCGATCACGCCGTCGGCGAAGCGATTTCCGCCACGCTGCAGCAGGGCGGTGCCGCCGTGCTGCCTGCCGACAGCTGCGACTTCGCCGCATGGCGCGCGGCCGCCCTGGACGCGGGCGCGCAGGTCTATGGCTATGGCCGGAAGCCCAGCGCCGATATTCGCCTGATCGACACGGTGACGATGGAGGATGGAACCACCCTCGTCACCGCCGACATGATGGGCCGTGCGATGTGCTGGTCGCTGTCCGAAGGCCTGTTCGAGGATGCCGACGTCCTCGACTCGCTGGCGATCATGGGCGCGATGCGCGCGTGCGGCGCGTCGCTCGGCGCGGCTGCGCTGGCGCTTTGCGGCCACGTGGAAGAGGAAGAGGCGCCGCTCGCCGTGGCGGTCTGATCGTCCGGCCTGCGCGGGTCGCCGGTTCGGCTCTCGTTCAGGTGGGGAAATGCTGAGGGGGGCGCTTCACATGGCCGTTGGCATGGCCCATTGCCTATGGCTGCGTAGCCGCAACAATATCGCGGTGCCTGAGGAGCGCGAATGCTGTACCTGATCGCCCAGTGGCTCGAATTCGAAGGGCTGGCCAATCTCGTCCGATACCAGAGCTTTCGCGCGGGCGCTTGCCTGCTGACGGCGCTGGCGATCGGGCTGATGATCGGCCCGCGTTTCATCGATCTGCTGCGCGTGCGGCAGGGCAAGGGTCAGCCGATCCGGCTGGACGGCCCGCAGACGCATCTGGCCAAGCGCGGCACGCCCACCATGGGCGGGCTGCTGATCATGGCGGCGGTGTCGGTTTCGATGTTCCTGTGGATGGACCTGACCAACTGGGCGGTGTGGGCCTGCATCGCGGTCACGCTGGGTTTCGGTCTGATCGGTTTCCTCGACGATTATGACAAGGTCCGCAAGGCCAGCCACAAGGGCGTGTCGGGCAAGGTCCGGCTGGCGGGCGAATTCCTGATCGCGGGCCTCGCCGCCTGGCTGGTGGTGCGCGAAACGACGCTTTACCTGCCCTTCGTCGGCTTTGGCGTGCCGCTGGGGCCGTTCTATTACATCTTCGCCGCCTTCGTCATCGTGGGCGCGGGCAATGCGGTGAACCTGACCGACGGGCTCGACGGGCTGGCCATCATGCCGGTCATCATCGCCAGCGGCACGTTCGCGATCATCGCCTATCTGGTCGGCCGCGCCGATTATTCGGAATATCTCGGCATTCCTTATGTCGAGGGAGCGGGCGAGCTTGCCATATTATGCGCCGCCATCATCGGGGCGGGGCTTGCGTTCCTGTGGTTCAACGCGCCGCCCGCCGCCGTGTTCATGGGCGACACCGGTTCGCTGGCACTGGGCGGCGCACTCGGCACCATCGCGGTCGCCGCGCATCACGAAGTGGTGCTGGCCATCGTCGGCGGCCTCTTCGTGCTGGAGGCGGTGTCGGTCATCGTGCAGGTGTTCTGGTACAAGCGGACCGGCAAGCGCGTGTTCCGCATGGCCCCGATCCATCACCATTTCGAGCAGAAGGGCTGGGCCGAATCCACCGTGGTCGTGCGCTTCTGGATCGTGGCGATCGTGCTTGCCGTGATCGGCCTTGCGACATTGAAGGTGCGATGACCGGCGGCGCCTCTCCCCCTTCGGGCATATTGCCGCCCGGCATATTCGCGGGGCGCAACTACGCCGTTCTGGGGCTGGCGCGCACCGGCATGGCCTCGATCCGCGCGCTTTGCGACGCGGGTGCGCGCGTGCTCGCCTGGGACCGCGACCCTGAGGCCCGCCGCCTGGCCGAACAGATCGCCGGGGACTGCCGCGGCCTGCTGCGCGTGGCCGAGATCGACCGCTTCTCGGTCGCCGGGTTCGACGGGATCGTGGTGTCGCCAGGCGTCCCGCTCAACCGTCATCCGATTACAGAGGTGGCGCGCGCGACCGGCGTCGCCATCATCGGCGATATCGAACTCTTCGCGCAGGCCCGCAGCGCCTTGCCGCCGCACAAGGTGGCGGGCATCACCGGCACCAATGGCAAGTCGACGACCTGCGCGCTGCTGCATCATCTGCTGAAGACCGCCGGTTTCTCGACCCGGCTGGGCGGCAATATCGGCATTCCCGTTCTGTCGACCGACGCGCTGCAGCCCAATGACAAGGGCCCCGCGATCTATGTGTTCGAACTGTCGAGCTATCAGATCGACATCACCGCCAGCCTGTCGTGCGAGGCTGCGGCCATCCTCAATGTCTCGCCCGATCATCTCGACCGCTATGACGGCAGTTTCGAGGCCTATACCGAGAGCAAGGTACGCTTGTTCGGCATGCAGGAAGCGCGCGCCATGGCGCTGGTCGACCGCGCCAGCCTGTCGCTCCCGTCGGTCGCGCGGGCGCTGTCGCATCGCTCGCCCGTGGTGATCGAGGATGTGACCCTGCCCGGCACGCCCGCCGACTGGCCCTCGCTGCAGGGTCCGCATAATCGCGGCAATGCCGCCGCCGCCGTGGCCATCGCGCGCCGCTTCGGGGTCGAGGAAGCGGCGATCGTCGAGGGGCTGAAGAGCTTTCGCGGCCTGCCGCACCGCATGGAACAGGTGGGCGAAGTCGGCGGTGTCGCCTTCGTCAACGATTCCAAGGCGACCAATCCCGCCTCCACCGCGCCCGCGCTTGCCGCGTTCCCGCCGCGTGAAGGCCGCCCGCGCGTGCACTGGATCGTCGGCGGGCTGCCCAAGGGCGACACGCTGGCCGAGTGCGAGGCGATGCTGGGCAATGTCGCCGCCGCCTATACCATCGGCGAGGCAGGGCCCATGTTCACCCGCCTGCTGGAAGGCCGCGTGCCCGTACAGCGGTCCGAGATGATGGGCGAGGCCGTGCGTGCCGCCGCCGCCGCCGCCCGGCCCGGCGACGTGGTGCTGCTGTCGCCCGCCTGCGCCAGTTTCGACCAGTTCCGCGATTACGAGAAACGGGGCGAGGCCTTTGCCAGCCTTGTCGCCATGCTGGCCGAAGGCAGCGATCCCGGGGAGGCCAATCCATGAGCGTTGCACCCCATTTCGAACGCGGCGCGGACGGCGTCCATATTGTTGCGCGCACGCCGCGCCGCCGCAAGGGCCGGATCCACGATCTGACGATCTGGTGGCGCGAGATCGACCGCGTGATCCTGATCCTCGTCCTCACGCTGATGGGCATCGGCATCGTCGGCGTCGCCGCAGGCTCGGCGGCCAGCGCGCACCGCCTGTCCACCGCGGCCAAGACGCTGGACGAGCTGATGTTCTTCAAGCAGCACCTGGCATGGCTGACGATGGGGCTGTCGGTGATGTTCGGATCGTCGATGCTCTCACGCGAAAATGCGCGGCGCGGCGCGATCCTGCTGGCGGGCGGCATGTTCCTGCTGCTGATCGTGACGCCTTTCGTCGGGCACGAAATCAATGGCGCAAGGCGCTGGATCAATCTGGGCGCTTCGTTCCAGCCGTCGGAATTCTACAAGCCGGCCTATACCATCCTGCTGGCGTGGATCCTGTCGTGGCGGGTACGCGATCCGCAGATCCCGGTGATCGGCATCTGCTTTGGCGTACTGCTCGCCTCGGTCGGGCTGCTGATGCTCCAGCCTGATTTCGGCACCGCGATGCTGCTGGCGGGCGTGTGCCTCGTCCTCGTCATCACGGCGGGCCTGCCGGTGCAGCGCATCGGCATCGCGGTCGGGCTGATCTTCTCGATCGTGATCGCGGCCTATTTCTTCTATGACAATGCGCGCCACCGCATCGACGCGTTTCTGGGCGGAAGCGAGGCCTATAGCCAGGTCGATCTCGCCCGCCGCACGATGCTTTCGGGCGGATGGTTCGGGCAGGGCCTGTGGATGGGCTCGCGCAAGAATTCGCTGCCCGAGGCGCATACCGACTATATCCTCTCCGTGATCGGCGAGGAATTCGGCCTGCTGGCGGTCAGCGCCATCGCGCTTCTCTATTGCGCATTGGTCGTGCGCGTGCTGTGGCGCCTGAAGGACGAGGAAGACCTGTTCACGATCCTTGCGGGCACCGGCCTTGCGTCCTTGCTGGGCGGGCAAGCGTTCATCAATATCGCGGTGAACCTGCAACTGTTCCCCTCCAAGGGCATGACCCTTCCGCTGATCAGCTATGGCGGCTCGTCCATGATCGCATTGTGCCTGACCGTTGGCCTGCTGCTGGCGGTGACGCGGCGCAATCCGTTCCTGACGCGCGACGGCCTGCCCGTCGGCCATGGAGGTATGAGACGATGACGAAGCAGGCCGCGCCGCGCGCGACCCGCCACTATATTCTGGCAGCCGGGGGCACCGGCGGCCACATGATCCCCGCCTTCGCGCTGGCGATCGAGCTGATCGCGCGCGGTCACAAGGTTGCGCTGGTCACCGACACGCGGGGCGAGGCGATTCCCGGCAAGCCAGCGGGCATGGAGGCCTTCGTCCTGCCCGCCGGACGCATGGACGGCGGCATTGTCGGCAAGATCCGCGGCCTCAACGCGATCCGCAAGGGCCGCCGCATGGCGCTGCGCATCATGCGCGAGATGGAGCCCGCCTGCGTCGTCGGTTTCGGCGGCTATCCCGCGATGCCCACCATGCTGGCGGCAAAGGCGGCGGGCGTGCCCTTCGTGATCCACGAACAGAACGCGGTGCTGGGCCGGGTGAACCGCTTTTTCGCCGGCAGCGCGGCGGCCATCGCGACCGCCTATGAAAAGATCGACCGCATGCCCGCCAAGGCGGCGGACCGGATCCATCTGATCGGCAATCCCGTGCGGCAGGAAGTGCTGGCGCTGCGCGACCGGCCTTTCCCGCCGTTCTTCAAGGAGGGCCTGCTGCGCGTATTGGTGACCGGCGGCAGCCAGGGCGCGCGCATTCTCAGCCGCGTGGTCCCGGCAGGCTTTGCCCAATTGCCCGAGGATCTGCGCCACCGCCTGCAGGTGACGCAGCAATGCCGTCCCGAGGATATCGAGCAGGTGCGCGCCGCCTATGCCGACAGCGGTATCCCCGCCGAACTGGGCACCTATTTCGAGGACATGGCAGAGCGTCTGGCCGATGCGCATCTGTTCGTGGGCCGCGCGGGCGCCTCGACCATTGCCGAGCTGACCGCGGTGGGCCGACCCGCGATCCTGATCCCGCTGGCCATCGCGATGGACGACCACCAGACCGCCAACGCCCGCGAAATGGCCGAGGCGGGCGGCGCGCGCGCCATTCCCGAACCCGACTTCACGCCAGAGGCGCTGGCCGCGCAGATGACGGCGATGGCGGAGGAACCCGAAACGCTGGCCAATGCGGCGCATCGTTCGTGGATCTGCGGCCGCCCGGATGCGGCGCGCGATCTTGCGGATCTGGTCGAAAGCTTTGGCGGCACGCCCATGATGGACGTGATCCGCATGGAGAAGTCACAGCCCGCAATGGCCAAATCCGCCGCACCCGCCGCCACCAAGGTTGCGCCCAGGTCGATGGAGGAGCGGCGATGAAGGCGCTCATCTCCGATCCGCTGCTGGACATCGGCGTCATCCATTTCGCGGGCATCGGCGGCATTGGCATGTCGGGCATTGCCGAGGTGATGCACAATCTCGGCTACCGCGTGCAGGGCAGCGATCTGCGCGAAAGCCCGGTGGTGGAGAACCTGCGCGCGCGCGGCATCCCGGTGACCATCGGGCAAAAGGCGGAGAATGTCGAAGGCGTCGCCGTGCTGGTCATCTCGACCGCCGTGCGCCGCGACAATCCCGAAGTGGTCGCCGCGCTCGAGGCGCGCATCCCCGTCGTCCGCCGCGCCGAGATGCTGGCCGAGCTGATGCGCCTGAAGCGCACGGTCGCGGTCGCGGGAACGCATGGCAAGACCACCACCACCTCGATGATCGCGGCGCTGCTGGATGCGGGCGGCGTCGATCCGACCGTGATCAATGGCGGGATCATCGAAAGCTATGGCTCAAACGCGCGCGTGGGCGAAAGCGACTGGATGGTGGTCGAGGCCGACGAGAGCGACGGCAGCTTCCTGCGGCTCGACGGCACGATCGCGGTCGTGACCAATATCGATCCCGAACATCTCGACCATTACGGCAGTTTCGACGCGGTGAAGGACGCCTTCGTCGAATTCGTCGAGAACGTGCCCTTCTACGGCGCGGCGGTGCTGTGCCTTGACCACCCTGAGGTGCAGGCGATCCTGCCCAAGATCCGCGACCGCCGTACCGTGACCTACGGTTTTTCGGCGCAGGCCGATGTGCGGGCGGAGAACGTAACGCCGATCCTGGGCGGCAACCGCTTTGACGCGGTACTGCGCCAGCGTGACGGATCGCTGGTGCGGATCGACGGGATCGAACTGCCCATGCCGGGCCGCCACAACGTGCTGAACGCATTGGCCGCCGTCGCCGTCGCGGTTGAGATGCAGTGCCCGTCCGACACCGTCCGCGAAGGGTTCGCGCGGTTCGGCGGCGTGCGGCGGCGTTTTACCAAAGTGGGCGAGATCGCGTTCGAGGGCGGGGACCCCGCCATCGTCATCGACGATTACGGCCACCACCCGGTCGAGATCCGCGCCGTGCTGTCTGCTGCCCGCGAAGGCGCGCGCCACCGCGTCATCGCCGTCGCGCAGCCGCACCGCTATTCGCGCCTGCGCGATCACATGGAAGATTTCCAGAGCGCGTTCAACGACGCCGATATCGTGTTCGTCACCCCGGTCTATCCCGCGGGCGAACAGCCGATCGAAGGGGCAAGCGCCGAGGCGCTGGTCGCAGGCCTGAAAGAGCGCGGCCACCGCCACACCGGCATCGTCGAGGATGCCGACGCGCTCGCCGACACGCTCGCCCCAGTGGTCGAGCCGGGCGACATCGTCGTGTGCCTTGGCGCGGGCGACATCACGCGCTGGGCCGCCGATCTCGCGAACGAGGTGTCGCAAAGGCGGAGCCGCACCCCGTGATGGCCAGCAAGCCCCACACCGGCGAACTGCAATTCGCGCTGCGCGGCGGCTCGATCAGCGTGCCCGAACCGCGCGGGCGGCTGACCGCGCATGCGCCGCTGGCCAAGCTGACATGGTTCAAGACCGGCGGCCCCGCCGAACTGCTGTTCGAACCCGCCGATGCCGATGATCTCGCCGTGTTCCTGTCCGCGCTGCCCGATTGGGTGCCGGTGATGGGGCTGGGGCTGGGGTCCAACCTGATCATTCGCGACGGCGGCGTGAACGGCGTCGTCGTCCGGCTGGGCAAGGGTTTTGCCGATGTCGAACGGCTGGATGATCTGACGCTGAAGCTGGGCGGCGGCACATCGGGCGTGCTCGCCAGTTCCAGCGCGCGCGATCACGGCATCGCGGGGCTTGAGTTCCTGAAGTCGATCCCCGGTTCGGTCGGCGGCTTCGTGCGCATGAACGGCGGCGCCTATGGGCGTGAGGTGAAGGACATATTGGTCGAGGCCGAAGTCGTGCTGCGCAGCGGCGAACGGCGCGTATTCACGCTGGACGATCTGCAATACAGCTATCGCCACTCGGCTCTGCCCGGCGGCGCGATCGTCACCAGCGCCACCATGCGCGGCAGCAAGGGCGATCCCGCCGCGATCCAGGCCGAGATGGACCGCATCCCCGCCGCGCGCGAAGCCTCTCAGCCGCTGCGCACGAAGACGGGCGGCTCGACCTTCAAGAACCCGCCGGGGCACAGCGCGTGGGAGCTGGTCGACCGCGCAGGCTGCCGCGGCCTTGCCATCGGCGACGCGCAGGTGAGCGAGAAGCACACCAATTTCCTCATCAACAACGGCAACGCCGCCAGCGCCGATATCGAGGCGCTGGGCGAAGAGGTACGCCGCCGCGTGCGCGAGAACAGCGGCATCGAACTCGAATGGGAAATTCGCCGCGTCGGCCTGACCGCTGAAGAGGCCGGACAATGAGCGCGACCACCATCAAGCGCGGCGGCAAGGGCGTGCGCCGCGCCACCGCTGCCAAGGGCAAGGCGCGCGCGGTTCGCGGTGCGAAGCAGAAGACCGGCGGCGCGGTCGGCGCGGCATGGAACAAGGTGCCGATTTCCGAGACCGGGCTGCAGAAATTCTTCATCGGCGTCTTCATCGCGCTCGCTGCGGTCTCGCTGGTGGCGCTGGCGATCTATGCCGGCCTGCCCGAGGCCGTGCGCGACCGCGTCGGCGGCATGGCGGACGATGCGGGCTTCACCGTGCGCAAGGTCGAGGTGCGCGGCGTCGACCGGATGGACCGGCAGGCGATCTACGAACGCGCCGTGGCCGTTCAGCAGGTGCCCATGCCGCTGATGGATGTCGACGTGCTGCGCGAGGATCTGCTGCAATTGCCGTGGGTGTCCGATGCGCGCGTCTCTCGGCAGCTTCCCGATACGCTGGTGATCGACATCGTCGAACGCCGCCCCCACGCCGTCCTGCGCGAGGGCGAGGAATATGTGCTGATCGACCCGTCGGGCCACCGCCTCGAACCCGTCAAGCGCGGGGAGGCGGAAAAGATGCTGGTGCTGTCAGGCGACGGCGCGGCGGACCGGGCGGTCGAACTGTCCGAACTGCTCGATGCCGCCCCCGCGCTCAAGCCGCAGGTGCGCGCCGCCGAGTGGGTCGGCAATCGCCGCTGGAACCTGACGTTCAAGACCGGGCAGGTCGTGGCCTTGCCCGAGGGGGACGAGGAATCGTCCGATGCGCTGGTCTCTTTCGCACGGCTCGACGGAATGAACCGCCTGCTGGGCGGCAAGGTGTCGGTGTTCGACATGCGCGCCGACGACCGCATCTATATGCGCGTGCCCGGCCGCGCGGCAGAGGAAGCCGAGATGGAAGCACAGCGCAAGCGGCTTGAGCGCGAGGCCGCGCAGGCCGCGGCTGCCCAGGAATCGGGCGAGGAAATCGGGGGGTAGGTCGGATGGCTGCAACGCGTATTGAAAAGATCATCGGGGCGGTCGACATCGGATCGTTCCGCATCGCCGCGATGATCGCGGGGCTGACCGCGGATGGCGAGCTGGTCGTGCTGGGCAGCGGGCACCGCGCCGCCGACGGCATCCGGCGCGGATATGTCACCGACATGGACGCGGCGACCCATGCCATCCGCGACGCCATCGAACGCGCCGAACGCGCCGCCGATACGCAGGTGGAATCGGTATGGATCGGCTGCGGCAATGCGGGCCTGATGTCCGAAATCCGCGAGATCGACCTTGAGGTTGGCGGCCGCCGCATCGATCAGGACGACATCGAATATCTGATGTCCGACGCGCGCGAACAGATCATTCCGCCCGCCGGCGCGCCGCGCGTGGTGCTGCATGCGCAGCCCGCGCATTACATCCTGGATGGCGCGCATGGCGTGGGCAATCCGCGCGGGCTTCATGCCGAGAGGCTGGCGGTCGCAGTCCATGTCATGGAGGCCGAGACCGGGCCTTTGCGCAATCTGATGGAAGCGGTCCAGAACGCGCATCTGAACGTCGAGGGCGTCGTTGGAGCCGGCATCGCCACCGGTCACGCCTGCTTGTCGGACGAAGAGCGCGAGCTGGGCGTCGCCATGGTCGATTTCGGGGCGGAGGTGACGCATGTCTCGGTCCATGTCGGCGGCATTCTGGTCGGCATGTCGGTGCTGCCCTATGGCTCGGGCGACATCACCGATGCCATTGCGAGCGCCTTCGGAGTGCGCCGCACGCAGGCCGAGCGGCTGAAATGCGTCTATGGCTCGGCCATCGCCAGCCCGACCGACCACCGCGAGCGTATTCCCCTAGGCAATGGCGCGGAAAGCGCGGAGACAATTTTGCGTGCCGATCTGGTGGCGGTCATCAACAGCCAGCTGGCGCGCTGGACGCAGGACGTGGCGGCGACGCTGAAGTCGCTGGGCTTCGTCACCGGGCGCGGCGGCAACGGGCGGCAGATCGTGCTGACCGGCGGCGGCGGCGAACTGGCGGGGCTAGCCGATTACATGCAGCAATCGCTGGCGAAACCCGTCCGCACCGGCGCGGCCCCGAAGATGAGCGGCCTGCCCGAAGCGCATGCGACCCCCGGCTTCGCCAGCCTGTCCGGCCTGATCCTCTATGCCGCCGCCGACCCGCTGGATATTCGCACCAGCGCGGGCGGATGGCAGAGCGCCAGCCGGTTCGCGCGCATGACCATGCCCGCGCGGCTGATGCGCGCCATTCGCGAATATTTCTGACGGATCAGCGCTTTACCGCAGGGGTGTTGAGGCGCGAGAAGTCCACGCGCGCGATCTCGGCCAGGATGGACTGGCGCAGCGCCTCTGCCGTGTCGTGCATCAATCCGTCGATTTCCAGCCTGCCGCCGGCCAGCCCGCATTTCAGCGCGACGTAACCGCGCAGCCTGCCCAGCGGGCCGCGCGCGATTTCCACGCTCTGAAGCTTGATCGCGGGGGCGGAGGTCACGACCGGTGCCAGCAGCCCGGTGCGGACGAACAATTGCCCGTCGTCCATCGCCCAGCCATGGCGGAGCCAGTGCAGCGCGTGAAGCACGCCCGCCACCGGAATCGCCACCAACGGAGCGGGCCACCACGGCACATCCGCGATGGCCATGACCATGCCCGCCGCGGTCAGCGCGGCGGCGAAAAACACGAAGCTGTCGGTCCAGGGCCGCCTGCTGGGCCGATGCCAGCGCGTGTCCGGACCCGGCAGGGCGATGCTTGCGGCGCGCGCGACGGGCGCGATCTCGTCCGGTTGGGCGAAGGGGACGACATCGTGACTGGCCGATTTCGCATCATTGGCAAGGCTGACGAATTTCAGCGAGTGCCAGCCAAACCGGCGGCGCACCAGCCCGGTCGCCAGCACGCCCGCCTGGACGCGGTGAACCGGCATCACCACATCGGTGCGATTGAGCAGACCGCGGCGGCGGCGAAATCCGCGCTCGGTCCGTTCCAGCCGGAAATCGTAATCGCGCAAAACCGTGCGCACGACTCCGGTCACCACTCCCAGCACCAGCAGCGAAACCGCCGCGAGAACCGCACCGAATATTTGCGCGGCAAAACCCCAGTGCCGCAGCGTGTCGGTCTGGACGGCGAATAAATCGGTCCAGAAATCCGCGCTCCATATGTCGAAGGGCAGCAGGAAATCGAGTTGCTGCAGCGCCGCCCCGATCACGCCCAGCACCACCAGCGAGAATTCGAACAGGCCGAAATGCACGACCCGCCCCAGATCCATCGCGAATAATGTCTCGGACGGTTCTTCGGCGGCGTCGGCGGGCGCTACGGCCCCAGCGGCCCCTGTCTCGACCGGCGTCTCGCGCTGGCGGCGCACGACAGCGCGCAGCCGCTCGCCTTCCGCACGAGTGACATAGGCAAGTTCGATCTCGTCCTTGCCGCCCGCGCCCGTCTCGAAAGTCACCGACACCAGCCCCAGCAGGCGCGCCAGCAGCGGTTCGGCGATGCTGACATCCTGTATCCGCTCATAGGGCACCGAACGCGCTTCACGCGACAGAAGGCCGGTTTCCAGCCTGATGTCATCGGCGCCGACGCGATATTCGGTGCGCCACCACCGCACAAAAGCGGCCGCCAGCGCGCTGCCGACGATCAGCACGGCGATCGTGACCATGAGGAACGCGTTGGAGCTGATTTCCCGCGCGCCGACCGCAACCGCGATCACCGCGAATACTGCCTGCGCCAGACCCTTGGTCACCGACGGCACAAGGCCCAGCAATTCGGTCCGGCGCGGTGCTTCGCCGCGCGGATCAGACACCTTCCGTCTCGCGGGTGATATGGCTGCGGATGACTTCGCGCATCGACTGCGCATCGCTGTCCAGCAGGCCGGGCAGCGCGACCGAGCTGTTGTGCGAACCGGCGGTATGCAGCACCAGCGTCGACAGGCCCAGCATGCGTTCGACCGGACCGCGAATCACGTCGATATGCTGAACCCGCCCGAACGGCACCACCGTATCGCGGTGGAACAGCCAGCCCTTGACCACGCGCAGCCGGTCCTCCGCCAGAGCAAAACCCTTGTGCCGATAGCGGCGCATCGGCGCCCAGCCAAGGCACCATAGCGCCACCAGCGCGGCGGGCACGATGACGACGCCGGTCGGCAGCAGGCCGACGATTTCAAGCACGATGCCCGCGACCAGCAGCGGCACCGCGACGAAAGCGCCCTCGATCATCATCGCCGTGCGGTGCGACGGGTGAAGTTGTGTCAGTTCGTCGGTCATCATTCCGCTGCCAGCAATTCCTCTGCTCCCCCAAGATCCACGCTGACGAGGCGCGAGACGCCTTGTTCGACCATGGTGACACCGAACAGCCGGTGCATCCGGCTCATCGTGACGGCGTTATGCGTCACGATCAGGTAACGCGTCTGCGTCTGCTGGACCATCACCTCAAGCAGGTCGCAGAAGCGTTCGATATTGGCATCGTCGAGCGGCGCATCGACCTCGTCCAGAACGCAGATCGGCGCCGGATTGGTCAGGAACAGCGCGAAGATCAGCGCCACCGCGGTCAGCGCCTGTTCGCCGCCCGACAGCAGCGTCAGCGATTGCAGCTTCTTGCCCGGCGGCTGGGCATAGATCTCCAGCCCCGCCTCCAGCGGATCGTCGCTGTCGACCAGTGCCAGATGCGCCTGTCCGCCGCCGAACAGCGTGGCGAACAGCGAGCGGAAATGCTCGTCCACCGCGTCGAAGGCTGCGCGCAGCCGTTCGCGCCCCTCGCGGTTGAGGCTGCCGATGGAGCCGCGCAGCCGGTGCACCGCCTCGGCGAGTTCGGCCTGCTCGGCGGCGCTCGATCCATGCTCGGCCTCGGCTTCGGCCAGCTCGTCGGCAGCGACCAGATTGACCGGGCCTAGCCGTTCGCGCGACGCGCTCAGGCTCTCCAATTGCTGCGCATGGCGTTCGGCGGAGAGGCTGGCGGCTTCGGCGCCGTCGAAACCGATCCGTTCGGGCAGCAGAGGGGGCGGGCAGTGGAAGCGTTCGCCGCTGGCGCGCGCGAATTCGCCGCGGCGCGCTTCCTCGTTCTCGGCGCGGGCGGCGGCCCCGGCGCGGGCCTCACGCGCTGCGGCCAGCGTTTCGTTGGCGGCGGCGAAGGCGGCATCAGCCTCACGCGCGGCGGCTTCAGCTTCGCCATGCGCGGCCTGCGCCTTGTCCAACTCGGCGGTCAGCCGGTCACGCGCGGCGCTGGCCTGCTCGATCTCGCGTTGCAAAGCCTCGGGCCGGGCGGCGGTGACGGCGCGCTCTTCCTCGATCTCCTCGCGCCGCCGGGCGGTTTCGGCCAGCCGCCTCGCCGCATCGCCCGATCGTCCTTCCCAGCCGCGCATGTCGGTGCGCATGGCATTGATGCGCTCCTGCCCGACGGCCAGGGCCTGTTCCAGCGCGGCATGTTCGGCCATCGCCTGCTGCAGCCTTGTGCGCGCCGCATCGTTGCGGGTGCGCGCCGCTTCGCTGGCCTGCCGCTGGGCGGTCGGATCGGGGAGAGCTTCGCGCTGCGCGGCGGCGTCGGCCAGTTCGTCCTTCGCGGCGGCGACGCGGCCCGCCAGCTCTTTCACGCGCTCGGCCAGTTCGGCGCGGGCGCGCAGCAGGCGGTCGAGCGCGGATTCGGCCTGTCCCCGCGCCATCAGGGCCGATCGTTCCTCGTCCGCTGCCGCCGTCATCGCGCGTTCGGCCTCGGCATTGGCTTCGCGCGCGCGTTCGAAGGCGGCGCTGGCTTCGGCCTGCTCCTGCTCCGCTTTCGTCAAGGCATCGCGCAATTCGGGCAGCCGTGCCGCCAGCGCATCCAGCCGGTTCGCCGCCTCCAGCATCGCCGCTTCCGCCGCACCCTCGCCGCGCACCACGAAGCCGTCCCAGCGCCGCAGCGAACCCGCCCGCGTCACCAGCCACTCGCCCGGGGCAAGGGCCTGTCCGCTATCCGCGTCGGCCACGCGCACCAGCGCGAGACGCGCCCGCAATTCCTCCGGCGCATCGGTGACATGGGCGGCAAGGCTCTCGGTATGCGGCTTGGGCACCGCCGAACCCGTCCAGAACCGCCCTTCCTCGCCATCGGCAGGCGCGGCGAGCAGTGCCGCCCCGTCGCGCCCCAAGGCTGCGGCGAGCGCGCGTTCGTAACCGGGCGCGGCCTTGACCGCATCGATCGCGCGCCTGCGGCCCTTGGCGCCCTTGTCGGCCTTTTCCCGCGCGGTGCGGTCGCGCAGCAAGGCGTCGTGCTCGCGCTCCACGCCCGCCAGTTCCGCACGCGCAGAGGATAGTGCGCTGGCGCTGGAATCGCGGCGGGCGCTGGCGGCATCACGCGCGATCCGCGCCTCGTCTATGGTGGTACGCGCCTCGCTTCGCGCCGCACTGGCCCGTTCGCAGCGGGTCTCGGCGGCGCGCAGGGCGTCGCGGGCCTCGTCCTCGCTGCCCAGAGCGTCGCGTTCGGCTTCGCTGCGCTCCAGCTCGCGCTCGGCGCGCGATAGCGTGTTTTCGGCCTGCTGCACGGCGGCCTCGGCCACGCGCCAGTCGGCCTCGACCCTTGCCTGATCGGCGGTCGCCTGCGCCAGCGCCAGTTCGGCGGCGCGGCCCGCGCGTTCGGCATCGTCCTGTGCGGCGGCGAGCCGGGGGCGGCGAGCCTCGTCCTCGGCCAGCGCCTTCTGGGCCGCCGCGATATCCTTGGTCAGCCGCCCCATCGCCTCGGCAGCGTTGCGGGTGCTTTCCTCCGCGTCGCCTTCATCCTTGTTCAGCCGCGCATATTGCCGGTCCAGATCGGCAAGTTTTTCCTCCGCCGCTTCCAGCCTGCCGGTCAGCATGGTGAGGAGGTTCGCCTGCGCCGAAACATCGTCGCGCCGGTCGGCCATGTCCTCGCGCGTCTGCGCCAGACGGACCGCGTTCTCGCGCTGCGCCTCGGCAGCGGCACTGGTCGCGGCCTGCGCCGCAGTCACCGCGGCCTCGCTCTCCTTTGCCAACGTGCGCGCCGCATCGGCGGCGGCAGCGGCCTCGCGCCAGCGGGCGAACAAAACTTGCGCCTCGGCCACGCGGATCTGGTCGGACAGCTCGCGATATTTCTCCGCCGCTTTCGCCTGCCGCCGCAGCGCACCCATCCGGCTGTCGAGCTGCGCCAGCAGATCCTCCAGCCGCGCCAGGTTCGCCTCGGTCGCGCGCAATTTCTGCTCGGCATCCTTGCGCCGAACGTGCAGGCCCGAGATGCCCGCCGCCTCCTCCAGCATCTGGCGGCGTTCTGCGGGCTTGGCGGCGATGACGGCGGCGATCTTGCCTTGCGACACCAGCGCTGGGCTATGCGCGCCGGTCGCGGCATCGGCGAACATCAGCGCGATATCCTTGGCGCGCACATCGCTGCCGTTCAGGCGATAGGCGCTGCCCGCGCCCCGCTCGATCCGGCGGGTGACATCCATCTCGTCGCCATCGGCGGTGTCGATCAGCAGCGAGACTTCGGCAAAGCTGCGCGGCGGGCGGCTGGCGGTGCCCGCGAAGATCACGTCCTCCATCCCCGACCCGCGCATCGACTTGGCCGAGCTTTCGCCCATGACCCAGCGGATCGCTTCGAGAAGGTTGGACTTGCCGCACCCGTTGGGGCCGACGACGCCCGTCAGCCCCGGCTCGATCCTCAGCTCCGCCGGTTCGACGAAGCTTTTGAACCCGGAAAGGCGCAGGCGGCGAAACTGCATCAGCAGACAGTGACGCCGCCGGGCGCCATTACCGGGCGCCCGCGCGCTGCAGGGCGGGCTCCAGCTCTTCCCACGTGGGCGCGCTGGTCAGACGCGTGCCGTTGATTTCCAGCGTCGGGGTGGAGGTCACTTCGTAGGAGTTCGAATTATCGACGAATTCCTGCGCCGCATCCAGATCGGTCAGGCAGGCGTTCGCCTGATCGCGCGAAATGCCTCGCGAGGCGAAGAAATCGACCATGCCGAACAATTCGGCCATCGCGACAAGACGCTGTTCGGGCGGCAGGCTCGACGCCTGCTGGAACGCGCCGTCGCCCGCTTGCTGCGCGTTCTCGAAGAACGAAGCCTGGTTGGCCCAGAACTGGTCGGCCAGCGCCACCGTCGCCTCGGGCGCGGAGCATTGCACCAGCAGCCCAGCGGGAACGTCCATCGCGTTCAGCACCACCAGGCGCGTTTCAAAGCTGACGCGCCCGCTGTCGATATACTCGCTGCGTAGTTCCGGACCCGCGTTTTCCGCGAAATCCGCGCAATGCGAACAGGACAGCGCGCCATATTCGACCAGCTTGATTGGGGCGTCCGGGTTGCCCATCAGATAACCGCCCTGCTCGGTCTGCGTCACGATCTGCGACCAGCTCTGCCCTTCGGGTGCGGCGACGGCCTCGACCGGTTCGCTTTCGACAGATCCGGTCGCCGCTTCATCGGCGGAATTGCACGCGGCCAGCGCGGCAAGCGGTGCCAGCGCCAGGGCCAGAAGCGGTCGGGAAAAGGCTGTCGTCATCGGGGTCTTTCCAATCTGAAGAAAATCTAGCGCAGGCCATGCGCCAAGTGAAAGCAGGGGTACGGCTTGCCAGCCGGGTTTTGCACAAGCACCGCACCCGATCCAAGCGTTTCGCACGGTTTTCACGCGCAAAGAGGGATCGAAACGCCGCCGAATGCCTGTCAGAGGCCGCGAATCAGCGGTCGATGCGCGCATCCAACTGCGGTTTCAGCGATGCCCAGTCATGCGTCCCTGCCAGCAGCACATCGCCGATGGCAAAGCTGGGCGTGCCCGAAACCCCCTGTGCGCGGTAGGAAGCGGCATTGGCAGACAGCTGCCGCGCCTTCGCCTCGTCGGCAAGGCAGCGGTCGAGCTGCGCCTTTTCATAGCCGCGCCTTACCATGATGTCGTACAGCCCCGCATCGCGTGCCAGCGCCTGCATGCGCGATCCGAAACTGCCGGTTTCATAACGGGCGCGCTGCGCCGGCGTCGCCGCGCGCAGTCTGCCCAGCCACTCGTCCTGCGCGCCCATCACCGCGCCATGGTTGGCGATGAAGCGGTCGTCCCCGCCGCAATTGGTGAGCAGAGCGGCGGCCAGATCCGCCGGATCGCGCACCATGTTGCGCACCACCACCGACGCCTTGCCGGTGGCGGCATAGGCGACGATTAGCTCCTTGCCCGCCTCATGTTCGAAATGCGCGCAATGCGGGCAGGTATAGCTGACATATTCGGTCAGGGTCAGCGGTGCCTCGGCCTTGCCGATGCGGTGGACGCCCGTGTCGATGCGCGTGACGCCCTGCGGTCCCGCGGCATTGCCGGGCAGCGCGGCCATCGCGCATGCCGCCGCCAGCGCGGTCGCCATCATGCGAAAGCCTGACTTGCCGCGCATCCCGATCATCCTCGAAGCCATCCCCAAACCTTCTTTCGTCATCACGCCTCACCCTTGCCGCCCAGCGACCGCGCCAGCGATTCCAGCACGGTGCGCAGTTCCGGATCGCCGATATCGCGCAGGGAATCGCCAAGTTCCATCGGAATCGGCTTGAGCGAGGGCGGCGCCTTGGCCTTTCCTTCCTGCGCGATGCTTGCGGCGGGCTGAACCTGTCCCTGCCGGATCTTCACCTTGGACACGGCGCTATAGCCGAAGAAGCGGTTCACCCGCTCGATCACCTCTGGGATGACATGCTGGATCAGCGGTGCGTGGGCGGGGAGCACCACCAGATGCAGCGTCCCGCCTGCCTTCTCGCCGGGGGGGAAGCGGATCGATTCGGGTGCGGACACGCGGGCATGGTGCGGCCCCACGATCTCGGCCCAGCGCGACACCACGCTCGATTGCACGAAGCCGAAGCGGCGGAACGCGGTGCGGCCGATCTGGGGCATCAGGTCACCGATCGGCTTCGCCGCCCCGCCGCGCGGGCGTTCATAGGCCTTGGGCCCTTTCGCAGGCTTTTTGGCGCGGGTCTTCGCAGGCTTGTCGGAGTCGCTTTCCATTACCGGCCAGCCCATGCCATAGGCCCCCTGTCGTGACCAGTTCCCCGCAGAATAAACCGGCTGACCAAACGCGGATCGCGCAGGATCTGCTGCGTTGGTACGATGCGAATGCGCGCAGCCTGCCATGGCGTGTGCCGCCTGGCAGCAACCGGCCCGCCGACCCCTATCGCGTCTGGCTGTCCGAGATCATGCTGCAGCAAACGACGGTCGCGGCGGTGAAACCCTATTTCGAGGCGTTCACCACGCGCTGGCCCGATGTCGAGGCGCTGGCCGCCGCGCCCGAGGCGGACGTTCTCGCCGCATGGGCCGGGCTTGGTTACTATGCACGGGCGCGCAATCTGATCGCCTGTGCGCGGGCCGTGGCGGCGGCAGGCGGGCGCTTTCCCGACAGCGAGGAGGGCCTCCGCGCGCTGCCGGGGGTGGGGGCCTATACGGCAGCGGCCATCGCGGCCATCGCCTTTGGCCAGCGCGCCGTGGCGGTCGACGCCAATGTCGAGCGGGTGATGTCCCGCCTCTTCGCCATAACCCAGCCGCTGCCCGCGTCGCGCCCGGCTATTCGCGCGGCGGCGGGCACGATAACCCCCGACGCACGGGCAGGCGATTTCGCGCAGGCGATGATGGATCTCGGCTCCTCGATCTGCACCTCGCGCGATCCGAAATGCCTGATCTGCCCCTTGCGCGCCGATTGCCGGGCACAGGCCGAAGGCATCGCCGCAAGCCTGCCGGTGAAACCCGCGAAAAAGCCCAGACCCGAAAGGACCGGCACCGCCTTCTGGATCGAGCGTGACGGGCATGTGCTGCTGGTCCAGCGTCCGGACAAGGGCATGCTGGCGGGCATGCGCGGATTGCCCGCAGATGGCTGGACCGCGCGGCGCGACGGTGACGGGTCTCCGCCGTTTGGGGGCGAGTGGCGCGATACCGGCGTGTGCGTGCGCCATGTGTTCACGCATGCGGCGCTGACCATGACCGTCCTGGCCCTGCGCGATGAACCGGGTTCCGCTGCCGACGGGCTTGGCGGCGAATGGTGGCCGGTCGGGCAGCTGGGCGAGGCGGGGCTGCCGACATTGTTTGCCAATGCAGTCAGGGCGATGCAGGAAACCGATTGGTAGGGAAAGCTGGCGCAGCATTTGCGGGCTGGCTTTGCAGGCCGTCTTTGCAGGCAGGGTTTGCAAAACACGCACCGGGCAGTCTAGGCCCTTGCGACAAAGGGATTTCACCCAAGGGGAACGTGCATGATCGACGGTGCGACGGGCGCGGTTGAAACGGATGGAAACGGCGACCGGCGGCGTTCGCGGAGGATCGACCGGGCCGACCATATACGCGCCGATCCCGATGCGCTGTCGGCGCTGATGGGCGACCGCGCGCTGGTGCTGCGCATGGAAGGCTGCGATCCCGTGGTCACGGACGAGGGATTGCTCCTGTGGGACATGCTGGACGACGCATCGTCGGGGGCCGAGCTGCTGTTCCTCGGCCTCGACAGCGACCGCGCCTGTTTCGCCGCGGTTCCGCGCAGCCATACCGCCGACGAACTGCGCGGCAAGGCGTGGCAAAGGGCGGGCCTGCTGAATCCGCAGGATTTCGCGACATTTTCCGCCGCGCGCAGCCTTGCCAACTGGCATGCGACGCATCGTTACTGCTCGCGCTGCGGGTCGATGACGGTGCAGGGCAAGGGCGGCTGGCAGCGCGACTGCACCGACAGCGCGTGCCGCGCCTCGCATTTTCCGCGCACCGATCCGGTGGCGATCATGACGGTCGAACATGTCACAAAGGATGGCGAGCGGCTGGTCCTGCTGGGCCGCGGGCTGGGCTGGCCGGAGGGGATGTATTCGGCGCTGGCCGGCTTCATCGAGCCGGGGGAGACCATCGAACAGGCGGTGCAGCGCGAAGTGCTGGAAGAAGCGGGGCTGAAGGTCCACTCGGTCCGCTATCGCTTCAGCCAGGCATGGCCGTTTCCCTCGCAGCTGATGATCGGATGTCATGCCATGACCGATCACCCGGCGCTGGCCATCGACCGCACCGAACTGGCCGATGCATTCTGGGCGACGCGCGCCGAAGTGTTCGCTGCGATGGAGAACCTGCCCGGCAAGACATTCGAACCACCGCCGCGCCACGCCATCGCTTATAACTTGCTGCGCGACTGGCTGGACCGGCTGGCGGCGTAGAGCGGGTTTGGCAGGCGCTTGCTGTGCGACTGGCTGGGATAGGCCGTCGGGGCGGTGAAATGGGCTGAGAAACGGTAGCCTTCTGTCGCGATTTTTGAAACCAGTCCTTCGCGAGAAGGCCCACTTTCCACCAGTCAGACTGCCAGACTGAAAATCCGGATAGCGGACGCGCCGACTACATCGTATGAATCTTCAGTGAGCTACGCAGGTGACCCAGTCCGGAAATTCGTCTCCTCGAAAGGGGAGATACGATATTCTATCCGCAAGCGTGAGGACGGGTTTTTTCAGATCGTTCACGATGGCAGCCGGCTCCCCGACGGTTCACAGCCTTATTGGATGGAGGATCGGGTGGTGAGCGGGATATTCGCAACTGCCGACCTCGCTGAGAAACAATTGCTGTGCAGAGCACCAGATGCATGGATTAAAGTATGATGATTGTGCAAAGACCGGCCTAGTGTCGCACGTAATGAAAACCGGCGTGTCTGCTTACCACGACATTCCCGTCCTTCAGCCTAATCCCTCCGCCTCACACTAATCCCAGCTTGGTCAACTGCCCCAGCAGCCTGCCGGGCAGCACGTCGCCCGGCTCCTCGCCCTCGGCCAGATCGGCGGGCGCGTCCTCGTCCTTCAGGTATCGCCAGCCCTGATGCGCGCGGCGGGGGCGGGTCTGGACGCGGATCAGTTCGGGCGCGAGGTGGATCCACCAGCGGCCATTGTCCTGCTGCTCGAACCCGGTGATCGGGCTGCGCGCCACCAGCGCATGTTCGTGGATCCAGTAGAGCGAGCCGCCCTCCAGCTCGTCCACCCGCTTCGGGCAATAACGCGTGTTCAGCGACAGGCGCGGGCGATTGGCGAACCAGCGCTCGATATCGTCATAGCTTTGCGCGCCGAAAGCGATCTTGGTCAGGTGAAGGGGCATCAAACCCAAGATAGGGGGCCGGCGCGGCTACTCAAGAATTCAGCCGACCAGACCCGACGCGACGGCAAGGCCGAGGAAGGCGAAAAACCCCATCGAATCGGTGATCATCGTCACGAACACCGATGACGCGACCGCAGGGTCCTGATCCAGCCGGTCGAAGATCACCGGCACCAGCACGCCCGCCATGCCCGCCGTGATGATATTGACCACCACCGCCGCCGCGATCACCCCGCCCAGCATCGGAGTGAAGATCACCGCCGTCGCCGCGCCGATCAGCGCCGCCACGGTGATGCCGTTGAGCAGGGCGACGCGCATCTCGCGCCAGATCACGCGGCTGGTGTTCGACCGCGTCAGCTGGTTCATCGCCAGCGCGCGCACCGACACCGCCATGGTCTGCGTGCCCGCATTGCCGCCGATGCTGGCGACGACGGGCATCAGGATCGCCAGCGCCACCAATTGCTCGATCGCCGCGCCGAACGCCGCGATAATCAGCGAGGCGACCAGCGCCGTGCCCAGATTGGCGATCAGCCAGCGCACGCGCTGCGAATAGGAGGTGCGGATCGGCTCGTTGATGTCGCCTTCGCCCGCGCCCGACAGCAGCAGCGTATCCTCGCCCGCCTCTTCCTGAATGATATGCGCGACGTCGTCGGCGGTGATCTGGCCGATCAGGCGGCCGCTCTTGTCCACCACGGCGGCGGAGATCAGCGCGTATTTCTGAAAGCGCAGCGCAACCTCTTCCTGATCCAGATCGGCGGGGATCAGCGTCTGGTCGCGCTTCATCACGTCGGCGATGGGCACGCTGCGCGGGGTGCGCAGGATCCACGACAGCTGGCAGGTGCCCAGCGGCCGATGCGCGGGATCGACGACAAAGACCTCCCAGAACTCGGTGGTAAGGTCCGCGTTCTCGCGCATGTAGTCGATCAGGTCGCCGATGGTGATATGTTCGGGCACCGCGACCAGATCGCGCTGCATCAGGCGGCCCGCGGATTCCTCGGGAAAGGACAGCGCGCTTTCGATGGCGGCGCGGTCCTCGGGCTCCATCTCGGCAAGGACGGCGGCCTGGTCGCTGGCGTCCAGATCCTCGATCAGCGCGACGGCGTCGTCGGTTTCCAGCTGTTCGGCAATGCCCGCGACCGCGTCGGGCGGCAGCGATTCCAGCAGATCGTCGCGAACGTAATCGTTCATTTCCGAAATGACTTCGCCGCTCATCAGATCGGCGATGCCGCGGGCGAGGGCGGGGCGGTCCTCGCGCGGCAGGATTTCGAAAAGATCGGCGATGTCGGCGGGATGGAGCGGCTCGACAAGGTCGCGGACGTCGGTCTCGGCGTCGTCCTGCAACGCCTCGCGCACCGCCTCGACGAATTCGGGCTTCAGCCGGTCGTCCTCGTCCAGCCGTTCGGCGCGGGCTTCCTCGGCGTCGCTGACCCGCTCGGCCTCTTCCGCGGCGATGATATCCTCCAGCGTCGCCTGTTCGGCGTCATGCTCTCTGGAGGGGTGGAGATCGTCGCGGTCCATCAGTGCCGGTGTCTAGGATGCTGCACCGCGAAATCAACCGGGAAACTTGGGTTTCCCCATTGTGGACGGCTTGTGGAAGAGTCTGTGGATCACGCTGTGGGAAAGCGCGGCATAAGCCTGTGGGCAGGGCGGCATAGGCTGTGGGCAGAGGTGGACAGTCGCAGGCGTGACATATGCCGCCGATACCCTATATGCGGTTGCGACCCCGCAGAAACGCTCCGCCGACAGGAGCGACAAAGGAGATTCCATGTCCGAGGATAAACTCACCCTCACGCTCGACACCGGCAATGGCGAAACCGGCGACGTCGTGATCAAGCTGCGCCCCGACCTTGCCCCCGGCCATGTCGAGCGCATCAAGGAACTGGCCAATGAAGGCTTCTACGACGGCGTGAAGTTTCACCGCGTCATCCCCGGCTTCATGGCGCAGGGCGGCTGCCCCAACGGCACCGGCATGGGCGGTTCGGACAAGCCCGACCTGAAGGCCGAGTTCAACGACCACCCGCACACGCGCGGCGTCTGCTCGATGGCGCGCACCTCCGCGCCGCACAGCGCCAATTCGCAGTTTTTCATCTGCTTTGACGATGCCCGCTTCCTCGACCGCCAGTACACCGTCTGGGGCGAGGTCGAGGAAGGCATGGACCACGTCGACGCACTGCCCAAGGGCGAGCCGCCGGCCAATCCGGGCAAGATCGTCAAGGCTACCGTTTCGTAATTCGAGCCGTCAGTAGTGTATGAAAGAGGGGCGCCTTTGGGTGCCCCTTTTTTGTGCTTTCCGGATACGACCGATTGCGAACTAATTGGCGCGGCAGTAACTTCGCTCGATGATGACCACTGGCGACATACCCCTCATCGCATGTGCACTGGCGCTCGCTGCACTTGTGGCTGCCTTCGCGCTGCTTGCAGCTAGAAAGCTCGGAGCCAGTAGCATTCTTGCAATGCTTGTTGGAACATTCACCTTCCCATTGCTCTTGATGACTATTTACGTTGCTCTCTGGAACTACGATCCGCACGGAATTGCTCTGATCGCATTTATGTTGCTGGGCTTGCTAAGCCTGCCGGTCACGTTCATATCTGCGCTCGTTGTTTCACGACGGCTCGCATAGACTAGCCCCTGCGCGATGTCCGCTTCCCACCCCATTCCCGCCGTTCGAGGCAACTCGCGACGATCTCGATAGCCGACCTTCATTAATTCTGTTCGTTATTGATGCGCTGGCCCCAGCCACGGCAAAGCCGCGGCTGTGACGTCGAACGGCTCGCTGCGGGCCCGATGGCCCGCGCGGCCGCCGGCCGCACTTTCGCCACTGGCGAATTAGGTCTCCGCTCGCTTCGCGATGCTCGCCCTAATTCGCGGGCTACAGTTTTGCACTCTGCAGCCAGTCATGGAAAATCCGCACGGGGCGGGTTTCCAGCGCCTTGGGGCGGCAGACGAACCAGAAGCTGTAGGGGCTCTCGATCTCGAGCTCGGGAAAAAGCCTTGCCAGCCGTTCGTCGCGCGCGCGGGCAAGGTGGTCGCCGTGCATGATCGCGATGCCCAGCCCCTGCGCCGCGCCTTCCAGGATCAGCGCGCCGGAATCGAAATGGTCGACCAGCGGCTCCTTGCGCGTGTCGATGCCGACCGCCGCGCGCCATGCGTTGAAACTGAGATCCATGTCCGAATGGACAAGGTAGTTCATCTTCTCCAGCCGCGCTGGATCGGGCACCGTGCCCAGCTCGTCCACCGTCTTGCGCGAGGCGATGGCGTGCACCTTGTTCTGGTCCAGCCGCACTGCGTGCAGCCTGGGATCGATCTGGTCCGCGATCACGATCGCCGCGTCGATCGATTCCCCCAGCCGTGCCATCGGATTGGGCGAGCTGTCGATGTCGATGTGCAGCGCCGGATACAGCTGCCGCAACTCGGGCAGGCGCGGCATCAGCCGCTGTTCGCCGAACAGGGGCAGCACGTTGAGCCGCAGGCGCATGATCTTGTTGTCGGCCATCTGCCGCCCGACCTGCTCGGCCAGCTCGTCCAGTGCGGGGGCGACCGCGTCGAACAGGGCCTGCCCTTCTTCGGTCAGCTTCATGGTCTGGTGGCCGCGATTGAACAATTTGCGGCCCGTATAATCCTCAAGCGCGGTGACGCGGCGCGACAAGGCCGACGGGCTGAGCGCCAGTTCGGCGGCGGCCGCCTTGGCGGAACCCAGCCGCACGATACGGACGAACGCCTCCAGCGAGCGGAGGGGGGGAAGGCGGCGTGTCGCCATCAATCGGCACTTTCGTCGTCTGCGGCGGGTTCGTCCGCCGGCGGATGCAGACGAATGCGTTCGACATGGCGTTCGTCGCCCGCGATCACTTCCAGCTTCCATCCGCTGGCATGTTCCAGCACCTCGCCCACTTCGGGCACGCGTTCCGCCAGTACGAAGGCAAGCCCGCCCAGCGTGTCGACCTGTTCCTCGACCACCGCAAGCTGCGGATCGACGCGGCGCGCCACGTCGATCAGCTGAACGCGCGCATCGGCGTCCCACATGCCTTCGTCTATCGGCACCAGCAGTTCGACCGGCGCGTCGTCGTGCTCGTCCTCGATGTCGCCGACGATTTCCTCGACCAGATCCTCGATGGTGATGACGCCGTCGGTGCCCGAATATTCGTCGACCACGATGGCCAGATGCACCCGGCGCGAGCGCATGTCGGCCAGCACGTCCAGCGCCCCGCGCGCCTGCGGCACATACAGCGGCTGGCGCATCAAAGTCGTCCAGTCCTTGGGCGGCGCCCGGTTTTCGGCCAGAAAGGGGAACACGTCCTTGATCAGCATCATGCCGATCACATGGTCCAGCGTTTCGGAATAGACCGGCAGGCGCGAATGGCCGTGCTCGGCAAAGGTCGCGACCAGCGTGTCCCAGCTTGCCGCGCGGTCGATCGCGATGATCTCGCCGCGCGGGATCGACACGTCGTCGGCGTCCTTTTCCGAGAAATGGAGCAGGTTGCGCAGCATCTGCCGCTCGATCTGCGACAGATCGCCGTTCTCATGCGCGGGGCCTTCGCGGCCTTCCTCTTCCTCGTGCTCGTCGATGGCCTCCTCGATCTGCGCGCGCAGCGATTGCTCGCCGTCGCCGCTATCGAAGAAAGCGCGGATTCGGTGCCATAAAAGGCGCCTGTCCGGCTCCGCAGAGCCGGTGTCGGTACTGTGACTGCTTTCGGCCATGACCGGCCTTTCGAACCCTTTACCAATGTCCGGCCGGTGGGGGACCGGGCGCGGCCAGTTTCACGAAAGATAGGGATCGGCAATCCCGAGCCGGGCGAGTGCCCGAACCTCGAGTGCCTCCATCTCCTCGGCCTCGGCTGCCCCGGTCTCGTGGTCGTAACCGGCGAGATGGAGCAATCCGTGAATCACCAGATGCGTTGCATGAACTGCAAGTGCAACTGATTTTTCCGCCGCCTCGCGCATGCAGGTCTCGCGCGCCAGCACGATATCGCCCAGCATGGCGGGCGCGCCGCCGTTCTTCATCTCGCTCGCGCGCAGCACTTCCTCGCGCGAGAGCATCGGAAAACTCAGCACATTCGTGGGCTTGTCCTTGGCCCGCCACTGGCGGTTGAGCACCTGAACCTCGGCATCGTCGGCAAAGACCACGCTGACCAGCATGTCGGGATTGGCCAGCTCCGCCGCCTCGGCCCCGATGGCCTCGGCGGCGCGGTGGGTCAGCTTGTCCCAGTCCACATCGTCGCCCCATTCGGGCGATACGTCGAGTTCCAGCGTCGGTGCGGTCATGCGAATCCCCAGGCGCGGCAGCGGTCAGCCCGCAACGCCCGATCCCTCATAGGCATCGACGATACGCCCCACGATCGGATGCCGCACGACATCGGCAGAGGTGAAGCGGCTGACCGCGATACCGTCCACGCCTTCCAGCCGGTCGACCGCGTCGGCCAGCCCCGAATGGCGGTCGCCGCCCGGAATATCGACCTGCTTGGGGTCGCCGCACACCACCATCCGGCTGTTCTGGCCGAACCGGGTGAGGAACATCTTCATCTGCTCGCGCGTGGTGTTCTGCGCCTCGTCCAGAATGACGAAGGCGTCGGCCAGGGTGCGGCCGCGCATGAAGGCGATGGGCGCGATCTCGATCTCGCCGCTCGCCAGCCGGCGTTCGACCTGTTCGGGCGGCATGCAGTCGAACAATGCGTCATACAGCGGGCGCAGATAGGGATCGACCTTGTCCTTCATGTCGCCGGGCAGAAAGCCCAGCTTCTCGCCCGCCTCGACCGCGGGGCGCGAGAGGATCAGGCGCTGCACGCTGCCGGTTATCAACTGCGCGACCGCCTGCGCCACCGCCAGATAGGTCTTGCCCGTCCCCGCCGGACCCAGCGCAAAGATGACATCGTTGCTGACCAGCGCCTGCATATAGGCTTCCTGCGCCTTGGAACGCGGGGCGATGGTCTTCTTGCGGGTGCGGATCATGATCTGCGGGCGGCCATTGCGGTTCAGCCCGCCGCCAAGCCCGTTATCGTCCTTGCCGGTGACGATTCCGTCCAGCGTAGGCTCGCTGCTCATCGCGATCAGCGCATCGACTGCGCCCGCATCGAGTTCGAAGCCTGACAAAAGCTGCTGCTGCATGCCCGCCAGCACGTCGCGGGTGCGGGCGACGGCTTCCTCGCTCCCCTCGATCTGCACGCGATTGCCGCGCGCCGAGATATAGACGCCGAGGCGGTCCTCTATCTGTACGAGATTGCGATCGAATTGCCCGAACAAGGCGCCAAGCATCTCGGCATCGGGGAATTCCATCTCGGTCCGGGCGCGGGTCGCGGCATTCGCCGTTCGGTCGCCAGTCGGTCCGGTGCGGTCGGGCCAGTTGCCCGTGGGTGCCGTGGGTGCGGCAACGCGCGCGTTCTTGCGGCTCACTCGTGCTCCTTGTCACGACCGGAGGCCGGGCCCGACTCGGACTGCGACGAAAACCGGCCTGTTGCAAGGTTCAAGATAGGATCGCCGCGCCCTTAGGCAAGCCGCGCCGCGATCAGCGCAAGGGGATATCCACCGATCCCTGTTCGCCGCCCGGAGAGTTCTCTACCGCCTCATCCGCGTGAATGGCGGCGGCGGTACGGCGGCAGGCAGAGGACTGCGGCCCGCATTGCCGCGCCGCGATCACGGTTTCGCCGTCGCTCATCAGCAATTCGCCGCTGCGTCCGCGCGCCACCGCGGGTGAGGCGCGGAAGAAATCGGCCAGTTCCTGACGTGCGGCAGAGCGGAACGTCTCGCATTCCTTCACCTGCACATTGCCGGTGCGCAGCCGTCCCTCGACCAGACGCAGGCTGCCCGAGATCGCGGCGGGGCAATCCATCCAGATGGCGAAGCGCCCATCATGCAGCGACAGGACCGGGCGGCCATCGGGCGCGCCGGGCGACATGATCTCGAACGGCGCTGCGTCGAGCGGCGGGGCCTTGGGGTCCTTTGGCCCGCTGTCGATCTGGCTGAGCGTGAGATTGTGGTCCCGGCCCGCCAGCATGATCTTGCCCTCGCGGTTACGTCCGATCAGCGGCTTGTCCGCCAGCACAGAGGCGAGCGCCGCATCCACCTTGCTGTCGCCGCAAGTGCTGGTCTTGCGCTCCACCTGTCCCAGCGCAAAGCTGCGGGTGAGAGGGATGTAAAGCGCCT
Organism: Croceicoccus sp.; assembly: GCA_002694745.1. Lineage (GTDB taxonomy): Bacteria > Pseudomonadota > Alphaproteobacteria > Sphingomonadales > Sphingomonadaceae > Croceicoccus. The sequence goes on along the minus strand of NZMY01000027.1, from coordinate 4,403 downwards.
CCATCTGGTCGCAGCCCAGCCAGCGCAGATAGGACTGGCCGAAATGCACGGTGGCCACGTCGTCCTGCAGATCGGCGGTCGGCACGCCGTCGACCGCGGTAACCAGCCAGCCCGTGCCCGCCAGGCCGAATGGCAGGGGCGCAAAGCCGGGGGCAAGCTGCAACCCGTCAGGGTTGGGCGGCGTATCGGACATCTCCTCTGCGTCGGCGGGCGCGGTCAGGGGAAGCGGTTCGGCGGCGGGATCGCGTTCGGGCGCGGCATCGCAGCCGCTTGCCAGCAGCATGACCGGCACGGCGAAAGCGGCTCTATTCAGCACCATGCGGCGGAAATGACGTCGGCGTTGCAGGGCGGTTACTCCTTCGGCATGCTCGTTCGCATGTCGGCTTTCGCGCCGCAAGCGCCATGGAGATGCTCATGCGTATGAACACTGCCCCCTTCGCCGCCCTTCTGCTGCTGGGCGTAGCCGCTTGCGGATCGCCGCCCGCCGACGATAGCGCCGCGCCTGCGGATACGGCGGATGTGGCCGAAGCTGCAGCGCCGGACACCGCACAGGTCGATGCCTTTCTCGCGCAGCGCTTTGCCGGAGACGGCGAGGTTTCGGTCGCCACCGCGCCGGTCGATCTGAACGGCGACGGCGTGGACGAGATCGTCGCCTATGTCAGCGGGCCGATGCTGTGCGGAACGGGCGGATGCAACACGCTGGTGCTGCAGCCCGAAGGCGACGGTTTTGCGGTGCGCATGGATGCCAGCGTCTCGAACCTGCCGGTCACCGTGCTCGATAGCAGCAGCGAGGGCTGGCGCGACATCGGTGTCCGCATCGGCGGCGGCGGGGGTGAGAGCGGCCATGCCGTAATGCGCTTCGACGGAAACGCCTATCCGTCGAACCCCACCGTGCCGCCCGCGACGATAGAGGACGAGGTGGCGCAGGGCCCGATGGGCGAGATCCTGATTGCCGAGGACGCATGGGATTCCATGCGCCCCCTCGACACCGGCGGCGACTAGAGGACCCGCGCTTCCAGCGAATTGGGTCCGGCGGCCAGCAGTTCGACCTTTACCAGATCGCCGATCGCGGCATTGGCCCTGTCCGGATCGGATGCGAACCATGCCGATTGCAGCCACGGGGTCTTGCCCAGCCACTGGCCCGGCTTGCGGCCCTTGCGCTCGACCAGAACCTCGCAAGTCTTGCCGACCGAACTCTGGTTGAAGGACAGGCTGTCGCGCTGCAGCGCTGCCTGAAGCCGCTGTAGCCGCTCGTCCATCACTTCCTTGGCGATCTGGTTTTCCATGGTCGCGGCAGGGGTGCCGGGGCGCGGCGAATATTTGAAGCTGAACGCGGCGGCATAGCGGATGGTATCGACCATCTTCAGCGTATCCTCGAACTCCGCATCGGTTTCGCCGGGAAAGCCGACGATGAAATCGCCGCTGATCGCGATATCGGGCCGCGCGCTGCGGAACCGTTCGATCAGTTCGACATAGCTTTCCGCGCTGTGGCTGCGGTTCATGGCGGCCAGCACGCGATTGCTGCCCGACTGCACCGGCAGATGGAGATAGGGCATCAGCTTGTCGATCTCGCCATGCGCGGCGATCAGCGCGTCGCTCATGTCGTTCGGATGGCTGGTGGTATAGCGGATGCGCTGCAAATCCGGCAGCGCGGCCAAAGCGCGGATCAGCCCGTCAAGCCCGACAGCACGGCCCTTGTCGTCCTCGCCGTCCCACGCATTGACGTTCTGGCCCAGCAGCGTGATCTCGCGCGCGCCAGCATCCACCAGCCGCTTTGCTTCCTCGACCAGATCGACAAAGGGCCGGCTGGTCTCCGCGCCGCGCGTATAGGGCACCACGCAATAGGTGCAGAACTTGTCGCAGCCTTCCTGCACGGTCAGGAACGCCGAAGGGGCGCGCTTTGTGCGGCCCGGCAGCGCGCCGAATTTGGCGTTGGCGGGCATGTCGGTGTCGGTCACGCGCTCGCCGCGGCGGGCCTTTTCGATCATGCCGGGCAGGCGGTGATAGGCCTGCGGGCCGACGACCATCTTCACGTCGGGGCTTCGCGCCATGATCTCCTCGCCCTCGGCCTGCGCGACGCAGCCCGCGACCGCGATCAGCGGGGCGGAGCCATCCTCGCGCCGCAAGCGGCCGATGTCGGAATAGACCTTCTCCGCCGCCTTTTCGCGAATGTGGCAGGTGTTCAGCACGACAAGGTCGGCATCGCCGCCTTCGGGGGCAGCGGACATGCCCTGCGCGCCCAGCAATTCGGCCATGCGCTCGCCATCATAGACGTTCATCTGGCAGCCAAAGCTTTTGATGCGATAGGTCTTGGGTTCGGAAAGGGAAGTCATGGGGCGCGCCCTTACGCCTTTGTCGCCTTGTTTGCGAGTCCCAAGGCTGCCGCCAGCCGCTGCTCCACCGCGGCCGCCATCGCCTTGCGTCCGGCCAGTTCCTCGCCCTCCAGCGGGCGGAGGAAATGCACCGTCAGTTCGACGGGGCGGGCGCGGCGCAATATCTGCAGGAAATTGTCCACGCCCGGCTCGTCGCCCACCCATGCGATGTCGGCGGCCTGCGCGTAATGGAGCAGCACGGGGACCACCGGCACGTCGGGCGGCGGCGGGTCGATGGCGGACAGCAGGCTGCTCTTGATCGGCAGCAGGGCGGTGCCGGGTCCGGTGGTGCCTTCGGGAAACAGGGTCAGCACGTCGCATTCGTCGATCGCGGCGCGGATCTGGTCGACCTGCCGCGATACCGTGTGCCTTTGGGAACGGGCGATGAACACGGTGTCGTTCATCTCGCACAATCTGCGCAGCACGGGATGACCCTGCAGCCCGTCATGCGCGACAAAGGCGGAACGCGCGGTCGCCGCCAGCGCCGGGATGTCGATCCAGCTGACATGATTGGCGAGCAGCATCGCGCGGCGGGGCGCGGTTCCCTCGATGCGGATGTCGACCCCGGCGATGAAGGCCAGACCCGCCAGGAACACCGGCGGCACCGGATTGCGCCCCGGCAGCAGGGCCAGCAGGTAATAGGCGGTGACGCAGGCGGCCAGCCAGATGGCCATGGCCGCCAGCCTGACCGGCGCGCGCCAGCCCCAGCCGTCTTTGGTCACCGGCGATCAGTCCCGGTCGAGGCGGACGCCGTAAAGCTCCATGCGGTGATCGACGAGACGAAAGCCCAGCTTTTCCGCGATCTGGCGCTGCAACGCCTCCAGCTCGGGGTCGACGAATTCGACGACCTTGCCGGTTTCGACATCGATCAGATGATCGTGATGCGCTTCGGGAGACGCTTCGTACCGGGCGCGGCCATCGCCGAAATCGTGTCGGTCGAGGATGCCCGCCTCTTCGAACAGGCGGACGGTGCGATAGACCGTGGCGATGGAAATGCCCGGATCGACGGCAGAGGCGCGCTCGTGCAGTTTCTCGACATCGGGATGGTCGGTGCTTTCGGACAGCACCTTGGCAATGACGCGGCGCTGTTCGGTGATGCGAAGTCCGCGTTCGGCGCAGATCGCTTCGATGTCGATCGGGTTGGGCACGGGGTTGAAGCCTTGGATAACAGGTTGAAACGGAAAGGGCGGCTGCGCCGCTTCGCCGCGATCATAGACCGCGTCAGCGTCAACGCAACCGCCCTGAACCGGTGTGTGCGATCCGGCCTGTTTCGGGGATGGGGGATATGGACAGGCCGGATATTTCGCAGGGGATGCCGGGCCGTTGGCCCAGGGCCAGTTCAGGCCTTTTTGCGGCGTGCGCCGGGCTTGCGTCCCAGACCGATCTTCTTGGCCAGTTCGCGGCGCTTTTCCGCATAGTTGGGGGCGACCATCGGATAATCGGCGGGAAGGTTCCAGCGCTGGCGATAATCCTCGGGGGTCATGTTGTAATGCGTCATCAGGTGACGCTTGAGCATCTTCAGCTTCTTGCCGTCTTCAAGGCAGACGATGTAGTCGGGCTTGACCGAAGCGCGGATCGACACGGCGGGTTCCGGCGGCTCTTCCTGTTCCTGGCGTGCATCGCCAAGACCGGCCAGCGCGGCATAGACATTGCTGATCAGCGAAGGAACGTCGCCAACCTGCACGTTGTTGTTGCTGACGTGGGCGGCCACGATATCCGACGTAAGTGTAATCAATGTCTCGTTCACGTCGGGGGCGGGATTATCCATGAATATTATCCTTTCAATACGGTTCTTCTTCGCCAGGTGGGCCACCCCGAAAGCCACCGGCGGCAGGCGACCTATTATGCATCATATATTAAATTACAACTATTCTTCAGATAAATCCGTGAAAAAATCCCTATTTAAAATTTGAAAAATGCAGGTAAATGCAATTATACCAGCCTGCGCTGAGGCTGACTCATTTTGGGGATTCCCGAGGCGACGAAAGTCTGACTCAATAGCATCCTGCTTCAGGAGGACGCGATAATGGG
>NZMY01000026.1 GCA_002694745.1 Croceicoccus sp. | reverse complement strand
TGATCTGACCCATGCTCCGCTCCTAAGCTCACTCATACGAGCGCTCAAAAGACCGGTCGTTCACTCGCCGGACAAGGCGGGGCTCACCGGATGGGTACGGCGGACATAGAAATCAGCATCCATGCCCGCTTCGATCAGCCGGGCATTTGTATCGAGAACATTGCCCAGCATTATCGACTTGTATGTACCAGCGAAAAGCCATCGAATGTGAAATCATGGGATCGTTAGGAGAGAGCGATCATCGATGCACCATTCATCAGATGGGCGCGATTGAAAAGCCCTAGGCCGAAGCCATGCCGGCAATGTCGAATTCTCGCATGCCGCACCCGACGACCATTTGCTGCGGTCGGGATGCCCCCAACGCTTCGACCTTGTCGCGCACTCGTTCAGCGCAGCCACCGACATCCAGATCAGAAAACGGATCACGAGTGCATAGTCTGCGAAAGGCAAAATACCTCGGGCCCATCGTCTGCCGAAATGCCCCTGGTGGGCGTACGCCAACGCCCCCCAATGGAAAAAAAACGGTCCCCACCTTAAGATAGGTCATGGCACCGGCATTCGAGCTATCTACCCTCGCAGCAGACATAAAGATTTTAGTTCTATGGGAGATGGTCAATGCGAAAATTACTTCATCCTGCCCTGTTGGCGTCTAGCGCCGCGCTTGCAGTCGCGCTTCCCGCGCACGCACAGGATACTGAAAATCAGGACAGTGCCGAAGTGGAGCTCGCCGAAGCTTCACCCGCAGGGCAAGGCGAGATCATCGTTACCGCGCGTCGCACCGATGAGCGACTGCAGGATGTCCCCGTTGCGGTGACTGCTTTTGACAGCCAAGCGCTTGAGCGCAGTACTGTGCAGGAATTGTCCGACGTACGGTCGATTGCTTCTGGTCTGAATTTCAACTCGGAAGGCGGCAAAAGCACGACGAATGTCAGCCTACGCGGCATCGGGCAGCTTCCTGTCGGGCTCACGACTCCGGGTGTCGTAACCTATTTCAACAATATTGCGATCCCCAGCCTCGGTTCGAGTATCCCTACATATGACATCGCGAACATTCAGGTCCTGAAAGGGCCTCAAGGAACACTTTTTGGCAAATCGACGCTTGGCGGAGCGATTCTAGTCAACACAGTGCAGCCGGATCTGTATGATTTTGGAGGCTATGTCCGTGGAACCTATGGACGGTATGAATATCGCGCTCTTGAAGGCGCAATCAATATCCCCATCATTCCTGGCACTGTCGCGCTGCGCGTCGCTGGGCAGATCCGCCGGCAGGATGAACGAATTCGTTCACTCGACTCTGACTTCTTCGCCCTTCCGGAGGTTCAGGCGTTAGGAGTTAACGATCCCAATGCAGGCAGCTACCCGGGGTTCGATGACATTAACAATGACAGCGTTCGCGCATCGCTAACGATAAAGCCGACCGATAGAATATCGAACACCACCGTGTTCGAATATTTCGAGGCGGATGAGCGGGCAGCTGGCCTATTTCTCTATAAAGCCGATTTTGCGCCCTTCCAAAACACTGCATTCTTGCCGCTCATGGGCGATCCAGCCCGGGCAGCCGCAGCGGTCTCACTTGCTAACCTTGCTGCCGATTATGCACGAGAAAATCCGCGCGGTGCATTCGATGGCGGTATCAACGGCGGCCGCGCCTATCGAAAATCGATCGCTGTCGTGAACACGACCGATGTGGATTTAAGCGATAGCCTGTCGATCCGGAACATCTTCGGGTATCGTAAGAATACTAACGATCAAGGAATCAACACCGGTGCCGTGCCGATCCTAGATCAAGGCGGATTCTCTAATCCGTTTCTAGGTGGGCTCGTGACCCAACCGTTTATCGTTTATTACGCCGAGCAGCGCTACGTGCGCGACTATATCGATAACGATTTTCAACTCATCTTCGATAGTGGCAGCGGTCTAAACGGGATATTAGGCGCATACTACAGCGTCGATGGCCCCGCCGGTCCCTCTGGTGACCAATTCACGACCTTCTCCTCGCTGGGCCGCATTCCACCCACAACAACGCATGTGAAAAATCAGAGCTTTGCTATCTACAGTCAGATCACAATTCCGCTTAATGAAAGGCTGAATTTCAACGTTGGCGGTCGGTATAGCTGGGACAAGACACAGTTTTGCTATACCCCTGGTAATCCGGCAACGTTTGAATCGGTCTCTTTTGACGAGTGTAAGCAAAATATTGCGGACCGCGTTGGTACGCCGACGGAATTCAGTGACGGTTTCGGTCGTGCGTCTACGAAAGATGATTATCCCACCTGGACAATCGGCTTCGACTACAAAGTAAATCCGGACCTGATGGTCTATATCACTAGTCGCCGGGGCGTCCGCCCAAGAAACTTAAACTTTCCACTCTTCGAGTCCGATCCGGTTACCTGCCCTTCAGGGAATTATTCCTTATCCTGTGTCGACCTTACGGGATACCAGACCATTAAGCAGGAACGCGTGACCGACGTAGAAATTGGCGAAAAGCTTAGCTTTTTTCTGGGAGGTGCGCGAGGTCGCCTGAACCTTGCCGCCTTCTATTCAAAGTACGAGAATGCGACCCAATTTTTGTCCAATTCGGGCAATTTCCTGTTTCCTCGCGGTACGCTTGATGCTCCTCCGTCATCGTTCATTATCAATGCCGCCGATCTCAGTATCTATGGCGTCGAAATCGATGCAAGCGTGTCGCCCGATAATAACCTGACCATTGGGTTCAACGGCGCTATTACGCAAACGGATATCGACGAGCTTTTGCCCGTGAACACCAATGGGGAGCTGGGGCCCAATGTTGGCACATTCGGCGAGGGACAAATCAACAAGCTGACCCCCACATTCGCAGGTACGTTCAGCGCAAGCTGGATTGCACCGGTCAAGCCGGCAGATGCTGACCTGATTTTCAGTGGGGATCTGTACATGACGGCGGACTACGGCGGTCAGCAGGGTTTCCAGCTGGAAGGCTATTCGTTGGCTAATGGCCGCATCGATCTGAAGGGCATAGGCGGCTCGAGCTTCGACCTCGGCTTCTATCTTAAAAACATCTTCGATGTGGAATATCAGGCTGGTGTTTCGGTTATCCTGCCGGCTGCACCCTACAACAGTCTTTATCTGGGGCCGCCGCGCACATGGGGTGTGGAAGCCAGTTACAGCTTCTGATCACTGGCATTGAAGCGGTCCTGTATTGAGCGGACCGGCGGGGGGGGGGGCGGACTTCGGTGCGCCCCCCTTTTCTTTTTTTGGAAGACGTCCCCTGGCGTCATTGACATTGCGATAGTGCGCGCACGGCGCCATCGATTCAGAATAGCCGCGGTGTCACCGAGCATTTAATTTTCCGCAAAAGTGGGCAATAGAAATTTCCTGATTGGCGATTGCGGTTGTCCAATGAGCCGGGGTTAACCCCGGCTCATTGGATGGCGTCAAAATCGGCGCGATGACCTCCGCAGGAGGCGCTGGCGATGATCCGACTTGGAGAAGCATGATGATACTGGAGTTGCACCGGCAGGGGCTGTCGATGACCGCGATCGCGCGTCGAACAGGGCATGATCCCAACACCATCCGGAAATATGGACACCTCGAATAACCGGCTGTTTTGGTCAAGATGGCGGCAGGAGGGGGCTGATGACAGTCTTTGGGCCGTGAGGGTCGGCCTTTTTGACCTCATTTCCTGAGTTTTTTTGGGCTAGAGCGTCACTTGGCTCCCCGTTTCGCGCTAAGCGGGCGCACCTCGCCCCTCAAGCCATGCGAGCCGCTGGAAGTTTAGGCTAGGTTCGCCATTCCGATTTTGATCCGCGCACGGGCGATGCCGATCGTGCGGATGAAAAGGGCCATGCGGTGCTTCTGGCCCGCGAACACGTGCTCGACCGCGGAGCGGACAGCGGAGCGCCTGGCATTGGGCGGCGCGATGCGCTCGGGCAGCGGCCGACGCGGCATTCGCCGCTGGTGAATGTTGCTCTTGAACATGCCACGCTCAAGGAATGCCTCGTTCTTCTTCGACCGATAGGCCGTGTCCGCCCATACGCCTGAGTCAGTGTTCTGCTTGCTGATAAGCTCGGGCAGTCGCGCACCATCATGGGCATTGGCAGCGCTGGCATCCCAGGTGCGGATCAACCCATGGGCTCGGTCGATGCCGATGTGGTTCTTGTAGCCGAACATCGGGATGGCAAGATCGACCGGCTTGAAGCCCTTAGGGTCGCCGCCCTCCTTCACCTTGGCCTTGGAGTATTTGACCGTCCAGCGCGCATCGCGATCCTTCTGTCGGACTTTGGCAGGCCTGGTCTTCCAGCACTCCGGGATCTTGCCCTCCTTGATTGCCGCTTTCTCGTCGTCGCTATTGCGCTGCTTGGGCGCCGGCGCCACGGTCGCATCGATGATCTGCCCGCCCATCGCCAGATAACCGCGATCGGTCAGCGCCGCATCGAAGTGCGCAAAAAGCCTGTCTATCGCCTTGGCCTTCACGAGCCGCTCTCGGAATAGCTACACTGTGGTCGCGTCCGGGACGCTGCCATCGAGCCCTAGCCCAAGGAACCGCTGGAACGACAAACGGTCCTTGATCTGGAACTCGCATCCCTCGTCAGAGAGCGAGTAGAGCGCCTGCAGCACCAGGATCTTGAACATCAACACCGGATCGAACGGCGGCCGACCGCCTTTGCCGCGAGCGCTCCGCCGGAGCGCTGCCACAACGGCCCGCGAAACACCTCGAAATCCAACACCGCTGACAAACGCTCCAGCGGATCTCCCGCCGCACTCAGCGCCGCATACCGATCCTACAGATCAAAGAATCCCGGCTGACCCACCATCATCACTCCGCTCATCAATGGCGGCAGTGAATCAGATCATCACCTCAAAGGAGAGGGTTTTTCGAGGCGTCCATATATCGAGCGCGGTGTCGAGGTGCCGACTTATGGACCGCGAAAGGTCGGTGGGACTGTCAGGAATTCCGTGTGTGGCGGGCGGTTGCACATTACGCCGCCATGGCTTTGATGAAGCGCTCACCGAATTTTACAGCGAACTGGGCCTTCGCCATGGTCCACTAACGCGGCGGCATTTTTCCACTCTTTCTCCGATCGGTTCAAGATCGGATAGAGCAGTTTCGTGGTGGCCTCGTCGCTCGAAGTGCCCCTTGGCCTGAAGAAATGCCGGAGCAGCCGCCCGTCCGCTGCTGAAGCCGAGGTCACCGCCATTTCCCGGATGATGCCGAAGCGGCGATCGATGCTGATGTGGGATTTGTTGCCGAACACCGGCAGGACAATCATGGGCAGCGGCGTTCCATCCGCGCGATACCGACTTTCCCGCCAATCTTGAGCGTCCAGCGCGCACGATGTCCTTCTGGCGGCCTTGTTCGGCTCGTCGGGGCCGATATCCTTCGCACTCTTGCCGGACTTGATCGCCTCGCGTTCGCTTTCGGTGTTTCCCGGCTTGGGGGCTGGTACAAGCGAGGCATCGACAATCTGCCCCGACAGCGGAATGCAGCCCTTCTTCTGGAGTTGCCAGTCAAAGGCGTTCATCACCCGCTTGAGTGTTCCGGTCTCGGTCAGGCTGCCCCCGAATGTATGAGGTAGCGATTGTGATTTTGCACCGGGTCAAGCGGTCGTTGCCGATGAAGGAGTGGGACACTGGCGATCGGCGAGCGCTCGGGGTGTTGATTTCCGCTGAGAAGTGACCCGGGGTTTTCATCGAGAATTCACCCGCCTGCAGCTTATGTTTCGTTTGTCACTGTGGGGTCAAGCTTGCGCTTCTCCTTTCGCGGTGGGGTCATCTGGGCGGAGCTGTTCCTGAAGCGGAAGCTGTCGTTTCCGGTCTCCAGGATGTGGCAATGGTGGGTGAGCCTGTCGAGCAGCGCGGTGGTCATCTTGGCATCGCCGAAGACGCTCGCCCATTCGCTGAAGCTCAGATTGGTGGTGATGATGACGCTGGTGCGTTCGTACAGCTTGCTCAGCAGATGGAAGAGCAGTGCACCGCCCGAGGCGCTGAACGGCAGGTAGCCGAGTTCGTCGAGGACCACGAGATCGGAGTGCAGCAGGCGATTGGCCATCTGCCCGGTCTTGCCCTGGGCTTTCTCCTGTTCAAGAGCGTTGACCAGTTCGACGGTCGAGAAGAAGCGGACCCGCTTGCGGTGATGCTCGACGGCATGGATGCCGATGGCGGTGGCGACATGGGTCTTGCCGGTACCGGGGCCACCGACGAGCACGATATTGTCGGCTGCATCGATGAAGTCGCCGCGATGCAACTGGCGCACCAGCGCCTCATCGATCTCGCTGCTGGCGAAGTCGAAGCCTGCCAGATCGCGATAGGCCGGGAAGCGCGCGGCCTTGAGCTGGTAGGCGACCGAGCGGATCTCTCGCTCGGCGGTCTCGGCCTTGAGCAACTGGGACAGGACAGGGATTGCCGCCTCAAATGCAGGCGATCCCTGTTCCATGAGGTCAATGATGGCTTGCGCCATCCCGTGCATCTTGAGGCTGCGCAGCATGACGATGATGGCGCCGCTGGCGGGATCATGACGCATGACGGTTCTCCCGGTGCCCATCGACACGCAGGGCATCGTAGCGCTCGACATTGGCCAGCGGCTCGCTGACCAGCCTCAAGGCCTTCGGAGCGGTGACGGGCGGTGTCGCCACCGGTTTGCTGTCCAGCAGACGATGCATCAGGTTGAGGATGTGGACCTTGGTGGGAACGCCCGCTTCCAGCGCCGCGGTCACTGCTCTCAGCACTGTCTATTCGTCATGATGGAGCACGAGCGAGAGGATCTCGACCATTTCCCTGTAACCGCCGGGATGACGCAGCAAATGCCGCTGCAAGCGCTGGAACGCCTGGGGCAGGTCAAGGAACGGCGCCCCGTTGCGCAGCGCCCCGGGCTTGCGCTGCACGACGGCCAGGTAATGGCGCCAGTCATAGACTGTGCGGCCGGGGCCATCATGGGACCGCTCGATGATGCGCTTGTGCTCGCATACGACCTGTCCCTCGGCGACGACCAGGAAGCGATCGGGATAGACCCGCAGGCTGACCGGCCGGCTGGCGAATGAGGCCGGCACGCTGTAGCGGTTGCGCTCGAAGTGAACGAGACAGGTCGGCGAGACGCGCTTACCATGCTCCACGAAGCCATCGAAGGGCCTGCCGGCGGGCATCAGGCTCCCGGTCTCGTCAGCCCAGGCATCGGCGACAGAGCCGGGCTCGATCCCGTGCGGGATGTCTTTCCAAAGCGCGATGCATCGTTCTTCCAGCCACAGGTTCAGGCCATCGAGGCTCTCGGCCTGCGGAACGGGCTGCCAGAGCCGGTGCCGTGCATCCTGGACGTTCTTCTCGATCTGTCCCTTCTCCCAACCCGCTGCCGGATTGCAGAACTGTGCCTCGAACAGATAATGGCTGACCATCGCCAGGAAGCGCGTGTTGACGCTGCGTTCCTTGCCGCGTCCGACCTTGTCGACGGCCGTGCGCATGTTGTCGTAGATCCCCCGGCGAGGCACGCCGCCCAGCACGCGGAAGGCATGATTATGGGCGTCGAACAGCATCTCGTGGGTCTGCAGCAGATAGGCGCGGACGATGAAGGCCCGGCTGTAGCTCAGCTTGACATGCGCGACCTGCAACTTGGTGCGAACGCCGCCAATGATCGCCCAATCCTCGCTCCAGTCGAACTGGAATGCCTCGCCCGGCGCAAAGGACAGCGGAACGAATGTTCCCCGGCCGCTCTTGTGCTGCTGGCGCCGGTAGTCTTCACGCCAATCCCGGGCAAAGGCGGCGACGCGATTATAGGAGCCGTTATAGCCCAGGCTGACCAGATCGGCGTGCAACTGCTTGACGGTTCGCTTCTGCTTGCGCGACCGGGCCATCTCCCGGCGCAGCCAGAGCGCGAGCCGCTCTGCAAACGGGTCCAGCCTGCTCGGCCGCTCGGGCACCTTGAACGGGGGCTCGGCCGTGCCAGCACGCAGGTACTTGCGGATCGTATTGCGTGACAGTCCCGTGCGTCTCGCAATCTCCCGGATCGAAAGCTGGTCTCGATGATGCCAGCGCCGGATTACGCTCAATAACGCCATGTCCAACACTCCATGATCCCCCGCTCGCCAAAGCCAGGGGTGAGTTCAACATGAGTCGATTCTCAGTGGAAATTCTTACCGCACCCGGGTCACTTCTCAGTGGAAATCTACACTCGGGGCTAGGCAAGGCGCGCATAGCTCTCGCACGCGTGCTATCGGTGATCCTGTACAGCATTTGGCGATCGTGCGAGCCGCTCCGGTTGGGACCTGAGACCGCCGCGTAGGAGTTTATCAGATCATTGCACCAGACGTATGAACTCGTCGCGTCGGGCGAGGTGCGGTAGGGGGCATGGGCACGTCGCTGTGACGCAAGCCCGTTGTGAACCTTGCAGCACTCGCGCGTTCCAACCGGACCAGATGTTGCGGCGGCTCTTGCCGACCGCGGAGAAATGCGCGCTTTGTCACGGCGAAGAGCAAAGAGCAGCAGGCATCGGTGTTGGGATTCCGCACACGTGACCTGCTGGTCCGTCAGCGCACACAGTTGATCAACGCGACCCGCGGGCATTTGACGGAGTATGTAAGGGGACCCCCCGGGGGGGCCTATGTCGTGTTGCTCGGCGACCCACGCTCACAATCGTCGTTTCGCGACGCATCCTCTCCTTCGCTTGCGAGCCCGGACGGTCTTCTGGCGGTCGACACGAACATGTCCATTAACTCTGGACCTATAACGGTGATATGGACAAGATCACATCACGACGGGAAAATGGTCAGGATCGGACAGCATGTGGCGCTTATGAATGTGCACGTGTCTCGACCGTAGACACGAACGTGTCGCTCCAGCTCTCCTCATTGACCGCTGCCGGTTGCGATCGAAAATTCGACAATCATCAAGGCAAAGGTCGATCGCCTTGGCCTGATCGCGTCACCTGCCGATCTGCGCAGCGGTCATACGCTGGTGGTCTGGAAACTGGATTGTCTCGGGCGCTCGATGAGCCACCTGATCAAGAAAGTTGGTGATCTGGAGAGGTCCAGCATCGAGTTCTACTCAATCAGCGAAACCATCGGCACAATCTCTTCGGCCAGAATGACGATGTTCAATATCTTCGGCTCGCTTGCCCAATTGAAGCACAAACTGATTCGGGAACGCACCCATGCCGGACTCAAGACCGCTCGCGAACGAGGAAACACGAGCGGCAATCTTCCTGCCATCACCCAAAAAAGCTATGAGAAGCAGGCCCGATATCGCAGCGGGCGTCACTGTTCCTGAAGCGGCAGCCCGCCTAAAGTTCGGCATAGCCGGCTTATATGAGACTATGGAGAACGCGTGAAACCGCTGCCAATCAAGAACTCGTGGGTGCTGGTTACAGGTGCTTCGGCCGGTCTGGGCAGAGCGTCCGCCCTTCGATTGGCGGAGTGGTACCAGGCCAAGCCATTGATTGTTGGCAGGAGACTTGACAACTTGAGCGAGCTACAGGCCGAAATTGATGAACGGTTCCATATCCCGTGCGAGATCATAGTGACTGATCAACGTGAAATCGAGGGGAGAGAGAAAATTGCGGCCAAGGTCGCTGAATTGAAGGTAACGGCTGCTTTGTTGGTTGCTGGCCTGACCAGCTTCGGACCATTTGATGCTAGCCGAGCCGACGCCTATGCCGAGGTAATTGAGACAAATATACTCAGCTTCACGGATTTGCTCACAGGCCTGATTGCAATCTTCAGGCAGCAGCCATTTGAATCGTCAATAATTGCGGTTTCGAGCCTAGCGGGCGAAACCTCCGTACCTTTCCAAGCGGTCTATGGCGCTTCCAAAGCCTATGTCAGCAACCTCATGCGGGCGCTCTCCGTCGAGCTTGCCGGGACGGGAGTGAGCGTTGGATCTTTTGCACCCGGCGGAATCGACACCGACATGGCTGCCGTAAGCGATTTAAAGTGGGGGAGGTTGGGCCTGATGGACGTGGACCGGTGCGCGGCCTATGCATGCCACGCTCTGGTTCATCGGCAATCCTTCGCTATACCGGGGATTGGCAACCGGCTCACATATTTGGCGAGCAGGACTCTCCCCCGATCGTTGACGAGCCGGCTTGCGGCCCTCCCATATCGGCGTCCTCGATGAGCGACACATTAGAAAAGATGTAAACGGGGTTTGTTGGAGAGCGCTGCCAAGGAGATCTGAGGCGGGCATCGGTCCACGAGCGGCGGCAGCCACAAGATAGGTGCGCTTGAAATGCAGGAATCGGGCTGACCAGCGACGGAAATACAACCTCAGAAGGCCCAGCGCCGTCATGAAATGGCACTCCACACGCTACGGACTTCAAGCCGCCCAATCACGCGGCCAAAATCAGAGTTGTTGCGGGTGTCCAGCTAAGCTTTCCTCTTTTCCAATTATGCCGGTTGCCTTGTCCAGTGTGGCCGCTGAACTAGAAGGCGCTTAGGGTCCGGTCCCGGCGGCCGGACCGTGAAGCGCCTTGCAGCGGGTGAAATGTGGGCAGCTTTTGCATGAGATTTCATCACGTCAACGACGCTCGACTCGACCAGCATTACAGTCCGACGAAGTTGTCGAGACCTTTGTTCAATTTCGAACCGCATAGTCCGTCCTTCGACACCGTGGGCTAACCGGTTCCTATCCCTAGGAAGGTGGAAGAGCGGGAGGGGTCTGTAGAGTCTATTTGAATGCGGGGCGGCAGGCACCTTCCACGAGGCGAAAGGCAAACAGTGATCGATTCAAAATTGTTGAGAGACGCACTTGGTAGTTTCGCCACTGGGGTGACCATCGTGACAACGAGCCACGATGGACGGAATATCGGGCTCACTGCGAACAGTTTCAATTCGGTGTCACTTGATCCGCCTCTGGTACTGTGGAGCCTTGCGAAAAAGTCCTCAAATATTGAGGCATTCATGAGTGTGGACGCTTTTGCTGTCCATATTCTCGGCGCCGACCAGGAATCGCTTTCGAACCGGTTCGCCACTCCTGGTATCGACAAGTTCGAGGGAATGAAATTTAAAAAGAGCGAAGGCGGAGTCCCGCTCCTGCAAGATTGTGCTGCGCGCTTCGAATGCCGGACGGCCTATCGATACGATGGCGGCGACCACATCATATTTGTCGGCGAAGTCCTGGATCTCGAGCAGTCGGAGAAGGAGCCTCTGTTGTTCCACCGGGGGAAATATGCGCGCAAGACGTTCCCCGGCGGCGGCGGCCAAAATCGGCGCGACCTCAACTATCTCATCGCGCGCGCTTATTTCATGCTCACCGACGATGTCCGGCTCGAGGCTAGTGGACTTGGCCTGTCACAGGTCGATCACTACGCGCTCTCGGTGCTGATGCAGGGGGGGGCGGCTACTGTCGAGGAGGTGAACTCCATATTGGAAGCGTCAGGCTGGCAATGGACGGAAGACGACATTCAAAGGCTGGTGACCGACGGGCATATTGAGCTGGCAAAGGATGCGCGCATCGCTCTGACAAAAGCCGGTCGCGAGACAATGATCGGGCTTTTCGCAAAGGCCAAGGCGATGGAGGCAGACGCTCAGAAAGCGTTCTCTGCCGAGCAACTCGATCGGTTGCGATCGCTGCTGTCGCAGCTTCTCGAGACGCTCGACCAGCACAGAGATAACCGTTCGGTCCAACATCTTGAAGTGATGAATGCGCTGCAGGCTGACCAAGACAACTAGCACTACTTTGGCAGAAGTATGATTTTTGCCCCCCCCCCCCGAGGCAAGGTGCGTGATTCATAGGGAGCCTGCTTTCGTGGAGGCTGGCGATGGTCGAGGACTGGCGGGCGGATCAGGAGCGTTGGCTCGCACCATATCTGGGAGGGCTGGGTAACGAGATAAGGCGACGGATGTGTCCGGCCTATATCGCCGGTCTGATTGGCCGGGTGATCGCAAGAGCATCCAGCCAATGGCGGCTCGCTTGGATTCCATCGCCTATGACCGGTTGCATCACTTCATCGGAGCAGGTCTTTGGGACAGCGCCCGCTGGAAGCGATCTTGTGGAGCCAGGCGGAAGAACTTGTCGGTGGTGACGGAGCTGGCTGATCATCGACGACACCGCCCTGCCGAAGAAAGGCAAGGCCCCGGTCGGCGTCGCGCCGCAGTACGACACGGCGCTGGGCAAGAACGCGTACTGCCAGACGCTGGTTTAGGTGACACTCGCCTCGGGCGAAGTTCCGGTTAAGCCGAGCTTACGGTTGTCCCTGCCGGAAAGCTAGACGAGCGATATTGCGCCAGTGGGTAAGGCCGGCGTGCCCTAGGCTTTTTGTGTGAGTATCGCACCAAGCCCGAGATCGCGATTGAGGAGATCGATCGCGACATCGCTGCCGGAGTTCGTTTCGGCTGTGTACCGGCCGATGCCGGCTACGGGCTGTCTGCTCCGTTCCGGCCAGGCGCTGAGCGCACGCGGGCATCCCTGGGCCGTTGGGGTTTCCCGGCACCAAAAGGTTTACCTATTCGATGTGCAGCTTGCCTGTAAGCGCTGTTGCGTCCCCACCTTGCGCGGTTAATCTGAAGCGTCGAGTTTCCGCGCCCTGATCTTCAGGAGGGGCATTGGTGCTATGACGATGTCATGTGACGATACTGGCACTAGCGGTGTTCAGCGGTTTGAGGTTTTCACCGGCGCGGGCAAGCGCCGGGATTGGCCGCCGG
>NZMY01000025.1 GCA_002694745.1 Croceicoccus sp. | reverse complement strand
GCAAAGTCGAAATCCCCATAGCGCACCGCGTGCGGCCCGCGGGTTCGGGCACCGTCGACTTTCCGACGCCTCGCGGCGTCCGAAACTCTAAACGTAAGCGGTCTGTCCGGTTCCAGGGTCGAGAGGTTCGAAAGCCGCCGTTCCGTGATCGACCCCAGTACTGGCCATTCACAACCGCTGAAACGCTTCCCGGAAGCGGTCGTTGGGTCAGGTGTCACACGATGTCCGGAACTGGGTTGTCGGACCACTGTCTGCCGGGTTCCAGCGCGAGTTCACGCCCAGAGCAGATCCGCATAATCCTCCATGGAACCGATCCGAACGAACACCGGCTCCAGCGGTCGTGTCGGACGGCTTCGCGGCCTGAACACGATGCGCACTTCGCGCTGATAGGCGTAGCCGAAATGCTTAGCCATCTCAGGAACCTTGAACTTTGTGTAGTCGAGGTAGGGGTCGTAGTAGATAACGGGACCCTCAAGCGTTTCGCTATCCGGGTGCAGCGCGAGAAAGGCCGAGATCATCCGCTGCTTGAACCTGATCGGATCGCGTATCACGACGGCTGCATCGGCCTCGAAGTCGGTCGGCATGCGGTAGTAGATCTGGTCGCACAGACTGTAGAGGTGGTAGTCCGGTACGACCAAGGGAAGCACAACGTCGTCTTCGCGATATTCGACACGATGCCCCTGGATTTCGGTGCAGGTTCGCCCGTCCAACCTTTCGCGCCAAGTCGGTATGCAGAATGTCCGGCTGACCTCGTCGTCCCTCACGGCATCGCTGTGGCTCGCGTCGCCGTAGTATCCAGCCGGACTGATGCGGATCACCCCCTCGCGCAGCATCGGTTCTAGAAACTCGCGCCGGCCATACTTCACTAGGATGGGTCCAGCGGGCGGCACGTAGTCCTTGAACATAAGGGCGGCTATTGGACCGCCGTCAGCGAAGTAGTCGACTTCCTGTCGCGGGATTTCTTTCCAAACCGGCAGCCCCCCTCGGACCCCATATTCCTCCAGCAAGTGCGTGAACTTCCGCATGAACTCGTTTGGCTCGTCGATGGGAGGGAGGCCGATCAGCGAGTTGTGGCCAAGCTCGGTGAGATTGGTCATTACGTCGTGAAATCGCAGATCCAGCCGATCGTCCGGGCAGCCGAGCAGGTAGGGGTTCGACACGTACTCGAACCTCCACCAGTCACTCCGTGGCAGGCTGCCGCCCGCAGCCTGACGCCGCCGGTCGAACTCTGCTCGCCTAGCCTCCAAAATGCCCAGCCGGCCGCGCATCGTGACCAACGAGACTGTCACCGAAGAAGCCGCGCAGGACTGACTGCCATTTTCTTCATCCTCTCCACAATACCTAGAAGTCCGCTACGGTCGGTGATCTTCTGAGCGTCCCATTTCGGGCGTGTAGCTGTTGTGATGCCGCAGATAAACGAACGGCAGACATCGTCCCGGCCCTGATTAAAGCGGACAGGCAGCTTCCCACCCCAAAGTCAGACATTCCACGCTTCAAACTGCAAAACTGAAAGCCGCCGATCGCAATCCCTCAGGTTGCGGCAGAAAGTGGGCCGGTTCCTGCCCGTCCGGTTCTGGCATGGGGTTGGGCGGAGCGGACCTTCGGCTTGCGCGCCCAACTGCGGTCATGGGGGTGTCTCCTTCCGCATGCGCGAAAGCAGACGTTAATGCTCAGCATACGAGTTAGGCCTCTAACGCCGACACGGGGGCAGTCATTCGTGCGCCATATTGATCTTTTTATCGCAGCAGCATCGATGACCTTCGTGACCGCATGTGTTGAAGACCACCCTCTCGCCGCGTCGCGTCTTGCTGATTATAAACCATTCGATCTCAAGACGCGGCCGCACTTCTCCAGCTATCAGAACGTTGTTGGCTCATACCTGCGTCGAGAAGCGCTAGGGGAGGACCCACACGCTTGTGTCGTCGGTCTGACGCGCGGAGGCCGAGACACTGATGTGGTATGGGTCATTTGGCGCGGAGGCGATCGGCTCATTCGATGGTTCCCCGGAGAAAATAACCTCGAATTGTCCTCCCGCAATCTCAGCTTGACCGAGGATGTCGTTCCTACCGATGCAGACATCGGCACAAGCACCTACCTTGAGAGCCGTCCATGGGTGAATGAGCTAGAGCGCTTGTGCGAAAAGCATGGCCGCCGCGTATCCGCAAATCAGTAATTCTGCGCTGACCGAAGGGACTGCTTCTGCAAACATGTGACCAGAACCCGACGGTCGCAAAACCAACCGCTAACGGCCATTTCCGTGGGCCGGAATGTGATCCTTACGGGCGTCATATTTTCGGCAGAAACTGGGCCGTTTCCAGACTGTCCGCTTCCGGACTGAAAATGAAAGAAGCAGACATTGAGATGATCGCTGAGGCGCCGTTCTGGCAAAAAACCGACATCGGTCTGTGCTGCCTGACGGCGGCTAGCCGCGGGGAGACCGGCACATACATGTACAGCGTTCATCCGCTCGCAGACGGATCGATCGATCCGAATAGTGTCTCCAACAGCGGGCATTCTGGGGTCTTGCCGTCCGCGCATCGCACGACGGTTTCGGCAAGCACCGACTCCATGGCCTGAAGATCCGCGATCTTGGTACGAATGTCCGTCAGATGGACCACGGCGACCTCGCGCGCTTCGGCGCACGGGCGATCGCGGTCCTCGGCCAGCTGCAGCAGCGCGCGGATCTCGTCCAGCGTGAAGCCCAGCTCCCGCGCGCGCCGCACAAAGCCGAGGCGCATGAGATGGCCATGGCCATAGAGCCGGTGACCGCCGTCGCTGCGCGCAGGCGCGGATAGCAGGCCAATTTTCTCATAGTAGCGGATGGTCTCGATTTTGCACCCAGTGCGCCGCGACAGCATCCCGATTGGAAGCCGGGGCGCTGTGTCCTGCAGATTTTTCCGATCCATGCTGAAATACCTCTTGAACCTGTAGCCGCTACAGATCCTATCTAGGGTCAACAACGTGATTCGGAGAACAGAAAATGACCCAGCCGGAAACGGCTTCCAGACGCGGTACGTGGGTTGCGATTGCCGGAGGAAGTCTCGGCGCGCTTGGCGCAGCCTCCTGCTGCATCGTCCCGCTGGTGCTCTTCACACTGGGCGTCAGTGGCGCATGGATCGGCAACCTGACCGCGCTCGCCCCCTATCAGCCCATCTTCCTTGGGGTGGCCATCGCCTTTCTGGCCGCCGGGTTCTGGCGGATCTATCGTCGGCCGCAGGTGGTCTGCGCCGAGCGCGAATGCGGCACGCCTTCCTCCAACCGCCTGGCGAAGACGGCCTTGTGGCTTGCAACGGCGCTGGTCGGACTCGCCGTCCTCTTCCCCTATCTCGCCCCCCTATTGCTCGAAGTTTGAACAAGGAGACCATCATGAAGAAGCTTGCCCTGCTCGCGACCGTAGCGGTGCTGTTCGCATCCGGCCCGGCCTTTGCCGCAATCCGGACCGTCACCCTGGCCGTCGAGAACATGACTTGCGTGACCTGCGGCCCCGTCGTCAAAAAGAGCCTGTCGCGCGTATCCGGCGTGACCGCCGTCGAAGTTTCAGTCGAAGCACATACCGCGACCGTCACCTATGACGACGCCAAGACCAGCACCAAGGCGTTGATCGCGGCGACCACCAACGCTGGCTACCCTTCGCAAGTCCGCAAGTGAAAGTCGGATCATGAGTGATTGCTGCAATCCGGTCGACCGCCCTCAGGACAAGAAGTACGACCTTATCGTCGTGGGCGGCGGATCGGCTGGGTTCTCGGCCGCGATCACCGCGGCGGAGCAAGGGGCCCAGGTCGCCGTTATCGGTACCGGCACCATCGGTGGAACCTGCGTCAATGTCGGCTGCGTTCCTTCCAAGGCGCTAATCCGCGCGGTCGAGAGCATCCACCACGCCAATGCCGCGCCGATGCGGTTCAAGGGCATTGAGGCCCGGGCGCGAGCCGCCGATTGGGGCCAGGTGATCGCCGAAAAGGACGCGCTCGTCTCGGGCCTTCGCCAGGCGAAATATGCGGACCTCCTGCCTCTCTACAATAACGTCGCCTATCATGAAGGCACGGCGCGGCTCGTCGATAATGGCGTCGAGGCCGGTGGAAGGCGGTTCACCGCTGACCGGATCGTGATTGCGACAGGTACCCGTCCGGCCGTGCCGGCTATCCCGGGCCTTCCGGATGTCGATGCGCTCGACAGCACTACCGCGCTCGACCTGACCGAGTTGCCGAAATCGATGATCGTCCTCGGAGGCGGCTATGTCGGTGTGGAACTCGCTCAGACGTTCTCCCGCGCCGGTGTCGACGTGACGCTCGTTTTCCGCAGCCGCCTTCTCCCCGAGATGGAGCCGGAGATCGGCGCCGCGCTGACCGACTATCTTTCGAGCGAAGGCATCACCGTCCTGGGCAACCTCGCCTATCAGTCGGTCCACAAGACGGCGGAAGGGGGCGCTGCGCTCACCGTCCTGCGCGACGGGGTCGCCGAAATCATCGTCGCGGAGCGCCTTCTCCTGGCGACCGGGCGCGCCCCGAATGTTGAGGACCTCGGTCTCATCGAGGCGGGGGTGAAGCAGACGCTCAGCGGTGCCATCATTGTCGATGACCATATGCGAACCTCTGTGCGCGGCGTCTATGCCGCCGGCGACGTGACGGGCCGAGACCAGTTCGTCTATATGGCGGCCTATGGCGCAAAGATCGCTGCCAAAAACGCCTTGAACGGCGACAGTCTGAGGTACGACAATTCGGCCATGCCGTCCGTCGTATTCAGCGATCCGCAGGTAGCCAGTGTCGGCTTCACCGAAGCACAGGCTATCGCGGCCGGATATGCAGCGCGAACGTCGACGCTCCCGCTCGAGAATGTCCCGCGCGCATTGGCGGCCCGCGACACGCGTGGCCTGATCAAGCTGGTTGCGGATGGCCGGACCCGCAAACTGCTGGGCGCGCACATCCTGGCACCGGAAGGTGCGGACAGTATCCAGACCGCCGCCATGGCGCTCCGCTGCGGTCTCACGATCGACGATCTGGTGGAGACGATCTTCCCCTATCTGACCACGGTCGAAGGCCTGAAGCTGGCGGCGCAGGCATTCGACCGGGATGTGAATAGACTGTCCTGCTGTGCGGGCTAAGTTCGCTCAGTCGCGTCGCTGCGGTGAGATGACATGAGTAGCCCGCGCTGTTCCGATCCCGGCAGCGGCGCCAGGGATTGGTCGGGTAGCTGGCGAACCGGCGTCACGCTTTGCGGCTTTGCTGGCCTGTGGTGGGGCAGCGAACGGGCTTGGGGCATGTTCTCGCGTTCTAGGGATATTGGTGCTTAGGTTTCGCGCGAGATTGGACGCCCGTCCACTGCCATAGGGGCCTATTTGCAAACGACTGGTTTTGGGCCACGCATCGCTGGCTGTGAATGGCCGGGGTTGGGGCGCGTAGCTGCCATCGACTTTAGTCTGAACCAACGGCAGCTTTCAGGCGAATATGGCGACCACTCTAGCGACCGAGATTGGGGCGCGAAGCAGACAGCGTCACGTCGAAAACCGACGTGCCAAACGCGCGCTTGCCCCGCTTTGAACCGCGAGTTGGCTGCCGTACCGCATCACTGTCGCAGCATCTCGCCAACGGTAGGCCTGCATGATTGCCGGCAAGCCTTCGCCCGCCGCGAGATTGTCCTGCGCCACCCCAACCCGGACCGAGTGTGACGAAACCGCCCTCACCCACTGCTCGAGCCGCTCGTCACTCATTTGCCCAAGCAACCCTTTGGCGTGGGCAGCACGGATCAGTCGGCGGTAAATCAGCGTCACGCTGTTGGGATGGAGCGGTCTAGTGCCGACCGTTCGGACGGTGCCATCGAAATGCAACTCGACCCGGCGCAGCAGCGGCCCTGACCGGATGTCCACGGCTTTCTTCCAGGCTCGGATAGCGTTCATGCTCGCTGGCGAGAGATAGGCATAGGCCCCCTCCCCCTCGGCATCGGTCTTGCTCGACGGAATGTATAGCGCTCCGCCCTCTGCTCCATCACCGCTGATGTGCTCGATCTCGATCGCTACCAGTTCGGATCGCCGGCAACCGGTGTCGTAGGCGACGCGCAAGAGAACCTGATCGCGCAGGCCCAGCCAATCGCGTCGGCATGCCTTGAGCAGATTCGCCAGGCACACCCCGCTTGCAGGTCCGTCGAGATCGGCGACCTCGCCCTTGAAGCGGATCGCTCTCGCTTGTCGCTGACGCACTCCGCGTGCGCGGCGCATCGCTTTCATTTCGAGGCGCACCAGAGGGGCTGTGGTCGGATCGGCCATGCCCGCCATCCGGTAGGCCATGCCGATGTGGACGAGATAGCGTGCTATTGTCGCCGCCGCGCGGCGCTTCCATTTCTTCCCGCCGTCCCCTTCTTCGCATTCGGCGGTTCTGGAGAGGACCTGCACCCATTGCGCGACAAAGTCGGGTGTGGCCTCGGCCGCGGGGACGCGCTGCTCGCGACACCAGCGGGCCCATAGTGCGAGATCGGACATAAATGCCCGGCGGGTGTTGGCAGACCAAGCCCTCGAAGCCGCATCAATGACGGCCGGATCGACCGCTCCGTGTGTATCGGCGAGTTCTACGACCGTCGTGACCACCGGATTATCCGGCAAGCGAGCAAGCGCAGCGCTCGGGTGCTGGACGGTTTGCAGGGCCATGGCGCCGCTCCTGAACGGAAATCGCCCCTGTGTCTAGTGGTGATAAGCAGCCATTATCAACACTGAGCGTCGAGGCGGGTAGACTGAAATGCGTGTTTCAGTCTATTATTGGGTTATGACTCGGCCGGTCCGCCCGTTCACCGCCCTCCCCTGGACATCGGATCTGGTTGCCGTGCTGGGCGATACAATGGCGGCCATCGGAGCGCTTGATGCGCGGATTTCCGCGAGTTCGGTAGCTTCGGCATGGCGGATCCGGGCGAGTTGGGCGGGCTATGCAACAGCGCTCCGGCTGCAGCGCTTCGAAATCGATGAAATCGATGTTTTTTCTGCCCTCGTGGGCCTTCCCATTCCCCATCGCCCACCGGTTGCTACAATGGGTGAGCCGTTCGCCACCTACTCCGGGTGGCTGCGATCCCTCGGCGATCGCTCCGAACATCACTGGCGCGAGGCCCTGCCCTTCAGTTTCGAAGAGCCCGAGGGCTGGAGTTCGGCTCCCACGCTCCTCCGCGCGCTCGGCGTGCTCGATCTCTGGTCGAGAAGGGATGCGACGATCAATGTCTGGCTCGCGTTTCCGGCACTCTGTGCGCGCATGGGTCTGAGTAGCTCCCCCTTGCCCTCGCTCGCGCTCGGCGACCCGGCACTGCGTACGTTGCATGGCCCGCGGGTCGCGCAATTGCGGCGCCTCCTGAAGACGATACGGGAGAATTGCGAAGATGGGCTTGCACGCCTCGACCGGCTCGAAAAATGGCGCCGGGACTTTGCCGCCGTCATTGCCGGAGAATTGCGGCCGGGGCAGCTTGAGGACCTCGGGAAGCTTGCCCTGACCACGCCGGCCGTCTCGGCCCGCGGCGTCAGTAATCGCCTGGGCATGACGGTATCGGGTGCGGGCAAGCTGCTGGCCCGCGCCGCCGAGCGCGGACTCTTCGTGGAAGTCTCGGGACGCACGAGCTGGCGGGTCTACATCACAAGCGAGGCCGGGATCGCACTCGGGATTCTTGCGGCACCGCGGGGTCGGCCACCCTCCCCTCCCCCGCCCTCGCCCGGTCTGGACGCCGTCCTCTGCGCTTTTGACCGCGAGATGGAAGCGATCGACCGGCTCCTCGAGAAGGGTTAAACGTGACCCCTACGCGAGGAGCTTTTCGATCGCGCTCATGAGCTCGCTCTTGGACGCGCCCGAGCCGGGATGCACCTTGATCGTCACTCCCTCGCCTCGTGCAGGACGCGTGACCGTGAGCATCGGCTTCCCCGTCTTGGCTTTGAGCAATGTCGTATTCGCCTTCGCGGACCGACTGGCCGGGGCCGTGGTGGCGCGCAGCAGACGCTTGGCCGTTTCCGGACCCGACAGCGCATCTTCACCGGCCGCCCGTGCCGATATGATCACTTGCGCTTCCTCTTCCATGCTCTGGCGCGCGCGTGCGTCCTTCACCAAGGGCTTCAGATCGCGCGCTATTCGCACCGTAATATCGTGCCGATCGGCGAACGCCTCAACCAGCGGCGCGGGCAACCGGGCAACGTTGAGCATGCGATTTAGCCAAGAGGAAGAAATGTTGAGATGCTCGGCCATTTGCGCGAGCGAGCCTTCGTAGAACTCCGCCAGCGCGGTTTCGTACTCATGGGCGCGCTCCCAGTCGGTGATGTCCTTGCGGGACCGGTTCTCAACATCAGAAACCCGGAAGGCTTCCTCGTCCGTGAGCTGCTGAACAGTGACGAGATATTCGAACTCAGGGTGATTGTGTTCGCGCAGCCAGCGCACCGTCCACCAGCGGCGCACGCCCGCTATGATCTCGTAGTCGAAATCAGGATCATCGCGCAGGCGCCGCACGATGGCGGGGATTCGCTGCTTCTTGGCCGAGAGGAATGCGTCGATGAGGTCGCGGCAGCTTTCCTCCGTGAGATGGTCAAGGTCGCGGTTGTGCAGGCGCCAGGGCCTGCAACGGGCCGGGTCGACGAACTCTGTCCGGTCGGTCACGACCTTGCCCGAGGCCAAGCGGTTGAGCGCCTCGCTGCGGCTCGCCATGACGCTCCGCGCCGGCGCGGCCTCATCATCTGTCAGGTCTTCATCAAGTGAATCCGTAAGCAGCGAACTGAAGCCTTTGTTGCCGTTAGCCATGGTTCAAACCCTTCCTTATTTCCTGCGTTCCGGAGCGAAATTGCCACGTGGCAATTTCACCGGCAGGGGTCGCTTGGCCCGCGCGATCTGCGCGCCCCCGCGTGGCCTCCGACGCCGGCGTGAAAATGCATATCTCTCTGATTCTACGCGAGGAAAACCGACAATTGCCACGTGGCAATTTCATGATCCGCCCTCCCCTTGCCTCCTACTCCAAGACGCGACGACGTCAGTTTCGATCTCTTCGCACACGGCGTTCAGATACTTAAGGCAGCGCACGTGAACATCGCGCGAAGTTACGGGCCGGTCGAGTTCAAACACCGTCTTGAGCCTCGAACTGGCGTTATCGATCTCTGCGCTGGTCGGCATGATTGAGGTGAGAAGCGAGCCGCCGAACACGTCGCGCATCATCGCCAGCAGCTCGCGGTGCATCGACTTGTTCTCGTCCACCCGGCTCGCCACCACGCGGATGAAATTGTACGCCGGGCGCGCCCTCCCCCCAAGCTGTTCGAGCTGCTCCATGGTGGTCCGGGCCATGTCGACGAACGATACGGTCGAGGAGAAGTCGATGACGCTGGGCGGCATCGGAATGACCATGGCATTGGCCGCCTGCAACACCGCCATGGACACCATGCCAAGCGCTGGCGGCGGGTCCATGATGACGACATCGTAGTCGTGGACCACCTCGTCAATCGCTTGCGAAATGAGGTCGATCACGTCGAAGCTGCGTGTCTGAGCCAAGTGAGCGGCAATCTCGTACTCGAGGTTGTAGAGCTTCAGGTTCGACGGGATGAGATCCAGGCCGTGGAAATGCGTCTTGCGGATAATTGAGCGGACACCGAGCAATTCAGGGTCGTGGAAGTGCCCGTAGAGCGTATCGTTCTCGGTGAGATCGATGTCGGGGCGGTAGCCGAACATCATCGTAGAACTCGCCTGGCTGTCGCAATCGACGAGCAGGGTGCGATACCCCTTGATCGCGAAGTGCTGCGCGAGATGGACCGCAATCGTCGATTTGCCGACGCCGCCCTTGAAGTTCGACACCGAGATGATCGCCGGCGTGTCGGCCGTATCGCGCCAGCGACGAGTCCCAAAAACCTTGCGCATATGGTCGAGTTCGGTGAGGTTATAGGGCAGGCGATGACCCGATGGGGTGCGACCGCGCTCAGGCAGCCTGCCGTCGCGTTCGGCCTCGCGGATGGCCGAGGCAGTCCGATCGACAAGCTCGGCGGCC
Source organism: Croceicoccus sp. (assembly GCA_002694745.1). Classification (GTDB taxonomy): domain Bacteria; phylum Pseudomonadota; class Alphaproteobacteria; order Sphingomonadales; family Sphingomonadaceae; genus Croceicoccus. The sequence goes on along the minus strand of NZMY01000025.1, from coordinate 28,487 downwards.
TTGGAAATGGGGAAGGTGGGTCCAGCCTTCTCTCCAGTCTCAGGATCCATGGCGTGGGTCTGCAACCGCTTAAGGATCGCCAGCGATTTGCGGTGAAGGGAACGGAGATCATCGGTTGCTGTGCTGGCTTCGAGCCCATCGGTCGAAATCTGGATCGCCATGTGAGGTCCTCGTTGGAAGTTTGGCGACCGGAATAGCGATAGTTGAAGCTTTCATCAATGATTTGGCCCCAAAACTTCCAAGAGGACCGATGATCTCGGAGCCCTTTTCGCTCCTTCGCGATCGGAAGCGCGCCCAGAACCGATGATCTTCGTGCCGTTGAGGTCATTCTAGGCCAGCAACTTGGCCGGATAGGGGGTGCTGTGGACAACAACCGATGATCAGCGAGCGCGACCGATGGCCTTGGTGCGCTTTTGCTATGATCTCGGTGCGGCCAAACCGATGATGTCGGAGCACATACCTACTATAACAGAATCTCCTTCTACGAATCCGATTCGCGAATCGGTTTTATTTGGATTTTTTGGTTTTGGAGCCGCTGGTGTGCGGAAGGGACCGGAGATCATCGGTAATTTTGCAGGTTTTCGACTGGAAAACCCTCCAAAATCGCCAAAAGGGTTGATTTGGGCCACGAACCCTGTTGTCCATTCCGGGACAAGACATCACCCGGCAAGACGGGGAAGGGGACGATGAGACAAGATGATCGCGCACCGCTAGGCCACCAATACGCGCTTGCCATGCTTTCCGGCGGCGAGGAAGAAGTGCGCGGACTGGCCGAGCAGGCGGGCAGCCAGTTGACGTTGGATGCTTTCCTACGCGTGCAGGACGAGGAACCTGTCCCGGCTTTCCTTCATTCGGCGCTTTGCGCAATGTCACTGCCGACCAAGCGCCCCAAGGACGAGTTTGAACCGATCATTCGCGAGGATGGCCGGTACGCTCTCGCGATCAATCCCCGGCCGGTACTGCAGGAGATCGATGGGAAGCGGGTGATGAAGAGCCTCGGCGTGCCGTTCGGCTCCTATCCCCGCGTCGCGCTGATCTACATTCTCTCGCAGGCGGTGCAGCAGCGATCGCGCGATGTGTTTCTAGGGCGTAATTTCACCGACTGGATGCGCCGTCTCGGTTACCAGACGATTTCCTATGGGCCCCGCGGCACCGCCAATCTGATGAAACAGCAGGTGGACCGGTTGCTCGCCTGTGAATGGCAGATTCGCTGGGACGGGGCCGACGCGGACCAGAACGCGTTTGCGGTCCGCGACGTGAAGATTTCGAATGAATACGCCGGATCGCTCGACAAGGACGGCGCCTTCGCTCGCGAGATCCGTATGTCGGAGGTGTTCTACCAGCATCTGGTCGAACATGCGGTCCCGCTCAACGAGGTCGCGATCCGCGAGCTCAAGGGGACGCCGACGGCGCTCGATCTGTATACATATCTTGCCTACCGTCTGCCGCGGGTGAGCGCCGAAAGGGGGCAGGCCATCTCCTGGGACCAGCTCGCGAAGCACCTGGGTAATGCCGCCGACAGCAAACGCTTCCGACAGACCGTCCGCGAGACCATGCAACTCGTCTCGTCGGTCTATCCCAACGCCAACGTCGATGTCTCGGGCCGAAAGGTCTTGCTCTACCCGTCGCCGGAGCCGCTCGAGAAGAAGCTCGTGGGCGCGCACCTGCGGCTCGTGGGCGTCGAACCGCGCAGGAAGAAACCAGTTGCCGGGCACTCGGACGCAGCTTCGGGGGAGGGCAGGGCGGTGCAGAAGCCTGCGGCGGACCTGCTGGCCTTTCCCGCGGGAAGCCTGCAGTACGGCTCCCGCGAGGCGGCCTTTCTCGCCATCGGCCGGGACAAGGGCGCCCCGTGGGATGTCGACATGATGGCTGGCGAATTCCGCCGCGGATGTCCCGACATCGATCGCAGGCGGACCGAGAAGGAATGGCTGCGTATGTGGGAAAGCTTCGTCACCGCCTTCGCCAAACGCCGACGCCAGTCGCAAGCCTGAAGGTCGGCTTTGGGACCTTGAGCCTGGCCGGGATCCGCCGAGCGGACTCTCGGGGTGGACTCAGCGTGCATCATAGGGAGTACGGCGAGTTGCCGGTTGAGCAAGTGGAATGGTAGCGACCATTTACGTGCACCGGGGGAAACCAAACCCAAGTGGAAGTTTTTCCTTGCGGCAGCCTTTCCCGGAGTTTGACAGCGCATGAAACACGAAGTGCTCATAGCTTGGACGTCGCTGTATATCGGCGTCGGTTGCATGGCGCTAATCTGCGCCGCGCTGGCAATCGCGGTCACGGCCGACGAATTGCTAAGTGGCCGTTGGCGCGTCGCAACATCGAGCTGGAGTGAGAAAGCACTGCTCCTCCCCAAGTCATTGATCCGTTGGCAAGTCAATTACCTTAAGGGCGCTCCCGTGATCCTGGTGATCGCTCTTTACTACGCATGGAGCGTAGGTTTTTCAGTTTTCTGGGATTTGTGACGCCGGGGAGAACAGGGCCAACTGAACTCTCCGGAACGGATTGGCAGCCAACATCGAAACCGGGGTCGATCGGAAGATTGCTCGACCATCGAGCGTCGCCATGATCGTTCGAACGTATGTGCGGGTTTCGCTGAACGGCGGGAGACCGCCAAATTTCTGCACGTTGCCAGGTCCAGCATTATACGCGGCGAGCGCGAGCTCCCACGAACCGAAACGGTCAAGCTGCTCCCTTAGGTAGCGCGCTCCTCCTCGCAGATTTCCCTGTACGTTCCATGGATCGCGCACGCCAACGTAATGCGCGGTTCCCGGCATCAGTTGGGTCAGACCCATCGCGCCCGCAGAACTGCGTGCATAGGGGCGGTACCGACTCTCCTGCGCGACAAGGGCGTCGAAAAGTCGGAACGGGATGCCTGCTTCGCAGGCAGCCAGCATGATATCGTCGAAATAGATCAACCGTCTGGCTTGGGCTTCCCCGCTAATTCCCGGAACGCGGGAAGTATCCGTCTGTCATACAGTCCGGATCGCCCGGAGCGTTCTCGTCTTGTCCAGTGCGCGACATGAACGGCGACCGACCGTTCCTCATCCATGAGGGCACATAATGGCTGCCGGAGTAGCCAGTTCCTTCTGCCGATGAGGACCTGAGAACCTCGAAGTCGGCCTCCAAGTCTATTTTAGACTCTTGTACCGCGACAGGCTCGGGAGAGGCCGAAACCGGCGCCGAACCAGGGATCAAAATCGCGAAGCTTTGGGCGGCTTCCGTTTGGAAGACATCAAGCCGTGTCTGCTGGGCAGACGCCTGTGAGGCTGTCAGGACCAATGCAGCGAGGACTATTCTTTTCATAACCATACCTTTCGGCATGGGTCGATTATCGCAGTGAAATTCCTATGCGCGATCGGATGGTGAAGCAAGGCCTTCATTCAGGTGCCGAAGCTACGCACAAAAAAGCATCCTGCCTCGGAATGCGAGCAGGACTGGGGGGAGGCGAGGGGGAGGGGGGTTAGGAAGGATGAGCGATGCTGACCGCTTTGAAGCCCGAACAAGGAACTCTGGACATCGTTGCCGGCCTCAAGGGTCGCTGGCACGGATCCTACGCCATGTGCATATGCCCAGCTCATGCCGACGGACGCGCATCGCTCTCTATCAGGCAGGGGCAGCAAGGCATTCTCGTCCATTGTTTCGCCGGCTGCCGGAACGAAGACGTTCTTCGCACCATCGCTCGCACACGACCCATTCCAAATTCACCAGCACCGGCGTTGCAGAACCATCCTGGGGCGGCGAACGCCGCTCGCCTGTGGGACAAGGCCAGCGCGATCGAGAGGACCTTGGCTGAAGAGTACCTGCGATACCGCGAGATTGACGGGAATGCGGCCGGTCTGCGCTATCTCCACGCATGTCCATTCGGCCGAAAGCCCGACACGGTGTTTCGACCAGCCATTCTTGTGCCAGTCCGAACCGGGATAAAGCTCGTCGCGATCCAGCGCATCGCGCTCGGGCCAAAGGGCAGGAGCCATAAAGGCAAGTACATGCTTGGTCGGCCGGGGGAGGGGGCATGGTCGCCAGACTTCAAGGGCTCCGTCCTGGCTCTCGCCGAAAGCATGGAAGATGCCGCCGCCTACGCCAAGCTCAAGGGTATCCCGTGTTGGAGTTCGCTTGGTGCGGAACGCTTGCCATTGGTCCGGATCCCCGACCGGGTTTCGACGCTCATCATCGCCGAGGACAACAACAGGGCGGGGCGGCTTGGCGCGCTGGCGGCGATTGAGGCGCTCACGACCGACACTCGAACGGTGACGAGAGACCCGCCACCGCGGGGCTTCACCGACTGGGCCGAATTCAACGAGCATCGGGGAGGCTGAACCACCTGAAAAAGGGGAGGGGGCGGACTGGTTGCGGATCAGCATCAGGAGCAGACCGTGACCGACCTTTTCGAGCAATCCGACGATCGCCTGCGCGCAGCGATCACCGACGTCGCGCAAGACATCGCGTGCGGCACTCTCACCAAGAAATATCTCTTCGGGGCGATGGAAACCCTGCACGGTTGTTCCTCGGCGCAGGGAGTTTGGACGCAGCGCGACGCTTACGACCTGCTCGAAGCAGCGCTCACGCAACATCTTCGGGACGCTGAGAAGCCGACACTTGCGACGATCGCTTCGCTGTCGCGCCTCGTCGAGACCCTCCCCACACACACCGTGAGAAGCGAGGACCAGATCAGGTTCCAGCAGTTCTCGACGCCTGCGGACCTGGCGGCGCTGGTCGCGATCGCCGCGCAAGCGCGCCAGTCCGACGTCCTTCTCGAGCCGAGTGCCGGACACGGATCACTAGTGAGCATGTTGCCACCGGTCGCGGCGCTTCACCTCAACGAGCTCGATCCCAAGCGCCGGGCCAAGCTCGCGCTGCTTTTCCCCAAAGCGCAGATAACGGGCTTCGACGGCGCGATGCTGACGTCGCTCGCCGACCATGCCCTGCGCCCCACGCTGATCGTCATGAATCCGCCCTTCTCGCGATCGCAGGGCAGGGGGGCCGACGCGTTGGCGGCCGTCCGGCATTTGCGCGCGGCGATTGCCAAGCTCCCTCCCGGAGGACGCGTGGTCGCCATCATGCCCGACTGGTTCACGACCAGCGCCAAGATGCTCCGGATCTACGAGGACACCTTCGCGAATTGCACGGTACACACCTCCTGCAGACTCGCACGATGCTATCATAAGCAGGGGACCAGCGTTGCCGTTCGCCTGTTCGTCGTCGACAAGGTGCCGGGCAATATCAAACCCTCCATCCTGGCGCGCGATACGGTCGAAGCCCTCGCGGCCGAGTTCCGCATCGTCAAACGGCCAGAAATCGCACCACCGCCGTCGAAGGCCGGTCCCATCGCGCAGCGGCCCAAGGCGACCAGCCTCTTCCGCGCAATGCGCAAGACGCCGCGGACTGCGCCGCAATTCGAGCGCAAGGTCGTCTCACGCGAGATAGCTCCGGTCGATTACACGACCCTCGCTACGCCGCGCGCACTCGGAACGCAGGCGGGCGTCTACGTGCCATACCGACCGAGCCGGATCGACATCGCCGGCTCGCGCGAGCATCCCACGCCGCTCGTCGAGAGCGTCGCGATGGGATCGATCCCGGCACCGGTCCCCGACTACACACCGCGGCTTCACGAGCGGATTATCACCGAAGCCCAGCTTTCCGAAGCCCAGCTCGAGACCGTCATCTACGCGGGCGCCGCCTGGGGCCAATACCTGCCGGGCAAGTTCAAGCCCAACGAAGAAGGGGTGGGTCTGTCGCTCGCAGAGGATGGCCGCGCTTACCGCAAGGGCTATTTTCTCGGCGACGGCACGGGTGCGGGGAAAGGCAGGCAGATCGCCGCCTGCATCCTCAACAACTGGCTTGCCGGACGCCGGCAGGCAATCTGGGTGTCGAAGAACGAAAGCCTACTCGAGGACGCGCGCCGCGACTGGTCGGCGATCGGCGGATTGCCCGCCGACATACAACCGCTGTCGAGCTGGAAGATCGACGAGGACCTCCCGTTTCGCGAAGGCATCGTGTTCGTCACCTATCCGACGCTGCGTAGCCAGCGCCAGGACGCAACGCGGCTCAAGCAGCTGCTCGACTGGGCAGGGCCCGATTACGAGGGCGTGATCGCCTTCGACGAGAGCCATGAGATGGGCGGCGTGGCCGGCGGGGAAGGCGCCCGCGGCGCCAAGGCGGGCTCGCTGCAGGGCATCGCCGGAGTGCTCCTGCAGCACCATCTTCCCGATGCGCGCGTGCTCTACGCCTCCGCCACCGGTGCATCGGACGTCAACAACCTCGCCTATGCCGTCCGGCTCGGCCTGTGGGGCCCAGGTACCGCCTTCTCGAGCCGCGAGGACTTCATTAGCCAAATCCGCTCGGGCGGCATCGCGGCGATGGAACTGGTCTCGCGCGACCTGAAGGCGCTCGGACTCTACCAGGCCCGCGCGCTCAGCTTCGCGGGTGTCGAATACGAGGTGCTGAAGCACGACCTGACGGACGACCAGATCCGTATCTACGACACCTATGCCGACGCGTGGGCGATCATTCACCAGAACATGGAAGAGGCGCTCGCGCTAACCAACGTGGTCGACGAGCTCGAGGGCGACACGCTTAACAGCGGCGCCAAGGCAGCTGCGCGTTCGAGATTCGAAGGCGCCAAGCAGCGGTTCTTCAACCAGGTTCTGCTCTCGATGAAGTTGCCGACGCTGATCGCCGCCATCAACGACCATATCGACGACGACAAAGCGGTTGTCGTGCAGCTCGTCTCCACCGCCGAGAGCATCCTCGATCGTCGCCTCGACAGCCTCTCGCCCGAGGAGCGCGCCGAGCTGGACCTGGACCTGAGCCCGCGCGAAAACGTGATCGACTATCTCGAACGCGCGTTCCCGACGCAGCAGATGCAGGTCTTCGTCGACGACACCGGCGAGGAACGCTCGATGCCGATGTTCGACGACGAGGGCCGACCGGTCCATAACGCACTCGCGATCGAGAAAAAGCAGCGCCTGATCGAACATCTGTGCGCCTTGCCGCCGATCAAGTCGGCGCTCGACGGCATCATCGAGCACTACGGCACCGAGCGCGTGGCAGAAGTGACCGGTCGCACGAAGCGTCTCATCACCCAGAGCGACGGCAGCCAGAAGCTGGAAACACGCTCGGCGCGGACCAACCAGTCCGAAACCGACCACTTCATGGACGGTCGCAAGACCATCCTCGTCTTCAGCGACGCGGGCGGCACCGGCCGATCCTACCACGCCAGCCTCGACGTCGAGAACCAGCGCCAGCGCGTCCACTTTCTGCTCGAGCCGGGTTGGCGCGCCGATCGCGCGATCCAAGGCCTGGGCCGCACGCACCGGACCCATCAGGCCGCGACGCCGCTCTTTCGCCCCGTGACGACCAACTGCAAGGGCGAACTGCGCTTCACCAGCACGATCGCGCGGCGTCTCGACACCCTCGGTGCGCTGACCCGGGGCCAGCGCCAGACCGGCGGACAGAACCTGTTCGATCCCGCAGACAATCTCGAAAGCGAATACGCCAAGGCGGCGCTTGTGACCTGGTTCGGACTGCTCGCCGAGGGCAAGCTCACCAGCGCTACGTTGCTCGACTTCCAGAAGCGGACCGGGCTAAAGATCGCGTCGGCAGACGGTATCCTCGAAGAGGACTTGCCGCCGATCCAGCGCTGGCTCAATCGCATCCTCGCGCTGCCGATCGCAATGCAGAATGCGATTTTCGAGGAGTTTCTGGCCCTTGTCGAGGCCCGGGTGTCGGCCGCTCGCGATGCCGGCACGCTAGATCTCGGAGTGGAGACGATCCAGGTGGAATCGGCCAGCGTGGCCGAGGATATCGTCCTCCGCACCGACGACCGCACTGGCGCCACCTCGCACCTTCTGCGGCTCGACCTCACCACTCGCTATCAGCCGACCTCGCTCGAGCGCGTGCTCGAACGGCGCGAATGGTCGGACGGCTGCACGCTGATGCGCAACACGAAGAGCGACAAGGCGGCGCTCTGCGAACCCTCGCGTCACTTCATGACCGAGAGGGGAGAGCTCATCCAGCGGGTGATCCTGCACCGCCCATTGCGCCGGGAGTACCACCAGCTGCGCGATCTTGAGGAGAGCGCATGGACCGCCTGCAGCGAAGCCGAATTCGCGCAGCTGTGGACTGCCGAGGCCGAAGACAGCGCGTCGCGCCTACACACCGAGACGGTCCACCTCGCGACCGGATTGCTGCTGCCGATCTGGTCGAACCTTCCGCGCGACTATCTCGAGGTCAACCGGATCGTCGATCTCGAAGGGCGCAGCTGGCTCGGCCGCATCGTCTACGACACCGATGTTGCCGACGTGCTGAAGGCCTTCGGAGCCAACTCGACGGCGGTGCTGACCGAGGACGCCGTGGTCAAGGCGCTGCGCGAAAACCGCAGCGTCACGATCGAACAGCCTTTCAGCGCGGTACTGAAGCGCTCGCGCGTCGCTGGCGAACTGCGCATCGAAATCGCAGGAGCACCCGCAGATCAGGTGGAATGGCTGAAGAGCATCGGGTGCTTCACCGAGATCATCGCCTACCGCACCAGGCTGTTCATCCCGAAGGACAACCCCGAACCCGTCGTCAAGGCGCTCCTGACGCCGCTCTGACGACTCGGGACAGCGGCAAGGGGAGGGGGAGGGGATGGGGTGGCCGGTAATTGGCCGGTCGGTCATCAGGAGTCAGACCAATGCAACTTATCCCGTTGAGCAAGCTCGACCAGAGCGAAGACAACGTCTGCAAGCGCCCCAATCCCGAATTCGAGGAACGCCTGTCCTTTGACATCGAGGCGCGGGGCGTGCTGCAGAACCTCATCGTCGCCAAGGCTAAGAAGCGCGGTCGTTTCGAGGTCATCGGTGGCGGCAAGCGGATGCGCGCCATGCACCGGATCGTCGAGCGCGGCGCGATGGACGCCGACTTCGAGGTTCCGTGCCTCGTCATCGACCGGCGCGAACACAACGCCAGCGAAGTCTCGCTTGCCGAGAACTTCCAGCGCCTGCAGATGACGCCGGCCGAGGAATGCCAGGCCTTCCAGCACTTCATCAAGGAAGACGGCGACACCGCCGCCGTCGCCAAGCGTTTCGGGCTGACCCAGCGGTTCGTCGAAGGGCGCCTGCGGCTCGCCAACCTTGCAGGCCCGATCTTCGAGGCGCTTGCTGCCGGCGACATCACCCTCGATCTCGCCAAGGCCTATGCCGCGACCGATCAGCACGAGGTGCAAATCCGCGTTTTCGAGCAGATGCGCCACGCCTGGAATCCCAGCGCCGACGCGATCCGCCGGATGATTGCCGATGGCTCGCTGCGCGGCAACGATCCGATCGCGCTTCTCGTGGGCGAAGACGCCTATGTGGCCGCGGGCGGCAAGATCGAACGCGACCTGTTTAGCGAAGCCGCCGACGACCGCTGGGTCGATGTCGAAATCGCCCACCAGCTCGCGGGCGCGAAAATGGAAGCCGAAGCCGAACGGCTCGCGGCGGAAACGGGCCTCGCCTGGATCAATCCTGTCGCGTCGACCAACAGCTGGCACGCGCGAAGCGAGTTGAACGTCGGGCCGGTCCGGCTTCCGGCAGCGCCGCTTTCGGAAGAAGCACGCGCCCGCATCGACACGATCGACGCGCGGATCGACGAGATCAACGAGATCTTCGAGGACGAGAGCGCGCAGGAAGACGAAAGCGTCGACCTCGACAAGCTCGAGACCGAGTACGACACGCTCTCGACCGAGCGCGACGAGCTCAACAACCCGGTTCGCGAACTTCCCGAGGAATGGCGCGGCGAAGTCGGCCGCTTCCTGATCCTCACCAACAAGGGCGAAATGGTCCTCGAGAGCGACTACTACAGCGAGAAGCGCCTCAGCTTTGAGCAGGACGAGGACGGCAACGTCACCGCCACCTCCGAGGAACGCCCCACCGGAAACACGAGCTCGACTCCTCCGCGGCCGGCGACACCCGAAGCGGTCGCGCCGGGCGGCGACAAGCCGATCAGCGCGAAGCTGTTCGACGAGCTGTCGGTCCAGCGCCGCAACATCCTCGCAGCCTCACTCCTGGGCGATCCCGGCCTCGCGCTCGACTACGCGATCTTCGCGCTGTGCGATGATCGCAGCTACGAGAGCAAGGGCACCTCGCTGAAGGCGGGCAAGCCGCAGGATCCTGCCTATGGCGACATTCCCCAGTCCGCGGCCGAAGGCATCCTCGCAGCCGCAGCGGACGCGCTCGACAAGAGCTGGCACGAGCCCAAGATGGTGACCGATCGTTTCCTCGCCTTCCGCGAGCTCGACGACGAGGCCAAGGCCGCCTGGCTCTCCTACGTCGTCGCCGTCTCGCTGGAAGCGAAGAAGGGCTACAATTCGGAATATCATCCGATCCACGCCGTGCTCGGCTCGATCCTCGATGTCGATGTCGCCGCGATGTGGCGACCGACGTCGGAAAACCTGTTCGACCGGATCAACAAGACGTCGTGTCTTGCGGCCCTGACCGACATCGGCGGAAGCGAGCTCGCAGCGCGTTACGCAGCCTCGAAGAAGGCCGACCTGTCGAAGACGTGCGAGAAGATCTTCTCCGGCGATGCGATCGTCGAGGAAGAGGTGAAGGAACGCGCCCTCGCATGGCTGCCCGAGGCCATGAAATTCGAGGTTCCCGTCACGGCCGGCGCTGACGAGCCGGAGGAACAGGTCGAGGACCACGAAAACGAAGCCGACGACGACACCACGTCCGAGGATCTCGAAGACGTCGACGAAGAAGCGGCGGTGGACGCCTGACGGCGCCGCAACCCTCCTGATGCAACTGGCCCGGTCGCTCACGCAGCGGCCGGGCCTTTTTTTCCCGACCGGAGAGCCGCCATGAAACACAGCCCCAAGCGCGACGTCGCGCAGGACATCACCAACCTCATCATCCGAAAGATCGAGGAAGGCACCCTTCCGTGGCGCCGCCCGTGGAAGAAGACCGGAGCAGGCGGTGCCCCGCTGCGGGCCAACGGGGTGCCCTATACGGGCATCAACCGGCTTTATCTCTGGGCGGTCGCAGACACGATGGGGTATCAGTCCCGCTACTGGATGACCTATCGCCAGGCGCAGGAACTCGGCGGACAGGTACGCCGCGGCGAAAGCGCCGAGCCGAGCATCTACTTCAACTCGACGAAGAAGACCGACATCGACCGGGTGACGGGCGAAGAATCCTCGCGAACGATCCGGTTCATGCGCGCCTATTCGGTCTTCAACGCCTCGCAGATCGACGGCTTGCCGCCGCATTTCTATCCCGACCCGGTCCCGGAGACCCCTCCGACAGCATCCCAGAAGGCCGCCGCGATCGCGGCGTTCTTCGCGCCAATCCCGAGCGAGGTGCGCTACGGCGGCGACCGTGCCTTCTATTCCCCGGGGGGCGACTTCATCCAGATGCCCCACCGCAACGCCTTCGTCGACGAGGACGGGATTGCCGCGACGCTCGCCCACGAGACCGGCCACTGGACCGGCCATCCGACGCGCCTCGCGCGCGAGTTCGGAAAGCGCTTTGGAGACAAGGCCTATGCCTTCGAAGAGCTCGTCGCGGAGCAGATCTCGGCACGCATCTGCTACGAGCTGGGCTTGCCCGCGGATCTCCACGAGAGCCACGCGAGCTACATCGGCCACTGGCTCGACATCCTGAAATCGGACAAAAGTGCGATCATCACCGCAGCGGCCAAGGCGGACCAAGCATTCACCTATCTCGCCGCATTCTCCGGGTACGACAGCGAAGCGCAGGAGGCAGACCATGATACGGTCGAACTTCAGGCTTGCGCTTGAGCCGGGGCTGGAAGGGGTGGTGCGCCTCGCCCAGCTCCACCAGTACGCGACCGACCTGGTCGATGGAAAGCGGGTGTTGATCGGTCCGGCGCTGCGTGAACGGATCGCGCTGACATTCCCGCGCCGGAGGCCGGAAGCCGTTCTGGACGCCCTTCTCGGCAAGGGCCTCCCGAGCTGGGATATCGTTGGCAGCGATGGCGGCAGCGAAGTGCTGACGATCGTCACCAGGCCGGAAGGCGCCGCGCTGTCCGCGATCGTCCGGATCATCGAACAGGTTGCGCCGGAGGCTATGCGTCGGCCGATCAACTACGAGCCGGTTACCGGTGGGCCACTGCCGCCGCCATCGCGCCTCCTGCATTGAGGGGAGGGGGAAGGTGTCCGTTGTATCATCAATGGAGACGAGGCCCATGACCTGCGACATCGATTACCGCTACCGGCGGGCGCTCGAGCCCGATGGTCTGACAACATTCGAGAACGCGTTGCGCGCGCTCAACGAGGCTGTCGAAGACGCAAGGCTGGCCGCGCTCGATCCCGCAGTCTGTCCGGCGATCAAACTGCTCACCCGCCATCTCGGGCGTGTATCGCACGGCGAACCCCTCTGTCACACCGCACTCGACGACGAACTACGTCATCAATGCATCGAGCGGATCGCCGAACTGAAGCGTGCGCCCGCGATCGTCGCCCTCGTTCGGCGCGGTCTCGATTACCGCCCGCAGGAGCTAAGGCATTATCGCCGCGAAGGGAGCCGGACCCTGCGCGCGATTGCATTCCAGCTCGGCCTCGAACACACCGATTACCGGCTCGGCTATACGACCCCGCAGGAATCCCTCGCCGGCGATCACACGCTCGAAGCGAAGCAGCTGTACCTGCGTATCTCTCCCGAGCGCTACGGTGAGCCCGGCGTCGCCTGGCGAAACCCCCACTGGAAGCCCCCGGGGGCCACCATGCGCAAGGCGTCGATCACCGCGCTGCGCGACATTCCAGCGCTCGCCGCACGGATCGCGCGCGAACTCAAGCTGCCTTCGCCGGCACAGCCCGGCCTCATCTGAAGGAAACGATCATGGGATGGCTTACGATGACGCGCCTCGGCATGGCGCCTTACGAGACGCCGAAGGCCTATCTGGACGCCCAGCTGACCTACGAGCGCCCAGCCACCGCAGAAACGCCGTTCCAGGCACTGCGGGTACTGAAAAGCGTCTACTCCGGTAGCACCTACTATGCCGCCGTCGAACGATACGATGAAAGCGGCGCCCGGCTCTACGTCACCGCCATCATCTGCCTGGTGCGTTGGAATCCGAAAGCCGCCGACAGGCACATCTTCGGATACAAGGACATGGATGAGGATATGGGCCCATGCGAGGCCACGTGTCCTCGTAGTGTCCTCGAGCTCCTGACCAGCAGCAGCCATCCCCATGCCCTCGACTGGCGCCGACGCTGCTACCGGCTACTTGAACTCACCGAACGCACGATCGCAGATGGCGACCTCATCCGTTTCCCCGAACCGATGCAGTTCACCGATGGAAGCGGGCACGCCGATTTCAAGGTTCGACGCGAAGGCCGGAAACTGACGCTAACCTTGCCCGACGGCCGAGGCCGCTTCAAGATATCCCGCCTGCTCGAACGACGCTTCGAGATCATCCGTCAACCCAAAGTCGCCAGGACCTTCTTTCCGGCAGCCTGATAGATTGGACCATTTATGTCGGGCACATCGCTAGACCGCCGACGCCAACAGCTGTGCGGACGAATGAACGCGGAACGCTTAGCAATCAGGTTGAGTGAAATCACCGGCGAGGACCATGCCGTCATCCGGACCGACTGCGAGCTCCAACCCTATCGCGTCATCCCTGCCGCAGAAGGGCGTCCGGCGGACGTCGAACTCCAGGTAGTGCTTCTGTGAGCTAACGCACCGGCTACTCGTCGATGTGGCCGCCAAGCGCCGGATCGAGAAACCACGACGCACCCTGCTCGAAATCGCTTCCGCGCGCAGGCACCGGACCATCTGGCTCGGCCGAGACATAGGGATTGACCTGAACCTGCGGGAGCGCGCCTGCCCGGAACAATGATGCCGAGATCTCGCACCGCGCCTTGAGCAAGTCGAGCAGCCATTCGAGATCGTCCAGCATCTGCAGCACGCCGCGACCAGCGAGCGTATAATACAGGCAGCGCTGGTAATCGTCGCAGCCGCAGGACAGTACCTGCGTGAGCTTGCGCTTCGCACCGCGTTCGCCCTCGTGAAGCGCTTCCAGCGTCTCGAACAACTCGCGAGCGGAATGATAGGCATCGAAAGCCTCGACGCCGATCGAGGCATTCGCCAACGATCGGCGGGTAGCGCGATTCATCTCGTCCACGCCGGCATCGCGAAGCGCGATGTCGAGATCGAACTGGCCGACGGCGAAAACCTTGTTCATGCTGCAAAACTCCCTTATGTGATGAACATAGAGTGAACAAAAAGGCGCGTCAACAGGTACGATCATGTGGCTCATACCCAAGGATACCACCGGCCAGACCGGCAGGGTTGCCGTCAGCGGCGGCCTCAGGGATGCCCTGGTTCGCTGGTACACGGGCAAGGGCAGCGATGCCGATCATCGGGCATCCGTGTCGCTGGTGGTGACCTCCCGGGAAAACACGAAATGGCTCGCCTGCGATTGCCTGGGCGAGGATCGCCCGCCGCCGTTGATGAGTCCCGCGTACCTCAGCTTCCAGGAGACGTACTACCTGAGACGCCTGACGTCGCGGCCGAGCCACGACCCGAAATGCCCCTTCTACATGCCCCAGGCGCCACAGCGAATCCGCGAGACGAGCAAGGACACGCTCTACGAGATCGATGTGCCCAAAGGATTGTTCAACGCCCATCAGAAGGCCCCTGAGAAGCTCGCACAGAAACCCGACGCGACCGATCCGGACGATCGCTCCCGCGAAGTCGCCATTCCGCGGCTCGGCAAACTGCTCTGGCTGCTACTGGAGCGGGCGCGCTCCAACATACTGCGCGAGCTGCCGCCCGAAGGGCCGCGCGAAGGCTCGATCAGCGCCGAGATGAAGCGTCTGCGCGACATCGCAAGCCAGTTCGAAATTGCGCCAGGCATCTCGCTCGCGCGGCATTTCTACACCACCGCAATCGACTATGAGACAAAACGCGTTCAGGCCCGCCTGCGCGAAGCTGAAGGAACGTGGCCTGCCGAGTTTGCGCCGCAGGCCTTCCTGCTGCTTGAGGCCAGCGAAATCACCGGGAGCGAGATCGTCACCGGGCTCGGCACCGTTCAGGTCCGCAACCGCATCCAGCACACCGGCATCATCCGGGCGGAGGTCCAACCTCCCTTTCTTGTTCTCGCCGTTGTTGGCGAACACAGCAAGCGGGAAGGCTATCGCGCGCTTCGCGCCTATGCTCAGCCCGTCTTCAGCGGCAACCAGTTCGTGCCCGCCGAGCGCGACCATGATCGAACAATCCTCCAGGAGCTGCAGGGCGCACAGTATGCGCTGCGGCGCGCCCATGTTCGGATGTCGGTCAAGAAGATCCTCTTCGATATAGAGACCGAGCACGGTTCGGCGCGCCCTGATTTCCTCATCGCCGTGAAGGACACACAAACCCAGCAGCAGGTGGTCTTCGCCCTGCAGGTGCTCCAGTCGAACGATCCTGGATATCTCGAACTCCGTGCGATCGAATACGAACGGCTACGCGAGATCGGACCCGTGTTCGCCTTGCCGATCCCAGAGGTCACCGCCAAGGCGATCACGGAAAGAGCTCTGTCGGTGATTGGCTGAAGGGAAGAGGGAGGGGTGGAGCGAACCGTCAGGAGATCTCGCTCATGCCCAGCTTTCCGCTTTCACCCCGTCCGGATCAATCGCCTTGGGGCGCAGTCCAGCAGGCCGATCAGATTGCCCCTGGAATCTGGTCGGTAACAACCGCCTCGCACGGCGGATTGCTCCTCTCCGAGGCCAGATCCGCAGCCATGCCGGACGCCCTGCGCTTGTCGGGCAACGCCTACGAGGAGGATTGCGACTGGTCGCTGGTCTACCTCGCCTTCGAGAGCGAACTTCCCCTCCAGAAAACCTCCACTGCAGGTTTTCTCCAGCTCGCCCGAGACACGGTCCGCTGCTGGCACCCCGACCGCTACGCCGCTCATACAGGCGAGAGCGTAGCACCCAATCAGTCGTCCGTTTTGCGCACGCGCGAGGCCTACCGCGCAGCCATCGGCGAATTCTGCACCACCACGGCCTGGGGTGACTGGGCCGACTGGGTTCCCGAAGGAAAGGTGGGCGTGATCGCCCGCAAGGTCGTCTCCGTGAACCACCTCGGTCGGCCCACCTATGCGGACGACGAACTCTGCGCGCTCGTCGACAAGGACGCCTATCGCGAACGGGGCGAGGTGACTGTCCTGTCGGCGATAGCGCACACGATCATCGATCCCCCGGAAACCATCCGGCCCAAGAGGATCGCATGAGCAACTTCGAGCCGCCGATCGCGCTCGACCCGGAGGTGACCTCGGCGCTCCGGCAAGGAGCCCACGTTGTTTTCAGCCTCTCAGGCGGGAAGGACTCCAGCGCGGCCGCGTTCGCCGTCAACGCCCACCTCGACATGATCGGTCACCCCAGAGACAGGCGCCACGCGATACACGCTGACCTGGGCATCATCGAATGGCTCTCCACGCCGGCGATGGTCGAGCGGATCGCGGCCATGCTTGCTGTTGAGCTGACAGTGGTACGGCGCAAGGCCGGAGGGCTCATCGAACGCTGGGAACAGCGCTGGGCGAGCTCGCTGCGTCGTTACGAGAACCTCGAGACCTACCAGCTCGTCTCACCCTTCTCGTCTGCCCGCCTGCGCTTCTGCACCGGCGAGACGAAGGTACAGCCGATCGGATCCTTCCTGCGCGCCAGTCTGGCCGGAGAGACGGTCATATCGGTTGTCGGGATACGCCGGGAAGAAAGCCTCTCACGCGCCGCGGCACCCGTCAGCAAGCGCGACACGCGATTCGCGCCAGAGGGCAACCGTGCAGGAACCCGGATGCTGACCTGGCATCCAATCGTCGATTGGTCGGCCAAGCAGGTCTTCGCCTACCATGCAGCGCACGCCATACCGCTCCATGAGGCCTACGATCGAGGCGCCGATCGCCTGAGCTGCAGCTACTGCGTCCTTGCGGGCCTCAACAACTTGATGGTTTCCGCACAGTGCGAGGGAAACCATCCGGCCTACCGATCAATCGTGGGGATCGAGATCAACTCGGGATTTTCGTTCCAACCAGGCCGGTGGCTTGGCGACATCCGACCAGAAATTCTCGGTAGCGACCAGAGGCGAGGCCTGGCAGCAGCAAAACGGCTCGCGGTCGAGCGTCGCACATTGGAGAGCCGCCTGCCCGCCGACCTGCGATTCACGAAGGGCTGGCCGCCGCGGATACCGGCGCATGACGAGGCTGAAACGATCTGCAGCGTGCGCGGAACACTCACATCGCGACTTCGCATAGCGAACCGGTGGCCGACGGCCCGCGCAGTGCGTGAACGATTTGCCGAGCTGCACGCAGCCAGGGCTGCCTGACACTGGAAAGCCATCGCCAGGCATTGGCGGAATTTCGGAAAAGATTCGCCGAACATTTGCCGAAATCCCCACCGCGCAAGCGGCTTCAGATCTTCACGAAAGGAGATCCTCATGGACATCGAGACCCCGAACGAACGAACCTGCGTCCCCATCGGCCGCCACTATGCCGGGCCCCTCAACCTCGATCTCGACAAGCTCCTCGCGGGCCGTCTCCTGATCCAGGGGACGAGCGGTGCCGGCAAGAGCGCAACGCTTCGCCGCATCATCGAAGAAGCCTTCGAGTACATGACAACGATCATCGTCGATCCCGAGGCCGAATTCGCCAACCTGGCAGCGCACATCGGCGCGACGACGATCAAGGCGACCGAAATCACCGCCGACGGGCTCAGTGCGGCGGCCCTGCGCGCGCGGGAACACAGGATCCCGCTGCATATCGACCTCTCCGATCTCGATCCCGAGCAACGGATCATCAAGGCCGCGGCCTTCTTTTCAGGGCTGATGAGCGCGCCTGCCGAGCTATGGGCGAACACGATGCTCGTCTGCATCGACGAGGGTCACTTGCTCGCACCGCATCTCGCGGGCCGCGCTCAGGACGCCGAAACCAGGCGGCTCGGCGTAGCGACCCTGACCGACCTGTGCAGCCGCGGCCGCAAGCGAGGCCTCGCCACCATCGTCGCCACCCAGAGACTGGCCAAACTCAGCGCATCGGTAACCAGCGAGCTGATGAACTTCCTCGTCGGGCTCAATGTCTTCGACCGCGACGTGAAGCGTGCCGCCGATTTTCTCGGCTTCTCTGCCAAGGATGCGGAGAAACTGCGGACGCTCGCACCCGGGGAATTCTACGCAATGGGCCCGGCGCTCGAGAGCGCGGCTACCCTGGCCAAGATCGATCCGACGATCACGCGGCACATCGGCGCGACACCCGAACTCATCGGTTCGGCCGACCACACAGCGGCGGAAGCCGAAGCCCTCCTGGCGCTCGATGCCATGCGGGCGCTGCCGCAGACCGACCGGGGGCGGCTGACTGTCAAGGGGACCCGCGCACTCGACGCATTCCTCCTCGATCCCAGTGCGACGCTCGCAATCGCAACGGTCCAGGCGCTCGCTCGCATTTCGCCAAACGCCACCACCTGCAGCGAGCTCTCCGCACACACCGGGCGGGAGCGCACCGATATCCACGACGCGCTCGATACCCTCACCGCGATCGGCGCGATCGAGACAACGCACCGCGAGGATACGCGCATCGCCCGGCTGTCCGCCCGCCTTAGGCAAAAGAACGCCCATGTCGATCTCGTCGCACTCGCCTGACGGATTCGACGTCGTCCAGCTCACCCGCCACGTGCCGGAGCCCTGCCAGCAACAGGGAAGGCCGCTTCGCGAAATGCCCTTCAGGCACGACGCCTGGTCTCCCGGCGAACTGACCGATCTCGCACGAATGTTTGCCGATGATGCCGCCATCACGGACATCGGAGATCACCTCGATCGAAAGCTGCACGCCGTTCGCTCGAAGATCCACGAGCTCGGCCTGAGACGGAACTCGGTTCGAGAGTGGACGCCGCTCGATGACGCCGAGCTTGCCCGACGTTACGGGACCGACGCCACCGCCTCGATCGCCGGAGATCTCGGCCGCAGCTGCAGCGCTATCTACGCACGCGCACAATATCTCGATCTCACCGAACCCAATCCTCCTGAATGGACCGCCTGGGAAGACGCGCAGCTTCGCGCAGGCTACGCCGAAGCGATCGACGTCGCGCGTATCGCCGCCATCATCGGCCGCCCCGTCAGCGGAACCGCGTCCCGCGCCTCGAAACTCGGGCTACGCCATCCAAACACTCCCGATGGATGGACCGACAAGGAGATCTGCCGCGCCCTCGAATTGCTCGAAACGGGTATCCTCTACAGCGAGGCGATCGATGTCCTCGCTACCGAGGGATTTCCGCGCCGATCCAAGGCCGGCTTCGGTCCGAAGATCCGCGCTGCGGGCTACACAAGAGGATGGGGGAGGGCGTGGCTGCCGGAAGAAGACGCACTTCTCCGCAAGGCCTACGAGCGCGGCAGCAGCCTCACGCCACTCCGAACCCGCCTCGGCCGAACCCGCCACTCGATCAAATGGCGCGCCGAGCGTCTCGGCCTTAACGGCACCCACAAGCACGAGAACGGATTTCGCGGCGGGCCTGACTGGAGCCAGGCCGACATCGCTTATCTCCGGGAACACTATGGGTCCATGCCGAACGCAGAGCTGGCGAAAAAGCTGGGCCGAAGCAAGCTCGCGGTCTCTACCCGCGCGAATGTCCTAGACCTAGTCCACGGCTACATCAGGCCGTGGAGCGAGGAGGAACTGAGCGCGCTCGAGATTGCCTATCGCTGCGATATCGCGATTGCCGACCTTGCTGTGGCGCTGGGCCGAAAGGCCATGTCGGTGTCGAAATTCGCGACGAAGCGCGACTTTCAATTCGGGCGCCGTGCGCGCCTCGAACAACCGCCGACACTCCGCGACATTCTCGCGCTGGAAAGGGGAGGGGGAAGGGAAACCGGGAACAGATCCATGAAGGAGGACACCGGTGAAACACGACACGATCAGGGCGACCGTCAGCCCGGAAACGATTTCGAAGGTGACGCGCCTGTTCAACGGGACGATCGGCGACATCCTGAACGAGCTCCTGCAGAACGCCCGTCGCGCTGGCGCGAGCGGAGTCGACGTCGACGCGATGCCCGTCGAGAACGGCTTGCGGGTTACCATCGCCGACGACGGCTGTGGGATCGATGATCCGGCCCGCGTGCTTGCCCTGGGCGCTTCGCGATGGGACGCGGCCGTGGCGAACGGCGAGGACCCGGCAGGGATGGGCGTTTTCAGCCTCGCCGGAAAAGCGACCACGATCGAGTCCCTGTCGGATTCGACAGGTTCTGCTTGGCGGATCGAAATCCCCGCCGATGCATGGTCCGGAGACGTGGAAATCGCAGTGGATCGCTCCGAACGGCGCAAGGGCACATCGATCTCGTTTCTCCTGCCAGGAGCTTGCAAAGGATTGGTTGAAAACGCCGTTAGGGACGCCTCCCAATATTATCCGATCCCCGTCCAGTTCGCTGGAAGGGAAATGCCTCGGAAGGACTTCCTGAGCGGCGCCATCCACGTCGAGGAATGGAACGGCAGCAGGATCGGCATATTTCAGGGCCAACCTTACCACTGGACCCCAACCGTAAACTTCCACGGCGTCACAATCTCATCCCGCCTTTTCGAGGTGGCGCAGGTCGGCAGACAGGCCATCCATGCCCGCATCGATATCGGGCATACGCCCGAACTCCAGCTCGTCCTGCCGGCGCGGAAGGAGTTCGTCGAAAACGCCGGTTTAACGGCTCTGAAGGCAGCCTGCGAGGTCGCCTGCTATCGTGCGATCGCTACTCAGAAATCGCACAGCCTCAGCTTCGAAAACTACAGCAGGGCAGCCACCCTCGGAGTCCCGCTTGCCGAGGCCGAAGCCGCTCTCACTGCATGGGAGCCCGACATCGCCGACAATGACACCGGGACCGAGGCTGGCGAGCGCCGGACTATCACCGGCGATGAATTTCTCATGGACGCACACGAGGCGCATTTCGGCCAGATCATCGCACGCGCGCTTCGCGGCAAGCCCATCCGTTCCAAGCTAGTCGACCGCAATTCGCGCTTCGAAGGCTACAGCTGGTACGACACGTTACGCGAGATGCGCGATCCGACCTTCGTCGTTCGCACCAATGCCGCGGTCCACACCGTGGACGCGATAGCCGCCGATCCGCCTCTAGACGCCATCACCATCGCCAAAGAGATTCATCTCGAGTACGCGATCGATGACCAAGGAAGTGATAATGCCGCCCGAGAGCGCGTCGAGGCCGATATCGTTCTCACCTTCCCCGACGGATGCCGCTCCGACGGGATCGAGGATGTAACGATCGCCTACGTCGCCTCGGACGCCCTCCAGCCCGACATTCTCGTCGATCTCCTCGACAATGCCTGCTTTTCAGCCTGGAACGATTCAGACGCAGATAGCTGGGACACGCAGCACGACCGGTTTCTCCGCGACGCTCGCGAACTCTCCTATCGCATCCTCGTAGGTGAAAACGCCGCTATTGCCTCCCAATTCCGTGACGCGATCGCGCGGATCATGTGGACGCTGCCCAAGGGCAAACGCGTCGAAATCGCATTCACCCACGACAGCCCGATCGCAGTCGAGGTCTCTGACCTGCCGGGGACCAACTGATGCCGCCGCGGGTCCTGTGTTACGGCGTCGGTGTCGACAGCACAGCCTTGCTTGTCGAGCTAGAAGCCCGGGACGAAGCGCCGGACCTAGTACTGACTGCCGACACGGGCGCCGAGAAAACCGAAACCTACGAATTCCAGCGGCTGATGCGCGCATGGATGGAGGAGCGCTCCATTCCCTACGAAGTCGTCAGCTACGAAACCAAGCGCTTCAAAAATTGGCCGCCCTACCGGAACCTGACAGAATCGCTGCTCACCAACGGGTGCCTCCCGTCCATCGCATTCGGGCGCCACAGCTGTTCGCTGAAATACAAGGCGGCGCCCCAGGAGGCGTTCCTGAAGGCGTGGCAACCCGCGATCGAGGCCTGGGCGGGAGGCGAAAAGGTCATTCGCTACATCGGCTACGATGCATCGCCGCGTGACGGGCAGCGCTACGCACACGCAAGGGCGATCGAAGATCCTCTCTTCGACAATCGCTATCCTCTGCGCGAGTGGGGATGGGATCGCGAGCGCTGCAAGGCCCGAATCGTCGAGGCCGGCCTGCCTGTCCCACCCAAATCGTCCTGCGTTTTCTGCACGGCGATGAAACCCGACGAGGTCAGATCACTGTCACCCGAATGGCTGAGGACGATTGTGCTGATCGAGGCCCGCGCGGCGCCGCGCCTCAAGACGGTCGAAGGGCTTTGGCGGCGCTCGACGCGCACGAGGCCGGGGCGGATGACGGATTTCATCCGCGACGAAGGTTTGCTGCCCGACGATGAGATCACTCGCATCATCGAAAGTGCGCCGGCAGACCTAGTCGCGTTCCAGACCCGCGCAGCTTCGCAGCCGCTCGAAGACCGAACGCCGATGGCGAGCTGGCTCGAGCGCTTCCACGCAGGAGAAACCCACCATGCTTGACGCACTGACGACGATGTCTCCGAAGACGACGACGGAGCGGATCGGGGGCCTCACATAAAACGGGCACAGATATACGCTAAGCCTTTTGGGGCACGGTAGCGCCGATCTTTTGGCGCAGCGGCCGTAGCGTGCCGGTCGTTAAGTCATGATCCGTCCAAAGGTAATCGCCGGTCAGATTGATGTGTTGCCAGCCCAGCGGTGACAGATGTTGGAGAAATTCGGCCGGGATCTCCTTTCCTTGCTGCTCCATATGGCGAAGCACCGCCTCGAGGTAGGTCGTGTTCCAGAGGACAATGGCTCCAGCCACCAGATTGAGCGCGGACGCTCGGTGTCCTTGAGCCTGTAGCCCATGGTCGCGTATCCGGCCGGTGCGGTGAAAGAAGATCGCGCGCTTGAGGGCGTTCTGCGCCTCGCCCTTGTTCAGTTCGCGCGTAGCACGGCGCCGTTCTTCCGGCTTTTCGATCCAGTCTAGGGTGAAAAGCGTCCGTTCAACCCGGCCTATCTCGCGTAGAGCCAGCGCCAGGCCGTTGGCGCGCGGATATGAACCAAGGCGCTCGAGCATGGTGGAGGCACTCGTGACTCCGGTCCGGATAGATGTTGCGAGGCGGACAATGTCTTCCCAGTGGCTAGCGATGAGCTGTTCATCAATGGCTTGCGCGGCCATCGGGGCTATGGTCGGCCCTGGCCGCGCATCGCGGAACAAGTGGAGACGCCGGGCGGCGATATTGGGAATTCGCGGTGCGAACTGGAACCCCAGCAAATGGCAGAGCGCGAAAACATGGTCGGAAATGCCGCCGCCATCGGTATGGTGGCGTTCAATCACAAGTTCGGCACCATGATGCAGCAGGCCGTCAAGGACGTGGGCTGCCTCGCTCGCACCGGCGGAAATAACCTTGGCATGAAACGGCGCATAGCGATCCGAGACGTGAGTATAGAAGGATACCGAAGGTTCACTGCCCTTGTGGGGATTGACAGAACCGGTCGCCTGCGCGCGGCGATCAAGTGGAAAGTTCTGGCCATCGGAACTCGACACATTTCCATCGCCGAACACATTTGACAGCGTCATGCGATGCTGAGCATCGGCCAACATCGCCAAGGCGGCGCCGTAGCTGTCTTCGCGTAAATGCCATGCCGCAAGCCAACCGAGTTGGCGCTGGCTCACCAAATCGCAGGCCTCTGCCATGCGGGCGTGGCCGAGATTGGTGGCGTCGGCAAGAACCGCTGTCAGGACAGTGCGGGGATCATCATGTACGCGGCCCGTGGTGAGATGGGTAAAGCATTTCGAGAAGCCGGTCCAACGATCAACCTCCGCCAGCAGGTCAGTAATGCGGATGGCCGGCAAATGGCCATACAAGGGAGAGAGTGCCCTTTCGGCTTCCTCCGGTGTGATGGCTCGAAGTGGCGATATCCGCAGCTTGCCGCCTGAAAAGTGCACATCTTCGAGCGCTTCCGCTTCCACCTTTGCGTCCACCTCGGCCAGCCTTCGGGAAAGGAGCGCCTTGCGCTCCTCGAGCCAGACTGCGGCCGTATCGGCGACCGGGACAGGCAATGGACCAGCGGCCCTCATAGCAGTGAACACCGGGGTGGAGATAAGTTGCTGCTCCACGGCTCTGTATCGCCGGCTGCCTTCGACCCACACGTCACCCGCTCGCAAGCGGTCCCGCAACTCGGCGAGGACACAGAACTCGAAAATACGGCGATCAAGACCGGCTCGGCCAATCCGTCGCCGCCATGCCGGTCGGACGAAACCAAGCGCGGCATCTGCTGGTAGCTTGCGCAGGCGGCCACTTCCGAGATCGCGCATTGTCGCGATGGCTCGAGCAAGGCCCACACAGGCAGGCACCGCACCGAAGGTGAAGCTTGCGACGAAGGCCGGACCGATCTGTCGCAGGATCGGCAGGTTCGATCGCGCGAGTTCGACGGGATCGAGCGGATCGGGACGGACAAGTCGCTTGGCTTCCTCGATCTCGGAACCGAGATCGTCCCATCCGATAACCTCTTCAATGGCGCTGAGAGGATCTGCACCGCTGTTCCTTGCATCAATGATCGCAGTTCCGAGACGGGCCAGCAGACGAATTTTGCCATTGATGGTGCGTTTGTCGCGCTTCAGCGCAGCCTCTTCCCGGCGCTCGGCACGCCGGAACATCTGTCCGATCAAACGTTCGAACATCATCACGGCATCGTCAGTCAGGGCGATCTGCATTTCGGCAACGGTGGCAGCCAGAATGGCCCGGCGACGGATCGGGTTCAGGACGGATAGATGTTGCGCAGTGAGCCGCACGCCCTCCTGATTAAGGCGCCGCAGTCGTTCTGGATGGACTGGGGCTACAACTTCAGGCTCCAAGCCGATTGCCCGCAATGTGGACAATCGCTCGAGAATTTCCGCGAAGGCACGTCGTCCCGGTCTACCGGGTGGTTGGCGGATCCAGGCAAGAATGCTGATGCGGCCTGCATTGTGCTGCAGCAGCAGCGAGTCCAGCAGGCCGCATTGCACTGAAGTCAGACTTCCCGTCAGCAGGTTGCCCACGTTCCGCTCGGCATCTAACAGAGCCTTGCTCACCATGCGTTCCAGGGACGTGATACCGGGCACGATTATCTGCCGGCGGCGGAATTCTTCCATCAGGATCCGCGCGAGATCGATTCCACCGGTCATGGTCAGTGCGATCGGCAAGAGCCAAGCCTGCAGTTCTGCATGGATCGGACGGCTCAATTGCCGGAAACCGAATACCTCGCGCAGCGTATCGAGTTGCTCATACCGGGTGGGACCACGCGTGGCATAATCGGCAAGCGCGTCCGGCTCGACGCCGAGCTGATCCCCGACGAACCTGAGAGGAGCATCAGGGATGAATTCGCCGGGTTTCAGCAATCGGCCAGGATATCGCAAGGCGCAGAGCTGCAGCGCAAAACCGAGGCGGTTGTGGGGACGCCTCCGGCTCGTGATGACGCGCAGATCTGCGGAACTGAGCGTCCAGTATCGCACCAGATCTGGCTCGCTCTCCGGCAAGGCGAACAACTCGGCGTGTTGCGCCTCGGTCAGAACAGAGCGGCGGGGCATCGGGTCAGGCCTTGACCGGTCCCGTCCAGCCAATGCGATCGAGCGTGCCGATGAGGGTCGATCGCGGCACCTTGAATGATCGGCACACCGACGCCTTGCTTGCGCCGGCATCGAGGGCTGCCGTGATCTGCTCGATCGTTTCCGCGTCAATGCTGGGCGGCCGGCCCCCGCGCCGGCCCCGTCGTCGAGCTGCGACCAAGCCTGCCATCACCCGCTCACGCGTGAGCGCGCGTTCATATTGGGCGAGCGCGCCGAAGAGCGAAAACAGCAATTCACCATGGGGCGTGCTTGTGTCCATCTGCTCCGTTAGCGATCGGAAGGCCACACCTCGATTTTTCAGATCGGTTATGATCGCCAGAAGATTGGTCAATGATCGCCCGAGACGGTCGAGTTTCCAAACGACCAAGGTGTCGCCGGCCTTCAGGAATTCGAGGCAAGCCTTCAGGCCGGGACGATCATCCCGGGCGCCCGATGCCTTGTCGGAATAGAGATGGCGCTCATCGACACCTGCGGCGAGGAGGGCATCGCGTTGAAGGTCAACCGACTGACGGTCATCGACCGATGAGACACGCATGTACCCGATGAGCATGTGCGACAAACCCTGAAATTGATGTTGTCGCGCACTAGATCAAAGCGACAGGGTTTGTCGTGCAAAATCAGCCATGGTTGTCGAGGCGTAGCCTGGTTGCGATGCTACCCTGTCGGAAAACATGTGTTTTTCGACAGGAGGATATGCGCCTGCCCCCGACGGCGCAGGTCGGCTAGGCGCCCATCCAAGCCGCTCAATTGGAAACGTCTCGCGACTACGAGCGGTCAGTCCGGTTATGGCCGGGGCTGGGACAGTGCTGCCGTTCCAAATTGATAGATCGGATGGCAGCTCCTGTCTGGAGCCGACATACATCGTTTGCCTGACTGGCATCACAGATCGGCAGAAAGTGGGCCGATGCACGAACCGCTTCGCGGAGGGCGTAATCGGCGAGGTTCCTGCACGGATCGTGGGTCGCCCGGGGATTGAGCGTCGCGGGCGGTAGGTCGAGCATTCAGGCTCCTTTCAAGCAGGGAGCCGAACGATGATCGAGTCTATTTCTGCCGCCCCCATCAGCCCGCTGCGCCAGCGCCTGATCGAAGACATGCAACTGCGCCATTTCTCGATCGAGACAAAGCGCAATTATATCCGCGACGTTGCACGCTTCGCGACCTGGCTTGGACGTCCTCCCGACAAGGCGACTGCGGAAGACCTGCGCCGTTTCCAGGTCGAGCAGCGCGAAGGGGGCATGCCATCTCCCACCATGAACAGCGTCGTTGCCGCGCTGCGCTTCTTCTTCACGCACACGCTGGACCGGCCGGATCTCTCCCGCCGGCTCTATCGTGAGAGGGTAGTGCGCAAATTGCCGGTTGTGCTGAGCCGCGAGGAAGTCGCGCGCCTGCTGCAGGCCACGACATGCCTCAAGCACCACGCCGCGCTGGCCGTTGCCTATGGCGCGGGATTGCGGGTGGCTGAGGTGTCGATGCTCAAAGTTTGCGACGTCGACAGCGAGCGCATGCTGCTGCGGGTCGAACGCGGCAAGGGCGGCCGATATCGCAACGCCATGCTTTCGGCCGACTTGCTCGCCCTGCTGCGCGAGTGGTGGAAGATCGGGCACCGGGAAGGCGTGATGCACCGCGACGGATGGCTGTTCCCCGGCCAGCACTACCTCAAGCCGATCAGTACCAAGCAGCTTCACCGCGTGGTCGTCGAAGCTGCCCGGTCCGCCGGGATCGCCAAGCACGTGAGCCCGCATACGCTGCGCCACAGCTTCGCCACGCACCTGCTTGAGGACGGAATCGATATCCGGATCATCCAGACCTTGCTCGGTCATGCCAAGCTCGAGAACACCGCCTTCTATACCCAGGTGGCAACACGGACCGTCCATGCCGTGGTCAGCCCGCTCGACAAGCTCGGGATCGTCGTTCCGCCGCCGGTTGCGCCTGACGGCTGAGCCGTTGCGCGCCTCGCTCGAGGTCTCCGATATCTTCCGCAGCGCCGGGCCCGGCTACAGGGCTGCCCATGCCGGGCATCTGAGCCTGGCCCAGCTCAAGGTCATGGCGGCCATCGAGAACTGCCGGACCGCCGCGCTCGGCGGCCACATCGAAGCCTGCGTGGACTGCGGCCATTGGCGGATCGCCTATAACTCGTGCCGCAACCGGCATTGCCCGAAGTGCCAGGGCGCCGCCGCGCGGGCCTGGCTGGAAGAGCGCGAGGCCGACCTGTTGCCCGTGGGCTACTTCCACGTCGTGTTCACGCTGCCGGCGGAGATTGCCGCGGTGGCCCTGCAGAACAAGTCCGCGATCTACGACCTGCTGTTCCGCGCCGCATCGGAGACGATGCTGACCATTGCCGCCGACCCCAGGCATCTCGGCGCCCGCATCGGCATCACCGCCGTCCTGCATACCTGGGGGTCGGCGATGACGCATCATCCCCACGTGCACATGATCGTCCCGGGCGGGGGCATTGCGCCCGACAATGCCCGGTGGATCGCCTCGCACGCGCCGACAAGGCGGGAGCGCGATGCGTTCTGTGGATACGCCTTGGTGACGAGGAACAACTGGTCGCGAAGGCTGCCCAGCGCCTCGCAGATCAGCGTTTCCGCCGCACCATCGCCATACATTTCGGCGGTATCGACGAGCGTCATGCCCAGCTCGACACCGGCGCGCAGCGCGGCGATCTCATCGGATCGCCGTTCGGCACGTTCGCCCATCTTCCAGGTGCCTTGACCCATCGAAGGAACCACTTCCCCGCCGGGCAATGTCACGTGTTTCATGTGCTTTTGTCCTATGAGATGAGTTCGACTGTTCGGTGGCGGGAGGCGGATTGGCAGATGACCACCATGTAGCGATCATATCGCGGCCGGCCATCGATCGAGTGCCATTTTGGCGATGGAGAGCAGTTCGTTGATCGTAGCGCCGTCGCGCGCCTGAACGGACATGCCTTCCATGACCGTATTGATGAATTTGCCTAGCACGGCCGGATCGGAGT
>NZMY01000024.1 GCA_002694745.1 Croceicoccus sp. | reverse complement strand
CCAATGCGCCAGGTCGATCAGCCGCCAGCGCACGACGCCATGGATCGCCGGGATAGGCCCGCGCTCGACCGCCTCGACCAGTGCGCGTCGCTGCGCATCATTGAGGATCGATGCCTTGCTTGGGGCCTTGCCGTCCAGCAGCCCGTCAGGACCGCGGATATTGAAGCGGATCACCCAGTCGCGGACGATCTGAAGAGTGACACCCCCGATCCGCGCTGCCTCGCTCCGGCTACCACCATCGTAGATCTGGGCCAGTGCCAGCAAGCCGAGCCCTGCGGCGCGCTCTTCGAGCCCCGTGCCAGTCGCCGAAGCGCTGGTCCGTCGAAATCATCCCGCAAGCCAATCGCCCGACCCATTATCGCGTCCTTCTGATGCAGGACGCTATTGAGTCAGACTTTCGCCACCTTGGGAATCCCCAAATGAGTCAGCCTCAGCGCAGGTTGGTATAATTGCATAATACAGGTCAATATCGGCAAATTCTCATCAGGGTAATATGCCGGGGGTCGCATGATTTTCAAAGATGCAGATGATCGTTCGGGTGACTTGGCCGAGTTGGAACGACTGGCGGACGAGGTGCCTCATGCGGATCGTGCCGCTGTAACTCGGCAGATCAAGGCCATCCGGTCGGGCATCGCCGGCGAACGCGACGCGGCGCATTTCATCAACCGTGAATTCGGGCACAGTGAACGGCTCGCTCTCATCCACGACCTGCGCTTTGAAACCGATGATGGTTTCGCGCAAATCGATCATTTGGTCATCCATCGTTTTCAGGCGAAGGCATGGGTGCTGGAGACGAAGAACTATAGCGGCCGCCTGGTCTGCGACGAACACGGCGATTGGACTGTCTGGCTCAATGGCAAGCCTCGCCCGATCGCGTCTCCCATCAACCAGGCCCGTCGCCAGTGCATCGCGCTCCGCAAGCTGCTGGACCGGACCGGCGGAAAGGCGATCCGCGAGATTCAGCCCGTCGTCCTCATTTCTCCGAAGTCGAGCATCGACCGGCGCCAAATGACTGGCGGCAAAAGCATAGTGAAGTCGGACAACTTTGCGGCTTGGTGGAATGCGGAGGCCGAGAAAATCGGCGTTGGACACGCATTTGGACTAGCCGGACGACACCTGTTGGGGGGCTACTCACAGGAAGCCTTCACAACTCTATGCGAAGCGCTGGTCGCAGCCCACGTTCCCGCCAGAACTGACTGGCGGGCCAGGCTCAACATTACCGTATTGGAGCCGCAAACTACCGCAGATTCTGCGGCTCCAGTCTCGTCTCCCAACAAGGCAATAGCTGGCGAGATCCAGACTTCTTTGGGTTGGTTGAAGCTAAGCCAGATCCCTGATGGGCGATTTGCGCTACGCAACGAAAAGCGTGAGGAGCTGATCGTAGTGGTCAAAGATGTCTGCCGTGGTCAGGCGCAATGGGTTGGCCGATATGGCAACTGGCTGATCGACGAGCACCGGGTGGCGGACATAATAGGATTGATCGAGCAGCGCGCCAATTCGACGGAGAATTCTACCAGAGGCTGACGTGTTGGTGCCAAGGCCCAAAGGGCCTCTGCCGCCGACATAGCTGTCACTCATTGCTTCGGATTAGCTCGCCAATAGCTGCCCTACGTTCAGACACTCGCCGGCGACGGAAGTTGGCAGGTGGGCCGATCAGTGATCGCGCTACCGTTCAAGCAGACCCGGCCGCGCCTCCCCGCACCTAAGCGAAAGCAGACATCTGCCTCGCAACTGGCGGGTGTCTGCCATCCCTACGTTCCACAAAAACCGCCGAACTTCTGGACCGTGCAGCTATCATGCTACCCGACGCCGAGTTCTGGTTCCACCGCGTCGTCGAGGGAGCGCCCGCAATACGGGGGTAATCTGCTTGTAGTCCGTAGAAGTGGTGCCCTCGTAATAGCGCAGCGTTTTCAGATTGGTGCCGCCTAGAGCCGGTATTAGAAACTCCAATCACCTTTTATTCTGGTAGGTGAGAGAGCTAAGGTAACATCTTGATCGGCCTAAGTTAATAGTATCAAGTGGTTGACGGTAACGGTTGGGGCGAGGGATCTGTTTGATGGACTTAACTTGGGTCATCGTCATCGGCATAGGTCTGGTAGCTCTCGCGGTAGTTCTCGCTGCAGCGAAGGGCGGGAAGGGCGCAGGGGCTTTCCAAGTTGAACCCCGCCGCCTGATGACCGAGCGAGAGAGGCACGTCATCGGCATGATTGAGGCAGCCGTTCCGGCGTGTCGGGTTCATGCGCAGGTCTCAATGGGAGCGTTGATGAATGCCAAGCGAGGTCTGGATCGGAAACGGCGGACCGCCATCCGCAATCGCTTCGACCGCAAGATCGTGGATTATGTGATCGAGAACAGAGAAACTGGTGACGTGGTGGCCCTCGTAGAACTCGACGACCGTACTCACAATGCGTCCAAAGACGAGGCGAGGGATCGGCTTACTGCGGCTGCGGGATACACCACAATCAGGCTGCCTGCTGGTAAGGGCGTTACCCACGAGCTCGTGCGCGAGCGGCTTGCTTTCGTTTTCGCGCCAGCCGATCAGTCCGGTATCGCTCGTCATGAAGCACGACAACTCTAGCCCGATTAGCGCAACGCTTCGCTTCCGCTGTTACATTGGTTTATTACTGACCAACCGGCGGCCCGAAAAAACGCCGGTTTTCTCGTGTTTCTTGTGGTTGGACTGCGTGTTCAATCCTCCCACCATCGCCGCGCGACAAACCATCCGACCACCAATGCTGCTATGAGCAGACAGAACACGACCACGCCCCAGAACGCCCAGGCGTGACCCGCAAAAGGTATGCCTTCGACGTTCATGCCGAGAAGGCCCGTGACAAAGGTCAACGGCAGGAAGATAAACGCAACAACTGCTATAGCGAGTGATCTTTGGTCGACAATCTCGGCACGCAAATCGGTCAGTTGCTCGTGCAGAAGCGCCGCTCGTTCGCGGACAGCCTCAAGCTCCTCCGCCATGCGCGCAAAACGGTCTCCCGCCTCTCGCAGATGAAGCTTGTCGTCGGGCTTGATCCAGGGAAGATCGGCCTGTGCAAGCGAACCTAGCGCGTCCCTGTCGGGTGCGACGAAGCGCCGGAGGGAAATCGCGTCGGAGCGAAGCACCGCGATCCGCCTGCGCAACAGATAGATGTTGGTTTGTTCGATCTCTTCCTCGCAATCGTCCAGGCGATCGCCTAGTTCTGCAATCTGCGGGTCGAGTTCGATACTGATCGCATTCGCAAGTGCAGCAAGGAAGTCGCCAGCGTCAAGCACCTTGCCGCCGCGCAACAAATCCTCGACAGTGTCCAATGCGGCAAGCGTATTCCGACTGACCGAAGTTACCCTGTTCCCCTCGGACCAGACACGAATGGAAACCAGCCTGTCGCTGTCCGAAGTAGGGCGCATACCGTGCCCTCGCAGATTGAGCAGTGCGCCTTCACCGATGACATCGCAGCGGGGCCTGGTTTCGCTTGCGAGCAGTGCGCTGGCAACAAGTTCGGGGATGTGCCGGGGTAGCGGTGCGGCCGGCCCCTTCATGGCGGATCCGTCGTAATGAAGCCAGACGAAACCCGATCCTCGATATCCTGCGGCAGTCTCCTCAGGTACTTCGCGCAGTGTGCCGTGTTCGAATACGAAGGCGCGCGAGGAGAAACGTGTTGTCTCGGTCATGCATCCGCCCCTGACGGGTGCGCTGGCTTCGACATTTGTCCGCGGCGGTGCAGGATCACCACAGACCGGCCGTGAAGGAGGCGTAAGCGGCATAACCCACGACCAGAAGCGCTCCTTCCAGTCGCGACAGCTTTCCGCCGGTCCATGCGAAACCCATAACCAGCAAGGTTATGAAAAGCAGGAGAGGCAGGTCAAAGCCTAGGATCCCTGAAGGGATGGTTGCTGGCGCGACAATTCCTGTCACTCCGCCGATGAACAGAATGTTGTAGATGTTCGAACCGAGGACGTTGCCAAGGGCGATGTCGCCCTGACGCTTGATGGCCGCGATCGCGGAGGTTACCAGTTCGGGCAGCGAGGTGCCTACTGCCACCACGGTGAGACCGATCGTCTCGTCGGATACCCCCAAGCCGGAAGCGATGCTGATGGCGCCCTTCACCAGCAAGCTGCCTCCGCCGACTATCAGCACAAGTCCGGCAAGGAAGAGAACGGCTGGGACGACGAGCGATCCGGTCGACTCCACGCGAGGGACCAATCCCGCGTCGACCGCTTCGGCCGCAAGCGCCTTGTCGAACCCGGCGCTGTGATCCGCGCCAAGCTTCTCCTGTCGAAATGCTAGGTAGACGTAGGCGACCATGGCAAGCACCAGGCCGACTCCCACCAGTCGCCCGAGTCCGAGCGTATGTCCGGCTAGCAAGAGCGCTGCCGCCGCGGCCAACCCGACGCCCCCATCACGCCAGAGCACCCCGCGTTGGACCAGAAATGGCGAAAGCAGTGCCGCACAGCCAAGGATCAACAGCGCGTTCGCAATGTTCGATCCCACGATATTGCCGACCGCAATTCCCGGGGAACCGGCCAGGGCAGCCTGAACGCTTGCAGCCAGTTCCGGCATCGAGGTGCCCATGCCGACTACCGTCAGACCGATCAGCATCGGCGAAAGACCCAATCGTTCCGCAATCCGCACGGCGCCGCGGACCAACAGTTCACCTCCACCGATGAGGAAGACGAGGCCACCGAGGAGAAACAGGCTGTCGATGAGCATGATTTTGAAGGGACTCCCGAAAATTGTGCTTCGTCGTGATCGGCTGACCGGGTTTCCTGCGACTAGCCAAATTCGCGACCTCAAAGCAACGATGAAGAGATGCCGCAAAAAGCGGCTTCAGCTATCGGAGGATCTCAGCTGTCATCACGCGAACTCGGCAGACATGGTTGCATCTTGGCAGAGGAAAGATCTTCCGTTCAGCCGCCGGCCTTTCGTACATGGGCCCAGGATGGCGTTGCAGGTTCCATCACTCGACGTGCCCCGGTTGGAACCTTGCGACCGAGGCGTCTATCCTCATTGAGGGGAACAAACCTTGGCGAGCGCGTTGCATTAGAAACCTCGACGCCCCGGGCCACTTCGATGGCGCAGTGTCCTGCAGACTAAAACAAGGAGAGAAAGAATGTCGAAAGCTGCTGAAGGGATGCCGTGCCCGGTGGATGGAACCAATCTGATAATTTCAGAGCGCTCCGGCATTGAAATTGATTATTGCCCGACCTGCCGCGGCAGGTGGCTCGACCGCGGCGAGCTCGACAAGATCATAGAGCGAAACGCGGCGGCTGTGCCCGAGCAGCAATCCGTTCGCTCGCATTCCGGATTCGAAAGCGGGGGAATGCAGCAGGGCCGTGGATATGACTCCAGGCAATCCGGGCATCGCAAGCGCAAGAAGTCCTTTCTTGAAGAGCTTTTCGACTAGCCAACGATCAGCCACGGACGGCATCGGTTCCGTGCCAGTGCCATGCCATGCCATGCCATCAGTTTTCAGTCTTGCGGACGGCTGCCTGCCGTCCTTGGGTAGGATGCTTCCAAATTCCTGGAAAAGGTCGCGACGACTTAAGAGGTTCGGTGAAGCTGCGCGAACTACTGGCATATGTTCCAATCAGGAGTGGAGACTTTCTCCAAGGGATGTGGAGGCCATTTCAGACGCGAGCAGCAGTATGCGCTCTGGGTTTAGTTCCCCCGTCAAGGCGTAGGCGAAGGGGCCAATCTCCCAGTAGGCAAGGGACCGGCCTTCACGGTCTTCCGACAGAGGGTTCGCTTCCGCGGGTGTTTCGGCTCGCTGCGCGTAAAGGACCACCCGCTCTTGCCGCTCAGTCAGCAAAAGGAGAGAGACGGAGTTGCCGAAGTCAGAAGGGTAGACCTGAACGTCAATCACGCGCCAGCCTGGAGGGATGCTAGGCACTTCAAGACCCACGGAACGCCTTATCTCCGCTCGGTCGAGCATCGCGCTTTCGATCTGCGAGCGCATTGCCAGCCGTGCCAAGCTTGCAGAGTACGACGCCTCGGCTTCGTCGATGAAACTTGCGGCGTGGGCTGGTGCCCAGATATTGCCGACTACGCCATGAGCTATCCATCCGGTCGCCAGCAAGCCTGCAATGGCAGCGACACGACGCCATTGACCGCCGGTCTTCGCAGTCGCGGGAAATGCGAGAATTTTGCCCGTACGTTTGCGGCCCTGCAGCGTTCCCTTGGTCCCACCCGCCAAGTGTGTGAACGCAATCTGGGGCCAACGCTTTTTCCAGCGATGAGCGATGATACGCTCGCCGGGCCGGGCTGCATCGTCGAGCAGAACGACACCTCCGTCCGCGAGACGATCGAACAGACATTCGGCAGCCCCTCTCACGAACGGATGCACCGCCCACGGTGGACCATCGATGATGAGCAGATCAATGGAGCCAGGAATATCGGGTAGTTCGTACCATGCGCCTGGCCAATCGCCGATCCGCGCACCGAGCGGCGCATGCCTGATTTCCGCTGAAACTCCGAAGTCAGAGAGCCACTGACTTGTTGCAGAAACAAACGGCGCGTGTTGGTCGAAGCTGAAAAGCGCGCCGCCGCCATTCAGTTGCAGTGCCTTTGCGCACACTAGAGAGGATGCACCGGCTCCCAATTCGACAACGTTCTGCGGGCGCAGTTCCTCAATGGCATCGACGATGCGGTGCAGAAAACGGGTGTCCGCCTTCCAGCTTCCCAGATTTGGCAACGCATCTTCCGGAAGATTCAGGCGCTCGAGCAGTCTCCGCTTGCTCGCCTGTGTGCCGCCCCACAAGCTGCGGAGAAGCCAAGGCCAGCCGATTGCCCCGAACGCCAGACGATACATTCTATCGGACCACGTCGCCTCATAAACTTTCTCCTCTTCGCGCAGCGTGCGCATCGCCGTGACGTTTCGTGAGGTCATGTCGCTTGTTCTCCGAAAAAGCCGGGGCATCGAGGACTAATGGCCGGCGGGAACCGCTGCCGAAGGACAGCCGTCAGCCGTTGCCACAATTTGCTAGCCTTGACATCACCAGCTTGCCGCAGGCCGCGCTCTCTTGCTCGCTTTATGGGCGTGATATCGTGCCATACCGCGTATAGGCGCGCGAGGACCGTGACCACCGTAATCGGGAGACGCTGTCGGTGCATCTCGACAATTAACCTCGAGATCCGCAGAATGCGGATTGGCTGAAGCTGTCGGATGCGATGTCCGAGAAGCGGAACAACCACTCTCAGGGAGCAATCGGTCCGGCCTGAACGGGGATGATTGGGGCGCATTTTTGCTAGAAAACCTTATCCTACGCGAATGGATGGTTCTAGCGGAAGCTGCCTTTCAAAGCCCGATCAGCGAACGTCATTATTTGGTCGACAGCAGCCGGAAGGCCTTGGAACTTTCCGGTCGTTCTCAATCAGAAGGCTAAACGGCAGGTTTTTCGCCGAAGCCCAACCATCGGCGAGCGCTCCTGTTAGCACACATGACGACTGCAAATGACCGGTTCCGGACAGGCAGCTTTTGGCAACAGGAACGAAGAAAGCGGACATTCGAGTGCGCGGATCGTCGGACAGCTGCCGCCGACAAAGCCGCCGTTCACCGGCCTCTAAACCGCCCATTGAAACCTGCCGTACATTCACGCGGCTAATTATGGCCGATTGTGGACTGGCAAGTTTTGTAAGCGCTGTTGCGTCCCCACCTTGCGCGGTTAATCTGAAGCGTCGAGTTTCCGCGCCCTGATCTTCAGGAGGGGCGTTGGTGCTATGACGATGTCAT
>NZMY01000018.1 GCA_002694745.1 Croceicoccus sp. | reverse complement strand
GTTCGGATCGCTTGAGCCGAACGCGAGGCTGACGACATGTGGAGCCGGGAACGTCAGCGCCTGAAGGGCGGTGCCGTCGGCCGAATATTGGTTCAGCCGCCCGGTGCTCCAGCAGGCCAGCCACAGATTGCCGTCACGATCGCAGGCGAGACCGTCGGCGGCTTCCTCCTCCACCAGCAATTGTCCCGGTTCCGGCAGGCCGTTCGCGCCCAGCGGATAGCGCCAGATCCCGCGCGACGTCTCCGAATGATAGAGAAACCGGCCACATGGGCTGAAGGCGATGCCGTTCGATGCAAAGACGTCGCGCCGCAGCACGGTCACTTCGCCCGCCGCGGACAGGTGGAAGAACACCCCCGGCGAGGGGTCTTCGCCCTTCTCCATGATCGAAACGAAGTCGATGGTGCCAGCGAATAACCCGCCGCGCCCGTCCGCCTCCATGTCGTTGACCGCGATGATCGGCTGTCCTTCGATCTCGGTCAGTATGTCGATGCTCTGTCCGGTTGCAGGGTTGAGCGCGATGATCCCGCCGCGGCCCCCGCAGATGACATGGCCCGATTGGTCGAACACCATTCCGCCGACCCATTGGCGATCGGCGAGCATGGTCTCGACCTTTTTTCCTGCCTGCTTGCGATAAATGCCGCCGCCCGTCAGGTCCGAAAACCACACATCGCCGTCCGCCGTGATGCGCGGTGCCTCGACGAAGTCGAACCCGTCCGCGACAATCTCGAAACCGGCTGCCTGTTCTGTCTGCATGCATTATCTCCCGCACATATCGTAACGCGGCGGGGATGCGGGTGCAGCCCGTCATTGTGTCAGGTCGATAGTGGTCAACGCCGCGGTTGGCGGCTACGGCCGGGGCGTGACTTTGCAACGGGATCCCCACGCGCCTTTCGGATCGATCGCTTTCGATCAGGATCCCGCGCGCTGGATGGAGGGCAGCGCCGCCTTCACACGGCCGCAGCAGCAACGCAGCCGCGACGCGCTCACCCGCATCGTTGCTAGCGCGGTCGCGCTGTTCTCTCGC
Organism: Croceicoccus sp.; assembly: GCA_002694745.1. Lineage (GTDB taxonomy): Bacteria > Pseudomonadota > Alphaproteobacteria > Sphingomonadales > Sphingomonadaceae > Croceicoccus. The sequence goes on along the minus strand of NZMY01000018.1, from coordinate 15,602 downwards.
AATGGTTTCGATACGACCCGCGTGGCCGATATTGCCAGCGATGCCGGGGTGCCGGTGGGCAGCGTCTATCAGCACTTTGCCGACAAGGAGGCGCTGCTCGCGACGATCGTTGCGGGCTATCGCGCTTGCCGGATGCGCGAGATCAGGGAACTGTGCACCTCGGCCGAGGCGCGCGCGGCCAGCCCGCGACAGCTTGTCGAACTGCACCTAGATATCGTGTTCAGTGCGTTCAGCGCGGATGCGGGCCTGCTCCGCCTGATCGAGCGCAAGCGGCTTGAGGATATCGGTGTGCACCGCGACCAGAGTGCGGCCAACGATATCGTCGCGACATTGATTGCGGACCGGCTGGTCGAACGTCTGCCCGAACGCGATGCGGACGAACTGCGGCGGCAGGTCCATTATGCGCATTCGATCATTCGCGGCGCGGTCGTGTGGTCCGTGCTGCCGAGCGGTGGCGAACTGGGACAGGGACTGAAGGTGACCGACACCGACTTTGCCGCCGAAGCGCTGAAAATGGCACTGCGCTATCTGGGCATAGACGAGTAGCGCCAGCAGCGGCGAAGCGGCGCAACCTATCCTTTTTCTGCATTGACCGTCTGTGGGTGCAGGATCATCCTTCCCGAAACAGAACATGAATTCACATTCATATGTGGGAGATGATACGGCGATGAACGATATCCAGCAGGTCATGCGCGAGCGCTATCCCGGCAACACATGGGCGGATGTCGCAAGCCGCGACGGTCCGCTGCCCGATGTGCTGTCCCTCCAGGCCAACCCCGAACAGAACCTGCGCGACATTTCCTTTGCGCGCTATACCGATCAGGCGTTTTTCGAGCTTGAGATGGAGCGCATGTGGAAACGCGCATGGCAATGCGCCTGCCGCGCGGAGCATGTCGCACAGGTCGGCGATTTCTTCGTCTATGACATTGGCCGCCTGTCCGTGCTGATCGTCCGCAGCGAGGAAGGGCTGAAGGCCTATTACAATTCATGCCTGCACCGCGGCACCAAGCTGAAGGCGTCCGGATCCTGCGGTTGGGCATCGGGCATCACCTGCCCGTTCCACAACTGGAGCTGGAACCTAGACGGTTCGCTAAAATCCATACCCTGCGACTTCGAATTCCCGCAGGTCGACCATGCGAAGGCCGGGCTGGCCGAGGTGCAGGTGGCCAGCTGGAACGGCATGGTCATGGTGAACTTCGATCCCAAGGCCCCTCCGCTGACCGATTATCTTGAGGTTCTGCCGCAACATTTCGCCAATTGGGACCTGACCGGTTGGTATGTCGCCACCCATGTCCGCAAGCATCTGCCGGGCAATTGGAAACTGTCGATGGAGGCCTTCATGGAGGCCTATCACACCCCCTATGTCCACCCCGAGATGACCAATGTCGTGGGTGACCACAACATGCAGCACGACATCTTTTCCGATCACGTCAGCCGCGACCTGTGCGCGATGGCCTCGCCCAGCCCGACCTCGCAGCGGGCGATGAGCGAGCAGGAACTGCTCGACAGCATGCTGGTCGCCGATGGCGCGATGGTCGGCGCGCGTGCCAAGGTGCCCGAGGGCAAGACCGCGCGCTGGGTAATGGCGGAGCAATTGCGCGAGCAGATGCGCGAGAAGCACGGCCTCGACTATTCGGGTCATTCGGTGCCCGAGATGATTGATTCGCTGAAATACCACCTGTTCCCGAACCTGCTGATCTATCCCGCGCCGGGGCTGTGCCTGGTGCAGCAGTTCCGCCCCGACGGGCACGACCGCGACCGCGCGATCTTCGACCAGTATGTGCTGCACCCCAAGCCGCAAAACGGCGAGTTCGAGGTCGCCGAGGTGCAGGTCATCCACGAGGACGAAAGCTTTGCCAGCATCGAGAGCATGGACCCGTTCCTTGCCAGCGTGCTCGATCAGGACACCGACATCATGCGCATGCAGCGCGAGGGCATGTACGCCAGCGGCAAGGGCGCGGAGACGCTCTCGATCTATCAGGAGGCCCGCATCCGGCACCTGCACGACACGCTCGACAAATATCTGGAGAGGGCGGAATGAAACACCACATCAACGGCGTGCACCATGTCTCGGTCTCGGTCCCCGACATCGATACCGCGCGGCGGTTCTATATCGAGCTGCTGGGCGCCGACGAGGTCTTTACCGGGGAGTGGGAGCCGGGCAACGCGTGGATCGACGCCATCGTCGGGATCGAGGATTCCGCCGCCAAGTCCTTCATGGCGCGGCTGAAGAACATCTATGTCGAGGTGTTCGAATATGTCTCGCCCAAGTCGCCGCCGCAGGATCCGGCGCGTCCGGTCAGCCACAACGGATACACGCATATCGCTTTCCAGGTGGACGACATCCAGGCCGTCCATGACCGCATGGTCGAGGCCGGGCTGACGTTCAACACCGCCCCCGACATGAGCGTGATCACCACCGACGAAAACGGCAACAAGACCGGCGCTGCCGCGACCTATGGCCGCGACTTCTTCGGCAATCTGTTCGAGATCATGGAGATCCATCCGAACGAGGACATTCCGGCGCTCTGACGTCGGCGATCACAGCGGGAGGATAAGGTGGATCTTGAACTCAAAGGCAAACGGGTCGTCGTCAGCGCGGCCACGCGGGGGATAGGCCGGCGAATCGTCGAGGGGTTTCTGGACGAAGGCGCGATCGTGTCGTTCTGCGGCCGCCGCGCGCGCGCCGATCAGGCCAACCCCAGCGACGAGGAGGTCTATGCCAACCAGCTGCCCGGCGACGGAGTAGAGGACGCGGTAGAGGCCCTGTCGCAGCGCGGGAAGGTCTATGGCAGCGTGGTCGATTGCGGCTATTTCGAACAGGTCACCAACTGGGTCGAGAAGGCCGCCGACGACATGGGCGGAATCGACATCGTCGTATCGAACGCCAGCGCGCTGGGCGGCACGCCGCGCAGCCGCAAGGGGTGGGACATCAACTATAATGTCGATCTGATGTCGGCGGTCGCCATGTTCGACACCGCGCTGCCGCATATGAAGGCGGCGGGCGGCGGCGCTTTCCTGCAGATGTCGACCATCACCGCGATCGAGAACCACGCGTTCGGCGAAGCGGGGCTCAGCTATGGCGCGATCAAGGCGGCGCTGATCAATTACACGCACCAGCTGTCGATCGACTACATGAAGGACGGCATCCGCTGCAATTGCGTGTGCCCCGGCCCGGTCCTGATCCCCGATGGAAGCTGGGGTTTCCTCGAAAAGGAACTGCCCGAATATTACGAGGCGAACCGGGCCAAGCACCCCGCGGGCCGTTTCGGCCGGCCCGAGGAAATCGCCGATGCGGTGCTGTTCCTCGCCTCCGCGCGGGCGTCGTGGATCACGGGCGTCAACCTGACCGTCGACGGCGGCTTTACCCGCAACGTCAAGTACTGAACCGGCCGGGCACCCGCGCCGAAGACCACCTGACACAAACACGAGTAGGCCGCGTTCCGGCCGCACAACTAGACTGAAAAGCATAATAACAGCCGCAAAAACAGGCTGAGGAGTGGGAGCGAGCAGATGAAAAAGGCATTTCGGTACAGTCTTGGTGTATCTGCCATGGTGCTGGCATCGGTGCAGGCGCATGCGCAGGCGGTGACCAACGAGCAGGGCGAAACCAGCATTCCGGCAGACGCTCAGGCAGGCGGCGTGACCGAGATCGTCGTCACCGCGCAAAAGGAATCGCAGAACCTGCAGGACGTGCCGATCTCGGTCACGGCGGTCACCGGCGAGATGATCGAGGACGCGCAGATCAACAATATCGCCGATCTGTCGAATTCGATCCCCAATGTGCAGATCAACACCTTTTCGAACTCGCCGGATTCGGCGGTCTTCACCATCCGCGGCGTCGGCGTGAACGATGCCGATCCCTATGTCGGCACCACCGTTTCGGTCGTGGTCGATGGCGTGGTGGTCGGGGTCAACACCGCCGCGCTGCTCTCACTGTTCGATATCGAGCGGGTGGAAGTGCTGCGCGGACCGCAGGGCACCCTGTTCGGCGCGAACACCACCGGCGGCGTGATCAACGTCATCACCAAGCAGCCGACCGGCGAGTTCGGCGGCGACGCGCAGTTCGTCTATGGCAATTACGGGCAGATCGAGGCGAACGCCTCGCTCAACTTCTCGATCGGCGAGCAGTTCGCCGGCAAGATCAGCGTTCTCCACAACGAGATGAACGGCTATTTCCGCAACTACCTCGACGGGGAGCGCATCGGGGAGCGCAACATCACCACCCTGCGCGGCTATCTGCAATATGACGGCGCGGATTACGATGCGACCCTGATCGGCGAATATGTCCGGTCGCGCAACGGATCGCAGACCGGCGTGCTGATCGCGGGGCCGGGCGAATTGTTCTACACGCCGGGCGAGACCGAGGACGCGTTCGATTTCCGGCGGGGCCTGTCGGACGATCAACCCGATTCCAACGACCGCGACACCTATTCGCTGACGCTGACGCAGAACCTCGACACCTCGATCGGGACGCTGACATCGATCACCAGCTACCGCGAATATGACAATCTGCTTTATTCCGACGACGATGCGACGACGCGCATCCTGCTGCAGACGCGGCGCGACACCAACCATCACCAGTTCAGCCAGGAATTGCGCAATCTGGTCGACATCACCGACAGCACGCGGCTGATCGCGGGTGTCTTCTATTTCGAGCAGGAATATTTCCTCGACCAGGACGGCAAGCTCGACGGGTTCCTGCCGGGCCTTGGCCAGCCGCAGACGCAGGCGCAGAAGAACAAGTCCTATTCCGCCTTTGGCCAGATCTATCAGGACCTGACGCCCGAACTGACGCTGCAGGCCGGTATCCGTTACAGCCACGAGAAGACCAGCGCGACATCGACCACCGCCAATTCGATCAGCCCCGACGGCGGCATGGCCGCGTTCGACGATCCGCTGATCCCCGGATCGCTGATCGTGGCGTCGGGCAAGGAAAGCTGGGACAATGTCGGTTACAAGGTCGGGCTGGACTATGCGCCCAGCCGCGATCTGCTGTTCTATGGATATTATGCGCGCGGCTTCAAATCGGGCGGGTTCACCGGGCGCATCGCGATCGCGCAGGACATCGGCCCGTTCGATCCCGAAACGCTCGACACGTTCGAGATCGGGGCCAAGGCCGATCTGCTGGACCGGCGGCTGCGCCTGAATTTCGCGGCGTTCCTCAACAAATACGACGACATGCAGGGGGTGCAGAACATCACCTATCCCTCGGGCGCCAATTCCGCCTCGATCGCCAATGCGGGCAAGGCGGAGACCAAGGGTTTCGAGCTTGAGGCGACGGCGGTGCCGGTCGACGGGCTGACCTTCTCGGGCGCGCTCGCCTATCTCGATGCGAAATACGAGGAATATGACACGCTGGCGCTGGACCCGGCGACGGGCGGGCTGGTGCCGATTTCCTATGCGGGCAACCGGCTGATGAACTCGCCCGAATGGAACGCCGCGCTGGGGATCAACTGGGAAGGCCGCGTGGGGCCGGGCGAACTGAACGCCAATGCGCAATACACCTACACCAGCGAGAAGTTCACCAGCTATACTAACCTGCCGATCGAGGAGGTCGGGTCGATCGAGTTGGTCAATGCCAGCCTGCATTGGAGCCCCGACAATTCGGGACTGGAATTCGGGGTCTGGGTCCGCAACCTGTTCGACGAGGAATATTTCAACCAGAAGCTCAACCTTGCGGGCATCGGCACGCTGGCCTCGCTCGGCGATCCGCGCACCTATGGCATCGACGTGAAGTTCAGTTTCTGAACCTGCCCATGAAGGGAGAGGCTCGATGACGGAGACGAAGCGAGCGGGCGGCTGCCTGTGCGGGGCGGTGCGATATGAAGTGCCGTGGCCGCCGATGATGCTGGTCACCTGTGCGTGCACCAATTGCCAGAAGCAGTCTGGCGCGGCAGCATCGGTCGTGGGGGTGGCCCCGCGCGACGGGGTGACAATCACCGGCGAGCTCAAGACCTATGAGGACCGCGCTGCCAGCGGCAATGCGGTCTATCGCCAGTTCTGCCCCGAATGCGGCTCGCCGATCCTGACCGACACGCTGGCGGCGCAAGAGGGGAACCTGATCTTCTATAAGGCGGGCACGCTGGACGTTACCGCCGATCTGGTGCCGACGACGCATTGCTGGACATCCAGCGGACAGAAATGGGTGCAATATCCTTCCGGCGACACGGTGATGGTGCGGCAGGAAGGGCTGGGCTGACGCCTGACCCGCACCGACGCGCGTGATGCGCCGACTATCTCGGCGCATCGGAATCGTGTAGCGGGCGGCGGGTGGAGCGGGAAGGCGAGACTCACAGACCGGATTCGACGCTGCCTGCTTCCGGGCTCGAAGCCGCTTACCTTGAGCACAGGGCGGAATTGCTGCGGTTCCTGCGCGCGCGCGGCGCGGGCGATGCGGCCGAGGATATCTTGCAGGACGTGTGGCTGCGGATCGCGAAAGCGCGCAGCGGCCCCGTCGACAATCCGCGCGCCTATCTGTTTCGCGCCGCCAACATGACCATGATCGACCGGCACCGTTCGCAGACGCAGGCCGCCCAGCGGGAACGGGACTGGAGCGAGACGCGGCCCGCCGGATCAGAACCCTCCCCCGAAAGCGGCATCGCGGCCTCTCAGGAAATGGCGAAGGTGCTGGCGCTGGTCGACCGGCTGGGCGCGCGGACCGCGGCGGTGCTGCGGCGGCACCGGATCGACGGGCTGTCGCAAAGGCAGGTCGCGGACGAGATGGGCGTCAGCCTCAGCACGGTGGAAAGCGATCTCAGGACCGCATATCGGGCCATGCTCGAATGGAAGGAGCGCAGCGATGAGGCATAGCGCGATCGGCTCCGTCTTCCATCCGGAAGGACATTGCCATGCAGGTTGACGACACGATCCGCGAACAGGCGGCCAGCTGGGCGGCGGCGACCGGCGATCCCGCGTTCGAGGACTGGGACGCGTTCACGCTGTGGCTTGAGCAGGCCCCGCGCCATGCCGAAGCCTATGACCGCACGGTCGCCGCCGTGGGCGAGGGCGTGGCGATCCTGGCCGCGGCCACGCCTGCCAATGATGCGGAACCGGCCATGCCCGCCGCGCCGCGCCGGCGCTGGCTGGGCGGCGTGCTGGCGATGGGGCTTGCCGCGTTCCTCGGCCTCGCGTTTTGGCGGCAGGGCGCGCCCGATCTTTATACGGTGGAAACCGCGCCGGGGGCGATGCGGATCGTCGAACTCGGGGCGGAAACAAGCGTCGCCATCGCGGGCGGATCGCGCCTGACCTTCGACCGGAACGACCCTCGTTTCGCCAGCCTCGACCATGGCCGCGCCCTGTTCACCGTACGCCATGACGAGGATGCGCCGTTCCGCGTGACGGCGGGCGAGGCGCAGATCGTCGATGTCGGCACGATCTTCGACGTCCGCCTCGACGACGAGGCTTTCAGCGTGGCGGTGTCGGAAGGCGCGGTGCAGTTCAATCCCGAGGCGGAGGAGGTGCATGTCGCCGCCGGGCAGGTCCTGTCGCGCACCGATGACGGCTATCGCATCGCGCCGGTCGATATTGCGCAGGTCGGCGACTGGCGCGAAGGCAGGCTCAGCTTCGAAGATGAAACGCTTGCCGCCGTGGCGCTGGAATTGAGCCGGGCGACCGGCCTGACCTTCGCGGTCGATCCGGCCAGCGCGGACCGGACAATCACCGGGTCGATTCTTGTCGATCCCGTTCGCAAGGATCCGGCCAGCCTTGGACCGCTGCTGGGCATCGCGGTGACGCAGGCATCGGGCGCATGGGTGATCGGCGCGCGCTGATGAGGCGGCTGGCATTATGCCTTGCCGCGGCCGTTCTGGCCGCACCGCTGGCCGTACAGGCGGGCGAGCCGGCGGTTTCGGCAACGGCCGGCCGCGCCGGTTCGGTCGCGATCAGCCTTGCGCGGCAGACGGGCAGCAGCATCGTCATCGCCGACCCGCGCCTTGCCCGCCGCAACGTGCCTGCCATTCGCGGCCGCATGCCCGTCAGCGAAGCCGTCCGCCGCCTTGCCGCCGCCATCGGGGGCCGCGCGGTGGCGACGGGGGCACGCTCGTGGCGGATCGAACCGGCCGCGGCCCGCCCCCAGCCCGTTCCCGCCCCTGCGCCCGTGGCCACCGGACCCGCGCCTGTCGAAGCCCCTCCGCCGCCCATCGTGGTGCAGGCGAGCAAGCGCGATCTGTCGCCTGCGCAGATCCCTGCGCAGATCGCGATTCTGGACGGGGGGCTGATCGAACTGGGCGGCGCGGGCGGCAGCGAGGAGATCACGCGCCGCGTCGCCAGCGTGTCGTCCACCTATCTGGGCAGCGGGCGCAACAAGCTGTTCATTCGCGGCATCGCCGATTCCAGCTTTACCGGCCCGACGCAATCGACCGTGGGGCAATATTGGGGCGATCTGCGGCTGAGCTATAACGCGCCCGATCCCGATCTGCGCCTGTCCGACCTTGACCGCGTCGAAGTGCTGGAGGGGCCGCAGGGCACGCTCTATGGCGCGGGCGCGCTGGGCGGGATCATCCGGCTGGTGCCCAATGCGCCGCGCGTGCACGATGCCAGCCTGTCGGCGCAGGTCGGCGGATCGCTGACCCGGCATGGATCGCCGGGCGGCGACGCCAGCATCACCGCGAACCTGCCGATTGCCGCCAACGCCGCCCTGCGCGCCACGATCGATGCGGCCTCGCTGGGCGGCTATATCGACAAGCCCGATGCGGGCCGCAGCGACGTCAATCGCACGCGCATTCTTGGCGGGCGGATGACCGGGCGGGTCGAGTTGGACAATGTCTGGTCTATCGAGGTTACCGGCCTTGGGCAGACCATCGACGCGCGCGACGCGCAATATGCCGACCGCGGCGATCCCCCGCTGACCAGTACCGCGGCTGTCACCGAAGGGGCGGACATCGATTACGCGCTAGGCAGCGTGGTGATCGGCGGCGCGTTCGGCGATGTGCGGTTCCGCTCCACCACGGGCATCGTGCGGCAGGATCTTGAAGAGCGTTATGACGCGGCGAGCGAGCTCGCGCCCGAGCGGCTGTTCGTACAGTCGAACCGCGCGCGCATGATCGCCCATGAAACGCGGCTGTGGGCGCCCGAACGCGGCGGTTTCGGATGGCTGATCGGCACCAGCCTGACCCATAGCGAAAGCGACATTCGTCGCGAGTTCGTCCAGTTCGAAACCCGCCAGTCGGCAAGCGACGCGCTGATGATTGCGGCCCGCGCCAATACGCCCGGCGTGACAAATATCGTCGACGAAGCAACGCTTTATGGCGAGGCGAGCCTGCGCATCGCCCCCATTCTGGTCGCCACCGCGGGCGGGCGGCTGACATGGGCGCGGCTGGGCGGCGGCGCGGACGATGTCGCGCCTGCGCTGTCGCCGTCGATGTCGATGCTGCGCGCCGACATCACCGCGCACCGGACGGAGGTGGATTTCCTGCCCTCGGTCGCGCTGCATGCCGAATTGTCGGACGAGGCGCTGATCTATTCGCGCTATCAGCAGGGCTTTCGCCCCGGCGGCCTTGCGATCGAGAGCGATTTCGTGCGCCGCTTCCGCAACGACCGCACCGCGACTTGGGAAATCGGCGCACGCTATGGCCGCGCGGGTTCGGGCGCATCGGCGCAAGGTGCGGGCAGCGGCGATCCGTTCAGCCTTGCGGTCAGCCTGTCCCATACCGACTGGCGCGACATTCAGGCCGATTTCGTCGACGATGGCGGACTGCCCAGCACCAGCAATATCGGCGACGGCCGCATCTGGTCGGCCAGCCTGTCGGGCGCGGCGGAAATCGCCGAGGGGCTGCGCGTCGAACTGGGCGGAACATGGAACCACAGCCGGATCGACGAGCCCGATCTCGCCTTTCGCACGCGCACGCGGCAGATCCCCAATATCGCCGAATTCGCGGCGCGCGCGGGCGTCAATTACACGGCATGGTTTGGCGGCGACTGGCGGCTGACGGCGGATGCGTGGGCCAGCTATGTCGGACCCTCGCGCCTTGGCATCGGGCCGGAGCTTGGCGAGAGCCAGGGCGATTATCTCGACAGCGGGATCGACGTCAGGATCGGCGGCGACACGATGGGCCTGACGCTGGGCGTGTCGAATATCGCCGACATGCGCGGCAACCGGTTTTCGCTGGGTACGCCGTTCGGGGACGACCGCGACCAGGTCACCCCGCTGCGCCCGCGCACGTTCCGGCTGGGGATCGACCGCCGGTTCTGAAACGCCGGGACAAGCGGCCCGCATATTTTTTCAAGGCCGCTCCGCACCGGCTCCGTCTGACGGATCGACATCGATCTGAAGGATGCCCGATACAGTGCGTAACCTGCTTTGCTCTACCGCCATCGCCGCCATTGCCATCGCTTCGACCGGAGCCGGTGCGAAGGACATCACCAACGCGCAGACCGCGCCCATTGCAACGGCCACCGCCAACAATGGCGCGCCTGATGCGATCAACATCACCAAGGACGGTTCGGTGACCGTGACCAGCGGCACCGCCGTCACCGTCAACAGCAACCATAAGGTGACCAATGGCGGCAAGATCGCCATTTCCAATGCCAGTGGATCGACCGGGATCGCGGCGATGGACGGAACCTCGGGCGATATCGTCAACGGCGGCACGATCACCATCGACGAGCCCTATACGCCCAAGGACGACGACAATGACGGCGACCTCGACGGGCCGTTCGCGCTGGGCAGCAACCGGCAGGGCATCCGCACCATGGGCGCGCATGCCGGCGATGTGGTCAACAGCGGCACCATCACGGTCGAGGGTAACGATTCCACCGGCATCGCGCTGGGCGGAATGCTGACCGGCGATCTGATCCACGACGGCAAGACCGGGGTGATCGGCGACCGCGTCATCGGCATCGACGCGCAGGCGATCGACGGCGATGTGCGGCTGGCGGGCACGGTGCAGGCGCGCGGCAAGGATGCGATGGCGGCGCGCTTTGGCGGCGATGTCACGGGCGCGATGGTCGTGCAGGGAGAGATCGATGCCAGCGGCTATCGCTATACCGCGCAGCCGACGAGCGCGACCAAGCTGGACGCCGACGATTTGCTGCAGGGCGGCCCCGCGATCAGCGTCGAGGGCAATGTGACCGGCGGGATCCTGCTGGCCGTCGCGCCCAAGGACAGCGACCCCGACAAGGCGGACGAGGATTCCGACGGGATCGAGGATGCGAAGGAGGGATCAGCCAAGATCACGTCCTATGGATCGGCAGCCGCGCTTTCGATCGGATCGGCGACACGCGACATCGCCATCGGGGCCGTCGCGGGCACTGCCAGCAAGTTCGGCCTGATCGTCGACGGGCTGGTCGACGGGCGCGGCGTCTATGGCGGGGTCAGTGCCACCGGCATGGCGATTGGCGGGCGCGGCCACGGCGTGTCTATCGCCAATGGCATCGGCATTTCGGGCGGCGTCGGCGCGCTCTCGGGCGGCGCGAATGCCACCGCGCTTCGGCTGGCGGCAGGGGCATCGACGCCGCTGCTGCAGAACGCGGGATCGATCGAGGCGCGCGGGTCGTCGACCGGCGACACGCGTGCGATCGCGGTGTCGGTCGAACAGGGCGCCAATCTGCCCACGATCCGCAACAGCGGGTCGATCAAGGCGGTTGCGACGGGTGAGGGCGGAAATGCCATCGCCATCCGCGACACCGGCGGCACGGTCTCGCTCATCGAGAATGCGGGCCAGATCTCGGCCAGCGGCGCGAAAAAGGGCAGCGGCCGCAATATCGCCATCGACCTGTCGGCACGGACCGCCGGCGCGACCGTGCGCCAGACGCAGGTCGCGTCCGGCCATGCCGCGCCCTCCATCGTGGGCAATGTGCTGTTTGGCAGCGGTAACGATCTGCTTGAACTCGCCGATGGCGGGTTGTCGGGCGATGTGTCGTTCGGCGCGGGGAATGACACGCTCTCGCTTGGCGGGGACGCGGTGCATGCGGGCAATGTGTCGTTCGGTACGGGCACTTCCGCGATGAACCTGCTGGGAAGCTCTGCCTTTGGCGGCACCGCTGATTTCGGCGGGGGCAGCGGGACGCTGTCGCTGTCGGGCACTTCGATCTTCTCGGGCGGCATCGCCAATGGCGGCAATGTCGCGGTGACGGTGGCGGGCGGCACGCTCGACCTGTCGAAGCCGACCAGCATCGCCTCGTTGTCGGTGGGGGCGACCGGCATGCTGGTGGCGACGCTGGACAAGGCGGCGGGCAGCGGGACGGGGATCGATGTCGCCGGAAACGCCAGCTTTGCCGAAGGGGCCAAGCTGGCGCTGCGGCTGGCCGACGTATTGACCGCGGAAGGCAGCTATGCCGTGCTGACCGCCGGATCGATCACCGGCCTCGACAAGCTGGATACCGTCGAAACGCTGATCCCCTATATGTTCAAAGCCGAGATCAGCGAGGACGCGCCCAGCAATGTGCTGACCGTCGATGTCGCGCGGCGCAGCGTGACCGAACTGGGCCTCAACCGTTCGGGCGCGGCAGCCTATTCGGCGGTGTTCGCCGCGCTTGGCGAGGACGAGGAGATCGAGAACAGCTTCCTCGCGATCACCAATGGCGATGCGTTCCGGCAGACGCTTGCGACCATGCTGCCCGACCATGCGGGCGGCGTGTTCGAAGGGATCGGGCAGGGCGAGCGGACGCTGATCCGGCAGATGCAGGATCCCGTCAGCCCCATCATAGACGAGGGCGCTTTCACCGTGACGCTGAACCTTGCGCTGTGGAACAGCGACAAGGGGCTGGGCGACAGCGGCGCTTATGATTTGCAGGGGCACGGATTTTCGCTGACGGGCGAATACGACATCGGTTTCGGCCATGTCGGCGCGACGCTGGCCAGCCTGTGGAACCAGCACACCAATGGCGCGGCGAGCGACGTCAAGAACAGCTCGTTCGAGGCGGCGGCGCACTGGCGCGGCAATTGGGGGCCGGTCGGCGGCTTCGTGCGCGGCGCGCTGGGCCGGTCCGACATCAAGAGCCAGCGCGTGTTCAACGGCACCTCAGACGGCGAAAGCGTCAAGCGCACGATCAAGGGCAAGTGGGACGGCGATTTCGTCAGCCTTGCCGCCGGGGCGTCGGCGGAAGGCGGCTGGCGCTATATCTTCTTCCGCCCGCAGGTGATGGTCGATTATGTCAAGCTGGACGAGGACGGCTATTCCGAAGCCGGCGGGGACGAGGCGCTGGACCTGACAGTGGATGCGCGCAGCAGCGATGAGCTGGGCCTGAGCGCGGGCATGGTGCTGGGCGCGGATATCATGGGCAGGGGATCGCGCGACAGCAATTGGCTGCGCATAGAGACCGAAGGCGGCTGGCGCGAAGTGCTGGACGGCGAACTGGGCGAGACCACCGCGCGCTTTGCTGGTGGCGACGATTTCACCCTGCAGGGCGAAACCTCGACCAGCGGCTGGTATGGCCGCCTGCGCGCCGTGGGCGGCCCGGGCGGCGTGATCATGATGGGCGAATTATCGGCAGAGGAACGCTTCGAAGAACTTGCGATTGCGCTGCGCGGAAATCTGAAGATCGTGTTCTGACCGCACACGAAAACGGGCCGGAAGCGTCGTGCCTCCGGCCCGCAGTCGCCCAGGTAAGTCCCCTATTTGCCGCTGGCGGCGGCGAACCGGTCGACCAGTCCCTGCACGGCGGACTGGATCAGCGCGTCGCTGGGGCTATCGGTCGATCCGATCCGCGCCTCGGCGATGCCGTGCCAGATCGGGCGGTCGGTTTCGGCATCGAACACGTCGAGCGCCATCGACCCTTCGGTCACGTTGCGCACATCGACCTGGTTGTACTGATAGGCCCAGCCATAGCGGTAGTTCATGCCATAGCCGGGATAATAGGCCCCGACGGGCCCCCAGTTGGTCACGTCCACCTTGTCGCGCGCGCCCAGCGTGAAGGCCAGTTCCATGTCGCCCTGCCCTTCCGCGACCTGCCGGTATCCGGCCTGCGCAAGGCTGGCGTCCATCGCCTTTTGCACGCGTTCGTAGACGAAGGGATTGCCGCCACCCGGCCGGGGGAAGGCCCAGCTATAGGTGGTGTATTGGGCAAGATCGACGCTTGGCGCGGCCTCGGTGCTGAAACTTGGCCGGGGCGTGGTCGAGCACGCGGCGAGCGATACCAGCGCGGCCGCGCCCAGCAGATTGCGACAAAGATTCCTCATGTAAGCGCCCTTTCAGCCTGAAACCCGTTCGCCCTCATCGGAGCGCGGTTCGCCCGCCAGAATTCCGGACCGACCCGTGTCTGCCCATAGGGACTCTCCCTAGTTTCGCGCGGGTCGAGCCCGAGAAGCCAAGAGCGCGAATGGACACGCACTTGCATTTTCCGGCATCGCACATCGGTTTTATCGCATACGCGGAACATGGCATTACGGGCGCATTCGCCTATATTGCAGTGCAGCATGACCGATCCCGCACTCCGTTCCGCCAGCCCCGCATGGGTGATCTTCGCCCTTGCCATGGGCACATTCGCCATCGGCACGACCGAATTCGCGGCGATGAGCCTCGTTCCCTTCTTCGCCGCCGATCTCGGCATTACCGAGGTGCAGGCGGGTCATGCGATCAGCGCCTATGCGCTGGGCGTGGTGGTGGGTGCGCCGCTGATCGCGATCTTCGGCGCGCGGATCAGGCGGCGTACGCTGCTGATGGGGCTGATGGGCCTGTTCGCGATGGCCAACGGGCTCAGCGCGCTGGCGCCCGATTACGGGTCGCTGCTGGTGTTCCGTTTTCTGTCCGGCCTGCCGCACGGCGCCTATTTCGGCGTGGCGGCGCTGGTCGCGGCCTCGCTGGTGCCGGTCAATCGCCGCGCCAAGGCAGTGGCGCTGGTCATGTCCGGGCTGACGGTGGCGACGGTCATCGGCGTGCCGGTCGCGAACTGGCTGGGCCAGATGTTCGGCTGGCAGAGCGGGTTCCTGGTCGTCGCGGTGCTGGCGCTGCTGACCGTGACGCTGGTCGCGCTGCTGGCCCCGAACGAGCCTGCCGATAGCGGGGCCAGCCCCTTGCGCGAACTGGGTGCGCTGCGCCGACCGCAGGTGCTGTTGACGCTGGCGTCGGGCGCGATCGGGTTCGGCGGGATGTTCGCGGTCTATACCTATGTCGCCTCCACCATGATCGAGGTGACGGGCCTGTCGGAACGGTCGGTCCCGCTGGTGCTGGGCATTTTCGGCATCGGCATGACGCTGGGCAATCTGGGCGGCGCGCATCTGGCCGACAAGGCGCGCGACCGGACCGCGATGGGCATGCTGGCATGGAGCGCGGTGATGCTGGCGATCTATCCCTTCGTCGCGGCCGATCCGGTCGGGCTTGGCATCATCGTCTTCCTGATCGGCATGGGCGGCGGCGTGGGCAGCGTGATGCAGGTGCGGCTGATGGACGTGGCGGGCGATGCGCAGACGCTGGCCGCCGCGGCGCATCACAGCGCGTTCAACACCGCCAATGCGCTGGGGCCGTGGCTGGCGGGCATGGCCATCGCGGCGGGTTATGGCCTGACTTCGGCGGGGTTCATCGGATCGGCGCTCGCGCTGGGCGGGCTGGCGATCTATGTCGTCGCCGTGCTGCTGGAACGCGGCGAAAAGGCGCGGCTGGCGGCGACCGCCTGCTGATCGCGGCGGGGCGGGGCGGGGCGGGGCGAGCGTCCTGCCCGCCCCG
>NZMY01000017.1 GCA_002694745.1 Croceicoccus sp. | reverse complement strand
TCTGACCCATGCTCCGCTCCTAAGCTCACTCATACGAGCGCTCAAAAGACCGGTCGTTCACTCGCCGGACAAGGCGGGGCTCACCGGATGGGTACGATTCGACTGCGATTTGCCGCGATGAAACGCCGATGCTATCGCCGACCAAAGAACTGCGAGCGTCCAGCGTTCAACCGACAAACGTGACTGATCTCCGGTTGCGTTGGTTCGCGCAAAGCTTCGTAAGTTTCGCATCCCAGGCATCAAGCGCAGCGCGCTTTTCAGCATCATATTTGTAGCGGTTATAAATGCCTGCGACTCCTGCTCGCGTGCCGCTGATATGGTTCAGAACCGATTCCGTTACTTCTACAGGAACGCCAAGCGCCTGAAGGTTGGTCGCGCCGGTTCTGCGAATATCGTGCAATCGCCAGTTTGGAATTTCGACGGAATCGGGATCGCCGCCCGACTGCGCTCTTCTCTCCGCCATGTAGGCAAGCATTTTGTTGTTCAGCGCGACCCTGCCCTTGAAGAAGCCTGACACCGGCGTGGTGCCCGTTGTCGTAAAAACGAGCCCGCTGTTTCTTGGCCCGATGCGTTCGAGTTCGGCGACAGCGAGATTCGACAGAGGAATGATGTGTTCTTCGTCATTCTTTGCCCTAGCTGCGGGCAAGGTCCAGCGCCGAGCAGTGAGATCAACCTCGCACCAGTCCATCTCCGCCACTTCCCGACGTCGTTGCATCGTCAGAATCAGCATCCGTACAAAAGGCCCCCACGGCCAACCTGCCTCTTGGCTTGCTGCCCAAAGCGCAACGAGTTCCTCATCATTGAGCACTCTGCGCCGCGCTGGGACTGCCTTTGGAGCCTTCATGCCGTTGAGAGGGGAGACCTCGATATCCTGTCGGTCGGTTGCCCAGTTGAAAAGCTTTCGCAGGACAGAGTGAATCTCCTTTCGCCGCGCAGGCCGATCCGAATAATCGTCCATGACCTTGACGATATCGGCCCGTGTGATCTCATGGATGGGTCGGGTTCCCCAACGAGGGATAACTACATTCCTGAGAGTGCAGTCTGCTGCCTTCCACGTCCCGCGCCAGTTCTGCTTCAAGTAGAGTTCGGTGAACTTCTCACAATACGCACGAACATTGAGAGATTCTCTCTTACGCTTCTCCTCGCGTTGGGCTTCGACCGGATCGATGCCCTGATACACCTGGAAAAGCAGTCTCTCCGCTTCCTTTCTCGCCAACATCGGAGTCCACGGGCTTCCGACTGGGCCAATCGTCTTCCTCCGTGCGGGCCCTCCGTTTACCCGGTACTGAAACACAAAGGACTGAGCGCCGGTCGGCGTGGTTCTCAAACCGAAGCCCTTAAGTCGGCGGTCCCACACGTAGACGTCGCGTTTCGGATCGGGCTTGATGGATTGGACGGTGCGAATGGTTATGGACTGGTTTGGCATGGTCAGACGCTCTTCCCACGTAATCGCCACGTAATCAGATGTCGGAAAGTCGTGGCGTAGGTTAGACTAATCCACGGCGGAAAAACTCCAACCGTTTCAAGTCTTTGAGCGCGGTATAGCGTAGCATTTATAAAGAACGAAAAGTGTACAAAACGCCGCTCTTAATCAGCGGGTCCTAGGTTCGAGCCCTAGTGCGTCCACCATTTTCCCCCACAAAACGTGACAGCCTTTCCGCCCCAGGCGGACCCTTTTGCGTTTGTCATTCGCGCAAACGAAAAGGGGGCAGATCGCTCCGCCCCCTTCTCCTTTTGATTTGGCCTGATGGCTACATGCCCGATCCCGGTCCGTAAGTGATTTCCACACGGCGGTTCTGGGGTTCGCGGATGCCGTCCGCCGTTTCGACGCGCGGCCTGCTTTCGCCAAAGCCCTCGGTCGAAATGGCGCCTTCGGGGATATTCCGCGCCGTCAGATAGCTGCTGACCGCAGCGGCCCGGCGTTCGGACAGTCGTACGTTATAGCCGGATGGCCCTGACCTGTCGGTATGGCCTGCAACCATGATCGGGACCGAGCTGCAATCGGCATAGGACGCGATGGCGCTGTCGAGAATGCCTGCTGCCTCTCCGGTAATCTCAGCCGAATCCCAGTCGAAGAACACGATATAGGGGCCGGTATTGCAGACCACGGCCGGTGCCGGCGGCGGCGGGGGTGGCGGCGGAGGGGGCGGCGGTGCCGGTGGCGGCGGCGGCGGCGGGGGTGACCAGAAATTATACGCGATCGAACCCATCAGCGAATGGGTGCGAATGTCCGTGGTATAGCCGTCATCGAACGCGCCGGCATCGGCCAACTCGATGTCGTCGTGGCGGAAATAACGATATTTGACGCCGGCATCCCAATTGTCGGAGAGGGGCAGGCGAACGCCCGCAAGCACCTGCCACGCGAAACCCGTATCGGTATCCGAGAAATAGACTTCATCGCCCGGCAGACGCATCTCGGTTCTGGCTATGCCCGCTCCGCCCCCGACAAAGCCCTGAAGCCCTTCATCGGGGCCGAAATCGACCAGGCCGTTTGCCATGAAACTGATCGTGTCGAACTTGATCGACGCCTCACCGTCCTCGAACGGTCCGTCGCGGGTCGTTCCTCCGTCGTCGCTGGCGCCCCTGTAGGCGGCCTCGGTCTCCAGACGGAAGCCGCCGAAGTCATAACCGGCGACTATGTCGAAGTCGTAGCCAAGCTCCCAGTCAATATCGCCGGCGTTGTCAAAGCTGTCGAGATCGACGTCGCTCGTTTCCGGAAGCATCAAGCCGCCGTCGGCCCCGATGTAAAAACTTCCCTCGCGCGCCGTGGCAGCGGTTGAAAGCATGCTGGTGGCGATAAGCCCGACTAGGATCTGTTTTCTCAAAGGATTCCCCCTGCGACATCGAATTGAGAATTTGCGTGGCATATTATTGCTTTGCAAAAACGAGGCGCAAGGGCAAATAATTTCCAAATATGGTTAACGCGCTTTGTGGCACGCGTAAGCACCTGAATTGTCAGTAATGCGTAAGATCGGCATGGATATTGCCGGATCCGACCAGTCTAATCGACCGGCTTTGCCATCGTTTGCTTTTGCAGGCAGAACGGGCAATTCGCTGCGAAATGTCCGGGAATTATTTCGGCAAATTCAGGAACATGCGATTTCATATAGTCGTCATGCGGTACAGGGCTGCGCGGCCAGAAATTGCAGCCCGACGGCGGGTCCAGCGGACTGGGCGGATCACCTTCGAGAACGATGCGGCTGCGCGTTCGCTCTAGGCGCGGATCGGGACGCGGGATCGCGCTCATCAACGCGCGGGTGTAGATATGGAGCGGATTGTCGACGATGTCTTCCGCGCTACCCAATTCGATGATCTTGCCCAGATACATCACCGCGATCCGGTCGGCGATGTAACGCACGACCGACAGATCGTGGCTGATGAAGATCATCGTCAGCCCCATCCGCTTCGTCAGGTCCTTCAGCAGGTTGAGGATCTGCGACTGGATCGAAACGTCGAGCGCGGACACGGGTTCGTCCGCAATGATCAGTTTCGGTTCGGGCGCAAGCGCGCGGGCTATGGCGACCCGCTGGCGCTGACCGCCGGAGAATTCGTGCGGATAGCGCCTCATCTGCGCGGGGTTCA
Organism: Croceicoccus sp.; assembly: GCA_002694745.1. Classification (GTDB taxonomy): domain Bacteria; phylum Pseudomonadota; class Alphaproteobacteria; order Sphingomonadales; family Sphingomonadaceae; genus Croceicoccus. The sequence continues at coordinate 75,227 of NZMY01000017.1, read as the reverse complement.
TGCCGACGGTGCGCATCAGTTCGGCAACACGGGCACGCAGCGGATCGCCTTTCAGTTCCGGATGCCGCGTGCGAACCGCCTCGGCCAGCGTGTCCAGCACGGTCATGCGGGGGTTTAGCGAGGCATACGGATCCTGAAAGATCATCTGGAAATCGATACGCGCCGATCGCAGGTCGCGATCCGAAAGCGCGCTGATCTCGCGCCCTTCCAGCCACACGCTTCCCGAGGTTGGGCGGATCAACTGCATGATCGTCCGTCCAAGCGTCGACTTGCCGCAACCGGATTCGCCGACAAGGCCCAGGATCTCGCCCTCGTGAATGCTGAGCGAAATGCCGTCGACTGCTTTCACCACGCCCTTGCTGGTGCGGCTGAAGGCCTTGTTGCCAAGATCGAAATGGGTTTTGACGTCATCCAGGACGAGAAATTCGCTCATGCCGCGCCCTCCCCTTCCCGGATATCCTGAGCTGTATCCACATCGCCCGCATCGTGTTTGGGCAAGACGCTTTCGATGGGCGCGCTGGAATCGCAGAATCGGCAATCGGCGAAGCAATGCCCATCGCCATTCTCGACCAGTTGCGGGCGCTCGCCCTCGGGCTGGGCCACCTTGGGATAGGGGCAGCGTGGGTAGAACGCGCAGCCATTGATGGGCTTGGACACATCTGGCGGCAGTCCGGGAATGGTGTAGAGGTCGGCGCCCTTGGTCTGCAGCGACGGGATCGTCTTTTGCAGCGACCGTGTATAGGGATGGATCGGATCGTAGAACACCTGCTCTGCCGTCCCGCTTTCCATCAGCTTGCCGCCATACATCACGTTCACCTTGTCGCAGGTGCCCGCCACCACGCCCAGATCGTGCGTGACGAGGATGACGGCCGTGCCAAGCCGCTCCTGCCGCTCCTTGATGATGTCGAGGATCTGCGCCTGCACCGTCACGTCGAGCGCGGTGGTCGGTTCGTCCGCGATCAGCAGGTCGGGTTCGGTGATCAGCGCCATCGCGATCATCACGCGCTGCCGCATGCCGCCTGAGAACTCGTGCGGATATTGATGGACGCGGCTGCTGGCGCCGGGGATGCCCACTTCCTCCAACGCGGCGATCGCCTTGTTCAGCGCGGCCTTCTTGTCGATGTCGCGGTGGATCCGCAGCGCCTCGATCAGCTGGGTGCTGATGCGCAGATAGGGGTTGAGTGAGGTCATCGGATCCTGAAAGATCATGCTGATCCGGTTGCCGCGTACCTTGCGCAAATCGCGCGCGCTCATCCGCAGCAGGTCCTGCCCGTCGAAGATCGCCGTGCCGCTTTCGATCCGTCCCGGCGGTTCGGGGATCAGCTTCATCAGCGAGTAGCAGGTGACCGACTTGCCCGAACCGGATTCGCCGACGATGCCCAGCGTCTCGCCCTTGTCGAGCGTAAAGGACACGCCATCGACCGCGCGCACAACGCCCCCGCGGGTGTAAAAGGACGTGCGAAGGTCGGAGACTTCGAGAAGTGCCATCAGATCAGTCCTTCGCGCTCTTGGGATCGAGCGCGTCGCGAAGTCCGTCGCCCAGGAAGTTCAGGCAGAACAGCGTCAGCGCAAAGAAGAAAGCCGGGAAGATCAGCATCCACGGGAAGATCTCCATGTTCTGCTGCCCCTCATTGATCAGCACGCCCCACGATGCATTGGGGGGCTGGATGCCCAGGCCGAGAAACGACAGGAACGCCTCGAGCAGCATCACCGCGGGGACGGTCAGCGTGGCGACCACGATTACCGGGCCCAGCACATTGGGGATCAGGTGCCGAACAATGATCCGCATGTGGGAAAAGCCCAGCGAATTGGCCGCCTCGACAAATTCCTGCTTCTTCAGGCTGATGACGCCCGATCGCACGATGCGCGCAGTGGTCAGCCACTCGATACAGCCGATGGCGACGAAGATCAGCCACAGCGACCGCCCGAACGCGACCATCAGCAGGATCACGAAGATCGTGAACGGCAGCGCATAGAGCAAATCGACGAAGCGCATCATCGCGCTATCGACCTTGCCGCCGAGATATCCGGCGGTCGCGCCATACATCACCCCGATCAGCAGGGCGACCAGCGTGGCGACCAGCCCGACCAGCAGGGATATGCGACCGCCCTCCATGACGCGCACCATCAGGTCGCGGCCCAGCGTGTCTGTGCCGAACCAGTGATCCGCGGAAGGACCGACCGCGCCCAGAAACAGGTCCTGCGTCTGGCTATCATATGGCGAGAGCCACGGACCGACGACGCAGAACAAGGCGATGAAGATGAAGATGAACAGGCTGCTGACCGCCAGCCGGTTGCGTTTCAGCCGGTGCCACGCATCGCGCCATAGCGAGGAACCTTCCTCAAGCTCTTCGGCGGCAATCTCGTTTGCCTCGATGGGCGGCGGGACGGGTTCATCCGCAAGAACGGCGGTTTCGGAATGATCGCTCATGCTATGTGCCCCGCCCTATTCGTATTTCAGCCGCGGATTGAGCGCGACCTGCACGATGTCGACCAGCAGGTTCATCACCACGATCAGCGCCGCGAACAGCACCGTGAGGCCAAGGATGAGGAAATCGTCGCGATTCAGCGCGCCCTTCACGAACCATTGGCCAAGGCCGGGTATCTGGAAAATGGTCTCTACCACGAAGCTGCCCGAAATAATGCCCGCCAGCGCGGGCCCTAGGAAAGTGATCGCCGGGATCAGCCCGCCCTTCAGGCAATGCTTCCACACGATGGTGCTTTCCGAAACGCCCTTGGCCCGTGCTGTGCGGACCCAGTCCTGGTTCAGCATTTCCAGCATGCCGCCGCGCGTCAGCCGTGCGAAATAGGCCGCATAATACAGACCCAGAGTCAGCGCCGGCAGGATGACATATTCGGGGCCGAACCAGCCCGCTACGGGGAGCAGCTCGAAGATCAGGCCGAAGATCAGCGCCAGCAGCGGGCCCATGACGAATGTCGGCAGGCAAATGCCCGCCATCGACACCGACATGGGCACATAGTCGAGCCAGCTGTTCTGCCGCACCGCCGCAATGATGCCGACCGGTATGCCAAGCGCCAAAGCCAGCCCCAGCGCAAGCGACCCCAGCTTGAGCGAAACCGGAAAGCTCTCGGCAATGATGTCGGTGACCGACCTATTGGCATAGACCGCAGAAGGCCCGAATTCACCGCGCAGCGCGTTCGAGACCGAGGTGACGAAGCGTTCGCCGACCGGCTTGTCATAGCCATAGAACGCCTCGATCTGGGCGAGGATCTCGGGCCGGATGGCTCGTTCGGTGCTGAATGGGCTGCCGGGCGTCGCGGCCACCAGAAAGAAGGTGACCGCATAGATGGCCAGAAGCACCAGAAGGCCCTGAAGCAGCCGGACGGTGACGAAGCGGAACATTATTCAGGCTCTCCCCTGCGCGGTTCGGATCTCTATTCGGCGCTTGCAGGCGGCGGCGGCGCCTTAAGCGAGACATATTTGATCGGATGATTGTCCAGCGCCTTGGGATGCCAGCCTTCGATCAGCGTGCTTTTCAGATAGGTGCGCGTGTACCAATAGATTGGAATGATCGGCATGTCCTCCATCAGCACCTGCTCCGCTTCTTGCAGGATGGCCATACGCTGTTCGTCCGTCTGCGCGGTGCGCGCGCGGCCGATCAGCGTGTCGTAGCGCTGGTTGGACCAGCCGGTGTCATTGTTTCCGTTGCCGGTGGTGAAGATATCGAGGAACGTGTTCGGATAGGCATAATCGGCGATCCATCCGGCGCGCACCAGATCATAGTCCAGGTTACTCTGGCTATCGAGATAGACCTTCCATTCCTGGTTATAGATGCCGATGTTGACGTCCAGTTCCTTGCGCCACATCGCCTGCAGCGCCTCGGCGATCTTGCGATGCGCCTCGCTGGTGTTGATCAGGATCTCGACATCCGGAAAACCCCGTCCGCCCGGATAGCCCGCCTCTGCCAAAAGCCGGCGCGCCAGTTCGGGCTGAAACTCCGCCGCGTCCGATGTTTCATAGCCCTTGAGGCCCGGCGGCACGAAACCGGTCGCCGGGATCTGGCCGCCCTTGGTGACCTTGTCGACCAGCAGCTTCTTGTCGATCGAATAGGCGAGTGCCTTGCGCACCCGCACATCGTCGAACGGCTTTCGCGTCACGTTGATGCGATAGAAATAGACGCCCATGTAGGGCTCGATCTTCATTTCCTGCGGCATTTTCTCAAGGAAGATCGGGATCTTGTCGGGGGTGACCGTATTCGTCAGATGCAGCCGCCCGCCGCGGAACATCGTCTCCTCGGTGGTGACATTCTCGACCGGATAGAAGTTCACGCCGTTCAGCTTGACGCGGTCACGGTCCCAATAGGTCGGGCTCTTTCGGACCTTGATGATCTGGTTGGTCACCCAGTCGTCGAGCACGAAAGGACCATTGCCGACATAGTTTTCCAGCGTCGACCATGAGCTCTGTCGATCGGTCATTCCGCCATGCGCCTCAACGACGCGCGGGTTCACCGGGTACCAGCTGTAATGCTTCAGCATGTTGAGGAAGAACGGTGCCGGCCCTTCCAGCGTAACCTGCAAGGTCTTGTCGTCGAGCGCCTTGACCCCGACGGTCGAAAAATCCGTCGTCCGCCCCTGGTGAAAGTCCTCCGCCCCCTTCAGGATATAGAGCATCTCGGCATATTCCGCGCCAAGGGACGGGGTGAGCATCCGTTCCCAGCTATAGACGAAATCGCTCGCCCGCACCGGATCGCCGTTCGACCATTGCGCATCGCGCAGGTGGAACGTCCATTGCGAAAAATCCTCGTTGCTTTCCCAGCGTTCCGCCATGCCCGGTTCGGGCTGCAGATCGTCGGTAGGGTGATAGGCGATAAGCCCTTCCAGCAAAGAGGAGATGATCTTGTTCTCGGGCACGCCGGTGACGAGATGCGGATCCAGCCCCTTCGGTTCGCTGCCATTGCCCCATAACAGGATGCCATTGCGAGCGGCCTCGTCCGAGTAGCGCTCTCCCGATCCGCAGGCCGCCAGCAGGCCCGCGGAGAAGATCAGCGTCAATATGGCAAAGGCCCGCCGGATCGGGCTCCAGGGTTCGGACGATGTCAGGGTCGCGGCGGCACGTGGATCGTTCATGACGAAACGATGGCAGAGCGAACATTGCCGTGCAATGACTCAGCCATGCGGCAAACCGGTTTCAGTTGAAATAATGGTGGGCAGGTCGGTTTCCGATGAACCCCGCCCACGCGATCCAGCCGCCTGGGCCGGTGTTTTCAGCAAGCTGCCGTGCGATGCATGTTCTTGCGGAACATGATTGGATCTTCCTTCAGCTCCATGGGCTCATCGCTCAAGACCATGTTGCGATGTGCCAGATGAATGAGCCTGTCGAAGACCGCCGGATATAGGCCCTGCTCAAAGCGTATGCCTGCCTCCATCCCCTTGCGCAGCCAGACGACACGCCCTTCGATCGGGCCGACGGTTCCGAATTGCAGATAGATGACGTCGCCGCGCTGCAGGCTGACCGGGATACATTCGACCGCGCAGCCTTCGCTGGTCAAGTTCCGCACGATCGAGATCCGCGCGAGACTGCCTGGCGTCCGCAGGCGGCACTGCGCCACGAATTCATGCCGTTCGAGCAACCGGTACTGGTCATTCTTGTTGTTCGACATATACGGACCTTCTGCTTCTGCACCGGTCGGCGTCCTTCGCCATGACGAAGGAACGCCGACCGGGCCTCTGCCCCCAATGATTGAATACAAGGTCGCCCGGCCCCCGTCGGACGACTGCCCTCGTATTGTGCGATTAGCCGGATTGCTGCAATTGCGGTAACCTTGTTCGTTAATCGGTGTTCGCCCCCTGTATCGGGACGGCACAGCCTGAAAGAGCGGCAAATGATGAACGCAGCTAGCTGTGTCGGGAACTGGCCGGTCTTGGGAACTGGCCGGTTTCGGGAACTGCTCTCTCGCCTTGCCGTTTCTTGCCGCGACGGGGATGCAAAGGCGAGGATGAATGATGGAAACGATCAATCCCCTGACATGGATCGTGATAGCGGCCGTAGTGATCGGCGTATTGCTGATCTGGTATTTCATCGCACGCAGCCGGACCAACCGGCTTCGCTCCCGCTTTGGCGACGAGTACGACCGCACGGTCGCCGCGACTGGCAGCACTGGCCGCGCGGAACATGATCTTGAGGATCGTCAGCGCCGGGTCGCCGCGTTCGACATCCGCCCGCTCTCTGCCGAGGAACACGACCGGTTCTCGTCCGAATGGGTCGAGGTGAAGAGCCTGTTCGTGAACAGCCCGGCCGAAGCGGTGTTGCATGCCGACCGCACGATCGGTTCGCTGATGAAGGCGCGGGGCTTTCCGGTCGCCGATTTCGATCAGCGCCATGCCGACCTGACAGTCGACCATCCTGAGGTGGCGCGCCATTACCGCGAAGGCCATGACATCGCCGCACGCCAGTCGCGTGACCCAAGCGGAGAGGCTGTCGCGACGGAGGACCTTCGGCAGGCCATGGTGCATTACGAAGCGCTGTTCGACGATCTGGTGAACGATGTTGCCCAGCCCGCCAGCCGCCCCGTATCGACGGGACCGATCGGCAACGTCACCGCGAACCCGCGCTGATCTTCAATATCCGGTGTATCGGCCGGGGCGGTGAAAGGCGATCAGGACCGCGCTCATCGAAATGACGCTGAGCACCGACCATGCGGCCAGTTCGGGGGGGCGCGTCGTGATCGCCGCGAGGATGATTATTCCGTCCAGCGCAAAGGTAAGCCAGCCGACGCTCCAGCCTTTCCGGCGATTGAGCCAGACCGACACGATGGTCACACCGCCCACGCCCGAACGGTGACGCAACATCGCCATGACCCCTGCCCCGGCAGCCGTGCCGCCTGCAACCGCCGCAAAGGCCGGATGGACCGACTGGATGTCGAGCGAGATGCGCGTCAGGGCCGCCATCACCGATACGGCGGCAACTGCGCATACCGTCTTGAAGAAAAAGCTTCGCCCCATCGCACTCCACGCAAGCACGAGGAACGGGACGTTCAGGCACCAGAACCAGAAGTCGACCGGCATGCCGATCAGATAGCTGAACAGCAGCGCGACACCGCCCATTCCGGCGGTCACGATTCCGCTGGCCTTCATGATGACCAGCCCCAGCGCCATCAGCAGCGCACCGCTCAACAGGCCATAGGCATCTTCGGCCAGCGAATGGGGCCTTGGCTCGGGAAATTCGGGTTCTATCGGACCGCTGGGTTCTGGCGCGGGGGTGCTCGTCATGGCTGCATCCTTCCTCTGCGCGCCCGCTAGAGCAGCATGGCTGCGATCACAAGCCGTGCGAAGCGCACCAAAAGACGTTAGGCAGACCCGATGAACAAATGGCAATTCTGGATTGATCGCGGCGGAACCTTCACTGATGTGGTTGCGATTTCCCCCGGCGGGAAGCTCACACGCACAAAGCTTTTGTCGGAGGATCCTTCACGCCAAGAGGATGCGGCGATCCATGCGATCCGCACCATAACCGATACGCCGGACGGCGCCCTGCCCCCGTGCGAATTGCGCATCGGCACGACGGTCGCGACCAACGTCTTGCTGGAGCGCAAGGGTGCGCGCGTGATGCTGGCCATTACCGAGGGGTTCGAGGATGCGCTGCGGATCGGATCGCAGGAACGGCCCGAACTGTTCGCGCGGCATATCGTCTTGCCCGAGCCGATCTACGACCGCGTTGCCCCCATCCGCGAGCGTGTTCTTGCCGATGGCACGGTCGAACGCGCGCTTGACGAAACGCATGCAAGAAAGGTGTTCGAGCAGGCGCGGCAGGATGGCGTGAGCGCCGTCGCCATATGCCTCATGCACGGCTATCGCCATCAGAATCACGAACAGGCGCTGGCGCGGATCGCGCGCGAGATCGGCTTTGCGCAGGTGTCGGTCAGTCACGAGCTTGCCCCGCTGATCAAGCTGGTGTCGCGCGGCGATACGACCGTGCTGGATGCCTATGTCTCGCCCCCGCTGAATGACTATACGTCGCAGGTCGCGCAAGGCTTGGGCGAAGCGGGTGACGCGCTGTTCATGCAGTCGAACGGCGGCCTGACGACCCGCGAACTGTTTCACGGCAAGGATGCGATCCTGTCGGGCCCCGCCGGCGGGATCGTGGGGATGGCGGCGACCGCCGAGGAAGCCGGTTTTCCCGCCGTGGTCGGTTTCGACATGGGCGGCACGTCGACCGATGTGTCCTGGTATGCCGGCCAGTACGAACGCGACAGTGAAACGCGGCTAGAGGGCGTTCGCATAGCGGCACCGATGATGCGCATCCACACCGTCGCATCGGGCGGAGGATCGATCTGCCGTTACGAGGCTGGCCGATTCCACGTCGGGCCGGAATCGGCGGGGGCCTATCCCGGTCCTGCCTGTTATCGCAATGGCGGGCCGCTGACGGTCACCGACTGCAATCTCGCCTTGGGTAAGTTGCAGCCAGCGCATTTTCCCGCCGTGTTCGGTCCGGATGGCGACCTTCCGCCCGACCGCACTGTCGTCATGTCCCTGCTGTCCGAAATCTGCGACCGGATCGAGGCCGAAACCGGACGCAGGCTTTCCGAGATGGAAGCGGCCGAAGGCTTCATCGCCATCGCGGTGCAGGACATGGCGCAGGCCATCAAGGCGATCTCGATCAGGAGGGGCCATGATATCGCGGGCGCGGCGCTGGCCGCGTTCGGCGGCGCGGGCGGGCAGCACGCTTGTCTCGTCGCCGAAGCGCTGGGGCTGGACGTGGTGCAATGCCATCCGCTGGCCAGCGTGCTGTCGGCCTATGGCATGGGGCTCGCAGACCGGAGGGCAATGCGCGAGGCGACACTGGCCATGGAATTGAACGCGGCGAACGAGCCCGACATCTCGGGTGAACTGGATGCGCTGGCCAGTGCCGCTTCGCAGGAACTGGTGCGGCAGGGCGTCGACAAGGACGCGATCGACCTTTCGCTAAGCCTGCAATTGCGCCCGGCGGGAACCGAGAACACGATCGAGATCGAGCATGCCTCTATGCAGCGCATGGCCAGCCTGTTTCAAAGCCGCTGGCGCGAACGCTTCGGGTTCGAACCCGAAGGCGCCGTCATGGTCGCCTCTGCTCGCGCAGAGGCCGTCTTCCGCTCGCCCGAACGCAGCGGCCCTCCCCTGCCCTTGCCCGACAAGTCGGCCCCTGCTGCCGACCGCGTCTCGTCCCATCTCAAGGGGGAGGACTGCGACATTCCCCTTTTCCGCCGATCGGACCTGGCTGCCGGGTTCGAAGGCGATGGCCCTGCCCTCGTGGTCGACGACGTTTCGACGATCGTCGTAGAACCGGGCTGGCGCATCAATGTGGACGCCGCCGGAAACCTCTTGCTTAAGCGAACGGCAGACAAGGCAGACGCCAGCCTGGCGACGGACCGCGATCCGGTGCGCACCGCCATCATGGCATCGTTGTTCATGGGCATCGCCGAGGAAATGGGCGCCGCCCTGCAATCCAGCGCGAGTTCGGTGAATATCCGCGAAAGGCTCGATTTCTCCTGCGCGATCTTCGACCGTGACGGCAATCTCATCGCCAATGCGCCGCATATGCCCGTCCATCTGGGGTCCATGGGCGAAAGCGTACGGACGATTGCGCGGAGGCGGCGGGATGACGGACGCGGCATTCGCAAGGGCGATGCCTTCGCCCTTAACGCGCCCTATGACGGCGGAACGCATCTGCCCGACATCACCGTCGTCCTGCCCGTTTTCGCCGATGGCGATGACGCGGAACCTGCATGGTGGGCCGCCGCACGCGGCCATCACGCCGACATCGGCGGAACCGCGCCGGGTTCGATGCCCGCCGGCAGCGTCAGTGTCGAGGACGAAGGCATATTGTTCGATAATGTCCTGCTTGTCGACGAGGGCCGCTTTCTCGAGGCGGACATCCGCGGCCTGCTGGCGTCCGGCGATCATCCCGCGCGCGATCCGGATCGCAATATCGCCGATCTCAAGGCCCAGCTGGCGGCCTGCATAAAGGGAGCGTGCGAGCTGAACCGGCTGGCGGGCGCGCAATCGCGGGCCGTTGTCGATGCCTATATGGGCCATGTCATGGCGCAGGCGGAAGAAGCCGTCCGCGCCCTGATGGGGCGGCTGAACGACGGCAGCTTTGCCTATGGGATGGACGACGGATCGGTCATCCGCCTGTCCGTAACCATCGACCGCGATAACGGCGAAGCCCTGTTCGACTTTACCGGAACGAGCGAGCAGCATCCCGGCAATTTCAATGCGCCGCTGCCGATCGTGAACGCTGCGGTTCTCTATGCCATACGCACGATGATCGACGGCGACGTGCCCATGAACGAAGGCTGCCTCGCGCCTATCCGCCTGATCGTGCCTGAAGGTTCGATGCTCAATCCCAAGGCACCGGGTGCCGTCGTCGCAGGGAATGTCGAGACGAGCCAAGTCGTGACCGACACGATCTTCGGGGCACTGGGCACGATGTCGGCCGCGCAAGGGACGATGAACAATCTGACCTTCGGCAATGCGCGTTATCAATATTACGAAACGATCGCGGGCGGATCGGGCGCCGGTCCCGCAGGCGACGCAGAAGGCTTCGACGGCGCGGACGCGGTGCAGACCCACATGACCAATTCGCGCCTGACCGATCCCGAAATACTCGAATCCCGCTTTCCGGTCGTCCTTGAAGAATTCGCGATCCGCAAGGGTTCGGCCGGCGCAGGCCGGTGGCATGGCGGCAACGGCGTGATCCGCCGCTTGCGCTTTCTTGAAAGCATGGAGGTCGGCATCCTTTCCAACCGCCGCCGCGTTCCGCCCTTCGGCCTGTCGGGCGGCAAGGCCGGAAAGACCGGGCGGAACATCGTGGTTCGTACCGATGGCACGCGCGAAGAGCTGTCCGCCTGCGCAAACGTTTCGGTCGAAGCGGGCGATGCCATCGAGATCCGGACACCCGGCGGTGGCGGGTACGGAAAGCCTGCCGACGAATAAAGCGGGAACGCCCGTCGCCGCACCGCATTGGGTGACTGGGTTTGCCATTATGCCTCTACATGTGGCAGCAACGGACGGGCATGCAGGAACAAGCAATAGTCATCGCACTCGTCGGAGTGCTCGGTATCGGTGCGCAATGGATAGCCTGGAGGACAGGTTGGCCTGCGATCGTCCTGATGTTGATCGCCGGTTTCCTTGCCGGACCCATTCTTGGGATCATCGATCCGCATCACGCATTTGGCGAGCTGTTAGAACCGATGATATCTATCGGGGTCGCCCTCATTCTATTTGAGGGCGGCCTGAGCCTTGATTTCCGCGAATTGCGACGCACGGGAAGCGCGGTCTGGCGGCTGGTGGTCTTCGGAGTCCCTGTCGGATGGGTCGCCGGCTCGCTGGCCTGCTATTATATTGCGGGGCTGGTGTGGCCGGTCGCCATTCTGTTCGCGGGCATTCTGGTCGTCACTGGCCCGACGGTGGTGCTGCCGCTGCTCCGCCAGTCGAGCGTTGCGCAAAGGCCCGCCGCGATCCTCAAATGGGAAGCGATCGTCAACGACCCGTTCGGCGCGATGTGCGCCGTTCTGGCTTACGAATATTTCCGTGCATCGGCCGCAGGCGCGACATTGTTCGACGTGGTGCCCGCACTCGTTTTCGCCACGCTTGCCGCGGCAGTGCTGGGTTACGTCGCGGCCTGGGCGATTGCGTGGAGCTTCCCGCGCGGGCTGGTGCCCGAATATCTGAAAGCGCCGGTTTTGCTGGTCGTCGTGGTCGGGCTGTTCGTGATTTCGAACCTGATCCAGCAGGAAACAGGGCTTGTTGCGGTTACGCTGATGGGCGTGGCGCTGGCGAATATGAATGTCGACTCGCTTAGGGATATTCATCCGTTCAAGCAGAACATCGCCGTCATACTCGTGTCCGGTATCTTTATCCTGCTGTCGGCGCAGCTGGATTATGAAACTTTGCGGCTGCTGGAATGGCAGTTCACGCTGTTCCTTCTGGCGATCCTGTTTCTGGTGCGCCCGGCCACCGTCCTTATCAGCCTGGCATTCTCGAAAATCCCGTGGAACGAGCGGATTTTTCTTGCCTGGATCGCACCGCGCGGCATCGTGGCGGTCGCGATCTCCGGCCTGTTCGCCTTGCGCCTTTCGGATCTGGGCTATGCCGACGGGACGATCCTGATCAGTCTCTCCTTTGCCGTCTGCGTGGCGACCATCGTCGCGCATGGCTTTACCATGGCGCCCGTTGCGCGCTGGCTGGGCGTTACGGGTTCGACTACGCCCGGCCTGCTGCTGGTTGGCGCTACGCCATGGTCGATCGCCCTGGCCAAGGAACTGGACGAACTCGATGTTCCCGTAACCTTGGCGGACACCAGCTGGTGGCGGTTGTCGCGGGCGCGGCAGCAGGGGCTGGACACCTATCACGGCGAAATTCTTGCCGAGGCGACGGAGCATTCGCTCGACCTCAGCCATTATCAGGTCCTTGTCGCCGCGACCGAGAACGAGGCCTATAACGCCCTCGTCTGCAATGAATTCGCTCCTGAAATCGGCCGCGACGCCGTCTATCAGCTTGGCGAGGCAGGGCATCCTGACGATCCACGCTCGCTCCCGCCCTCGATCCGCGGGCGCTCGCTATTCGAGTCCGGCGTCGACATGGAAGAAATGCATCAGCGCCAGGCGCAGGGATGGGAATTTCGCAAGACCCGCCTGTCTGAGCAGTTCGGCGTAGACAAGGCGCGCGAAGCGTTGCCCGACAAGGCCGATTTCGTGCTCGTACTGCTCAAGAGCGGCCAGCTGCGGTTCTTCACCCACGCATCGCGGCCGATCCCCGGTCCGGGCGACATCATCATATCCTATTCGCCGCCGGAAGACCCGGTCACCGAAAAGGTTCATGCCAAGCGTGAGAAGCGAGCGAAGGCGCAGGCGAAGTCCGGCCAGTCGAGCGAAGGAGACACCGCACTGGCAAAGACCGGCGACGAAGAAAAAGGGCCTGAGGGGCCCTCAGGCGAGGAGGCAAAACCCGCATGAGAGGATTGCATACACACAGAAACCGAATTTGCACCGCAATGGGCGCAGCATTGCTGCTGTCCGCGCTGACCGGCTGTGAAAGGCGCGAAGACACCACCCTCCCCATCGAGGAGGAGCCGGCCGCCGAAGGTCAGGAGCCATTGCCGGAAGAAGTGCAGGAAGACCTGTCGACCAACTCGATCCTGCGCGCCGACATGGACGTCCGGCCGATTGCAGAACCGCCCCTCGAACCGCTTGATGTCATAGTCCCCTTCGGCGACAGCGGCAGCGACCTGAATCCCGATGCCGCCGCCATGATCGAAGAGATCGTCGAGAGCGAGCAGTTCCGCAAGGGCGGTGCCATCGTCCTGCGCGGTCATACGGATTCGAGCGGTCGGGATGAAGTCAACCTTCGCGCATCGCGCCGAAGGGCCGAGGCAGTCGCCGAACATCTGGTTGAGGCGGGCGCGAGCGAAGACAGGATTACCATCATCGCCATGGGCGAACAGAACCCGATTGCCCCCAATGCAAGGCCGGATGGTGAACCCGACGAAGAGGGACGAGCGAAGAACCGGCGCGTCGCTGTAACCGTCATGCCCCCGCCCGAGGAAGAGGATGTTCCCGCAATCGACGATCAGGGCGTTCCGGCAACCGAACTTCCCGATCCTGCCACCGACTGATCCCTCGTTCCGGCACAAGGGATAAAAGCGCGATCAGCATCCCCGAACCGACGGGTTCGACGGCGGCGTTAAGCAGCGAACTATTAACTATCCTATGCTATCGGGGGTTCGATGCGCGCGCATACCCCTCGCCTCCGGATCGAGCCGCGAACACTTCGCCGCCTGCTCCAGGTCCTCTTGTCGCTTGTTGCGGCACTCGTGGTGCTGTTCGCGCTGGATATCCCGAAACTCATCGACGAAGTGCCGCGCCTTATCGTTTCGCGCACCATGCAAAAGCCTGTGTCGGGCGAAATCGTCATCGTTACCACCGAACGCGAAGCGGGGCGGAACGACACGATCGCCGAGCGATATGCCCAGGTTATCCCATCGCTGGACGCCATGCGCCCCGAACGGATCGTTATCGAAGGACGTTTCAACGAAACAGATACGGGAATCGATAATCTGGGTAGAGCGATTGCGGCTGCACAATCAACCGTCATCGTTGCATGGCCTGCCACCGCCGGTACCGTGTCTTCCGAGGATCCACTTAGTGTATCGCGAACCGCCGTGCTGCCCGTCGATGGCGAAGCGGTCGACGCGAACATAACGTCGATTACCGGGTTCGTATTCGACGCGGACTACCGCTTCACAACCGGAGGGGAGAGCTTTCCAAAGCTTGGCGCCGCCCTTGCAGGAGCAAGCGATGCGACCGGCGGAACGTATCCGATCGATTTCAGAATCTCTCCGCAAGCGATACCTATCATCGCCTTTGAAGATTTTGAAAGCGGATTGGTGCCCGATGCCGCTATTGCGGGAAAACGGATCCTGATCACCGCGCCCGCCAGCGGAACCGCCAATTTGGTGAACACGCCGCTCAGCAAGTCTATGCCCAGTGCCATAGTGGGCGCGCTCGCAGCGGAAACGCTCATTTCCGAAAGTCTCAAGCCGGTAGGATGGTTCGTTCCTTTTCTCGTATTTGGGATCGCCCTATTTTCGGTTGCGTTGCTTCCAAGGATTGTCCGGCGATGCGGCTACGCCGGTCTTGTCGTCATTTCACTTTCTGCGCCATTTATCGCCGCCCAGTTCGACCTGCTCTTGCTTATGGGCATGGTTTACACACTGCTCTCAATCTATGGGGCAATTCGCATTCGCGACAATTGGCGGGAACGCGCGGCAGGCGTCGATACGGTGTCGGGTTTGCCCAATTTCAATGCATTACAGGATGACTTCGGAAAATCGCGCGGGCGCCTCGTGGTCGCACGTGTCGAAAATTTCGAAGAGATTTTGGCAAGCCTCGAACCGTCGCTCCATCGCAATTTCATCCGGCAAATATCGGACCGCTTGTCAATTGGTACGGACGTTCAGGTCTATACCGACAACACCGGACATTTTGCCTGGTTCGATGAACTGGAGCACGCGAGGAGTCATATTACCGGTCTGCTAGCGCTGGCCAGCGCTCCGGTAAGAGTCGAGGAGCGCACGCTCGATTTCTCCTGCTCCTTCGGAATACTCGACAACGACATTCCCAAGCCGCGACAGGCGATCAGTGCGACCATCGTTGCGGCTGAGGTGGCTTCGCGGCGCCCCAGCAAGCTTGCATTGGTGAGCGAACAAGGCGGATCGGATACGGATTGGCAGCTATCGCTCCATTCGTCGCTCGATCATGCCATCGCGCATCAGCATATCTATCTGCTGTTCCAGCCCCAATGCCTGCTTGAAAGCGGTCACGTTGTCGGTGCGGAGGCGCTCGTCCGCTGGAAGCATCCGCAACGCGGCGAAATAAGCCCGACCGAATTCATTCCTTTCATCGAAAAGGCCGGTCGGCTCAAGCCGCTGACCGCCCATACGCTGAGGTTGGCCGCGCGGTCGGCCAATGTGGCATTGAACGCCGGCGCGCGCATCTCGGTCAACGTCTCCGCTACGCTTCTTGCCGAACACGATTTCGTGTCATTGGTCTGTGACAATATTGCAGCCGGCGGTGGACGGCCCGAGGCCATTACCATCGAGATAACCGAAACGGCGAAGATCGATGATTTCCGCACCGCTGCACGCAATTTGGAACGACTACAGGAACGCGGCTTCCACATCTCGCTCGACGATTTCGGAACGGGAGAGGCCAATCTGTCCCTCCTCGTCGGGCTGCCCTGCGACGAGATCAAGATCGATCGCAGCTTCGTCGCTCTTGCACAACATAACGAGCGCGCGCGTATCGTCATTCGTGCCCTGAACGACACCGCTCGCAAGGCGGGCATGCGGCTTGTCGCCGAGGGGATCGAAACGACGGACGAGCAGGATCTGCTTGTTTCGCTGGGCTGTGTGATCGGCCAGGGGTTCTTCTATGGGCGGCCGATGCGCATTTCGGAACTGCTCACGATGCTAAACGTGGAAGATTATAACGAACCTAGAAAATTAACTCTTTATTAACCCTCATTTTAAGGTTAACAAGAGGGCCTCAGTAACTGGAGGCCTAAACATGCGTAATCGTAAACCGACCGCGACCCGCGGACTGATCAACTGGCTGTGGGGCCTTACGACCGAGCGTTAATCGGTCAGGCTTTGTAGATCGGACCCCGCCCGATTTGGGCGGGGTTTTTCGTTGGTTCGCTCATAAAAGCCGCGGTCTTCCGCCACTTCGCGTAAGAGGCGCATTTAAATAATTTTGAATGCTCGCCTACCGATCACATTGGGGTTGCAGGTCACATTGCAATGTGACACATCGCCCTAATGAACAGCACAGCAACCAGTTCGACTCTCGGTCAGATCATGGAATTGGTCGATTCGGGCCGCATGACGAAAAGCGCGATTGCTCGCGCGGCCGGGCTTCACGCCAATAGCCTGCGCGATTGCGGAGAGCCGCAATGGAACCCTACGGCTGAAACCCTGTCGAAACTCGATCAGTTCCTTCGCGCCAACAGCGACCGCAATGTCATCGCCACGCCCGAGGAAATCATCGACGAAGCCCGCAATGGCCGGATGTTCATCCTGGTCGATGACGAAGACCGCGAGAACGAAGGCGATCTGGTCATCCCGGCCCAGATGGCCACACCCTCCGCCATCAACTTCATGGCTTCGCACGGACGCGGCCTGATTTGTTTGGCCCTTGCAAAGCAGCGCGTCGAGCAACTAGGCCTCGAGCTGATGAGCCGCAACAACCGGACTCGCCACGAAACGGCTTTCACGACCTCGATCGAAGCGCGCGAGGGTGTCACCACCGGCATCAGCGCGGCGGATCGCGCACGCACGATCAGCGTCGCAATCGATGCATCCAAGAGCCGCGACGACATCGTCACGCCGGGGCATGTGTTTCCGCTTATCGCGCGGGACGGAGGCGTGCTAACCCGCGCCGGACACACCGAAGCGGCTGTCGATATTTCCCGGCTTGCCGGACTCAACCCCTCGGGCGTGATATGCGAAATCATGAACGAGGACGGTTCGATGTCGCGGATGGACGACCTTCTGCGCTTCGCGCGTCTCCACGATCTGAAAATCGGTACGATCCGCGACCTGATCGCCTATCGCCGACATCACGATCGCCATGTCCGAATGGTGTCGGAAAGCCGGTTCAAGACCGAAGGCGGTGCCGAATGGAAGGCTATGGCCTTTCGCAACGAGCCGACAGGGGACGAGATGCTCGCCCTCGTCCACGGCAGGATCAATCCTGAAGAGCCAGTGCTCGTGCGCATGCATACGCTCGACATGTTCTCGGACGTGTTCGGAGAGGACGGTTTCCGAAACGGGCTGTTCCAAAAAGCGATGCGGGAAATCGAAAAGACCGGTGCCGGCGTCATTGTGGCTATCAGCAAGCTCAAAGGCGGTGCGGTTAGCAGAATGCTGGACTTTCGCGAAGGTCGCGGCGGCAGCGACATGGACGAATTGCGTGACTATGGCGTCGGGGCGCAGATCCTGGCGGAACTGGGTGTGCATGAGATGATCTTGCTGACGACCTCGCATCATTCGCTCATCGCGCTTGAGGGATATGGCCTGTCGATCGTCGAGGAACGGTTTCTGACGCGCGAGCCATCTTCCGCGACTGCCGACGCCTGAGCCCCAAACTTTTCAAATTCTGCGGAGAAATTTCTTGGCCCGTTTCCTGATCGTGGAAGCACGCTTCTACTCGCATCTCAACGACATGCTAATCGCCGGCGCTCGCGATGAACTAGAGGAAAAGGGGCATGAGGTAGAGGTCGTCACGGTCCCCGGCGCACTGGAAATACCCGCGGCGATCGCGCTGGCGGCGGAGAGCGGTCAATACGAAGGCTATGTCGGCATCGGCGTAGTGATACGCGGCGAAACCTATCATTTCGAGATTGTCGCGGGCGAAAGTGCACGCGGGATCATGGCCCTGACAATGGACGGTATCGCCATCGGCAACGGTATCCTTACCGTGGAGAACGAGGAGCAGGCCCTCGTTCGTGCCGACCCGGCCCAGAAGAACAAGGGCGGTGAAGCGGCAAAGGCGGCGCTGTCCCTGCTTGAACTGTCCGGACGATTTGCCGCCTGACGCCTAGAACGATACCCGGTCTTCCGGGGCGAGATAGAGCGCATCGTTCGGCTGGACATCGAACGCCCTGTACCAAGCGTCAACATTGCGCACCGTCGCGACCCGAAGACGTGGTGCCATCCAATCTCCGCCCTGCGACATCCGGCGGGCATATTGGGCGTCCGCCTTGGTGGCCCATAGTTGCGCGAAAGCGATGTAGAAGCGCTGGTCGCCGGTGAAGCCCTCTATCACCCGCGGTTCACGCCCATCGAGAGAAGCCCGATAGGCGTCATAGGCGGCGACCAAACCGGCGAGTTGGGCATCGTATTGCCCCGCCATCACCTCGTCCTTTTCCGCTGGATTGCCCCCCAGTTCGCCGAGTTGCCGGGCCAGACGGTCGCTGCGGCCGGTCATTATTTCACCGTCGGCAGGGGTCAGCCATCCGCTCACAATGTTTCGACTATCGATCAGCCCGCCCACCGAACCGATCGCCCGGCTGATCTCGCGTCCGATGATGGTGCCAATCGAACCGTAATTGGCCGCCGCATCCGCCTCGGGATCGTAGAACGGCGGTTGCAGCAGGGCAGCGGGAATGATCAGCGCATTTTCGAGCGGCAGATATTGGGCCTCCGTCTGATGCGCGCCGACCCGCCAGCGCAGGTCCGATCTTGCACGGGTCAGCGCTGCCAGCTCTTGCGCATAGGCTGCACGCTCGGCCGCAATCGTCATCGCATAGGCGTTGTCGCCGACGGCTCGCAGCTTCGATATTTCTCCGTGGCGCTCCGGATAGCCGACCGCAATCGTCATCGCGTCAAGCTTCCTGACGCCCTCGCTCCGCGCATCCTCGCCCAGTTCGCCATCGCTCTCGATCCTCGCTATCGATGCGGAACGAATGCGCTCGGCAATGATCTCGACATCGCGCTTCTCCTCGTCCGAGAAATAGCGTTCCGCATAAAGGCGGCTGATGGTTTGGGGGAAGAGAGCGCCGATCCGGTCGACAACCCGCCGTTCGAGCGATTGGCTCCGCGACGGAACGTTGAACCGACGCTCGTAAAAGCCGGCATGCGCACTGCCGAATCTGTCGGGCAGAACCTCTGCATGGCTGGAGAGCCGATGAAAAACGAGCCAGTCGCGCCATGCACCGACAGGTTCGGAGGCGACGAGCCCGGAAAGCGCCCGTATGGCATCGGGTCTGAACAGGGCGAAACGCTCTGCCTCATCCAGTCCTGCCGCGACCAGCAGGCGCTGCCAGTCGATGCCCGGCGCGTTTTCGGCCAGATCCTGCCTGCTCCATATCGTCGCAGCGGCCAGCCGGTCCTGTTCGGCCAGCCCTTCCCCCGTCGCCTCTGCAATCGCGCTTTCCAGTGCCAGCACGCCATCCGCACGCGAAGTTGCACCATCTAGACCGGCAAGCGACAGAATACGGGCGACATAGTCCCGATAGGCCGCCCTATTGCCGCGCGCTGCCGCCGTATCGGCCAGGTAATCGGATCGATCGGGCAGACCGAGCCCGCCGGTCATCAGCCATGGAACGGTGCGCCCATCATCGGGCGCGGGCCTTGCCGCTATGGCGAAAAGATTTGGCGTGCCGCGTGATGCATCCGCCATCGGATCGACATCGGCCCGCAAGGTTCCACCGATGACTTCGGACAGCATGCCCACGTCATCCACCGACTGAAAGCGCCGGATGTCGCCCAAAGCCGGGCCGATGCCCTGCCGGTTGATCGAGGCGCGGTCGACGAAACTGCGGTAATAGTCGCGCACGATCGCTTCGGGCGATCCGTCGTCCTGCGGTCTGCCGGCGATATCCTCGACAATGGTCGTCAGCCGCCTTTCCAGTTCGGCCGAAGCGCGCGACTGGCGCGTGACGATGTCGGACCCTTCCGGTATCTCGACCGCGCTGAGCCAGTTTCCGTTCGCATAGCGATAGAAATCATTGCCCGGATCGATCGATGTGTCGATGTCGGCGGTGCTGATGCCGATGCCCGTTCCCTGGAACGGCGAAACCGCCTGATCTTCCGCGCCGGAGCAGCCGAGGACCGTCAACACCGCGAGCATGCCCAGCAGCACCCGCAATCTGCGGAGTGACAGCGAAATCAATGCGATAGGGTGATAGGACACAAACGGCTCTGGCAATGAACCGCACCAAAGGGCGTGCGGACTATGTGGCGAAAAAATGGCACATGTCTTCTAGGGAACAGAACCGCCGCGTGCAAATCGTTCCGGCGCCTGCCGGTGTCGGGGTGACAATTCCTTGAAACGGAATGGCCACCCCGATGTGGAGGTTTAGCTTTAGGACAGGCGACCGAACGCACCGTTCCCGGCATAAAGCGCGCTGGCGCCCAGCTCTTCCTCGATACGGATCAGCTGGTTGTATTTCGCCAGACGGTCGGAACGAGCCAGCGACCCGGTCTTGATCTGTCCGCAATTGGTCGCAACCGCCAGATCCGCGATGGTGGAATCCTCGGTCTCACCCGAACGATGGCTCATGACCGCGGTATAGCCTGCACGGTTCGCCATGCTGACGGCTTCCAGCGTTTCGGTCAGCGTGCCGATCTGGTTGACCTTGACCAGCAGCGAGTTGGCGAGGCCCTGCTCGATCCCCATCGCAAGACGGCGCGGGTTCGTCACGAACAGATCGTCACCGACCAGCTGGACCTTGCCGCCGACCTTGTCGGTCAGGGCCTTCCATCCAGCGAAATCGTCCTCGGCCATGCCGTCCTCGATCGAACGGATCGGATAGGCGGCACAAAGATCGGCCAGATAGTCGGCCATTTCCTCGCCGGTGAGCGAGATCCCCTCACCCGCAATGTCGTAACGGCCGTCGGCAAAGAACTCGGTGCTCGCGCAGTCGAGCGCGATCGCGACGTCGTCGCCCGGCTTGAAACCGGCCTTCTCGATCGACCCCATGATGAAATCGAGCGCGTCACGCGTCGATGCGAGGTTCGGGGCAAAGCCGCCTTCGTCGCCCACGGCCGTGGAAAGCCCCTTGTCCGAGAGGCCCTTTTTCAGCGTGTGGAAAATTTCCGCGCCCCAGCGCACGGCCTCGGCAATCGATTCGGCGCCGATGGGCATGACCATGAATTCCTGGAAATCGATCGGATTATCGGCATGTTCTCCGCCATTGATGATGTTCATCATCGGCACGGGCAGCATGTGCGCCGAAACGCCGCCGACATAGGAATAGAGCGGCAGCCCACGCGCCGCCGCCGCGGCCCTTGCGGTCGCCAGCGAAACGCCCAGCATCGCATTGGCGCCCAGACGCGACTTGTTCTCGGTCCCGTCCAGCTCGATCATCGCGTAATCGATATCGCGCTGATCCTCGGCATCCAGGCCGAGAAGCATGTCGGAAATCTCGGTATTACAAGCGTCCACGGCTTTCAGCACGCCTTTGCCGAGATAGCGCGACTTGTCGCCGTCACGCAGTTCGACGGCTTCATGCGCGCCCGTCGATGCGCCCGAGGGGACGGCGGCGCGCCCCATCGATCCGTCTTCCAGCAGGACATCCACCTCGACGGTCGGATTGCCGCGGCTGTCGAGAATTTCGCGTGCGTGGATATCGATGATCGCGGTCATGAAGCTTGCCTCTCTGAATGGACGGTCCTGCAGGACGGAAAGTAGGGGTTTTCGAAAATTGCGTCGTCGTGGTTCGGGTGTTTCGTGATATGGTCGCCGATTAGTTGGCGGAACAATGGCTGGCAACAGTCGTTATTGCATCAGCGAATGAAGGGCGCTCGACATGTGCGTCTCTTCCGCCGCAAGGTCCGGTCCATTGGCTGGACAGGACCGGGCGGCACGACAGAACCGCCAGGTTTTCGAGTACGTCGGACTCCTGACCACGCAATCAATCCGGCCTTCCGCCAAGGGCCGAAAGGAATGAGAGATGCAAACCATGGTCGACTCAACTACTCCTTCCCAGACGACTCCCGCCGCCGGCCTCGGTGCCACGGATCACAAGGCCGAAGCGAAGAGCCGCTTTTCCAAGGCTTTGGACGAAGCAAAGGCCGGTGTGGCCGAATTGAAGGCCGAAGCGCTGGAAAAGTCGGACAGCTACAAGAATCGTGCCGGCGAAAAGGGTGAGCAGCTGAAAGGCGATGCCGCCGTCTATGGCGATCAGGCCAAGGCGAAGGCGTATGAGCTTGCCAATGACGGTAAGTCGAAGGCCAGCGAAGGTCTTGTCGCACTGTCGCGCCTGATTACCGATAACGCGCCTACTCTCGATGAGAAGCTTGGCGTCAAATACGGCGATTATGCCCGTACGGCTGCCGGCAGCCTTGAGAAGAATGCTGCTTCGCTCGACGAGAAATCGCTGGAGCAGCTCGGCGAGGATGCACGGGAATTCGTGCGCAAGAGCCCCGGAACGGCTGTCGCGATCGCGGCCGGTGCAGGTTATCTGCTTGCCCGGATGTTCCGCAGCAAGTGATCGAAATCTGTTAAGAGGGGGCGGCGTCAGCGGATGCCGCCCCCTCCTCCCTGTGGAATCCATGTCCACGGCCATGACATCAATAAGAGGCGCGGTTTTCCAGTCCGGAGACCACGTGACAGGGGAAATGCTTCATGTCGGAAACTGCCGACGATATCGCAGCCGAACGCTCACTTGTTGAGGATGTTCGCGCTCTGGTCGACGATGGCAAGCTGCTGGCCGAAGCAGAGATCGATTTTCACAAGAAACGCGCCCTCTACGCCGCCGGAGCCGCCAAGGGCATCGGCGCCCGCTTCGCCGCCGCCGCGGTCTTCGGCTTCTTTGCATTGATGGCGCTCGTGGTGGGGCTTGTCCTCGCTCTGGGCCAGATCATTACCTATTGGGGCTCCACGGCCCTCGTCACGGCCGTGCTTGGCATCATCGCAATTGTCCTTGCCAAAAGCGGACAATCGCGGCTGGAGCGTACGAAGCGCGTCATTTCGGACAAGGAAGGCTGATCCCATGGGCGAACAAGATGTTCTTGAAGCCAAGCGCCTGCGTCATGCGGCGCGCCAGGTCTTCGACACGCAGCGCGAAATGGTTCGCGCGGATCTCGACGCTGCTGGAGTCGGCAAGCGCGTTACGACCAAGCTTGTCACCGAAGGCAAGACCATTGCCGAAGAGGCGGCGGACGTCGCCAGCAGCCATCGCGCACTCGTGACGATCGGCGCACTTGGCCTGACGGGCTGGTTCCTGCGCGGTCCCATCGGCGCCTTTGCTGCCAGTCTGCTTGGGCTTTCGGGCGACGAGGACGAGTATAACGACGGTGACGATCACTACGAAGATGCCGCATATCGTGGAAAACACGCCGAATACGCAGAAGATCGCCGGATCTGAGGGTAAAGCGGAACCGTATTCCGCGCGGGCCATTAGTTCTGCAAAGGCAACTCATATTAAGGACCTCCGCTCGTGATTGACACAACCACTGCTCCGCAACCCGACGAAAAGCCGCAGGCCGTCGTTCCGCCCGCCAATGATCTGTCGGCTCCGCAGGATCCGACGCTTGCCGAGAAACTGTCCGCTGCGCAGGCACGCATTGCCGAACGCACCGCCCCGGCCCGCGCTAAGGCGGCCGAGCAATCCAAGGCCGCCGCGGATAGCGCCAAGGAATTCGTCAAGGATCATCCGTTCGTGGCAATCGGCGGCGCCGTCGCCATCGGTGCGCTGATCGCGCTGGCACTGCCCGGAAGGCCGGGACGCAAGGTTCGCGGTTCGGTCATGACCGCGGGCGGTTTGCTGGCGGAACTGGCATCGACCTACGGCCACCAGATCCTCGAACTGGCAGAGAATGCAGCAGAAGAATCGCGCGAGAAGCTGGGCGAACTGGGCGATACGGTTGCCGACGCCAGCAGCAATCTGGCGCATGGCCTGGCCGAACGCGGCGAAGGCACGATGCTCTCTGCGCGCCATCTGGGCGACAAGGCTGCCCTTGCTGCTCGCCACGCTGGCGAGGACGCAGGATTCAAGACCCGTTCGATGATGTCGCGGATCCGCCGCTGATCGAACACGCAGAAAATTGGGTCTTTGGATAGACCCGCCGATACGCTACTAGCCGCCCTGTCCTGCCCGACGGGGCGGCTTTTCATTTACAAGCGGAGTGTTTGATGTCGCAGAAACTGCATCTGGTGATGGGCGGTCGCGTGAAAGATCCGCGTGGTCATGAGTTCGAGGACCTCAAGGCGCTCGATATCGTGGGCGTGTTTCCCGATTTCTCCTCGGCCGAAAACGCGTGGCGCAGCAAGGCGCAGCAGACCGTCGACGATGCCGAGATGAAATATGTGGTGGTCCACCTCCACCGCCTGCTCGAACCCGATCTCAACGACTGATCCCGGATCGGCAATGGGGCGGAGCAGGCATGGCCCTCCGCCCCATTATTTCAGATGAATTCGATCTTCTGTATCACGTAGAAGCGCTCGCCCGACGGGACGGTCACTTCGATCTCGTCATCGACCTTCTTGCCGATCAGCGCCCGGCCGAGCGGGCTTGAATAGCTGATGCGACCGGATTTGGCATCTGCCTCGGTCGGCCCAACGATCTGATAGCGGACCGGCTTGTCGTCCTCGTCCAGCAGGGTGACGGTGGCGCCAAAAATGACCTTGTCGCCCGAAAGCGTCGCCGGATCGATGATCTGCGCGCGGCTGACCTTGTCCTCAAGATCGGCAATCGACGCTTCCACCTGCCCCTGACGTTCCTTCGCCGCGTGATATTCCGCGTTTTCCGACAGATCGCCATGCGCGCGCGCTTCCTCGATCGCGTCGACGATACGGGGACGCTCTTCACGCAGCAGCTTCAGTTCGGCAGTCAGCTTCTCATAGCCTTCCGCCAGCATCGGTACCTTTTCGACACTCGCCATTCTAATTCATTTCCTCCTGGTCCCTCTCCAGCGAAACAGGTTCCTGCCACCGCCGCGAACAGCAGCGGTGGAAATCGGAACCGACGTTGCAGGGAGGAACGTTAGCGGTCAGCTATAATAGGCCTGAAGAGAGCGCACTTCAAGCTTGCCACCGCGTTGCGCGGCGATTGCCTGCGCGGCAACGATAGCCCCCGCCGCCGTCGTATAGATCGGGACCTTCTCGACCAGCGCGGCCTGGCGGATGGACTTCGAGTCCTTCAGGCTCTGCCAACCTTCGGTCGTGTTGAAGATCAGGCTGACCTTACCGTCGATGATCGCATCGACGATGTGCGGGCGGCCTTCGGCCACCTTGTTGACCGCTTCGACCGCAACGTCGTTTTCCGCAAGGAACCGCTGCGTGCCGCCGGTGGCAATCACCGTAAAGCCATTTTCGGCCAGCTGCTTCACCGCGGGCAGGATGATCTGCTTGTCGCTGTCCTTGACCGACACGAAAAGCACGCCGCTTTCGGGCATCATCGCGCCTGCGCCAAGCTGGCTCTTGATGAAGGCGCCGGTGAAGTCCGGGTCGATGCCCATGACTTCGCCCGTCGATTTCATCTCGGGCGAAAGCGCCGGATCGGTGCCGGGGAACTTGTTGAACGGGAAAACGGCTTCCTTGACCGCGAAATAGTCGATGTCGCGCTTGATCGGCGGCATGTCGCCCAGCATTTCGCCAGCCATGACCCGCGCCGCCATTTTCGCGATGGGCTGGCCGATTGCCTTGGCGACGAAGGGCACGGTACGGCTGGCGCGGGGATTGACCTCGATCAAGTAGACCTTGCCGTCCTTGACCGCGAACTGGATGTTCATCAGGCCTACGACCTTCAGGGCGCGCGCCAACGCATCGGCCTGGCGTTCCATGTCCTCGATAATGTCGGCGGGAAGGCTGTAGGGCGGGATCGTGCAGGCACTGTCGCCCGAATGGACGCCGGCTTCCTCGATATGTTGCATGACGCCCGCGACCACCACATCGGTGCCATCGCAAAGCGCGTCGACATCGCATTCGACCGCATCGCGCAGATACTGGTCGATCAGCACCGGAGAGTCGCCCGATACGCGAACGGCGGTCTCCATGTACTCGTCAAGCTGCGCTTCGCTGTCCACGATCTCCATCGCGCGGCCGCCCAGCACATAGGACGGGCGGATCAGCACGGGATAGCCGATCTTGGCCGCGATGCCCCGCGCCTCATCTTGGCTGCGCGCGATGCCATTGGCGGGCTGCAGCAGGTTGAGCTTGTTGACCAACTGCGCAAATCGTTCGCGGTCTTCGGCGAGGTCGATCGCGTCGGGGCTGGTGCCGAGGATCGGAATGCCCGCATCCTCCAGCGCCTGCGCAAGCTTGAGCGGAGTCTGGCCGCCAAACTGGACGATGACACCGTGCAGCGTTCCGCGCGATTTCTCGACGTCGAGAATTTCCAGAACGTCCTCGGCGGTCAGCGGTTCGAAATACAACCGGTCGGAGGGGTCGTAATCGGTCGACACGGTTTCCGGATTGCAGTTGATCATGATCGTTTCATAGCCCGCCTCGTCCAGCGCGAAGCAGGCGTGGCAGCAGCAATAGTCGAATTCTATGCCCTGCCCGATCCGGTTCGGACCGCCGCCAAGAATTACGACCTTCTTGCGGTCTGAAGGGTCGGCCTCGTTCTCGGCTTCTCCGAACAGGGGGTTTTCGTAGGTCGAGTACATGTAGGGCGTGATCGCCTCGAACTCGGCGGCGCAGCTGTCGATGCGCTTGAACACGGGGCGCACGCCCAGCTTGTGGCGCAATGCGCGGATTTCCTCTTCCGAGGTGCCGCCTGCCATGGCCTTCAGCGTATCGTGAAGCAGGCCCGAACGCTTGGCCTGCGTTTCGCCCATGCCGCCCGCGACACCGACCGAGCGGACGGCCAGCGTGGCCAGCCGCTTGTCGGAAAAGCCCATGGCCTTCAGGCGGCGCAGACCCTCGGTGGTGCGCGGCACGCCATTGGCGATGATGTCGGCCTCCTCGGCAATGATCTGCTCGATATGCCGCAGGAACCAGGGGTCGTACTGGGTAATCCCGTGGATTTCGTCGAGCGTCAGGCCCTCGCGGAAGGCCTGCGCCACGATCAGCAAACGCTCAGGCGTGCGTTCGGCAAGCCTGGCGGTGATCTGGTCACGGCTGGCGCCTTCCAGCTCCTCGATCCGGTTGAACCCGTCGAGCCCGGTTTCGAGGCCGCGCAGCGCCTTTTGCAGCGATTCCTTCATGTTGCGGCCAATGGCCATGACTTCGCCCACCGACTTCATCGCGGTGGCCAGCTTGTTCTCGGCGCCCTTGAATTTTTCGAAGGCAAAGCGCGGTATCTTGGTGACGATATAATCGATCGTCGGCTCGAAGCTGGCGGGCGTCGCGCCGGGGATCTCGTTCGTGATCTCGTCTAGCGTGTAGCCGACGGCCAGCTTTGCCGCGACGCGCGCGATGGGAAAGCCGGTAGCCTTCGACGCCAGCGCGGAGGAGCGCGAGACGCGGGGGTTCATCTCGATCACGATCAGGCGGCCATCCTTGGGATTGACTGCGAACTGTACGTTCGAACCGCCTGTTTCCACACCGATTTCGCGCAGCACCTCGATGCTGGCGGTGCGCATAATCTGGTATTCCTTGTCGGTCAGCGTCAGCGCCGGCGCCACGGTGATAGAATCGCCCGTGTGCACACCCATCGGATCGACATTCTCGATCGAGCAGATGATGATGCAATTGTCCTTGCGGTCGCGGACGACCTCCATCTCGTACTCTTTCCAGCCGAGCAGCGATTCCTCGACGAGCACCTCGGTGGTCGGGCTGGCGTCGAGGCCTTCGCGAACGATCCGCTCGAACTCCGCCTTGTTATAGGCGATGCCGCCGCCGGTGCCGCCCAGCGTGAAGGAAGGGCGGATGATGGCGGGAAGGCCGGTGTGATCCAGCACCTTGATCGCTTCGTCGAGCGTGTTGGCGACACCGCTGCGCGCCGATTCCAGCCCGATCTTGTCCATCGCCTTGCGGAACCGCTGGCGGTTTTCGGCCTTGTCGATGGCATCGGCGTCCGCGCCGATCATCTTGACGCCGTATTTGTCGAGAATACCGTTCTCGAAGAGCTTGAGCGCGGTGTTCAGCGCGGTCTGCCCGCCCATGGTGGGCAGCAGCGCATCTGGCCGCTCCTTTGCGATCACGCGCTCGACGAAGTCCGGGGTGATCGGCTCGACATAGGTGGCGTCGGCCATTTCCGGATCGGTCATGATCGTGGCGGGGTTCGAGTTCACCAGGATGACCCGGTACCCCTCTTCCTTCAGCGCCTTGACCGCCTGTGTGCCCGAATAATCGAACTCGCACGCCTGCCCGATGATGATCGGACCCGCGCCAATGATGAGGATGGAGGAGATGTCAGTGCGTTTGGGCATTATTGTTCTCGCCTAACGAATATCAAGGATGCAGCAGGATGAGCGTTATCAGCGAAGCGCACCCACGAACTTCTCGAACAGATAGAAACTGTCCTGCGGGCCCGGTGAAGCCTCGGGGTGATACTGCACCCCGAACGCCTTCTTGCCGGTGATAGCGATGCCGCAATTGGTGCCGTCGAACAGTGATTTGTGCGTCTCGATCACGCCTTCGGGCAGGGTCTCGCCGTCGACCGCGAAGCCGTGGTTCATCGAGGTAATCTCGACCAGTCCCTCGGTCTCGCCCCAGTTGCCGCCGACGCGCTGTACCGGATGGTTGGCGCCGCGGTGGCCCTGGAACATCTTGGCGGTCTTGGCACCCGCCGCCAGCGCCAGCATCTGGTGGCCAAGGCAGATGCCGAACAGCGGCACATCCGCATCCAGCAGCGCCCTGATCACCGGCACCGCGTACACGCCCGTCGCCGCCGGATCGCCGGGGCCGTTCGACAGGAACACGCCATCGGGCTTCAGGCCCTTGATCTCTTCAAAGCCGGTTTCAGCAGGGACGACGGTAACCTTGGCCCCTGCCCTCACCAGATTGCGGAAGATATTGTCTTTCGCGCCGTAGTCGATGGCGACGACATGCGGACGGCCTTCATCGGAGGGCGCGCCATAGCCCTCGCCCAGCACCCAGTGGCCGCCAGTCCAGCCTTCGCTGATTTCACGGCTGACGCCCTTGGCGAGGTCCAGACCTTCCAGACCGCTCCACGCGGCGGCCTTGGCGACCAGCGCGTCGATGTCGAAGTTACCATCCGGATCATGCGCGATGACCACGTTCGGCGCGCCCTGGATGCGGATGCGGCGGGTCAGCGCGCGGGTGTCGAGGCCCGCGATGCCGATCTTGCCCATACGCTCCATCCATGCCGGGAAGTCGCCCATGGCGCGGAAGTTGGAGGGATCGGTCACATCCTCGCGCACCACGCAGCCCAGTGCCGAATCGACCTTGCCTTCGACATCCTCGTCATTGGTGCCGACATTGCCGATATGCGGGAAGGTGAAGCAGACCACCTGCCCGGCATAGGACGGATCGGTCATCACTTCCTGATAGCCGGTCATCGCGGTGTTGAAGCAAAGCTCTCCCACCGCGTCGCCCGTGGCGCCGAAACCCTTGCCATATGCGACGTGGCCATCGGCAAAAACGAGAACGGCGGTAGCCCCCTGGGGGATAGGCGCGCGTGAAGATGCGGGGTCGGCCATGAGGCGCTCCGTTAGCTAGGGGTCCGGCGATATGTGCTAAGTCCCGTCCGCTAGAGATGGGAGCGCAGACCGTCAAGCGGGGTTTCCGCATAAATCGGGATTACCGACCCCAAGTTGGGTTTGCATCACCCGCGATCCGCCCTATCTGCCGGGGCACATCGACATCATCCTATCGAACGAAGAAGAAAAATCATGCTCCGCGACGATCTCAAGGCCGCCCAGATCCAGGCAATGAAGGACAAGGACAAGGAACGGCTGAATGCCATTCGCCTGATCCTGGCCAAGGTGAAGGACCGCGACATCGAACTGCGCACCAGCGAGGCGACCGGCGACGACGATGCGCTGGTCATCGACGTGCTGCAGAAGATGGCCAAGCAGCGCCGCGAATCGATTGCGATGTACAACGAGGGCGGCCGCGCCGAGCTGGCCAAGGCGGAAGAAAAGGAACTGGCCGTCATCGAGGAATTCCTGCCCGCGCAGATGAGCGAGGAGGAAACGAAAGCCGCGATCGAGGCGATCAAGGCCGAGACAGGCGCGAGCGGCATGAAGGACATGGGCAAGGTCATGGCCGAGCTGAAGGCGCGCCACGGCACCGAGCTGGACATGAGCAAGGCGAGCGGGCTTGTGAAAGCCTCGCTTTCCTGAGGCGCCTGCGGCATTAGGGGGCGATGGCGCTCTCTCCCCAATGGCTGGACGAACTGAGGTCGCGGATCACGCTGTCCGCGCTGATCGGTCGTACCGAAAAGCTGCAGCGCGCGGGGCGCGAGTTCAAGGCATGCTGCCCGTTCCATAACGAGAATACGCCCAGCTTCTACGTCAATGACGAGAAGCAGTTCTATCACTGCTTCGGCTGCGGCGCGCATGGCGATGCGATCCGCTGGATGACCGATCAGCGCGGTCTACCGTTCATGGATGCGGTCAAGGAACTAGCCGAGCAGGCGGGCATGGAAGTGCCCGCGCCCGATCCGCGCTATGCGCAGGCGGCACAGCAGCGCGCTTCGCTGCATGACGTGTTGGGCGAAGCGCAGGCGTGGTTCGTTAGCAATCTGTCGGCGCCCGAGGGTGCGGAAGCCCGCGCCTATCTGAAGCAGCGGGGAATTTCCGAGGCGCAAATACGCGAATTCGGTTTCGGCTTTGCACCCGATGCAAAGGGCGGGATCGAAAAGGCCTTGTCGGGTTTCGAACGCGACATGCTTATCGAGGCGGGCTTGCTGATAACCGTCGATGGCAAGGAACCCTATGACCGGTTCCGAGGGCGGTTGATGCTGCCGATTCAAGACCGGCGCGCGCGGGTCATCGGGTTTGGCGGGCGTATCCTGCGCAAGGTCGATCACGCCCCCAAATATCTCAATTCCCCTGACACGCCCGTTTTCGATAAGAGCCGCACGCTTTACAACATCCACCGCGCCTCCGCCGCCTCGCGCCAGAGCGAGCGGTTGGTGGTCGTCGAGGGTTATATGGATGTCGTTGCGCTGGCAGGTGCAGGCATTGCCGAGGCTGTCGCGCCCATGGGAACCGCGCTGACCGAACAGCAGATCGAACTGCTGTGGCGCATGGTGCCGGTCCCGGTGCTGTGTTTCGACGGTGATGCGGCAGGCCAGCGCGCGGCCATGCGCGCCGTCGAACGCGCTCTGCCCATGCTAAGGCCGGGGCATAGCCTTTCGATCGTTACGCTGCCCGAGGGCCTCGATCCCGACGATCTCATCAGGCGCGATGGCCCTGCCGCCATGAAGTCACTGCTGGGCGGCGGTGAAAGCCTGATCGATCTGATCTGGCGTTTCGAAAAGTCCGCCACCGCAACCGCCACGC
Source organism: Croceicoccus sp. (assembly GCA_002694745.1). GTDB lineage: Bacteria > Pseudomonadota > Alphaproteobacteria > Sphingomonadales > Sphingomonadaceae > Croceicoccus. The sequence goes on along the minus strand of NZMY01000017.1, from coordinate 43,867 downwards.
CCGAGGCCAAGGCCGGGTTGAAGGAACGGTTGATGGCGCATGCCGACGCTATCCAGCATCCCGATATACGCGCGCTTTATGCCCGCGAATTGCGCGACCGCTTTTCGGCCTTTGCCTTTCCGCCCCGGCAGCGCCAGCCAGCGCGCGGCTTTGGTGGCAAGCTTGCGGGCGAGTTCGGCGGATCGCGGCGGTTCGAACGGTTTCAGCGCGACAATACCCCGCCCTCCCCGCTGCTCAGGCAGCTTGGACCGGCCAGCGCACGCACGCGCCTGATGGCCGCCGTCATACTGGGGCTTGTCCGCCACCCGTCCCTGCTGAACGGCAAGGCCGAGCAGATCTCGCAATTGCGTCCCGAAGATGCCGGGCAGGCGCGGCTCCTCGATGCCTTGCTCGAGCTTGCGGAAACGGGGCAAATCGGCGGGGGGTCGCTTGAAAGTCCCGATATTGCCGCCATATTGGCCGAACGTGGACTGGCCCTGCCCCATGGGGACGCGATCGGCGGCATGAAACTTGCCTTCCTGTCCGATCGCACGACACCGGCCGAGGCTGCGGAAGAATTGACGGAGGCAATCTCGCTGCTGGTCGAAAGACCGGCGATCGAGGCGGCCCTCGTATCGGCGACCGCTCGGTTCGGCGATGATCCGGAAGGATCCTTTGCCGAGCAGCAGCGCTTGTTGAAGAGAAAGCTGGAATTCGATGCCCGCCTCATGCAAATGGCGGCCATGCGAGGTGGCAATCAGTAAAATATACGATCAACTATCCAGCGGGTTATCGACACGACAGCAGGCGATGATCGGCAGGCGTAGATCAGGGCAGATGAATAGGCGGTAATGGCAACCAAAACGACAAACGGCGGCGGCGACGGTGATGCACCGCTGATCGACCTCAACGAAGCGTCCATCAAGAAGCTTATCGCCCGCGCCAAGAAGCGCGGCGTGATCACTTATGACGAGCTGAACGAGGCGCTGCCGCAGGACCAGATGTCGTCCGAGCAGATCGAGGACGTGATGTCCGCGATCTCGGAAATGGGCGTCAATATCGTCGAAAACGACGACGATTCCGAAGAGGGCGAGGATACGCCGGACGAAATCGACGCGTCGGATGACGACGATTCCGATTCGGATGATGGCACCGCCCCTAAGGATCACAAGGCACCGGCCAAGAAAAAGGAAACGGTCGAGCGGACCGACGATCCTGTGCGCATGTATCTGCGCGAGATGGGCGCCGTCGAACTGCTGAGCCGCGAGGGCGAGATCGCCATCGCCAAGCGGATCGAGGCCGGCCGCGACATGATGATCATGGGCCTGTGCGAAAGCCCGATCACGTTTCACGCCATCATCCAGTGGTCAGAGGCCCTTAATAACGAGGAAATGCAGCTGCGCGAGATCCTCGATCTCGACGCCATGCTGTCCAAGGAACCCGCGCCCGAGAACCTGACCGACGACGACGAAGGCGACGGCGAGATCTCCGAGGAAACCGCCGGCCCGTCCTATAAAGAGGACGATGACGACGACGACGAGGAAGAGAACGGCGAAGGCGAAGACGGCGAGGAAGGCGAAGGCCGCCGCAAGGACGACGACGAGGAGGACAACACCCTCTCGCTCGCCCAGATGGAGGCCGCGCTCAAGCCCGACGCGCTTGAGCGTTTCGCCCGCATCACCAAGCTGTTCCGCAGCTTCGAGAAGCTGCAGAACGAGCGTGTCGATGCGATGGGCCGGGGCGAGGTGTTCGCCAAGGGCAAGGAAGACAAGTACGAGAATCTGCGCGAGGAACTGACCGCCGAAGTCGAATCCGTCCAGTTCCACGCGACCAAGATCGAGTTTCTGGTCGACAATCTCTATGCCTTCAATCGCCGCCTGACCGCGCTTGGCGGCCAGATGCTGCGCCTTGCCGAACGGCACAAGGTGAAGCGCGCCGACTTCCTGCAGGCCTATGTCGGGCACGAGATCGACGAAGGCTGGCTGACCACGGTCGCGAAGAAGGACAAGAAATGGGCCGCCTTCGCCGATAAGGAAGCCGAGCCGGTCGAGCGCATCCGCGCCGAGATCGCGGACATCGCCAGCCAGACCGGCATGGCCCTGCCCGAATTCCGCCGCATCGTGAACATGGTGCAGAAGGGCGAGCGCGAGGCCCGCATCGCCAAGAAGGAAATGGTCGAGGCGAACCTGCGCCTCGTGATTTCCATCGCCAAGAAATACACCAATCGCGGCCTGCAATTCCTGGATCTCATTCAGGAGGGCAACATCGGCCTGATGAAGGCGGTCGACAAGTTCGAGTATCGCCGCGGCTACAAGTTCAGCACCTATGCGACCTGGTGGATCAGGCAGGCGATCACGCGTTCGATCGCGGATCAGGCCCGCACGATCCGTATCCCGGTCCACATGATCGAGACGATCAACAAGCTGGTCCGCACAAGCCGCCAGTTCCTGCACGAACAAGGCCGCGAGCCGACGCCCGAGGAAATGGCCGAACGCCTGTCGATGCCGCTCGAAAAGGTTCGCAAGGTGATGAAGATCGCCAAGGAGCCGATCTCCCTTGAGACGCCTATCGGCGACGAGGAAGATTCGCATCTGGGCGATTTTATCGAAGACAAGAACGCGATCATTCCGGTGGATGCCGCGATTCAGGCGAACCTCAAGGAAACCGTGACCCGCGTGCTCGCCAGCCTTACCCCGCGTGAGGAACGCGTGCTGCGCATGCGCTTCGGCATCGGCATGAACACCGATCACACGCTTGAGGAAGTGGGCCAGCAGTTCTCGGTCACGCGCGAACGTATCCGCCAGATCGAGGCGAAGGCGCTGCGCAAGCTCAAGCATCCGAGCCGCAGCCGCAAGATGCGCAGCTTCCTCGACCAGTAACTTCGGTTACGGCCATTTACGCAAGGCCCCGCGTGGTAATTCCATGCGGGGCCTTTTGTCATATGCGCCGGGCCGGACGCTGATATGCGCGCTTTATTGGCCAAAACCCCGATTGCGGTGGTCAATTGCGCGCGTTCACATTATGCGCGTCGCAAACACCCGAGTCTCAAAACTGACACAGGCCGCTCATGCGCATTGCCATCGCTTCCGATCACGCCGGTTTCGACCTGAAGCAGGATATTGCCCGCTGGCTTGCGGATGAAGGCCACGTCGTGACCGACTGCGGTCCGCAGAGCAATGCGCGGGTCGATTATCCCGACTTCGGATACAAGCTGGCCCTGGCCGTCACCGGCGGCGCGAGTGATTTCGGCATCGCCATCTGCGGATCGGGAATCGGCATCTCGATCGCAGTAAACCGTCATCCGAAAATGCGCTGCGCTCTGGTGAACGAGCCGCTGTCCGCGATGCTGGCGCGCGAGCATAATGACGCGAATGCCATTGCGCTGGGTGCACGGCTGGGCGGCATCGACATGGCTAAAGCCTGCATCGCCGCCTTCATGGTCGGCCGTTTCGAAGGCGGCCGTCACGAGGGCCGCGTCGACAAGCTTTCCTCGCCCCCCTTCGTGCCCCAGACAGTTTCCTGATCAAGAATAAGCGTGAAAGAGACATCATGACCGTCGACACCGCGATCCGCAGCACCGGATTCTTCACCGATGACCTTGCCGCGTCGGACCCCGCCGTCGCCAAGGCCATCAATCATGAGCTGAAGCGCGAGCGCAAGCAGATCGAACTGATCGCGAGCGAGAACATCGTCTCCAAGGCGGTCCTTGCCGCGCAGGGTTCGGTGTTCACGAACAAATATGCCGAAGGCTATCCCGGCCGCCGCTATTACCAGGGCTGCGAACCGTCCGACGCGGTGGAGCAGCTTGCCATCGACCGCGCGAAGGAATTGTTCGGCTGCGAATTCGCCAATGTGCAGCCGCATTCGGGCGCGCAGGCCAATGGCGCGGTTCTGCTGGCGACAGTCAAGCCGGGCGATACGATTCTGGGCATGAGCCTCGATGCGGGCGGGCATTTGACGCATGGCGCACGCGCCGCGCTTTCGGGCAAATGGTTCAACGCCGTGCAATATGGCGTGACCAGGGACACGCACCAGATAGATTACGACGAGGTGGAGCGTCTTGCCAAGGAGCATCAGCCCAAGCTGATCATCGCTGGCGGCAGCGCCTATCCCCGCATCATTGATTTTGCGCGCATGCGCCAGATCGCGGATTCGGTCGACGCGATCTTTCAGGTCGACATGGCGCATTTCGCCGGTCTGGTCGCGGCGGGCATCCACCCCTCGCCCTTCCCCCATGCGCATATCGCCACGACCACCACGCACAAGACTTTGCGCGGCCCGCGCGGCGGCATGATCCTGACCAATGACGAGAAACTGGCGAAGAAGCTGAACTCCGCCGTTTTCCCGGGCCTTCAGGGCGGCCCGCTGATGCACGTGATCGCCGCCAAGGCCGTCGCATTCGGCGAGGCGCTGCGGCCCGAATTCAAGGCCTATAGCCGGCTCGTTGTCGAGAACGCGCAGGTCCTTGCTGCCACGCTTAAAGAGCGCGGCGCGGAAGTCGTGTCCGGCGGCACCGATACCCATCTGGCGCTGATCGACCTGACCCCGCTAGGCGTCACTGGCAAGGACGCGGACGAGGCGCTGGAACGTGCAGGCATCACCTGCAACAAGAACGGCATTCCGTTCGATCCGCTGCCGCCGATGAAGACCAGCGGCATACGCGTCGGCAGCCCCGCGGGCACCACGCGAGGATTCGGGCCCGAGGAATTCCGCGAGATCGGCCATATGGTCGCCGATGTGCTCGACGGTCTGGCAAAATGCGGCGAAGCCGGCGACGCGCAGGTGGAACAGAACGTCCGCGCGCGCGTCGAGGCCCTGTGCGATCGATTCCCGATCTACGAGGACTAAGGAGCCCATCATGAGCGAACCCGGCGGCATCAAGGATTACTGGAACGGCCTTTCGCCCGAAGCGCAGAAAGCGGCGAAATGGGGTGCGGTTGGCGCTGTTATCGCGATCCCCGTGCCTTTCGTCGGACCCATCATCGGCGGCATCGTCGGCGGCGGGCTGGGTTACGCCAAGGCCAAGGGCAAGATCTGAAGGTCATGATTTAAGTGCGTTGCCCGTTCTGTGCGAATGAATCGAGCCAGGTAAAGGACAGCCGGCCGGCGGAAGATGGCAGCGCCATCCGCCGGCGGCGCCAGTGCGAGGGCTGCGGCGCACGCTTTACGACGTTTGAGCGTATTCAGCTGCGCGAGGTCACGGTCCTCAAGTCGGGTGGAACGGGCGATGAGATTCGCCGCGAGCCGTTCGACAGGGCAAAGCTGGAACATGCGGTTCGCCTGGCCTGCCGCAAACGAGCCATCTCGCACGAGCAGATCGATCGGTTGGTTTCGGGCGTTCAGCGTCAGCTGGAAACGCGCGGCGACAGCGAAATCCCCTCGGCCGTAATTGGCGAGCTGGTGATGGAGGGGCTGCGCCAGCTCGATTCGGTGGCTTATATCCGCTTTGCCAGCGTCTACCGCGAATTCAGCGAAGCCAGTGACTTCGAGCAATTCGCCAGCACGGTGCGCGATGTCGCCGCCGAATAGCAATCCGGTCATCGTTCTGGTCCGTCCGCAACTGGGCGAGAATATCGGCAAGGCCGCGCGCGCCATGCTGAATTTCGGACTGACCGAGATGCGCCTTGTCGCCCCGCGCGACGGATGGCCCAATCCATCCGCCGGCCCGGCGGCGTCGGGTGCTGATATCGTTCTGGAACAGGCGCGGGTTTACGACAGCGTGGCCGATGCGGTCGCCGATTGCGCGCATGTCCATGCGACCACCGTGCGCAAACGCGGGGTGACCAAGCCGGTCCTGACGCCGGAGCAGGCGGCGGGCGAGATGGCGAGCATGGCCGGGCGGCATGCGATCCTGTTCGGCCCGGAACGATCGGGTCTGGAAACCGACGACGTGGCGCTCGCCCGGACCATCGTCACGGTGCCCATCAATCCGGAATTCGGTTCGCTCAATCTGGCGCAGGCCGTCATCCTTCTAAGCTATGAATGGTCGAAATCGCAGCATTCGGACGGCGGCATGATGGCCCAGCCGACGAGCGAGGAGATCCTCCCCCCTGCCCCGCAGCAGGAGCTTGACGGCATGATTGCGCAGCTGGAGGGCATGCTTGAACCTTGCGGCTATTTTCGCCCCGAGAGCCGCGCCACAGCCACGCGGCGGACGTTGCGGACCATGCTGACAAAGCCGGCTTGGAACCACCTCGAGATCCGCACCATGCGCGGCGTGTTGAGCGCGCTGGCGAAGGGGCCGCGCCAAGACGGATAGCTGCGCCGCTTACCTGTATTTCGGTTCGTAGAAGGGTCCGCGCAATTTGCCGCACACGGCGGTGGGATAGGCGTCAGTCGCGCAGGCGAATCCATTCCTCGTCTTCATAGGCGATCGACGTTTCCACCAGATCTTCCCAGAAGCGGGCAACCAGCCCTTCCGGAACTTTGTGCCTGCGCGCGGCGGCGACCGCGGCCTCGATCACGGCCTGCTTGCGTTCTTCGTCACGCACCGCTTCGCGATCCTGCTTGATACGGGCGGCCGCGCGCATATAGCCGAAGCGCTGGGCCAGAAGCTCGACCAGGGCCGCATCGACGGTGTCGACGCCTTGGCGCACTTCCTTCATCGTGCGGCAGAGTTCGGGTTCGATTGCCTTTTCCATGGCGCCGCCATTGCCGTGCGCATGGGCGGTTGTCCAGTGCAGGGCGCGCGGTTCATGCGCCGGGGCGTGCCGGACTTGACGCAAGCGCGCATTTCTGCAAATGCGCGCGCTCGCAATAGGCCCCGCACCCCGGTGAAGCGGTGGCCGCGCCAGACATCTATGTCGGGCGGTGCGTGTCCGGGCCACGAAAAACTCGATCGCAATGCGCATCTGGCGCCGCGGTCTGCATATTGAAGGAAAGACTATGTCGAAGCGTAAAGCCTCGAAGCATAAACTTGACCGCCGTATGGGCGAAAACATCTGGGGCCGTCCCAACAGCCCCGTCAACCGTCGTTCCTATGGCCCCGGCCAGCACGGCCAGCGCCGCAAGAGCAAGGTTTCCGACTACGGCCTGCAGCTGCGCGCCAAGCAGAAGCTGAAGGGCTATTACGGCGACGTCACCGAAAAGCAGTTCAAGCGCACCTATCAGGAAGCGTCGCGCATGAAGGGCGATACCAGCCAGAACCTGATCGGCCTGCTGGAACAGCGCCTCGACATGATCGTGTATCGCGCCAAGTTCGCGCCGACCATCTTCGCGGCTCGCCAGATCGTTTCGCATGGCCACATCAAGGTCAATGGCGTGAAGTGCAACATCGCATCACGCCGCTGCTTCGTCGGCGACGTCATCTCGCTGGGCAACAAGGCGCAGGAAATGGCGCTGGTGATCGAAGCGCAGAGCCTGCCCGAGCGTGAAATCCCCGACTATGTCGCGCCCGACGGCACCGACAAGGTGACCTTCACCCGCGTTCCCACGCTGGACGAAGTGCCCTATCCGGTGCGTATGGAACCGAACCTGGTGGTCGAGTTCTACTCGCGCTGATCCATCGGTTCAGACCAGAAAAACAGGGCGGCTTCCTGCGGGAGGCCGCCCTTTTTCGTGGCCTGTCCCGAAATGCGCCAAGCCGTTACAATACGGGCCGAATTGCCGGAACCGGGGCCTTGTTGCGGCATTCATCCGGCATCATGGAATACAGGTTCATCACCCCCAATCGTAAGGGCAAATGGTACCCGACGCTTGAGCTGGCAAAACGCTTTGCCAACAGCATCGGCGCAGGCTTTCTGGATGCGGCGGGCAACTTCGTCGCCTATCGCGATACGATCCTTGAAGAGAGGCGTGCCGCCAAACGGCAGGAACGCGGGCTCAGCCCAAATATTCACGCCTGAAGTCGGCGGCAAAGGCGGCAAACCGGCCCTGCGCAATCGCATCGCGCATCGCCTGCATCAATTGCTGATAGAACGACAGATTATGCTCGGTCATCAGCATCGCGCCCAGAATTTCGCCAGACCGCACAAGATGATGCAGATAGGCGCGTGAGTATTTCCCGCAGGTCGGGCAGGAGCAGCGGCTATCGACCGGCTCTTGATCCTCGGCGAAGCGCGCATTGCGGATGTTGATGGGGCCGTTCCATGTGAATGCCTGCCCGTTGCGGCCCGATCGGCTGGGCAGCACGCAATCGAACATGTCGATGCCGCGTTCGACCGCGCCCACCAGATCGTCCGGCTTGCCCACGCCCATCAAATAGCGGGGCCTGTCATCCGGCAGCTGGCCCGGCGCGAAATCGAGCGTGGCGAACATGGCCTCCTGCCCCTCTCCCACAGCGAGGCCGCCCACGGCATAGCCGTCGAAGCCGATGTCGGTCAGCTTGTCCGCGCTGATCCGGCGCAACTCCTCATCCAGTGCGCCCTGCTGGATCCCGAACAGGGCCGACCGCGCGGCATGTTCGCCGCCGCTGTCGAAACCCTCGCGGCTGCGTTTGGCCCAGCGCATGGACATTTCCATCGAAGCGGCAATCTCGTCGCGTGGACGATCTGCGCGAGGGCATTCGTCGAACGCCATGACGATGTCGCTGCCTAGCAGGCGCTGGATCTCCATGCTGCGTTCGGGCGTCAGCGCATGGCGCGATCCGTCCAGATGGCTCTTGAAGGTCACGCCTTCCTCGGTGATCTTGCGCAGGTCGGACAGGCTCATCACCTGATAGCCGCCGCTGTCGGTCAGGATCGGGCGGTCCCAGCCCATGAAGGCGTGCAGCCCGCCCAGACGCGCGACCCGCTCTGCGCCGGGCCGCAGCATCAGGTGATAGGTATTGCCAAGAATGATCTCTGCGCCCGTACGGCGCACGTCTTCGACCTTCATCGCCTTGACCGTCGCCGCCGTGCCGACCGGCATGAAGGCAGGCGTGCGGATCGTGCCGCGCTGCATGGCAATCTCGCCGGTGCGGGCCCTGCCCTCGCGGGCGTGAATGGTGAACTCGAAGCGCGTCATGCGCGGGCGCTTAGCGGTCTGCGCATCGTTCGTCACCCCGCCATCGGCCTTGCGATGCTGCGAAAACTGATCGACCAGCGTGTTTCGGGCAAAGCGGCGATCGAATGCTCCCATTCGTGCCGCGCTTCGCCGTCGAGGCGGTAAGCCTTACCAGGTTCCAGCGCGAAACTGGTGCGATCAAACCCAGAGGTACGGCGGCGGCGCAAACGCATGGTCGCGGGCGAGCCAAGGGAAAGGCCAGCGACCGTCCCGAACTGGGGCCGGTCGCGGTGCCAGCCGATGACCGCACCCGGCCTGTAGCGGATCAGCAAGGCTTGCTCGTACATGTCCGCCGGGTCGCTAAAGGCCTCCGCGAGCACTTGGCGAATGCGGACCAGCCAGTCGGGCATGGGATCGGCGCGTGAAACGCCGCCCCGCTCAAAATCATAGTGCCAGCCGAAGGATATCGTTTCACGCCGTCCTGTCCAAGGTCCGAAGCGGAACGGTGTCAGCGACAAGGCCTCGATAAGCTTGACGGCTTCGGCCTGTTCATGCGCATCCAGCAGCGGTCCCGACCGGGACAGCCAGGGCACGGCAGGTTCAAGATCGGCAACGTCTGCAAAAAGATCGGGCTGGTGAGGCACGCTGGCGATATGGGCTGTCCGCCCCACCCGCTCAAGGGTCGAGCGGGGCCATCAGCCCTTCCCCAGCGGGACGAACTGGCGCTAAGGGCGGTCAATGGACATCGAACCCTGGCTTCTGATCGTAATGGCCTGCGTGGCCGTGCTTACGGGCTTTCTGGATTCCGTAGCGGGCGGCGGCGGGCTGGTCATGATGCCGGCCCTATTGTTCGCGGGTTTGCCGCCGCAGCTTGCGCTGGGCACCAACAAGTCGCAGTCAATCTTCGCAACGACCATGGCGTTCGTGAACTATGCCCGCGCGGGGCTGGTCGACTGGCGCAAAGAGAAATGGCTGGGGCTGATCGCGCTGGCCGGGGCGGCGGCGGGCTCGCTGCTGGTGCAGCAGGTCTCGACCCGCGCGCTGGAACTGATCGTGCCGCTGCTGCTGGCGGGTGTGGCGCTCTATGTACTGTTATCGCCGCGGATGGACGATACGCAGGCGCACCAGATCCTGACGCGCAAGGGCTATGCGCCCGTCGCTGGCATCATCGGTCTGTATGACGGCTTCTTCGGGCCCGGAACCGGCAGTTTTTTCGCGGCAAGCCAGGTGGGCCTGCGCGGCGAAGGCCTGACCCGCGCTACTGCGCATGCCAAGCTGTTCAACATGATGACCAACATCGCCAGCGTCATCGTGTTTGCCGCGGGCGGGAAGATCGTCTGGGCACTGGGGCTGGCCTGCGCGGCCGGCGCGATGACGGGTTCGTGGATCGGATCGAAATTCGCGGTCAGGCACGGCGCTCAGCTGATCCGCCCATTGCTCGTCGCCGTCAGCCTCGGGCTGACCGCGCGGCTGATCTGGGGATGGTTCAGCGGCTGAACCGGAGCCCGCCTAAAAGTCGTAAATCAGCGAAATGCGCGAAAGCGTGTCGGTCGGCTTGGTATTCTCCGGGGGATCGGTGTCATGCTCGATCCCATAGGAAAGCCGCGCCTTGAGACGCTCTGCAATGCCGGCTTCCAGTCCGGTCAGCGCGGCGAAGGTCGAATTGTCCGAATGCATGAAGGCATTGGCGCTCTCGGTCAGCGTCAGGTTTTCGGCGATGCGCCATTCCAGTTCCACAGCGCCCAGCGCGGCGAGATAGGTGTCGTCCTCGCTCTCCTGCATCGGATCGACAAGGACGGTTCGCCGCCAAGCCGGCCCGCCCTTGAGTTCAAGCCGCAAACCGTCGCGGTCGAAGGGGCGATAGCCGATGCCCGTCGATGCCGAATAGCGTGACGAGAAGCCCTGGATCTCATCCTTTTCATATTGCGCAAGGCCGAAGACAAATGCCTTGGAGGACAGGTCGAAGCTGGGCTCGTAGGACGCAATATAACGCTCTCGCGTGGTGTCGCCGTCCGAGCTTTGAAAGTCGAAACGGGCTGTGACCCTGTGCCGCCAGGTAAGGCCGACGCGATTGGCCTTGAAACCGGCGGTCACGCCGACATCTTGGCTGTTGCCGGTAGAGGCCAGCGCGCCGAATTCGCCATTGCCGGTCCACCCTTCAAGTGGCCCGGCCGTCGCGAGCGACTGGCGCTTGCGCTCCTGCTCGGCGGCGAGGATGCGCTGGCGGTTTTCCTTGAAGCTTGCCTCCAGCCCGTCGAGTTCGGTGCCGCCCGCCGGATAGGTATGGCGCGCGATTTCTATAACAGTCTTCACCTTGTCCGGATCGCCCGTGGCGATGGCGGTTTCGACCATCTCCCGTGCCGCATCGGGCAAGCCGGGCGCTTCCGGCTCGGGTATTTCCGGGCGCGGATATGGCTCGATATAGATGGCTTCCTGGGCGAAAGCCGGGGCCGCCACCGACGATGCCAACAATGCAAGGAAAAGCGCCCGTGATTTCATGACGCAGGCCGGTATCAAATCACTCTCGAAGCCGCCAGCCTGTTTGGAAAATCGTACCGATAATAACGATGCAGATCGTCAGAAACAGCAGGGTCAGTCCCGTCGCGACCGCGATCGACACGTCTGCCTGACCGTAGAACGTCCAGCGCAGGCCGCTGACGAGATAGACGATTGGATTGAAGAGAGCGACTGTCCGCCACGGCTCTGCCAGCATGTCGATCGAATAGAACGTCCCGCCCAGAAAGGTCAGCGGGGTGAGAAGCAGCAGCGGCACCATCTGCAATTTTTCGAACCCGTCGGCCCAAAGCCCAAGGATGAAGCCCAGAAGCGAAAAGGCCGATGCGACCAGCAGGATGAAGAAGAACGCCGCCACAGGATGGGCGATGTGAAAATCGACGAACAGCGTCGCGGTCAGCAGGATGATCGCCGCGAGGATAAGGGATTTCGTCACCGCCGCCCCGACATAGCCGAACAGGGTTTCGGCCACACCGACGGGTGCGGACAGCAATTCATAGATCGAGCCGGTAAAGCGCGGCATATAGATGCCGAAGCTGGCGTTCGACGTGCTCTCCGACAGCATGGTGAGCAGCAGCAGGCCCGGTACGATGAAGGCGCCATAAGGGACGCCCCCGACCTCGTTCATCCGGCCGCCGATGGCCGCGCCAAAGACGATGAAATAGAGGCATGTCGTCAGCACCGGCGAAACCAGCGATCCAAACGCTGTACGTAGAAAGCGCAGAAGCTCGGCACGATAGATCGTGAAGGCGCTAGTCAGATTGAAACTCATGCCGCTTTCGCGCCCTTTTCGTCGACGAGCCGGACGAAAATGTCCTCAAGGCTCGATTCGTGCTGGTCGATGCCGTCGAATTCTATGCCGCCGTTGACGAGAATTCGGGCGATCTCGGCCACCTGCTTTTTGCCCAGACCGCTGCCGTCACCGCCGCGAAACACGATGCTGCGGCCGCCCTCTTCAAGCGTAACCGGATAATCCGCCAAGGCCGCGGGCAAGCTATCGAGCGGCGCGGCAAGCGTGAAACTGGCTTCGGTCCGGCCTAGGCGCTTCATCATCTCGTGCTTATCGTCCACCAGCAGGATACGGCCCTTGCTGATGACCCCGACGCGGTCGGCCATCTCTTCGGCCTCCTCGATGTAATGGGTCGTCAGAATGACCGTCACGCCCTGCTCGCGCAGTCGTCCGATGGTCTGCCACATGTCGCGGCGAAGTTCGACATCAACTCCGGCGGTCGGCTCGTCCAGGAACAAAAGGTCGGGATCGTGGGCAAGTGCCTTGGCGATCAGCACCCGGCGCTTCATCCCGCCCGAAAGGGCACGAAGCTGGGAGTCGCGCTTGTCCCACAATGAAAGGGTCCGCAAGACTTCCTCGATCCGCGCAGGATCCGCAGGCTTGCCAAACAGGCCGCGCGAATAGGCCACCGATCGGTGAACCTTCTCGAAGATGTCGACGGACAGTTCCTGCGGCACCAGGCCAATGCGCGAGCGCATCCGGCGCCAGTCCTTTGCCATGTCGTGGCCAAACGCACTGACGCTGCCGCCGGTAGGCCTCACCATGCCGCAAACCGCGCCAATCAGTGTCGTTTTCCCCGCGCCATTGGGGCCCAGAAGAGCGAAAATCTCTCCCTTGCGGATCTGAAGGTCTACATTGTCGAGAGCGGTTACCGGCGGCGCGTTGCCCCTGCCGGGATAGGTTTTCGACAGGCCGCGAATATCGAGTATGGTGTCCACGAAAGACTGTTTGGGCGCGAGGCCAGCGCTTTTCAAGCCGCCATCCCTATGCGCCGCGTTCGGGCAGCAGCAGCGAACTGTCGCCATAGCTGTAGAAACGATATTCACCGGCAATCGCGTGCGCATAGGCCGATTGCATGACATCCAGCCCCATCAAGGCACTGACCAGCATGAACAGGGTCGATTTGGGCAGGTGGAAATTGGTCATCAAAGCGTCGATGGCGCGGAACCGGTAGCCGGGTGTGATGAAGATCGAGGTATCGCCCTCAAACGGTTGAATTACGCCGTTTTCATCGGCTGCACTTTCCAATAGACGCAGCACCGTCGTTCCAACGGCGACGATCCTTCCCCCGGCCTTTCGCGCTTCGTTCAGGCGGTCGGCGGTCGCCGCGTCTATCCGGCCCCATTCGGCGTGCATGGCATGGTCGTCGGTGTCATCCGCCTTGACCGGCAGAAATGTACCCGCGCCGACATGCAGGGTCAGCGTTTCGCGCGCGATGCCCCTTTGGTCGAGCGCGGCGATCAATTCGGGCGTGAAATGCAGTGCGGCAGTCGGTGCCGCCACCGCGCCGTCGCGTTCTGCGAACATGGTCTGGTAGTCTGTTCGGTCTTGCTCGTCCGTCCCGCGCTTCCCCGCGATATAGGGCGGCAGGGGCATGCGGCCCGCTCGTTCGAGCAGGACCTCGACCGGCTCTTCGCCGCCGAAATGCAGGGTCCAGCTGCCATCCGGCAGCCTGCCTTCCGCAATGGCCATGACATCGGCCGGGAACTGGATCCGGTCTCCTTCGCGCAGACGCTTTCCGTTGCGCACGAAGGCTTGCCAGCGGCGCAGGTCGATCCGCTTGTGCAGGGTGGCGCCAATCGAGGCGCCATCGCCCGCCTCGCCCCCGCGGGGCGGCCTGACACCCTCGAGCTGGGCCGGAATGACGCGCGTGTCGTTGAATACCAGCACATCGCCGGGCGACAGCAACGCGGGAAGATCGCGGACCTGCCGATCGGTCAGCCTTGCGTCCGATCCTTCCACGACAAGCATGCGCGCCGCATCCCGCGGACGCGCAGGGCGCAGCGCTATCCGCTCGTTCGGAAGATCGAAATCGAAGGCATCTACTCGCATCGCGCTCCACTAGTCAGGCGCGATGCGATTGGAAAGCGCTCTCGTTACTCGTCGCTGCCCGAAGCGGCATTGTTCAGCATGTCCGCCGTGATTTCCGCGCCGGGCGCTGGTGCCGATGTCGCGGGCGGAGCCTTGTTCTGGCTGGCCAGCGATGCCTGAACGATCCGCGTCGGGTTCGCGGGCGGTTCGCCGCGGGTAATGGCGTCGACCTTGTCCATGCCCGAGATCACGCGGCCGAAAACGGTGTATTTCCCGTCGATCGCCATGGTCGGATAGAACACGATGAAGAACTGGCTGTTCGCGGAATCTTCCGAATTGCCCATGCGCGCCATCGAAACGGTTCCGCGAAGATGCGGCACGCGGTTGAATTCGGCCTTGAGGTCGGGAAGTTCCGATCCACCGCGCCCCGTGCCGGTGGGATCGCCGGATTGCGCCATGAAACTGTCGATCACGCGGTGGAAGATCACCCCGTCATAGAAACCCTGCTGCGTCAGCGTCTTGATCCGCTCGACATGTTCGGGCGCCCATTCCGGCTTGAGCCGAATGGCCACGCGCCCGCCATTCGACAGGTCGAGCATCCACACATTCTCAGGCTCGACCGAGACATCGGTATTCACGGTCCAATAGGCGGTGCCCATTCCGGCGAAGGGGGCCGGATCGGCCTGAACCGCTTCTTCCGTGACAGCCGCATCGTCAGCCTCGTCCTGCGCGAGCGCCATGCCGCCGGTTGCCAGCACAATGGCGGCGATGCCTGACTTGACCCACAGGCGGGCCGATCGGGAAATAGCGATAGTCATCTGAAATCCTTGCAAACCGTGCAGCCGCTTAGCCTGCACGGGCTGTCAGCGAAATGAATAGAAGGCGGTATTACCTCGTAAGGCGGCCGGTTCAACGATCGCCCTTCAAGCCTTGCCGGGCCACCCGCTCCACGACATCCTCCTTTACCGAAGGGCTGACGAAACGCGAGATATCGCCGCCGAACTGGGCGATTTCCTTGACCAGCCTGGACGCGATTGGCTGAAGCGAAACGTCGGCCATCAGGAAGACCGTCTCGATATCGTCGTTCAGCTGCTGGTTCATGCCTGCCATCTGGTACTCATATTCGAAATCGGCGACCGCGCGCAGGCCCCGCACGATCATCTGCGCGCCCTGCTTTTCGGCAAAATGCATAAGCAGCGCATTGAAGCCGACCACCTCGACATTCTCGACCCCCATGGCCTTCACTTCGCGCTCGACCATTTCCATGCGCTCTTCGGGCGAGAACATCGGGTTTTTCGAAGGGTTAGTGGTAACGCCGATGATCAGCCGGTCGACCAGCTTGGCCCCGCGCCGGATGATGTCGCAATGGCCCAGGGTTATCGGATCGAATGTACCCGGATATATGCCGACCTGTGCTCTTGTGTCGCTCACGTTCCTGCTCCCCGTGTTGTACTGGCCGTATTGTCCTGGCGTCTTTGTCCGCTCAGCGCTGACGTTCGACCACAAATCGCGCGACCGACCGAAGCAGGTCCGCTTCGGCACCATAGGACGACAGATGGCCGATCGCCTGCTCGACAAGGATCCTGGCCTGTTCGCGCGCGCGGTCGGCCCCCAGCAGCGATACGAAGGTGGACTTGCCCGCCTCGGCATCCTTGCGCAGGGCCTTGCCGGCCAGTTCCTCGTCCCCTTCGTGGTCGAGCAGATCGTCCGCGATCTGGAAGGCCAGGCCGATATCATGCGCATAATGGCGCAGCGCGCGCCGTCCTTCGGCAGGTAAATGACCGAGAATGGCGCCCATTTCGACACTCGCCGCCAGCAATGCACCGGTCTTGAGCTGCTGCAGGCGCGTGACGGTCGGCAGGTCGAACTCGCTTTCCTCGGCCACGATATCCATCATCTGGCCGCCTGCCATGCCGTCGGCGCCGCTGACTCGCGCAAGGCAGGATACCAGTTCGGCGCGAACGAACGGATCGGGAATACGCTCGGCTTCGCTCAGTACCTCGAACGCCAGCGCGTGGAGCGAATCGCCGGCGAGGACCGCGGTCGCTTCGTCGAACTGGCGATGGAGTGTTGGCTTGCCGTGGCGCAGGGCGTCATCGTCCATGCAGGGCAGATCGTCGTGGATCAGCGAATAGACATGAATTGCCTCGATCGCGCAGCCGACGCGCACCGCCGTTTCGCGGTCCACGGCCAGCATGCCCGCCGTTGTCACGCACAGCAGCGGACGCATCCGCTTGCCGCCGCCGATTGCGGCATAGCGCATCGCCTCGATCAGCCGCGCCCGCGCGTCCTGCGGCACCGGAAGCAATGCGTCGAAGCAGGTGTCGACGTCATGGGCGATCTGCCGCAGCGCCTCTCCCAGATCGTCGGTGACGAGCGTTTCCGCCATCGTAATCAGGCCGCCGGTTCGTCGAAAGGCCGCGTGCCCGACGCGCGCCCTTCGCTGTCGGCGACGATCGCCTCGATCCGGGCCTGCGCGGCGTCGAGCCGGGCCTGGCAATGCTTCCTGAGCGCCTCGCCCCGTTCGTAGAGCGCAATCGATTCGTCGAGCGCGGCGTCTCCTCCCTCAAGCCGGCGGACGACATCCTCCAGCGCGGAAAGGGCCTGTTCGTAACTCATCTGCGAAATATCGGGTGCTGCGTCGCTCATCGCAGCGTGTTTGGAACGTGGCCGTGACCGGGTCAAGCCATGCAGGGGCAGACTGTCCACGCCGCAGGCGGTGGATGGCGTGCATTTTGCGGATAAAACGGGCTAGCGCCCGCCCGCGCGCCTAGGTAAGGCGCGCGCCATGACCGATGCAATCACCCCCGATGTCGTTGCCGCCCACGGCCTGTCCACCGAGGAATACGAACGTGTCCTGCACGCCCTTGGGCGAGAGCCCAATCTGGTGGAACTGGGCATCTTCTCGGTCATGTGGTCCGAGCATTGCAGCTACAAGTCCAGCCGCCTGCACCTGAAGAAGCTGCCGACCGAGGCGGAGTGGGTGATCTGCGGTCCCGGCGAGAACGCGGGCGTGATCGACATCGGCGACGGCCAGGCCTGCATCTTCAAGATGGAGAGTCACAACCACCCTTCGTATATCGAGCCCTATCAGGGCGCGGCGACGGGGGTTGGCGGTATCCTGCGCGACGTGTTCACCATGGGCGCGCGTCCCGTCGCGAACATGAACGCGCTGCGTTTCGGGCGGCCCGATCATCCGAAGATGAAGCATCTTGTGCAGGGCGTTGTCGCGGGCATCGGCGGATACGGCAATTGCGTCGGCGTGCCGACCGTCGGCGGCGAAACCAATTTCCACAAGGCCTATGACGGCAACATCCTCGTCAATGCGATGACGGTGGGCGTCGCGGACAGCGACCGCATCTTCTATTCCGCCGCGACGGGCGTGGGCAATCCGATCGTCTATGTCGGGTCGAAGACCGGGCGCGACGGTATCCATGGCGCGACTATGGCCAGCGCCGATTTCGGCGAGGACGCGGAAGCGAAACGCCCCACCGTGCAGGTCGGCGATCCGTTCACGGAGAAACTGTTGATCGAGGCCTGCCTTGAACTCATGGCGACCGATGCCATCGTCGCGATCCAGGACATGGGCGCGGCGGGCCTCACCTCGTCCTCGGTCGAGATGGCGACCAATGGCAAGGCGGGCATCAGGCTCGACATGGACAAGGTGCCGTGCCGCGAGGAAGGCATGACGCCTTACGAGATGATGCTGTCGGAATCGCAGGAACGCATGCTGATGGTGCTCAAGCCCGGCAAGGAAGCCATGGCCGAGGCGATCTTCAAAAAGTGGGAGCTGGATTTCGCGGTGATCGGCGAAGTCACCGACACGCGGCACATGGTGCTGGAATTCGGCGGTGATGTGGTGTGCGACATTCCGCTGGGTCCCCTCGCCGCGGACGCGCCGCTGTACGACCGGCCCTATATCGGGCGCGAGGAATATGCCGAATGGGCGGGTATCTCCCCGCTGTCCGACACGCCCGGCACCGATGACGTCGCGGGCGACCTCAAGCGCCTGATCGGATCGCCCGATCTCGCCTCGCGCGCGTGGATCGCGGAGCAATACGATTCGCAGGTCGGCGCCGACACGCTGCAGACCGGCGGAGACGCGGCGGTGGTGCGCGTGCATGGAACGCGCAAGGCGCTGGCGATCAGCACCGATTGCACGCCGCGCTATTGCTATGCCGATCCGCAGGAAGGCGGGCGGCAGGCGATTGCCGAGGCATGGCGCAATATCTGCGCGGTGGGCGCGCTGCCGCTTGCCGTTACCAATTGCCTCAACTTTGCCAATCCGCAGCGGCCCGAGATCATGGCCCAGTTCGTCGGCTGCCTCGAAGGCATGGGCGAAGCGTGCCGCGCGCTCGATTTCCCGATCGTGTCTGGCAATGTGTCGCTTTACAACGAAAGCAAGGCGACCGGCGGCGGCAGTGCCATCCTGCCCACCCCCGCCATCGGCGGCGTCGGGCTGATGCAGGATTACGGCATCATGGCGACGTCTGCCTTCAAGGCGGCGGGCGAGCAGATCGTGGTGATCGGCGGCGAAAGCGGCCATCTGGGCCAGTCGCTATGGCTGCGCGAGATTGCGGGCCGCGAGGAAGGCACGCCCCCGCCCGTGATGCTGGATCTGGAACGCAAGGCGGGCGAGACAGTGCGCCAGCTGATCGCGGACGGCGCGGTTACGGCGGTGCACGACTGTTCTGACGGCGGGCTTGCCGTGGCGCTGGCGGAAATGGCGTTGGCGGGCGGCATCGGCTGCGCGGTCGCCATGCCGGAAGATCGCGCCTCGCTCGCGGCATTCTGGTTCGGCGAGGATCAGGCGCGCTATGTCGTCACCGCCGCCGAAGCCGAACCCATTCTGGAGGCCGCCGAAGCAGCAGGACTCGCGGCTGTGGCTCTGGGCGAAACCGGCGGCGAACGGATCATCTTCCGCTCCGTCTATGGCGAAAGCATGGTGTCGCTGGCCGAAATCAAGGCCGCACACCGCGCCTTTTTCGAGGAATGGATGGAAGGCTGACGCCTCCGGCGGGGAGCCGTTCCCCGCCAGCGGTCACTTGACCCAGTCAGCCTCGGGAATGTCGAACAGCTTCAGCACGCTGGTCAGATCGCCGCGTTCGATCCAGCCATCGGCGGCTGCGCGCGCCTTGGGCTTGGCGTAATAGGCGATGCCGTAATCGGCGGCCTGAATCATCGGGATGTCATTGGCGCCGTCGCCCATGGCAAGGCTATGGTCGCCCTTCCCCAAGCGCTCCATTTCCTGTTCCAGCGTCTTCTTCTTCACCCCGCTGTCGACGATGGCCGCGGCGAGATCGCCGGTCAGCCGCCCATCGGTAACGCCCAGCACATTGCCGACGACGCGCCGGAAGCCCAGCATTTCGGCAACGGGGTCGGCGAAGGAATGGAACCCGCCCGTCACCAGCACCGTGTGGCAGCCGCGCGCGTTCAGCGTTTCGACCAGCGTGTGCGCGCCGGGCATCGGGCGGATGCGATCGGCAAGGCATTGCTGGATGGCGGTTTCGGGTAGGTCCTTGAGCAGGCCGACCCTTTCCTTCAGCGCGCTTTCGAAATCGAGTTCGCCCTGCATGGCGCGTTCGGTGATCGCGGCGATGCGGTCTTTCAGCCCCGCGAAATCGGCCAGCTCGTCGATGCATTCCTGCCCGATCATGGTCGAATCCATATCGGACACAAGCAGGTGCGGGACCACGATCGGTCCTGCCGACAGCAGCAGGTCGGACGGCGCAAAGGCATCGGACAGGATCGCGCGGACCTGCGCCGCATCCCCGCCCGCCATCGAGATCTGCAACACGTCGCCGCAGAAATCGAGCATGGTCGCCTCCGCCACGGGCCAACCCTTGTCCGCCAGCGCGGCACTGGCTGTGTCGAGCGCGCTTTCAAGCGTGGCGTGGTCTGCTATCAGCCGGGCGATGAGCACGGGACAAGTCTCCGAAAAAGCGAGTCAGGCGGGAATGCGCCGCGTCGCGGATAAACCAGGGGTGGCGCTCATCGCAGGGCCGACCGCCAGCGGCAAGAGCGATCTCGCCGTCCGGCTTGCGCTGGCAGCGGCCGAGCGCGGGCAGCCGGCAGTGGTGATCAACGCCGACAGCGCGCAGGTCTATGCCGATTTGAAGATATTGTCCGCCCGCCCTGCCGAGGATGAGATGCAAGGCGTCCCGCACCGGTTGTTCGGCACCTGGGACGGTGCGGCGGCGTGTTCGGCGGCGGAATGGGCAGCGGCGGCGCGCATGGAGATCGATGCAGCGCACGATAACGGCCGATTGCCGATACTGGTCGGCGGTACGGGGCTTTACTTACGGACATTGATCGACGGCATCGCGCCGGTGCCGCAGATCGATCCAGCGGTCCGCGCGCAGGTCCGCGATTTACCCGTGGCCGACGCGCATGCATCGCTGAGCCGCGAGGATCCTGTGGCCGCCGCCCGGCTTTCACCGACCGACACGACGCGCGTCGCGCGCGCTTTGGAGGTCGTCAGGTCGACCGGACAGCCGCTCAGCCATTGGCAGCAGCGGCTGGAAGGCGGGATCGGTGATCGGATCGACTTGCAGGCGCTGGTTTTGCTGCCCAATCGGGAATGGCTTTACGAACGATGCGACCGCCGTTTCGCCCTGATGCTCGAACGCGGAGCCGCCGCCGAGGTCGAAGCTTTGCTGGCGCGCGGGCTGTCACCCGACCTGCCCGTCATGCGGGCCATCGGGGTGCGCGAGATTGCGGCAATGCTTCGCGGCGACATCTCGCCTGAGGAGTGCGCGGAACAGGGCGCGCTCGCCACGCGGCGCTATGCGAAAAGGCAATATACCTGGTTTCGCCACCAGCCTCCGCATGATTGGAAGCGCGCGAATGCCGATGATTACCTTTCCTCGGCAAACAAAGCAACTTTATTACATTATTTTGGGTTGACATGAATGTTTATGTCTCCTAACCCGCCCCGCAAGTTAGGAAGACCTGTACGGGCCCGGCGACCAACACGCTCGGGCCCGTCTCTATCGGGGCTTTCGTTTTGGGCAAGTCTGGACCACAGGTCGGGACGACCCGCCAATCAGGATGATGGAGCGTATTGTGAGCGAGCGCAGCGGCGCAGAGATATTGATCGACAAGCTGGTCGAGCAGGGGGTCGAAGTCGTCTTCGGCTATCCCGGCGGCGCGGTGCTTCCGATCTATGACGCCCTCTTCAACGATGATCGCATCCGTCACATCCTCGTGCGGCACGAAGCGGGCGCGGCCCATGCTGCCGAGGGTTATGCAAGATCGACCGGCAAGCCCGGCGTGGTGCTCGTCACCAGCGGTCCGGGTGCGACCAATGCGGTCACCGGCATCGCCGACGCCTTTCTCGATTCGATTCCGCTGGTCGTGCTGACCGGACAGGTCGCCACCGCGATGATCGGGACCGACGCCTTTCAAGAGGCCGATACCGTCGGCATCACGCGCCACTGCACCAAGCACAACTATCTGGTGAAGGACCCTGCCGATCTTGCCGCCACGATCGACGAGGCGTTTCGCATCGCCACCAGCGGTCGGCCCGGTCCGGTGGTCATCGACATTCCCAAGGACGTGCAGGTCGCCAGCGTCGACGGCAAGCCGCACCAGATGCCAAGCCGCTACAACCCGCCCTTCTCCGGCGACGCGGAAGCCATTGCGCAGGCCATGGACCTGCTGGCAGCGGCCGAAGCGCCGGTTCTCTATACGGGCGGCGGCATCATCAATTCGGGGCCCGAAGCCAGCGCACTGCTGCGCGAACTGCAGGCCTTGTGCGGTGCGCCCGTCACCTCGACGCTGATGGGTCTGGGTGCCTTCCCCGCCGATCATGACGACTGGCTGGGCATGCTGGGCATGCATGGCACGTGGGAAGCGAACCACGCGATGAACCGCGCAGATTTGATCCTGTGCCTCGGCGCGCGTTTCGACGACCGCGTCACCGGCCGGATCGAGGACTTCGCTCCCGACGCGCGCAAGATCCATGTCGATATCGACCGCTCGTCGATCAACAAGACCGTCGCCGTCGACCTGCCGATCATCGGCGACGTCGGAGAGGTGATGCGCCAGATGATCGCGCGCTGGAAGGCGGCGGGGCACGAGGCGAACGAACTGACCGAATGGAAGGCGCGGATCACGGGCTGGAAGGCGCGCCAGTCGCTCGCCTATCCCAAGTCCGAGCAGGAGATCATGCCGCAGTACGCGATCGAGCGTCTGTTCGCGCTCACCCGCGAGCACGATCCGATCATCAGCACCGAGGTTGGCCAGCACCAGATGTGGGCGGCCCAGCATTTCGGCTTTTTCGGGCCCAATAAATGGCTGACCAGCGGCGGTCTGGGCACGATGGGCTATGGCCTTCCTGCCGCCATCGGCGCGCAGATCGGCAATCCCGATGCGCTGGTGATCGACATCGCGGGCGAAGCATCGATCCAGATGAACATCCAGGAACTGGGCACGGCGAGCCAGTACCGCCTCCCGGTCAAGGTGTTCATCCTCAACAACGAATTCATGGGCATGGTCCGCCAGTGGCAGGAACTGACCTATGAATCCCGCTATTCGAACAGCTATTCCGACGCGCTTCCCGATTTCGTGAAGCTGGCGGAGGCTTATGGCTGGAAGGGCATCGTGATCGAGGATCCCGCCGATCTGGATGCGGGCATTCAGGCCATGCTGGATCATGACGGTCCGGTGATCGTCGACTGCCGCGTGGCCAAGCTGGCCAATTGCCTGCCGATGTTCCGTTCGGGCGCATCGCACACCGACATGATGCTCTATGGTGACGAGGCGCCCGCCGCCATCACCGTCAGCGCAGAAGCGAAGGCGTCGGTCTGATGCATATCCAGCACAGGGAACAGGAACGCCACGTCCTGGCCGTCACCGTCGACAACGATCCGGGCATTCTTGCCAAGATCGCTGGGCTGTTCACCGCGCGCGGTTACAACATCGACAGCCTGACCGTCGCCGACATTACCGAGAACCACCGCGTGTCGCGCATCACCATCGTGACGCATGGCCCGCCGCAGGTGATCGACCAGATCCACGCGCAGCTGGACCGGCTGGTCCCGGTGCACAAGGTGGTGGACCTGACCGAACAGGGTCCGCATGTCGAACGCGAGCTTGCGCTGGTCAAGGTATCGGGCCGCGGCGACAACCGGGTCGAGGCGCTGCGGCTGGCCGATGTCTATCGCGCCAAGGTCGTGGATTCGACCACGCAGAGCTTCATCTTCGAGATCACCGGCGCGCCCGAGAAGATCGACAGCTTCATCGCGCTGATGCGCGAGCTGGGGCTGGTCGAGGTCGGTCGCACCGGGATCGTCGGCATGATGCGCGGTCCGGACAGCGCCTGAACGCCAGGCAATACATCCATTCGTTTGCTGCCCCCTCATGCGTTGAAGTGAGGCGGCAGCCCGTATAATCGCCCTGCGTGAATACGCCGGGCTGTAGGGGAACATGAAGTGAAGGTTTATTACGACGCCGATTGCGACATCAATCTGGTCACCGACAAGAAGATCGCCATCGTCGGCTATGGCAGCCAGGGCCACGCCCACGCGCAGAACCTGCGCGACAGCGGGGTGAACGACGTCGCGATCGCGCTCCGCGAAGGCTCGGCCACGCGCAAGAAGGCTGAGGGCGCTGGCTTCAAGGTGATGACCAATTCCGAGGCCGCCGAATGGGCCGACATACTGATGATCCTTGCGCCCGACGAGCATCAGGCGGCGATCTACAACGACGATATCGCGGGCCGGATGAAGCCGGGTTCCGCCCTCGCCTTCGCGCATGGCCTGAACGTCCATTTCGGCCTGATCGAGCCGCCCAAGGACATCGACGTCATCATGATCGCACCCAAGGGCCCCGGCCACACGGTGCGCAGCGAATATCAGCGCGGCGGCGGCGTGCCCTGCCTGATCGCGATCCATCAGGACGCGACCGGCAATGCGCATGATGTGGCGCTCGCCTATGCCAGCGGCGTGGGCGGCGGCCGTTCGGGCATCATCGAAACGAACTTCAAGGAAGAATGCGAAACCGATCTGTTCGGCGAGCAGGCCGTGCTTTGCGGCGGCGTCACCCATCTGATCCAGGCCGGCTTCGAAACGCTGGTCGAGGCGGGCTATGCCCCCGAAATGGCCTATTTCGAGTGTCTGCACGAGACGAAGCTGATCGTCGACCTGCTGTATGAAGGCGGCATCGCCAACATGCGCTACTCGATCTCGAACACTGCCGAATACGGCGACATCAAGACCGGGCCGCGCATCATCACCGACGAGACCAAGGCCGAGATGAAGCGCGTTCTGGCCGACATCCAGTCGGGCCGGTTCGTGAAGGACTTCGTGCTCGACAATCGTGCGGGTCAGCCCGAACTCAAGGCAAGCCGCAAGGCCGCCGAAGCGCACCCGATCGAGCAGACCGGCGCAAAGCTGCGCGCCATGATGCCGTGGATCGGCGCGAACAAGCTGGTCGACAAGGAAAAGAACTGATCCTTCGGCCCTGACGGGCCGCTGACATTATGGACCCGCCGCCCCATCGTGGGCGGCGGGTTTTTTGTTGAGCGATCTCAATCCACTAGGCTGGGTTACATGGCTGTGCCTACTTTTATTGTCCGCATTGATGGCCAAATAGCGGCGCGGACGGTTCGGGAATTGAGGAGATTATAATCATGAATGTGAAGACAAAGCTTGCGGCCTTCGCGATGGCAGGGGCCATTGTTGCCGCCCCCGTATTCGCACAGAACGACGTGCCCGCCCTTCCCGGTCAGGTAGACGTCTCGCGCGTGGCGGCAGGCAGTTATGCCGCCGATCCGCTGCACACGCTGGTCGGCTTTCGCGTCAACCATTTCGGTTTCAACGATTATTTCGGGATTTTCGGCGGCGTGACCGGCACGCTGCAGATCGATCCGGCCAATCCTTCCGCCGCCAGCGTCGACGTGACGATCCCGGTTGCCGATGTCACCGTGGCCGCGCAAGGCCTCAAGGATCATCTGCTGCGTGCCGGTGAGGACGGCGGCGACCCCGATTTCTTCGGTCCCGATCCGGCCGCGGCGCGCTTCACCTCGACTTCGGTGGCGATGACCGGCGACACCAGCGCGAACATCACGGGCAATCTGACGCTGAACGGCGTGACCAAGCCGGTGGTGATCGCCGCCGAGTTCACCGGCGCGGGTGCCAATCCGATGAGCCAGGTCCAGACGCTGGGTTTCGAAGGGCGCACCACGATCAAGCGGTCCGATTTCGGTGTCGACGCCTTCATTCCGCTGGTGTCGGACGAAGTCGAACTGGACATCACGGCGGCATTCGAAAAGCAGTAATCTTGCGCGGATGACGGGCAGCGAGGGGCGATTTGTATCGAAATCGTCCCCGCTGCCCGCGGTCTTTCGCTTTACAAGCGGCGGATGGTGCAGCATAGGCAGCCCCATGAACGCGAAGCCTGGACTACTCCTGCGACTTATCCGCCCCCGGGCGTGAAGCGATGCGTCGTGTCCGCGGCGCCGTCTGCGCCCCGGGGGACACGATCCACTCTGCTGAAGGGCTTGAGGGCCGAACCAGCCAGATCATCGCACAGATCCAGGACGTAAAGCGAACAACCCCATGACTATGCTGCAGAACCCTTCGGCCAAGTACCGGCCGTTTCCGACCGTGCCGCTGGAAAACCGCCAGTGGCCCTCGCGCGTGATCGACAAGGCGCCGCGCTGGCTCTCCACCGATATGCGCGACGGCAACCAGTCGCTGATCGATCCGATGGATGCGGTGAAGAAGAACCGCTTCTTTGACATGCTGGTCAAGGTGGGGCTGAAGGAGATCGAGGTCGGCTTCCCCGCTGCGGGCGCGACCGAGTTCGACTTCATAAAGGGCCTTGTGCGGTCGGGCCGGATTCCAGACGATGTGCTGGTGCAGGTGCTGACCCAAAGCCGCGAGGATCTGATCCGCCGCAGCTTCGAAAGCCTCGAAGGCGCGAAGCAGGCCATCGTCCATGTCTATAACGCGGTCAGCCCGGCGTGGCGCGACATCGTGTTCCGCATGACCAAGGCCGAGGTGCGCGAGATCGCGGTCGCCGGCGCCAAGGTCATCCGCGACGAGGCGGGCAAGCGCCCCGATACCGACTGGCATTTCGAATATTCGCCCGAAACGTTCTCGACCGCCGAACTCGATTTCTCGATCGAGTGCTGCGAGGCGGTGATGCAGATACTGCAGCCGACGCCCGAACGCCCGATCATCCTGAACCTGCCCGCCACGGTCGAGGCGGCGACGCCCAACATCTATGCCGACCAGATCGAGTATTTCTGCCGCAACTTGCCGAACCGCGACAGCGCGGTGATCTCGCTCCACACGCATAACGACCGCGGCACCGGGGTCGCGGCGGCGGAACTGGGACTGATGGCGGGCGCGGACCGGATCGAGGGGTGCCTGTTCGGCAATGGCGAGCGGACGGGCAATTGCTGCCTCGTGACGATGGCGCTCAACATGTACACGCAGGGTGTCGATCCCGGCCTCGACTTCTCGGACATCGACGCGGTGATCGAGACGGTGGAATATTGCAACCAGATCCCCGTCCATCAGCGCCATCCCTATGGCGGCGAGCTGGTGTTTACGGCCTTTTCCGGCAGCCACCAGGACGCCATCAAGAAGGGGTTCGAGGCGCACGAACAGCAGAACGACGAGCTGTGGCGCGTGCCCTATCTGCCGATCGATCCCGCGGACCTGGGCCGCAATTACGAGGCGGTGATCCGCGTCAATTCGCAGTCCGGCAAGGGCGGCTTTGCCTGGGTGCTGGAGCAGGACAAGGGGCTGAAGCTGCCCAAGCGCATGCAGGCCCATTTTTCGCGCGCGGTGCAAAAAATGGCCGACCAGACCGGCCGCGAGCTGAACGCCGAGGATATCTGGCAGGCTTTCCGGAACGAATACCGCCTCTCGCGCCCCCAGCACTTCCAGCTTGTCGAATATGAGGAAGCCCGCGCCGCCGACGGCACGCGCATCTTCTCAGGCAAAGTGTCCGTCAATGGCGAGGAACGTTCGGTTTCGGGCCGCGGCAATGGGCTGATAAGCTCGGTCATCGCGACCTTGCGCGACAGTTTCGACCTGACCCTCGAGGTGAACGATTATTCGGAGCACGCCATGAACAAGGGTTCCGACGCGCGGGCGGCGGCCTATGTCGAGTGCATCACGCCGGACGGCTGCACGATATGGGGCGTGGGCATCGACGAGGACGTCGCCACCGCCAGCGTGCGTGCGATCCTGAGCGCCGCCAATGGCGCGTGGGCCGAGCGTGACTGACGCATAGGGATGCGCGCCCGTCAGCTGTACGGGCGCGTATCATCCCACAGCAGATCGGCCATGGCGTCGAGATGCGAGAAATCGATCCCGGTACCGACCGGATCCTTACGGTTCAGAATCAGCGGCTTGCCCGAACAGGTCAGCAGGCGGCGCTTCAAGGCCCGCTGAAGCAGGGCCATCCTTTCGAGCGCATCATCATTGGCACGCTGGCGCCGCGATCGATCCGCCGCGGCCGAGCCCAGGATTTGCCTTCGATTTCTTGACTGTGACCAAGACATCTCGATCGCAGCGACCCTTTCCAGCACCAATTCATTATAGAGGCGGTGCGGGCCGCGGTGCAGCGGCAGCCCATGTTTGAGAGCCAGCTTTTCCGTAGCCGGCAACAGGACACCGTTGGTCCCGAAATTCTCAAACCCCAACCCCTGCGGAAGAAGCTCCGCAAAGAAACGTTCCAGACTGCCGTGTGAAAGTAACTGCCGAGGCAACAGATGGTGCCGCTGCCATCCCGGAGAATAGCCTGCCGAACCCCTCCTGTTGACCGACGAAAACCTGGTTCCGGACGAACCGATATTCGCTGACGATTTTTGCATGCCTGTTAGGCCTGCACTACGCGATCAAATGCTAATACCAATCTTAGCGATAGAGGTTAATGTGGCCTTTATTCGCATCGACTTGCACGTGGACCGGTCCGAAGCCGTCGACATCGATCGTCTGGTCCTGCTGGATCGGCCCCTCGCGCACAAGAAAGTCGATCATGCGGATCGCCAGCCTGGCCTGATCGCGGCCCTCCATGCCCTCCCCCGGAAGCACCGCGACCTCTTGACCGACGAGAAATTCGAGGCCGGTTGAGCGCATTACGCCCGTATCCTCGCGCACCAGAGCGGTCAGGCCCAGCGCCGGAAAGGCGCCGCCGTCGATCCATACCGAAACCATTCGGCGGAAATAGTCGGCGCCCATCAGGCAATCGGCCCCGGACCAGAAGACTCCGACCGCTTGCGCGTCGAGCAATTCCAGTGCCAGCGCGCATTGATGCCGCAACATGTCCACCGGGTCGAAATCGGAAACGAAGGCCGGCGAAGCGGCGATCGTCACCGCGAGACAGTCGCCAATCAGATCGCGATCGATTTCAAAACAATGTGCGGGACTGCCCCCGCCCCAGGCCGACCTGTCCGCGAAGCGAATGGTGAGTTCCATCCCATCCTCGCCCGCCACGCCGTCGCCGACGCGCCATTGGTCGACCCCGAGGGTCTCGACGGCCCGGCCCGCCGACTGCAGCCGGGTGCGAAGCAGCCGTTCACGTTCGGTCCGCTTATCATGGAAAAAGAGGGTTAAATGCCGACCCCGCAATTTCTGTTCGTCCCTCATCATCTAAAATTGCGAGCGCTACCACGCGGGGCAGCCGCCACAAATCTCCCACGGCGTTGCCTAGTAGAGCAAACATCGGTTGCTGACGAGATCCGGTTCGATCCGTATTGGACCTATCCCGACTCAGGACAGAATCGGATATGTCCTGTCGGTCATCCGGCTAGAACACACCCATCGCCGTGCCTGCCGCCAGGGCGGCTCCCAGATCGAAACAGGCTTTGCGGTCTGCCGGCGACAAGGTTTTTTGCGCCATGATGTCCTCGGGCGTCTGCGCGCCGAAATTGCATATCAGCGGATCGGCCACCCGTCGCAGCCGCCAGCCTGTCGCGATGCGGTCGATCTGGCGGGTCGCATTTTCGCCATCCGATCCTGCCGCGATGGCGGTGGCAAAGGGCTTTCCCTCGACCTTGCCGAGAACGGGGTAATAGCAGCGGTCGAAGAATTCCTTCATCTCGCCAGACATCGCGGCCAGATTTTCCGGACACACGAACAGCAATGCCGCCGCGTCCAGAACATCGCCCGGTTCGGTATCCCTCGCGCGCAAAAGAGCGGCGGCAACATTGTCATCCTGCGCATCGGCCCCTTCCCTTGCGGCCAGAGCCATGGCCTCCGCGCCGCCTGTGCGTGAATGCCAGACGATCAGAATCTGGCGCGCCGCGTCTGGCTTGTCCGTTCGGTTGCCGCTCACACCCGTCTCGCCGATTGTCCCGCTGGATCGTGAATAAAGCTAAATCGTGGATAAGTCGCCGACATGATGGAGAGGGACCGAAAGGCTCTCTCCCCACGTGCTATGATCCGACCATGGCTTCCCGGATCGACGAACGCAATATCAAGGGCTTTGTCTGCAATGTCTCGTCCTCGCTTTCAGGGCGGGCGTGGCAATGGCGCGGCGGGAACATGGCGCTTGGCATGGCGGCGGACGGCGCGGGCCTGCTTCGTCAATTGCTGCTTTCCCGCGGCGTGCAGGAGGATGACGTCGACCGCCAGATGCAGCCCACCATGCGCGCGTTTCTGCCCGATCCGTCGATCTTCGCCGATATGGACGGCGCGGCCGAGCGTCTTGCGCAGGCCGTTCTGGGCGGTGAGACGATCACGATCTATGGCGACTACGACGTCGACGGCGCCACCAGCGCGGCGCTTCTGATCCGTCTGCTGCGCCAGCTGGGCGTCGAGGCGGGCCATTACATTCCGGATCGCCTGCTGGAAGGCTATGGTCCGACGGGCCAGTCGCTTGTCCAGCTGGCGGAAAGCGGATCCAGCCTGATCGTCACGGTCGATTGCGGCGCGATGGCGCATGACGCGCTGGCGGCGGCGGCGGATGCCGGGGTGGACGTTATCGTCGTCGATCACCACAAATGCGCCAGCGAATTGCCCCGCGCGGCCGCGCTGGTGAACCCGAACCGGCTGGATTCGAGCGACGAGGCGGCATCCTATGGCCACCTCGCGGCAGTGGGTGTCGCCTTTCTTCTCGGCATCGCGCTGGTGAGACTGCTGCGTGCCGAGGGCTATTTCGTCGAAAGGCAAGAGCCCGACCTGATGGGCCTGCTCGATCTCGTGGCGCTGGGAACGGTGGCCGATGTCGCGGCGCTACACGGCCTTAACCGCGCGTTCGTCGCGCAGGGGCTCAAGGTGATGGCGCGGCGACAGAATGTCGGGATCGCGGCGCTCTTGGACGCCGGCCGGGTTAAGCGCGCTCCGCACGCGAGCGACCTTGGCTTTGCCCTGGGTCCGCGCATCAATGCAGCGGGACGGATCGGGGATTCAAGCCTTGGGGTCCGGCTCCTGACGACCGAAGACACTGCCGAGGCACGCGAGATTTCCGCCCTGCTCGACCGGCTCAACGAAGAGCGCCGCGCGATCGAGGGAGAGGTGCAGCTTGCCGCGGAAGCGCAGCTGCTGGGCCAGCATAACCGGTCGGTGCTCGTGCTGGCCGGTCGCGGCTGGCATCCCGGCGTGATCGGTATCGTCGCGGGTCGTATCAAGGAAAAGACGAACAAGCCGGTCTTCGTGATCGCCGTGGAAGAGGACGCTAAGGACGGATCGTTCGTCGGCAAGGGATCGGGCCGCTCTGTCACGGGCGTCGATCTTGGCGCAGCGGTCATCGCCGCGTGTGATGCGGGCTTGCTGGTCAAGGGCGGCGGGCATGCAATGGCAGCAGGCCTGACGATCGAGGAAGGCCGGATTGACGCGTTCAGGGACTGGCTGGACGAGCGCCTTGGCCGCGATGTCGAACGGGCAATGGCGTCGCGCGCGCTGACGCTCGACCTTTCGCTGGCGCCGCGCGGGTTGCATGCCGAGCTGATCGAACAGATGGAAGCCGCGGGGCCGTATGGCGTCGGCTGGCCGGCGCCGAGGGTGGCGGTCGGGCCGGTGTCGCTTATCAAGGCGGATGTCGTCGGACAGGGGCACGTGCGCCTGATCGCGGCCGGACAGGACGGCGCGCGGTTCAAGGCCATCGCCTTTCGGGCCGAGGAAAGCGATCTGGGCCAAGCCTTGCTCCACGGATCGCGCGGGCGGAAGTTGTGGCTGGCCGGACGGGCCAAGATCGACGACTGGGGTAGTGTTCCGGTCGCCGAATTGCTTTTGGAAGACGCGGCGTTCGCGGATTGAGACCAATTGCTGGCGATTCGCATCCGGCGCAGTAGAACCCGGAAGCATGAGCTTTCCCGCCATCATCCGTGAGGAAATGCGCATCGAGGCGCGCACGCTGCCCGATCGGCTGGAGCATTGCGTGATGGAATGGCCCGTCATGCAATTGAACCGTGACGCATTCCTGTTCACCACGCCGCGAGGCACGCGTTTCCATTATGCCAGGGGCAAGGGCATCGCGATTGCGCAGGGCGATGACGGTTCGACCGAGGAAACCGATCTTTTCTACAACGGCACCGTCTATGGCGCGGTCGCATGGCTGAACGGGCTGGTGCCGCTTCACGCCAGCAGCGTGGTCATGGGAGGCAGGATCGTCGCGTTTACCGGCGATTCGGGCGAAGGCAAATCCACGCTGGCCGCAGCCTTGGGGCGATATGGCTTTGCTCACAGGTCGGATGATGTCTTGCTGCTTCAATTCGCCGATGATGGCATACTTGCCTGGCCGGACCGGAACCGCATCAAATTATGCGAGGACGCGTTTGCAATGACGGGCGCGCGTGCGCTTTCGCCCATCGAACCGGGCGCGGCCAAGTATTTTGCCGAGCTTCTGGAGGCGGAAAAGTCTGACCTGGAGACGAAAGGCGGGCAGCCCTTGCCCCTGACGGACCTTATCGTCCTCCAAACCTGGGATCGCGATGAACCGATGCTGGAGCCGTGCACGGGAGCATCCAAATTGCCGTGTATTGTCAAAGCGATGTACCGCATCGAAATCGCGATCGCGCTGCAGGACGAAGCGCGTTATCGGCGCGATCTGATGTCATTGGGAACAGGGCTGCGGGTGTGGACGTTGAATAGACGTAGAGATCGGGGCAGTTTCGAATCGGATCTGCCGAGGATCGTGGATCAACTCAGCCGTCTCTGAGAAATTGTGCATTTGCGAATTACGCGAAATGGTGTATAAGACCTCAGTATCAGACGCGGACAATGCAGGACGCCAGACAATTATGAAACAGTCGAAAGCCCTTTGGAGCGAACCCAAGCTGGAAGCGCTGGACGTCGACCTGTCTTCGGTCGCGTCGGGCAACAACTACTACGTGGACGGTAGCGGGAAGAACAACTTGTCGCGTAATTCCTGACGCCGAGCCTTTATTAGTATCATGCGCGCCCCGGCTTTCTGGCCGGGGTTTTCGTATGCGCTGCGTTGAAGCCCTATATTTGGGTCAGTCGCTAGCAAAAGCATTGTCTACAAATTTGCGCGTCTGATAAATTGTCAGCACTTACCGTTGCTTTGCATAGGCTTTGCTTTGCGGCTTAGGTTTCGGCATATGTCGTGACATGCCGCTGAAAAAACTTTCGAAGATCACCGAACGATACGAAGCGAGCCCCGTCGATGACGAGCTTATGCTGATCGATATCGATACGGGGCGTTTTTTCGCGCTCAAGGATGTCGCACTGCGCATCTGGACACTGCTCGATAGCGATGATGATCTGGAAGCCATTTCGGAAAAGCTTTGCTCCGAGTATGAGGTGGAGCCGACGGAAGCACGCGAAGGGGTCGCGCGATTTGCCGAAAGTCTCGTCAATGCCGGATTCGCCCGATATTGCTGATCGATTATATGTTCTTTGCGGCAGATCCGTCGAGGATAGCGCAAAGGCGTGAGGACGGCGCGATGACCACACGGAGCGCCTCCCGCCGGATGACACTCGAAGCGATGGTTTTCTTGCCCATCGCTCGCGGACTTGTGAACCATGTCCCGATGAAGAATTGGCGCCGAACTCTGGGCGCTATCGTCAAACCGGTCGATCCGCCTGTCATGGGACCAGCCTCTACGACTGAGAACCTCGGCCTGTCGCGCCGATTGGCCAGACAGGTGGAGCGAGCGGCAGGACGCCTGCCCTTCCATACCAAATGTCTTCCGCGCGCGGTCGCCTTGCAGTGGATGCTGCGAAGGCGGAATATCGAAGCGCGGCTGATCATCGCGGTCTACCGGGGATCGGATGCCGCGATGGACGAATATCACGCGTGGGTCGAAGTCGGGGGAGACATCATCCTCGGCCATTGCGATCGCCGCCTGTACCGCCCGTTGATGACTTTCTCGAATGCAGCGGTTGGGCAAGTCCCCCGCGCCGAGGGATAATTTCGATGGGTTCGCTGCTTGTCGCCGCCGCGATCGACCTGGGCGATGGAAGCTGGTGCGGGGGTGCGGACGTTGCTCTACGGGGCAGGATCGCCAATTCGCTGGGGCTTGGGCAAGGCGGACCTGTCGGATCGGCACGGGTCGACTGCGGCCTGCTATTCACCCGTGCCGCCTTGCGAGATGCGCCGCCCCCTCGCCTGGGGGCACGCAAACCGCCCTGGACGCCGCATCGCGGTGCCGATGGCGCCTATGTCCTGTTTGCCGGTGAACTGCATGACCGGGATGCTATCCTGGCAAATCTGCCCGAAAGGCCTGCCGGCCAGGGCGACGATGCGATCTATGCCGCGGCCCTAACGCAGTTCGGTGACGATTGCGACCGCCGGCTGAGCGGGCGTTACGCCGCCATTGCCTATTACCCCGATGAGCATCGGCTGCGGCTTGCCCGTTCGGCGCTGGCTGCGCCGCCTCTTCACCTGTGGCGCGATTCCGGGCGTATCGTCGCGGCATCGACGTCTCGGGCCGCGATTGCCGCGGGCGCAAGCGATCGCGTCGACCGGACGCAAATGGCAGACGCCCTCTATCTGAACTTCGGCGACAGCAGGCGCGGCTGGTTTCGGGATATCGAACGCGTGGCGACCGGCGAGGTGGTTCATCTCGATCGGTCCGGCCTCAGCCGCCGCCGCTTCTGGGATATATTCTCGCTCCCCGAAGTCCGTTTCGCGAAAGACGCGGACTATGTCGAAGCGGTCGAAACGGCGATGGCGCATGGCTCGCGCGAGACCTTGCGCGGTTTCGGCAAGGTGGCCACCGAGTTGTCCGGCGGACTGGATTCGCAGGCTGTCGCGAGCTTCGCGCTGGATGCCCTGCCCCCGGACAGCCCGCTCAAGGCCTATTGCTGGGTCCCGCAAGAGGGTTTCGAGGCGCTGGACTGGCCCAATGCCCACGGCAATGAGGCAGCCAATGCAGAGGCATTTGCGGCCATGCATCCGCGCATCGACCTCGAGCTTGTCGACACGGGATCGGCGCCCTTGTCGGACGAAGAGGACAAGCTGTTCCTTCTGGCCGGCCTTGCCCCCATGGGCGCAGGCAATCTGCATTGGGGGCACGAAATCCTGCGGCGCGCATCGCGCACGGGCTGCGATGTCGTCCTCGACGGCGATTTCGGCAATAGCGGTTCAGCTATGACGGTCTGACCGGTCCCGCCAGTTGGCTGCGGCAAGGCAGGGCGGGCCTTGCATGGCGCGAGGTTTCGGCTCGGGGCGGGAAAGGATCGGACTTTCGGCGCTTCATCAGCCAGGCCGTCATGCCGCAATTGTCGCTGACGCTTCGCGCAAGACTGCGGCGAGCGCGAGGTCGGGCTCTCGACCCCTTCGAGAGCTGGTGCCCCCTGCGCTCCGATTATGCCGAGCGGAGCGGAGTGCTCGCCCGCGGAAGAGCGATGGGACACGATCCGCTGTTCCTTGACCGAAGCGATGCGCGCGAATGGCGGGCGGCCGTCATTGCCGGATCCTCCGGCGACGGTGCCGATCTGGCCCTGGCGCTTGAGTTGCTGCACGGTGTTCCGAAACGCTCGCCGCTTGCCTATCGGCCGCTCTTCGAGCTGGCGGCGGGCATTCCCGACGAACAATATTTGCGGAACGGGCAGACCCGCTGGCTTGCAAGGCGCGTTTTGAAGGGCCGCGTGCCCGAGGAGGTGCGATGCGAAACGCGCCTCGGCATCCAGAGCAGCGACTGGCCGCTGCGCTGGTCGAAGGAACGCGACGCGATCATGGCCGAGCTTGACCGGCTGGAAGACGATGCGGACATTGCCGAGATGCTCGATTTGCCTCGGCTCAAGAATTGGATGCGCGAATGGTCGGGGGGCAACTCCGTCGGCGGTCTGGAAGCCGCGCGCATCTTCTGCGCCGTGGGCCGCGGCCTTACCGCCGCGCGCTTCGTGAAGTTTCAGGAACGCGGCAATGCATAAGGCCGACGACTGGACCTTTCGCGTACCCCGCCACGAACTTGCCGAACTGATCCTTTTGAAAATCTGCGGCGGTAGCGAGCCTGATGACGGGCAATTTGCGGCCTTGGACGACGCAGGATGGACCGCGATCGAGGCGATTGCCGTCCGGACGCGCACGGCCAATTTGCTGCACCGCCATCTCCGCGCCAGCACTGTCGCGGTACCGCAGCATACCGCGTTGCGGTTGACCGATCTCTATCGGCGGCAGTCCATCTATGCGCTTGAACAAAAGCTGGTTCTGGGCCGCATCGCAGCCCTGCTGGACGACAAGGGCATTGAGCATGTGGCCCTGAAAGGTTCCGCGCTCGCCTATTCGCTCTATGATCAGCCCGCGATGCGTCCGCTGCGCGATCTCGACATACTGGTCCCGGCGGAGCGGGCCGTCGAGGCGCGCGAATGGCTGCTGGTCAACGGGTTCGCGCCTGCGCCATGGGCGAAGAGCTATGGCACCGAATACAACCACCAATTGCCCGAGATCGTGTGCGAGCAGCACGGGGTCACGGTTGAAATTCATCACCGGGTCTTTTCAAGGCATTGGGCCGGAGATTCCGAGCTGACCGCGATGCTGCTCGGCACGGCTTGCCCGGTCACGAGTTCCGGCCACCCCATCGCCTATGCAGCCCCCCTGCCCAACCTGCTGCACCTGACGGTTCATGCGACCTTGCACAATTGCTTTGACAATGGCCCGCTCACGATTGCGGATATCCATCGGTTGTGGCGCCATCCCGACCTCGACCAGAAGGCCGCGGTGAAGGTCGCAGACAGGCTGGAACTCAGACGCTCGCTCGATCTGCTGCTCGCCTTGGCAAGGGAAGCCGGGCAGATCGACATTCCTGCGGAAATCAGGCCGGACGTGGACCGCGCGGGACGCTTTGTTCCCGATGCGCTGCAGGCCATGTTCCAGGTTCCCGCAGAGGCCGACCAGCGGGCGATGATGCGCCGGCTCGAAACGGGGAATGCCGGCTCGGGACCGCTCGGCGCGCTGCAGAAAGCCATTCACCCTACCCCGCAAAAACTGGCCGAGCTTGCCAGCACTAGCGCGCAGGATCGGCTGCGATGGACCGGCTATCCGCGATGGGTGCTGCAGCGAGGGCGGGATTATCTCGCCTCGATGACCAACCCCTCATTGCGAGAGGCCGCAAGACGCGATGCCCGCATGCTGCAATGGCTGCGTCAGGAAACGGAACGATAGGCAGGCGGGACATCCATCTTCGCTATCGCAGCATACAGGGTTGACCCCGCTCGCCGCAGCGGCCAAATCCAATGTGTGACAGATCCTGACCCCGATCGCCCGCTTTCAGAGCCTCCGTTACTCGATTTCGGCACTGACGCGCTTTTCCTCGATTTCGACGGCACGCTTGTCGAATTGTGCGACCGGCCAGACGCCGTCGACGTTCCCGACCAGCTTTTACGCACGCTCCACGAATTGAACGATCGTCTGCAAGGCCGGCTCGCGCTGGTCAGCGGGCGCGCGATCGAGGTGTTGGACGGTTTCGGCATGATCGGACTGGCGGCAGCGGGCAGTCACGGCTCGGAATGGCGCCTCGCCGGAGGAGAACGCGAATATCTGCCGCGTCCCGACGGGCTGGACATTGCGCAGCAGCAATTTGCCGTTTTCGCCGAAACGGCCGACGGCCTGCTGTTCGAGGACAAGCCGCTGGGAGCCGCCCTGCACTACAGGCGTGCACCCAACATGCGCGAGGCGGCGCAGGAGCTGGCCAAACAGCTGGCCGACAAGCACGCGCTCCACGTGCAGCATGGGCATGACATGGTCGAGGTGCGGGTCGCCGGTGTCGACAAGGGCACTGCCATTGCCGAACTTCTCAGCCTGTCGCCTTTCGCCGGTCATCGGCCGGTGTTCCTGGGCGACGATGTGACCGATGAGGATGGCTTCCGAACGGTAGAGGACGCGGGCGGTATGGGGATCCTGGTCGGCGCACCGAGACGGACCGTTGCAAGCCACCGCCTTCCCGGCGTTCGCGATGTGAACGATTGGCTGAAACGTTCGTTGCATAAAGACAAGTCGCAGCACGCCGGAACCGGAACAAGCGAGGACATGCCATGAGCCGCCTAATCGTCGTATCGAACCGGGTATCGATGCCCAGTCCCGATGGCTCGCAAGGCGGTCTTGCCGTCGCGCTGCAGGCGGCTTTGCGGCAATCGGGCGGGCTCTGGTTCGGCTGGTCGGGACATGAGGTCGAGGAATTCACCGGATCGGTGAACTTCGAGGAAGTCGATGGCGTCCGGTCTGCCGTCGTTGATCTGGAACCGCAGGACGTCGAGGAATATTACAACGGCTTTGCCAATCGCACCTTGTGGCCGCTGTTTCACTACCGGATCGACATCGCGAAGTATAACCGCAGCTTCGGATCGGGTTACGAGCGCGTAAACAAGCGCTTTGCCGAACCGCTGCATGTGATGATCGAGCCTGGCGATACGATCTGGATCAACGATTATCACCTGATCCCGATGGCGTCGCTGCTGCGCGATCATGGGGTGAAGAACAAGATCGGCTTCTTTCTTCACACCCCCTGGCCGCCGACGCGCCTTCTGGTTTCGCTGCCCCATCACCAGAGGCTCGTCAGGTCCATGTTCGGCTATGACGTGGTCGGCTTCCAGACCGCCGAATGGCTCGAAAGCTTTCGCCATTACTGCGAGAATGAACTCGGTGGATCGGTCGATGGCGATTACATCACCGTCGACGGCCAGCGGATGCGCGCGGTCGTGTGCCCGATCGGCATCGACTTCAAGAATTTCGTCGAGGCGGGCGATACCGGCCTTGCTAACGAGCTGGCCGAACGCATGCGGATCTCGCTGCGCCAGCTGACCATGATCATCGGTGTCGACCGGCTGGATTATTCCAAGGGCCTGCAGGAAAGGCTCGTCAGTTTCGAGCATATGTTGTCGGCCCATCCCGAGCTTCGTCGCTCCGTCGTGCTGGTACAGGTCGCGCCCCCATCTCGCGGCGAGGTTGAGCAATATCGCCACGTCCGCGAGGAACTGAATGAGCTGGCAGGCCGCATCAACGGGATGTTCGCAGAGGTCGACTGGACGCCGATCCGATACGTCAATCGCGGCTATCGGCGCGAAGAACTGACAGCGCTTTACAGGGCCGCACGGGTTGGTCTGGTGACTCCGCTACGTGATGGCATGAACCTTGTGGCCAAGGAATATATCGCGGCGCAGGATCCCGACGATCCGGGCGTCTTGGTGCTGTCCCGATTTGCCGGCGCGGCGGCGCAGATGCCCGAAGCCCTGCTGGTCAATCCATATGCACCGGAAGAAGTTGCCGACGCCATCCAGCGTGCCCTCAAGATGCCGCTGGCCGAACGCAAGAGCCGCTTTGCAAGCCTTCGCGAAGGGGTGGAGCACGAAGACGTTCACTGGTGGCGCGAAAAGTTCGTGAAAATGATCGAAGAAACCGAGACGGTCCGCTAGTCTGCTGTCGATAATCGGTCGGCTCTGCTGGCTTTCTTGAAAAAGGCGTGCATTTCCAAGCGAATTGCGTGCAGGAGAGGCATGATGAATTCGCTGTTTCGCAGGGCCACTGCCGCTGCCGTCGTAATGTCGCTTGCAGGACTTGCGGGCTGCAACCAGTCCGAGCAGGACACGCTGGTAGAAGCCCCGACCAAGCAGGCCCCCGATCCCGCGCAGGCAGAGGTTTCGATCGAAAAGGCGCAGGCAGTCCGCATCGCCGCCTTGAACAATCGCGATGTCGATGGCGCCGTATCGGTCTATGCGCCTAATGCCACGCTGGTCATTCCGAATGTTGAGCCATTGACCGACCCGGCATCGATCCGGGCGAATTACGCCTCTCTTCTCGGCGATGAAAATGTGAAGATCGCGGTGACCCCTACCCAGACCTGGGTTTCGGCGGGGGCCGATTTCGCGGTTACTACAGCCCGGATTTCGATCAACAGCACCGATCCGGTGGGAAGCCCGATTGTTTCCAGCACGAGCCAGTCGGTGTGGCAGCGGCAGGCGGACGGGTCATGGAAGATCGTCTCCGAATATAGCGTGGCGCTGCC
The DNA here is from genome assembly GCA_002694745.1 of Croceicoccus sp. Taxonomy (GTDB): domain Bacteria; phylum Pseudomonadota; class Alphaproteobacteria; order Sphingomonadales; family Sphingomonadaceae; genus Croceicoccus. The sequence continues at coordinate 4,262 of NZMY01000017.1, read as the reverse complement.
TTCTGCCCGCGCCGCAACGGACGAGACCGAGGGCGATGCCGCGCCCGCCCCGGTCGATGAGAACATGGCCGATCGCGCCGATACCGTTCCCTCCGACTAGTATTCCGTGACAGGACGGGCACCCGATCGTTCGATCGGATGCCCGCCTCTGATTAGTCGGCAGTCTCTATGGACTGCCGCCGCGACCCTGTCTCTTATCCGGCCGGCGACATCAGTTCCGTCATTGCCACCTGGATACGCTGTTGCAATTCCGTATCCGTCTGCGTCCTTGTGCTGATCTCGTTGAACCGCTGAGGGGTCAGGCCGTGTTCGCTGACGGTTGCGACCATCTGGGCCTGCTTTTCCTCGGCCGGGATTGCGGCGTCGCCTTCGATCTTCTGGATGTCGACGATCGCGGCGGCAAAGCTGTCGACCTCTGCCTCGGTCACCGGGGTTGCGGCCATTGCCTCACCTTCGGCCATCGGAGCGGCGGTTTGCGGTGCCGTTGCCGGGGCCTCTGCCGTTTCGGCGTCCATTGCGTGACCGGCGTGGTCGGTCGCGTCCTGGGCCATTGCGGGTGCTGCGAGGCCGGTTGCGGCCATCGCGCTGAAGATCATCAGTTTTTTCATGTCACGATACTCCTTTTCGCCAATATGCGACAAGAAGTCCCAATCCCCGGCCCTGAATTCAACGGCGTTCCCGCCACTACGTGCCGCAATTGAGGCCGAAATGAGGCAGTCGTGCCTCAGCAGCGATGAAGTGAAAGCGGTGCGGGCCGTGGCAGTAACCCGCACCGCTCCGGGGGATGCGCCGCTGATCCCCTAGTCGATGATGTCGATCACCGCGCCGGCAGAGGCTCCGATGGCGGCGCCCTTGCCTGCGTCGCCCGCGACGGCGCCTATGCCGCCGCCGATGACCGCGCCCTTGGTGGTGGCGCAGGCGGCGATGGAGAGCGCCACCATGGCCGCGATGGCGATCCTGTTGTGCTTTGTCATGGCTCTATCCTTTCCGCGCTTCATCGTGCCGCGACCGATGCGCGCCACAGGGCGCCCAGCACCGGGACCGAGCGATTGGCCGCATTGGCGTAATAGCTGTCGAGGCTGGCCTGCATCTGCGCGATGGACTGCTGGTCCGCGGCGGCCAGATAGCGCGACAGCGGATCGCTGGCGTCGGCGGTGCCGCGCTTTTGCCGCAGCGCCTGGTTGACGGCCAGCACGTTGACGACGCCGACCAGATAGGCCTGCTTCTGCTCTGCGGTCGATTGCATCCACAGATCGCCGTCGACCTGGCGCACTTCTGCCATGGCGGGGGCGGAGATCGCGGTGACGGCAAGACATGCCGCCGCGATGGCGCCCAGTTTTCTCTCTCTCCAGCGGATCATGGATCCCTCCGTTCTGGTCGGTCGGTTGCGACCTCTGACGCGCAGACTGGGCCGATGCGGATGGCGGCGGTATCGGGGGATCACCCCAATATCACGCGGCAAGCCCCGACCATGGGGACCGGATTTTCCCTCTCCCGCCGCCACCGTCCGCCCCGGCATACCCCCGCGAAAAGTGACAAAGGTGACACGTCCTACAGGCTGTGTAACCCGGCCCTGTGCCGCGGAAATGCTGGGCCTTGGGGCGAAAAGTGACACCGCGGGAGTGCGGAGAGATGTGCGGGCAAACATCGGGGTCGCGGGCCGGAGATCAGGGGTTCGATCCGTACCAGCCTTCCAGCGCGCCTTCGTAGGAGCGGGCGCGGCGCAGTTCGGCGCTGCCCTGATCGCCGGCTTCCTCGTCGGTCCAGTCGAGCGGGCCGCTCTCGATCCGGGCGAGCAGATGGTCGAAGCCCTTGGCGCCGTGCTCGCGCGCGAACTGGTGGCGGCCGATCTTCCACGGGTTCGAGGCGATCCAGATCGACAGCCGCTCGTCATACTGGCGCGAGGTGCCGACCAGCTCGCCCTTGTAGTAGTGCGGAACCTCGACCCCGTTCACCGCCCGGTCGAGCATCGCATGCGCAAGCTGCGTCAGCCCCGCCTCCAGCGCGACTTCCCAGCCGAGCGCGAAAGGCGTGCCGACCAGACGGTCACGCAGGCGATAGGCGCTCTGGCGCGTAAGGCCCACGGCAGACGCGGCCTGCGCGACGGATTGGGACGCAGCCAGTTCGCGCAGGAAGGTGACCATTTTCGCGCGGGTCCAGCCCGCGTGACGGTTGCGCGAGGGGGGAGCGAGGTCGGTGGGGGCGGAGTCACAGGGGGTGAGATCGTTCATGGAGGAATCTCCCGAGGTTTGATCAAGGGCGGAAGAGCGCAACCCGTCAGCGGAGCGCTGGAACGGGGCGCGAAGCGACTCCCGCAAGCGCGAACGCGCGCCGCCGCTTATGCGGCGAAGCCAAGCGGCCCGGATGGGCCGCGCCCGGCGTTTGAGGGACCCAAACAAAAAACGGCGAATTACGCCAACGTCGCGGCAAGGCCGCAACCGGCAACATCACGGCCAGCGCGACCGCCGCGGCGCAGGATATGCAAAGGTCCGCGCCCTGCCCCACAGCACTTCCTCGTTATAGAGGTGCTGGAGCGCTATCTCGGCGGTGGAAGGCGTTCCGGTCCCGATCCGCCCAGCCTCGACATGCGCGCGCCATCGGCGGGCGTGATCGATGGTATCGCGGTCGGATGGTGCGGGGATTTCAAGGGGCATGGCCGGTTCCTCTCTGTGCGAGGGTTGAGGGAACCGGGTTAGTTATACAGGTCGGGGTGTGTAGGACAATAAAACTTCATTCTACTTATTAGCGAAGTTGCGGAGATCAGCAACAAGCTCCTCCCAGCCGGAGCTTACATTACCCAACCAAGCGCCGGATTTTCGAAACGCAACCTCAGCAGCAATAAAGTTATTTACCTCATTAAAATCGAGAGTTGCCATTTCCTGAGTATAAGAAGAACCGAAACCACCTTTGCGGTTTACCCTCTCAAGATCTCGGTCGTATAAATGAAAAGAGCTAGCAATATGAAAATAACTACCAAGAGAGATGTCAAGTTCAAAGGCCATCCGCTCTTGAAATATTGTAAATAGAAATATGTCATATGGTAAACCTAGGTAAACATCATTACTCCTCATGTTCACCACAGCATGAAGCCTCCCGTCCCTTACCAAGAATTGCATGCTTGTTAGGCATGATTTATCGAGAGTATATAAATCACTGGATACTGTCGCATCTGTTACGATCACAGATCGACGACTGTCTAAATCATTTTTTAATATTTGTTTTGCCACTTCCCATTGCGAGTTCTCTCCCCCCGAAAATATCTTAGCACCATAACAACTTCCATTTACACGAAGGCCATCGTCACTGTATTTTTTCCAGCTTTTCGCATAGTGGGCTAAGATATCCACGTCTCTTGACCCGGATAAATGCCAAGCAGCTTCAGCCGCACCCAAGCCCGAAGACCAGCCTCTCTTGGACCAGCTTATCTTTCTTTTTCTCGGAGAGGTTAACTCGAAGCCGACGACCGGCACCTCATAAGTAAGCATACCCCTAGGAGAAACTTTTTCTCCTTCATCTCTACACATTTCAAAAGCCCATTTGACAACATCATCAGATGAATCAAACTTTAGGAAACTATTCATCTTTCAGCCTGTCCTCAAGTTGAGATACCTTGGCCTCTAATTCTCGTATTTCATCCTCGTACCGAGAAATATATTCGTCTCTCCGAGAATCTGTGTCTACGGCCACTCGAAAAAACCCTAGGTTCAGCAAAAAAGACATAAAGGTAATAATCAACGCGACAGTTGCGACGAAACCTAAACCTCGAAACACCAACCCTTTTGCAGCGGACGAGACAATATCTTCGACATTAAGGAAAGTGTCTCCAAATCTTCCGGCCACCTTCTGTTTTTTCTCCTGTAGATAAGTCCTATACGAAATAGGATCACCAAGACTTGAATCCTCTACTTGCGATAAATTGAAAAACTGGCATCGAAGGAACACATCGCCCGCCTCGATTAAAAAATTATTCTTGCTGAAGTTCACCAGAAAGCTGGACATTGGACCTTGGTAGCCAGGATCAATAATCCCAATGTTAAGAGCGAGCATGCCGTTCGTGGAAACTGAAGTTTTAATCGACGCTAGCCCAGATACATTTCTTGGTACAGCGAGGGTTTCCGCAGCTATGACCTCGACGATCCCTTGCGGAGGGACGACGTATCTATCCCGTCTTATTCACGGGGTTGGCTACGAAGGGTTGGCGGGAGTGGCATAAGCCTCTGATCTGAATTAGGAACTGGGTGTCTACACCGGCCCTGCTGCAG
>NZMY01000016.1 GCA_002694745.1 Croceicoccus sp. | reverse complement strand
GCGAGGCCTGGAACAAGCTCGTCGATCAGCCGTGGCGCATCATGACCATCGGCCGCCGCAAATGGGCCCGTAGGTTCTGATCAGTGCAGGTTGGTATTAACGCATTGAGCGGATCAAGAACGGGGATGATCCTGCCCATCTGCGCCGATGCACTTACTATAAGTAAGGCCAAGGCGATTACCATCTTGGCGATTGTTCCAATTCGGCGAAGTCGTTCGGATGAAGGCTGTACATGGCCCTCGCCATAGCGGTTAGAATTGAGGCGGGCGGCAACTTTGGACATCAAGCCTTCGCGAAACCCATATTCGTGTTGCGGTGCGACATTCTACCGTCCGCATGGCCAAGAAAGCAAACGCCCTACCCTCGTATCAGCCTCAGCCGGGCAGGCAATTTAACCGGTTTGCCCTGATGCTTACTGCGCTGGGGGCTGGTAATACGGTTCGTAATACATCTCATCTTTGCGGAGCATCGCGGTGGCCTTGAGATTAACTTGGGTTAGCAGCGTACCTAGCAGAGTCGCATCGGCGCGACGAAGTTGCTGGATAGTCATCTGCACGTTCCGCACTTTGGTCTGCCGCCAGCGCACGACCAACAGAGTTACGTCTGCCATCGCGGCCAACGCCTTCGTTTCCGCAACCGGCAACACCGGCGCCGTATCGATGACGATAAAATCAAAGCGCGCCCTTAATCGTTCGAGAAGTTCCTCCATTCGTGTGCTCTGCAGTGCGTCAAGGTTTGGAATGCCGCGCACCTTTTGCGGCAGCAGATACATGCCGGTGGACTCGTCGAGAAGCAACGCGTCATCCAAGGTGGCGCTGCCGTCGAGTACATCCAGCAGCCCGATTTCTCTCCCCAAAGACATAGTGCGGCTGGTGGCGGTGCGCCGCGTGTCGGCGTCGATGAGGAGGGTTTTGATACCGGCCATGGCGGTGGTGCGCGCGAGGCAGATCGAGCAGGTGGTCTTGCCTTCACCCGAGGATGTCGACGTGATCACAACAATCTTGGCAAGCTGCTTTGGCTGGCCCACGCGCATCGCGGTGCGAATGCTGCGGAATGCCTCGTTAAAGACCGACCCGTCATTGTTGACGACGTAGTTGGCGATATCGAAAGTCTGCCCGCCTTTGAAGGGCATATCCTTGACAGTCGCGAGATTTGGGATCGCGGCGATTACCGGAATGCCGAAATGACGTTCAGCGTCATCGCGAACCATCACGCCCTTTTCACGCAATTCAAGGAAGAAGGTCGTAGCGCCGCCCGCCGCAACCGTACCGAGCAGTGCGATAAGGGCGAACACGATCGGATTGGGCGAGGACGGCAACTGGGGCGCCGCCGCCTTGGCAATTACATATGCTTGGCTCTTTTCGGTGCCCGATGTCGCCAATTCGGAACGATAGCGTTCGAGGAAAACCTGATAAAGATCGCGCGCGCTTTGCGCCACGCGTTCAAGCTCGTTCAGGCGCACCGAGGCATTGCTGCCGGAAACCAACCGACCCTCCGCGCGGTTCAGCGCCGATTCGAGCGCGGCAACGCGATTGCTGGCTATGGAGACATCGTCCCTTATGCCTTGCTGCATCCGCGAGGTTTCGCGCTTGAGATCGGCTTTAATTGAGGCAAGCTGAGTTTCCACGCGGACCCGTTCGGGATGATTGGGACCATAGCGTTCCGCCAGTTTGGCGCTTTCGGCAGAAAGCTGCGCGGCTTGGAGCCGCAGGTTCCTGATAAGATCGGAACTGCTGACCATGGTGCCCGCGTCGTTCGAGTTGGCCTGTGCCTGTCCCTGAGCAACGGCTAATTGCGCGCGCGCCTGCGCAAGCTGCATGTTGAGATTGCCGATCTCGTCCTGCACCGCGGTTCCATCGCCGCCGATTGTAACGAGGCTGTTCGCGGCTTTATAGCGGGCGACCGCGCTTTCGGCTTCGATCACGTCGTTGCGGAGGCCTTCAAGCCGACCTTCCAGAACGGAGATGTCACCGGTGCGAACCGACTCCGCCGAAATGACCTGTCGATTGATATAAGCCTCAACGATATCGTTGGCGACGCGTGCGGCTACTTCCGGATCGCTAGAGCTATATATCACTTCGATCACGTAAGACGCACCCTGACGCTGCGCGCTCAGCTTGGTGAGGATGCGGTCGGTCGCTTCGCCTACCGAGATCGGAGCCGACTTCTCTCCATTTGTTGCTGCGTTAACGAATGCTGCATCTTCGTTCAGCTTATGGGTTTCGACCGACCGACGCACCACTTCCGGCGACAGCAGTATCGTCACCTCGGTATCGACGGACGGCATGTCGATCAGAACGTTCGAACTACCGTCGCCAGGCGTGTTGATTATACGTTCTGGCTCGCGTTCGAGACCGACAAGAGCAACCGCGTCGAAACGCTTGTCGCTAAAAAGGAAAATCGAGGCCACGGCGGCAAGTACGATCACAACCGCCGTCAGCGCCGACCATTTACGACGTGCCAACGCATCGCCGATGGCACGAAAATCGATAAGGTTCTTCGCACCGCCTTCGTCATTATACGTGTCGAAGGCGTAGTCTGGCATCATGCCGCCCTCGCGTGTGTTTTCGCTATCGTGAATCAAGGATCATGGCCCGATGCGGAATTTAGTCATGGAAGCGAAGCTGCTATCGAAAGGGCATTCTGGCAAGGGGCGTAACCCTTTAGGCCCAAATCGGGCCCGATTACGCGAGCGGACATGCGCAGTGCAAGCCATCTCGCTGCTGCAGCATTGTCAATCTATAGATGTAGACGTCTTTGGTCTATCAGATTTATCGACAGTTTATGGGGTTCGCAGACCGTCCAGTCCTAAATATCGATCCTGTTCAGAACCTTTACCGACGATCCGGCGTAGGAACTGCTGGCGTTGAGCACCTGATTCGGGTCGGCAACCAGCGTGCCAATTGTCAGCGTAACGGGTCCGCCTTCGGCTCGAAAAGCTGGCACCGTCGGAGCCCCTGTTAGAACCAAGGTTTCAATATAGACTGATGAGGCATTGCTACTTCCCCCCTTGGCAATAATTGCGGCGAAGCGGTGCGTTCCCATCTCGATGAGACCGTGCGATTGCGACGACCACAGCTTAATGCCTTCGCGGCAATTTTCGAGATAGACATTGTCGACCGTAACATCACCCTTGATGTCAAGGCAGGCGTCGCTGGCGTTGACAATGCGACCATTTTGGATAGTACCGCTGTATCCGCGCTCCGTCGAAATTCCATCAACATTTTCGTATTGGCTGCCCGATGCCATCCACAGATCGCGAAAGTCGAACCGGTCGATAGTGAAATTGCCGGTATCGGCGCTGGTTTTCCCCTTCAGTGCGATGGCCGCCCATGCTTCCGCCGCATTTGGGGCGGGCGAGGCGGTGTCGCCTTGGAAGACGAGATCTTGCATGACGGCCGTCAGAAACCCACCGGTGGTGTTGATGATGCCCATTCCATAGGTCTTATTGGCCTTCGCCCTTGAGGCTGCAATTCTATCGACCGTAATGTACTCGAGGGAGCGCCCGCGCATGATTGGTCCGAAATCGCGCGCGACAATATTGCTCATCACTAGTGATGATACTTCGTCTGCACGAAGCAAGATGGCGCCGCCTTCGATTTTAATTTTCGAAACATCGACGCTGTGATCGGTACTGTATATTGTCTGGGGCGTTTCATAGGCCAGCCAGTTTGGCAAGGCGGGGGGAGCGATATTTGGCATCGCGAAACGGGGCACCGCCCTATCCGGCGCTATGATGGGCGTAGGCGCCGGTTTGTGGGTGGACGACGAGGTCGAGGAAGACTCGGTTGTCGGCGTTGCCGCAACGGTGACCGGCGACGAAGATCCGGTGGCACTTTCGGTCGCGCCGGTTACGGACGTGGTTTTGCTCGACCGCACTTCGCCATCGCCACCGCAAGATACTAGTATGAAGGCCATCGCCAGCACACTGGCGGACCGGACCGGGGATGACACAATGCGTTCGCTGGACATGGGCCAATTTGTGGCCAGATTGCATTACCGAAGGGTGTCGGCAAATGGTAAACAGCGGCGTAACCCGCGCATGCCTATAATGGTCGGATTGTTCTAGTCGGTTTTACACAACGTCAAACCGCCACTTCCTGTAGTATCTACCTTATAGAATTGCCCCCCCCCCAATCCGTTGTCGACCGCGATGACAAGGATGTGGTTTGCGTTTGTATCTGGCAGATCACTGCCAGAAGTACTGAAATGGCACGCAGGAAATGTTTTGATCGACAGCGTAGTTCGCCATCGTCATGGCAGTGAAGCCAGATTTTTGGTATAGGCGACGGAATTTGTGATGGGTCAACGCATCAGCGCGATCGGGAGGTGGCGGCAATGCCCCGCATAGCCGTTGTCGGTCTGCGCGGCATGACTAATGTGATTGGCGGGATCGAAACCCACTGCCGCAACCTCTATCCTGCCTTGGCGAGCAAGCGGCCGGATTTCGACATTACCATCTACCAGCGGAACGCCTATCATCACGAAAATGCCAGCTTGCCACCCAATCTGACGGTCCGCCCAATCTGGGCTCCGAAGCGGCGGGCAGCCGAGGCTTTTCTGCACACGCTGTTCGCGATCCTTGCTGCCAGCCTCAACGTGCGTCCGCGGATATTGCATATCCACGCTATTGGGCCCGGATTATGGACTCCGCTGGCGCGCCTGCTTGGCATGAGGGTGATCGTCACAATTCATGCGCGTGATTATGATCGCCCCAAGTGGAGCTGGCCGATCGCTGCTGGCTTGAAACTCGGCGAAAATCTGAGCTGCCGCTTTGCCAACGCCGTCGTTTGCGTCAGCCAAGCGGGTCTGCAAGATATCAGCGCCCGTTATCCGCGCCATACAGCTCGCTTCCATGCCATTCCACACGGTCTTGACCCGCCGCTGGATCCTGACGGGGCAGGTGCCGGCGTTTTCGATGAGCTGGGCGTTCAACCAGGCCGATATCTGCTGGCCGTCGGCCGTTTCGACAGAACCAAGCGCTTCCACGACCTTGTCTGCGCCCGGCAGGCACTGAGGAAGGAAGCCATGCCCCTGGTTATCGTGGGCTCTGGCGTGGGCGATCATGAAGTTTTCACCGATCTAGTTGACGACGGCGTCGTGCTGGCCGGGTCGCGTTTTGGCGATGAATTGGTGCAGCTTTATCGCAATGCTTCGCTCTTTATCCATCCGTCGCAGATGGAAGGGTTTGGGCTTGTCGTGCTCGAAGCACTGAACACCGGAATCCCTATAGCGCTATCGGACCTTCCGCAGCATCGAGAATTTGGTCTCGCTGATCATTGCTATTTCAAAGTGGGCGACATTGCCGCCATATCCAAGATCATGGCGCACCAACATCACGCAGCGTTCCGGCCGGCCCTTTCTCCCTCGGCGCTGATGCAATTCACACATGCAGGAATGGTTGAAAAATATGAACAGCTGATCGAGGAAATCGGTTTCGATGAGGAAAACCGGCCCTAGCGGTCGAGCATATTGCGCAGAATGTGCCAGTATTGTGCGACGATCCTGTCTTGGGGGAAATCGCCGATACGCCTGCCTGCCGCCTCGCCAAGCTCTTCACGCAAGCGCGGATCGCTGGAAAGAAGGGCAATACCTTGCGCAAGCGCCCTCGTGTCATCCATCGGCACCAATAATCCTGCTTCTGCCCTCACAACTGTACCGGTTCCGCCGGCAGAGCCCACCAGCAGTTCCGCGGGCCCGGAAGGGCAATCAGTCGAAAGCACTGGTAGACGTAGGGCCATCGCCTCAGCGACGGCATTGGGAAAGCCCTCGTTGCGCGACGCTGAGACGAGGAAGCGCGCACGTGACACGACTGGAAGTGGATCGATGAGATGGCCGGGCATGTGTACCCGCCCATTCAGCCCCTTGACCCGGATTTGTCGCTCCAGTGCGCCTCTCTCTGGTCCGTCACCCAAGATGACGAGCTCGTACGGGGGGTTGGCCATTAAATAGGCATCTATCAACCCGGCCAAATTCTTTGCCGGCACCATCCGGCCAACAGCGACGATGTAATTCGCCGGCATCCCGGGCACAGGGTCAACCTGCGCGGCGGCCGCGATTGCGGTCGGATCATAGGGATTGGGCACCACCGACAAATGAGCCTCCGGCACGCCGAAATGGTCATGCAGATCATCCGCCACGCCCTGCGAGACGGCCAGCACGCGGTTGCAACAGCGATAGCCAAGCAGCAGCGCAAGCCGCAGAATTGCCCTGACCGCCGGCCGGTAGCGGCCCGCGAGATGTGAACTGACGTGCATCCGCTCGCACGCGATCACCGCCGCCTTGCTCCGGCGACAGCGCCAGTACGCAGCCGCAAGGTTCGACCGGATCAGAAACGAGACGACGAGATCCGGCGAGAGCGAGTCAAGCCGCGCATGGAGTTGCACGATGCTGCGCACCAGGCTGCCGCGCCCGTTCAGCACATGTTTGCCGTCGACGGGAGCCATGGCGCGCATTTCCGGCTCTTGGTCTAGAAGTACTAGATGCACTTCATACCGCGCCGCCCATTCCGGGCGTCCGCGCAGAATGATGTCGAGCACACGCTCGGCCCCCCCACTGCCGATGGAATTGATGACGAAGGCAATACGCCGCGTCACGCGATCACGCCTGTGCAGTCGCGGGCTTCATGGCGCGGGCGCAAATCACCACGGGATAGCCCGGATCGGGTTTCCTGAGGGCCGCGAGTTCGACTTCCTCGAGAACAGCACCATGCAGGAAGGCGGTAGCCGCATAGACATTGCCAAATGTTTCGATCGCATGATTGTCGTGACCGAAGTTTTGGTTTAGCAGTTGCTTTACGCTGGCGTAGCTCAGCGACCAGTACCAGCAGTCCTTCCAGGCAAAGGGATCGATCGGCGAAATGCCCGGCACGGTCAGGAGCAGGGTGCCGCCCGGCGCTAGCGCACGGTAAAGCTGCCGTATACCCTGCTGCACGTCAAATAGAAGATGCAGGGTTTGGGTGAAAATGATGCAGTCGAATGCACCGGATTCCAGCACATCTGGATCGCACACATCGCCCACCATCGTTGCCTCTGGTGAGTCCTTATCGACATGCAGCACGTCCTGCCGGCTGATGGCCGAACCGCCGAACCGCCGCGAATAGACCGCATCGCCAATTTCGAGTACGCAGCCACGAATGCAGTCAGCGTTCGCCTCCACAAACTCTTCGATATACAGCCGGTCGACAGGCGTTCCCCGTTCCCAACCGAAATTGCGCGACAGCGGCTCGGACGTGGCGGCCGACCGGCACCGATAGAGCAGTCGCTGCAGCGCAGGGGGTGATCGACGCCGCACCGCCCGCAATGTATCGTGGACTCTTCCCATGGTAGCGGCCCCTGTCACAAGACCGGCCATTGACGGCCGACCCGGTTTCGTCTGTATCAAGCAGAGCGAGGGATGTTAAGGACGCATGGCAATCAACCGGCCGGGGCGCGGCACTAAAACCTGGATCGACGCCGAGCGCCATTTTCCAGATCTTGGCCTGCGCGCCGTGTGGGGGCGGGCCGATCTATTGCTTTTCCTTGCGCGGCGCGACATCAAGGTGCGCTACCAGCAGACCTTCTTTGGCGTCCTGTGGGCGCTGTTTCAGCCGCTGATAATGGTTGCTATCTTCTGGGTGGTATTCGGACGCTTCGTCAAGGTGGATACGGGGAATATTCCCTATCCGCTGTTCGGCCTTGCCGGGCTGATCCTGTGGAACCTGTTCATACATTCCGTGACTAGCGCGGCAAATAGCCTGCACAACCACCGCGAAATGATTGGCAAGATCTATTTTCCCCGCCTTTTACTGCCATTCTCGACCGTGGTTACCAGCGTTATCGATTTCCTAATTGCGCTGGTGCTGCTGATCCTGCTAATCTCACTGTTCGCCCCGTATGGCGGTATCTGGCTTTCGCCGCGGATCCTGCTGGCGGTTGTGGCTATCTTAATTACGCTGATGGCTGCGGCCGGGCTTGGCGCGGCGCTGGCCGCACTGAACGTGATGTTCCGCGACCTCAGGCAGCTTGTTCCGATCATTTCGCAAGTTGGACTGCTGGCGACGCCTGTCGCTTATCCTCCGCTTAGCGGATCGGAACCACTGGCCCTGCTTTATTATCTAAACCCCATGGCGGGGCAGGTCACACTGTTCCGTGCAGCGCTGCTGGGTACTCCGTTGCCGTCACCGCTTGCGCTAGGGGTCTCGGTCGGATCGGCACTGTTGATGTTCGTGGGTGGCCTGCTGCTGTTCGGCGTGCTGGAACGCAGGCTGGCGGATATCCTGTAATGGGCGATTTCGCGATCCGGGCAGAGCATGTGTCGAAACGCTATCGCCGGGGGCTGTGGGCGCATGAAACCCTGCGCAGCTTTATGGCGAGCCGCTTGGCGCAAATCCGCGGCCGTGAAAATATCGACACCGGCTGGTTCGATGCGCTTCACGACGTGTCATTCGACTTGCGGCATGGCGAAAGCGTAGCGCTGGTCGGCGACAATGGTGCAGGCAAAAGCACGATTCTCAAGATCCTGTCGCGCATTACCCCGCCCACGACGGGCCGGATCTACCTCAATGGCCGGGTGGGTTCGCTGCTTGAAGTCGGGTCGGGCTTCCATTCAGAACTGACCGGGCGCGACAACATTTTTCTGAACGGCCTGCTGCTTGGCATGTCGCGGCTGGAAGTAGCCAGCCGTTTCGACGAGATCGTGGCGTTCTCGGGCGTTGAGCAATTTCTGGACACACCGGTCAAGCGTTACTCCAGCGGAATGTATATGCGGCTTGCTTTCGCGGTGGCCGCGCATCTTGAGACCGAGATCCTGCTTGTAGACGAAGCACTTGCAGTGGGCGACCTCGCCTTCCAGCAGAAATGCCTCGATCGGATGAATAGCTTTTCGGCATCAGGCCGTACGATCATCTTCGTAAGCCACAACCTTACCGCGATTCGTTCGCTGTGTGAGCGGGCAATCCTGATCGACAAGGGTGAGATAGTTGACGACGGGCCCACCGGAAGGATCGTCCACCGCTACCTGCAGGCGCATCCGGGTGGAAACCGCAACCCGACCTTTTTCGAACCGCAGAGCGCGCCCGTGTCGGGCCGGGTGTCTGTGCTGGGCGCATCGGCGCGTCCGCGCGCCGGTGCGGTGGGCGACCCGATCCATGTGAAAACCGACATCGTGGTGGAATTCAACATCCGAATCGCACCGGAGGAGGGCGGGCACGACCCGCGGGTCCACCCCTCAATCATGCTGCGCAATGCGGGCGGTGAACTTATCTTTTCGGTGAGTCCGCCCGAAGAACCTTCCAAATGGTCCGCTGGAACTTATCGGCTAAAGTGCCATGTGCCTCGCGATATTTTGAATGACGGGCTGCATGTTGTGGGATTGGAGATCCGCGAAATCGGCAGCGACCCTCTGCTTCTTCCCCGACTGCTTGAGATCGATGTGATGGACCATGATGGCGATCGTTTTGGCTGGTATGGCGTCTGGCCGGGCCTTATACGTCCGCGACTTGCATGGGAACGGGAGCGAACCGGGGATTAACCCTTGGCTGGGGAAGGCGGGCGGTGGAAGGATCCGCCCGGTCTGCCCGCCAGCTTAAGGCCCGCGCGGCGCAAGCGGCGCCACGCCCTGTACCATGCTCGTCCCTGATGCTGCATGCGCCAGCGCGCCTTTCGGCTGGCCCACCTGATGCGCGCTTCGTGCGGGTGTTCACGCGCCAGCGAATCCACGTATTCCAGGAACCGAAACCTTGCGGGGTGCCTCTCGTGCATATAATAGTCCCCGGCCGCGCTAGCCCGGGCTGAAACGGATTTGGAGTGCTGGCGATATCGGGCCGCATTCGCGTCATCGATATAGACCGGATAGTCGAGCATGATGTGCGCCCAAGCGGTCTGGTCTTCGTATAGTCGGAAAGTTTCATCGAAACCGCCTGCCTTGCGCAGAATATCGCTTCTGATCGTCACGGCGCAGGTGCAGGGCACCGGGCTTTCGCAAAGCAGCAGTACCGAGATGAGTAGGCTTGGCGCTTCGTGTAGCCGTCCGGTCAAGGTGCCCATGCTCTCGATCCGGTCCGAGGCAGGATCGTCAGGATGCCACCAATACGTCGGGCCATAGACCATGGCCGCCTGCCGAAATCGCGCCATCAATTCAACATGGCGCGCGATCATGCCGGGTTCGTACAAGTCGTCTGCATCAAGGAAGGCAACAAGCGGCCCGCGCGCCGCGGACAGGGCGCGATTGCGCGCGGCTGCCGGGCCCAGCGGTCCCGAGGAGAGTGCCGGCAACACACTAATACGGGGATCGGTTTCTGCCGATTCCTGTGCTAACGCAAGGCTTCCATCACGCGTTCCGTCGTCGATCAGCAGCAATTCCCAGTCGGCGAAGGTCTGTGCCTGCACCGATGCGATCGCATCACCAATATAGGGTCCGGGGTCGAGAAACGGCATAAGGATCGAGACCGCAGGAGCGGATGAAGTGCTAATTGGTGGATCAGCCATGGCGGCGCACCCTGGCCAGTAATGTCTGGCCCGACTGCCGGATAAGCTGCTTCGACATCTGAGCGAGAACCCGGCGGCGCGCGTTCGTGACCGCGCGCAGCATCGGGCGCGAGGCCAGATGCCTCCCCTTCAGATAGGCGAGTGTGGCAGCAAGGTAGCGCAGATGGGCAGCAGCGGATGGCAAACCGTCTCCCATCTGGGCAGTGCAAGCATCGACATGACTGCGATAGAGCGCGACGCATTTATCGGACACATGGACCCGAAACTGCGCCAGCAAGCGCGCATAGAACACTTGGTCTTCGAACATTTGGCGAAATGCGGGATCGAATCCACCGGTGGCAAGGATCGCGTCGCGCCGGATCAGGCTGCCGCAGCTGGTTGGACTCTGGCAGCGGTTTTCCATCAGTTGTTCAAATAGTAGAGGAGGGTCATAGGCCCGCCCCGGCTCCACGCCTAGATCGTAGTAGAAATCGTCGGCATCGCGACCGCTTTGCCAGCTATGCCATATCTTTGTACGGCCATAGACCATGGCGAGTAAGTGATCGGCATCGAGTATGGCGCGCTGCGTCGAAAGCTTGTCGGCCATCCATACATCGTCGGCATCGAGGAAGGCGACATAGTGTCCGCGCGCCTCGGCGATGCCGAGGTTGCGCGATGCGCTCATCCCCATATTGGCATGCTCCGGGTGGCACGCGGTGCGGATTCGGACGTCGGCCGCCATCGCTTCGGCAATGATGGCAGCGGTTGCGTCGCTGGACCCGTCATCGACGATGATCAGTTCCCAGTCGGCATCGTCCTGCGCAAGGATACTGGCGATCGCCTCCCGCAGGAAGCGCTCTCCGTTTAGGCAGATAATAATGGCCGTTATGGCGGGACCTGTCATGGTTGCTCCGACCCCGGATTTCGTCGAAGTGCTTGATTAGGGCCCCCGCGCGATCGCTCGCGGATGTGCCCCCCTGCAATCTCCAGCATGGCGATCGGTGCCAGCCGGGCGAGCGCGATGCCGCGCCTGACGATAGCGCGCCGGTCGCCACTCCTTCGCCGACACGCGCTTTTAAGTTGTCCGAACCAGCTTCTGACGTAATAGCCTTTTGCCCAGACGATGCCCCGGTCGAGGTGCTGCACCAGTCCTGCGGCGGCGGCATCCTCGCGCCGTGCCTCAAGCACCTGCAACACCCAGCGGAGCATGAAGGCCGGATCGTGCGACATGTTTGCGCCGTGTTGCCAGTATTCCGCCAGCACCTCGGGTCGGCAGGCGATCGGATGACGGTGCGCGATCCTGAGATAGAGATCGTAATCCTCGCAAGCGGCAAGCGAACGGTCGAATCCGTCAGCTTCCTCCAGCATCTTGCGCCGATAGAGGACCGTGCCATGCATGCCCACAGGATTCATTTCGAGAAAGGCCCCGAAGGAATCCGGGGGGACTGGATAGAAAGTCGCGCGGTGGCGGCAGTCGGGATAGACCAGTTCATATCCACCATAGGAAAATGCGGCATGTGGACTGTTGCGCAGGGTTTCCAGAGAAAGAGCGATGGTATCCGGCTTAAACCTGTCGTCGGCATCAAGGAATATGATCAATTGAGAAGATGTTTCGCAAATGCCCCGGTTGCGCGCGGCGGAAAGTCCTCCATTGGCTTGGCGCAAGAGACGCACGCCGGCATAATTCGCGACCACGCTGCTCGGGTCGTCGCGCGATCCGTCGTCGACCACTACGATCTCGTCCGCAGGTCGGCTCTGCTCCAAGACGCTTTCGATCGCCGCGCCAAGGAAATGCGCGTGGTTGTAGGTGGGGATCACCACTGCGACCGTCTCGTCCAGTGCCGCGTTCATGAACGTATCCACGGCCTTTCGGTGCGGAGCCAGCGTTCAGCATCCCGCTTCGACTGCGCCAACGACACGGGAGGAACATAGCCCAGCAGACGCTTGGCTTTTGTTTGGGGCAGGCGGACTTGGCAAGATTGAAGCAACGCCAACTCTGCGCTGATGCGGGGCGAATAGCGATTAAACATGCGGCGCAACAAGCGACTGACGCGGCGCTCCTCAATGGCATCGTCAAACGGTTCGGGCGCATCCGGCAGATCGTTGAGTGAACGGCCCATTGCCGCCGCAATCGGTTCGTAAAGGTCGCGCCAGCGCACGACCTTGTCATCGCCGATGAAAATGGCTTCTCCAGCCGCTTGCGGTACGGTGAGGGCAAGACGCACCGCCTCAACCAGATTGTCGACATGACAGGCGTTACAGATATTGTCGCCCCTATTCACCAAGCAGGCGCTGCGATCATGCATGGCGCGCGCAAACATTCTAAGCCAGCGCGAACCGGGTCCATGTACGATACCGGGCCTAAGGATAACAATTTCGGGGGTGGAGGCAGCGTTTGTTGCTTGAAGCAGGCGTTCGGCTTCCACCTTGGCGTTGTTGTAAGCGATGGGCTGACCGGTTTGGAGCGGGCTACTTTCGTCTGTGCCCACTGCCGGGGACTGGCCATGGACCGAGGCGCTTGAGAGATAGACGATCCGCCGCACTCCAGTCCTGCGCGCGGCCTCAAGCAGCGGGGCGATCGCGCCAGTGATGGTAGCGGGATCGCCCGCGATTGCATGGACGGCGGCATCGCATTTGGCAATTGCATGGGTCAGCGCATTAGAGTCAAGCGCATCCGCGACGCGCATGTCGGGCGGTTGTCCGGGTCCAGTGCGACCCACAGGAACGGTTTCAAGACCGGCCTCAACTAGCTTTTGCACAAGCCGGGCACCGATGAAGCCTCGCGCGCCGATCACCGCCACCTTCACGACCCGGCCCCATCGATAGCGATCACCGCACGTGCTACGTCGAGCGCGCGTTCGCCAGACATGACAGGTTCCCCGCCTTCGGCCAGTGCGCGGGCAAGATCGGCAATACCGGAGGCATAATCGATCTGGTGCCGGGCAATTCGCTCACGCCAGGTGGCGCGTGGCGACAGGTCGGACAGGCTGCCGTGCAGCCCAAAAAGCGCCCTTAACAGCGCATGGCGACGAATAACGGGGAAACCTTCCGCGCGCATCGTCGTATCGCTATGCCGCCGCAGATAGACAGGTGCCTTTCCATGCCAGCAGGCATCTGTGAACAGTTCGCCCCGGTCGCCGATCACCCTGAAATGCTGGTCGTGGGGTGCGATGGTGCTACATGTGAGGCGTGCGGTCACCCCAGAACGGAAGGTGACGCAGGCTACCGAGAAATCTGGCCCAGGAGCGATTGGGCCAAGTCCCTTGTCTGGGTCGAGGGTGCGCGAAAATCCACTCACCGCTTCGATGGGGCCGAACATTATCGTCATCCAGCCAAGGTGATAGCACGCATGCTGCAGCGTACAGCCGGTCGCGAGCTCGTCCACCCATGGCCATGGCGTGCCCTGGGGCGAGGCCCATTCCTGCGGCCGCATCTGGTGTACGGGCCCATCGTCGAGCTCAGCGTAGACCAACCGCACCGTGCCGATGTCTCCGCGCGCGATTGCGAAACGCATGGCCTGCGCGGTCTCGCTCAAAACTGTGCAGGGCGCACAGGCAAGGTGCAGCGACCTTGCGCGGGCCAGCGCGACCAGCTCTCCGGCCTCGGCGATGTCGAGCGCCATCGGCTTTTCTGAATATACATGCTTGCCGGCCATTAAGGCCGCGCGCGTAATGGCGGCATGGCTGGCCGGGTTGGTTAGATTGACGATGATCGCGATGTTCGGATCGGCCAGCAGGACGTCTAAGCTGGCGACCGTGACCCCCGGGTTACGCCCCGCGAAAGCCGCCGCGCGGGCATCGTCGCGGTCATGCACCGCGCGAAGCATCAACATGGGCCATGCTGGCAGGCAGGCGGCATAAAAGTCGGCTACAAAGCCGCATCCGACGATCGCGATGCCGATCGGCCTGCTGCCGGAGGCAGGTCCGATGCCGGGCAGGGCTGGATAGGGTGCCCTAGCTGCCATGCCTTCCAGCCGATCTAGCAGCTGGTGACGAAAGCGCGACCGCGCGCGCCCGAAAAAGCCGCCGCCTGTCATGACACGCGCAAGAAGATCGCGGCGGCAGAGCGCAGGGTACGCAGTCCGGTTACGAAACGCAGCGCCATGCACGCATGGGCTCGAGCGTCGGCAAACCGCCCTGCGCGATTAAGCGCCCGTCCACGCTCGATGCATCGCGCGGCATAGAGCCTTGCAGCGCCGCGCAGGATCTGACGCTGGCGATGCGGCGGGAGGAGGGGGGCGAAGAGGTCCATTGCGCGCCGGGTATCGCGCATTTCGCGGGCATTGTGCATGGCCCTTGCTGTAGCCGAGTTTTCATGCACCCTGTAACTGGCAAGGACGCGTGGATCGTAATGGATTGCATGATGCGCGGCGATCCGCACCCACATTTCCCAGTCCTCGGCACTTTGCAGCCGTTCGTCGAACCCGCCCAGCTGCTCCCACACACTTCGCCGTACGGCAATCGACGGGGTGACGATCCGCTGTCCCGATGCCAGCACGGCCAATGCGTCCGGTAGCCGGCCAGGGAAGGGTGCCTCGGCTTCAGCGTGCGACAGTGCGGCGCCATTCCCATCGATGACGCGCCAGCGGCAGAAGGCTGCACCGACCGCGGGATCCGCAAATCCGCTTTCCATCGCGGCATAAAAACCTGACGACACGCAATCGTCGCCATGCAAAAGATGTACCAGCAATCCGCGCGACTGCCGGAGGCAAGCGGCGAGATTGGCATGCAGCCCAAGGTTTCGTGCCTGTCGATAAAATTGGATCCTCCCGCGCCCCAGATCCTCCACCACCGAAGCGGGATCGTCGGAGGAGGCATCGTCGACCACCACGATGTCCATCGCGTCGGGCCCCGGATCCTGCGCAAGTACCGAACGCAGCGTTTCGCCGAGGTAACGGGCGCAGTTGTAAGTGGGGATCATAACCGACCAAAGCGGGCGCCGCGTAGGATCGTCGAGAGGAGGGATCGCTTCCCGACAGGTCGAGCTCCCCGTCATGATTTTGGTTCTGTCATGTCACGCTTCGCAGCAGCCAGTGATTTGCCCAAAAGGTTAGACCATTTACGCCAGCCGATCGAACGGGAGACGCTGCCTGTATGCGCACTGTGCCATAAGCAAGTCAGTGCTTCGGAAAACTCGCGGTTCGAAAAATGGCGCTCGGCAAGTCCGCCGTAGAAATATCCCGCGCCTCGCGCCGCCTCTTTCGAGGGATCGAACGCGGATACCCGTGCGGACAGGCCGCGGGCGGTGTGTTTGTAAAATTCGGCAATCCGCTCCATTTTATCCTGTACCCTGCGCGCAGCATAGGTCGATCCCGCGTGCAGTTGGTAGACCGCAACGGGTTCGTTGATGAAGGCCAAGTCGCCATGCGTGGCCGCTGCGGCATAGAGAGGCCAGTCGGTCAGAAAGAATTGATCGTACCAGTCTTCGTCGATCTCGCGGAGAGCGCTCCTGCGCAGCATCCCGGCGGCAGTTGCGAAGGGGTTGCCCTCCCAAATGCGCGAATGGTCGATGGTGCGCGGCTGGCTTTCCGACGTCCAGAGCCGCGCCGCTCTGCTCCGGTCGCCATTGCCAACGTATCCCTCGGCTGTGGCATCGAGTGCCCATGCATTGTGGAAACAGCCTGCCAGCGTGGGGTCTGTATCAAGGATGCGAACTTGCCGGGCCAGCTTGTTGTCCACGGTCCAGTAGTCGTCCGCGTCCAACAGCGCGACATAGCGTCCACGCGCCATTTCGAGGGGGCGACGTACGATCGTGTTCGAAGCGCTGTTGCTTTCTGAAAGTACGAGACGAACGCGCGGGTCGCGCGCGGCCGCGTCGACGATAAATTCGCGCGTGCCGTCGGTTGAGCAATCGTCGTGGATGATAATCTCGATCTCGCCTGCGCCGGTTTGCATTTGCGCTGATCTCAACGCTTTATCGATATAGGCGATCTGGTTGTAGGCGATGATTAGGACCGAGACGGTGATTTTCCTCTCCATATTAAACCCTGGCCAGCATGGCCTGCAGCATGGCGGCATTCCAAGGCCCCGCTGCGATCCGCGGCAAGGCGAAAATATCCGACCCGCGTCTCACCGGACCGTACACTGTGCTGCATGCACCCATTAGGCCGCGCCCTTTTACAATATCCACGTTCTGGGCATTATAGTGCCCGTATGGATAGGCGAAGGTCGCGATGTCTTCACCGCGTAGCGCCGCGCATTCCGCGAGGCCGGTCGTAATCTCGTGCAACTGTTCGTCAGCCGGCCGATCGGTCAACGATATATGGTGTAGGGTGTGACCGCCGAAATCGATGATTCCCAAAGGCAGGGCTGCCGCCTCTTCCGCTGACATCGGGCGGTGGCTGGCGCGCGCACCTTGGGCTACCGCTGCCTGCCGTCGCAAATCATCTATCTGAGCCCGGATCGCGCCGGGAGACTGCGGCAAAAGGAAGCGCCAGATCGCATCGATCGCTTCCTGCCGGGCGGTCGCGGGGGGAGCATCGCGGTGGCGCTGTGCGTCGCCGCTGTTGGGTGGACCGATTTCCCATTCCTCGCGGCCCCTTTCTCCATCCAGAGCGAGTCGTTTTGCATGCGAGGCTGTGACGATGCGTTCCAGATCGTCCCACCAGAACTCGCGTTCGGGATCGAGCAGGCGCGTGGCCAGAAAAAACGTGGCGCAAAGCGACCGCTCGGCCAGCATCGGTGCGGCCAATCGCGCATTGCACGCATAGCCATCGTCGAATGTGATGGCGCAGGCATTGCGTGGCAGCTTACCGGTGGCATGCAGTTCGATCAGCATGTGTAGCGGCATGACCAAGCGATTAACGGCAAGCCAATCGAGTTGCTGGCCAAAGTTCGCAGCGCTGACGGCCAAGCCCCAAGGGTCATAGCTCTCTTCGGCAATCCGGTGATACATCAGAATAACCGGTCCAGCCGGCCTGCGACTGGCGATCGAAAATGCGCGCTCGGAAATTCTGCGGATCAGCGACCTAACCATTGCGCAGCGGGCTCCCCACAAACCTTCGCGATCGGGGCGTGCCTTAAAATGTGCGATGCGCCCGATCGGTCCTCAATATGCTGCGATAGAGACCTTTTGCCAACTCGCCCAGATTGGTTACGGCCAGCACCGCATCACTGCGCAGCATCTCTCTCAGCAGGAATGCGGCATCGCCCGGCTTCCGCATCCGGATCGCGCGACCCAACATAAATCGCATAATGCGCAACCTCCCGGCATGGAATACACCCTCCAGTTCAGGATGCCGCTCAGTGAATTCTGGCACCACGATATCGCGAGACCGCAGAGCTTTGCGGGGATCGCTTGACATGTTGGCCTGCGTTTCGCGATATCCAACCAGGCATTCGCGCACGAGTGCGAAGCGATGCCGCTCCGCGATGCAGAAATAGACCTTGTAATCCTCGCATCCCTCACCGCCTCGCGCGCGCAGGGAGGGATCGAACCCGCCGATCTCCCGTAGAGCGCTGGCCCGGATCAACGCGCCGCTGCCGTGCCCGACGATATTGCGCATCGCCATAGCTTCGAGCACGTTGCCCTCGGCAGTACTGCGGCAATCGTCTGTCCGCACCCGGTCGTCGGCATCGATGATCGAATACCAGCAATAGGTCAGGCCGACCGCAGGATCGGCCATAGCAGCAAGCTGGTGTTCGATCTTGGTCGGCTTCCATAGATCGTCGGCATCGAGTGGGGCGATAAAATTGCCGCGTGCCTCAGCGATGCCCCTGTTGCGCGCGGCGGCTACGCCCGCATTGGGCTGGCTGAGAACGCGGATGCGCGGATCAGCCTGCGCATGCCTTTGGGCGATAACAAGGGAACCGTCACACGAACCGTCGTCAACAACAATGATTTCGATTTGTTTAAAGCTTTGGCCACACGCGCTCGCCAGGGTCCGGTCAATGGTTTTTGCAGCATCCAACATGGGTATAATAACGGACACCAGCGGCACAGCGTTACCAGCTTCAACAGGATGATGCTGGTCTCTCATTGGTATTGGCGGGGAAACTCTCATTTTAGCATTTCCAAAGCGCGCACCATTTAGCCGACACTCTGCATGATGAAGCCGTCTCCGAACCGATTAACGTGAATCCTGCAGGCAGTATCTAGAGGCTTAACTTGAAGCTTTCAAAAGAAATATCGGGCAAACGGAATGACAGAATTGGCATGCCTGGGATAATCCTTGCGGAGCGAGCAGACCGCGTCGGCTGCCGCAGCGGCGGTTAATCGCTCCAGACTAGCACTCCAAAAATAGCGGTGTCAGTCTCTCCTACCCGCTTATCGCGGATTCTCTTGTTTTGTCGGAACATGCTCCCCCGCTCATCTTTGATCTCCTCTGGAGACTTGTCGGTGGCATATGCCACCGCAGGCGGAATTTCCTGCTGCACCCTCCTGTCATGCCCAGGCCAAGCACGTCGACAACGCCAGCCGTGACCTAACGTTCTTTCCTCGCGTCTTCGATCGGAGATGAAACCTTTAGAGTGGCTGACGCCGATGCACAGTAGACTATCATCGCGCCATAGTTGCGCGTCGTGACCACATGACTTTAAGTGCAGCCATTCAAGGGCTACTCCGTCATGTCCGCCCGGAATGCGACCGGCAGGCGTGTGACAGCTGCCTCGCCAATGAACCTCATCAAATAAAGCATGGGAAATTCCTAAAGCCGGACTGGTGAATATGGTTCATTCCGAAGCCAAAAATTCCACAAATAGCATGCCTTACCTTTTAAATGGCGGTTTAACACAAATAACGATTCACAAATCCAAACACTTCTGACGGCCAACCTCTCACAGAACTGCTAGCTCCCAAACCATTGGTCTCAACCCGGTCAGAAACAGCCATTGCTTTTCGATGTGAGTACTTGTGATTGCGGTCTGGTTCCACACGGACGAATCAGAATGCTTTATCATGAATGAGAACACGAAATGTCAGAAACATGATGTAAATATCGGTCCAAGGGGTCCAGCGAGCTATATATTCGAGATCAGCTTGTAGCCGTCTGGACAGATCCAGCTCACAAACGGTAGCGCCGCGATAGCCACGGACCTGCGCAAGCCCAGTCAACCCTGGACGCAGCGAATGCCGGTGCCAGTACCGTGCATCGATCTCCCAAAATAGCTTGTCACCGGCCTGCGACCCAAGCGCGTGCGGTCTAGGGCCCACAATCGACATGTCGCCTAGCATGACGTTCCACAACTGCGGAAGTTCGTCG
Source organism: Croceicoccus sp. (assembly GCA_002694745.1). GTDB lineage: Bacteria > Pseudomonadota > Alphaproteobacteria > Sphingomonadales > Sphingomonadaceae > Croceicoccus. Next base: position 169,757 of record NZMY01000016.1, on the reverse strand, counting down.
ATGCTTGTTTGGCGTATTAGCCGACCAACACGCGTGATCCGTTCGTCATCGCGCGAGACCGATTGCACTCCATTGGCGTCGGCCTCCGCTACTCGCATCGAACGGAACTTGTACATTCGGAAAAACCGATTTCCGCGTCCCATCCGCCGCTGAATGAAGAAAATCGGGCCTCCATCCTGCACCTTGATGAGAAGTGCGACCAGCAGAAGCAACGGAGAAAGCAGGAGCAGGGCAATAGCGGCAAAACTGAAATCGATGATGCGCTTGATCGCCCGGTTGCGCAGCGAAAGTGGCCGCGCGGATACGATCATCGACGTGAAATTCTTGTGACGACGCAGTCCGATGGCGCCAAGCTCCCGCCCAACCTCGGTTACGACTTCGCCGTCGATCCCCGCCGCACGCAGGAAAAAGGCCCAGTGCTTGCGCTTTTCCATTGGGCAACTGACGATAACCCGGTCCATATTCTCGATATAACGGCCTAGGCGATCCAGGGCGCGGGGATTGTCGAAACGAATATCCAGGCGGTTGTCGCCGACATTGACAGAATAGGCATTCGATGCGTTCACGGCAGGTCCGCCATCATCGACGATAAGGACATTCTGTGCACCGGGGCCCCAATTGTTCCTGACATACCGCACGACGAATATGCGCAGCGCTGACATCAGCAGAACCGATAAAGCGGTACCGACGGTAAAAGCGATGCGCGAGAAATCTTCCGATATCTTTGCATAGAACGTCACAAAGAGGAGCAGACCGGTGGCAAGAATAATGGCCGAAATAACACGTGAGATGGCAAAACTGGCGCGGGTTAGCGATCGCGCCGAATAGGTTCGATTATAAAGTGCCAGCACCGCGAACATGGGCATAAGCAGCAGAGCCTGGCGCATCGCGGTGGGAAGCAGGAAATTATCGGATCTCACCGCACCAGAGATCATGAACGAAACCATGATGATCGCCAAGTCGCAGATGAACATAAGCGCGTAGGTCTGCAATCGCAGCCGCTCAAGCGAAGGGGCGAACGGGCGGATCGCCTTTCCCCGCCAGTTCGCTATCTCCACATGGGTGTTCATCGCGCTGGCTTCTCCGTCAGGCGCACGCACGTCGAGGCGGTTAACCGTAGCCACTTCAACGATGTGCTGCCCAACATCGGTCGTCATGGGATTTCCATTTCGACATCGTGAAACAACCTTTCGCAATGTTCCAGCGCATCACGGCGGTGGACATGCAAACTCGCGGTAAGCCGCCCCGAAAACTAGCCAGGATGACGATTTTGCATCACCATCGGAAAAGCCTGAATCCGCAGTATCGTTCAAGCAGGGAATATTGCAGCGCAAGACGTTTGTTGCAATGCAATATATGCCGAATATCAACCCTTGAGACGACTGCAAACGTCTGAAGGTTCCCGATTAACCCTAATTTGCCGCCATGGGGCGGAAGTTTGGGGGCAGTGACGGCGCTGAAACGCCTGCCGTTAACCATAATCCTGCAGCATTGCAGCAAGCCGGGGGCCGGTTCGAGCCGGCGCTTGTCGCGTCTTAGGCGATTCCGGCTTGAAACCTTCCCCTGTCTCACCCTACGGGACGTCCAACAGCCTTGCCGATCGCAGAGCGGGGCGAAAAGAGGATTCCATGCGCGCCACTCCCGATTTCGATTTCGCCCTAGGCGAGACCGCCGACATGATCCGCGACACCGTGTCGCGCTTTGCGGACGAGCAGATCCAGCCCCGTGCCGCCCAGATCGACCGTGAAGACGCATTTCCGCGCGATTTGTGGCAGCCCATGGGCGAACTTGGCCTGCACGGCATCACCGTGGGCGAGCAATGGGGCGGGCTGGGCCTCGGCTATCTCGAGCATCTGATCGCGGTCGAGGAAGTGTCGCGGGCCAGTGCCTCTGTCGGCCTGTCCTATGGCGCGCATTCGAACCTGTGCGTGAACCAGATCCATCGCTGGGCTTCGGACGCGCAAAAGGACAAATATCTGCTCAAGCTGGTCAGCGGCGAGCACGTCGGCAGCCTTGCGATGAGCGAGGCGGGTGCCGGCAGCGACGTTGTGTCGATGAAGCTGCGCGCCGACAAGGTCGATGGCGGCTGGAAGCTGAACGGCACCAAGTTCTGGATTACCAATGCCCTCTATGCCGACGTTCTGGTCGTCTATGCCAAGACCGAGCCGGATGCAGGTCCGCGGGGCATCACGACTTTCCTGATCGAAAAGGATTTCGACGGGTTTTCGATCGGGCAGAAGATCGAGAAGCTGGGCATGCGCGGCTCCCCCACGGCGGAACTGGTGTTCGACGATTGCTTCGTGCCCGATGAAAACGTGATGGCGGGCATCGGCGAAGGCGTCAAAGTTCTGATGAGCGGCCTCGACTATGAACGCGTGGTGCTGTCGGGCGTGCAGCTTGGTATCATGCAGGCCTGTCTCGATACGGTGATCCCCTATCTGCAGGAGCGCCAGCAGTTCGGGAAACCGATCGGATCGTTCCAGTTGATGCAGGCAAAGCTGGCCGACATGTATGTCGCGCTGCAGTCGGCGCGGTCCTACTCCTATCTTGTCGCCAAGGCATGCGATGCAGGACAGACTACCCGCTTCGATGCGGCCGGCACGATCCTGCTGGCCAGCGAAAACGCGTTCCGCACCGCGAACGAGGCGGTTCAGGCACTGGGCGGCGCGGGCTACACGCTCGACTGGCCGGTAGAGCGATATCTACGCGATGCGAAACTTTTGGACATCGGCGCGGGCACCAATGAGATACGCCGGATGTTGATTGGGCGGGAGCTACTCAAGACCGGCAATTGAAGGATATCTCATGAGCGAAACCGTCCTTAACGCTTTGCAATATTATGGGGCGGCTGCCGCCCTGCTCGCCGCTTTCCTCGTTTCGCTCAACCTCGGCGTGCGGCTGACGGGCTGGGCGTTCGTGATCTTCGTAACGAGCTCGATCGCGCTGATCGCCTGGGGGTTCCTGAATGACGAGGGCGTGGGGATCGGCTGGCAGAATATCGGCCTGCTCGCGATCAATGTGGTGGGCGTCTATCGCTATCTGATTGCCGGAGGCCCGGATAATGAAAAAGCAGAGCATGCCAAGGGAGAGTAATGCCGAATGACTGCGCCGGTTCTGACATCGAAACTGGATCGCGAAAGCCCCGAGGCGAAGCAACGCGCGGCGCATAACCGGGCTCTGGCCGAGGACTTGCGCGCCAAGGTGGCGCAGGCCGCGCTGGGCGGGTCCGAAAGGCACCGCGAACGCCATGTGGCGCGCGGCAAGCTGCTTCCCCGCGACAGGGTGGAGCGACTGCTCGATCCCGGTTCGCCCTTCCTCGAGATCGGGCAGCTGGCCGCAAACGGCATGTATGAGGCCGATGTCAGCGGCGCGTCGATGATCGCGGGGATCGGGCGCGTCTCCGGTCGGCAGGTGATGATCGCCGCCAATGATCCGACCGTGAAGGGCGGGTCCTATTACCCGATAACGGTGAAAAAGCACCTGCGCGCGCAGGAAATCGCCCGGGAAAACCGGCTGCCGTGCATCTATCTGGTCGACAGCGGCGGCGCGAACCTGCCCTATCAGGCCGAGGTGTTTCCCGACCGCGACCATTTCGGCCGCATCTTCTATAACCAGGCGAACATGAGCGGCATGGGCATTCCCCAGATCGCCTGCGTGATGGGAAGCTGCACCGCGGGCGGTGCCTATGTGCCCGCAATGAGTGACGAGACCGTAATCGTGCGCGAACAGGGCACGATCTTTCTGGCGGGTCCGCCGCTGGTGAAGGCCGCCACGGGTGAGGTCATCAGCGACGAGGATCTGGGCGGCGGAGACCTGCATGCGCGCAAATCGGGCGTAGTCGACCATCTGGCCGAAAACGACGAGCATGCGCTGACCATCGTGCGTGACATCGTCAGCCATCTGGGCGCGAACACCGGCGCGGCGAAGGAAATCGATATCCGCGACCCCCGCCCGCCCAGGTTCGACGCCGAGGATCTCTATTCGATCATCCCGGACGACGTGCGCGCGCCCTATGACGTGCACGAGGTGATCGCGCGGCTGGTCGACGGTAGCGAGTTTCACGAATTCAAGCCGCTTTATGGCAACACGCTGGTCTGCGGCTTCGCGCATATCTGGGGCATGCCGGTCGCGATCCTTGCCAACAATGGCGTGCTGTTCAGCGAAAGCGCGCAAAAGGGCGCGCATTTCATCGAACTGGCCTGCCAGCGCCGCATCCCGTTGCTGTTCCTGCAGAATATCTCGGGCTTCATGGTCGGCGGCAAGTATGAGGCGGAGGGCATCGCCAAACATGGCGCAAAGCTGGTCACCGCCGTCGCCACCGCGCAGGTGCCCAAGATCACCGTGGTGATCGGCGGCAGTTTCGGCGCGGGCAATTATGGCATGTGCGGACGCGCCTATTCCCCGCGGTTCATGTTCACCTGGCCCAATGCGCGCATCAGCGTGATGGGCGGCGAGCAGGCCGCCAGCGTGCTCGCCACGGTCCACCGCGATGCCTCGAACTGGAGCGAGGAGGACGCCGAGGCGTTCAAGGCCCCGATCCGCCAGAAATACGAGGACGAGGGCAATCCCTATTACGCCACCGCCCGCCTGTGGGACGACGGCGTGATCGACCCTGCGCAGACCCGCGATGTGCTGGGCCTGGCGCTTGCCGCCTCGCTTGAGGCGCCCATTACCGAGCGTGCTGCGTTCGGCATTTTCAGGATGTGATCGCCATGACGCTTGCGCTGTTTGCTTCCGCCCTTGTCCTGTCCGCGACCGCTTCCGTGCCGCCGCCGATGGAAGGCGACGATCGCACCGCCATTCTGGCCACCATCAACGCGCTGTTCGACAGGCTTGGCACCGCCGATGGGGAAGGCTTTCGCGAAGTGCTGGCGCCTGAAGGCACGATCTTCATCCACAATCTGATGGATCCCGCGGATCCCAAGCTGATCGTACGATCGAACGCGATCATGACGGACCGCGAAGGACCGGACGAGCACCGGCTGACCGAGAAGATGGGCATTCCCACTGTGTTTCAGCGCGGCGACATGGCGCATGTCTGGGTGCCCTATGCGTTCTGGATCGATGGCGAGAAATCCCATTGCGGGATCGATTCCATATCGCTGTCGCGCAGCGAAGGCGCGTGGCGCGTCACCAACATGTCCTACACGGTCGAACCCACCGAACGCTGCGCCGAACTGGGCGCGCCGGAGAGCCCCGAATGATCTCGAAACTGCTGATCGCCAATCGCGGCGAGATTGCCTGCCGCATCATCCGCACTGCGCGCGAGTTGGGTGTCGCCACGGTCGCGGTCTATTCCGACGCGGATGCCAAGGCACTGCACGTGCGCATGGCGGACGAGGCGGTGCATATCGGCCCGTCGCCTGCCGCCGAAAGCTATCTGGTCGGCGAAAAGATCATTGCCGCCGTGAAGCAGACAGGGGCCGAGGCGATACATCCCGGCTATGGCTTCCTGTCCGAGAACGCCGCTTTCGCGCAGTCGGTGATCGATGCGGGTCTGATCTGGGTCGGACCCAAGCCCGCCAGCATCAGTGCCATGGGCCTGAAGGACGCGGCGAAGAAGCTGATGCGCGAAGCGGGCGTGCCGGTCACGCCGGGCTATGAGGGCGAGGACCAGTCGGTCGAGCGCCTGTCGGCCGAAGCGGACAAGATCGGCTATCCCGTGCTGATCAAGGCCGTCGCGGGCGGCGGCGGCAAGGGCATGCGAAAGGTGGACGCGCCCGCCGATTTCGCCGCCGCGCTGGAAAGCTGCCGGCGCGAGGCCAAGGCCAGCTTTTCCAACGACGAGGTGCTGCTGGAGAAATGGATCACTTCGCCGCGTCATATCGAGGTGCAGGTGTTCGGCGACAGCCACGGCAATGTGGTCCATCTGTTCGAACGCGACTGCTCTCTGCAGCGCCGCCACCAGAAGGTGATCGAGGAAGCGCCCGCGCCCGGCATGGATCCGGACACGCGCGAAGCGATCTGCGCCGCCGCCGTCCGCGCTGCCAAGGCAGTGGATTACGAAGGCGCGGGCACCATCGAGTTCATCGCCGACGCGTCCGAGGGCCTACGCGCCGACCGCATCTTCTTCATGGAAATGAACACGCGGCTGCAGGTCGAACATCCGGTGACCGAGGAAATCACCGGCGTCGATCTGGTTGAATGGCAGCTCCGCGTTGCGAGCGGCGAGCCGATCCCGCTGAAGCAGGACGAGCTGTCGATCAACGGCTGGGCGATCGAGGCGCGGCTTTATGCGGAGGATCCGGCGAAGGGGTTTTTGCCTAGCCCGGGGCGTATTGGAGACATGGAACTGGACCACCGTGTCCGCATCGAAACGGGCGTAGAACAAGGAGATATTGTCAGCCCTCATTACGATCCGATGATCGCCAAAATCGTGGTTCATGGTGAGGGTCGCGCCGATGCGATCGACATTATGCTCAACGCATTAGACAATAGTTACGTCGCTCCGTTGCGGACTAATCAGGGATTCCTCTTCGAATGTCTGGACATTCCCGAATTTCGCGACGCGGAACTGGATACCGGGCTGATCGAGCGAAAAGGCGATGCGCTGCTTCCGGCTGAGAGGGCCGGAGGGACTGCAATTGATGCGGCGGCGCGCCGGTTTCGACGGGACCAACTGGACTGGGAAGGCGCTTGGACGCCCGAGGGCCAACTACGATCTGGTCTGTTCGGATTCCGCTTGAACAGCCCGGTGAGAGAAGAGGTTACACTTTACGAAGGAGGCCAGGCTGTCTCCGGCGACAGTCGGAATCATGAGGCGTCCTTCGGCGTCTGCGCCACCATGACTGCGGAGCAGAAGATCTTCGTTACGGATCGTGGACACACTTATAGTTTTTCGGTTCGTGGACCAGACGGCACCGGCCACCATTCGGCCGCCGATGGCGCGATCCTGGCCCCCATGCCGGGCAAGGTCATCGCTCTCGACGTGGCCGAGGGGGACACCGTTACTACGGGCCAGCGCCTGATGGTGCTGGAAGCCATGAAGATGGAACACGCGCTGACCGCACCCTTCGACGGAACGGTGCGCGACCTTTCCGCCAGCGTCGGCGGACAGGTCGAGGTGGAGACGATGCTCGCCCGGATTGAAGCGGTCGAAGAGTAAGCGCCGCTACCGCACGGGTTGAAGCGGGCGGGTGTTTCGGGCATCCGCCCCCGACATGTCCGAACTTACCACGCTTTTCTACGAACAGCCGCTCTGGGCGCAGTCGGCGATAGGCCTCGCCCTGCTGGCGTTGACGGCGGTCATCGTCAATTTCCTGATCAAGCGCGTTCTGCTGCGCCTTGCCGCGCCGTTCCTCGACCGGCGGACCAAGACAGCGGACAGGGCGGCGGCGCGGCTGGCGAATGTCGTTCCGGCGCTGATCATTGGGAATGGCATCAATCTCGTGCCGAACCTGCCGCCCAAGGTCATTGTCGTCGTCCACAATGTCTGCAACGCGCTGATCGTCGTGTTCATCGCCTTCGCCATCAGCGGGGCGTTGTCCTATGTAAACGAGCTTTACGCGCGCCGGCCCGAGGCGAAGAACAGGCCGATCAAGGGCTATGTGCAGGTCGTAAAGATCGCGGTCTATTCCGGGGCGGTGATCCTCGCGATCGCGACGCTGATGGACCGCTCGCCCCTCTTGTTGCTGTCGGGGCTGGGGGCAATGGCGGCGGTGCTGCTGCTGGTGTTCAAGGACACGATCCTGTCGCTGGTCGCATCGGTCCAGATCGCGTCGAACGACATGCTGCGCGTGGGCGACTGGATAGAGATGCCGTCGATGAACGCCGATGGCGACGTGATCGACATCGCGCTGCACACGGTCAAGGTGCAGAACTTCGACAAGACGATCACGACGATCCCGACCTACAAGATCATCACTGAAAGCTATCGCAACTGGCGCGGGATGAAGGAGGCGGGCGGGCGCCGGATCAAGCGTGCGATCCATATCGACCAGAGCGCGATCCGCTTCATGTCGGACGAGGAAAGCCGGGACATTCGCCGGTTTCGCATCCTGGACGAATATATTCAGGGCAAGCAGGCCGAATTGGCGCAATGGAACGCGAAGAATGCAGGGGACAGCCCCGTCAACGCCCGCCGTTTGACCAATATGGGCACGTTCCGGGCCTATGTCGGCGCCTATCTGGAGCGGCATCCGCGCGTGCGCGACGACATGACGGTGATGGTCCGCCAGCTACCGCCCGAGCCGGAGGGGCTGCCGCTGGAAATCTATTGCTTTACCGATACGACCGTGTGGGGCGAGTACGAGACGATCCAGTCGGACATCTTCGATCATCTGATCGCCATCCTGCCCGAATTCGGGTTGCAGCTTTACCAGCACCCCAGCGGCATGGACATGCGCACCGGGCTGGCGGGGGCGGGCGGCAAGGCGTGACCGGCGCGGTGACATTCCGCGCCGGTCGGCATCTCATCTACCAGTCATAGGCCTTGGGCAGGTCGCTGCGATCGAGGTCGCGGTAGCGATTGCGCAATGCGCTCTGGTGGTTGTCGAGCGGCTGTTCCACCCCGTCGATCCACACGCGCTGCGGCGCGGAGGAGATCTCCAGCGGGTCGCCGTCCCAGATGACCACGTCGCCATGCGCACCCGGAGCGAGCACGCCCGCTTCCCCTTCCATGCCCGCGATCCTGGCCGGGACCGAAGTGATGGCGGCAAAAGCCTCGCCCCATGTCAGGCCGGTTGCGCCGGGGACCTTCTGCAGACCCACCAGATTGCCCGCGAATTGCGGAGCGAAGCGCGGCTGGAAATCGTCGGTGAAGGGGCCGATGGCGACCGTCACGCCCGCGTCCTTCATCCGGCCGATATTGCTTTGTGTCGCCGCCAGTTCCTCGAACGCCACAGGCAGGTCATCCAGCGCGAAGGCGACCACGGGTACGCCCGCCGCCGCGATGTCGCGGGCGACCAGCCAGCCTTCGTGGACGCCGACCAGCACGAGGTCGAGCTGCGGAAACTCCTGCTTGAGCGCCAGCACCGAGCGGATGTCGGCAGCGCGATCGACCTGCACGTAAAGCGGCTGAGTTCCGTTCGCCACCGGCACCAGCGCGGCGGCGTCGAAGCGGGTCAGCAGCACGTCCTCGCCGCGCTCGGTCTCGTTATCCACCATGCGCGGGTCGATCGGCAGATCGTCGCCGGTGCGCACCGCACCCGGACGCGAGGCGCTGCCCGCGATGCCCGAACGGTTGCCATAGTCGCGCGCCTCGCGCAGCGCGTTGCGCAGCAGCGCATGCGCCGCCGTGCGGCTGCCGCCCGCAAGCCGCGCGCCGGTTTCGTCCAGATTGATGAACTGAAACGCGCGCGCCCTGGTCACGGCATTGGCATCGGCACCCAGATCGATGATCGCGCCCTGGCCTGAGAAGATCGAGCTGCCCGGCTGGCCGATCACGGTGGCCCGCGTGACCCCGCCCATCCGGCTGACGAGAATGTGCTGCGAGGCCGGATTGATCGCGACCGACATGTCGAGCGATGCCGAGAAGGGCGAAGCCTCCGCCTCGCGGTCGTCGCTTTCGTTGACTGCGCCGACATCCCACAGGCCCAGATCGGTGACGGCGGAGAACAGGCCGGGCGTGACCCATTTACCGGTACCGTCGATGACCGGGACCCCGGCGGGCACGGCCACGCCGCTGCCTGCGGCCACCACCCTTCCGCCGCGCACGACGACGGTGGCATTCTCGATCGGTTCGCTGCCGTCGCCGGTGGCCACGGTCGCGCCGGTGATCGCCAGATCCTGCGCAAGGGCGGGCGAAACGAGAGCGATGGAAAGCGCGATTGCGCTGGCTATGGCCTTCATTTCACGTCTCCCGCGCCGGGCTGGCCGAGTTCGAAATCGCTGACGGGCCGGCGTTTCGGATCGTTCGCGTCGAACATCAGCGCGCCGTCGATCCACACCTTCTCGGGCCGCGAATAGACCGAGAGGGGGTTGCCGTTCCAAAGCACCACGTCTGCCGCCTTGCCCGTTTCCAGGCTGCCCGTCTCGTCCGCGATGCCCATGGCCTTGGCGGCGTTATAGGTGAACCAGCCGATGACCTTGCCATCGGGAATGTCGATCCCGATCCGCTTGCCCGCGGCCTGCGCCTTGGCAGCCTCTTGATTCAGGCGCTGGATGCCGTCCTGATCGTCGGAGTGGATGACGACGCAGGCGCCCGCATTCTCGATCAGAGCGGCGTTTTCGAGGATGCCGTCATAGGCCTCCATCTTGAAGCCCCACCAGTCGGCCCACACCGCCGAGCAGATGTCGTTCTCGCGCAGCAGGTCCGCGATCTTGTAGCTTTCGACGGCATGATGGAAGGTGGACACGGTGTAGCCGAATTCCTTGGCCATATCGATCACCAGCGCCATCTCGTCCGCGCGGTAGCAATGGTTGTGCACCTGGATCTCGCCGTCGAGCACGGCCTTCAGCGTGTCCTTGGCCAGATTGCGGTCGGTGCCGTCATAATCCTGCGCGTCGATCCACGTCTGCCGGTTTACCGCGAAATTGCCCATGCGGGTCGAGGGTGCCTGTCCCTTGCCGCCATAGACGCGCTTGGGGTTTTCGCCGCAGGCCATCTTCAGCCCCTGCGGCGCGCCGGGGAACTTCATGCCCTGCACGGTCAGCGCGGGCACGTTCTTCAGCGTGACCGAACGGCCGCCCATAAGGTTCGCCGAACCCGGCAGGATCTGCAGCGCGGTCACCCCGCCATTGGCCAGCGCACGCGAGAAACCGGGATCCTGCGGCCAGACCGAATGTTCGGCCCAGACCTCGGGCGTGGTGGGGGAGGTCGCCTCGTTCCCGTCGCTATGCGCGCCGACATCGGGCGAGGGATAATCGCCGAGGTGCGAGTGGATGTCGATCACGCCGGGGGTGACGAACTTGCCGGTGCCGTCGATCCGGTCATAGCCTGCCGGAACGCCCAGCGACGCGTCGCCGACAGCGGTGATGCGCCCGTTTTCAAACAGCACGGTCGCGTTCTGCATCTGGCCGCCGCGTCCGTCGAACAATGTCGCGCCAACCAGAGCGGTCGGCCGGCCGGGATAGGGCGCATAGGTGGAGGGATAGGGCGAAGCCGAACGGGCGGCCGAGGACGATGCCGATTGCGGGCCGGTCTGGTCGGCGGCGCAGGCGGACAGGGCCATGGCGGCGCAGGCCATCAATGCGGCGCGAGTGACGAAACGGGTGGAAGGCAAGTGCAACCTCTCTTTCCGGAAGGGTTGAGCGAAAGATCATGCAGCGGGCGCAGCAGCCCCGCCGTTACCCCTTTGCAGGCGCGAGATGGTAACGGTTGAACCTATCTCTCGCACGGGTGGTGCGGGTCAAGGGGCTTCACCAACGGATCAGGGGAAGGATCGAGGCATTGTCGTCGGTCCACGCCTGATCGCTGGGCGGCGGCAGGGCCGACCATTCGGGTCCGCTGGCGTCGATCAGACGGTTATAGGCATCGCGGTCGCGGGTCAGCGCGATCCACAGCGACGGGGTAAGGCCCGTGGCCAGATCGTCGGTATCCATGCGCATCGCGCCGTGCCAGCGGCCCTTTCTCGACAGCGCGGCCACCATCGGGGCCAGATCGAGATAGCGGTTCGACACATGCACCATCAGCATGCCGTCATCGGCCAGCGCGTCGCCATAGATGTCGAAAGCTTCCTGCGTCATCAGGTGCACGGGGATCGCATCGGAGGAGAACGCGTCGATGGCCAGCAGGTCGAAGCTGTCCCTTTGCTGCCTGTCCAGTGCGATGCGCGCATCGCCCACCACGATCCGCGCATCGGGGGTGCAATCGGATACGAAGGTGAACTCGCCCGCGCGCGAGAAGGCGACGACCTGCCGGTCGATTTCGAAAAACGTCCAGTCCTGCCGGGGCTTGCGATAGCAGGCCAGCGTCCCGACGCCGAGCCCGACGACGCCGACCCGCGCATCGCGGGGCGCGTTTTCGAGTGCGATGCCAACGCCCGATGTGGCGCCGTAATAGCTGGTCGGATCGTTTTTGCGCGCGGGATCGGTGAACTGCTGCCCGTGCAGCGTGGTCCCGTGCGTCAGGTAGCGTAGCGTGCCGTCGGACGAATTCTCGATATGATAGGACCCGAAATAGCTGCGTGCCCGCTGGCCGTCGATGCTGGACTGGATGGTCGACCAGCCGAGATGACCCAGCATCAGCATGACCAGCACCGCGACATAGAGCCACCGAAGCGACCCGCAGACGATGCCGATGCAGGCGATCAGACCGATGAAGCCTGCGACGCGCGCATTCAGGCCATAAACGGCGGCGCGCGAAAGTTCGTAGGAAAGCCATGCAGTCAGGGCCAGCGCCGCGACCGCGAACAGGGCGGCGGGCCAGCCGCCGCGCCTGAGGAAGGGCGTGATGAAGGGAAGCTCTATCGGGCGCACCAGCATGGCGGCGGCGATCAGCAGGATCGCATGTTCGTAGATCCAGTCGAACACCACCGGCGCGACCAGGCCGCTGAAGATCCCGCCCAGCGCGCCGCCCGACGCGGTCAGCAGGTAAAACAAAGTTAGATGGCGCGGATCGGGGCGCAGGTCGAACAGACGCTTGTGCAGCGCGACCGCGACCAGGAACAGCAGCGCCGCCATGGCCAGCGCGATCTCCATGCTGGCCTGTCCCGCGGGCGACAGCGCCAGCGCGCCCACGAATAGCAGGGTGACGGGCGCGATGCCGGACAGATGCGCGGCGAAATGCCCCTCTTCGCTGAAGGCCACCGAATAGCTGAGCAGGTAGAGGCCAAGCGGAATAACCCACAGCATCGGAGCGGCCATGATGTCGGTGGTCAGCAGCGTGGTCGTCGACAGCATCAGCCCCGACGGCACCGCCGCCAGCGCGATCCACAGCGCCATCAGGCGCGGCGTGACCGCAGGCGCCTCGCGCTCCGCTTCGTCGGGCGAGACATATTCGCCGATCTCTCCCACCGCCTGCCAGCGCGACCAGCCTGCGAAAGCCGCCATGGCAATCAGCGCGACGAAGCCTGCGCTCCACAGATAGCTTTGCGTGTGCAGCGGCATGGTCGGCTCGAAGATCAGCGGATAGGCGATCAGCCCGCCGAAACTGCCCAGGTTGGACGCGCCGTAGAGCACATAGGGATCGCCCGATTCGGGAGAGGCGGCGAACCAGCGCTGCATCAGCGAGGCCTGCGACGAGAGCATCAGGAACACCGGCCCGATCGACAGCAGGAACAGCGCGGGCACCCACAAAGCTTCCCAGCCGGGCGCGGCGGGCGGCAATTCGGCCAGCGCGATGGGCAGCGTCAGCGCGGCGGCGGCCAGCAGCGCGAGGTGGAGGACGACCTGCCGCCGCATAGGCTGATGCGCGATGGCGTGGCTGTAGAGATAGCCGCCCAGCAGCAGCAGCTGGAACACCAGCATGGCGCTGTTCCAGACATTGGGCGCGCCGCCCACCACCGGCAGGGCAAAGCGCGCGATCATCGGCTGGATCAGGAACAGCAGGAAGCTGCCTGTCAGAATCGTGACGACGAACAGGCCCTGCCGCGGGGGGATCGCACGCGCGGCTGAAGTCAGGGCTGTCATCGGATCGCGGCCTTCATCACCGCCATCCATAGGCGATTGGCGCGCCCGTGCAATCTGTGGGCCGCGACTTGGGCGGGGAAATCGGACACCCCAAGGCGCGTTTCGGCAGTTGCAGTATGGGGCGCGCTTGGCCTAAGGCGCGGCTTGGTGATGACAGGCGGCACATCGGCCGCGCAGGTAAAGGGCACGACATGTCGGGTTTGAAGGGCAGGCTGGTTACGCTGATCGGCGGCAGTGGCTTTTTCGGGACCCATGTGGCGCAGGCCCTGCTGGAACGGGGCGCGCGGCTGCGCGTCGCGGCGCGCAATCCCAAGGAGGCGTTCTCGCTCCGCCCGCTTGCCAATCTCGGCCAGATCCAGTTCGCGCGCTGCGACATCACGAATGAGGCATCGCTGAACGCGGTGATCGACGGGGCGGATGCGGTGGTGAACCTTGTCGGCGCGTTTTCGGGCAATCTCGATGCGATCATGGGCCGGGGTGCGGGCCATGTCGCGCGGATCGCGGCGGAAAAGGGCTGCACCGCGATGGTCCATGTCTCGGCCATCGGCGCCGATGAGTCCTCGGACATCCCCTATCAGAAATACAAAGGCGTGGGTGAGCGCGAGGTGCTGGAGGCATTTCCCGGCGCGACCATCCTGCGCCCCTCGATCCTGTTCGGATCGGACGACAATTTCCTCAACATGTTCGGCGGGCTGATCTCGGCATTGCCCGTGCTGCCGGTGTTTGCGCCCGATGCGAAGCTGCAGCCCCTGTTCGTCGACGACGCGGCAGAGGCGGTCGTGGCGGCGCTGGAAGATCCGGCGAAGCATGGCGGCAAGACCTATGAGATCGCCGGTCCCGAAGTGGTGACGATGCTGGAGATCAATGAACGCATCGCGGCAGCGCAGAACCGCAATCGCCATTTCATCGCGCTGCCCGACATGGTCGGATCGGCGATGGCCGCGGTGTCGGGCTTTCTGCCGGGCGCGCCGATCAATTCCGATCAATATGCGATGCTGGCGCAGGGCAATGTGGCCAGCGGCGACATACCGGGTCTGTCGCGCCTTGGCGTTCAGCCCCGTCCGATGAGCCTGTTTCTCGACCGCTGGATGGTGCGTTATCGCAAGCATGGCCGTTTCACCGACGACCGCACTGCGTAAAGGCGCAGTCGCGGGGCGTCAGGCGTTGACGTCGGCGTAGTGACGCGGCGGCAGCGCGCCTTCGACCCTGTCAGATAGCAGCGGCTGGAAGCTGGGGCGGCTCTTCAGCACCGAATACCAGCCGCGCGTCGATTCGTGACCGCGCCAGTCGATCCCGCCCAGATAATCGACGACCGAGATCTGCGCCGCCGCCGTCAGGTCCGCAAGGCTCATCGTCGCGCCCGCCAGCCATCGGCGGTGGTCGATCAGGTAGTCGCAATAATCGAGATGCTGGTCCGCTAGCCGCATCGCATCGCGCAGCGCGCGCGAATCGGGCGCCTGACGCAGCACGACGCGCTTGGCATAGCGTTCGGTCAGCAGCGGGGCGGTGACGTCGCCCCAGAAATTCTCATCGAACAGGGCGACCAGCCGCCGGATCTCCGCCCGGTTCGCCGCCGGGCCGTTGATCATCGGGTTCTTTTCGACCGTCTCTTCCAGATATTCGGCGATGGCGCGGCTGTCCGCCAGCACCAGATCCTTGTCCTCGTGCCGCATCGCCGGGGTGCGGCCCGCCGGGTTGATCAGGTAATATTCGTCGCGCAGCGCCCAGGGGTTTTCCGGTTCGAGCGTGTAGGGCACGCCCTTCTCGCTCAGCAGCAGGCGAAGCTTGCGGCTGAACGGACATAAAGCGAAATGATGGAGCCGCCACATGGCCTTTGGAAATCGTCCCTCGTCTGCCGTCCCCGCGGGCCTTTGTCCTGACCCCGATCCCGCGCGAATCCAGCCCATGCGATAAACGCGGGAGCAGGGTGTCCGTCAACAAGTCTTACCAATAATAGTGCGCCTGTTCATAAGCTGTTGCGGGCAATCGGTGCGGCATGGGCGATATCTGCGGGGCAGTTCTCGGCATTCGCGCTTGTGCGCCAAGCCGCCATTTGCGATGGCACCGCACTTATGTCGGACCCGCGCATCATCGATATCACTCTGGACGAGGCCACGATCACGTGGCGCAATCCCGATATCGAGCAGGAGCGCCGCGTCGCGATCTTCGACCTGATCGAGGAAAACAGCTTCAAGCCGCTGCGTTCGTGGGAAGCGGGGCACAAGGGCCCCTATCGGCTGGCGCTGTCGGTGGTGGACGGGCGGCTGTCGATCTCGATCCGCAGCGAGGACGACGAGCCGCTTGAGATGCTGCTGCTGGGGCTGGCGCGGTTTCGCCGTCCGATCCGCGAATATTTCGCGATCTGCGACAGCTATTACCAGGCGATCCGCAAGGCCACCGCGTCCGAGATCGAGACGATCGACATGGCGCGGCGCGGCATCCACAACCGCGCGACCGAATTGCTGATGGAGCGGCTGGAAGGCAAGATCGAGACCGATTTCGCCACCGCGCGCCGCCTGTTCACGCTGATCTGCGTCCTTCATATTCGCGGGTGACGGCAGGCGGCATGAAAGGGCGGGGCCGCGCGTTGCGCGCGATCGGGATATTGCTGGCGGCGGGCCTGTTGTCGGGTGCCTGCGCGGCGTGGTGGCATGCCGCGCATTGGGAGCCTTCGGCGCAGTCCTATCCCGTACAGGGCGCATGGATCGACTCGCGCCACACTGCGCGCGACGTTTTGACGCTGGCCGAGGGCGGCGAAGGCGGCAAGCCGCTGGTGCGTTTCGTCTATGCGACGGCCAGCATCGGCGCATCGGCACGCAACGACCGCTTTGCCGAGGAGCGGGAGCGGGCGGGCCGGTCGGGTATTCCATTCGGCGCGGTTCACCAGTTCGACCCCTGCGCGCCGGCGGATCGGCAATCGGCGAATTTCGTCACCCTGGTCCCGCGCGATGCCGATATGCTGCCGCCCGCCGTCCGGCTCGACGCGCTGGGCAGCGATTGCATGCGGCCCGTTCGCGCGGCGGAGGTGGAGAGCGAACTCGTCACCTTCCTCAACCAGATCGAGGCGCATGGCGGCCGCCGCGCAGTGCTGGCGCCGACCGCGCAGTTCGAGGCGGCCTATGGCTTTGGCGCAAGGTCTCAGCGGGCGCTGTGGCTGGCGCAAGACCGCGAGGAACCCGCCTATGCGGGCGGCGACTGGACGATCTGGACCGCGAACACTGCCTATAGCCTGCCCGATCTGGACGAACCCGTCGGCTGGCTGGTGATGCGCGGCGAAACGGGCGGCTGATACCGGTTCTTGCACAGGAAGCGCAGCCGCAGGGCTTGCCCCCGTGCCCGGCGATTGGGCAGACGGCAGGCTGGGCAATTATCGGAGCGACAATGGCGATTCTCTCGGACCGGTGGATCCGCGAACAGGCACAGGCGACGGGCATGATCGAGCCGTTCGTCGAGGCGCAGCGGCGCGACGGCTGTATCTCGTACGGCCTGTCGTCCTATGGCTATGACGCGCGCGTGGCGGACGAGTTCAAGATCTTCACCAATGTCGACAGCGCGGTGGTCGATCCCAAGGATTTCGCGGCCAACAGCTTTGTGGACCGCAAGACCGACGTCTGCGTGATCCCGCCCAACAGCTTTGCGCTGGCCCGCACGGTCGAATATTTCCGCGTGCCGCGCGACGTGCTGGTGATCTGCCTTGGCAAGAGCACCTATGCGCGCTGCGGCATCATCGTGAACGTCACCCCGCTTGAGCCGGGCTGGGAAGGGCATGTCACGCTGGAGTTTTCGAACACCACGCCGCTGCCCGCCAAGATCTATGCGAACGAGGGCGCGTGCCAGTTCCTGTTCCTGAAGGGGAACGAGCCGTGCGAGGTCAGCTATGCCGACCGCACGGGCAAATATATGGGGCAGCGCGGCGTCACGCTGCCCCGGCTTTGATCAGTCCAGATCGGCGGCCGAGTGGCGCTCGGCAATGGCGCCATCGACCCGTTCGGGTGAGGCATTGACCCGCAGCCCGCGCCGGACCGCGGGGCGGGCGTCGATCGCCTTGGCCCAGCGCTGCACATTGGCATAGCTGTCGACCTGAAGGAATTCCGCCGCGTCATAGAGGCGGCCCAGCGCCAGCTGTCCGTGCCATGCGAAGATCGCCATGTCCGCAATGGAGTAATCGCCCGCCATGAACTCGCGATCCGCCAGATGCTGGTCCAGAACGTCGAGCTGCCGCTTCACCTCCATCGTGTATCGGTCGATCGGGTAACGGTATTTCTCGGGCGCATAGGCATAGAAATGGCCGAACCCGCCGCCCAGCAGCGGCGCAGTGCCCATCTGCCACATCAGCCATGACTGGGTTTCGGCGCGCTGTGGGCCGCCCGATGGCAGGAATGCGCCGAATTTCTCCGCCAGATGGAGCAGGATCGCGCCCGATTCGAATACGCGAAACGGCGTGTCGCCGCTGCGGTCGACAAGCGCGGGGATCTTGGAATTGGGATTGATCTCGACAAAGCCGCTGGTGAACTGGTCCAGATCCATGATGTCGATCTTCCACGCGTCATATTCCGCGCCCTTATGGCCCGCCGCCAGCAGTTCCTCGAACATGATGGTCGCCTTCTGGCCATTGGGCGTGCCCAGCGAATAGAGCTGGAACGGATGGTCACCGACGGGGAGGTCCCGGTCCTCGCGCGCGCCGGCGGTGGGGCGGTTGATCGAGGCGAACTTTCCGCCGTTCTCGCCATCCTGTGTCCAGACCTTGGGCGGAGTGTAGACGTCGTTCATGCATGGGCTCCTGCGGCTTTTTCGAATTCTGCTGACCGATGCGCCGAATGGGTTGAGACGGCGACCGGCCGACGCGATATGGGGTGGATGATGAATGACGCAATCGCCGCTGCCCGTATCCATAGCGACAATGCGGAGCTGAGGCGCGCGGCGGCGGGCGATGCGGCGCTATGCACGATCACCGATATCGACGGCAGTTTCTCGCGGCGGCTCGGCGCGCAGCTGGCGGTCGGACCCGACGGGCGGATCGTGGGCAGCATGGCCGATGGCTGTCTGGAATCGGCGCTGGCGCATCAGGCGGGCGAGGCGGCGGCGGAGGGCAGGCCGCGCTTCCTGCATTTCGGCGGCGCGGGCGATCCGATGGACCTGCGCCTGCCATGCGGTTCGCGGCTTGCGGTCACGGTCGATCCCGCGCCCGACCGGGCGGCCTTGGCGCAAGCGGTGTCCGCGCTGGACGCAAGGCGGCAGGCAGAGCTTTCCGTGCCGCTGGCTGGCGGAGAGCTGCTGCGGCGGTCCTATCGCCCGGAATTGCGCATCGTCGCCATCGGGACAGGGCCCGAACTGGCGGCGTTCGAACGGCTGGCGCTGGCCTATGGCGCGGCGGTCGACGCGCTGCGCCCGTTCGGCGAGGGGGCGGGGTGCGGGATGCGGCAGGCGGGGGGGGGCCTGTCTCTCGGCACGGCGCCCGATCTTGCGCTCGATCCATGGAGCGCGGTGGTCGTGCTGTTCCACGATCACGAATGGGAACGCTCGATCATTCCGTGGGCGGTCGATAGCGATGCCTTTTACATCGGCGCGCAGGGCGGCGCACCGGCGCGCGAGGCGCGGCAGGCGCAGCTTTCGGATCTGGGGCTGGCCGATAAGGCACGCGGGCGGCTGCACGGGCCCGTCGGGCTGATCGAAAAGGCGCGCGATCCCGCCGTGCTGGCCCTGTCGGTTCTGGCCGAGATCGTTGCGGGCTATGAGGCGGCGGCGTGATCGAACCCGCCCGCGTCTATGCCGTGACGCTGGCAGCGGGCCTTGCCCGGCGGTTTGGCGCGGACAAGCTGGCTGCGCCCTGCGGCGATGGAACCGTCCTCGACGCAGCGCTTGCTCCGCTTGAGCCGTTCGAATGGCTGGGGAGGGGGCTGGTCGCGGGCGAAAATCGCTCCATGCCCGGACTGACCGTCATCGCCAATCACGCGCCCGAACGCGGCATGGGACATTCGCTTTCGCTCGCGGCCGGGGCGGCGGACAAGGCGAGGGCGGATTATCTGCTGGTGATGCTGGGAGACATGCCGCGCATATCGCCCGCCACCATCACGCGGCTGCTGAATGCCTGTCCCGACCGAACTGATGGCTTGGCCGCCTGCCAGCCGGTGAACGCCGCACCCGGTCCGCCTGCGCTGTTCGGCAGGGGCTGGTTCGGCCGCCTGCAATCGGCCGATGGCGACAGGGGCGCGCGCGGCTGGCTGCGCGATCCGGCTAATGGCGCGGCTCTCGTCCGCTTGCCCGCCGAAGAGGCGCTCGATATCGACACGCCGGCTGACCTTGAGGCGATGCGCGGCCTTGCCTGATCGCTGCCGTTAAGGCTGCAGACTGTCATTCACCGGTAAGAAAAGCGAAATAGCGGACGACACCATGACACAACTCGACAGACGCCGTTTCCTTGCGGCCTCCAGCGCCTTTGCCGGTCTTGCCGCCAGCGGCTGCACCCCGGCCACCACCCAGACGGGCCCGGCAGCGCCGCGCGCGCTCGTCTACGGACAGCTGGCGAAGGATCCGCAGGGCGTG
The DNA here is from genome assembly GCA_002694745.1 of Croceicoccus sp. Classification (GTDB taxonomy): domain Bacteria; phylum Pseudomonadota; class Alphaproteobacteria; order Sphingomonadales; family Sphingomonadaceae; genus Croceicoccus. The sequence goes on along the minus strand of NZMY01000016.1, from coordinate 149,705 downwards.
CTCGACCTGCCGCAGGGCTTTTCCTACCGCGTCGTGTCGCGGCTGGGCGATGCGATGGACGATGGCGGCACCGTGCCCGACCGCGCGGACGGCATGGGCTGTTTCCAGCTATCTGACGGGCGCATCGCGCTGGTCCGCAATCACGAGTTGAAGCCGAACCATGACGCGGGCGGCGCGCTGCCAGGCGGGTTTGCGCGCGGCAAGGATGGCAAGGTGCTGCCCGGCGGCACCACCACGCTGGTGCTGAACCCCGATACGCTGGCGGTGGAGAAGCAATATCGCTCGCTGGCGGGCACGATCCGCAATTGCGCGGGCGGCACGACGCCGTGGGGCAGCTGGCTGACATGCGAGGAAGCGAAGCTGGACGATGTGACCGAGCCGGGGCACGGCTGGGTGTTCGAAGTGCCCGCGGCGCATCAGGGGCTGGTCGATCCGGTCCCGCTGAAGGCGATGGGCCGGTTCAATCACGAGGCGGCGGTGATCGATCCGGTCAGCGGCCATGCCTATCTGACCGAGGACCAGGACGACGGCCTGATCTATCGCTTCGTCCCCAACGAACCCGGCAATCTGGCGGCGGGCGGCAGGCTTCAGGCGCTGACCGGCATTGCCGACACGCGCAACTGGCGCGGTGAGATCACCATGCAGGTGGGCCAGCCGATCCCGGTCGGCTGGGTCGATCTGGACGATGTCGAGGCGCCCAAGGACGATTTGCGGCTGCGCGGTGCGGCCAAGGGCGCGGCGCTGTTCGCGCGCGGCGAAGGCATTCACATGGGGCCCGACAATAACGGTCGCAGCGAGGCCTTTTTCTGCTGCACCAGCGGCGGCGCGGCGGGTTACGGGCAAGTGTTTCGCCTGATCCCCGGCCCCGATGGCGACATGCTGGAGCTGTTCTACGAATCGACCGACCGGCGCGATTTCTTTTACGGCGACAATCTGACCGTGGCGGACAACGGCCATCTGATCGTGTGCGAGGACAGCTATGACGATGTGGTCGACAACCATATCCGCGGCATCACGCCCGAAGGTGCCGCCTATCCGATCGCGCGGCTGACGATGCAGACGGAGCTTGCGGGCGCCTGTTTCTCACCCGACGGAAGGACGCTGTTCGTCAATGCCTATAGCCCGGCGATGACCTTCGCGATCACGGGGCCCTGGCTGGCCTGATTGCTCGTTTGGTGACGGAAAAGACGTGCGGGCCTGTCGCCGATGCGCGGCGGGCTTTGTTCGCGCATGCTAGGGGAAAGGAGCCTTCGACAGCGCTTGTCACCCAAGCTTCGGCCCGTCCGGTCCAACCTCTACCCAGCCTGGCTCGTAGGGATGCATTCCTTCGGAGACCCTTCGCTCTACCTCATCGATGGCGTCGTTGACATCAGGGAACGGCACGCCCTGCAGTTGCCAGATTGCGAAGCGCCACCAGGCGCATAAAAGGAGGCGTTCCCGCGTTTGCTCGTCGTGGCGGTATCCGATGACCCGTGCCGGCACGCCACCGACGATCGCATAAGATGGCACGTCCTTTGTCACAACGGCACCTGCGGCGATCACCGCGCCATGGCCGACATCGACCCCGGCGACGATCGTCGCGCCATGTCCGATCCATACGTCGTGGCCGATTTTCGTCACTCGAGTCACCAGCTCTCGCGCAAGGTCGCCATGCGCCCTGTCAGGCTTGGCCGCCATGTAATCCGCACGATGCGCGAAGCCGTCACCGACGTTGAACTTGAAGCCTCCTTGAAATTGGAAGGGGCTGGTGGACATCCAGTTCAAGGGGTGATCGGATTGCCCTATGTTCGCACCGCGAGCTATTGAGCAATAACGGCCTATCCGGGTGCTGTAGACATGGCCATCGACGCCATAGGAGAATGCGCCGAGCTCACAGTTGCGATGCATGATGAGGCCCGATGGTCGGGCGGGGGGTTCGAACCGGAACTGCTCATCGATCCGGTTGGTGGTGGCGAGTGACGCGTCCAGCCCGGCCTGACGGAAAGCGCGATTGCGTGCGACCGCAGGATCCGTTTTGCCCTTGGGCTGTGCATGCTGCGTGTTCGGCAGCGTAGGGCGCACGACTCTCGCGTCGTCACACCACTTTTGCAGCCGCGCGGTCTCCTCGTGCCACTTGGCAAGCGTTCGTCCGAGGAACTCTTCGGTTTGCGCAATGTCGTCCTTGTAGGTATCGAGAAGAAATCGGATGTCGGCGGGTCCGAGCAGCTGGGGGTGTTGACCTACGCGCATCCCGTCTAGCCTCAACTCGGTCACGGCAATTTGATTGGCGGCATTGCGCATGCCCTTTGGCCTGACGGAAGTATCGATTTTCAAAAACCGACACGTTTCGACGAATCCTCGCTCCGGCTGGGCTACGATGTCATCCTCGTACACCAGTACCTTGATGCGTTCCGGATCTATTGCCCGGCGCCAGGCAGCGAGGTGCGCGCCATAGTGCCCCATGTCGAGAATGCCGTTCATACCCACGCTGTCGATTAGCGTTTCATGGGGTGCAACGCGGCCGAGTGATGAATGATGTCCAAATGCGGAGATCGCGCGCCAGACGGGGTGGCGAAGGGAAACGATCACATCGACGCTGTCACCAAGTACGTTGACGACAGAGCCGGGGATGTCGGCATTGTAGCCGTGAGGGGGCTGTTTGGTCGAACGCTTTGGATCCGTCGTCCAGAAATATCCGGGTGTGTTTTCTCCGACACGGTCGAAACGCTCAGCCCCCTCGAAGTTTCGCGCGTATTCGGCCACCTTGGAAGGATCGGTGCAGTTCGGTCGATTGAAGAATCGTAGCTCTGCCTTCGCCGGCATGAAGACCTGGGGATGTTGTTTCAGGGTGTCGTAAATCCAGGTCGAGCCTGCCTTTTGTGCCCCGATCACCAAAAAGTCTGGAAGTGTCATCTGCGGAGGCTTGCGGTTCGTTGCCCCCCAAAGTCAAGTTCGCTGCAGGCGGTTCTATCCTCTTCGCTCCATGCCCTGGCGCACAGCATGTCATGCCGAATACGCTGGGAGCCATGCCTGCGCTATCATTGAGGGATGAACGCGATGACGGTCTGCCAAGGCTTCTGACTGTGGCGAGGCTTCACTCGATCCCGCTGCCCCACGGCCACCGCTTATCGATCCTGATGTGCGCAGGCGGGCGCAAAGCCGAAGGCCAGTGCATTCATGTCGGGATGCGCGATGATAAGGCTTCTGATCGCCTGTCCCAGCGAAGTCTCATCGATGACAAGATCAATAGCCGCGCTGTTTGGCCCAGCCGTCTGCCGTGGTCGATATGCCTAATGCAAGGCGAATCTGCGATGGTTACGTTCTGCCTTGAATGAGGCAGATGGAGCGGGCGAAGGGATTCGAACCCTCGACCCCAACCTTGGCAAGGTTGTGCTCTACCCCTGAGCTACGCCCGCTCTGAACGCCTGCAATCGGTGGGTGGAAGGCCCTTCCGATCAGGGTGAGGCGCGCCGTTAGCATGGGGTATGGGGGGCCGCAACCGGAAAATTCGCATATTGCGGATTTCGGCAAAGATTATCGGGCACGGCGCCGCCCTGCCGGGGGCGGGCATATCGCGAACCCTTGGAAAAACGCGCGAACCGTCCCACATTACCCTCACCGCAATCAAGAGCGCGGGGCGGACGGACGCCCGGCGGATGACAGATATTTTTCAGGAGAATCACCTTTGGCGAGCATGGGTCTGAACCTCGACGAGCAAAAGGCCGTGGAGCGTTTCCGCGAGCAGGTCGTCGAGCCCTCGATGAAGAGCCTCGTGATCCTCGACTTCTGGGCGGAGTGGTGCGGGCCGTGCAAGGCGCTGACCCCCACGCTTGAGAAGGTGGCCGCTGATTATGCCGACAAGGGCGTGGTGCTGGCCAAGGTCAATGTGGACGAGGAAAAGTTCATCGCCGCCCAGTTCCAGGTGCGCTCCATCCCCACAGTCTATGCGATGTTCCAGGGGCAGCCGGTCGCCGATCTGACCAGTGCGCGCAGCGAAGGACAGCTCAAGCAGGCGCTGGACCAGATCCTCAGCCAGCTTCCCGTGCAGCCGCAGGCCGCCGACGGCGAAGAGGACAAGCAGGACATCGCCCCGCTGATCGCCATGGGCGAGGAAGTGCTGGCGAGTGGTGACGGGGAGCGTGCGATGGGGATCTTTGCCCAGATCGTGCAGATGGATCCCGACAATGCGGCGGCCAATGCCGGCCTGCTGCAGGCGATGGTCGCGACTGGCCATGTGGCCGAGGCGGAAGCGGCACTGGCCGAAATGCCGCCCGAACTGGCAGGCGATCCCGCCATCGAAAGCGCCAAGGCCGCGATCGAGCTGGCGAAGAACCGGCCCGACGATGCCGCTCTGGACGCGCTGCGCAAGGCCGCGGCGGAACGCCCCGCCGACATGGACGCCCAGTTCGAATTCGCGCAGGCGGCGTTTGCGGCCGGTTCGCGCGACGATGCCGCCGATACGCTGCTCAAGATGATCGAGAGCGATCCCGCATGGAACGAGGGCGCGGCCAAGGCCAAGCTGCTGCAGATGTTCGAGGCGGTCGGGCTGGACGATCCATGGGTCGCCTCCACCCGCCGCCGTCTGTCGCTGCTGCTGTTCGGATGATCGGCGGACAGGACATGGGATCAGGCCTCGAAACCACGCGAATCTCGATCTTCCCGCTTTCAGGCGCTATCCTGTTTCCGGGCCTGCAATTGTCGCTGCATGTGTTCGAGCCGCGCTACCGCGCGTTGATCGAGGATTCGCTGGCGCGCGACCGCATGATCGGCATGATCCAGCCGCAGCGCCCCGCGGAAGGCGCGCCGCTGTTCGACGTCGGCTGCCTTGGCCGCATTGGCGAGGTCGAGGCGCTGGAGGACGGGCGGTTCAACGTGGTGCTCGACGGGGTCAGCCGTTTTCGCGTGATCCGCGAGATGGAGGTGGACACGCCGTTCAGGCAGGTCCGCGCCGAGTTGCTTGCGGATAATGACGAGGTTGCCCTGCTTCCCGTCGAAAGGGCCGCGTTCGAGGAAGAGGCCAAGACCTTCGCCGATGCTCAGGGCTATTCCGTGGACTGGGAGCAGGTCTCACGCCTTGACGACATGTCGCTGATCAACGGGGTGGCGCAGGTCGCGCCCTTCGACGCGGCGGCCAAGCAGGCCTTGCTGGAAACCGGCACGCTGGGCGAGCGCTGCAACTTGCTCGTACAACTGATGCAGTTTTTCGGTCGTCATGGCGACGACGATTCGGTGACGCTGCAATAGGCGCCTGACTAGACGCCGAGGCTTCCCTCAATCCCGTTGATCACGAACTGCGCCGCCAGCGCAGCCAGCAAGACGCCGAGCAGGCGGGTAATGACCGCCTCGAACTGTTGACCCAGCAGCTTCATCAGCGGAGCGGAGGCCAGCAACGCGCCCAGGGTCAGCAACATCACGGTGGCTAGCGCGCCCAGGATCACAAACGTCTGTTCGATCCCCTCGGCCCGCGCCATCAGCAGCATGATCGAGGCGATCGCGCCGGGGCCCGCCAGCATCGGCATCGCCATCGGGAAGACGGACACATCCTCGATCTCGGGCGTGGCCTTGACCATGTCGGCGCGTTCATGGCGCCGCTCGGTCCGCTTTTCGAACACCATTTCCAGCGCGATCAGGAAAAGCATGATGCCGCCCGCGATGCGAAACGCGTCGAGTTCGATGTGAAGCGCATTCAGCAATTGCTCGCCGAACATGGCGAACACCAGCAATATGGCGCTGGCGATGACGGTGGCACGGATCGCCTGCGCACGGCGTTCGGACGCGGGCATCTCGCTGGTGAGGCCGTAATAGATCGGCGCGCATCCGGGCGGATCGATAACGACGAACAGCGTCGCGAAGGCAGAGGCGAAAAGTTCGAACATGTCAGGCCGCGCAGCTTTCCCCGCCCGCTGCGGCGATATTGCGGGTGAAGACGGGATCGCCCCAATCGCCGTCCTGTTTCATGCGGATATTGATAGTGCGGGCGCAATCGTCCGCGACCAGCACGTCCCAGCGCAAGGTGCCGTCGCGGCTGACGCCATAGGGCGCGTCGGAATGGGCGGGGGGCTGCATGGCGCGCGGCTTTTCGCGGCCTTCGCACGGTGCCACATGGGTGGCGATGATGTCGGGCGCCGCGATGGGTTCGGCCGCATCGTCGCCCTGGTCCATCACCCAGCGATAGCTGCCGTCGTCCTGCCGGACCCACGCGGTGGTGAACCAGCCGGTCGTGTTATCGGGCTGCTGCCACGCGCCATAGCTGACCGAGAGCGAACCGTCGCAGCTCGACCAGATTTCATGCGGTTGCCAGCGGACGGACTCCGGCGGATCGGTCCGGCCCTTCAGCCATTGCTGCGCATTGACGACCTGCGGGACGAACATGATCGCGTCATCCGCGGCATATTCGCGAAACGCGCTCCATTGCCCTTTTTCGCGCGCGCGCTGGGCGAACGCGATCTCGGCGGCCACGATCTGGCCGGGCTGCGCGATCGGCTGCAGCGAACGGCCATAGCCGGGATAACCCGGCCTTCCGCCGCCCGAGCCGCTGCACGCGGGCAGCATCAGCGCGGCCGCCATCATCAGCCCGCCGCGCAGCCATGTCCGCACTTCAGCCAATTGTCTCGCGCCTTTCGGCCGCTGCCAGCGTGTTGTGCAGCAGGCAGGCGATGGTCATCGGCCCAACTCCGCCGGGGACGGGCGTCACGGCGGATGCCGTTTCCATCGCCTCGGCAAAATCGACGTCGCCGACCAGCTTCGTCTTGCCTTCCTCTGCCGCGGCGACGCGGTTGATGCCGACGTCGATCACGGTTGCGCCGGGCTTCAGCCAGTCGCCCTTGACCATTTCCGGGCGGCCCACGGCGGCGACCACGATATCGGCGCCGCGCACCACCGACGGCAGGTCCTCCGTCCGGCTGTGCGCGATGGTCACGGTGCAGCTTTCGCGCAGCAGCAGCATCGCCATCGGCTTGCCGACGATGTTGGAGCGGCCAATGATCACCGCGCTCTTGCCCGACAGATCGCCCAGCCGGTCCCTCAGCAGCATCAGGCAGCCCAGCGGCGTGCAGGGTACGAACCCGTCCTGCCCCGTCGCCAACCGGCCCGCGCTGCCGATGGTGAAGCCGTCGACATCCTTGTCGGGGTCGATCGCTTCGATCACCTTCATTTCATCGATGTGTTTCGGCAGCGGCAATTGCACAAGGATGCCGTCGACCGCCGGATCGGCGTTGAGCTGTTCGATCAGCGCCAGCAACGCGGCCTCTGCCGTGTCGGCAGGCAGGCGGTGTTCGAAACTTTCCATCCCCGCGGCGACGCAGGCCTTGTGCTTGGACCGCACATAGACCGCGCTGGCCGGGTCTTCGCCCACCAGCACCACGGCAAGCCCGGGCGCGCGGCCGGACTTGGCGCGGAAGGCGGCAACGCCCTCGGCCACTTCGCCGCGCAGACGGGCGGCGAATGCCTTTCCGTCGATGATGTCGGCCATATTAGTATACCACCGCCGAACGATAGACCGCGTTCAGGATCATGATCAGCACGTTGAGCCCGACGATCAGCACCAGCGGCGAGAAATCGATCGCACCCGTATTGGGCATAATCTTGCGGATCGGCTTGAGCATCGGTTCCAGCAAGGCGTTCAGCGCGGTGTAAATGGCCGAGACGAACTGGTTGTGCATGTTGACCACGTTGAACGCGATCAGCAGCGACAGCACGAACTGGACGATGACCAGCACGACGATGATATCGACCAGATAGCTGAGGATCTGGATCAGGAGGGCCAGGAAAACGGTAATGGCTTTTGGTCCTTGGGCCGGGAAATTTGAGGGAATGCCTCGTCTAGCCGAGAGGGGCGAGCGAGGGCAAGCGGCGCGGCATATCGGCTGGGGGCGGCGGACGGGAAAGGGTGAGTTGGCAGGGAAGCGCTGCTCAGCCTTCCCAGTTGACGCTTTCGATCCGCCAGCTCAGCTCGTCCGGGCTGGCGCCGGGGACGTCATTGGCGCGGCGCAGCGTCATCTCGCCCTTCAGCTCGACCTCGGTCTCGTCGATCGAGGTGCCGACGAGCGCGATGGGGACGGTGTAATAGAGCGACCCCGCCGCGCCTTCCATCTGTCCGTCCTGCAGAGTCACGCGGATATGATCCATATTGGCCCAGCGCGGCGCGGTGCCGCCGGTGCGCACTTCCTTGCGCCATGCGCGGCGCGCGGCATCGGTGTCGCCTGCCTCGACCGCGCCTTTCCAGAAGGAGAGCAGCGATTGCGGATTCTTCTGGTCCGGGCCGGGCAGGATCATCGTGAACTCGGGCTGCGGCGGCGGCGGGGGCAAGTCGACGGGCTGCGGCTCGGCCACCGGCTCCGCCTGCTCCGCCATGTCATCCTTGGGCGCAGGTTCATCCGTCTCGCCGCAGCCCGCAAGCAACAGGGCCGGGGCGAGGAGGGGGAATGGAAGGGCGATCCATGCCTTCATCAGCGGCTCCGCACGATGGTGCCAGCGCCGCGTTCGGTAAAGATCTCGATCAGCATGGCGTGCGGCACGCGGCCGTCGAGGACCACCGCGGCTTCGCAGCCTGCCTCCACCGCCTGCACGCAGGTTTCCAGCTTTGGGATCATGCCGCCGGTGATGGTGCCGTCCTCGACCAGCTTTTCGACGTCGTCGGGGAACAGGTCGGTCAGCAGGCCCCCCTGCTTGTCGAGCACCCCCGGCACGTCGGTCAGCAGCAGCAGGCGCGCCGCGCCCATCGCCGCGGCCACCGCGCCCGCCATGGTGTCGGCGTTGATGTTATAGGTCTGGCCGTCCCTGTCCGCCCCGATGGGCGCGATTACGGGGATCAGGCCCGATGCGACCGAAGTCTCGATAATGCGGGTGTCGACATGCTCGGGCTCTCCCACAAAGCCTAGGTCCACCGCTTCCTCGATGGCGCTGCCTTCGATCTTGCGGGTGCGTTCGACCTTGCGGGCGGTGACCATGTTGCCGTCCTTGCCCGAAATGCCGACGGCGCGCCCGCCCGCCTTGTTGACCCAGCCGACCAGCTCCTTGTTGATCGCGCCCGACAGGACCATTTCGGCAATCTCGGCGGTCTGCTTGTCGGTGACGCGCAGCCCGTCGACAAAGCTCGATTCGACGCCCAGCTTTTTCAGCATGGCGCCGATCTGCGGGCCGCCGCCGTGGACGACCACCACGTTGATGCCCACCGCGCCCAGCAGCACGACATCCTCGGCGAATTCGCGCGCAGCTTCCGGGTCGCCCATGGCATGGCCGCCATATTTGATCACGAAGGTGCGACCGGCATATCGCTTCATGAACGGCAATGCCGTCACGAGGGTCTTTGCCTTGGCGAGAAGCGCCTTGTCGTCGGGGTTCAGCGGGTCGACCATAATGCGCGGGCCTTTGCACGGGCGGGCACGGGATTCAATCGTTTCCCTCGATTGCGTCCCGTGCATTACGCCCGTTCGTCAGCCATGCGCCCCGAACTCGTTGGCGATGGCGGTGGAGATGCGCAGCACCAGCGCATAGGCCTGTTCGATGGGTTCGATGTAATCGCGCCGGATCGACTCGTATCCCCGGTCGCCGCCGTCGGGATAATCGCTGGGCTCGTCGATGGCATAATCGTCGATGCTGGGGAAATTGGTCGGGAATGCCCGCCTCAGCTGTGCCAGCGCATCGTCGATCCGCAGGGTGAAGACCATCTCCATCACATCCTCGCGGCTGATGTCGTTCGAACGCGAGAAGACGGGGACCTGCACGATCCGCAGGAACATATGCTGCAGCAGCGCAAGGCGAAGCGCCTGTAGCATGCCGATCGAGCGGCGCTTTTCCTCGCGGTCGGGGATCGGCATGCCCCATCCATCCCGCCCGCCCGGAATGGCATCGAGCAGGCGGTGCAGGTGCAGCGCATCGACGCGCAGGCGGCTGGCGAGCCGGCGGAACACGCCCGCGCGGTCGTCCTTGGTCAGATATTCGGCCAAAGTCAGGCAGGCGTCGGTCAGATGTTCCTCGGTCCCGCGATAGGGGCGGCTGGCCCAATAGGCCGAATTGAACAGCTCGCCATAGGCGGCCACCGTCTTGATGCTCGCCAGCGCGTCGGCGCTGCGCAGCAGGCGGAGCATCTGCTTGCCGCGCTCGCTTTCGACGAGGAGGTTGGCGATTTCCTCGCGGTTTGTGTCGGCCGCGGTGCCGAACCCCGCGATCACGTTAACCGGATAGCCCAGCTGCTGCAGCACCGCATTGTGCGGGATCGCGCGGATCTGGCGCAGGCTCATCTTGCGGTCGGCATTGAGGTCCGACTGGCGGCGCGAGCGGCGGCTGCCGGTGTCGTTCAGCAGGCCGAGGCCGAATGCAGTGATCGCGCGGCTATAGGTGTCGGACACCAGATGCATGTGCTGCACCCGCCGGATTGCACGATAGAAGTCGAGGCTGAGGTCGGTGCGACGATAGAACATGTCGGTCGGCGCATCGGGGTCGGCCTCGCGCGGAGGGTTTTTCGCGATATTACCCAGCGTCGCCAGCGCGAGTTCGGGCGTGCCGAACCACAGATAGCCGTCGCCGCCCTGGAAGCTGACTTCGGGCTCCAGCCGGATATTGCGCCGCGCGAACCGGCGGCGCGCCCAAGGCGACAGCGGCCATTCGAGGCGATCCTTCATCGACACGGGGTGCGCGCCGCGGCCCATGCTTTCGCCATGGGTGTTGAAGATCAGGGCAGCGACATCGGTCAGCTCGTTCGCCTCCATCGCTTCGGCCAGCCGTCCTTGCAGCCGTTCGATGGCAAGCGCAGCCGGGATCTGCCCGACGAAACGGCCCGCATCGGAAAAACCCGTCTGGATCGCGATGCGCCCGCGCTTCTTCGCATAGTCGCGGAAGGTATCCTCGGCCAGCAAAGCGTCGAGGAAACGGCCGCCATGCTCCAGCGCGGTCTCCGTCTCGAACAGGGGGGACACGTCGATCTTGTCCTCGACCCCGAACAACCTGGCGAAATACAGCGCGGCCAGCACCGTCTGCGGCTGTTCGCATTCGGCGATCAGCATGCGGATCGGCGCATCCGCGTCGATGTGGCGCAGGATCTGCTGCATCGCGAGGAACTGGCGGATCGCGGTGCTGCTCTCGATCGCGAGCGCGGCGAAATTGCTGTCGAGCGGCTCAATGGCCTCAAGCCCCGAACGGATCGCGTTGAGCGCGGCCTGGCTGGCGATGTCGAGCTTCGATTCCGGATCGACCCGGCGGCGGATCGCGTTCTGCAACTGGCTGGAATTGACGCGGAAATGCACCCAGCCCATGCCCAGCCCGTCGGCGCGCATGGCGGCGGCGGCGGTCAGCAGTTCGATGGCGGTGTCGTCGTCGCTTTCCGCCTTGGCGCGCTTTTCCAGTTCGGCGATGATCGGCGCCAGGCTGGTCAGCTTGTCGGTATCGTTCGCCGTCAGCGAATTGGCCGCATGCGACAGGGCGGCCGGGTCCGACATGTCCTTGCCGAACAGCGCGGCCATGCGGCCCGCGAATTCGCCTGCATTGACCAGCTTTGCCGAAAGATCGGGCGCGATCCCGGCCAGCGAGGCGGCATAGCTGGCGAGGCGTTCCGATTTTTCGGCGAGCCGGTAACGGATCGAGGTGTTCCAGCCGATATCGGTGCGCCCGTCCATGTCATAGCCGACCCAGGTGGCAAAGCGCACCGGCGTCGGGCGCAGGCCCTTCCAGTCGTTCGCCCATTTGTCGCGGGCGGATTGATAGATCGTGCGCACCGCCCGGTCGCGTGCCGCCTGCGCGCGGCTGATCGCCTCCATCGCGGCGTCATGTTCGGAATCCAGCGTGATCTGCGTCCGCTCATGCGGGGCGACGCAGGCGCTGTCGCTGTCGACGTCGCCGCTGCTGGCCGATTTAGCCACCGCCTTCGTCTGCGCCGGGGTCAGCAGGAAGGTCGGATGCGCGGTGAAGACCACATGCATCATCGGTTCGGCCCAGCGGGCGGCAAAGCTATCCAGATCGTCCTCATCACGCATCGCGAAGGGCGCGAGATTGTCCTCGGCAGTAAGCGGCGACAGCATGCGGTCGAGCTTTTGCGCCCGCGCCTTGAGCCCTTCGCACTCCAGCGCGCTGACCAAACCGTCGATGTCCTTCAGCGATTTGCGCCCCGCCTCCAGATCGCGCGAAAGCTCAAGCCCCAGCTGGAAGACGGGGTTGTAGATCGGCGTTTCGCGCGTGTGGCGATGCAGTTCCTGAAGCCTCTCGTTCAGCTGTTCGATCTGCGGCGTCATGGCGTTCTCCGGATCAGGGGGTTGGGTCAGGTTCGTTCGGGGTCAGCGTGGCAGCGCGGCAGCTTCCTTTGCGAGCGCTTCGATCCGCGCCTTGTCGACCGGACCGTCCGCGGGCATCGCGTCGCCGGGCGCCACCCAGCTGCCGCCGACGCACAGGATCGAGGGATGGGCGAGATATTCAGGCGCGTTCGTCACCGACACCCCGCCCGTCGGGCAGAAGCGCGCTTCGTGGAATGGCGCGGCCAGTGCCTTCAGCGCGGGCAGCCCGCCATTGGCTTCAGCGGGGAAGAACTTGAAATGCGACAGGCCCGTGTCCATGCCGCGCATGATATCCGCACTGGTCGCGATGCCCGGCAGGAAGGCGACGTCATTGGCGATCGCGGCCTTGCCGAGGCTTTCGGTCAACCCCGGCGAGACGACGAATTGCGCGCCCGCCTCGACCACGGCGTCCAGCTGCTTCGGGTTCAGAACCGTGCCCGCGCCGACGATCGCGCCTGGCACCTTGGCCATCGCGCGGATCGCGTCCAGCGCGCAAGGCGTGCGCAGGGTCACTTCCAGACAGGGCAGGCCGCCTGCCACCAGCGCCTCGGCCAGCGGGACGGCCTGTTCGATTTCCTGCACCACCAGCACGGGGATGACGGGGGCAGCTTCCATGAACTCGCGGATATTCGCCATGTGATGTCCTGTTCTGTCTGGTCTGATCTTAAAGCCCGGCAAGCGCCAGCATGGCCGAACCGCCCTTTTCGGCTTCGTCCGCGCCAAGCCGCATCATCGCGAACAATTCGCGGCCCACGCCCAGCGCGGGCGGCGGCGGGGATGCGGGGTCGCGGCTGGCAAGATCGGCTGTGGTCGACAGCGTTCCGTTGACCGCATCGACGCGCACGATATCGCCATCGCGCAGATAGGCGATCGGGCCGGGGTTTTCATCGCCATGCGACAGCGCCTCGGGCGTGCAATGGATGGCGGCGGGCACCTTGCCCGATGCGCCCGACATGCGGCCATCGGTGACCAGCGCGACCTTGAACCCGCGGTCCTGAAGCACGCCCAGCGGCGGCGTCAGCTTGTGCAGTTCGGGCATGCCATTGGCGCGCGGACCCTGGAAGCGGACGACGACCACGACATCCTTGTCGAGCTCGCCCGCCTTGAACGCGGTGGCCACTTCGCTCTGCGTGCTGAAGACGCGGCAGGGCGCTTCGATCACCCAGCGATCCTCGTCCACCGCACTGGTCTTGATCGTGGCGCGGCCCAGATTGCCCGTCAGCAGGCGCAAGCCGCCATCGGGCTTGAACGGGGTCGCGGGCGGGCGGAGCATGGTCTCGTCTGCGCTTTCGGGCGGCAGCTTGCGCCACGTGAGCTTGTCGTCCTCCATCACCGGCTCGTCCGCATAGTCGCGCAGCGACTGGCCGCCGACGGTGGCGATATCCTCATGCGCGAGGCCCGCGTCCAGCAATTCGCGAATGACATAGCCCATGCCCCCCGCCGCGTGGAACGCGTTCACATCGCCCGAACCGTTGGGATAGACGCGCGCGATCAGCGGCACGACCTGCGACAATTCGTCGATGTCCTGCCAGTCGATCACGATGCCCGCCGAACGCGCGATGGCGGGCAGATGGATGACGTGATTGGTCGATCCGCCGGTCGCCAGCAAACCTGCGATCGCATTGACGATGGCCTTTTCGTCCACGCATCGGGCCAGCGGACGGGGATCTTCACCTCTCAACGAGATTTTCGCCAGCTGATGCGTCGCCGCGCGGGTCAGCTGCGTGCGCAGCGGCGTGTTGGGCGGGATGAAGGCGGCCCCGGGCATGTGGAGGCCCATCATCTCCATCATCATCTGGTTGGAATTGGCGGTGCCATAGAAGGTGCAGGTGCCCGCCGAGTGATAGGACGCGCTTTCGCTTGCCAGCAATTCCTCGCGCCCGACCTTGCCCTCGGCGTAAAGCTGGCGGGTCTGCTGCTTCTGCTTGTTCGAGATACCGGTCGGCATCGGGCCCGACGGGATCAATATGCAGGGCAGATGGCCAAAGCGCAGCGCGCCGATCAGCAGGCCGGGGACGATCTTGTCGCAAATGCCCAGCAGCGCCATCCCGTCATAGGTTTCGTGGCTGAGCGCGACCGCGGTCGCCAATGCGATCGTGTCGCGGCTGAACAGAGACAGTTCCATCCCGTCCTGCCCCTGCGTGACCCCGTCGCACATGGCGGGCGTGCCACCCGCGACTTGCGCCGTTGCGCCGACTTCGCGGGCGTACAGCTTCATCATCTCGGGATATCGGCCATAGGGCTGATGCGCCGACAGCATGTCGTTATAGGCGGTCACGATCGCGAGATTGGGCGACGATCCGCCCGCGATCGAACCCTTGTCATTGCCGCTGGCCGCCATCGCATGCGCAAGGTTGGAGCAGGCAAGCTGCGTGCGATTGGGTTGCCGCTGCGCCTCGCGCTCCATCAGTTCGAGATAGCGGCGGCGGCTGTCGCGGCTGTTGTCGATGATCCGCTGGGTTACGCGGGCGAACTGGTCGTTTAAAGTGGCCATGGAGCCTTCCTTGGATCGTCAGGGGCCGAAGGGGAGGGAATCGGCCCTTTCATATTGCATTGCAGCATAGCAGGACTGTGATCGTCGTGCAGAAATTCGCTGCGGTTCGGTCAGTCTGCGCCCCGGCGGCGTTTCCTTCAACCGATGCAGCCGGGCAGCCCGTGCCGCGCATTCGTATTCGCGCCGGTTGAACCGGATTTCTTGGCGCTAACCTTCGTGCCAGGTGACCCCGTCGCGCTCGGTCAGCGCGATGGCGGCGGTCGGGCCCCAGCTTCCGGCAGTGTAGGTCTTGGGCTTGGTGTCATTTTCGGTCCAGCTGGCGCGTATGCCGTCGATCCATTCCCACTGCGCCTCAACCTCGTCGCGGCGCACGAACAGGGTCTGGTCGCCTTCCACCAGATCGAGCAGCAGACGTTCGTATGCGATGCGCCGCTGCGGACCGGCGAACGCATCGGGCATCGCGATGTCGAGTGGCGTGGCGCGCAGTCGAATGCCTTCGCGGTCCAGCCCCGGCACCTTGCTCATCAGCGACAGGCGGATGTTCTCGCGCGGCTGGATCCCGATAACGAGCTGGTTGGGCACCGTCTTTGCGCCGCGGCCCTCGAAGATCGAATAGGGGATGCAGCGGAACTGGACGACGATCTCGGTCATGCGGATCGGCAGGCGCTTGCCGGTGCGCAGATAGAACGGCACGCCCTTCCAGCGCCAGTTGTCGACATGCGCCTTGATCGCGACGAAGGTCTCGGTGTCCGAATCCTTGCCGAGTTCCTGGTCATAGCCGGGCACGGCCTCGCCCTTGATGGCGCCGGCGCGGTACTGGCCGGTCACTGTCTCGCCCGCAAGGGCGGGGCGCAGGGCGCGCAGGACCTTGACCTTTTCGTCGCGGATCGCGGTGGCGTCGAAGCTGGTCGGCGGCTCCATCGCGACGAGCGCCAGCAATTGCAGCATATGGTTCTGCACCATGTCGCGCAGCGCCCCGCTGCCATCGTAATAGCCGACACGCGATTCCAGCCCGACCGTTTCGGCGACCGAGATCTGCACGTGATCGATATGCGCCGCATTCCACAGAGGTTCGAACATGATGTTGGCAAAACGCAGCGCCATCAGGTTCTGGACGGTTTCCTTGCCCAGATAATGATCGATGCGGAAAATCCGGTTTTCCGGAAAGGCCGAGGCGACCGCGTTGTTGATTTCCTGACTGGTGCCGAGGTCGGTGCCCAGCGGCTTTTCAAGGCCGATGCGGACGTTGCCGGTGGCGAGGCCATTGGCGGACAGGCCCTTGATGGTCGGCTCGAACAGGAAGGGCGCGGTCGACAGGAAGATCGACAGGCCTTCTTTCTCACCGCCTCCGATTGGGCCGACCTTCTGGGCCAGCGCATCGAAACCTTCGGGCGTCGAGGCGTCGAGGTCCTGATAGCTGAGGCATTGCAGGAACGGCTCGATCTCGAGATCGCGGCCCTTGGGCAGGAACTTGGCCAGCGCCTCGCGCGCGAACTGGCGGAATTCGTCGTCGGTATATTCGGTCCGCGCGGTGCAGATGATCTGCATGCCCTCGGGCAGCAGCTTTTCCGAATGCAATGCGCACAGCGAGGGCAGCAGCATCCGCTGCGACAAATCGCCGGTGGCGCCGAACAGCAGCAACTTGTTCGCGGTGAAATTCATGGCGGACAGGCTCCTGCAGGGCGGCGATGATACGGGGCTGGCGTGCGGCTGCACTTTTCGCGGCAATAATCGCGAGTGCGATGCTGTCAACCGCCGATCCTTCCGGCGCGCAGACCGGCGGTGACATTATCTTTCGTTAGCCCCGAGTGACGCTGATGTTTTTGGCCTGAAGCGCGGCCATGCCATAGCAGGTGAGAAAGCTGACATCCGCGGCGTCGCGGCCAAGGCCGATCTTCACGATATCCGCAGGCGTTGCCATGCCGGTCGCGTCGATCAGGTGCCAGCTGCCGATATTCGCATCCTCGCCGCCCGGATCGGCAAGGAACACCTCGGCCACGGCGTGGAAGTCCTGTGGCTGGACATCGGGCGCGTAGCAGCTGACGAAACGCGCCGGGATGGACGAAGCGCGCGCGAGCGCGACGACGACATGCGCGAAATCGCGGCACACGCCGCGCCGCTCGACAAAGCTGTCGATGGCGGTGGTGGTCGCGTCGCTGCTGCCCGGCGCATAGGCGAAATGCTCGGCCACCCAGTCGTGGATCGCCTGCATGCGCGCGCCGCCCGATGTGCCGCCGAACTCCGCCTCGACAAAGGGCTGGAACCGGTCCGCGGCGCAAAAGCGGGAATCGAACAGATAGGACACGGTCTCCCCCGGCAGCTTGTGCGGCGGCAGCGCGTTCAGCGTCGAGATGTCGGCAATGGTGCGATCGATCTGCGCGGTGATGGCATAGTCGGCGGTGAAATCGCCCTGGCAGCGCAGCCAGATGCGTTCGCCGATCATTTCCTCGCCGGGCACGCGTGCGGTGTGCTCGCTCTCGCTGATGGTAAGGCCGGGGCCGGTCAGGATCTGCTCGGGAATCGCGGCAGCTTCCATCTGGAGGAGGAAGTCTGTGGGGTGGTCGAAGTGAAACGCAACATGCGCTTCGATCGAGATGGTCATCTGGGGGAACTTTCAATGAAGGAGGCGATGCCCTTGCAACGCGTGGACGTTGCGCCGTTTCCGGGGACAGGCAAAAAAGCCGTCATTCGCCGATCAGGTGAAGCACGACCTGCCTGCGATGCGGCCTTGCGCGATGCTCGGCAAGATAGATGCCCTGCCAGGTGCCGAGCGCCAAATGGCCGTTCACGACCGGAATGGAAAGGCTCACCCCCGTCAGGATCGCCTTGAGATGGGCGGGCATGTCGTCGGGCCCCTCATCGTCATGCGCCCATCCGCCGTCCTCTGGCGCGACGCGGTCCAGCCAGTCGAGAATGTCGCTGCGCACCTCGCGTGCCGCATTTTCCTGAATCAGCAGCGAGGCCGAGGTGTGGCGGCAGAACACGGTGAGCATTCCCGTATCGATCTGTTGATCGGCGGCCCAGCGGACGACCTCGCGCGTGATTTCGATCAGGCTGCGACAGGTTGTCGAAACCTCGAGCGTGGTGGTCGATTGTCTCACATCGTTCCTTTCGGGTTCAGACGGGCGCCATTACGGGCGTCACAATCCTGTTCGAATAGCGGTAGTAGACTGTGAAAGCACGGCCGCGAAGGCGATGGAAAAAATCGACAAAACCGTGGCAATCTTCGAATTTTTGCCATGAAAACTTCATTTTTCCTGTCGCCACCCTACCTTAACAAGGTAAAGGCATATTCATGGACGGCACGATCTACGACAACGGGAGCCTGGCCCGGCTCGCACTTGACGGGACCGCGGACGAGCAGCGCACGCCCGTCGCGTCGCCTGCCTTCGTCGACCGCGTCGGCCGCACTCCAAAGGATGCGTCGCGTATCGCGGTCATCTGCAATCCCCGCAGCCATGGCGTGAAAACCAAGGGTCTCGACGTACCCTCGGGCGTCGATGTCCTTACGCCGCGTACCCGGGCGGATTTGCGCAGGACGCTGGTCGATTTCAAGGCCCGCGGCGTGGAACTGATCGTCGTGGCGGGCGGCGACGGCACCGTTCGCGACGTGCTGACATGCGGCGGCGAGCTGTGGACTCATGGCGCGCCCGCGATTGCCGTTCTGCCCAAGGGCAAGACCAATGCGCTGGCGATAGATCTGGGTATCGACGCCGATGCGGGCGTCGCGGATGTTATCGATGCATGGCATGCCGACCGCTATACCACGCGACCTGCGATCGAGATCACGAGACCGGGCGAAAGCGATCCGCCGGTTCGCGGCTTTCTGTTCGGTGCCGGCATTTTCGTCAGCGCCACCGATCTTGCGCAGACCACACACCGTTTCGGCGCGTTCAACAACGTCGCCGTCGCATTGTCCATGCTCGGTTCGATCGCGAATGTCGCTTTCGGTCTTGGCGGTTCGGGCTGGCGCGAAGGCAAGCGGATCAGCATCAAGGCCCCTGGAACCGACGCCTCGCAGCCGGGCATGGAGGTCGAGGGTGAGCGCAACCGGCTCATCATGCTGGTGTCCACCATGCACCGCCTGCCGCTGGGCGTGCGTCCTTTCGGGCAGGAACGGGCGGGCATGAAACTGCTCGCCACCGAAGCGCCGATACCTAATTTCATCGTCAATTTCTGGCGCACGATCCGCGGCGGCAACGATGCAAAGCTGGCGCGCAAGGGCATCTTCCGCCTCGACGCAAAACGGCTCGATCTCGATGTGGAGGACGGCTTCGTGCTCGATGGCGAAGTGTTCCCCGGTGGCCGTTACATCCTGCGCGAGGGTGCGCCGATCGCCTTCGTCACGCCGTGATGGAACAGCCTGACGGCGCGGCGCTTGAAGGCCGCGTTTCAAAGGGGCTTTCGGCTCCCGTTCGCGATGAAATCCGCGATTTTGCACAGCAATTGGGCACGCAGCACGATGCGCGTGCGGTGCTGTTCTATGGCTCGAACCTGCGCAGCGGATCGTTGGAAGGCGTACTCGATTTCTACGTCCTGACCGATGGTCCGCGAGAACGGGGTCTATGGCCCCGCGTCGCCTATTTTGAGCGCGAGCATGACGACGAGACGCTGCGGGCAAAGGTTGCCGTGATGCGGCTCTCCACGTTCATGCATGCGGCCGAGGGGCGTCACGCCGACACCACGATCTGGGCGCGTTTCGTGCAGCCTTGCGCACTGGCCTGGACGGCGGACGACATGGCTGCCGGACAGGTGGCGGCGGCGATAGAAGCAGCCTGCATGACGGCGGCGCGCTTTGCCGCCGCGCTAGGGCCTGAAACCGGGCGGGAGCGCGATTACTGGCAGGCGCTGTTTCGCGCGACCTATCGCGCAGAGCTGCGTGTCGAGAAGCCGGGCCGGGAGCAGCAGATACTGGAATTCGGGGCGGGCCATTTCGATGGTCTGCTGCCCGCCGCGTGGAAGGCGGCCGGTATCGCTTTCGATCGGGACGACGGTGTGCTGCGTCCCCACCTGATGGAGCTGGAGCGCGACGCGCTTTTACGGCGATGGAACAGTCGGCGGCGCATGGGCAAGCCGCTCAATATCGTGCGCCTGTTGCGGGCGGGCACGACCTTCGAAGGCGGTGCGCGCTATCTCGCATGGAAGGTCGAGCGGCATAGCGGCGTCGTGGTGCCGCTTACGCCCTTCCGCGAACGGCACCCGCTGTTGATGTCACCGGTGCTGGTCGCCGGATATCTGAACGCGCGCCGCAAGAAGGCTGCGCGCCAGACGGACGATTAGCCTTCCTTTTCGGGCTTGGTATAGGGAACGAACTCGCCCAGAAACACGATTCCGCTCATGAAACCGGTCTGGTCGCGCATCTGCACCGTATCGACGTCGCACAGACGGTTGATGCTGGTCCGCACGACCATGACGTCGCGGCTGTCGAGATAGTTCGCGCCGCTTTCGGGCCGGTTGACATAGAGCGTGCTGCCGACCTTGTATACGATGGCCGTGTCGTCATAGACGGTGGAACTGCTCACCCGGCTGAGCAGGATGCAGTTTTCCGGCGTTCCAGCGACCCGCCCTTCAAGCGCCTTGGCAAGACGCTTCTCGCCCTTGCTCAATTCCGCAGGCGTTTCATCGTCCTGTGCCATTGCAGTCATGGGGGCGAGCGCGACAAGAGGTGCGACAGCGCCCAACATGATGGCGGATAGTCTTGTTCTGGCGGTCATATCGATTCTCCTTGCCGAAGTCATAGCGACGGCCACGTGAACCATTACTGACCGTATATTATGCCGGTCACCATGCATTTCCAGCTTTGATTGCCGCCTCTTCACGGTCGGTAGAGCGCCTGCCCAATACATCGTTGCGATGCGGGAAGCGGCCGAAGCGGGCGATCATCCGGTAATGGGACCGTGCGAAGGACAGCACGAACGAATCGCCAAGCGTGGCGAAGTAACGCAGCGAGCGGCGCTGGTCGGCATTATCCTCGCTGTGCATCAGTGGCATGGCGAAGAACTGGCGGGCATCCTGGCCGAGCCCTTCGTCCCAGCCGCGATCGAGTGCACCCTTGGCGATCGCGCGCGCAAGCGGATCGCTGGCGAAAGCGCGCGGGTCGTCGCGGAACAGATTGCGCGGCACCTGGTCGAACAGCAGGACGGCGGCCTGCGCGGTCAGCGGGTCTGTCAGGAACTCGCGCGCCGGGCGGCGATGCAGCATGTGCCATTCGCGCGCGAAACGCCGTTCCAGCAATGCATCGACATCGTCGCCGCCGCGAAACCAATCATCGGGACCGAGCAGGTGGAACCAGACATGCAGGATTTCCGCCGCCCACGGACGGGGCGCCAACATCAGGCTGCGCCGCCGCCCGTTCCTCCGACCGTCAAACCCTCGATCAGCAGGCTGGGCTGGCCGACGCCGGCGGGCACGCTCTGCCCGCCCTTGCCGCAGGTGCCGATCCCTTCGTCCAGCGCCATGTCGTTGCCGATACCGATCACCTTGGTCAGCGCAGTCGGCCCGTCGCCTATCAACGTCGCGCCCTTGATCGGGGCGACCACCTTGCCGTTTTCGACCTTGTAGGCCTCGGTACAGCTGAAGACGAACTTGCCGGAGACGATGTCGACCTGCCCGCCGCCGAAGCTGGTGGCATAGATGCCGTCCTTCATGCGCGACAGCAGTTCGGCGGGATCGTCCTTGCCGCTGCGCATGAACGTGTTGGTCATGCGCGGCATCGGGGCGTGGGCATAGGACTGCCGGCGGCCATTGCCGGTCGGCTCCACACCCATCAGGCGGGCATTCAGCCGGTCGTGGATATAGCCTTTCAATATGCCATCCTCGATCAGCACGTTCTCACGCGTGGGCGTGCCTTCGTCATCGATAGTGAGCGATCCGCGGCGGTTCACCATCGTTCCGTCATCGACCACGGTGACGCCGGGCGCGGCAACACGCTCGCCGATGCGGCCCGAGAATGCGCTGGTGCCCTTGCGGTTGAAGTCGCCCTCAAGTCCGTGGCCGACCGCCTCGTGCAGCAGCACGCCGCACCAGCCGGGGCCGAGCAGCACGGGGCAGACGCCCGCGGGGGCGGGGATGCTTTCCAGATTGGTCAACGCCTGCCGCAAGGCTTCGTCGATGGCGCGGTTCCAGCTCGCCTCGTCCATCACCTCGTCGTAAAGCTGGCGGCCGCCCATGCCGAACGAGCCGGTTTCGCGCCGTCCGTTCGATTCCGCGACGATAGCGACGTTCAGCCGGACCAGCGGGCGCACATCGGTGGCGACAAAGCCATCGGGGCGCACGATCTCGACAACGGACCACGATCCGGCCAGCGTCGCGGTAACCTGCCGGACCCGCGGATCGCGGGCGCGGGCGGCGGCATCGATCTTTTCGAGCAGCGCCACCTTCTTCGCGAAGTCCACCCCATCGAGCGGGCTGGCGTCGGTATAGAGGTGGCGGTTGGTGGCGATCGGCGGCGCGGCGAGCGGCCGGCTTGTGGTGTCGAGCAGCGAGAGCGTCTCGCCCGCGCGGCGGATCGCGGAGGCGCTTATCTCGTTCGCATGGGCAAAGCCGGTGGTCTCGCCCGATATGCCGCGCAGGCCGAACCCCGCCTCGCGCGAATAATCGGCGGTGCGCAGCCGTCCGTCGTCGAAGGAAAAGCTTTCGCTCGCCGTGAACTGCAGGAACAGCTCGCCGTCGTCGCAGCGGGACAGCGTTTCGCGCGCGAGGATCTGCGCAGTCTCGGGATCGAGCTGGTCGGGGCGATAGAGGAGCGAGCGTGGATCGGTCGGAATAGTCATCCGCCCGATATAGGCAGTGCCGCGCGGTTTTGACAGCGCGGCGTGCGCGGGGGCCTAGATCCGCTCTTCGCGTGCGGCACCCAGCGCCGGATCGACGCCGGTGACGTCATGCGCGCGGGCATCGTTCGGCCCGCTGTTCAGCACGAAACGCCGATCGCAATAGCCGCAATCGACATAGCCCTTCTCGTCAATTTCAAGCCAGACGCGCGGATGGCCCAGCGCCGAGGGACGATAGCCGAAGCCCTGGCGAATATCGCTGGCCCCGTCGCAGCTGACGCGGGTGGAATCGGTATAGACGGTTTCGGGCGTGTCGGTCATGCGACTGCGATTATCAGCGGCCCTGCCGGATTTCCAGACGAAAACGTGCCCCTGTCTGCTCTGCACCCTTTACGGGCGCGGCCTGCTGCCCCACATGGCTTTGCCATGAACCCGCTTGCCCAATCCGCCATCTCGATCCGCAACCTATCCAAGACCTATGCGCCGACCGGCAAGGGCACGGTGCCCAAGCAGGCGCTGACGGATGTCAGCTTCGATGTGCCGCGCGGCATGATCTATGGATTGCTGGGGCCCAATGGTGCGGGCAAGTCGACGATGATCAATATTCTTGCCGGGCTGGTGTCCAAGACCGAGGGCGAGGTGTCGATCTGGGGCTTCGACATCGACAAGGACCGCCGCAACGCCAAGGCCAGCATCGGCATCGTCCCGCAGGAGATCGTGTTCGATCCGTTCTTCTCGCCGATCGAGGTGCTGGACGTGATGGCGGGCTATTACGGCGTGCCGAAATCGAAGCGCCGCAGCGAGGAATTGCTGAAAGCGGTGCGGCTTGAGGACAAGGCCCATGCCTATGCCCGCTCGCTGTCGGGCGGGATGAAGCGGCGGTTGCTGGTCGCCAAGGCGATGGTGCATTCGCCGCCGATCCTGGTGCTAGACGAGCCGACGGCGGGTGTCGACGTCGATCTCAGGCGCCAGCTGTGGGAGCTGGTACTCGACCTCAACAAGCAGGGCGTGACGGTGGTGCTGACCACCCACTACCTCGAAGAGGCCGAGGAGTTGTGCGACCGCATCGCCATCATCAACCATGGCCGCCTGATCGCGGACAAGCCCACGCGCGAACTGGTCGAGATGGCGCGCGAAAAGGTGGTGGAGGTTACCATCGACCAGCCGATCGACAAGGCGCTGACCCATCCCGCCTTCATCAAGTCCGAACTGACGGACGAGAACAGCGTCGCGATTACCTTCGACAAGGATCAGCTGACCGCGGGCGAGGTTCTGTCGCTTGTCCAGCAGCAGGGCTGCGCCATCGTGGATGTCACCACACGTGAGCCTGATCTGGAAGACGTCTTTGTCCAGCTGACCCGCGAGCAGCTGTCCGATCAGCCAGGCTGATTGCTGGCCACGTTCGCGTTGAACATCTGTTGCAGCTGTTCGGTGATGCGGGCGGGGCGCAGGCTTTCGGCATCGACGCAGCACCAGCTGGATTCGATCTCCGCGAGAATTTCGGCACCCTTGTCGCGGGTGCGTTCGATGATCGTGCTGTAATAGGCCCGCGCACCGCGGACCTTTTCCAGTACGGTATGCGCCGTAACCTCATCACCGAGGAAAGCGGGCCTGCGATAGGTAATCTCATGCTTGAGCGCGACCCACAGGCGGCTGGCGACCGCATCGGCCGGCGCATGCGCGCGCCAGTGCGACAGCACGACATCCTGCACCCACCCCAGATAGCGCGAATTGTTCACGTGCCCCATGAAATCGATATCCGAGGGGTCGACCGTGATCGGCATGGAGAAGGGATTTGCTGACATAGCTGTAAGTTACACGTCTTGCATGATTCGCGAAAGTGGCTTTGATGATCGACGCGAATATACGACCCGATCGTGTCTACTTCATGACGCAGCCGCAAGAACTCACCGCTCGAAACCAAGGGAGAGACGGCGCGGCTATTCGAGGTGATTGATGCGGCCGATAATCGTTCGAAATTCACCGATTGTCTGATAGGTTCGGCGCGCAAACTGGATGGAACGCCAGGACATGCGTTATTTGTCGCCGTCAAGGTTCAGCCAAGAGGGAATTGGCAGGTCATGCGCTTTACGACTACGCAAACCCGATCGGTCGCCATCGGAATCGCGGCCTTGGCCATCGCGTTCGCTCCGGCTGCGGGGGCGATGCAGGGCGCGAAGACGTCCTCGCAGATCGAACTGGCCGAAGCCGCCGCCAATTTGCAACCGGGCGACTGGGTCTGGGCGCCCGAGATCGCCGCCGACGGCCCGGTGACGGTGCTTGTCGACCTGACGGCGCAATTGGCGACCGTGTACCGAAACGGGGTGGCCATCGGCGTGTCCACCGTATCGACCGGAAAGCCTGGACATGAAACCCCGACGGGCGTGTTCCAGATCCTGCAGAAGGATGCGGATCACCGGTCGAGCACCTATAACAACGCGCCCATGCCCTATCAGGAGAGGCTTACCTGGGACGGGGTGGCGCTGCATGCAGGCGGCTTGCCCGGCTATCCCGAAAGCCATGGCTGCGTGCATCTGCCCTATAATTTCGCCAAGGAGCTGTTCCAGATCACCAGCATGGGCGGCACCGTCGTCGTGACGGGAAGGGCGGGCGATCCGGTGCGGCAGGCGGCGGGCGGCGTGCTTGCGCCGATCGACGAGATTGGCAATGCGGCGCGGCATCACCCGCTGGCGGCGGAAGAGCAATGGGAATGGGATCATACCGTTCCCGATGCGGGTCCGATGTCGATCATCATTTCTACCAGCGACCAGCGGGTCGTCGTGATGCGAAACGGACAGGAAGTGGGCCGCGCGCGCGCGCTTATCGACGGTTTTGCCGGGACCCATGTGGCCACGCTGCACAAGGATGCCGACGGAACGCGTCACTGGACGCTGATCGGGGTGCCGGGTCACGAGGACGAGGCGGGCCGTGAACTCGATACTTCCGCGCTGGACCGGCTGCGCCTGCCAGACGGATTTCGCGATATGCTGCGTGAAAGAATGGTCGAGGGAACGACGGTGCTGGTCACCTCTGCCAGCGTCGGCGCGCACAACAGCGGGAAGAACATGACGCTGCTGGCCGCGAACGATTGACCCATCGCCCGCCCCGGCGAGAGCCTATCGGGCGATCGTCGCGCTGATGCGATGCAGAAAGGGGTGATGCGGCGCGGGTCCGCGGTGGATCTGGCTGAAGATCCCGCCGGCCAGTCCGGCCAGCCGTGTTTCGACGAACAGCAACTGCTCGCCCTTGCGGATATCGATATGGGCCTTCAACTGCCCGTCGAAGCTGAGCGATATCCCTTCCGCATCGGGAAATTCATTGTGAAGCATGTTGCGCAGCTGCTCCAGCTGCTCGCTGAGCGAGCGGTCGTTCGCGGCTTTCGGGAAAGGTTCGACCTGCCCGGATGTGTGCGTGGCATTGGTGGACATAAAGACCCCCATCAACGTTCCCGAACCCGTCATCTTCATAACCGAATTCCCGCGATTCGGCGAGTGGGAACAGCCCGGTGACTTTCTTTTCGATCAGGCACGCAGGGTTGAAACCCGCCGATTTCGCGGCCAGTAACCCGCAGATGTCCGCAACGGCCAGAAATCGCAGTCATAATCGGGCTTTCGCTTGTGTGATCCGCCTGGCGTTCGCCATGTCGATGCTCGCGGCGGCGCTGCTGGCGCTTGCCATTCCGACGGGATCCGCAAAGGCGGCGCCGGCCGCGACGACGGAGCCAGCGCCGACACAGGCCGTGCAGCCCCGCGAAAGCGAGCGGACGCGGGCCCTGTTCGACCGGTTCGAGGCGAATGCCCGGAAAGCCCGCGCGCTGCTGCAAACACCGGCAACCGATCTGTCAGCCACGGCGCAGTCGCAGATCAACGAACTGCGGCAGGCGCTGGCTGCGGACCGCGATCTTGCCGCGCGCCTCGCCGAAGAGGGATCGACCGCCTCGCGTATTCTGGAAGCACAGATCGACGCCCTTGGTCCGGTACCGGCGGAGGGAGAAAGCGAGCCCGAAACCGTGACCGCGCGGCGCGAGGCGTTGAAAGAGCAGCTCGGCGCAGTCTCCGCCCCGGCGCTGAGGCTGCGAGAGGCTGGAGCACGGGCGTCGGTTCTGGTCGCGGAACTGGATAGCCGCTCCGCCGCGATCAAGCAGCAGCGCATCACCCAGCGCGGCCTCTCTCCGCTCGATCCAAGGCTTTGGGTTCGCAGCGCCGGTGAACTG
Organism: Croceicoccus sp.; assembly: GCA_002694745.1. Taxonomy (GTDB): domain Bacteria; phylum Pseudomonadota; class Alphaproteobacteria; order Sphingomonadales; family Sphingomonadaceae; genus Croceicoccus. The sequence goes on along the minus strand of NZMY01000016.1, from coordinate 122,987 downwards.
GGCAATGCGATGACGGTGGCAAGGGCCCATATGGCCACCAGCTTTGAAAAATATGATGCAGGAGAGATCGCGGGTGCGGCGGCGGTGGCCGTGCTTCTGCTGATTGTGGGCCCATTCGCCGGTTTTTTCGCATGGCGAAAGATCAATCAGAAGCTGGCCGCGTGGCACATGGGCGAAAACTCGATTGCTCGCCGTCTCGTCGTTTCCGTCGTAGCCGACGCGGCGGCGGGCCTGTTTTTTGCCATTGCCCTGCTGGCCAGTGTCATCGCCCTGATGATCTTTCTTCTACCCATCGTACCGATCGAAACATTGGGCAGTCTGGTCGCGGCGGTCCTGGCGTCAGCCGTATTTGTGGCCGTGGCGCATTGGATAGGACGCGGCGTACTGAATTCGCCGTTCCCCGAACTGCGATTGGTGACCCTGCCGCCGGCCCGTGCCCAACATGCCCTCAATGCCATCCGCGTCATGGCCGGCATTCTGGGCGTCGAGCAAATCATCGGCTCCTTGGAAGAGGGCGGCCAGATTGGCAGCAATTTCGCTCGTCTTGCGTCGGCGGTCATGGTCATATTGGGGGCCTGGCTCCTGTGGCGTCTCGCGAACTACCTGCGCGAGGGACGGCGTTATTATGAGGACCACGTCAGGAGCGAAGCGGTCGCCAGCGGAGCGGAAAAAGGCATCGACTTCTCGACGCCGATCGCCCGGCTGCTCAAGCTGTTCGCGATCATATCGATCGGCGCGGTGCTTGTGGGGTACGAACTGCTCTCGCGGTTCTTCTTCTCGGCCAGCCTGCTCTCGCTCTCGCTGATCGGTATCGCGGTCTATCTCCACCGCTCGTTCGTGCTGGTCATCAGCGCGATCGCGACGGGGTCGCTTTCGCGCTACCGGCGGGGGCTGCATCTGCTGCCTTTGCTGACGGGGCTGATCGAGACGATCGTGGTGGTGATCCTGCTGGCGATCATATGGGGATATGACGCGAACGAGATTACCGACGGCATCATCCTCCTGCGCGAAGGCGTGTCCTTTGGCGAGGTGCGCCTTTCGCTAGGCGATGTGGCGACATTCGCGGCGGTGTTCTTCATCGGCTATTTCGTGACGCGCTGGCTGCAGCGGTTCCTGAAAATATCGGTCATGCCGGAGTTCGGGATGGAGGCCGGTGCACAGGCCGCCATACTGACCTTCATCGGCTATATCGGCATATTCCTCGCCGCGCTGATCGCCATCGCCACCACCGGCCTCGACCTGTCGAGCCTTGCTTTCGTGGCGGGTGCGCTGTCGGTCGGTCTGGGCTTTGGCCTACAGTCGGTGGTGGAGAATTTCACCAGCGGGATCATCCTGCTGATCGAAAGGCCGGTGAAGGTGGGTGACTGGATCCAGGTCGGCGAGCATTCCGGCATCGTGCGCAAGATCGCGGTCCGCTCCACCCATATCGAGACATTCGATCGCCATCAGATCATCGTGCCCAATTCGGAACTGATTACCGGCGTCGTGATCAACCGCAGCTTCAGCACCGGTCCGGCGCGCATCGTCGTGCCGGTGGGTGTCGCCTATGGCACGGATCTGGAGCGGGTGCGCCAGATCCTGCTCGAGATCGCCCATTCGAACGAGGATGTGCTGAGCGATCCCGAACCCGCCGTGGCGATGGACGGCTTTGGCGACAGTTCGATCAATGTGAAGATCCTCGCCTTCGTGCATCAGGCGACCGACGGCGCGCCCACGTCATCGGCGATCAATTTCGAAATCGCGCGCCGCTTTGCCGAAGAGAATATCGAGATTCCCTTCCCCCAGCGCGACCTGCACTTTCGCACCATTCCCGAAGGCTTCCGGCCCGGCGCCCCGTCCGGGGACAAGGACGCCGGGCCGCAACCGGCCTAGTTCGCGGCCGGTGCCGTCGCCGCAGCTGCGGGCGGGGTCCAGCCGGTCCGGTACTTGTCGAACCATGCCAGGATCGCCGCCGCCTTGGCCGCGCTTTGCGAGGGGCGGGCCGCGATGCCGCCATGGCTGGCACCCGGCACCTTGACCAGCGCGGTCGGCACGCCGCGCAGGCGCAGCGCGGTGTAATATTGCTCGGACTCGCTGACGGGGGTGCGGTAATCCTCGCTTCCCACCACGACCAGCGTCGGCGTTTCGACATTGCCGACCAGCGAGAGCGGTGAGACCTTCCAGAACGCCTCGGGATCTTCCCACGGCTGCGCACCGATCCAGTACGGCCCGAAGAATGCTGCGCCGTCGGATGTCAGCGCCTGCGTCGTCCAGTTGATGACCGGCTTTTGCGTGGCCGCCGCCTTGAACCGGTTGGTCTTGCCGACGATCCAGCTGGTCAGCGCGCCGCCGCCCGATCCGCCCGTGACGAACAGCGCATTCTCGTCCGCGACACCCAATTCGACCGCGCGGTCGACGATGCTCATCAGGTCGAAATAATCATTGCCGGGATAGGCCTTGTCGATGCCATTCGCGAAGGCCTCGCCATAGCTGGTCGATCCGCGCGGATTGGCCGACAGCACGGCATAGCCCGAAGCGGCATAAAGCTGATTGTCGGTCGCGAAATGCGGGCCATAGGCCGCAAAGGGGCCGCCATGGATTTCCAGGATTAGCGGCACGCGCTGCCCCTCGCGGTATCCGGGGGGGAGGGTGAGCCAGCCGTCGATCTGCTGCCCGTCGAAACTGGAGCTGGCGGTGATCTTGCGCACTTCGCCCAGCGCCTTCACTTCGCGCAGGGAGCGGTTGAGATCGGTCAGGAAGCGCGTGTCGCCGCCCTTGGCCAATTGAACCTCCGCCGGACGGCTCGGCGTACCGCCGGTGAAGGCGATGGCGTCATTGTCCGCGACCGAGAAGCTGCCGCCCGTGTAGGGGCGGTCGAGGCCGCCGCCGGACAGGCCGCTGGCCACATCGCGCACCGAACCGTCGAGCGAGATGCGCGCGACGCGGGTTTCGCCCGCGACGTCATATTGCGCATAGACCGCGCGGCCGTCGGCGTCCCATTGCAGCCCGTCCGGGCTGTAGTCCCAGTCTGTGGTCAGATTGCGGATATTGCCGCCATCGCGGTCCATGACATACATGTCGGCATTCTCATACGCGCGGCCCGCGTCGTCGAAACCGGTATAGGCGATCAGGCGTCCGTCGGGCGAAACGACGGGTCCGCTGTCGGGACCGTCCCGCGTGGTGAGCTGCGTAAGGGCTGCGCTTGCGATGTCGAGCGCCCATATGTCGCCTTCCACCGGATCGGTCTGCCAGTCTGCGTTCCGGTTGGCGCCGAAGTAGATTGTGCTGCCATCGCGCGACCAGCTGAGAGGGCCGCCGTCGTGATAGGGCCCAAAGGTCAGCTGGCGCGGCGCGCCGCCGGTGGCAGGGACCAGAAAGATCTTCTCGAAACCGGGCTTGAGATAGCCGGCGCCGTCGGCGCGATAGGTGACAAGGTCGTGGATCTCCAGCGGCTCGGCCCATTCCGCGCCTTCGGGCTTGCCCTCGGGCTGGCTGCCCAGTTGCAGGCCGCTGTCCTCGACCGTCATGCTGTAGGCGATGGAATTGCCGTCGGGTGCCCATGCAATGCTGCCGGGGCTGGAGGGAAGGCCGGTCAGGCGCACGCTCTCCCCCGCGTCGATCCAGCGCACCCACATCTGGGCGCTGCCGCCCTCGGTCGAAACGAAGGCCAGGCGCTTGCCGTCGGGCGACCAGCGGGGCGAGAAGGCGTCGTTCATCATGCCGGTGATCGGAATTTCCGATCCCGTCGCCGTATCGATCAGCCAGATCGAACTGCGCGCCCGGTCGGTCATGATGTCATTTGATTTTCGCACATAGGCGATGCGCCTGCCGTCTGGGCTGATCTGCGGATCGGCGGCGATGGAGAGGTCGAACAGGTCTGCGCCGGTAAAGCGGCGGTTCGGCCCGCTCTGCTCGCTACCCTGCGCCGAAGCGGAGGCGGCGGGCGGCGTATTCGCCGAGACCTCGGTGGATTCGTCCTGCACGGCCAGAGCCGCCTGGGACGAAAGGGCAAGCGTGAGGGCGAATAGGCTAGCGCCCAGCGCGGCCAGTCTGGTCATCGTGATCCTTTGGGTTAAGGTCTTGGGTTGGCACGTGTTTAGCGGCCGATGCGATGCGGTCAATGCGCCCGCGACCCCGTCTTCTTCCGAAGGGTAACAACCAAAAGAAAACGGCCCGCTTCCCAAGTGGGAGGCGGGCCGTATCCTTGCCGGAAATCCGGCGGCGCGATTACTCGGCCGGAGCAGCTTCGACGGTGGCGTCGACGGCAGCGTCCGTAGCAGCTTCTTCAGCAACCGGAGCAACGGCTTCGTCGGTCACGACGTCGGTTTCCTCGACGACGGGCTCTTCAACGACGGGAGCAGCAACTTCTTCAGCCGCAACTTCTTCGGTCGTCGCTTCTTCGGTGGGTTCCGAGCAAGCGGTCATCGCGAAAGCAGCGCTGCTGGCAGCGAGAACGAGAGCAATCTTCTTCATGTGCAAAATCCTCGAATGCCGACTCACGATGAGCCGACGCGCATCCTTTAGACGAGAATGTGGCGGACTGTCCATATTATTGCCACATTGTCGCCATAAAATTTTTCGGCGCTATCAGGGATGGACGATGGGCGGCTGCGGGGCCTCGGGATCCTGCTCGTGAACTTCGATTAAACCGCGGCCGACATGGCTGTGGCGGTGGCCATACAGGAAATAGACCGCCAGCCCGATCGCGCCCCACACCGGCAGCACCAGCATCGCTTCGAACGGCAAGTTGACGAACAGCGCGACGCATCCTGCGGCGGCAACCGGGGCGACGACCCATACCGCCGGCGTGCGGAACGGGCGTTTGCGGTGCGGATCGCGCTTGCGCAGGATCATCACCGCAACCGCCACCATGAAGAAGGCGAAAAGCGTGCCCGAGTTCGAGATATCGGCCAGCTGGCCCACCGGGAGCAGCGCGGCAGCGATGGCGACGCATACGCCGGTGATGATCGTCACGATATGCGGGGTCTTCCAGCGCGGGTGGATGGTGGCCAGCTTTTCGGGAAGCAGGCCGTCACGCGCCATCACGAAAAAGATGCGGGTCTGACCGTACAGCATCATAAGAATGACCGAAGGCAGCGCCAGATTGGCGGCAATCCCGACCAGATTGCCGGCCCAGCCCTGGTTTATCGCACGCAGAACATGCGCCAGCGCTTCGTCCGAACAGACCAGCGGCTCTGCGCCCTGCGCCGCCAGCGCCGCGCATTCGCGGGCGAATTCCGCCGATCCGGGCTGGACACCGAGCGAGGTGGGCTGTGCGCCGATGGTGCCGATCGCGCCCATGGTGACGAGGAGGTAGAACGCGGTACAGACCACGAGACTGCCGATCAGGCCGATCGGCACGTTGCGCTGCGGGTCGCGGGTCTCCTCGGCTGCGGTCGAGACGGCGTCGAAGCCCACGTAGGCGAAGAAGATCGACGCCGCCGCGCCGACGATGCCCAGCCCGCTCGTGCCTTCGGGGCCGAACCAGCCATTGGGTGCGAAGGGCGTGAAATTCCCGCTATCCATCGCGGGAACGGTCAGCGCGATAAAAAGCGTGAGCGCTGCGATCTTGATCGCGACCAGCACCGCGTTGAACGTGGCGCTTTCCTTCGTGCCGACCACCAGCAGGGCCGTGACCGCCAGTGCCACGCCGATCGCGGGAAGGTTGATGAGGCCATGGCTGAAGTCGACGCCCGCCAGCGACCACGCAGGCCCCGCGGATAGGGCCGTGGGCAGGGCAAATCCCGTAGCGCTTTCGATCAGGCCCATGAAATAGCCGGACCAGCCGACGCACACGGCAGCGGCGGCCACCGCATATTCGAGGATAAGCGCCCAGCCGACCATCCAGGCCAGCAATTCGCCGACCACGGCGTAGGAATAGGTATAGGCCGATCCCGAAACCGGCACCATCGAGGCCAGTTCGGAATAGCAGAGCGCCGCGACTGCGCAGACGCCGCCAGCGATCACGAAGCTCCAGATCATGCCGGGCCCCGCCTTTTGCGCAGCGGCGGCGGTCAGGACAAAAATGCCGGTGCCAATGATGGCGCCGATGCCCAGCAGCATCAGTTGTACGGGGCCGAGAGAGCGGGGAAGGGCATGCTTTTCCGCGGTCGCCAAAATGGCGTCGAGCGGTTTGATCCTGCTGGGCATGGATAGTGGTCTTTCGAAAAAACCTCGCGAAAGCGTTCAGCGTTCCGATCGGCAGAAGGGAGCATGACCCGACTGCAGAGCGTTCGAAAGGCTGATCGTCATTGCGAATATCTGGATGATGGCACGAAAACTTCGCCTTGAAAAAACAGGCATAGAAGCCGCCGCCTGACTGGAATCCGGCACGTGCTGGTCGATGATTTACGACAGATTCGAGGCGCTATCTAATGAAATTTTCGCAAGCCCTGAAAATTTGCCGGGCGCGCGGTTTCAACCGGCATCCGCTTCGGTCTCGATGGCTTTTGGAGCAGGCGCCGGATGGGTGGGCAGCGCAAAGCCCTTGCCGACATGCAGCCGGTGCCTGACGATTTCATATTCGCCCTTGTCCGTATCGAAGAATGCATATTGCACCTCAGGACGCTCGCTTTCCGCGCGGCGGGAGGCGTCTTCCAGATCGGGATGGCAGACGCGGCGCTGGTCGCTGGCATACCAGGCATCCAGCATCGCCTGCTCCTTGTCACGCACTTGCTCTTCGTAGAAGTTCTGTTTCGGTTGCGCCCCATTGGCATAGCTCGCGGCAGCGCTGGTGGCGTAATCGCCGATGTCGAGGCCGGCTGCATATTGGGCGACATGGGCCAGTTCGTGGAAGAACAACCGTTCGTTCAGCTGGTTGAGGTTTGACGGCTCTTTGGGAACGGCGATGTAGACGTCGTTCTGGCGCGTGATACCAAGCACTCCGCGCGCAAAGGCGACCTCGTTAATGATGTCGTCGTTGCGGAATTCGGGGTGGAACCGGACATTCGCCCAATCCGCGGAGCCGAACAATTCCTCGTTCTCTTGCAGAAAGGAAATGACGCAGGGGTTGAGCGGGGTACCGTTGCGGCGCAGCCCCGCGATATCGACCGGCCGCATGCCATCGGCCGGCATGTCGTCATAGGCCAGCACGGCGTTCCGGGCGGCGGGCGTGATCTTGGGCGTGCCGATCGTTTGCAGCACCCAGTACGCCCCCGCGGCCCCGCCAAGAGCCCCGCCAAGCAATCCGACCAGACCCGCACCTGCGATTGCAAACGCCACGAGGCGTCTCGATCTTCTTCGCTGCGGGGCCTGCCTGGCCATCGTGTTTGCGCCTCCATCGATGGGGGCGAAATGGACGCTTGCGGGGATCCGACCTTTGCCTGAAGACCCGCGCCCGTCCGGTTTCGCGGTTCACTCGTCCATGATGAATTGACGATACCGCAATTTGCCTTGCGAGGCCCTTAATTTTATTGCCTTAATGCCGCGCGTTTTCTGCCTTTGTTCCGCCTTAATATGGCGGATTTGCGCCATTTTCCGGGGCCATGCCAGACCCTTGAAATGACCACGCCTAAAGGATCGCCTCGATCGGGAAACGGCCGTCTGCCATGCGCCGTGCGACAGCCTCTGGCCCGGCGCTCCCAAGCAATTCGCGCAGCTCGTCGCCCTGCGGGTCGTTGACGAGATCGCCGTCGGCGAGATGAGCGATCCACGCATGGAAAGCGGTGCGAATGGCCGGGCACTCTTGGCCGCGATCATTGTGCCATGTCACCGTGTCGAGCCAGCGCTGCGGGATCTTTTGCGAACCGTCCATCGCGATCTGCGCCAGCCGGTGGCGCACCGCCGGTTCGGCGAAGCGTTCGATCAGGCTTTCGGCATAGGCGGCAAGATCCTGATCGGGGGCGGCGTCGATGGTCGGGGCCGCTTCTTCGATCATCAGTAGTCGGGTCAAAGCCTGAAGTTGGGGGTCGGCGATGGCTTCGTGCACAAAGGTGAAGCCACGCTCCAGCCCGCAATAGGCGAGCATCGAATGCGCGCCGTTCAGCATCCGCAGCTTGGCAGTTTCGTAGGGCGCGACATCGGCCACCAGCTGGGCGCCGTGGTCTTCCCATTTCGGTCGGGGGCCGGCGAAACGATCCTCGATCACCCATTGGCTGAACGCCTCGGTCAGAACCGCGCCCTCGTCGCGCATGCCAAGCTTGTCCTCCAGCGCGGCACGGTCTTCTTCGGTGGTGGCGGGCACGATGCGGTCGATCATGGTCTGCGGGCAGGTGCAATGCGCGGCGAACCAGTCGATCAGAGCAGGGTCCTTCGCCGCCAGCCATTCGCGCATCAGCCGGGTCAGTTGCTGCCCGTTTTCCGCCAGATTGTCGCAGGACAACAAGGTTATGCCCGGCAGCTCCGCCGCCTTTCGCTGCGCCAGTCCCTCGGCAAGCAGCGGGTAGAAGCTGTGTTCGGCCGCCGCGATGTCTAGCGATCCGTCGCCGGCGCGCGCATAGCCCTTTTCCGTCACGGTGAAGCTGACGATGCGGCAATCGGGCGAAGCGATGCGCGCGACCACGGCTTCGGGATCCTGCGGCGCGAAGAGCACCTCGCGAACCGCGCCCACGATGCGTGTGGCGGAAGTGCCTCCGCCGCGCGCCGTTACCGAATAGAGCCCGTCCTGCGGGTTAAGCTGCTCGGCCACGCTGGCCGAGCGCAGCGACACGCCGCTGATGGCCCAACCCTGTTCGCCCGCATTCAGGGCAAGATCGGTATACCAGGCCTGATGCGCGCGGTGGAACGCACCGATCCCGAAGTGGACGATGCCGATCGCCTGCGCTTCGCGGTCATAGGAGGGGACCGCGATATCGCCGGGCAGCGAGGCGAGTGTGTCGGGCGACAGCCTCACAGCCGGTAGGCCTTCTTCACGAGGTTATACGACAGGTCCTGTGCCAGTTCTGCCGCTTCCCAGTCCTCGATCCGGTGTTCGGCGACAAGCTGGGCCAGGAAGCCGCAATCGATACGGCGAGCGACATCGTGGCGGGCCGGGATCGACAGGAAGGCGCGCGTGTCGTCGTTGAAGCCGACGGTGTTGTAGAAACCCGCCGTCTCGGTCGTGTTGTGGCGGAAGCGGCGCATGCCCTCGGGGCTGTCGTGGAACCACCATGCGGGGCCAAGTTTGAGGACCGGATAATGCCCGGCCAGCGGGGCAAGCTCGCGGGCGTAGACGCTTTCGTCCAGCGTGAAGAGGATGATCGAAAGGTCGCGGCTGTTGCCGAAGCGGTCGAGCAGCGGCTTGAGCGCATGGACGTAATCTGTGCGCGTCGGGATGTCGGCGCCCTTGTCGCGGCCGAAATTCTCGAACAGCCAGCCGTTGTGGTTGCGGAAGCTGCCGGGGTGGATCTGCATGACCAGCCCGTCATCGATGCTCATCGCCGCCATTTCGGTCAGCATTTGCGCGCGGAACAGTTCGGCGTCGTCCTTGCTGGCCTTGCCGTCCTTGACACGATCGAACAGCAGCGCGGCCTCGGCAGCCGACAGGTTCGCGGTGGCGGCGGTCGGATGGCCATGATCGCTGCTGGTCGCGCCCATCGTCTTGAAGAATTCACGGCGCTGGCGATGGGCGTTGAGGTAGCCCTGCCACGTCCGGCAATTCTCTCCGGTCAGTTCGGAAAAGCGGTCGAGATTGGCGCTGAAACCCTCGAACTCCGGGTCCACCACGGGATCGGGGCGATAGGCGGTGACCACCCGGCCATTCCAGTCGCTGTCCCTGATCGCCGCATGGTGTTCCAGCGTATCCAGCGGACCTTCGGTGGTGGCGATCACCTCGATGCCATAGCGGTCGAACAGGGCGCGTGGCCGGAAATCTTCGGTCGCCAGCTTTTCGGTGATCGTATCGTAATACAGGTCCGCCGTTTCCCCCGACAACTGGACTTCCATTCCGAAAGCCTCGGTAAACACCCAGTCGAGCCACATGCGCGAGGGCGTGCCGCGGAACAGGTAATAATTCTCGGCCAGAATACGCCATGCCTTGCGCGGGTCCGCCTTGTGCCCCGCGATGCCGAGGTCTTCGAGCCGCACGCCCTGCGAATACAGCATGCGGAAGATGTAATGGTCGGGCACCAGCAGCAGTTCGGTCGCATTGCCGAAGCTTTCGTTACTGGCGAACCAGCTGGGATCGGTGTGACCGTGCGGGCTGACAATCGGCAGATCCTTGACGCTGGCGTAGAGTTCGCGGGCGACGGCGCGGACGGCGGGGTCGCTGGGTAGCAGGCGGTCGGGATGGAGGTTGAGGGGGCGGGTCATTTCACTCTCCTGTAACTCGGCCGATTGCTGTGACCGCTGCGTTCTGGTAACCGGTGTCAAAGGCGCTCATGCAATGGGTGCCGACCAGAATCAACCGGTCAATCCGATAGATACCGGTGTCGAAAGAACGATATGACAACAACAGGCACGATCGAACAGACCCGCATGCCGACAGCCATGCGCTGCCATGCCGATGATACCGTGCTGGTGGCCTTGCGCGATATCGCGGCGGGCGAGGCGGTCGAGGCAAACGGCGCCGCGATCACGGCGAATACCGCAATTTGTTCGGGTCACAAGATTGCGCTGCGGGATCATGCGCTGGGCGATCCGGTGATCCGCTATGGCGAGCAGATCGGGCTGGCCAGTGCGCCGATTTCGGCCGGCGATCATGTGCATTCGCATAATCTGAAGACCGCGCTGTCGGGCGAGGTGGCCTATGGCGATTTCGCGGGGCCTGAAAATGACACCGGGGCCGAGCCGCTGGGCAGCTGGCTTGGATACCGGCGCGAGGATGGCCGCTATGCCACGCGAAACGAGATCTGGCTGATCCCGACGGTCGGCTGCGTCGCGCCGATGTGCGAGATGCTGGCGCGCGAGGCGGAGATGCGCCACGGCGATGCGATCGCGGCGGGCAAGATCGACGGGATCGTCGGCTTTGGCCATCCGCATGGCTGTTCGCAGCTGGGCGACGATCTGTCGGGGACGCGCGATGTTCTGGCGGCGCTGTGCGACAATCCCAATGCGGGCGGGGTGGTGCTGATCGGCCTTGGGTGCGAGAGCAACCAGCTGGACGCGCTGATCGAGCGTGTGCCCGAACGCAGCCGGTCCAAGCTGCGGGTGATGCGTGCGCAGGATCCGGGCGACGAATATGACCGCGCCAATGCGCTGATCGACGCGCTGGTCGGGGAATTGTCCGGCGAGACGCGGGTGAAAGCGCCTGCCTCGGCATTGGCGGTCGGGCTGAAATGCGGGGGGTCGGACGCGCTTTCGGGCGTGACGGCCAATCCGCTGCTTGGCCGGTTCAGCGACCGGGTTGCGGCCAGCGGCGGGCGGCTGGTGTTGACCGAAATCCCCGAGATATTCGGCGCGGAAGGATCGCTGTTCGCGCGCAGCGTCTCGGGCGAGGTTCACGACAAGGCGACGGGGCTGCTCAACCGGTTCAAACGCTATTTCCTTGAGCAGGGGCAGCCGGTTTCGGAAAATCCCTCTCCCGGCAATATCGAGGGCGGGATCACCACGCTGGAGGAGAAATCGCTGGGCGCGGTGCAGAAGGGCGGCAAGGCGCCGCTGGTCGACGTGATCGATTATGGCGGCACGGCGGACATGGCGGGCATGACCTTGCTGGAAGCGCCGGGCAACGATGCCGTGTCCTCGACCGCGCTGGCGGCGGCGGGGGCGACCATGATCCTGTTCACCACGGGCCGCGGCACGCCTTTGGGCTTTCCGGTGCCCACGGTGAAGATCGCGTCCAATTCGAAGCTGGCGGCCAGCAAAGCGGGCTGGATCGACTTCGACGCGGGCCGCATGTTGAGCGAACCCGCCGGGGAGGTGGACGCCGATTTCGCGCAGGAATTGCTGGCCATCGCGAGTGGCCGCCAGACCGCCAGCGAGCGCAGCGGCCAGCGCGTCATCTCGATCTGGAAGCGCGGCGTCACGCTTTAGGCGCGGCCTTTCAGGCGTTTGAAAAGTGACAAAGGTGACACATCCTACAAGGGCTGTCACCTTGCGCAAGGCCGCGGAGATGCTGGCGTTCCGGCCCAAAGTTTACACGCGCGGGGTGCGGAGAGATCGGACGGTTTCAAAGAGCCGGTGCCAGAGGGTGGCGGCGGTTCGGCGATAGCGGATCGGGGGTGTGTAGGACAGTGGGGATGCGGGGAAGATGTGGGGCGGGGGATGCGGGGAAGATGTGGGGCGGCGGTGTCGGAACGCCGAGGCTAGCCTTTCCAGTGACCAGCCGGCCATTTTTCCTTCCTGGCTCGGGGATGCCGGGTTTTCCTGCGCCACTCGAATAGAACCGGGACCAGGAGCGTGATGGATAGGATCAGGGCAAAACCGCAGGCACCGACCCAGAAGCTGGCGAAAGTTTCAGACCGCATGATGGGCTGATCGCCCAGTGCCAGACCTATGAAAATGCCTAGCGACCCAAGAGGAAACAGGATCGCGCCAGCTATCGCCCGTTGTCGAAACGAAAACCACTTCGGGAAGAAGAAAGTGGCTGCAAGCACTGAGGCCACCGCTGCCAGCTCTGCAATAACGCTTTGGTCCATGATGGTCATCATATCTGGTGCGCCGGCGTTCACAATCGTTCGTCAGCGGTGGTTGCGCGGTACCCCCCCGGCTCAGGTCGCGCGGCGGCCCGTGAAGGGGCCGTTCAGCGCGACGATCTTCCAGTTCAGTATGGCCGCGAAGCTGACCCATGCGAGATAGGGCACGATCAGCCAGCTTGCGAAGACCGACCATTCGCGCAGCACGATGCACAGCGACAGCACCGACAGCCACAGAAAGGGCACCTCTATCAGCGCCCAGTCGGGTCTTCTGATGTTGAAGAACAGCGGGGACCACAGGAAATGGCACACGCCGTTCACCAGATAGAGCGCGATCAGCCAGCCCGTATCGCCGCTGTCCGCCGCCGCATCCCAGCATAGCACGAACGCCCATGCGGCAAGCCCGAGGATCACCGTCCATGCCGGGCCGAACAGCCAGTCGGGCGGCTGCCAGGATGGTTTGGCGAGGCGTTCGTACCATTCGCCGATCGTGGTCAGCAATCCGCCCCCCACCAGCAGGACGAGCGCCCAGATAACGGCGAACCAGATTGGAAAACCCATGACCCGTCATAGATCGAAGCGTGAGCCCGCGCAAACCTGTCCGTGGGGCGGGGCGTGCTCGGGTGGATTGGAGGGGCGGCCGCAGGATTGCTCTCGGTCTCGGCCGATTCGGGAAGAAGGCTGAGCGGTGAGTGGCGGGATAGATGCGAAGTGATCGATCATCGGTGCAATCGTTCGCTCGGTCTGCGCTCTCGTGAAATGGTGTAGCGGCCGGAGCGCTCCTCCGGAAACAATGGGGCGACGAGCTTCGCCCTCTCTTCGATGAGGGCGCACACCTTGGCGTCGAAATCCGCGAAGCCCGAGGGCTGAGCGACGAGACAATTGGCCATGTTGCCGTCCTTGGTCACGTCGAATGCAACGACCATCAATCGATCGTTGTTCGGCGGATCAAAGAAGCCGGGCGGAAAATCGTCATCCCGTAACCATGCGTTCGGGTCGTTGGCGGACAGCGCGACGGTCCGGCCATATCGCCAGGATCGATTGACCGGATAATACTGGGTTCGGCGCAATTCGCGCCGTTCTGCCACTCGATTGGTTTCGAGGACCGACGAGAAGTCGGATTCAGTTCCGGCTATTCGCCAGCCAAGCAGGAAGTATCCTCCCCTCTGGTCCTGACGCAGATACAAGAGCAAACGGTCGGACGTGCTGAACGCCGGCCCCATGTCGGAAGGACATGGCGGGACACCGCCAATCTTTACGACATCCGGCGCGCCAGCGCCGTAGACCTGACGAATAGGCTTTAGACGAAAGATGCTGGGCCATCCTTTCCTGACAGCGTCTTCCCCCACGATTTGCGCCACCACGATAGCATCCGACGGAGTGAAGGCGGGATCGAATGGCGGGGGCGCCATCATGCAGCTCATGGCGGGCGAGGCGATCATTCCGAGACAGGATGCGCCCATCAATGCGGCGAAGGCGGCTGGCAGGCGAGGAAAGCTGCTGAATGTTCGCATCGATGATCGCCCCGTTGTCAAATTGTCGATCCACGATCACAATACAACGGTTCGCAGTGTTGTCGGTAGGAGCTTTTTCTACCGGTTCTGGATGTGGATCCGGCTGTTGGCCGAACAACTCTGGGCCTGCTCTTGATAGGATGTGCAACGCGGCCAGGACGTGCGTTTTCGAGGGGGGTTGCTGAATGAGGATCGCGATTGCTTTGGCCGGATTGCTGCTGGCCGCCGGGCCGGTGGCGGGCGGGGCCGTGCTGGCGCAGGAGGCGGGTGCCGCTGCGGCGGAGGATGCTTTCGTTCCTGCCGGGTTCGACGTGCCGGTGCTGGCCGAGGGGGACGGGTTCAAGCTGGTGCCGCTGGGGCCGGAGCTCGTGAAGGTGGATTACGACGCCTACATGTCCTCTATCGAGCATCTGCAGCAGACTTTCACGCGCAGCACCGGATGGCCGCACGAGGGGCTGACCGACGAAGATGCGATGCAGGACATGCTCACGGAGCAGGCGCGGTTCGAAGGGCGCGAATCCTTCGCCTATGGCGTGCTGACGCCCGATGGCAGCCGCGAGCGGGGCAGCGTCTATGTGCGGCCCAGCCCGGTCGAGGGCTATGATGCGGTGGTCATGCTGTGGGTGACCAAGGCGGAATATGACGCCGGTTTCGATGCCGCGCTTTACGACTGGGTCAGGGGCTGGGTCGCGGCGGAATGGCCGTTTGACAACGTGGCCTATCCGGGGCGCGAGATCCCGTGGGATGAATGGGACGCGATGGTCGAGGCCGCCGGGGCGTGACGCGTCAGTTCCACATGCCCAGCAAGCCCAGCGACAGCCACGGAATATAGGTGATCAGCGCGAGCGCGAAGATCAGCGTGCCGTAGAACGGCCAGATCGTCTTCACCAGCGTGGTCACCGGGATCTTGCCCACCGCGGAGCCCACGAACAGCACCGAGCCCACCGGCGGCGTCACCAGTCCGATGCCGAGGTTCAGCATCATGATGATGCCGAAATGCACCGGGTCGACGCCCATGCCCATCGCGACGGGCAGGAAGATCGGCGTGGTGATCACGATCAGCGGCGCCATGTCCATGAAGGTGCCCAGTAGCAGAAGCATGATGTTGATGATCAGCAGCGTCAGAAACGGATCGTCGGTGATGACCGCGATCAGGCTGGCGAGTGCGGCGGGAACTTCCAGCAGGGCAAGCGCGAAGCCGAAGGCCGTGGCCGCCGCGATGATGAACAGCACCATGGCCGCGGTGCGCACCGACTTGCCCGCCGCGTCCCAGAACGCCGCCCAGCCGAGGCTGCGATAGACGAATACGCCGATCACGATGGTATAGATCACCGCGATGGCCGAGCTTTCGGTGGCGGTGAAATAGCCCGACAATATGCCGCCCATGATGATGACCGCGGTCATCAGGCCGGGGATCGCGTAGATCGCGGCGACGACGAAGTTGCGCCAGCCGGGGAAGCTGCCCTTCGGCAGATTGCGGCGGCGGGCCACCAGCCATGCCACCAGCATCAGCAGGAAGCCGGTCAGCAGGCCAGGCACGATGCCCGCCACGAACAAGTCGCCGATCGACACGCCGATGCCCGATGCGGCGGAATAGATGATCATGTTGTGCGAAGGCGGGATCAGCAGGCCGACGATGGCCGCCGTCACCGTCACGTTCACCGCGTAATCGCCGGGATAGCCCTTGTCGCGCATCAGCGGGACCAGGCTGGACCCAATGGCGGACGCGCTGGCGATGGCGCTGCCCGATACGGCGCCGAACATCATCGAGGCCCCCACGTCGACCAGCCCCAGCCCGCCGCGCACGCGGCCCAGCGCGGCGTCGGCGACCTTGACCAGCCGGTCGGCGATGCCGGCGCGGTACATCAGGTCTCCGGCGAAGATGAAGAAGGGGATCGCCATCAGGGTGAAGACGCTGATGCCCGATGCCATGCGCTGCACCGCGACCACCAGCGGGATGTCGATCACCGCAAAGCAGGCGAGCGCCGCGCCGAACAAGGCGAAGGCCACGGGGACGCCGATGGCGAGCAGGGCGAAGAGCACCCCGAAAAGGACGAGCAGTTCCATCAGTCGGCGCTCCCCGGAATCGGGCTGTCTTCCAGCCCGTCGTCGCTGGGCGGGCGGACCATGTTTTCGACCGCGAAGATCGCCATCAGCAGGCCGCTGATCGGCAGCGGCGCATAGGCGACCCAGCGGCTGAGGCCGAGCGAGGGGATCACGTGATCGCGCACCGCCCACAGCAATTGCGCGCCATAGACCGCGATGGCGAGGCCCATGAGCGCGACCAGCACATTGATGATGCGGTGCAGGACGGCGACGGATCGTTCGCCCACCAGATCGTCGAGCAACGCGATGCGGATATGGAAGCCCTCTCGCACTCCCGCGGCGGCGGCGAAGAGGACGTACCAGATCATCAGCAGCAGCGCGGTCTGCTCGGTCCATGATGGGCTGGAATCGAGGATGAAGCGGCCGAACACCTGCCAGCCGACCACGGCGGTCATGACGACAAGGCCGAATGCGCCGAGGCGGGCGAGCCAGTCGGAGATGAATTTCACGACGGCTTCTCCTGTTTGGCCATTTGCTCGCCCAGCGCGACGATGCGGCTGGCGATGTCCTGCTGCTGCGGGGTGACGAGGAACTGGTCCCACACCGGGCGCATCTGCTGCGCGAAGGGAGCGGTGTCGACGTCGTTCACCTCGACGCCCGAGGCGACGATATTGGCGCGGCTGCTTTCGACGCGCGCGTCCCACAGGTCGCGCATGAAGGGCACGGATTCGCGTGCCGCCTGCCGCACCAGTTGCTGGTCTTCGGCCGAAAGCTTGTCCCAGCTGATTTTCGACATCAGCAGGATTTCGGGGGTGAAGAGGTGCTGCGTCAGGCTCATGTAGCGGGCCACTTCGTAGTGGCGCGCGCTTTCGAAGCTGGGCCAGTTGTTCTCCGCCCCGTCGATCACGCCCTGCGCGAGCGACTGGTACACCTCGTCAAAGGGCATGGGGACGGCGTTCGCGCCCAGCGCATTGACCATGGCGAGATAGAGATCGGACGAGGGGACGCGCAGTTTCAGCCCGCGCATGTCGTCCGGCGTGAAGATCGCGCGGCGGGTGTTATAGACGCTGCGCGCCCCGGAATCGTAGAAGCACAGGCCGATCAGCCCCTGCTTTTCCATCGCGGCCAGGATCTCGTCCCCGATGTCGCCGTCCAGCGCGCGGCGCATATGCGCCACCGATCTGAAGATGAAGGGCAGCGAGGGCGGGATCGTCATCGGCTCGACCGAATTGAGCGGGGCGAGATTGACGCGGTTGAAGTCGATGCCGCCAAAGCTGGTAATCTCCAGCGTGTCGCGTTCATTGCCCAGCTGCGAACCGGCGAACACCTTGATGCCCAGCCGTCCGCCCGTGCGTTCGCCCAGCAGCCGGCCCATATATTCGACCGCCTGCACGGTGGGATAATCGCCAGGATGCGTGTCGGCCCCGGTGAACAGGCCCGACAGGCGCGGCTGGCAGCCGGTGAGCGCGAGACCGGCAAAAGCCGTGCCGCCCGCGATCAGCCTGCGGCGTGAGAGGGAAAAGCGTTGGGTCATGCAGCGTCCGGATCGAAGGCGCGGAAGGTGAAGTCGCGGAATGTCGCGGTGCCGCCGCGCGCCGAATAGAGGCCGGGGCGCAGCATCAGGAAATCGCCGCGCACATTGTGATGATAGCCCGACACTTCCATCCCCCGGTCGAAACGCAGCCATGTCCGGCCGCCGTCGCCGCTGGTGTCGAAGGTGACGATATGGCGATCGTTGGTGACCCGCATCCTCATCCTTCGGCCATGCGGGTTCAAGGGGCGGGCGCGTTCTATCCCGTATTGATGGGTGACGAAGCGGTCCTCGTCGAAACCGAGCCCGGCATAGAGCCTGTCGTCGTAGAACAGGATCAGCCCGGCGCGGCCGCCCGGCTCGATCTCGATATCGCATTCGAACCTGTAGCTGCGGTCGCCCGCGGTGATGAGCAGCGGCGAGCCCGAAGAGGGCGCATCGCCCTTGCCCTTCAGATGCAGCGTGTTTTCGGCCACGCGGATGCGCGCTTCCTCGTCATCGGCGGGTTTGAAGAACGACCACTTGGTGCCGAGCGCGAGAGGCTGCGAAAAATCATCGGACAGCGCCATGCCGTGCGGCAGCGCTTCGCCGCCCGTGGGACTGGCGATCGGCTGCGACAGATCGCCGCCGGTCATTTCGAACCAGCCGTCATCGGTAAAGCGCACCGGGTCCATCAGGCACTGGCGGCCCAGCGTCCAGAAACCGTTCTCATATCCGTGATAGAGCGACCACCAGCTGTCGTCGGGCGCCTGCACCAGCGAGGCGTGGCCGCGCGACCACCATGCTTCGCGGATGTCGGTGGTGCGCACGATGGGATTGCCGGGGTGATCCTCCCACGGGCCGTGCAGCGACTTCGAACGCGCGGCGATCACCATGTGGCCGGTGGGCGGACCGGCGGTGCCGCCGACTGCGGTGATCATGTAGTACCAGTCGCCGACATGATGGATCTTGGGGCCTTCGGGCGAGAAACCCTCGACGATCCAGTCGGCGGGATAGCGCCATGGGTCGTAGACATGCTCGACCTCTCCGGCGAGGGCCAGATTGTCGTCCGACAGGCGCACCCGGTCGCCGCCCGACAGGAACAGCCAGCGCGAACCGTCTTCGGCGACGGCGTGACAGGGGTCGATATGATCGTGCAGGCCGAGCGGGATCGGGTCGCTCCAAGGGCCGGTGATATTGTCGGCCCATGCGACGAAGATGTCGTTCCTCGGCTGGGCCTTCACCGGGATGTAGAGGAGATATTTCCCCCTGTCCTTGTGCAGGCTGGGGGCCCAGACCGATCCGATGTTCCTGTGCAGCGCGGGCTTCAGCGGCTGCCAGTTCACCAGATCGCGCGAATGCCAGATCAGCAGGCCCGGATAGGCGTCGAAGGTGGAGAAGGTGACGTAATAATCGTCGCCGTCCCTCAGGATCGCCGGATCGGGGCGATCACCCGAGATCAGCGGATTGAGGAAGCGCCCATTGCCCAGATCGGCGATGCGCTTGCCTTCGCCGTCGCGGCGCCAGTTGGTGGCGCGGGGTGCGGGGGCGCGCGGGCCGGGGGCGCGCGGGGCTGGGGCAGGGGGCGACTGTGCCAGTGCCGACGCGCCGGGCACCCCCATCAGTCCGGTCAGGGAGAGGAGCGCGGCTCCGCGGAAGATGTCCCGGCGACCCGATTTCATCACGCGAACCCCACGCTCTGGGCCCAGTCGCGCCACAGTTCGGGCCAGTGGCCGACCGGCTTGCCGATGGCCTTGCGCAAGCCAAAGCCGTGGCCGCCGTTCTGGAACAGATGGGTCTCGACCGGAATGCCGCGCGCCTTCAGCGCCGCGCGCAGCAGGAGCGCGTTCTTGACCGGCACGACATCGTCATCCTCGGCATGGAGGATCCAGTGCGGGGGCGCATTTTCGGGGACGTTGCGGTCGGGCGAATGGGCTGCTTCCATCGCCTTGGTCGGGTTCTCGCCCAGCAGAAGTTCGCGCGAGCCGGGGTGCGCGAATTGCGGGTCCATCGAGATAACGGGATAGATCGGCGCGGCGCAGAACGGCTTTGCCGACAGCGCATCCGCCTCGTCCGCCGGTTCGTAGGTGCGCGCGGCAAAGCGCGCGGCGAGGTCGGCGCACAAATGCCCGCCTGCGGAGAAGCCCATCGCACCGACGCGTTCGGGGTCGATGGCAAAGTCGCGGTGGCGGCGGCGGATGACGCGCATGGCGCGCTGCGCATCCTGCAGCGGAACGTCGGCCCGGTTCGCCCAGCCGTCATAGGGCAGCCGGTAGAACAGGACGAAACAGGTGAATCCGCGCGCCGTGGCCCAACGCGCGAATTCGTACCCTTCCTTGTCCACGACGACATGGCGATAGCCGCCGCCGGGGGTCAGGAGGAGCGCCGCCCCGTTCGGTCGATCGGGGCGGAACACGGCAAGCCGCGGCACGGAAATGCCGAGGACGGCGCGGTCGGAGACGAGCGGATCGGCGGAGCGTTCCGTCGTCACTTCGTCGGGGAGGGAGCCGGGTGCACCGGGCGCGCCCTTTGGCCACAGCCTGCCGGGCCACAAGTCAATCGTTTCAAGAGGTTGCGGGAGGCCCGGAGAGCTTGGGCCTCCCGCGCTCGGCGGTGCTGTTTGCGCCTCACCGCGAGTATGAATCAAGGTGGAGAAGGCAAGGCCAGCGGCAATAACCGATCTTCGATCAGATTTCATCGCTTAAAACCCTGCCCTCTCCCTTTGATCACATTTCGAACCGCGCACCGAACATGATGATCCGGCCGAAATGGTTGTTCTCGTAGTTGCGCTTCACGTCGATATCGGTCCAGCGATAGCGGTAATCGTCGGTCAGATTGGTGCCGTCCAGCATCAGTTCGACATTGTCGGTCAGCTGGTAGCGGACCGCCGCGTCGAGGTTGAAGGTGGAGTTGAACCCTTCGAGGAAGTTGCCGTTGCCGCTCGCCCCGGTGTGATAGCCGTCGCGATAGGCGCCCGACACGCGGACCGAGAAGGTGCCATTGTCGTAATATACCGTGCCATTGGCCGAATATTCCGACACGCCCGGGAAGGTGACCGTGCGGATGTCGCCGGAGTCTGTTGTCACATCCTGCGAGCTGTCGACATAGGTGACATTGCCCAGCACGCCGAAGTCGCTGACGAAGCCGTCGGCGAAGGCCGAGAAGGGCAGGTTGAAGCCGACCTCGATACCCTGGATCGTCGCGCCTTCGCCGTTGACCGTCGTGCGGGCGATGAATTCGCGACCCGGATCGGTGCCGTTGACGACCGCGTCATAGGCAGGCGTGCCGTCCGTCAGCAGCGAGAGCGGCAGGCCGCTCTGCGCATAGGTGATGGTCTGCACGTCGCTGATCGGGAAGCTTTCGACATCCTTGCGGAACAGCGCCACCGACGCGATCGCGCCCGGAGCGAAGTAGTATTCGAACGCGACGTCGTAGTTCCATGCCCGATACGGATCGATGAACGGATTGCCCGACGAGATGCCGAAGTTGAACTGGTCGACCGAACCGCCCGGCGTCAGCGAACCGAGGCTGGGGCGGGTAAGCACCTTGGCGACGGCGCCGCGGATGATGAAATTGTCCGCGGGGAAGACATTGACGTTGATGGCGGGCAGCAGGTCGTCATAGCTGCGCTTCACGGTCACGAACTGGCCGCTGTTGAAGCCGCTGGACGTCTGGTTGGTGTGGGCGAAGCGCATGCCGAAATTGCCGTTGATGCGCACGCCCGGATCCAGTTCGAAGCCGGTCTCGAAATAGCCGCCCCACACTTCCTCGGTCACGCCGCGCTCGTCGCCCTGCTGGGTGACGGCGGGGCGGTTGTAGAGATCGAGGAAATCGGTGGTCGCGTCGAGGTCGGGCACGACCCAGCTGTTGGTGTTGCCCGAAGGCTGGCCCGCATCGCCCAGTTCGAAGAGTTCGGCCAGGTCGGCGGTGACGGGGGCGCCATAGGCTCCCTCGGGGCAGGTGAAGGCCGAGCAATACTGGCTGTCACGGCGCGCGCCGGTGGTGAAGAAGTCGAACTCGCGCCAGAACGGGCCGGTCTTGAAGGTCAGCCCGTCGGTGGCTTCGAATTCCAGGTCGAGTGCGACGGTCTTGAACTTGTTGTTCACTTCGGACGGACGATCACGGAATTCGGCCAGCTGGAAGTTGGTGGGATCGGTGACATCGGTGCCGAACGAGAGCAGCGGGCTCTTCATGTCGGTGTAGTCGTAGGAATATACGCCGTCGCGGTCATCGAAGATGATCGTCGTCTCGACCGGGATCGAGGCGTCGGATTCCGAGAAGCCGCCCGACAAGCGCGCCATCAGCGTATCGGTGAAATACTGCTCCAGCTTGCCAGAGATCTGGTAGAACTCGGTCTCGCTTTCGCGGTGATAGCGTTCGTTGCGGATCCACGCGTTGGTCAGGTCCGCGCTGATCATGTTGTTGTCGCCGTCGATCGCATAATTCGCGACGTCGATGGTCCGCTCGTTCGAACGCAGCAGGACCTCGCCCCAATATTCGTCGCGGTCTTCCGAGAAGCGCGAATAAAGGCCGTCGATCTCGATATTGGTGCGATCGCTGGGCTGGAACTGGATCGCGCCGGTCGCGCCAAGGCGTTCGCGGTCATGGTTCACCAGACCATAGCGCGGAATGCGCGGGTGGAAGGCGGCGGTGACTTCCGAACAGCCCGCATCGGCGGGATTGTCGACGCAGCTTACGCCGCCGACCGAGTTGAACTGGGCATTATTGGCCCAGCGCACCGAGTTGTTGCCCAGTTCCGGAGTCTCGTATTCCGACCATGCGACCGAGGCCGACACGCCCAGCGTCTCGTCATCGTTGACCCATGCGGCAAGACCGGCAAGGCGCGGGGCGAGATCGTCGTTGAGATCGTTGTAGCGGCCCTGGACCGAGCCGACGAGCTTGGTGCCCGCGCCATAGGCCAGCGGGTTGCCCGTGGTCAGGTCGATCACTGCGCCAAGCGAACCTTCGTCGAGCGAGGCCGAGGCGGTCTTGTGGACCACGATCGAGTTGAACAGTTCGGATGCGAACACGTTGAAGTCGAACGCGCGGTCGCGGTTGGACGAGGCGCCGTCGGTGGAGGTCGCGATGGTCTCCATCCCGTTGACGCGGACGCGGGTGAACTGCGCGCCAAGGCCGCGCACGGTGATCGCGCGCCCTTCGCCCGCATCGCGTTCGATCGCGACGCCGGGAATGCGCTGCAGCGATTCGGCAAGGTTGGTGTCGGGGAACTTGGCGATATCCTCAGCGACGATCACATCGACCTGACCGACCGACTCGCGCTTGGCGGAGATCGCAGCGTTCAGCGAGGCGCGGAAGCCGGTGACGACGATGGCGTTGTCGCCGGGCGAGGTGACGTCCTCGACCTGCTCGACCGCTTGCTCGGCAGCCTCTTCGGCGTCCATGCTGGCGGCATCCTGCGCATGGGCCATCTGCGGCAGCAGCAGCGCGCTGCCGATCAGCAGCGTGCTCTTGAAATTCAGAAAATTGCGGTTGGTCCTCATGGTATCCTCCCCATCATGCTCCGAACGAGATGACACCGGTTACCTGAGGAAGGCAGCAAACGCGCCCCTGGCAATCCGAATCTCCCGCCCGGTTTTTGGTAACCGGTGTCATTATCTATTGCCGCCGCCGCCACGGTCTGTCAAGAAACAAGCAGTTGGGAGAATGATTGATGTTGAAAAGCGCCTATTTCAGCGGCTTGGCAGCCGCGACCCTGATCCTTGCGGCGACGAGTGTGCCTTCGATGGCACAGCCCGGAGACCCGACCGAGGGCGGCAAGGGCGGCAAGATCCTCAAGGTGACGACGCTGGCGAAGGACGGGCCGGGCAGCCTGGCCGCCGCGCTGGCCATGAAGGGGCCGCGTATCATCGTGTTCGAAGTCGGCGGCGCGATCGATCTGGAGAAATCGGGCCTTGTCATCGAGGAACCGTTCGTCACCATCGCGGGCCAGACCGCGCCGTCGCCGGGCATCACCATCCTGCGCGGCGGGATCGACGTGAAGACCCATGACGTCAAGATCAGCCATTTGCGCGTGATGATGGGTGACGCGGGCGAACCCAAGCGCAGCGGCTGGGAGGCCGACGCCTTCTCGACCGTGGCGGCGCATAATGTCGTGGTCGAGAACAACAGTTTCATGTGGGCGGTGGACGAGAATATGTCGGCCAGCGGCCCGCGCTTTACCGGCGACACGGTCGAGGAATGGCGCGAGGGCACCAGCCACGACATTACCTTCCGCCTGAACTTCGCCGCCGAGGGGCTGGCCGATTCGAGCCATCCCAAGGGCGAGCATTCCAAGGGCTCGCTGATCCACGACAATGCGACCAATATCGTGTTCGACCGCAATATCTGGGCGCATAATGTCGAACGCTCGCCGTTGGTGAAGGGCGGGGCGCAGGTGCTGATGGTCAATAATTTCATCTATGACCCCGGCCTGCGCGCGGTGCATTATAATCTGATGGACCTCGAATGGATGGGTCATCCGCATGTGGCGGGCGAGATCACCGCGGTCGGCAATGTGATGCGCGGCGGCAATTCGACGTCGGAAGATCTGCCGTTCCTGATGCTGGGCGGTGTGGGCGACCTCAAATATTACGGGGCCGACAATATCGCGGTGGCCCGCCACGGCGAGCCGCTGCCCATGTTCGGCACCTATGGCCAGACCGAGGCGGAGTTGATCGAGGTCGATGCACCGCTGCACAGCCCGGACGGTTACGACGTGATGCCCGCCAAGGACGTGGAGACGACGCTGCTGCGGCAGGCCGGTGCGCGGCCGTGGGACCGCACGGACGAGGAGATCCGCGTGCTGTTCTATATCGCCGAAGGGCGCGGCGAGATCATCGATTCGCAGGACGAGGTCGGCGGCTATCCGACGTTCCCCGCGACCCGCGCGGCGTTCGATCCGGCGCAGTGGGATCTGGCGACGATGACGCCCAAATCGGGGCTCTATCCCGGTCAGACCGTCGAGGCGCAGGAATTCCTGAGCGCGCGCGACCGGGCCATGCGCGAGCAGGCCCGGTGATCGCGGGGCGCGCCATATTGGGCGTGTCGCTGCTGGCCTGCTCCGCCTGCGCCACGGCACAGGAGCCGACCAGCGGCACCGCGCCGCCGATGGTGGTGGTCAGCGAAAGCGAGGTGATGGTGCGCGAGGCGCCGCCCCATGGCGCGATCGGCATGTCGACCGCGTACCGCATCAGCGACGCCGCGCCGCAGCCGCGCACGATGGAATTCCGCCGCCGCGTGCTCGACGTTGGCGCGGCCATCGGCGAGCATCCGATCAGCCATGACGAGGTCTATTACGTCACCGAGGGCGAGGGCGTGGTGATTTCGGACGGGGTGGAGGCGGCGCTAAAACCCGGCATGGCGGCCTATCTGTACGAAGGCGCGGTCGTGGGCATGCGGCAGACCGGCGATGCGCCGCTGTCGATCATCATCGCCTATCCGGTGGCGGCGAAATAAGGTTCAGATCCCCGGCTGGATATAGGGCGCGGTCGACCACATTTCGCGCTGCCAGCCGCGCGGGTCGTTCTCAATCGCGATGCGGTCTTGCGCCACCATCAGCGTGGCGCGGTCGGGCAGGGTGTAAGGTGCCCAGTCGGTCAGGCCCGGCGTGCCAGTGCGGGCAAGGCCAGTGAAGGCCCTGATCATCGCCGCGCTGATGTCCCGCGCCCGCTTGCCCGTGCCGGAGTAGCTGCCCGGTGCGTCCAGCGTGCCGAACACATAGGGCAGGTCGTCGGTATGCGCCGCCCCGCGCTGCGGATCGACCGGGGATTCGCGGTCGAGCTGATAGACCCAGGTCTTGTCCGCACCCGCCTTTGCGCGCTCGTCCGCCTCGATCCACTGGCCCGGCCAGCTGCGTCCGTCGGTCGTGGCGGCATAGAACACTTGCTCGGGCGACCAGTCGGGGAAATGTTCGCGATATTGCTGCACCACGTAATCGGGGCGCAGGTCGATCTTGATGTTGGGCCGGATGCGCTCGGCGATATTGGACCAGTCGATGCCCTGCAGGAAGGGACCGTCCGGGCTGATGAAGGCGCGCGTTTCGTCTGTCGTATTGCCCAGGATCATCGGAATCGCGAGAGACTGCGGCGCGGCGTCGGGCCAGAAAGGGTGGCGCGGCAGGTTCACCATGTCGAGCACCGGCCCGAAATAGAGGCTGCCGCCCAGCACCGGATCGGTGGCGTCGAGTCCGGCGACCATCTGCTCGGTCGAGAGCACCTTCAATCCGTCCACGTCGCCGACGGGGACGCCGACCTGTTCGAAGAAGGCCGTGATGCGTTTCAGCGCATTGGTCGGGCCGCTGGCGGTGACCTGCTGCCCGCTCATTGTCGCGGCGGAATGGAACAGGCCGTTGGCGGCGGGCATGGCCATCAGCGTCGCGATCTTGGCGCCGCCGCCCGACTGGCCGAACACCATCACGCGCGACGGATCGCCGCCGAATTTCGCGGCGTGGTCGCGCACCCATTCGAGCGCGGCGATCAGGTCGAGCTGCCCCAGATTGCCGCTGTCGGCATAGCGCGCATCGAAGGGTGCGAGCCACGGATAGCCGAACACGTTGAGGCGCTGGTTGACCGAGACCACCACGACATCGCCTTGCCCCGCCAGATGCTGGCCGTGGGTGACCGGATCGGTGACTGTGCCGCCATTGTAGGCGCCGCCGTGGAAATAGACCATGACGGGCTTTTTCGCGGCGGGGCTGAGGTCGGGTGTCCAGACATTGAGGAACAGGCAGTCCTCGCTCACCGGCTCGTCCGGACTGCCGCGCTGGGGGCAGATCGGGCCGAACGCCTTGGCGGGCGTCGGCGCGCTGGCGAAGGGCAGGCGAACGGGGCGGGCGAAGCGCTGCGCTGTCGCATATCGGATGCCGAGGAAGGCGTTCACGCCCGCTTGCCGGATGCCTTCATAGCCGCCGACACGCGGGGTGCGGGACTGGCCGAAGGCGGGCGCGGCCAGCAGGCCGGAGCCGATCAGCCCGGTTTTCAGGACGCTGCGGCGGTTTGCGGAATCAGCGCCGGACATCGCCGCCCGCCGGATCGAAGCTGTCAAGATCGTCCGCGGTCACGAGGATCATGTCGCCCGGAACGCCGTGTTTCAGCGCCGCGAGCGCGAGACCGGACTTCGCCATGTCCTGCGCCGAACCGCCCGCCAGCCAGCTGCGCAACATGCCCGCGGCATAGGCGTCACCGGTGCCGATGCGGTCGACGATATTCTCGATCCGCACTTCTTCGGTCTGCCAATGGGTATCGCGCAGATCGATGCGCGCGGCGATGCGGTGTGTGCCCGCGGTCTCGACATGGCGCGCGGTGCTGGCGATCAATTGCAGTTTGGGAAAGGCTTCGAACGCGGCCTGGCTCGCCTCGCGGCGGCGGTCGGGGCCGTCGCCCGAGAATGTTGTGCCCAAGAGCAACGAAATGTCGCGGTGGTTGCCGATCATCAGCGTGGCTTCGGACATCAGCTCGGTCAGGATCGCGCGCGGGTCGCTGTCCCATGCGTCCCACAAATTCGCGCGGTAATTGCCGTCGAAGCAGATCGGCACGTCCGCCGCCTTGGCCGCCGCCACGGCGGCGCGCGCCAGCGCCACCCCATCGGGGCCAAGCGCGGGGGTGATGCCCGACATGTGGAGCAGGCTGGCCCCGTCGAGCGCCTCGGCGAAGGGCAGGGCGGAGGGATCGGCCAGCGCAAAGCTGCTACCCGCGCGGTCATAGGTGACGCGGCCCGCGATGGGCCCGGCAGGCGGTTCGAAGAAATAGAGGCCGATGCGTCCAGGTGTTTTGGCCGGCTGCTTCACGATAAAGCGAGTGTCGCTGCCCGCTGCGCCCATCGCGGCGATCGCCTTGCAGCCCAGCGGATTGTCGGGGACGACCGACATCATGCGCGTGGGCACGCCAAGGCTGGAAAGCGCCGCGGCGACATTCGCCTCCGCCCCGCCGACGTCGATGGCGACGCTGCCTGCTTGTGCCAGCGGGATATGGCTCTGCGGGCTCAGCCGCAGAAGCATTTCCCCGAAGCATACGACTGGTCCGGTGCGGCGTTCGCTCACCGCGGCGTCCTCAGCGGGCAAGCCAGCCGCCGTCGACGGCGAGGATATGGCCTTGCACATAGTCCGCCGCGTTGCTGGCGAGGAAGACCGCCGCGCCGCCGATGTCCTTGGGATCGCCCCAGCGGCCTTCGGGGATGCGTTCCATGATCTGGCGGTTGCGGGCTTCGTCCGCCTGCAGCGCCGCGGTGTTGTTGGTGGCGATATAGCCCGGCGCGATGGCGTTCACATTGACGCCCCTGGCCGCCCATTCGTTGGCCATCAGCTTGGTGAGGCCGCCGACACCCGACTTGCTGGCGGTATAGCTGGGCACGCGGATACCGCCCTGAAAGGTCAGCATGGATGCGATATTGATGATCTTGCCGCGCTTGCCCGACTGGCTGGACCAGCCGGTCATGTGCCGCGCGGCCGCCTGACACAGGAAGAACAGCGACTTCAGATTGGTGTCCATCACGGCATCCCAGTCCTCTTCCGAGAAGTCCAGCGCGTCCTCGCGCCGGATGATGCCCGCATTATTGACCAGAATGTCGAGCGAGCCGAGCGAGGAGACGACGCTTTCCACGACATCCTTGACCGACGCGATGGAGGAGAGATCGGCGGAGACCAACTCGCACTTGCGGCCAAGGGCGCGCACCTTGTCGGCGGTTTCGGTGGCTTCGCTGCGGCCTACGGCGGCGATATCCGCCCCGGCCTGGGCCAGAGCGAGGGCGATTCCCTGTCCGATGCCGGTGTTGGCGCCGGTGACGACCGCGACGCGGCCGGTAAGGTCGAAGGGGCTGTTCATCGGGTCGTCCTCTCGGGGTTTCGTCGCCGCCGGACGATGTTTGTCGCGGTCGGCCCCTGCATGCGCAAGGCGGTCGTTCATGTCGTATCGGCGGGGATGGCCGCGCCACCCCCGCGATGGATCGGCGCTTACAGACTCTTCAGATAGGCGCTGATCTGCTCGTCCTTCGACGCGGGGTAGAAATGCTCTTCGAAACGTTCGCCCGAAATGGCGGTCTTGAGCAGGTCTTGGTCCACGCTCTTGAGCACGGTCAGCATGTCCTTGCAGCTGGCGGCCTTGAGATCGGCAAGGACGCCGCGGTTCTTGGCCATGACCTCGGCGCGTTCCTTGGGATAGCCGACGCCGCTCTCACCCTCGAACAGCTTGCGATAGCAGTCCTGCAGATTGAGTTCGGCAGCCCAGCCGAAGCCCTTGGCATAGGGCATGGCGACCGCGTTGCCGTCGTTGATCTGCGCGAACAGGAACGCGTCGGTCGGATCGATGACGAGGCCGCAGAACACGCCCGGCATGGCATTGGCCGCCAGCATAGATCCCGAACCCGTGCCGCAGCCGGTGACGACGAAATCGACCGCCTTGGAATTGAGCAGGATGCCGGTCAGCAGGCCGACCATCGGATAGGTCAGGTGCGCCTTGTCCTCGGGCGTGTACATGCCATAGTTCACGACTTCGTGGCCCATCGGCTCGACCGTGGACTTCAGCGCTTCCTCGATGATGCAGTTCTTCGCGGCCTGGCTGTTCTCGGTGATGATTGCAATCTTCATAACATCCTCGCTGTCTGGCTCTGTCCGAGCCGAATTTTCGTATTCCGCCCGATGCGGGCTGGATTTAGGTAACCGGTGTCAAAAGCCTAGATAGACGACATAGGGGGGGTATTTCAACCGGCAGGGACGATCATTTTTCGCGCGGCGGCGCGACCGAGGACCGGCGGATCAGCTGCGACGGCAGGCGCGAGGGCAGTTGATCGGCATCTTCGGAATCGATCAGCTTGTGCGCCGCGACGCTTGCCATCTCGCGGATGGGCCAGCGCACGGTGGTGAGCGGCGGCCAGATATGCGAGGCGATGGGGCTGTCGTCGAAGCCGATGATCGACAAGTCGTCGGGCACCAGCAGGCCCTTGTTTCGTGCGACATGCATCGAGGCGGCCGCCATCTCGTCGTTCGAAACGAAGATTGCGCTGGGACGGTCGGGGAGGGAGAGGATGCGCTCCGCCGCCTCGATCCCCGAATCGAAGGTGTACTGGCCGGGTGCGTGCCATTCGGCGCGATATTCCAACCCGTGGCGGCGGATGCCGTCGAGAAAACCCTCGCGCCGTTCGAAGGCGGAGCGGAAGCCTTCGGGCCCCTCGATCAGGCCGATGCGGCGGTGCCCCATCTCGACCAAATGGTCGACCGCGCTGGCCACGATCTCGCGGTCGTTCGATTCGACCAGATATTGCGGGCTGTCGAGCTGGGTCGACCCCATGCGGACATAGGCGCAGTCAAGCTCGCGGCAGAGCGCGGCCAGTTCCTCGTTCTCGGAAATCGGGGGCAGGATGAATACGCCGTAGAGCCGCTGCTTTTCGAGGAAGTCGCGGATGTCGTCGAGCATGTTGGGCGAGTGACGGTTCACCGGACGGACCACCAGCGCGAAATTGGTGTCGCGGATCGCGTCGAGCACGCCGATCTGGAAATTCAGCACGGTCTGCGCGTTCGGGTTGTCGTGCAGCAGGCCCAGCAGGAAATTGCGGCGCAGCGCCAGCGCGCGGGCCTGCGGATTGGGGACATAGCCCAGTTCCGCAATGACGCTTTCGACCTTTTGCCGCGTATCGTCCTTGAGCAGGGGCGAGCGGTTGATGACCCGGCTGACGGTCTTTTTCGATACACCCGCCACGCGGGCGACGTCGTTGATCGTCGGCTGCCGCTCGTTCCTTCGTTCACTTCCCATTCCAAACTCCGCAGACCCCTGGTCTTTCAGGCCTTAGCGCAGAGTGACAAAAGCCGTAAGGTCTGACGCATGAAGCGCCATCGTCGGCGTTGCCCCCTCCCGTTCCCTGTTCATGGCCCGGTACCGGACCTTGTTCCGGGAAGGTCTTGCTTTCCCGGCTGTCTTCATTATGACACCGGTTTCCTAGTTGTGAAGCAGAAACGTCGAGGGGATCATGGACGGCCACGCAATAGAGCGCATCGCGCAGGCATTCGTTACCGCGCGCACCGAAGGCAAGGCGCTGCCCGACTATCCCGGAGAGCGGCCGCGAACGCTGGCCGAGGCCTATGAAGTGCAGGACCATGCGCTGCGGCTGTGGGACCGTCCGGTGGGCGGCTGGAAGGTCGGCAAGATCCCGCCGCCGGTGGATGGCGAGCTGGGCGCGAACCGGCTGATCGGGCCGATCATGGCCGACACGATTTACGAACAGGTCGGCAGCCCCATAGCGATGCCCGTGTTCGAGAAGGGCTTTGCGGCGGCGGAGGCCGAATTCGCGATCCGCATCCGCGTGCCCCAAGGCGCGAAGCTGCCCACGAACGACGCCGAGACCTATGACTGGGTCGAGGAAATCCGCATCGCCATCGAGATCGCTTCATCGCCCTATCCGGGCATCAACGCCGACGGTCCCTGCGTGACCGTGTCGGACCATGGCAATAATGCCGGGCTGGTGCTGGGCCCGGTGCTGCCGCGCGAACGCTGGGACCGCATCAACGACATTGCGGTCGAGACGATCATCGACGGCGCGAGCGTCGGCAAGGCCACGACCGCATCCATGCTGGACGGCCCATTCGGCGCGGTGCGTTTCCTGCTGGCCAATCTGGATCAGCGCGGCCTGATGGCACAGGCGCCCGGCTGGGTATCCTCGGGCGCGGTCACGGGCGTGCATGACGTGACGGTCGGCCAGTCGGTCGAGGCGCGTTTCGAAGGCGCGGGATCGGTTTCGGCCCTGATTACCGCCTGATCGGGCCACCTGCCGACAGGCTGCGTGGCGCGGCTAGCCTGCCAAGCCTGCGCCGCGCAGGAAGAAATCGGTGCGTTCGCGCACCTGCGCCTCGGTGGGCGGCGCCATGAAGCCGTGGCTGACCGCCTGGATCTGGAAGTCGAACACCAGCAGGCTGAGGAATAGGTCGGCCAGCATTTCGGGATCGCCATTGAGCGCGATGCCCTGGTCCGCCCAGCGCCGGAACAGGGCGCGCATGGCTAGCTTTGCCTTCATCTGCGACAGGTCGAAGAAGCTGCGGGCAAAATCGACATCGCAGATGCTGCGCCCGATAACGATGCGGACCACCGACAGGTTCGGCGGATCGAGATAGATCGCGTTCAGCTCTGCCCCCAGCCGGTGTAGCGTTTCGGCAGGGGGCAGGCCCTGCGCCGCGACCCTTTCGACGACGCTATGGCCGAGATCGCGCGATTGCGCTAAAACCGCGTCAAGCAAACCCTCCTTGTTGCCGAACAGCTTGTACAGCGTCGCCAGCGACCCGCCGGCGCGGTCGACCACTTCGGCAAGCGTCGTGCGTTCGTAACCTTGCTCGATAAAAAGTTCGCGGGCCGCCTGCTGAAAAGCCAGCCGCCGCTTGTCGAGCCTTTCCTGCTGGAGGCCCTCCGTCGATCCTGCCTCGGTCAATAATCCTGCTCCAATAGCTTTTTCGGTCTTGAAGTCTCTTGTGTAATACCTATTACGCCTTCGCAACTGCAAAATCGGAATTCGGCGCATGCGACTTAAAACGCTTACCCTCGTCCTGTCGGCCCTTGCGCCGCTGACCCTTGCGGCCGGTTGCGATTCGGGCGTCGAGGAAGCGGCGGCGCCGTCGGCGGTGCCGGTCAGGACCTATACGGTCACGGCCGGGGACATGCCCAATATCGTCGAACTGCCCGGCCGCGTCGCGGCGATCCGCACCGCCGAGGTGCGCGCCCGCGTCACCGGCATAGTGCAGCGCCGCTTGTACACCGAGGGCACCGATGTTGGCGAGGGGCAGCCCCTGTTCCGCATCGACCCGTCCGAACTGCAGGCCAGCTATGCGCAGAGCGAGGCGAGCCTCGACCGGGCCAAGGCGACCGCCGCCAACGCCCGCGCCGTGGTGGAGCGCTATCGCCCGCTGGTCGACGAGAATGCGATCAGCCGGCAGGAATATGACGCCGCCGTCGCCGCCATGCGCGAAGCGGATGCCAATGTGGCGCAGCTGCGCGCGCAGCTGCGCGCGGCGGGGCTGCAGCTGGGCTATACCACGGTGCGCGCGCCGATTTCGGGCCGCGCGGGCCGCGCGCAGGTGACCGAGGGTGCGCTGGTCAGCCAGCCGGAAGGCACGCTGCTGACCACGGTGGAGCAGATCGACCGCGTCTATGTCACCTTTAACCAGTCCGCGACCGAATTGCTGCGCACCCAGCGCGCGATCGCGTCGGGTGAGATCGACCTGCCCGACCGCAATGCGATTGACGTGCAGATCCTGTTCCCCGACGGCAGCGCCTATCCCATTACCGGCAAGATCGACTTCCTGGCGGTGTCGGTGCAGGAAACCACCGGCACGGTCGAGGTTCGCGCCGAGGTGCCCAATCCCAACTATCAGCTGCTGCCGGGCGAATTCGTGCGCGGCCGGGTCACGGTGGGCACGCGCCGCAATGCGGTGAGCGTGCCGCAGGCTGCGGTGATGCTGGCAGATGACGGGGGCAGCGTCTATGTCGTGGGCAAGGACGGCATGGTCGAGGCGCGCAAGGTCACGCTGGGCGAGATGGTCGAGGGCCGCTGGATCGTCGAAAGCGGTCTGCGCCCCGGCGACGAGGTGATCGTCAGCCGCCTGCAGACGCTGCGCCCCGGTATGCCGGTGACCGTCGCCAACACACCGACCGGCCAGCAGGCGCCCGCCGCGAAGTCCCCAGCCGCGAAAGCCGTGCCGAAGTCGGACGAGGGGGCCGAGTAAGCCCATGGCCCGCTATTTCATCGACAGGCCCATCTTCGCATGGGTGATATCGCTCGGCATCGTGCTGGCGGGACTGCTGGCCCTGCGCGCCTTGCCGATCGAGCAATATCCCGAGGTCGCGCCGCCATCGCTGAGCATCAGCGTCGCCTATCCGGGTGCCGATGCCGAGACGCTGGAGCAGAACGTCACGCAGGTTATCGAGCAATCGCTGAACGGGGTGGACGGCTTTCTCTACATGGATTCGTCCAGCACCTCGACCGGCGCGGCGACGATCACGCTGACCTTCGAGGCGGGGACCGACATCGATATCGCGCAGACCGAGGTCCAGAACCGGCTGTCCACGATCGAGGCGCGGCTGCCCGAGCAGGTGCGCCAGCAGGGCATACAGGTCCGGCAGGCGAACGCGGGATTTCTGATGATCGCGGCGCTGACGTCGAACTCTGGCGAACTAGACGCCATCGACCTTGGCAATATCGCAAGCAATCAGGTGGTCGACGAATTGCGCCGCGTGCAAGGCGTGGGCGACGTGACGTTGTTCGGCTCGTCCTATGCGATGCGCATCTGGCTCGATCCCGAAAAGCTGGCATCTTATAATCTGTCGCCCACCGCGGTGCTGGCGGCGGTGCGCGAACAGAACAGCCAGACGGCGGGCGGCGCATTGGGCGCGCAGCCCTTCGTCGACGACCAGCAGCTGACCGCGACAATCACCACGCAGGGCCGGTTTCAGTCGGCCGAGGAATTCCGCCAGATCATCCTGCGCGCCGAGACCGGCGGCGCCACCGTGCGTCTTGCCGATGTGGCCCGCGTGGAACTGGGGGCCGAGAATTACGGCTTTGTCGCATCGATCAACGGCAAGCCGATGGCGGGCATGGCGATCCAGCTGGCGACCGGCGCGAATGCGCTGGCCACCGCCGATGCGGTGAAGGAACGACTGGAAGAACTGTCGGAAACACTGCCCGAGGATGTCGCATGGGCCGTGCCCTACGACACCACGCCTTTCGTGCGCATATCGGTCGAGGAAGTGGTCAAGACGCTGGTCGAGGCGATGGCGCTGGTCTTCCTTGTCATGTTCCTGTTCCTGCAGAGCTGGCGCGCGACGATCATTCCCACGCTGGTCGTGCCCATCGCGCTGATG
Source organism: Croceicoccus sp. (assembly GCA_002694745.1). Lineage (GTDB taxonomy): Bacteria > Pseudomonadota > Alphaproteobacteria > Sphingomonadales > Sphingomonadaceae > Croceicoccus. Next base: position 88,618 of record NZMY01000016.1, on the reverse strand, counting down.
GGTGCGTGTCTCGGCCTTTGGCTGTTCGGTTTTTCGATCAACGTGCTGTCGCTGTTCGCGATGGTGCTGGCGATCGGCATCCTGGTCGACGACGCGATCGTGGTGATCGAAAATGTCGAGCGCATCATGCGCGAGGAAGGCCTGCCGCCGCTGGAGGCGACTCGCAAGGCGATGGACCAGATCACCGGCGCGATCATCGGCATCACGCTGGTGCTGATCGCGGTGTTCGTGCCGATGGCGTTCTTCCCCGGATCGACAGGCGGTATCTATCGCCAGTTCTCGGTCACCTTGTCGGTGTCGATCTTCTTCTCCGCCCTGCTGGCACTGACGCTGACGCCCGCATTATGCGCCAATTTCCTGAAGCCGATCGAGAAGGACGAGGAAGGCGCCGATCCGCATGGCGCCGGCGATCCCGTTCCGCCCGCCGCGATGGGCGAGCCGGGCTGGCGCGGCACGCTGGCCAAAGTGCAATATCGCGCCGCATTGTTGTTCGCGCGGTTCAACCAGTGGTTCGCCCGCATGACCGAGCGTTATGCACGCGGCAACGAGCGCATATTGTCGCGCCCGATGCGCGGGCTGGCGGTGTTTTTGGTGCTCGGCGTCGTGACGGCGCTGCTGTTCACGCGCCTGCCGACCGCGTTCCTGCCGACCGAGGACCAGGGCAGCCTGATGACAGTCGTCCAGACCCCGCCCGGCGCGACGATGGAACGCACCGACGAGGCTCTCGCTCCGATCGAGGAATGGTGGATGTCGCAGCCCGAAACCGAGGATCTGATCGTCGTGCGCGGCTTCAGCTTCTTCGGTCGCGGCCAGAACAATGCCATGATGTTCGCATCGCTGGAACCGTGGGACGAACGCACCGATGTCGAGAGCGAGGCATCGTCCATCCTGGCGCGCGCGGCGCAGCGGTTCCAAGCGGTCGACAACGCCATGGTCTTCCCGATCCAGCCGCCGGCGATCCGTTCGCTGGGCACCGCCAGCGGCTTTACCATGAAGCTGCAGGACCGCGCCGGTCTTGGCCGGCAGGCGCTGATCGATGCGCGCAACCAGCTGATGGGCCTCGCCTCGCAGAGTCCGCTGATCGCCAATATCCGGCCCGAGGATCAGGCCCCCGCGCCCGAACTGGAGCTGGAAGTCGACCGCGTGCAGGCGCGCGCCTTGGGGCTGTCGATCGACGATGTGAACAATGCGCTGTCGATCAACAATGGCTCGGCCTATGTGAACGATTTCACCTACCAGGGCCGCGTGCTGCGCGTGATGGTGCAGGCCGATGCGCCCTATCGCATGACGCCCGAAGACATCATGTCGCTGCGCATTCCCAATAATAACGGCGAACTGGTGCCGTTCAGCGCCTTTGCCACCGCCGACTGGTCGGCCGCGCCGCCCAGCCTTGGCCGCTATAACGGCTATCCGTCGATGACCTTGTCGGGCACCGCCGCTCCGGGCAAGTCGTCGGGCGATGCGCTGGCCGAGATGGAACAGCTTGCCTCGCAGCTGCCGCCGGGGATCGAGTTCGAATGGACCGGCCTCAGCTATGAGGAGAAGCAGGCGGGCGGGCAGATCGGCCTGCTGCTGGGCCTGTCGGTCGTGGTCGTGTTCCTTGTGCTGGCGGCGCTTTACGAAAGCTGGGCGGTGCCGCTGTCGGTGTTGCTGGTGGTGCCGATGGGCGTGCTGGGGGCGGTGTTGTTCTCGATGCTGCGCGGGTTGTCGGCAGACGTCTATTTCAACGTGGGCCTCATTACCATCATCGGCCTTGCGGCGAAGAACGCGATCCTGATCGTGGAATTCGCGATCGAGGAAGAGGAACGCGGATTGTCCCCGATGGAAGCGGTCAAGTCGGCGGCGCGGCTGCGGCTGCGGCCGATCATCATGACCTCGCTCGCCTTTATCCTGGGCATGGTGCCGCTGGTGCTGGCCAGCGGCGCGGGTGCTGCCAGCCGGATCGCGGTGGGCACTGGCGTGATGGGCGGCATGATCGCCGCGACCGTGCTGGGCATTTTCGTGATCCCGCTGCTCTATCTGCTGACGCGCAGCTGGCTGAGCCGCAAGCAGCCGTCTGCGGCGGGGCATCTGGACGAAGGAAACGAACAGGAGGCCGCGCGATGAGTGCCAGGCATACCGCTCCGCTGGCCGCGCTGGCCATGGCGCTGGCCCTGCCGGGATGTATCAACATGGCGCCCGACCATGTCACGCCCGACCTGCCGGTGCCCGCGAGTTACGATGACAGCATCCGGCCCGACGGCACGGTCGTCGCGACCAGCCTGTCGTACCGCGAATGGTTCGCCGATCCGCGGCTGGATGCACTGATCGGGACGGCGCTGCAGAATAATCGCGATCTCGTCGCCGCCACCGCGCGGATCGAGCAGGCGCGCGCGCAATATCGCATACAGGACAGCCGCCGCTTGCCCGCCGTGGTCGCCAGCGCCAGCGCCAATCGCAGCCGCACGCCGCTGACGGGTTTCGCCGCGCAGGCAAGCGGCGATATCGACGCGATCACGATCGACAACTACCAACTGGGCGTCGGGGTCAGCGCGTTCGAGCTGGATTTCTGGGGGCGGCTCGCGAACCTGAGCGATGCGGCGCGGGCGCAGTATCTTGCCTCGATCTCGGCGCAGCGGGCGTTCTATCTCTCGCTGATCGCCGATGTGGCGACGACCTATTACGAATTGCTGGAGACCGAGGCGCAGGTCGAACTGGCCGAGGCGACGGTCAGCAGCCGTAGCGATTCGCTCATCATCGCGAGGCGGCGGCTGGATATCGGGGTGACCTCGGCACTGCCGATGCGGCAGGCCGAAACGCTGCTGACCGCCGCGCAGCAGCAATTGGCGAGCGAAAGGCTGGCCGAGGCGCGGCTGCGCAACCAGCTGATGGTGCTGATCGGCGGCCGTATGCCCGAGGGGTTGCCTGCCGGGGTTCCGCTGGACCAGCAGGGCAACGGCATGCGGCTGGATCCCGGCCTGCCGTCCAGCCTGTTGCTGGCGCGGCCCGACATCGCCGCGGCAGAGGCCAATCTGCGCGCCGCGCGTGCCAATATCGGCGCGGCGCGGGCGGCGTTCTTCCCGACGATCTCGCTGACTGGCAGCGTCGGTCTTGCGTCGGATTCGCTGGGCAGCCTGTTCAACGAAAGCGGTTTTGCATGGAGTTTCGGTCCCGGCATCAGCCTGCCGATCTTTGACTGGGGCGCGCGGGAAGCCGACCTCGACTATGCGCAGGCGCTGGAGGTCGAGGAGATCGCCAATTACGACAAGGCGGTGCAGACGGCTTTCCGCGAGGTGTCGGACTCGCTGGCGGGTCGCCGCTGGCTGGCGGAGCAGGTCGCGGTTCTTGAACGCACCGTCGCCGCGCAGGAGGAGATCGACCGCATCTCGACCCTGCGGTACCGCGAGGGCGTGACCGATTACCTCGAGGTGCTGGACGCCGAGCGCAATCTGTTCAGTGCGCAGCAGGACCTGCTCGCGACGCGGCGGGCGCTGCTGCAGAATGGTGCGACGCTCTATGTCGCGCTGGGCGGCGGGTTCGAGGCTGACGGCGGCGAGATCGAGGGTGCGGGGGGCATGCCGGTCGGGGAATGACCGGAAGGCCGCCCGTCGCCGATCAGTCCGACAGGCCCTGGAACACGAAGCGCTGCACGCGGCGGCCGCTGCCGACCTCTGTCGTATAGACATTGCCCATGCTGTCGACATCGACGCTGTGCAGCCAGATGAACTGCCCCGGATAGCGCCCGTTGCGGCCAAAGCTGCCGACCACCTCGTGCGTTTCGCGCAGCAAGACCCAGATGCGCCCGTTCATCATGTCGGCGACATAGACATAGGTGCCATCGGGGCTGAACGCGACATCGCTGGCCGAACGCGTGCCGCCGGTGCCAGCGCCGATCACGATGTCCTGCAGGAACTCGGCCCCGTCCGCGGTTTCGCGGAACAGTTGCAGCCGGTTGTTGCGCCGGTCGCAGACATAGATCGTGCTGTCGGGGCCGCGCACCACGCAGTGCACGATATCGCCGAAGATGCGCGATTCGGGGTTCGCGCCGCCGTCCGCGGTGCTGCTGGCCTGGCTCTGGTCGAAGGGTTCGTCGCGCGTGCCGCCGCCGGGAACCTCGCCATAGGCGCCGAACAGATGGGTCATGGCCAAGTCGGCGTCCGACAATTCGACGATGCGCTTGTTGATGTAGCCGTCGGCGACCAGCACCGATTCGTCATTCGCCGCGATGTCGGCAGGATTGCCCAGCGTGGTGCGCGATTCATTGCCCGCCGTCTCGCCGCGCGTGCCGAACTGGCGGATGAATTGCCCGTCGGCGGGGAAGTTCAGGACGACATGGTCGCCGTCGCCATTGCCGCCGATCCAGACCGTGCCCTCGTCATCGACATAGAGGCCGTGGACATTGGCAGGCCATTGCTCTGCGTCCCCGTCGCCGGGGGCTAGCTGTGGGCCGCCCCATCCGGACAGCAGATTCCCCTCCTGATCGAAGCGCAGCACATGCGGCGGCAGCTTGCAGCAGGCGAGCGCGATGGGCGGATCCTGCGCGAGGCCGGATTCGGTAGGGTCGAGCGAATTGGGCCGGGTCAGCACCCAGATCGTGTCCTGCGAATCGACGGCAAGGCCGGGAGACTGGCCCAGGATGATATCCTCGGGCAGGCGGGGCCATGCGGCATCGGCCTTGAACAGCGGCATGGGCACGCTTTCGTCCACCCGCTCGCTCACGATATCGACCAGCGTGTCGGCCATGGCAGGCAGCGGAGCCGTCAGCGCGGCGGCGGCGGCAAGCAAATGGAACGGTGTGCGCATCTGTCTTCTCCCGTGGATTATCAAGCCTTTGCGATCATGGTTATGCCGGTGACCACCAGATAAACCCCGAAAACGCGCCGCAGCAAGCGGGGGCTGAGCCTGTGGGCTGCCGCGACGCCCAGCGGGGCGGTGATCATGGCGGTGGCGACGATGGCCAGCGCGGCGGGCAGGTTGACATATCCGGCGGAAAAGGGCGGCAGGCCGCTTTCCCCGTATCCGGCGATGGCGAACCCGACGGCGGCAGGCACCGCGATGATCGCGCCGATGCCCGATGCGGTGCCGATGGCGCGGTGGATCGGCGCGCCGCAGCTGGTCATCGTCAGCGTGGTGATCGTGCCGCCGCCGATCCCCAGCAAAGCCGAGATCAGGCCGAGGAACCCGGCCAGCCCCGCGCGCACGATCCCGGTCGGCATGGCGCTGGCCAGTCGCTGTTTTTCGGGGCGGATCGGCAGCAGAAAATAGGCGGCGAAGATCAGCACGCCGATCCCGAAGATCAGCGCCAGCGTGCTGCTGGACACGCCGTCGGCGATCAGCGTGCCCGCGATCGTCCCCGCGACCAGCCACGGCGCCCAACCCTTGATGAAGGGAACATCGACCGCACCACGCTTGGCATGCGAATGGACGGAACGCAGCGAGGTGAAGATGATGGTCGCCAGCGAGGTGCCGATCGCGACATGCATGACCTGTTCGCGCGATGTGCCCAGCAATGGCAGGATCAGCGTCAGCGCCGGGACGACCACGAATCCGCCGCCGATGCCGAACAGCCCGCCGGCGAAACCGGCGCCAAGCCCCGCCGCCAGCAGCGCAAGATAGGGCAGGAGCGAGGTCGCGAGTTCGGCCACGGGCCGCGATCATAGCCGCGCCGCGCCATCCGCCAAGGACTAATGCTTTAACTTCGAATAATTCCGCGCGGTCGCGGGGTGGCCATTAACGAAAAGATTACCAAGCCTCGCGTAGGCTTTTGCCATGTTCGCGCTTGCTCGAAAAAATGCCCGTAACGGGCCAGCCGCGGTCGACGACCGGCCGTCCTCCCAACCGGCGAGCGGTCCGCTGGGCGGCGGCTTCATGCAGAGGCTGGGGATCGCGGGGGCCAAGACGCAGAAACTGCTGGGCCTGCAATATGCGGCGCTGGCGCGCACCGCGGCGCTGCGCTTTGCGGTGTTCATCGGCGCGGCGGTTCCGGCCATCACCTTCTGGATGGAAAGCGCCGGGATGATCCTGGCGGGCGGCTGGTTCCTGCTGGTCGTGATGATCGCGGCGGCGCTGCTGCGCATGGAGCGCGGTTTTATCGATGCCGAACGCCGCCAGATGGCGGTCGAGGAGCAGCGCACCCATCTCGCCACCGTCGGCATGGCGGGGCTGCTGTGGGCAGGGCCGATGCTGGCGTTCCCCGATGCGATGGCCAGCGGCAATGCGCCGCAATATGCGGTCATGGCGCTGCTGATCGGCGTGTTCGTGCTGGCGCTGTCCGCCGTGCCGACCGCAGCGATGACCTTCATCGCGATCTTCGGCATCGCCGGCGCGCTGTCGATGGTGCTGGCGGGCGATTTCGGCGGCGTGCTGGCGCAGATCGCCTTTGCCGTGGTGGTCGCGGCGGGCGCGGTGTCGCTGTCGCGCCTGTATCTGCGGCTGCGCCTGACCGAGGCGAACTTGGCCGAGAAACAGGAAACCGTCTCGCTGCTGCTGCACGAGTTCGAGGAAAATTCGGCCGACTGGCTGTGGCAGGTCGATGCCTCGCGCCGGGTGCGCGGCGTGTCGCCCCGGTTCGCCCACGCGCTGGGCATGGAACCGCGCGAGGCCGACGGTCAGCCCCTATTGCGCCTGATCGCGGGCGAGGGCTGGGATTCGGGCGCGCTGCCGTCGTCGCTGCGCGATCTGGCCGAGCGGCTGAAGCGGCGCGAAAGCTTTTCCAATATGATGGTGCGCGTGTCGATGAACGGGCGCACCCGCTGGTGGGAATTGTCGGGCACGCCCAAGCATGACGAGCACGGCCAGTTCGCGGGCTTTCGCGGCGTGGGATCCGACGTCACCGAACAGCGCGAGAGCGCCGAGAAGATCGCGCAGCTTGCCCGCTATGACCAGCTGACCGGCCTGCCCAACCGCATGATGCTGACCGAGGCGCTGGGCACTGCGCTGCAGCGGGCCGAGCAGTGGCGCACGCGCTGCGCGTTCCTGATGATCGACCTCGACCGGTTCAAGGCGGTCAACGATACTTTGGGCCACCAGATCGGCGACAAGCTGCTGGCACAGGTCTCGCGCCGCCTGCGCGTGCTGATGGGTCAGCACGACACCTGCGGCCGTCTGGGCGGCGACGAGTTCGCGGTCGTCATGGCCGACGTCAACGACCGCGAGGCGGTGGACCGCATGGCGCATGCGATCATCGACGTGCTGTCGAAGCCCTATGACGTCGATCACCACACGCTGTTCGTGGGCGCGTCGGTGGGATCCGCCGTGGGCCCGCGCGATGCGCGCACGGTGGAAACTTTGATGCGCAACGCCGACCTTGCGCTCTATCGGTCGAAGGACGAGGGCGGCGGCAGCCATTTCGCCTATGAGCCGCAGATGCACGCCCATGCCGAGGAGCGGCGCAAGCTGGAATTCGCGTTGCGCCACGCGCTTGAGCGTGACGAGCTGGAGTTGAACTTCCAGCCGGTGGTCGACGCGGTGACAGAGGAGATCCTGAGCTTCGAGGCACTGATGCGCTGGAACAGCGTGGAGTTCGGCCGCGTCAGCCCCGCCAAGTTCATCCCCATTGCCGAGGATACGCGGCTGATCGTCCCCATCGGCGAATGGGCGCTGCGCCGCGCCTGTGACGAGGCGGCGCACTGGCCGGGCCATGTGAAGGTGGCGGTCAACGTCTCGGCAGAGCAGATGCTCGACGCCAATTTCGCCAGCACGGTCGTGTCGGCGCTGGCCGCCAGCGGGCTCGCGCCTGAACGGCTGGAGCTGGAAGTGACCGAATCGATCTTCCTGCGCGACGGCGGGGCGGCGCAATCGACGCTGAACCAGATCCAGTCGCTGGGCTGCAAGCTGGCGCTGGACGATTTCGGGACCGGCTATTCCTCGCTGGGCTATCTGCGCAACAACCGGTTCAACACGATCAAGATCGACCGCAGCTTTGTCACCGGCGCGGCCAAGGACAGCCCCGAATCGCTGGCCATCATCCGCGCCGTGGTCGCCATGTGCGACGCGCTGGGCATGGAAACGACGGCCGAGGGCGTGGAGAGCGAGCGCGAGCTGGAACGCATCCGCCAGCTCGGCTGCTCGAAGATCCAGGGCTTTCTGTTCGGCCGTCCGATGGGCGCGCTTGAGGCTAATGCGCTGCTCGACCAGCGGGCCGAGCGTCGGATCGCCTAACCGGGCAGGACGTCCGCGCCGAACCCGTGCGGGAGAAGCTGCGAGATCGTAGTCTCCAGCATCTCGCTACCCGTGGCGCTGGCGGAGATCACCACGATGTCGCGGCCCGATAGCGAAGCCGCCTCGGCAATCGCCTGACGGCAGCCGCCGCATGGGGTGACGACATCCTCGCCCGAGATGGCGCCGTCGGCCATCGGACCGCCCGCCACGACCACATGGGTGATCGCGGCCAGACCGAACGCGTGCTGCGCGGCGGTCAACGCCGATTGCTCGGCACACAGGCCCAGCCGGTAGCAGGCGTTCTCCATGTTGGCGCCGGTCACGACCGAACCGTCCTCGGCCATCACCGCGCAGCCGACGTGGAATCGCGAATAGGGCGCATGGGCCTTGCCCGCCGCCTCGCGGGCGAGGGCGATCAGGCGGGCCTTAGTGGTGCTGTCCATGCAGGCTTACTCGGCCGCATCGCGCAGCAGGGGCACCGGCTCCTTGAAGGTGTGGGTGACATAGGGGAACGGAATCTCGATCCCCGCATCGTCCAGCGCCCGCTTGATCGCGCGCACCACGTCGCTCTTCGTCTCGCGCCGGTCGCGCGGGCGGGCGTCGGACCACCACTGGACGAGGAAATCGACCGAACTTGCGCCATAGGACCATGCGAAGACCGAGACCGGCTTTTCGGTGTCGATCGCCTCGATCCCCACCATAGCGCCCTCGATCACCTTCATCGCACGGTCGAGATCGGTGTCGTAGGACACGCCCACCATCAGCTCGTCGCGGCGGATATGCGCGTCGGTCAGGATCTGGACCGGGTTCTTGAACAGCATCGAATTGGGCATGATCGTCAGCTCGTTGGTGAGCTGGCGGATATGGGTCTCGCGCAAGGTGATCTTCTCGACCTTGCCCAGCACGCCCTCGACCTCGATCAGATCGCCGATCTGCATGTTCTCGCGCAGCATGATGAGGACGCCGGCGAGGAAATTCTCGAAAATGTCCTGAAACGCAAAGCCGATCGCCACCGTGCCGATGCCGAGCCCCGCGATAAGGCCTGCCGGTTCCAGACCGGGCAGCACGACGGTCGCGGCGATCATCAGGCCGATGATCCACACCGCGACATGGGTGACGGTCGCGATCAGATTGCGCAGGCTTTCGCGCAGATTGGCCTTGGCGGCGATCCGCCCGGTGATGCGCACGACGATCTTGGCGACCAGCCATGTGACGAGGATGATGACCAGCCCGATGGCCAGGCTGGGCAGCGAGGCGACCAGCCCTTCGGCCATGCCCATGACTTCCTTGTTGATCGTTTCTACGTAATTCATGGCATTCCCGTAAATGGCTGGCCCGTATGTGGCCGGGCAAAGGACAGGCGGAGCGGATTGCCGAAACCGAATGGCGGCTTTCCTTCAATTTGTCGCATAACGCGGGCATAGCGCCCGACGCAATGGAGACTATCCCTGCCGTTTTGTCAGGGTGCCCCTCGGGGCAGGCCCTTGCGCTTGCGGCAGTGGCTCGTCACGAAGCCGTCTTTGAATATCAGCCCGTCCGGAGTGTCGCCGAGAGTGAAGAACAACCGCATCGCCCGCAGCCTTTGCGCCCTCGCCGCCATGGCCTGCACGCTTGCCGCCAGCCCGCCCGCGATGGCGTGGGGCGCGAACGGGCACCGCATCGTGGGCGCGATCGCGCAGGAATATCTCTCTCCGCAGGCGCATGCCGCCATGCTGGAGATACTGGGCAGCGAAACCTTGGCCGAAGCCGGGCCGTGGCCCGATTTCATGCGTTCGGATCCCGACGAATTCTGGCAGCAGACCGCCAGCCCATGGCATTACGTGACCGTGCCGGAAGGGCAGGCGTATGACGATGCAGGCGCTCCGCCGCAGGGCGATGCGCTGACCGCGCTGGACCGCTTTGCCGCGACCCTGCGCGATCCGTCGGCGAGCCTGTCCGACAGGCAGACAGCGCTGCGCTTCATCGTCCATATCGTCGGCGACCTGCAGCAGCCGCTGCATGCGGGCGACGGCACCGACCGTGGCGGCAATGACGTAAAGGTGACGTGGTTCGGCGAGCCGACGAATCTGCATGCGCTGTGGGATTCGGGTCTGCTCGACAGCCAGGAATTGTCCTACAGCGAATATGCCGAATGGCTGAACGCCGACCTGACGCCGCAGGAAATGCGCGAATGGGCCAGCCCCGATCCGAGGGTTTGGATCGCCGACAGCGCGGCGGTGCGGCCCGGCCTGTATCCCGCCGATCCCGATCTGGGCTATGAATACAACTACCGGTTCAAGGGGTTGATGGAGGAACGGCTGCAGAAGGGGGGGCTGCGTCTGGCCGCTTATCTGAACCGTGTGTTCGCGCCCGAATAGGCCGCACGTTCAGGCGCGCGGATGGATGTTTCCGGGCTCCATCCAGCGCGCCAGTCGCACCAGCAGCGCGATCACCGGCGGCACCAGCACCAGCGACAGCACCACCTTGGCCAGCGCCTGTCCGGCGATCAGGTCGGCGATGGGCCGCACGCCATAGAACGCGACGGTGATGAAGATCAGCGTGTCGATCACCTGGCTGACGATCGAGGCGACCGCGCCGCGCGCCAGCATCGGCACGCGCACCAGCACCGCAAGGCGCGAGAAGATCAGCACGTTGAGCGACATCGAGATGCCATAGGCGATGATACCCGCCGCCATCAGCCGCCAGCTTTGCCCCAGCACGATGGGAAACGCCTCTTTCGCGGGTTCGTACATGCCCTGATCGGTCGGAAGGGCCAGCACGATAAAGGTCAGCAAAATCGCCATTACCAGCGGCACGAAGCCGAAGCGCACCATCTGCGTCGCGGTCTTCTGCCCATAGAGCTGCGCGACGCTGCTGGAGATCGACACCAGCAACAGGAAGGGGAAGATCCCCGCCTCCACCGCCAGCGGGCCGAGCGCGACCTGTTTCGCGCCCAATACGCCCGCGATGCAGGTCATGCCGCCGTAGAACAGCGCATAGAGGAACAGCGGGCGGGGATATTGGGGCGAGAGGTCGATCTCGCGGGCGGATTCGATCATCGCGCATCACTAGCGCCAAAAATGCCTGCCGGGAAAGCGCCGGCTTGCGAAATTCGGGGGCATCGACGGGGATAGGAACGGAGACCCGCCGCGCAACGCGCTTGAGCATGGGCGCGGCTTGTTGCAATAGCGGCATGGAGTCGCCCGTTTCCCGCCGCTGCCGGTATGCCTCCTTCATGCAAACGCCTTTCGTCAGCCTTCTGGGCATCGGCCTGATCCTGCTGATCGCCCTTGCGCTTTCGAACAATCGCCGATCGATCCGGCTGCGCGTCGTGGGTGCGGCCTTTGCGCTGCAGGCGGTGATGGCGGTGCTGGTGCTGCGCACGCCGTGGGGCGCGGCGGTGATCGCGACGATGTCGCGCGGCGTGTCGAACCTGCTGGGCTATGCGGCAGAGGGGACCAACTTCATCTTCGGCCCGCTGGCCAGCCCGGACATCGGCGGCAACAGCTTTGCCATCGCGGCGCTGACCGTCATCATCTTCTTCGCCAGCCTTGTGTCGGTGCTGTATTATCTGGGCGTGATGCAGCTGATCATCCGTTGGGTGGGCGGGGCGATCGCATGGGTAACGGGCATCAGCCGCGTCGAATCGCTGGCGGCGGCGGCGAATATCTTCGTCGGCCAGTCTGAAAGCCCGCTGGTGGTGCGGCCCTATCTGGCGGGCCTTGCGCCGTCGCGGCTGTTCACATTGATGAGCGTGGGCATGGCGGGCGTCGCGGGCACGATCCTGGCCGCCTATGCCAGCCTGCTGGGCGCGCAATATCTACCTTATCTGCTGGCCGCCGCGTTCATGAGCGCGCCCGGCGGCATATTGATGGCCAAGATCATCATGCCCGACACCATCGAACCCTCGCCCGTGGCGGAGGGCGAGACAGTGGCCGGTGAGACGGGCGACGATATTCCCGGCGCGCATGACGACGAGGAAAAGCCTGCCAATGTCATCATGGCCGCCGCGCAGGGCGCGCAGACCGGCGTGAAGCTGGCGGTCGCGGTCGGCGCGATGCTGCTGGCCTTCGTGGCGCTGGTGGCGCTCGCCAACGGCTTGCTGTCTGGTGTGGGCGAATTGCTGGGGGTCGAGGGGCTGACCTTCCAGTCCGTGCTGGGCTGGATCTTCTCGCCCGTGATGTATCTGCTGGGCATTCCGTGGAACGAGGCGCAGGTCGCGGGCGGGCTGTTCGGCACCAAGATCGTGCTCAACGAATTTGTCGCCTTCATCGAACTGGGCGGTTTCGACCCCGGCGTGCTGAGCGAGCGCAGCCGCGCCATCGTCACGTTCTCGCTGTGCGGGTTCGCCAATGTCTCATCCATCGCGATCCAGATCGCGGTGATCGGCGGGCTGGCCCCCAACCAGCGGCCGGTGGTCGCGCGGCTGGGGCCAAAGGCGCTGGCGGCGGGTTCGCTGTCGAACCTTATGAGCGCGGCTCTGGCGGGACTCATGCTGCCGATGTAAGGGCGGCTCCATGACTGGAATTGGCATGACCGACACTATCGCCCATGTTTCGCTGACGCAGCCGGTTGAGGTGCTGGCGGATGAGCTCGGACGCAGCTTTTCCGAATTCGGCTTTGCGGTCGTGTCGGACCACGGGATCGATCAGGACCTGATCGCGCGGGCCGAAAGGCTGAGCCGCGAATTCTTTGCGCTGCCGGACGATACCAAGCGCGCCTATTTCATCGAGGGCGGCGGCGGCGCGCGCGGATATACGCCCTATCGCACCGAAAAGGCGGTGGGCGCGGATGTCAGCGACCTGAAGGAATTCTGGCACGTCGGGCGCAGCCTGCCCGCCGGCGATCCGCTTGAGGAATTCATGCCCGCCAATGTCTGGCCGGGCGAGCTTCCCGAATTCCGCGAGATTTTCGAGACGCTTTATGCCGAATTCGACAAGGCGGGGCTGAAGATCCTGTCGGCCATCGCGGTCCATCTGGGGCTGGCACCCGACTGGTTCGACGCCACGGTGGACCAGGGCAATTCGGTGCTGCGCCTGCTGCATTATCCTCCGGTAGAGAATGCCGAGGGTGCGGTGCGGGCGGCACCGCATGGCGACATCAACACGATCACCCTGCTGCTGGGCGCGGAAGAGGCGGGGCTGGAACTGCTGTCGCGTCAGGGCAAATGGATCCCGGTGTCGCCGCCCCCCGGCGCGCTGGCGGTGAACATCGGCGACATGCTTTCGCGCCTGACGAACGACCGTTTGCGCTCGACCGTGCACCGCGTCGTCAATCCGCAGGGCGAGGCATCGCGCCGCAGCCGGTTCTCGATGCCGTTCTTCCTGCATTTCCGGCCCGATTTCGTGATCGAAACGCTGCCGGAGTGCGTCGATGCGGATCACCCCGACCAGTACGAACCGCTGCCCAGCCACGATTTCCTGTTGCAGCGGCTGCGCGAGATCAATCTGACGAAATGATCCGGGAAAGGAAGCGGGCCTTCGACAGGCATTCGCGCCATTCGTCCTCGCCCTCGCTGTCGGCAACCACGCCCGATCCGACGCCGAATGTCGCGCGCCCGTCCGGCGTCAGCCGCAGCGTGCGGATCGCCACGTTGAAGCAGGCCTCGTCCGCGTCCATCTGCCCGATCGCGCCGCAATAGGGGCCGCGCCGCCAGCCCTCGATCGCTTCGATGATTTCCATCGCGCGCAATTTGGGCGCGCCGGTGATCGATCCGCAGGGGAACATGGCGCGCAGCACCTCGGCCGCGTCGAAGCCTTTCGCCAGCGTGGCGCGCACCGTGCTCGTCATCTGGAAGACGGTGGGATAGGCCTCGATCCGGAACGGGTCCTCGACGCGCACCGATCCCGGCAGCGCGAGGCGCGAAAGGTCGTTGCGCATCAGATCGGTGATCATCAGGTTCTCGGCCCGGTCCTTGCGGCTGGCGGCGAGGTCCGCCTTCAGCGCGCTGTCGGCGTCGGCGTCATGGCCGCGCGGGCGGGTGCCCTTCATCGGGCGGGTTTCGATGTCCGCGCCCCTGGCCCGGAAGAACAGCTCGGGCGAAAAGCTGAGCAGCCATTGCGTACCGTCGAACAGCAGCGCCCCGAACCGCGCCGCCGCGCGCGGGCGGATCGCGCGGTAGACGGCGACGGGATCGCCCTGCCATGTGCCGCCCAGCGGGATGGTGAGATTGGCCTGATAGATATCGCCCGCGCGGATCGCCTCGATGATCCGGTCGAAGCGGGCGAGGTACTCATGCTTGCCGATCCGCGGCTCCATCGGGCCGAGCGTACCGGTGCCGCTGCTGCGCCCTGCCAGCCAGTGGTCGACCGCGGCGACGGGCATCGTGGCGGCGTCGCCAAATGCGGCCATCCACATCAGCGGCTCACCCGATGGCCGGCACAGCGGGGCAAGGCGCGGGTCGAGTGCGAAGCCTGCCTCGTAACCCAGCCATCCTGCCAGTCGCCTGCCCTCCCGGCGCAGCGATTCCAGCCGTTTCAGCGCGGCAGGAACATCGGCATGATCGCGCGGCGCGAACACGTCCTGCGGGTCTTCGAACAGGCGTGCGGTGCCGGTTTCCAGATCCTCTATCAGGGCGAAGGGAGAGAGCATGGCCGCCCTTAACCGAGCGGCGCGGCGCAGACAAACCGGAACAGCGCCGCCGCTTGGATCCGCCGCCGCGCGATCCGGATTGACCGCTCGCGCGAAATCTGCCAACCGCCTGCTCCGCCTTGCAGCGATGCTTTGCGGGTGTAGCTCAATGGTAGAGCAGCAGCTTCCCAAGCTGACGACGAGGGTTCGATTCCCTTCACCCGCTCCAGCCGCTTGTCGGGACCGCGTCCAGGACGCAGGCCCCTTTATCGATCAGCGGATCGGGCAGTCCGGGCTCAGCCGGAAATTCAGGTAATTGTCGACCGATCGCATCAGGTCGTCGAACTCGTGCTCGAAGAAATGGTTCGCGCGCGGGATTTCGTCGTGGTGGATCGTGATGTGCTTTTGCGTGCGCAGCTTGTCGACCAGCTTTTGCACCGCGTTCGGCGTCACCACCGTATCGGCCGCGCCCTGGATGATGATGCCGCTGGCGGGGCAGGGGGCCAGGAACGAGAAATCGTACATGTTCGCGGGCGGCGCGATCGAGATGAAGCCGCGAATCTCGGGCCGGCGCATCAGCAACTGCATGCCGATCAGCGCGCCGAACGATACGCCCGCGACCCATGTCACCTGCGCTTCGGGATGGATCGTCTGCACCCAATCCAGCGCGGCGGCGGCGTCGGACAATTCGCCGATGCCATTGTCGAAGCTGCCCTGGCTGCGGCCCACGCCGCGAAAGTTGAAACGCAGCACGGCGAAACCGCGCGCGGCGAAATCCTTGTAGAGCGCCTGCGTGATCCGCTCGTTCATCGTGCCGCCGCCTTGCGGGTGCGGATGCAGGATCAGCGCCAGGGGCGCGCGCGGGCGCGGCGCGGGGTGGTAGCGGCCTTCTAGGCGGCCTTCGGGTCCGGGGAATATAACGGAAGGCATCGGTGGAAATGGCACCTGTTAGTGCCCCGCGGGAATCCTTTGCGGTGCGCGGGGGTGTGATATGGAGTTCGTGCCTATATAGATAGCACGCGCAAGAGCGCAATCTTGTGCTGCAATGCCGTGCCGATGCGGCGCACAACCCTACAGCCAAGCAATCGAGGCCCGCCTTGACCCCTGTCTATCTCGACCACGCCGCCAGCGCCCCCCTTTTGCCACAGGCGCGCGACGCGATGCTGGAAGGGTTGGCGCTGGATGCCAATGCGTCGAGCCCGCACCGGGCGGGCCGCGCGGCCAAGGCAGCGCTGGAAGATGCGCGCGCACGGGTGAAGGCGGCGCTGGGCTGGAGCGGCGAGCTGATCTTCACCAGCGGGGCGAGCGAGGCGCTGGAAATCGCGCTGACCCGAAGCCATGCGGCCCGCCGTGCCGTTTCCGCGGTCGAACATGACGCGGTGATGCGCCATGTGCCGGGCGCGGCGGTGCTGCCGGTCGGATCGCACGGGCTGGTCGAGATCGGCGCGCTGGGCGATCCGGCGGACACGCTGGTCGCGGTTCAGCAGGTGAATAACGAGACGGGCGTGATCCAGCCTTTGGCCGCCATTCATGACGCGGTGCGTGCTGGCGGCGGCATATTGCTGGCCGATTGCGCGCAAGGGGCGGGCAAGATCGCATTGCCGGCCAGTGGATTGGCCTGCGACATGGCGGTGATCAGCGCGCACAAGTTCGGCGGACCGATGGGGATCGGCGCGCTGCTGCTGCGCGATCTGGGCCTGATCGCGCCGACGGGCGGGCAGGAGCGCGGCTATCGCGGCGGGACAGAGAACGTGGCGGGCGCGATGGCGATGGCCGCCGCGCTGGAAGCGGGGGACGACTGGATGCAGCGCGCGGCGCGGCTGCGCGCCAAGCTGGAGGACGCGATCATCGATGCAGGCGGCGAAGTCGTCGCGGCTGCTTCGCCGCGCATCGCGACCATCGGCTCCTATCGCTTGCCGGGGCTGGCGAGCATGGTGCAACTGATCCGGCTGGACGGCGCGGGGATCGCGGTGTCGGCGGGCAGCGCCTGCTCGTCCGGTTCGCTGAAGCCCAGCCGCGTGCTGATGGCGCTGGGGCTGGACGAAAAGGCCGCTGGCGAGGTCATCCGCGTGTCGATCGGGCGCGAGACGAGCGAGGCGGATATCGACGCCTTCCTTGCGGTGTGGCGCGAACTGGCGGCACAGGCTCGCGGACGGGCGCAGGCCGGGGCCGGGGTCGGGGCGGGCGCGGGCGCATGATCTATCTCGATTATCAGGCGACGACTCCTTTGGCGCCCGAAGCGCGTGAGGCGATGCTGCGCTGGCTGGATGGGCCGGGCGGAACCGGTTTCGGCAATCCGCACAGTCCGCACCGCTATGGCAGGCAGGCGGAGGCCGCCGTCGAACTGGCACGCGAGCGCGTGGCGGCGCTGTTTCCGCCGGGCGGTCGCGTAATCTTTACCGGCACCGCGACCGAGGCGCTGAACATGGCGCTGCTGGGCAATGAACAGGCGCGGGCGGGCAAGGCCGCTTCCGTCAGCGCGATTGAGCATAGCGCGGTCTTCGACACCGCCGAGCGGCTGAAGGGAGGGCGGCATGTGCTCCCCGTGGGCGAGGATGGCCTGCTGTGGGCCGATGCGCTGCCAGACGGAACCGGCGTCGTCGCGGTCATGCAGGTCAATAACGAGATCGGCACCATTCAGCCGATGGTCGAGGTTGCGCGGCTGGCGAAGCAGGCGGGCGCGTTCCTCGTCTGCGATGCGGTGCAGGCGGCGGGCAAGATGCCGGTCGCCATGGCCGATGCGGTCGCGATCAGCGCGCACAAGCTGCACGGGCCGAAAGGCATCGGCGCGCTCTGGCTGCGTCAGGGCGTGAAACTCGACCCGATCATCACGGGCGGCGGGCAGGAGGACGGGTTGCGGTCCGGCACGCTCAGCCCCGCGCTGATCGCGGGTTTCGGTGCGGCAGCAAAGCTGGCGGCGGAACGGATGGAAGCGGATGCGGCGCATGTCGAATCGCTGTGGGACCGCGCGCTGGAGTTGTTCGACGGCTGGACCCTGAACGGCAGCGCGGAGGCGCGCTGGCACGGCAATCTCAGCCTGCGCAAGGACGGCATCGACGTGTCGCGATTGATGAGCGATGCGCGCGGCATCGCCTTTTCCGCCGGATCCGCCTGCGCATCGGGGTCGGGCAAGCCCAGCCGGGTCTTGCAGGCGATCGGATTGCCTGCCAAGCTGGCAAAAAACACGATACGGCTGGGATTTGGCCGATATACGACCGGAGAGGACCTGGAGGAAGCCGCTGCCGCGATCAACGCGGCGGCGCAGGCGCAAGGTGCTGGCTGATGGTCCGCGTTACATTCGTTACGCCCAAGGGCGACAAGGTCGAAGCCAACGGCAAGGCGGGTTCGACCCTGCTCGAGATCGGGCAGGCCGCGGGGATGCCGCTGGAAGGGACGTGCGAGGGCCAGATGGCCTGCTCGACCTGTCACGTTATCGTCGCCGGAGACTGGTTCTCACGCCTGTCCGTCGCCAGCGATGACGAGGAGGACATGCTGGACCTTGCCGCCGGAGCGGGGCCGACCAGTCGGCTGGCCTGCCAGATCTTGGTCGATCAGGATCTCGATGGGGTGGTGGTGCGCGTGCCCGATACCGCGCATGACATGATGCGCCGCTGACGGAGCGCGCCGCTTAACCCTTTTGCGCAAGGCTGGCGCTGTGCGCCGTCCAGACAATACGGAAACTTGCCCGCCTGGCCGAGGGCTGGCAGATGGCGCGCGATTGCGCGGTTTCTGAACGGTCAGGCGCGGTACGCTAGGTATTTCTACGTAGAGCCCGCAATGCTTTGGTGCACGCGCCGTTAACTAAAGCTGCAAAGGCTTTCTTGAAGTTCCGTGCGCCATGCTCCGTGCATGGTGAGATCCACGCCTTTGCGCCTGTGCCGCCGGATAGCCCTTCATGCTGCGGGGGCGGCGGCGCTGATTGCGCCTTCCGCCCATGCCGCGCCCTGGAATGCCGTCGCCTTTACCGCGTGGCAGCAAGCGGTGGAGGCTCCGGTCGGATGCATGACCGTTGCGGCGCGCGATGGCTCCGGCGAACAGATGTCGGCGCTGGACCGCATCCGCAGGCAGCAGGCGGGCATGTCGGATGGCAATGGACCGGCGCATCGCAGGGCATCCTATCTTCCGGCAATCGCTGCCGTTCCCGTCAAGATGGAACCTGCTGCGGCCAGCATCGGCTGCGCCTCCTTCGCGCCGTCCGAGGGGCGGGGGCAGGCAGCCAGCGGGCGCAGCAGCGATTTTCTTGCCAGCCGCATCGTGCCGATCCGTCACACCGGTTTCGACGCGCAATGGGCGCGGGTCAGCGCGCGCGGCGCGGGGCAGGCCAATGTGCGCTCCGCCATGCTGAGCGCGGGCGCGCAGCCGTCGCGACGGGACATGGTGGCCGCGGTCAACCGCTGGGTGAACGGGCGGGTGCAGTTCGCCGAGGACAGCGTCAATTACGGCAAGCGCGACTATTGGGCCGATGCGGGCGAAACCCTGCGGCGCGGCAAGGGCGACTGCGAGGATTATGCGATCGCCAAGATGCAGATCCTGTCCGAACTGGGCATCCCGCGCGAGGACATGTTCCTGACGCTGGCACGCGACACGATCCGCCGCGCCGATCACGCGGTGCTGGTGGTCAGGCTGGATGGCCAGCCGCTGGTGCTCGACAATGGCAGCGACGCGCTGCTCGACGGGTCGGTCGCCAATGATTTCCGCCCGGTCTATTCCTTCAGCGGCAACCGGCGCTTCCTGCACGGATTCTGACGGGTCTTACTGCTCCGTCAGCGCGGTCGAGAGGCCGCGGGTGAACGGCGTCAGAAGATATGCCAGCACGCTTTTGCGGCCGGTGATGATTTCCACGTCGCAGATCATTCCCGGCATGATGGCCAGCCTCTGACCCGCCCGCTCCATGAAGGCGCGGCTCGTCTCGACCTGCACGAGGTAATAGCTCTCGCGCTCGTTCTCGTCATAGACGCTGTCGGCGCTGATCTGGCGCACCGTGCCCGCAAGCCCGCCATAGATCGAGAAATCATAGGCGGTGACTTTCACGTTCGCACGGTCGCCCACCTTGATGAAGGCGATGTCCGAAGGCTTGATCCGCGCCTCGACCAGCAGGCGTTCGCCGGTGGGTACGATCTGCATGATCGTCTCGCCTGGCGACACGAAGCCGCCGACCGAGGTAATCTGCAGATCGTTGACGATGCCGTCGACCGGTGAGCGCAATTCGTTGCGCTGCACCCGCGCTTCGGCGCCGCGGATCGATTGTTCGTTCACCGCGATGCGGGTGGTGATCTCGCTGCGTTCGTTCAGCGCCTGCTGCTGGAAATCCAGCCGCGCGCTCGCGAGTTCGGCCTGCGCCTCGCGCACGCCCGCGCTGGCGCGCTGCACGCCCTGCCGCGCACCGCTGAGCCGTCCGCGCAGATCGGCAAGCTCGCGCTGCGCGCTGAGCAATTCGGTCTGCGGCACGATGTTCTTGGCCGCCAGCGGCGCCAGCATGTTTACCTGTTCCTGCGCCAGCCGAGTGCTTTCCTCAAGCGCGGTGACGGTCGCCTCGCCTTCGCGCAGGTCGCGGCGGCGCTGCTCGACGGCAGCGGCCAGTGCGGCCTCTCGGCTGCGGTTGGCGGCGGCGCGGACGCTTTGCAGGCGCGCTTCCTCGGCGCAGACGCTGCCGGGTTCGCAGCCTGCGCTGGTGCCGCTGGCCTCGCGGTTCAGACGGTCGGCGCGTGCGGACAGCCGCTCCGTCTCGGTCTCGAGCTGGCCCAGCTGGCTGGCGCTTTCGCTGTCGTTCAGGCGGACGAGCAATTCGCCGCGCTTCACCTGCTGGCCGTTCTGGATCAGGATTTCCTCGACCGTGGCGGGATCGGCGGCCTGCACCACCTGCACCTTGCTCGACGGAATGACACGCCCCTGACCGCGCGTGATATCGTCGAGCGGGGCGAGGCTGGCCCAGATCAGCAGCAGCAGCACGCCGACCGCCGCCACCACGATCAGGCGGCGCGCGCCGTCGAGCTTTTCCCAGCCCTGTCGTGCCTGTGCGATCATTGCGCCTGCGCCTCTGCCAATTCGGCCAAATGAGTGTCGCCCGCCTGACCGGCGACGAGCTGGCGATAATGGCCTTGCGTGGGCGCGGGCAATTCCAGTTTCCAGCCCTTGGTCGTGTCGAGCCGTCCGCCGATGTCGGCAGGCGCGTGGCGATCGGCGCTGCTGGGCGCGACGGTCAGCCCGTTGTCGAAGCGGCCCGTGACCGGATCGGGGCCGCCTGCCAGCTGAATGTCGGCGGCAGGGCGGGTCAGTTCGGGAATGCGTTCGACCCCGGCATAAAGCTGCGTAAAGGCGCGCGCGCGGCCAGCGCCTCCATTGAAGCGATAGAAGATATGCGTGCCGATCTGCCGCACCTTGCCCAGCGAATAGGCCCAGCGCGGCACGACGTAGTCGGCGTGGTAGTGGGTGGCGGAGCCGACGCTGTTCTCGACATGGCCTGCCAGCGCGTCGCGCGCGACTGCCTGCGCATCGGCCCATGCGCGCGCCGAGGGGCGGCGGGCGAGCGAACCGTCGCAGGTAAAGCTGAACTGGCACACCGGGTCGTTCGCGCCCTGATAGACGACGCCGCAGACCGAATTGGGATAGGCGGGATGGCGCATGCGATTGAGCACGACCTGCGCGACCGCGCGTTTGCCGCTCTCGGGCTCGTAACCGGCCTCGTAATAGATGGCCTGTGCCAGGCATTGCTGCGCGGCGGCGCGCGCAGGGCCGCTGGCGGTGAAGCCGCGCATCGCTTCGGCAGGGGCGCGGGTGACCGCGATCAGCGCGTTGCGGGCCTTGGCGTTATCGCCCTTGGCCACCAGCTCGGCGCGCTTGCCCTCGGTCAGGGCGGCGACCTCGCGTTGCTGCTGAACCGACATGACGACGGGCGCATCGACCGGTTGTGCGGGCGCGGGGAGCGGCACGGGCGCGGACAGGGCGAAACCGGCGCACAGCACCGCTGCCGCCGCCAGTGTGCGGGAGGGCATATTAGCCATCGGTGCGCATGCCCACGTTCCTGATCACCTCGTCCTTCGGGCCGTCGGCGGCGATCCGTCCGCCGTCGATCACGATAACCCGCTCGCAAAGCTGGAATAATGCGGGTCGGTGGGTGGAGACAATCAGGGTCTGATCCGTTGTCAGATTCTGTGACAGGCACTGGATGAACAGCCGCTCGGTCTGCGCATCCATCGCGCCGCTCGGTTCGTCGAGGAACAGCAGCTTGGACGGCGCGACGAAAGCGCGGGCGAGGGCAAGGAAATTGCGCTGCCCGCCCGACAATTGACGTCCGCCTTCGCCCACGACGCGGTCGAAACCGCCAGCATCGCGCGAGAGATAGCGGTCCGCACCGACCTTGCGCAGCGCGGCGATCAGCTGCTCCTCGCTGGCGCGTGAGGAGGCGAGCGAGAGATTGTCCTTGATGCTGCCGGAAAACAGGTTGGAATCCTGCGCGACGAAGCGGAATTCGCGGCGCAGATCGTGCGGGCGGTACTGCTTGCTGTCGATCCCGTCGACCAGCATCGCGCCGCTGCTGGGTTCGAACAGGCCGGAGATGACGCGGCCCAGCGTCGACTTGCCCGCCGCCACGCGGCCGATGATCGCGATCCGCTCGCCGGGGCGGATGGTGAGGTTGATGTTCGACAGCGAGGCGGTGTTCGCGCCCGGATAGGCAAAGCTGACATCGCGCAGTTCCACGCTGGCGCTGCGCACCTGCGGCGGCAGCGAGGCGGAGCCCATGCGGCGTTCGTCGGGCTGGTCCCACAGGCGCTCGATCGAATCGAGCGTCTCCCGCGCCTGCCGCCAGCGGGTGAGCAGATAGGCCAGCTGCCCCGCGGGTGCGAGCGCGCGGCTCGACAGCATCACGATCGCGATGATCGCGCCCATGGTGATAATGCCCGCGTCGAACAGATAATAGCCGCCGATGACCAGCGCGATGGTGCTGAACTGCTGAAACGTGGAAGCCGCGCCGATGGCGGTTGAATTCACCTCGCGCAGACGTTTTTGCGAGCGGCTCGCCATGTCGGACAGGCGGCGCCAGCGGCCCAGCATCTCGCCTTCGCCCGCGATGCTCTTTAGCGTTTCGAGGCCGGTGATGCTTTCGACCAGCTGCGTCTGCTGCAGCCCGTAATCCGCCTGCGCGTCGCGCGCGGCATCGCCCGCCTTGCGCTGAAGATAGAGGCCGAGCAGCGCCATGCCGGTGATCGCAAGCAGCGGCACGAAGGCCAGCGGCCCCGCGATGATCGCGATAAAACCGACGAAGATGACAAGGAACGCCACGTCTACGACCAGCACCACCGTGGTGGAGGCGAAGAAGTCGCGCAGCACCGCATATTCGCTGACCCGCGCCACCAGATTGCCGGTATGGCCCGATTTTTCGGCCAGCGGCGTCGCCATCACGCGCGAATAGATCTTTTGCGAAAGCGAGATGTCGAGGTCGCGGCTGATCCCGTCGAGCACATCGGTGCGCGCGCGCCGCAGCGCGAATTCCAGCGCGAAGGCGATCAGCACGCCGATGGCCAGCACCCACAGGCTGGCGTCCGCGCGGTTCGGGATCACGCGGTCATAGACATTCATCGTGAAGATCGGCAGCGCGACCGCCAGCAAGTTGATCACCACCGATGCCAGCAGGACCGGCCAGAATTCGCGGCGGCGCTTGGTAATCTCGGACCAGAACCAGTGCTGGCGGGCCTTGCGGTGCCATGGCTGGCCCGCGTCGCGCATGGCGGTCGGGTCTCCCTCGACCGACAGCAGGGTGAGACCCTGCTTGTCCGCGAAGCCGTCCGCCGGGGTCCAGTGCTCCTGTTCGGTGCCGGGATGCCATGCGAGGACATCGCTGTCGTTGCGATCGAGCAGCAGGACGATCGAATCGTCCGCCGTCCGCACGATCATCGGATAGAGCGAGGCATCGAGCGGCAGCTTCCGGGCGCGGCGTTCCTCGTAATTCAGGCCGAGCAGTTCGAGCGCGGGGCCGGACTGGTGCCATGGCAGCAGGCCATCCGCGCCCATCGCTAGCGAGCTGTGCAGCATCGCGGGCGCGAAGGGCGTGTCGAAGTGGCGCGCCACCCGTGCAAGGCATTCGGCCAGCGGATCGCCCGCGCGCGCCGAAGGGACATTGCCGCCTGCGGGGCGTTCGCGCATATCCGCTGCCGGGCCGTCAGCCATGTCCATGGGGCAATCGCCTGTCGTTCATATGCTCGGCATAGCCATGGAGGCGCTTACTTGGGGTAAACGCGGCCCTGGCGTTCCGCCGCAACCGACGGGCCATAGTCGAAGCGCTCGCGCTCCGCCTCGCCCGCGCCGTAGTGCGGTTCGACCGACAGGGCCTGAAGGAAGCGGTTCGTCGCCGCGAGCACCTGATACTGCGCAAAAATCTCGGAGAAGCGGGCGCTTTCCAGCCGGACCTGCACGTTATAGCGCGTGTTCTGCGCATCCAGCACGTCGAGCAGCGAGCGGCGGCCGATATTGAACTGTTCCTGATAGGAATTGATCAGACCGTCGGTCACGGTGCTTTGCGTGGCCAGTTCCTGCACGACGCGCTTCTGCGTCTCAAGTCCGTTCCATGCAGTGCGAACGTCTTCCTCCGCCTCGCGCTGCTGGGCATGCATGGCGAAGCGCGCCTCGCTCGAACGGCGGACCATTTCCTGATATTTCGCCGCGTTGATCCCGCTGTCGAAGATTTGCCAGCGCACATAGGCGCGGGCCAGAACATCGGTGGTTTCGCCCTGGAACCCGTCGATCTCGTCGCCCGCGCGGGCATAGGCCTCGACGCCGACGGTCGGATAGAGGTCGCCCTTGGCGCTCTTCGCCAGCGCATTGGCGGCGTCGACATCGGCCTGCGCTTCGCGCACCAGCGGGTTCTGGGTGCGGGCAAGACCGATCGCCTGCGCTTCGCTGGCGGGTAGCATCGCGCCGAGGTCCGGCGGCAGCATCACACTCTGGATCGGCAGGCCGGTCAGGCTCTGCAGCCGGATGCGCGCGTTCTGCAGCGTTTCGCTGGCCTCGGCCTCGCGCACCAGCGCGGCCTGCAGACGTTCCTCCGCCTGCTGGCGGTCGGCGATGGAGATCGAACCCTGCTGCACGCCTTCGCTGAGGTTGCCGACCAGCGTGCGGTGGAAGGCGGTGTTGTCCATGCTGGCCGCGACGACGCGTTCCTGCAGCAGAACGTCGAGATACTGGCGCGCGATCTGCAGGCCGATGAACTCGCTGCGTTCAAGAACGCGCAGCGACGCGCCATCGACGCGTGCGGCCTGGCGCAGCAATTCGCCGCGGCGGCGTCCGAAATCGAACACGGTCCAGTCGGCGCGAACCTGCGCGTCGAGCGGGTTGAGCCAGTCGTTCGAAATACCGAGCGAACTGCGCGTCGGATTGTCGAGCCGCCGCACGCCCACGCCGGCCTCCACCTCGACACGCGGGCCATAGAGCCCCTGCGCCTGCTTGCGCTCGAACTGGATGGCTTCCTTGTTCATCTGCGCCTGGCTGATCTGCGGGTGCGAATCGACGCCCACGGCCACCGCCTCGGCCATCGAGATCGCGCCGGATGTCTCCTGTGCGCCGATGGCTTCCTGTGCGGCAGCGGATTGGCCGATGGCCAGCGTCGAAACGCCGGCGACCATGACGCTGGCGATCAGGGTGAGTTTGCGAAGCTTCTTCATGTGTTTCGTCCCTTAGCGGACCGTGATGACCACGCGGCGGTTCTGGGGATTGCGCTCACCATCGACCGTCTGGACGGCGAGATCGTGCTCTCCCCGTCCGGCGACGGTGATCATTGTTTCGGGAATGCCTTGTGCGACCATGATGTCGGCGACCGACCGCGCGCGGGCCATCGACAGCGTGTCGTTATACGCGTCGCTGCCCGCGCGGTCGGTGTGGCCGACCACGTCGAAGCCGGTCCAGCCGCAGGTCTGCGTGTTCGAACGCAGGAATTGCGCGGTCGCTGCAGTCGATTGCGGCGCGGCGCGGCTGTCGAAGTCGAAGAACACCGTATTGACCGCCTGGTCGCAGATCGCCGGGCGAACTGGAATCGGCGGGGGGGGCGGGGGCGGCGGCGGTGCCGGGGGCGGCGCCATCAGGCGGCGATAGGCGGCATCGCATTTGCGGATCGAATCCTCGTCCCGCAGATCGTTCTTTGTAAAGCCGATGGCGATCGCGCATTGCACTTTGGCTTCGGACGCCCAGTGAAAGCGGGCATCGGTCGCGTTGATGATCGCAGGGTCCAGCGTGGCGGCCAGCGCAGCATCGTACCGCATGTCCAGCGCGTCGCGCAGCTCGCCATCGTTCAGGCCCATCAGGTCCTGATCCGCTTGCGGAGCTGTCTGCGCATTTGCCGGGCAGGCCAGCAGCATGGCGAGCGAGGCCGAGGCCACGCCTGCCGCCAGCTTGCGGACGGTACGAACTTCCATTTCCAATGCCCCCATTATGCGGCCGGATCGCTTTCGCCGATCCGCCCCCTGTGATTACCCTGTTGCCGCCTACTGGCTTGCGGCGGCCATCAGCGCGGCTTCGTCGCCATTATCCGCAGGCATGGCGCCGCCATGGCCCGTTCCGGCGACAAGCCCGTTCAGCAAGGCCGCTAGATCGCTGGCACCCCCGTCGTGCCCAACGCCGTCACCACCGGAATGCCCGGCACCATGCACGGCCGCCCCCTGTCCGGCCCACCATCCATGCGTATTCGCAGCCGCGCCCTGTGCGTCCGCCGATGCGCTGTCAATCACCTGATCGACGAGCTGAGAGATCGCATCCTCTCCGGTCACTTCTGCCAGAGCCTCGCGCACCGCGTCACTCGCGGGCTGGGCGGCGTCGCCTGCCGCGGGCTGTTCAGCCGACAGCTGGAGCAGCGCTTCCATCATCTGCGCCGACACCGCGCCCGCCGACGGAGCGGCGTGGCCTGCATCGAATGCCGCCTCGTGCTGCGACGACGCGCCCGCATCGTCCAGCCCATCGCCGCGGCCGAGCGGCGTGACATCTTCGTTCTGCCCCGCCAGCGGGCGTTCCGCGGCGAACTGGTGGTCGATGTCATGGTGGTCGCGCGCCGCCTCTGGCCGTGCGGCAGGGTCTGCCGCGATCTGCGCGTTCCACGACAGCGACGGCAGTTCGTGACCCGATTGCAGCTGTGCCACCGTGGGGGCGAACGATTGTCCCTGGCCCGTTTCCTCGAAATTAACCATCTGCTGGCCGTCAAAAGACGGCTCCGCGTGGGCGGCAGTCGAAGCCAGCACGGCGGTCGCCGTTGCGGCGATCGCGGCCATCTCCTGCGTGCGCTGTCCTGCCGCAGCCTTCGTGCCGAGCTGATAGCGGAACGCCGCATCGACCAGCGCACCGGTCCCGCCGTTGAAGCTGCCCGTGCCCATGATCTGCACCTCGCCGCCGATCGCGGTGCCGGGCGTGCCATCGCTGGTCAGCGCGATATCGGTGATGCCCGCTTCGGCCAGCGTCTTGAATTCGCCCGACTGGAACACGCCGTCGCCATTGTCCAGCCAGATGCCGAACTTGCCGAAATCGCCATCATTGCCGTCCAGCATATCGCCATATTGCGCATGCAGGGTCTGCAGGTCGGTCATCCTGTCCTGGTGGAAGATGAACTCGCTGGCGTCGTCGACGATGCCGTTGCCGTTCGCATCGCGAATGAGGATGGCGTCGCCGGCCCCGATCCACGCGGTCTGGTCCAGCACGCCGTCGCCGTTGATGTCGTACATCACCCCGCTGTCGAGCGACTGGAAGTGGAACCCGTCGCCGTCCATGTCGAGCACGACCGGATCGCCGAACGGGTTGATGTGGAATGTGGTGTATTCGGTGTCGCCGTCGGCATCGGTCACGGTGATGTCGATGTCGAGCGACACGGTCTGCTGGCTGATAACCGTGCGGATCAGGCCGATGTCGCTTATGGTCACGACATCGCTGTCGTTGGTCTCCGCGCCGAAGCCCGCCGTGCCGCTGCTGGCACCTGCATCGCCGGTTGCGCCGTTGAGGTCGATGCCGCTGCCGGTCAATCCGCCGGTCGAGGACATGACCTGCGCGCCGACGATGACATAGCTTTCGCCGCTCTGCAGATAGTCGTTCGCCTCGATGATGACGAAGCCGTCGTCATTATCCAGCGCCGGCGCCGCAAAGCCGTCGGGGATCGCATCGGCCTGGCGGTAGATATCGTCCGATCCGACCACGACGGCGCGGGTCGTCAGGATATTGCCGGGATCGTTCGGATCGGCGAGCTTGAGGATCACGACGAAATCCTGATCCGCACCCACGCCGTCGAGGGTGAAGGTCAGGCCCGAAACGAAGGCCGAGGTGTCGACGTCATATTGCTTCGGATCCCACGCATGGAACTTGAGGTCGAGGACCTCGCCGCTGTCGAGCGCTTCTCCCGCCACGCCATAGGCATTGTTGTCGGTGGTTATCCAGCTCTGGTCGCCGCCGACCTGTTCGCCGGCAGACAGCGCGTTGTCGCCGCCCGCAGTGATGCCGCCTTTCACGCCGGTGATCTGCACGAAGATCGGAGCTTCGGTGCCGTTGGCGAGTTCGTTGACGAGGATCTCGCTGCGATCGTTCGAGACGCCGTCCACTTCATAAGCGGTGCTGTTCACCGGGTCCGACAGCGAGGTGACCGAGGTGAATTCGAAGCTGTCGTTCAGAACCAGCTGATAATTGGTGCCGTCATAGCTTATCGAACCGCTGTTCGATCCGGCCTGCCCCTCACTGTCGACATAGTCGAACGCGAATTTCCAGACGCCGTCAACCGGGTCGTAGACCGGCTGGTCGATATTGGTCAGGGCCATGCCAGCCACACTGCTGGTCGGGCGGATGACGAACTCGACGCCGGTGCCCAGCGACCCGCCGAGCGGTCCGTCGGTTCCGAATTCGAAATCGAGAATGTCGTTGGCGACCATCGCGTAATCGGTCGTGCCCGAAAGCTGGAAGCCGGTGTACTTGGTCACCATGCCGACGCTGGGGCCGTCATCCTCGATCGTGAAGCTGTTCTGGCCGATATCGATCGAGGCGGTGTCGCTGTCGCCGTCGCGGTCGGTGATGGTAGCCGTCAGCTTGAGGATGTCGGCGGGCAGGGTGATGGTCTGCGCATCGTCGCCCGCATAGAAACCGGTCACCGCATGCCAGACATTCTCGGACCGAGTGAAGGTCACTTCGCCCGTCGCCTGGTCCAGCGAGATGCGGAAATATTCGGTGCCATTCGCCATGCCGACGACATCGCCGCCGTCCATGGTCAGCAGGATCGGGTCGCCCTGGCCGATACCGTCGCCGTCGGCAGCCGTCACATCGCTGTCGTCGAGCGCGAACAACCCGCTGGGGGTACCATTGGCCGACAGTTGCAGCGCATAGGTCGCGGTGTTCGGACCGTCGGCGCTGGGGTCGAAGCTGAACCCTGCCGAAAAATCCTTCGTCACCGAATAGATGCCGTCGCCGTCAGGCGCGAGCGGCGATTCGTCAAGCACCGCCGCGGGCAGTTCGCCGCTGACTTCGACCGACGGTGCATCGTCGCCAAAGACCAGATTGCCGCCCAGATCGTTGCTGGTCGTATCGGTCACGCTGTCGCCGTCGCCATCGGTGATGGTCACGCCGTAATCCGCACCGATCAGCCCATTCGGCAGCATGACGCTGTCGCTGCCCGGCGCATGGTCGATGGGCTGCATCTGGCTGAGCGTCAGCGTGCCGTCGGGGGCAAGCGACACCGTGAACACGGTATTCGCAACGCCGACGCCGCCTCCGCTGCCAGCGGTGGACCCGGTCACGACCGTTCCGTCGGCGCTGATGAACAGGTTGATGGCCTGACCGCCGCTGGAAAGGCCGCTTGCGCTGCCTTCCGCGACGAGGAGGGTGAGGGCGAAGCTTTCGGAAATGCTGCCCTCGCCGTCGGCGCCGTCGTCCGCGCCGGAATAGCCGAACAGCGCGCCAAGGTTCAGCACGGCGCTGTCGCTGCCGGGAAGGGCGGCGTCGCTGGTCTGAGCATAGGCATCGTCATCGGCGATCATTGCGTCGATCGCCGGGCCGTCATCCTCGAACCGCAAGGTCTGACCGATGTTCACCGTGGCGCTGGCGGTGTCGCCGTCGCCATCGGTGACCGACGCGGTGAGCGTGATCAGGCCTGCCGAGGCCAGCGTTTCGGCCGCATCGGGCGCAGCCTCGACCGGGTCTGACGGATCGTCATGCGCAATGGCGCGCCGCTGGTCGAGCGTGACCGTGCCGTTCGCATCGACATCCAGCGTGAAGGCAATATCGCCTGTCTCGCCGCCGACGCGGCCCACGACCGTGCTGCCTTCCAGATAGAGCAGGATCGCGTCGCCGCTTGCCGTGTCGGTCAGACCGCTGTCCGCGCCAGCCGCCGCGATGCCCAGCGCATAGCGCGTCGCATCGGTGCCGTCCGCGCCAGCCGACAGGTCGAATACGGCCGAGAAATCGGCGCTGGCGTCAATGCCCAGCGTGCTGTCGTCCACCACCAGCATGGGGGCGCCTTCTGCCTGCGCCTCTGCCGTCGGGACGTCGTCGCTGATCCTGACAGAGAACTGGCCCGACGTGGCCGTGCCGTCGCTGTCGGTGACCGTGAAGGTGATTCCGCCGAGCCTCACCGTGTCCTCGACACCGCCGACCGGATGGTCGACCGGCTGCAGCAGCGTCACCGTATAGCTGTAATTGACCACACCGTTCGAGGGTGCGGAGACCGTGCCCAGCGCGATGGTGATGACCGTCGTCACTCCGCCGTCCACGGTGCCGACCAGATTGCCCGCCGCATCGACCGAGAAATCGACCGGCTGCCCGCCTGAACGGATCGAACCGTCCAGCGCATCGGCATTGGAGAACGCAAACGCTCCGCGCGGATCGGTCGGCAGGTCGGATCCGAAATCGACCCGGATCGTGCCCGCCCCCGACGCCATGCCGGTCGAGGCATTCTCTCGCGGATCGGTCTGGCCGCTGTCGGCGTTGGCGCCCGCAAGCCCGTCTTCATCCACGCGGACATTGCCGGTGCGCACGATGACCGGAGCCGTGTCGGGCGTGATCGTCAGGGTCACCTGCGCGGTCGAGGTATCGCCATCCGCATCGGTGATCGTGTAGGTGAAGTTGTCGCTTCCGCTTGCGCCCGCGTTGGGCGTGTAGGTGAAGGTGCCGTCGCCGTTATAGCTGACCGTGCCCTTGGCGGGGCCGTCCGCCAGCGCGATGCCGGTGGCGGGATCGACGCCGTCGGTGCCCGGGCTATCATTGGTGAAAACGTCGATCGCGAGGGGGCCGTTGTCCACAACGAAGCCGCCGTCGTCCACCGCGACCGGCCCATCGTCGCCGATCACGAAAATGCCCGTGCCCAGGTCGATCACGGCGCTGGCGGTGTCGCCGTCCGCATCGCTGGCCGTCGCGGTCAGCGTGATCGCGCCGGCCTCTGCGATGATGGCGACGACATCGTCCGGATTGGCCGGGTCGCCATGGCTGACATTCGCGTAATCTTCGGTGAAGGCGAAAGTGACCTTGCCGGCCGCATCGACGCTGATGGTGAAATAATCGGTGCCGTCGGCCGAACCGGTGATGACGCCGCCGCTGATGGTAAGAACGATCTGCGTCCCGTCCAGCGTGAACAGGCCCGATCCGACAGTCTCACCCGACAGGCCGAGCGCGTAGCTGGTCGCGCCCATGCCGTCGGCGCCATAGCCGACCGCGAAATTGCCCGAAAAATCGATGGTGGCGCTGGCGATGCCGTCTGCCGACAGCGGCGATTCGTCCAGCAGCGCGACGCCTGCCTGCGTGCCGGTCAGCCTGACCACCGGGCTGTCGTCGTTGATGACGAGCGCGATAGTGCCGCCGGTGCTGTCGCCGTCGCCGTCGGTGACCGTGACCGGGATCGACAGCGTCGCATTATCCTCTGCCGCGCCGGGATGGGCGACGGGGGACAGCAGCGTGAAGATATAGCTGCCGTTGGCGACATCGGTGATGACCAGCGTGAAGACGGTTTCACCCGTCACCGCATCCTGTCCGGTCAGCGTATGGCTGGCCGCGTCCCACACCGTTTCGACGGCGTTCCCGGCCAGCGTGACCAGACCCGTATCGGCAGAAGCGGCAAGCGCGATATCGCCCACGCCGTCGGGACCGAAGTCCAGCCCGGCAAGCTGTCCGCTGGCACTGGTCGCCGTGCCCGCGACGTCGCCCGGTCCGCCGGCGAGCCCGCCCGGAAGGCCGTCCTCGTCCACGGTGATGCGCGCGGCATCGACATTGAGCGCGGGTCCGCCCTCGGTCAGGGTGACGGTGAACACCGCTTCGTTCGAGACGCTGCCGTCGCCGTCGGTGATCGTATAGGTGAAGCGTTCGACGACGGTCTGTCCGGGCGCGACATCGACCGCGGGGGTATAGACCAGCTCGCCATTGACGACGGCAATCGTGCCGCCCTGATCGCCATTGCCGATGGTGATGGCCGGATTTCCGACCCCGTCGGCGCCGTAATCGTCGTTCGAGACGATCTGGGCGACGGTGCCGATGACCGCGCCGCTGGCCTCGTCGGGCAGGGTCGCGAGATTGCCGTCGTCGACTGCGACCGGCACGTCGTCGATGATGGTGACCACGACATTGCCGGTGGCGCTGGGTCCGCCGGGCGCGACGATGGTGACGTCGAAATCGACGCTGGTTCCGGTGCCGTCGGTGTTGTCGGTCAGCGTGTAATCATAGGTGATCGTGCCGGTGGCGAGGTCAACGTCCACGATGGTGAGCAGGCCCGGGCCGATGGCCGTCGGCGGAAAGACGATCACGGCCTCTCCGTCGACGATATCGATGGCCGGGATGCCGTCGATCAGGATCTCGTCCACCCCGCCGGGCGAGTTGAAGCGGATCGTGCCGGTCGCGCTTTCGGCGTCGGTCTCGTCCATCGTGCCGGCAGGCTCGGGACCCTCATCACCGTTGCGCGCGGGCAGCCCGTCCTCGTCTACGGTGGTGCCCGCGATGCTCTCGATAATGGGAAGGATGCCGGGCGGGACCGGGCCTTCGTCATCGGTGCGAAGGACATATTGGCCGATTTCGACATCTTCCTGCACCGGGAACTGCAGTTCGGTATAGGGCAGCAGATTGCCGATGTCGTAGGCCGGGTCGATCGGCATGACCGGGTCCGCGAAATTGCCGCCGGAGCTGCGGGTGCCGCCTGCTTCGGGATCGATCTGGTCCTCGATCCCAAGATAATCCTTCCAGTTCTCGTCGGGAATGCGCGTTCCCTGGATCACCAGGTCGACGTCATAAATCGCGCCGTCGACGATCACCATCTGCGTGCCGTCGGGCAGGGCAACGATCAGATTGTCGCCATCGACGCGCAGATCGTCGAGCGTGGCGCCTTCGGGCAGGACCACCGTGGTCGTCTGGTCGGGATCGGCCAGCGCGCGACGGCCGGTGCCGGCGATCACATTGGCCGCTGCATCCTGTGCCAGCCGTGCCCCCGCCGCATTCGTCCCGGCGGCGTTGCCGCTCAGTCCGTTCGCGCCCGTGGTGTCTGCCCCTGTTTTCATCGACTACGCCCCATTGATCGGGGCGTCGTCC
This sequence comes from Croceicoccus sp., assembly GCA_002694745.1. Lineage (GTDB taxonomy): Bacteria > Pseudomonadota > Alphaproteobacteria > Sphingomonadales > Sphingomonadaceae > Croceicoccus. The sequence continues at coordinate 55,423 of NZMY01000016.1, read as the reverse complement.
TTTCGGCCTGGCCCCCCGCGGAACGGCCCGTCGGCCGATGTCCGCTTATTGCTTTCTTCGATGCAGCCGCCTTCATGGCAGCGAGCATCGACCCCTTGCCCGGCAACCGGTCATGCCCGGTACGCCGCACCTGTCACGAACCGCCCTTCGGCAGCGGTCACGAGGTGCATCGCGCGGGCCGAAAGACCCTTGTCCGATACATTAATGTTGAACCTTAACAGCTTAGGAGCAAGCGCCCCCTTGTACCTGAGCCAAAATGGGATAGCGCCGGTTGGCCAACATCCAGACAAAACGGAAATTCCCCTGATTCCCAACGGATTTACGCGGGACTGAAAGACCGAGCAAGCGGCGCTCGGGTGACAAACGCGGTTAACAAGGCAGGTTAACAATCAAGCCGTTGAACTTGTTCCCGATCGATGCACGCCGGGAATCGATTTGCGGGCCAAAATTGCGCATAAAAAAAAGACCCCCGCCGGCGGGTGGGGGCTTTCGTCATCCGGATCGGTCGATCAGGCGTCGGCGGGCTCGGCCGCTTTCTGCAGGGCTTCGTTCACTGCGCTGGCAAAGGCCGGAATATCGTCCGGATTGCGGCTGGTGATGATATTGCCATCGACCACCACTTCGCGGTCGACGACATTGGCGCCCGCATTGGCAAGGTCGCGCCGCACCGACGGCCAGCTCGTCACGGTCTTGCCGCGTACCAGATCCGCTTCGGTCAGCAGCCACGGAGCATGGCAGATAGCGGCGACCGGCTTGCCTGCATTGGCGAATTCGCGGATGAGGCCAACGGCCGTATCGTTGATGCGCAATATATCGGGATTGATCTGCCCGCCCGGCAGGACGAGTGCGTGGTAATCGCCGGTGCTGACTTCATCCAGCGTCAGGTCGACGTCGACTTCGTCGCCCCAGTCGTCCTGGTCCCAGCCCTTGATCTTGCCGCTTTCCGGACTGGCGACGATGACTTCATAGCCATCCTTGCGCAGCCGGTCGCGCGGGCCGGTGAGTTCGCTTTGTTCAAAGCCATTGGTGGCGATTATGAGGACGCGTTGGGTCATGCTCGTTCTCCTGAATTTTATGTGGGGCCTATGATCTATGGGCCTTTGTATAATTAACGGCTGCGCGAATGGCCCGTTCCGGTCTGTTCAACGGCTCGTCGCATGCGGAGCGCAGCCCGTGCAGCGCGGCCGAATATGCCGCGGCGGGGGATTGCCTTGCGCCCGCGCTTTGCGCTGCCGCGCCCGCTTGCTAATCCGCAGGAATGGCCGACGAGATTCCCGATACGCTTGAACCCGATCCGTTCGACCGTCTGGTCGACGCGCCCTTCGATGCCGCGCTGTCCGAACGCTATCTCGTCTATGCGTTGTCCACGATCACCGCGCGCTCGCTGCCGGATCTGCGCGACGGGCTGAAGCCAGTGCATCGCCGCCTGCTGTGGGCGATGCGGCAGCTGAAGCTGAACCCCACCGATGCGTTCAAGAAATCGGCCCGCGTGGTCGGCGACGTCATCGGCAAATATCACCCGCATGGCGATGCATCGGTCTATGACGCCATGGTCCGCCTCGCGCAGGATTTCGCGCTGCGCTATCCGCTGGTCGAGGGACAGGGCAATTTCGGCAATATCGACGGCGATAATGCCGCGGCCTACCGCTATACCGAGGCGCGGCTGACGCGCACCGCCATGCTGCTGATGCAGGGGCTGGACGAGGGCACGGTCGACTTCATCCCGACCTATAATGGCGAGGAATCCGAGCCCGACATCTTCCCCGGCATCTTCCCCAACCTGCTGGCCAATGGCGCCAGCGGGATCGCGGTGGGCATGGCGACCAACATCCCCAGCCACAACGTGGCCGAGATCGTCGATGCCGCTCTGAAGCTGATCGACAATCCGCGCGCCGAACATGCCGAGCTGATGGAAGTGTTCCATGGCCCCGACTTCGCCACCGGCGGGCTGGTGGTCGACAGCGCCGAGGCGATCTCGCACGCCTATGAGACCGGTCGCGGCGCGTTCCGCATGCGCGGCCGCTTCCACGCCGCCGAGGCCGCGAGCGAGGCCGACCGCGACGCCGGGATCGAGCGGCTGGGCGGCGGGCAGTGGCAGCTGGTGATCAGCGAGATACCCTACCAGGTGCAGAAGGGCCGGCTGATCGAGCAGATCGCGCAGCTGATCGGCGACCGCAAGCTGCCCATCCTGGAAGACGTTCGCGACGAGAGCGACGAACAGATCCGCATCGTCCTCGTCCCGCGCAGCCGCAACGTCGATCCGGAATTGCTGAAAGAAAGCCTCTACAGGCTGACCGATCTGGAAAGCCGCTTCAGCCTCAATCTCAACGTGCTGGATGCGACACGTACGCCGCAGGTGATGGGGCTGGGCGAGGTTCTGCAGCACTGGATCGCCTCGCAGATCGACATATTGCTGCGCCGCGCCAACCACCGGCTCGAACAGATCTCCCGGCGGCTGGAACTGGTCGAAGGCTATATCATCGCCTTCCTCAACCTCGACCGCGTGATCGAGATCATCCGGACCGAGGACGAACCCAAGCAGGTCATGATGGCCGAGTTCGCGCTGACCGACAGGCAGGCCGAGGCGATCCTGAACATGCGGCTGCGGTCCCTGCGCAAGCTGGAGGAGATGGAGCTTCGGGGGGAGCACGACGCGCTGCTGGCCGAGCGCGAGGACTTGCAGAAGCTGATCGACAGCCCCGCGCGCCAGCGCACGCGGTTGAAGCGCGACCTGACTGCGCTGCGCAAGGAATATGCAGTGGATACCGCGCTGGGCAAGCGCCGCACCACCGTGGCCGAGGCCGAGCCCGCGGTCGAGTTCAGCATGGACGCCATGATCGAGAAGGAGCCGGTCACGGTCATCATCTCGGCGCGCGGCTGGGTGCGGGGGATGAAGGGGCACGTCGACCTTGGCCCCGACGGCAAGGGCGCGGACTTCAAGTTCAAGGAAGGCGACGGGCCGGCATTCGCGCTGCATGCGCAGACCACCGACAAGCTGCTGATCGCCAGCGGCGACGGGCGCTTTTACACGCTGGGCTGCGACAAGCTGCCGGGCGGGCGGGGCTTTGGCGAGCCGCTTCGCACCACGCTCGACATCGATTCGGGTCAGCCGATCGTCGCGGTGCTGGTCTATCGCAAGGGCGGGCAGATCCTGCTGGCGAACAGCGCGGGCCGGGGCTTTGCCGCCGAGATGGACGAGCTGCTGGCCGAGACGCGCAAGGGCCGCCAGGTCGTGAACCTGAAGGACAAGGTCACGCTGAAGATCGTGCGCGAGATCGCGCCGCAGGACGATCATGTCGCGGTGGTGGGCGACAACCGCAAGCTGGTGATCTTCAGCCTTGAGGAACTGCCGGTGATGGCGCGCGGGCAGGGGGTGCAGCTGCAGCGTTACCGCGATGGCGGGCTGTCCGATGCGATCACGCTGAAGCTGGACGAGGGCCTGTCGTGGAAGATGGGCGGCGACAGCGGGCGGACCCGGACCGAGAGCGACATGTGGCAATGGAAGGTCGCGCGCGGCGCGGCAGGCCGCCTGCCGCCCAACGGCTTTCCGCGCGACAACACCTTTCAGGGCGGCGATGCGGCCTGAGGCGTAAAGCCCGGCGAAAAGTGACAAAGGCGACACGTCCTACAAGGGCTGTCACCCGGCCGTAAGGCGCGGAAATGCTGGCCTTGCGGGCCAAAGGTGACACCGCGCGGGGCCGGGGAAAACATCCGGAGAAAATCGACATTGGGAAAGAACCGCATCGCCGTTTCGGGCGAGCGGCGGTGTTACGATACGGCCGGGCTGTAGGACAGTGGAAACCGCGACAGAACTCGTGCCTTACCCCGATACTAAGGTTCAGACTCGCGCCCTAAACCCGGATCATGTCTTTCAAGATTACTTAGAAAGGTCGTGATCATGCCCGACAAGAAAAAGCCCAACATCCTCGTCATTTTCGGAGACGATATCGGCTATTCGAATGTCAGCTGCTTTGGCGGCGACATCATGGGCGTGCCCACGCCCAATATCGACAGGATAGCCGATGAGGGCATCAAGCTGACGTCCTTTTACGCCCAGCCGTCGTGCACGGCCGGGCGGGCTGCCTTCATCACCGGCCAGATGCCTGCTCGCACGGGGCTGACCACCGTGGGCTGCGCCGGTGCGCCGCAAGGCATGTCGTCCGAGGACCCGACCATCGCGCAGATCCTGAAGATGCATGGCTATGCCACCGCCCAGTTCGGCAAGAACCACCTTGGCGACCGGGAGGAGCATCTGCCCCATCGTCACGGTTTCGACGAGTTCTTCGGCAATCTCTATCACCTCAACGCGAACGAGGATCCGGAAGACCCCGACCGGCCCCAGACGTCGGAGTTCGAGAAGAAATGGAGCGTGCGCGGCGTCATTTCCGGCTCCGCCGATGGCGAGACCAAGGACGAAGGCGTGCTGGATACCGAGCGCATGAAGACCTTCGACGACGAGATCGTCGCCAAGACATCCGATTTCATGGAGCGCAAGGTGAAGGAGGATACGCCCTTCTTCGTCTGGCATTGCGCCAGCCGCATGCATGTGTTCACCCATTTGCTCGACGAGCGAAAGGGCGTGTCGCGCGCTTCGGAAGCGGACATCTATGGGGACGGTCTTGCAGAGCATGACGGCCATGTCGGCCAGTTGCTGGACAAGCTGGACGAGCTGGGCATCGCCGAGGATACCATCGTCGTCTATACCACCGACAACGGCGCCTATCAGTACATGTGGCCGGAAGGCGGCACATCGCCGTTTCGAGGGGACAAGGGGACCACATGGGAAGGCGGCGTCCGCGTCCCCTGCGTCATCCGCTATCCCGGAAAGATCCCGCCCAGGCAGGTCAGTTCGGATATCGTTGCCATGGAGGATTTCTTCATGACCTTCGCGGCGCTGGTCGGCATGTCCGACATCGACAAGAAGCTGAGGGAAGGCGTCGAGCACGAGGGCAAGACATACAAGGTCCACCTCGACGGCTATGACCAGACCGCGCTGTTTACCGGCAAGGGACCGTCGGCGCGCAAGCATTACTTCTACTACGACGAGGTCAATCTGACGGCTGTCCGATACGGACCGTGGAAGGTGACCATCGCGGCGAAGATGGAAGGAAAATGGGACAACCCGCTGGTCCATCTGGGACGACCGATGATCACCAACATCCTGATGGACCCGTATGAACGGCAATGGGGCGACGTCAATCGCAAGCTGGCCGAGCACAAGGGCTGGGTGCTGCTGCCGATCATCGATTTCATGACCCAGCACGTGATGACCTTCAAGGAGTTCCCGCCACGGCAGGAAGCAATGTCGGGCGATTTCGCGAAGCTGATCGAGAAGTTCAAGGCACACGCGGCGGAGGATTGAGCTTTTCCGTGCGATCAGGCTGCAAGGCCGCATGGGCCGGACGATTGTTCGATTGAATTGCCGGCGAACATTCCTCTCGCGGGCAACTTCAGCCCCCCGTCAGGTCGCTGACATCGGTGCCCTGCGCCTGCAGCCCGGCGATCACGTTTGCCTGCGTGCGGGCGAGGTCGGGTCTGGCGGCTTCGTCCAGCAAGGCGTCCAGTGCGGCGCGGTCGTGAGGGCGGCCCTGTGCGATGACCAGCACGGGGCTTCGCAGCGCGGTAAAATCCTCTAGCGGGTCGGCGTTCACCAGCACCATGTCCGCGATCATGCCCGGCGCGATGCGGCCGCGTGTCGCGTCCTCGCCCAGCACCTGCGCGGGGTTCAGCGTGGCGGTGCGCAGCGCCTGAGCGGGGGAGAGGCCCGCTTCGACCAGCAATTCCAGCTCGTCGACCAGCGTGACGCCCGCGTCGGACAGCATCTTCGTCATCTGCTTGTAGAAGGCAAAGGCCTCGCGGTTGGGTTCGACCGCTTCGTTCGTCCAGCGGTCGTATTCGCCCTGTGACTGCGCGACCAGCATCGGGTTCATCCATTCGGTGCCGGGTCGCCGCAGATAGGCCCCCTTCGTCTCGGCGACGTGGAGCAGGTTGCGAAAGGCGACCAGCGTGGGATCGACAGGCGTGCCTGATGCGGCGATGCGCTGCGCCAGCGCGTGGGCGGCAGCCGGATCGTGGCGGTTCCGCAATCCGTGCCAGACGATGCTCTCGACATGCTCGATCGTGACGAAGCCCGCATCGAGCAGATCGGTGAACGCCATGTCGAAGGGACGGTCGCGGGGTGTGCCTTGGGCGCGGATGCCTTCGGGTGTGTGGCCCATGATCGTCATGTCCAGCGCCTCGGCCTCTGCCTTGACGCCCGCCCATGCCTCGCGCGTGAGATTGGAATAGACCTTGAGGTGGCGAAAGCCCGCCTCGTGCTGCCAGCGGACGGCGGCGCGCGCTTCGGCACTGGTGGTGACGAACTGGTGGTTGAGTTGTTCGTTCGCCCCGTGGCTGTTTAGGATCGGGCCGGTGGTGAGGAGGCGCGGGCCAGCCAGCTCGCCCGCCTCGATCCGCTGCGCGAGGTCCAGATGGAACGGCATGCCCGAGGCATTGCGGATCGCCGTTACCCCATGCGCCAGATAGGAGCCGAGCGAGGCCTGATCCCACACGTGCACATGCATGTCGGTAAGGCCGGGGAGGAGATAGCCGCCGTTTCCGTCGATCGGGGTGACGCCTTCGGGCACGGGGATGGCACCGACCGGCGCGATGGCGGCGATCCGGTCGCCGCGTATCAGCACGGATTGCGGCGCGCTCAATTGCGGGCTTTCGGCGGAAAGGTCGATCAGCCGGACGTTCTGGATCAGCAGGTCTTGGGCGCGTGCGGTGACGGACAGGGCGGCCAGCAAGGCGGCGGCCATGGCGAGCAGTCTGGCGATCATGGTCTTTCCCCAAGCGACCCGAGTTCGACCGAAAGGCACCGTAACACGGCGAAACCCGAGGGGAAGGGGGCGCCATGGAAAAGCGCAACGAAAAAGGGCGCCTCCGCGAACGGAAGCGCCCCTCTTTAATCTCGGCCTGGAATCAGAGCTGGTCGAGCATGTATTCGGCGGTCGATTTCTCGAACGCGCCCGGATCCTCGACATTCAGTTCCGTGACGGTGCCGTCGTCGACCACCATCGACCAGCGCTGGCCGCGCTTGCCCAGGCCAAAGCCGCTGCCGTCCATGGTCAGGCCCAGCGCTTCGGCGAAGTCGCCATTGCCATCGGCGAGCATGGTGATCGCCTCGCTGCCGTCGCGGTCGCACCATGCCTGCATCACGAAGGGATCGTTCACGGCGGTGCAGGCGATTTCATCGACGCCCTTGGACTTAAGCTCGTCCGCCTTTTCGACGAAACCCGGCAGGTGCTTGGCCGAGCAGGTCGGGGTGAAGGCGCCGGGGACCGAGAACAGGGCCACCTTCTTGCCGGCGAAATAATCGGCGGACTGGACCTTTTCCGGGCCGTCGGGGGTGGTCTTGGTCAGCGTCACGTCGGGCAGTTTTTCGCCTTGCTTGATGGTCATGGTGTTGTGTCCTTCTTTCCCGTGCATCCGCGCCTTAACGCGCGTCAGGGCGAGACATAGGGGCTGCGCGGCCCGGTGCAAGGAGGCGCCGTGCGAGAAGGGCGGCGGAACTGTGCGCGCCATGGTTAAGATCGGTTTACCGCGCAGCTTGAAGATTGAGTAAAGGAATCGCGCGATCCTGCTGACCATGGACCGAGGGGCGGTCCGGGCAGACCGGGGATATGCGAAATGGGGACTTTCAGGACAATTGCCGCGGCCGCATCGGCCTTTGCCATGCTGGCGGGCGCGCCGCAGGCCGCACTGGCAGAGACGCCTGCCGACGCCGCGCAGGCGGAAAACCTGCGCAAGCTGGACATCATGCTGATGGTGACCTCGCTGCGCTGCCGCAAGGGCGCGCATGATTTCCAGGCGGATTACAACGATTTCTCGGCCAAGCGGCTGACCATCATGAAGGGCGCCTATGCCACGCTGAAGAACGGCCATGTGAAGCGGCTGGGCGAGCGCGGGGCCAAGCGCGAGATGGACAAGATCAGCGTGGGCATGGCGAACCAGTACGGGCTGGGACATCCGTGGCTGCAATGCGACCAGCTCAAGCAGGTGACGCGCGATCTGGCCAGCAATGGCGGACAGGCGGAGCTGGTGCTGGCGGCGGAGCATCTGCTGTCGCCCGCGCGGCCTGCGCAGTTCGCCATGGTCGATTGAACGATACGCCTTTTCCCGCTTCGCCGCGGGGGCGACAGGGGCTGATGGATCGCCCCTGACAGAAGGGGTCGGGGCCGCGGGCTTCGGCCCCTTTCTGCTGGGCGCCGCATCGCCCGGTGGCCGCGTCATATAAAGAAGTCTTTATATTTGCCCTCGGCGCGCTCGTTCTGTAGAGCGGCGTCCATGTGAGGGGCGCCCGATCGGTGCCCCGATGGATAGACAGACTCAGGAGTACCCGCCGTGGCCAGTGTCGCTGAAAAGGATTATGTTATCGCCGATCTCTCGCTGGCCGATTATGGCCGGGACGAGATCGCCATCGCCGAAACCGAAATGCCGGGCCTGATGGCCCTGCGCGAGGAATATGGCGCATCGCAGCCGCTGAAGGGCGCGCGCATCACCGGATCGCTGCACATGACGATCCAGACCGCCGTGCTGATCGAGACGCTGACCGCGCTGGGCGCAGAGGTTCGCTGGGCGACCTGCAACATCTATTCGACGCAGGACCACGCCGCCGCCGCCATCGCGGCGCAGGGCATCCCCGTGTTCGCGGTGAAGGGCGAGAGCCTGGCCGAATACTGGGATTACGTGGGCCGCATCTTCGACTGGGACGCCGGAAGCGGTGAGACCTGCAACATGATCCTCGACGATGGCGGCGATGCCACCATGTTCGCGCTGTGGGGCGCGCGTATGGAAGCGGGCGAGACCATGCCCGATCCCGAAAACGCCGAAGAGATCGAGATGCAGCGCGCGCTGAAGGCGTTCATCGCGAAGAAGCCCGGCTATCTGACCGAGACGGTCAAGGCCATCAAGGGCGTGTCGGAAGAGACGACCACCGGCGTCCACCGCCTGTATCACATCGCCAAGGCCGGCAAGCTGCCGTTTCCCGCGATCAATGTGAACGACAGCGTGACCAAGTCGAAGTTCGACAACCTGTATGGCTGCAAGGAATCGCTGGTCGACGCGATCCGCCGCGCGACCGACGTGATGCTGGCCGGCAAGGTCGCCTGCGTCGCCGGTTTCGGCGATGTCGGCAAGGGCAGCGCGGATTCGCTGCGCAACGGCGGCGCGCGCGTGCTGGTGACCGAGATCGATCCGATCTGCGCGCTGCAGGCCGCGATGGAAGGCTATGAAGTCGTCACCATGGACGAGGCGGTGAAGCGCTGCGACATCTTCGTGACCGCCACCGGCAACGAAGGCGTGATCACCGGCGCGCACATGGAAGCCATGAAGAACATGGCGATCGTGTGCAACATCGGCCACTTCGACAGCGAGATCCAGATTTCGGCGCTCGACAATTACGAGTGGAAGGAAGTGAAGCCGGGTACCGATCTCGTCACCTTCCCCGACGGCAAGCAGATCATCGTGCTCGCCAAGGGCCGTCTGGTGAACCTGGGCTGCGCCACGGGGCACCCCAGCTTCGTCATGTCGTCCAGCTTCACCAACCAGACGCTGGCGCAGATCGAGCTGTTCACCAAGGCCGACCAGTACGACAACGCGGTCCACATCCTGCCCAAGCACCTCGACGAAAAGGTCGCCGCGCTGCACCTCGACAAGCTGGGCGTGAAGCTGACCACGCTGTCGAAGCGCCAGGCCGATTACATCGGCGTGCCGGTCGAAGGCCCGTTCAAGCCCGAGCATTACCGCTATTGATCGCAGAGCGCCCGGTTGCCCTTTCGGCAGCCGGGCGCGACGTGCTAGGCCGTTCTAGCGGGCGGCGTCCAGCGCGCCTTTCAGAAAATCGCGAGAGCTGCGGCGCAGCGCGTCCAGCTTTTCATGGACCGCATCATAGTCGATCGGCTGCGACAGCAGTCGCCGCGCGGTCGCATCGTCCAGTCGCTTCACAGTCCGCCCTTCCAGCCCCAGCGCGCCCAGCAGCGTGTGGAACCGGTCGGCGCCGCGCTTGGGGTTGACGATGGTGATGAAATTGCGGCGGTTCAGGATGCAGAACACCGTGCCGTGGAAGCTGTCGGTCAGCACGCAGCCGGCATGGCGGAAATGCGCCATCCAGTCGGGCAGCGTATCGGCGTCGCCCGGCAGTTCGGGATGGATCGCGCGGGCATGTGACAGATCGGGCAGATCGTCGGCCAGCCTCTCGGCGATGCCCGGCTCGATCCTTTCGCGGTCGAGCACATATTCGAACACGAACTCGCCGTCCTCGCAGTCGAGGTCGGCGGCGTCGGAGGCGACTTCCTCGTAAAACCGGGGGTCGACCGCCAGTGTCGGATCCAGCACGACCTCGGCATTCTCCACGCCGAACGTCTCAGCGCAGATGTCGGCGGCGGTATTCTCGCGCACCGAGACATGGGCGAAATCGCTTAGCAGCTCGCTGGCGGGCTCGGCGATGTCCGCATGTTCCCACTGCGGCTTGCCGAACGAGGCGGCATAGGCGATGCGCGCGGTCACCTCAGGTTCCACGAAGTCCAGGAAATAGACCAGCGCCTGCTCGTCCTGGTGGTAATGCGGGCGCCACACCTGGTCGCTGCCCACCACCACCGCATCCAGCCTGCGCCGCCTGACCGCGGCAGCCAAATCGTTGCCCGTCATCAGCGGACGGGTGACATCGGGCAGGAAACGCCGAACGAAGGGCTTGTGCACGTTCATGTTGCGCACCGCCTCGCGCACATTGCCGATGTTCTGGCCGGGGATCGAAGCCAGCAGCCGCTTGCTCAGCCGGTGCGGCAGCGACCGCTTGGGCTTCTTGTCAAGGAAGACCGGGTGGTGTCCCATGTCCTCGATCATGCGATAGAGCGCGGCGGCCTGGATGATGCCGCCGTAATTGATGTGCAGCGGCAGGGTAAGAATGCCGACCCGCAGCGGCCGCGCCACGCGGGCTTTCCGGCGGCGGCGAAGGGGCGTCTTCCTGCTTATCATGTCCATGCGGTCTGGCCCCGAATTCGCGCGCCGGCGGCGCTGTCACGATCGAATTGTCAAACCCGCATGGCATGGGCGCAGCGTGCCCATGCAAAGGCGAGCCACATGGATGCTAGTGTCTTGCGGTGACACAACCAGCGCAAAACAAGGACTTAGCCCGATTTGCCAGACAAGAGACGGCGGCTACCCCGGATGCTCCCGCGATTCGCTCGGCTAGCCGGGAACCGTCGGCGACGAGCGCTGTCAGGCCAGCGCTTCTGCGACCAGCAGGACGCTGGCCCGGCAGTTCAGGCGCGGGGCCGCCTACACCCGAAGACGGTCGTTTTGCTTTTTGGGCCTTACATTCCGCCTGCCGGCGCGCTCTTGCGGCGGACGCCCATCGCGGCGCGGATCGCGCGGGTCATCGGCTTTTCCAACATCAGGTGCACGATCACCCCGGCCAGCATCACCAGCGCATAGGTCACCGGCACCAGCAGGCAGCGCACCAACACCGAATCGAGCGAAAGCATGTCCGCGACCTTGCTGACCGCCTGCGTCACGAAGGGATGCGTCAGATAGATCGCATAGCTGGCATTGCCGAGCAGCAGCACGGTGTTCGACCGGACCACATGGCCCAGCCGTTCCAGCCAGAGCGCGCCGAACACGATGCAGGCCGATGCCAGACCGATCTGGACGATGCGGTCGGTCGGCAATTCCACCAGCGGCAGGAACACGAGCGCCGCCAGCCCGCCCGCGACCATCGCCGCGCCGATCCACGGCGAGGAGCGCGACCATAATGCGTCCCAGCCCGGATGGAGATAGGCCGCCCCGATGGCCATGCCGATCACGAATTCCAGCAGGATCGGATGGGTGTAGAAGCGCAGCAGCGGATCGGAAAATTCTCCCGCCGACCCTGCCGCGATCAGCCCCGCCGCGACCAGCGCGACGAAGAACAGCGCGACCGCGGCCAGCCCGCGCGCCTTCCACGCCAGCCCGAGGCCGAGGATCAGGTAGAAGAACATCTCGTAATTGAGCGTCCAGCCGAGGAACAGGATCGGCTCCATCCTGCCGTTCGACTTTTCGAAGGGGATGAAGGCCAGCGATTTCGCCAGATATTCGGGCCGGGCCTCGGTGCTGCCCAGCAGCGAGGGGGCGATCATGGCAAGGGCGAACACCGCCAGCGTCATTAGCCAGTAGAGCGGCACGATGCGGATCACGCGGTTCAGCAGGAAATTGCCCGTCCCCGGCCAGCTTTGCGCCGTGGTATAGACCATGATGAAGCCGCTGATCACGAAGAACAGGTCGACCCCGCCGCCGCCGAAAAACACGTTGCTGGGGGTAACCCCAAGCGGCGCCAGCAATTGTTCGAGATGAACCACCACGACCAGAAGCGCGGCCAGCGCACGAAGCGCCTGAATATTCGCGATCATTATTTGCCCCCTTGCGGTTGCAAGATCCTTGGCGCCACGCCCCGATCGTTCGGGCCGTTAACCTTTTCGGGAATGCCCGGCGGGTTGGCAAGCTTATTTGGGGATCTGGCAAATTCGCCGGAGGCATGATCGCAAGCTGCATAATCGGCGCGGCGGCGCATAAGCGCGCTTAACGCGATTGCCCTTGCGCGCCGGGTCGCCTAGCCCGTCAGCATGAACGGATCGACCGCTGCACAGGGGTTTACGCTGGGGCTTCCCGCCCTGCTGCTGATCGGCCTGCTGCTGGCCGCGTGGACGGCGGCGGAGGGCTGGGCGCTGGTGGTGGCGCGCCGCAAGCTGCGCCGCGCGCACCGCGACCGCAAGACCAATCTGCGCCTGTCGCGCATGATCGACGAATCGCCCGCGCTGCCTCTGCTGGTGCGGGCCAATGGCAGGATCGAGGCGTCGGAACGGCTGGCCGCATGGTTCGGCTGCCGGACCCTGCCGCAGCATCTGCACGGGCTGGCCGGACCCGAATCGGGCCTGCCGGTCGAGGAGGCGGAGGCATTGTGGGATGCGGTCGAGAAGACCCGGTCCTCTGCCGCGCCCTTGCGCATGATGCTGCATCCCGGCGGCAACAACCATGCGCTGTCGGTCATCGGCCATCTGGCCGACCCGCAGGTGGCGGGCGGCGGATCGGTGATGCTGTGGGTGTTCGACGCCAGCGACAGCGCCGAGGAAATCGCCCGGCTGACCGCCGAACTCGATCGATCGCGCCACGATTTCCACGCGCTGGTCGGGCTGATCGAGGCGGCGCCGGTGCCGATGTGGTTCCGCGACACCGACGGGCGGCTGCGGCTGGTCAATTCGGCCTATGTCGCCGCGGTCGGGGCGGAAAGCGCCGAGGATGTGGTGTCGGGCGGGATCGAGCTGGTCGAGACGGTCGACGGGCTGACCGCGAACGAAGTGGCCGAGCGCGCCAAGACCTCTCAGCAGGCGGTCGAGCGGCAGGCGATGATCACCATCGACGGCGAACGCCGCGCCTTTCGCATCTCCGACCTGCCGGTTGGGGACGAAGGCGTCGCGGGCTATGCGGTCGATGTCGAGGACCTGCAATTGCTGGAACGCGAATATCGCGCGTTCCGCAATGCGCAACGCGCTCTGCTCGACCAGATGAGCAGCGGGGTCGCGCAGTTCGACCATCTGCGCCAGCTGGTCTTCACCAACCTGCCGATGCAGCGCATCTTTCGCCTGCCGCCCAATATCGGGCAGGAGGCGCTGCCGGTGGGCCGCATCTTCGACATGATGCGCAATGCCGGACGCCTGCCCGAAGTGCGCGATTTCCCCGCGTGGCGTGCCGAGCGCGAGGGCTGGTTCACCGCCAATGACGTCAAGGACGAGGAATGGGTGCTTGCCGACGGCACCCATCTGCGCGTCGTGGCGCAGCCGATGCCCGATGGCGGGCTGGTCATGATCTTCGAGGACCGGACCGAGCAATTGAAGCTGGCCAGCGCGCGCGACACGCTGCTGCGCACGCGCACCGCCACGTTCGACAATCTGTTCGAGGGGCTGGTGGTGCTGGCCCCCGACGGGCGGCTGCAGATCTGGAACCGGCGCTTTGCCGCCGAATGGAGCCTACACGAGGAAATGCTGGCGGATCATCCGCATATCGACGCCTTGTTGGAAGGCATGGCTCCCCTGCTGCAGGACCGGGCAGACACGCGCCGCATCCGCCTGCTGGTCGAGGCGGCGACGTTGCAGCGCGAGCAGTCGACGGGCCGCGTGACATTGGCCGACGGGCGGGTGCTGTCGCTGATGGGCGTGCCGCTGCCCGACGGGAACGGCATGCTGACCAGCCTCGACATCACCGATTCGCAAAAGGCCGAGGCCGCGCTGATCGAACGCAACGAGGCGCTGGTCGAGGCGGACGCGGTCAAGACCCGCTTCCTTGCCAATATGAGTTACGAGTTCCGCACGCCGCTGACCTCGATCGCCGGTTTCGCCGAGATGCTGAAGGAAGGCGTGGCGGGCGAGATGACCGAGACCGGGCGTGAATATGTCACCGCGATCCTCGATTCCACCGCGCGCCTGTCGCAGCAGATCGAGGCGGTGCTGGACCTGACGCAGAGCGAGGCGGGGCTGATGCCGCTGGCCGAGGAGGATGTCGAGCTGATGCCGCTGGTCACCCGGCTGGTGCAGGACCGCGCGCAGGCGATCGAGGCGGCGAACATCACCTTCAACCTGCGCGGCGACCGGGCTTCGGGCATGGTCAGGGGCGATGAGCGGCAATTGGGCCGGGCCATCGGCAATCTGGTCGATAATGCGATCGCCGGATCGCCGCGGGGCGGGCGGATCAACATGGACCTGCGCCGCCGCCGCGAGGGCGTGGCGGTGCTGATCACCCATGACAATGCGCAGGAAGGCGTGTCGGGCAGCGCGGACACCGCCGCGGGCCTGAACCTGTCATTGGCGCGCGAGCTGATCGCGGCGCACAAGGGAACGCTGGACTATGCGCAGGACCCGCGCGGGCGCGTGGTCGTGACGGTGACGCTTCCCTAGTACGATGACGGACGAGACCCGCCACCCGCTTGCCGATCTGTCCGCGACCGAGGCGCTGGGCCGGCGCATCGCCGCGCTGCTGCGCCCCGGCGACATCGTGGCGCTGCGCGGCGGGCTGGGGGCGGGCAAGACCACGCTGGCCCGCGCGATCATCGCCGCGCTGGGCCATGTGGGGGAGGTGCCCAGCCCAACCTTTGCGATCATCCAGACCTATGGCCCCCCCGATGTCAGCCTGCCGCTGGTCCATGCCGATTTCTACCGGCTGGAAGACCCGATGGAGGTCGAGGAGCTGGGGCTGGACGATTATCTCGAGGATGCCGCGCTGATCGCCGAATGGCCCGAGATGGCGGGCGGGTTCGCGCATGATCCGGCCTGTCTTGAAATCCACATCGAAACAGGTGGCAGCGAACGGATCGCCATTGCCCGCGCGGGGGCGGATTGGCTAGAGCGGTGGGGATGAACACGCCCGCATCCGCATCCCGCCCGTTCCCGCCCCACGCACGCGCCTTTCTGGACGCGGCGGGTTGGGGCGGGGCGGAGATCCAGCCGCTGCCGGGCGACGCCTCCTTCCGCCGCTATTTCCGGATCGTGAGGGGCGATGAAAGCGCTATGCTGATGGACGCGCCGCCGCCGCACGAGGATCCGCGCCCGTTCCTGAAGGCGGCGCATTATCTGGCCGATCACGGTTTTCGTGCGCCTAAAATCCTTGCCGAGGATGCGGCGCAGGGCCTCGTCCTGCTGGAGGATTTCGGTCATCGCCGCATGCGCGATCACCTGGACCGGGCGGCGGACGACGAACATCCCGTCTATGCCGCCGCGGTCGAGGTGCTGGCAAAGCTGGCCGAGGCGCCCGCGGGTCCGTTCGATCCCTACGACCTCAACACCTATCTGCGCGAGGCGAAGCTATTCACCGAATGGTTCTGCGTCGCGCACGGGCTGGCGGTCGACGACGACGGGTTCGAAGCGGCGTGGCGCGAAGTCATGCAGCCGGTTCTGGACGCGCAGGCCGCCCTGCCCGAAGGCGGCGTCACGGTGCTGCGCGACTATCATGCCGAGAACGTGATGCTGCTGGATGATATCACCGAGCAGGGGTTGCTGGATTTTCAGGACGCGCTGGTCGGGCATCCGGCCTATGATCTCGTCTCGCTGCTTCAGGATGCGCGGCGCGATGTTGCGCCCGAACTGGAGGCCGCGATGCTGGATCATTACCGCGCGCACACCGGCGCGGGGGAGGATTTCCTGTCGCATTACGCCATTCTGGGGGCGCAGCGGAATGCGAAGATCGTGGGCATCTTCGTCCGCCTGTCGCGGCGCGATGGCAAGCATCATTATCTGTCGCTGATCCCGCGCGTCTGGGACCTGATGGAGCGCGATCTGGCGCATCCCGCGCTGGAACCGGTGGCGCGCTGGATGGATGCCAATATCCCCGGCGAGCTTCGCGCGTCCGGCGGCGCGACGGAAGAGGGCTGAACCCATGCTGCGCACCGTCCCCCCGCTTGCCAGCGATGTCGCGATGGTCATGGCCGCGGGGCTGGGCAAGCGCATGCGCCCGCTCACCACCAGCCGCCCCAAACCCATGGTCAAGGTCGCGGGCAAGCCGCTGCTCGACCATGCGCTCGACAAGATTGCCGAGGCGGGAATCGCGCGCGCGGTGGTCAATGTGCATTACCTGCCCGACCATATCGAAGGGCATATGAAGCTGCGCACGAGTCCGCAGATCGCCATCTCGGACGAGCGCGAGCAATTGCTGGAAACCGGCGGCGGGCTGGTGCGGGCATGGCCGCTGATCGACGCGGACCCGTTCTTCTGCCTCAATTCCGATGCGATGTGGCTCGACGGGCCGGTCGACGTGTTTCACGAGCTGTCGGGCGCATGGGACGCGGCGAAGATGGACGCGCTGCTGCTGCTGGTGCCGCACAAGCGGGCGCATAACTACCGCGGCAAGGGCGACTTTCACCTCGACCCTTATGGCCGGATCTCGCGGCGCAAGTCGGGCCGGGTCGCGCCCTATGTGTTCACCGGCATCCAGCTGGTTTCCAAGGCATTGCTGCGCGATCCGCCGGACGAGGCCAAGTTTTCGACCAATGTGTTCTGGAGCCGCGCGATAGAGGAAGGGCGGCTTTACGGCGTGGTCCATCAGGGCGACTGGATCGAGATCGGCGAACCGCAGCATATCGCGCCTGCAGAGGCCCTGTTCGCCGACGTGCTGTAAGCGTGGCCTCGCAGCAGCTCTCGATCTATTCCATCGCGGCCCATCGCGGTTTTGCCGATGCGCTGGCGGCGGGGCTGGTGCCCCGTTACCACGAGGATGGCTATGGGCTCGCGCGGCTGACATTGCTGCTGCCCGGTCGCCGCGCGATCCGCACCATGACCGAGGCGTTCACCCGGCTGATGGGTGAGGAGGACCGAACCGGCCTGCTGCTGCCGCGCATGGCGGTGATCGGCGATATCGAGCTGGACGAGACCTTGGGGCCGCTGCTCGATCCTATTGGAGAAGGCGCGGATATACCGCCTGCCGCCGACCCCACGCGGCGCTGGCTGCGGCTGGCGCAATTGCTTAAACAGGCGATGGAGCGCGCGGGCATGCAGATCCCCGTCGCCTCTGCCCTGCTGCGGCAGGCACGCGAGATCGGACGCGCGATGGACCGACTGCTGGTCGAGGGCATCGGGCCGGAGGAATTGCTGGGCGAGCGGGTGCTGGACATCGTGGGCGAGCTGTCGGAGCACTGGAAGCAGAACCTCCACCTGTTCGCGACGGTGCAGGCCATGTGGCTGGCCGAATTGCAGCAGCGCGGCGAGACCGACGTGCCTGCGCGGCGCAACGCGCTGTTCGATCACGCGGCACAGCGTTGGTGCGAAAGCCCGCCGCAAATGCCCATCGTCGCCGCGGGTATCACCAGCGCCAGCCCCGCCATCGCCGGCCTGCTGCGCGCGATCGCGGGACTGCCCAAAGGCGCGGTGGTTCTGCCCGACCTCGACCTCTCGCTGGAAGACGAGGTTTGGGATTCGCTGGGCCGCGCAGGCATTGGCGCGGAACCGGGCGATGCGCCGCTGGGGCCGAACGATGCGGTGACGCATCCGCAATATCACCTGAAGCTGCTGCTGAACCGCATGGGCGTGGCGCGTGGCGAAGTGCGGGCGTGGCACCGCCGGGGCGCCTCCGCCGCGCCGCCCGAGCGCAGCCGGGCGCTCTCCAGCCTGTTCCTGCCGCCGAAGGAAAGCGCCAGCTGGGTCGACCTGCCGCCCGAACGCCGCCGCCTGTCGGGCGTGCGCCTGATGGAAACCGCAAGGCCGGAGCACGAGGCGCAGTCCATCGCCCTGCTGATCCGCGAGGCGCTGGAAGTGCCCGAACGCCGCGTCGCTTTGGTCACGCCCGATCGCGGGTTGGCAGGACGCGTTATCGCGCATCTCAAGCGCTGGAACATTCAGGCCGACGATTCGGCGGGCCGCCCGATGCCGCACACCACGGCGGGGCGCATGGCGCTGCTGCTGGCGGAAATTCTGGCCACCCGCGCTGCGCCGGTGCCGCTGGTCTCCGCGCTGTCGCATCCGCTGGCGGGCGGCACGGGCGACGAGCGCGCCGCATGGCTGCGCCGCCTGCGCCGGTTCGAAAAGCGGCTGCGCGGCCCGCGCATCGATGTCGGCCTAGAACCGATCCGCGCGATGCTGAAGAGCCATGCGAAGGAGCGGGGCAGCAGCACCCTGCTCGACTGGTGGGAAACGCAGGTCGAACCCATCGTCGAACCGCTGGTGGCGCTGGGCGAACACGAAACCGTGGACATGGCCGAGGCGCTCTCCGCCATCGAGACTGCGGGCGAGGCGCTGTGCGCGACCCGCATCTGGGCCGAGGCGGACGGGCGCGCGCTGTCCGCCGCGATGGAGACATTGCGCGAAGGCGCGCGCGAGGTGCCGACTGCGCTGGCTCCTGCCGAAGTGCCGCTGGTGCTGCGCGATGCGATCGACACGATCTCGGTCCGGCCCCCATATGGCGGGCACCCGCGCATCGCGATCTACGGCCTGATCGAGGCGCGGATGAGCCGTGCCGACCTCGTCATCTGCGGCGGATTGACCGAGAACAGCTGGCCCCAGCCGCCCGCCCGCGATCCGCTGGTCGCGCCCGCCGTGATGCGCGCACTGGGCGTGCTGGGCGGCGATTTCCGCATCGGGCTGTCGGCGCACGACCTTGCCGCCGCGCTAGGCGCGCCCGAGGTGGTGCTGTCCTATGCGCGCAAGGATGCCAGCGGCCCCGCCATCGCCAGCCGCTTCGTGCTGCGCGTGCGCGCCATGCTTGGCGAATTGCTGGACCGGCACATGGAGACCGAGATCCCGGCGCTGGCCGAACAGCTCGATTTCGCGCAGCCGGTCGATCCGCACCCGCAGCCCGCGCCCATGCCCGGCGCGGCGCAGCGCAAGGTCGACATCAGCGCGACCGCATTGGACCGGCTGCGTTCGGACCCGTACCAGTTCTATGCCTCACACATCTTGCGGCTGAAGCGGCTTGAAAGCATCGACGAGGAGCCGACGCCCGCCTGGCGCGGCAGCGCGGTGCACAAGATTCTGGAAGACTGGTACAAAAAGCACGATGCCGCCCCCGGCGCGCTGATCCCGCTGGCGGAGGAGCGGCTGCGCGAACTCTCCGGCCATCCATTCATGCGCGGGCTGTGGCAGCCGCGCCTGCTGGCCGCGCTCGAATGGCTGGATGCGGAAACGCAGGCCCTGCGCGCCGAGGGGCGTGCAATCGCGGCGGTCGAGGAAAAGGGCCGCATCACGGTCAAGGGCGTCGAGATCAGCGCCCGCGCCGACCGCATCGACCGGCTGCCGAATGGCGAACTGGCGATTGTCGATTACAAGACCGGCCACCCGCCCCGCGCCTCCGAAGTCGCGGCGGGCTTCGCGCTGCAGTTGGGCACAACCGGGGTGATCGCGGCGCATGAGGGGTTTGCGGAGCTGCGCGGCGAACCGACGCATTTCGAATACTGGTCGCTCGCCCGCGACCGCAAGTCGGGCGAGTTCGGCTACCGCGACGAACCCATACTGGAAGGCCGCAAGAAAAGCGGAATCCCGCGCGAGGATTTCCTCACGACAAGCGAACACCTGCTCCACGATGCGCTCGACCGCTGGATCGTGGGCGAGGAGCCGTTCACCGCGCGGCTCAATCCCGATCTGCCCGGCTATAACGATTACGATCAGCTGATGCGGCTGGACGAATGGCAGGGACGCGGGCCTGAAGGGGGCGACCAGTGAGCGGCCCCGCCAAGGTCTATCCGCTTGCCGGCAGCCAGCGCGAGGCGGTGAACCCCGCCGACACCGTATGGCTCTCGGCCAGCGCGGGCACCGGCAAGACGCAGGTGCTGTCCGCCCGCGTGCTGCGCCTCTTGCTGCAGGCTGATGTCGAACCCTCGCAGATATTGTGCCTGACCTTTACCAAGGCGGGCGCGGCGGAAATGGCGAACCGCGTCAACGACGTGCTCGCCAGCTGGGTGCGCGCGGACGAGATTGCGCTGGCCCGCGACCTTCAGGCCATCGGCGCGGAGTTCGGCCCCGACGACATCGCCCGCGCCCGCACGCGCTTTGCCGCCGTGCTCGATTGCCCCGGCGGCGGCCTTCGGATCGAGACGATCCACGCCTTCTCGCAGTGGCTGCTGTCGGCCTTTCCGCTCGAGGCGGGGCTGGTCCCCGGCACTCGCCCGATGGAGGACCGCGACCGCGAATTGCTGCTGCGCGACACGCTGGCCGAATTGCTGATCGCGGCGGAGGAGCAGGGCGACACTTCGCTGACCGACGCGCTGGCCACCATGTCGCTGCGCGCCGACCAGGGTGCGATCGAGCGTTTCCTGATGGCCTGCGCCGAAGCGCGCGCCGCATGGGAAGGCACCGGAAGCTGGAAGCCCCCGCTATTGCCGCGTGTCTATCGGCTGTTGGGGCTGAAGCCCGATCACGATCCGGCAGCGGTCGCGTCCTTATGCGAAGATTCAGCGTTCGACACCCAATCGCTGCGTCGATGCCATGACGCCTTGCTGGCATGGGGCACGGCGACCGCAGGCAAGATGGCGGGTCCGATCGGAGCGTGGCTGGCAAGCGATGGGACAGCGCGACTGGCTGCCAGTACCGATCTCCGCAAGGCGCTCATGAACGACAAGGGTGAGCCGAAATATCTGGCAAACCTGTCCAAGATCGAACCCGACTACGGTGAATACGCGTATCGGGCGATCACTTGCCTCGACAAGGTGGAGGAGGTGAAGAACCTGGGCGCGCTCGCCCAGTGGCTCGCCCCCGCGCTCACCCTGGGCCGCGCCTTCGCGCTGAAATGGGGCGAGGCCAAGGCGCGCGCGGGGCTGATCGATTTCGACGACCAGATCGCCGAGGCCGCGCGGCTGCTCAAACGCTCCGACATGTCGGCGTGGATCCGCTACAAGCTTGACCGCCAGTTCGACCACATCCTTGTCGACGAGGCGCAGGATACGAACAGCGCGCAATGGGACGTGATCGACGCGCTGACCGAGGAGTTCTTCACCGGCGAAGGCGCGCGCGGCGACCGGATGCGCACATTGTTCGTGGTGGGCGACTACAAGCAGGCGATCTTCCGCTTTCAGGGCACCAGTCCGGAAAATTTCCAGCGCGCCCGCGACCGTGTGAAGGCCCGCATGGCCGGCGCGATCGAGAACCTGTCCTTCACGCGCGGCGCGAAAGAGCAGCGCCCGTTCCGCGAATACGGCCTTGCCCGCAGCTATCGCACCGCACAGCCCGTGCTGGATTTCGTCGATGCCGCGATTGCCGAGATCGGGCCGGAGCAGCTGGGCCTTGCCGACGATCCCGGCGTGCATCTGGGCGAGAAGCGACCCGGACAGGTCGTGCTGTGGCGCACGGTGGGCGATCCCGGCGGCGAGGACGAGGACGCCGACGAGGGGACCGAGGGCTGGCTCTCGCGCCCCGACCGCCGCGTGGCGGAGAATATCGCGACCCAGATCCGCCACTGGATCGACGCGGGCTTTCCGCTGGTCAAGGGCGGCGAGAGGCTGGCGGGCCCCGGCGACGTGATGGTCCTGGTCCGCAAGCGCAAGGAGCTGGCGGGGCTGATCGTCGCGCGGCTGCATGCCAAGGGCGTGCCGGTCGCGGGCGTGGACCGGCTGCGGCTGGGCGCGCCTTTGGGCGTACGCGACCTGATGGCGGCGATGCGCTTCGCCGCCCAGCCCGAGGACGATCTGTCGCTCGCCTGCCTGCTGGTCTCGCCCATCTTCGGATGGACGCAGGAAGAGCTGCTGGAACATGGCTGGCGCGAGAAGGGCGTGCGGCTCTACAACCGGCTGCGCGAAAGCACCGCCAGCCGCCCGCGCGAGGCGCTGGCCATGCTCAACGATCTGCTGCGCCTTGCCGATTACGACACGCCGCAGGCGCTGCTGCACTGGATGCTGGTCGGCCCCTGGCAGGCGCGCCGCAGGCTGGCGGCGCGGCTGGGGGGCGAGGTCAACGACCCCATCGACGAAATGCTGATCGCCGCCATGGCCTTCAGCGCCAGCCAGACCCCCAGCCTGACGGGCTTCATCCGCTGGTTCGAGGCTGGCGACGGCGAGCTGAAGCGCGAGGCGGACCAGCAGGGCGGGCTGGTGCGGGTGATGACGGTGCACGGATCGAAAGGCTTGCAGGCGCCCATCGTGATCCTGGCCGATGCGGCGGACGATCCCGATCTGTCGCCGCCGCGCACGCTGGAACTGACCGAACCGCTGCCCGATGCACCGGGTTTCGCGCCGCGCACCCTGCCGCTGCCGTCGCTGAAAAAGGCGGAGAAGCTGGGGCCCATCGCCGACGCCGAAGAGATCGCCGCGAAGGAAGAGCGCGAGGAGCACTGGCGGCTGCTTTACGTCGCGATGACGCGGGCGGAGGAAGCGCTGTTCCTGGCAGGGGCGCTTCGGGCCAAGAAGACCGAGCCTCCGGCGAACAGCTGGTATGCGCGGCTCTCACCCCTGTTCGGAGAAGCCGGCGACTGGCTGGCCGATCCGATCTGGGGCGGGATGAAGCAACTGGGGCAGGGCGCGGAACGCACGCCCGGCATGCCCGCGGGCGCGCGGCAGACCGGTTTCGCGCTGCTGCCCGGCTGGGCGCTGGCCCCCGCGGGCGCCGAGCCCGCGCCGCCGCGCCCGCTCGCGCCATCGTCCTTGGGCGATCCGCACGAAGCCGCCGAGCCGCCGCATGCGCCGATGGGCGGGATCGGCGTCGACGCCGCGCGGCGCGGCGTGCTGATCCACCGGCTGCTGGAACGCCTGCCCGAACTGCCGCCCGAACGCCGCATCGACGCCGCGATGCGCTGGCTGGAACGGCAGGCGGCGGATCTGTCGGAAGAAACCCGCGCCGAAATGGCGCAGGCCGCGATCCGCGTGCTGATGGACCCGGAATGCGCCGATCTGTTCGCGCCCGACGCGCTGGCCGAGGTGTCGTTCTCCGCCACGGTCGGCGCGCGCGTGGTGGCGGGCACGGTCGACCGGCTGCATCTGGGCGATGCGGCGGCGGGCGACCCGATCCGCATCGTCGATTTCAAGACCGCGCGCCGCCCGCCCGAGGATTTCGCGGACATTCCGCCCGCCTATCTGCGCCAGATGGCCGCCTATGCCTGCGCGCTGGAGGCGATCCATCCGGGCCGCGAGGTCGAGGCGCTGCTGCTCTATACCCATGCCCCGCGCATCTTCGCCATTCCCGCCGACATCATGGCGCGCGAGAAGGCCGCGTTAAGGGGGGGGTAGAATCCATTGCCGCCGCGCGGTTTGCGTCCGGCCGCCGCCGTCCTATCTATACGATCAAGACAGACCTGCGACTTTCAAGGAGATTTCCATGCCGACCATCGCCGTCACCGACGCCAGCTTCGAAGATGACGTCCTCAAGTCCGACAAGCCCGTTCTGGTCGATTTCTGGGCCGACTGGTGCGGCCCCTGTAAAATGATCGCCCCCGCGCTCGAGGAAATCAGCGAGGAACTGGGCGAGAAGGTGACCATCGCCAAGATGGACATCATGGAAAACACCGGCGTGCCCGGCCAGATCGGCGTGCAGTCGATCCCGCTGATGGTCCTGTTCAAGAACGGCGAAGCGGTCGCGCAGAAGCTGGGCGCCGCGCCGAAGAGCCAGCTCAAGGGCTGGCTGGAATCCGAACTGTAATCAGGGAATGCAGTCGGCGAGCCTGTCCCACAGGGCCGGGCTCGCCGCTGCCAGCAGGCCGGTGCCGTCCTGGTCCGGCCGATAGGGCGAACCGTCCAGCCGCGCGGCCCTGCCGCCCGCCTCGTTCAGCCACAACACGCCCGCCGCATGGTCCCATGCCAGCGTGCGATTGAACACCGACACATCGTTCACCCCCAGCGCCAGCCGCGGATATTGCTCCGCCGCGCAGCGCGGGATGTCGACCAGCCGGAAATGCGGCGCGACATTGCGCTGCACCTGATGGCGCTGCTCCTCGTTCAGGAAGACGGTGCTGATCGCGGCGACGGGCTTGTCCTCGCCGGTCGGGCGCGCGGTGATGCGTGTGCCATCGATGAAGGCGCCCTTGCCGATCTCGGCATGGCACAGCCGCTCGTTCAGCGGATCCCATAGCCAGCCCGCCTGCGTCTCGCCGTTCGCGGCCAGCGCGATGATCATGCCAAAGGGCGGCTTGCCGCGCGCGAAATTATTGGTGCCGTCGAGCGGATCGATGATCCAGCACAGATCCGCGCCGCGCCGGTCCATCACCGCGTCGTCGGCATGGGCGGCTTCCTCGCCCACGATGGCGGCCTCGGGCAGGATCTTCGCCAGCCCCTCGGCCAGCATGGCCTCGCTCTCGCGGTCGGCGATGGTGACGACATCGTCATGCGCCTTTTCGACGATCTCGCTGTCGGCCAGCGACTGGTAGCGCGGCAGGATGGTCTTTTCCGCGACTTCGCGCATCAGCGCGGCGACGGCATCGATGGGAGCGTTCATGTCCGGTAATCCGCGTTGATGGTGATATATCCGTGGGTGAGGTCGCAGGTCCAGACGGTCGCGCGCCCTTCGCCAATGCCCAGATCGACATCGATGCGAATGTCCTGACCCTTCAGATGCGCGGCCACGGGCGCTTCGTCATAATCGGCGAGCGGCTGGCCGTCGCGCGCAGTCCATACCCCGCCGAAGCCGATCGAGAGGCGGTCGCGGTTCGCCGGTTCGCCTGCCTTGCCCACCGCCATGACGACGCGGCCCCAGTTCGCATCCTCGCCGGCGATGGCGGTCTTGACCAGGGGCGAATTGGCGATGGCAAGGCCCACGCGCCGCGCGCTGTCGTCCGACTTGGCGCCCGTCACCGCGATCTCGATGAATTTCTGCGCGCCTTCGCCGTCGCGCACCACCAGATGTGCCAGCTGCCGGCAGACGTCGTGCAGAGCCGCGGCAAAGGCGTCCGCGCCGGGGCTGTCGGGGCCGGTGATCTCCTCGTTCCCCGCCTTGCCGGTGGCGAAGGCCAGCACCGTGTCGCTGGTCGAGGTGTCGCCATCGACCGTGATGCACGAAAACGTCGCCTCGTTCGCGGCGGACAGGCATTGCTGCAGGAAGGCGGGCGAGACATTTGCGTCGGTGAAGATATAGCCCAGCATCGTCGCCATGTCGGGCGCGATCATGCCGCTGCCCTTGATGATCGCGCTGAACTCCACCCTTTTGCCGCCCACCATCGCGCTGGCATGCGCGCCCTTGGTAAAGGTGTCGGTGGTGCCGATGGTCTCGGCGGCCTGCTCCCAGCCGCAGGGCTCTGCCGCGAACACGCGTGCCAGACCTTCGCGCGCCTTGTCTTGGGGCAGCGGCACGCCGATCACGCCGGTGGAGGAGACGAACACGTCGCTCGGCTCGCAGTCCAGATGGGCGGCGACTTCGGCCATGATCGTCTCCACCGCCTCGCGCCCGCGATAGCCGGTGAAAGCGTTGGAATTGCCGGCGTTTACCACCAGCGCCCGCGCGCGGCCCAAGGTCACCTGATCGCGGCCCAGTTCGACCTCGGACGAACAGCACACGTTCTTCGTGAACACGCCCGCGACCGAGGTTCCCTCATCCAATGTCACGAAGGTGAGGTCGCAGCGGCCCCAATTCTTGTAACCGGCGCGCGCGATGCGCGGCACGGCCCCTGCGATGGCGGGGAGAGCGGGAAACGGGCGGGCGAGCGGCGATCTGTCCATAGGCCCCGCTGCTTATGGCGAGCGGGCCGCGTGCGCAATCAGGAAGCGTCGCCTTCCGGCGAATGCGTATGTTTCCCACAGGCTGCGCTCAATCCCGCGTGCAACCATCTCGCTTCGTCGGAGTTGGTGTCATGCCATCTTCGCAATTGCATGCGATATGGCGTAAACAATATGCGCGTTGCGGAGCTTTGAGACACTCCATGCACATCTTGGCCAAGCGGATCGCCCAACGGAAAATGCCCGCCTTGTCGCGGCGGCAGGCACGGGTCCTGATCGGGTCCGGCTGTTGCATGGGGCTTGCGGTCGCCGCCTTCCCGGCCTGCGCGCGCGATTCGATTGCACCCGTCGTACCGGCCGCCGCCCAGTTGCTTCCCGTGAATTTCGATCTCTCGGTAAAGCGGCTCGACCGGGAAGCCGATCTTGCCGGTTCCGGCACAATCGAGCTTGACGAGGAAAAAGGCGCGCTGGGTGCCCCGGCGAACCCGCGCCAGCCGTGGGTTGATGACGGGCTGAAGCGCGAATGGTCGATCCAGCCGGTTGCGGATGGTCCGGCGCTGGAAGTTGCGGCGCTGGGCGGCGGAAAGAAGAAAGCTGGCCGTCTCGCGCATATCAGGGTCAGCTGGGCCTGGTAGGGACTAGCCGACCCTTATCGATCAGGAACCGCGCTCGGCCAGCCATTCCTCAAGCCATTTGATTGAATAGTCGCCGTTCAGGAAATCGTCCTGCCGGATCAGTTCCTGATGCAGCGGGATCGAGGTTTTCACGCCTTCGATCACCATTTCCTCAAGCGCGCGCTTCAGCCGCATGATGCAGCCTTCGCGCGTGCGGCCATAGACGATCAGCTTGGCGATCATCGAATCGTAATAAGGCGGAATGCGATAGCCCGCGTATAGCCCGCTATCGACGCGCACATGCATGCCGCCCGCCGCGTGATAGCTCGTCACCTGCCCCGGCGAGGGGGTGAAGTTGAACGGGTCTTCCGCATTGATCCGGCATTCGATCGCGTGGCCGGTGAAGACCAGCTCGTCCTGCTTGACCGACAGCGGCTTGCCGTCGGCGACGCGAATCTGCTCGCGCACGAGGTCGAGGCCGGTGATCGCCTCGGTCACCGGATGCTCGACCTGCAGGCGGGTGTTCATCTCGATGAAGTAGAACTTGCCGTCTTCCCACAGAAACTCGATCGTGCCCGCACCGCGATAGCCCATGTCGGCCATCGCCTTGACGCAGGTCATGCCCATGCGTTCGCGGTCCTCGGCGCTGATGACCGGCGAGGGGGCTTCCTCCAGCACCTTCTGGTGGCGGCGCTGCAGCGAGCAATCGCGTTCGCCCAGATGGATCGCATTGCCCTTGCCGTCGCCGAACACCTGGAATTCGATGTGGCGCGGATTGCCGAGATATTTCTCGATATAGACGGTGTCGTCGCCAAAGGCCGACTTGGCTTCCGATCGCGCCGCGCTCATCAGCGCGGGCAGCTCGTCGGCATTGTTGACGACCTTCATGCCGCGCCCGCCGCCGCCGCTGGCCGCCTTGACCAGCACCGGATAGCCGATCTCTTCGGCCAGCTTCAGCGCTTCCTCGGCGCTTTCGACCGCGCCTTCGGAGCCGGGTACCAGCGGCAGGCCCAGCGCGCCCGCGGTGCGTTTCGCCTCGACCTTGTCGCCCATCGTGCGGATATGCTCGGGCTTGGGCCCAATCCACTTGATGTCATGCGCCTCGACGATTTCGGCGAAGCGGGCGTTTTCGGACAGGAAGCCGTAACCGGGGTGGATCGCGTCCGCGCCCGAGATCTCTGCCGCGGAGATGATCGCGGCGATATTGAGATAGCTCTCGCTGGCGGGCGCGGGGCCGATGCAGACCGAATGGTCGGCCAGCCGGACATGCATCGCATCGGCGTCGGCGGTGGAATGCACCGCCACCGTCTCGATGCCCATTTCATGCGCGGCGCGGTGCACGCGCAGCGCGATTTCGCCCCGGTTGGCGATCAGGATACGCTTGATGGCCATAATCAGCGGCTCGCCGTCACTCGATCACGACAAGCGGCTGGTCGAACTCGACCGGGTCCGCATTGCTGATCAGAATGGCCGTGACCGTGCCTGCGCGCGGGGCGGGGATGGCGTTCATCACCTTCATCGCCTCGACGATGACCAGCGTGTCGCCGGCCTTTACCTGCTGGCCGACCTTGATGAAATCGGCCGCGCCCGGTTCGGGGGCGAGATAGGCGGTGCCGACCATCGGGCTCTTTACCGCATCGCCATTGGCGGCGGCAGGAGCGGATGCGCCGGCCTCGGCCGGGGCGGCGGCGGGGGCCGGGGCGGCAGGGGCGGCCATCATGGGCGCGGGGGCGGCGGCATATTGCGCCACGCCGCCTGCGCGCGAAACGCGGATCTTGCGGTCGCCGTCCTCGACCTCGATCTCGGTCAGGCCGGTTTCGCCGAGCAGCTCGGCCAGTTCGCGCACGAGGGCGCCATCAACATTCATTCCCGAATTCTTATGGCCGGGAGCGGATTTTCCGTCGCTCATCCATATGCTCACTTTGACGTTGCACAATGGGAGGGGCCTATGCGCTTGCTCTCGGCCAAGGGCAAGGGGCAGCGGGGCCTTTGCCCGGAAAGCTGCGCGAAATTGGGCGTGATATCTGCGAGCCGTCGGCATGCCCGCCAGTAAGTTTGGGGTGGGCGGGGAAGCCGATCCACACCGGATGCCGTCGTCGTCGCCGACGCGGGCATCCGGTGTGGCGGCCCCTCCCTGGAGCGATCCGCGGCCATTGGGCCAGCGGACCGGCTCCCCCGAACCGCGGTGAAATCTGGGCCATCGCGGTTCACAAGTAAAGGATCATGATTCTGGCGCCATGTCCTTAGCGGTCGGTGTCCCTTAGCGGTCGGTACCCTTGATTTTTCCCCACTGGCGCGCGGCGGTATAGCCCAGATATCCCGTGCCGAAGAGCGCGTAGAGCGGTTCGGGCAGTGCGCCGAGATAGCCGGTCATGCCGCGCCCGATCGCATCCGCCGCCTCGGGCCGGAACGCGGCGATCAGCCCCATGGGAATGGCGAACAGGATCAGCGTGTACATCACATAGAGAAAGCCCGGCCGTGCCCGGCTGGTCCACGGATCGGCGGATTGCGCCTCGGCCACGATGGCGGACAGGCGCGCTTCGACCATCTTCAGTTCCTGGCTGTTTTCAAGCTGCAGCAGTTCCAGCTTTGCGCGTTCGCGCGCTTCCTTGTCGGGAATGACGCGGTCGATAATCTTCGACAGCGGTCCGATAAGCGATTCGAGGATTGCCATGCGGTTCGTCCTGTTCCGGTGAGAGAGCAGGGGCGGCGTGCCTGAATGGAGATAAGTAGGAAAATAAAATAACCTTATAGGTTCTTATGGAAGAACAGCATTCGGATCGCGCATCTGCCATCGCAGGCGCCGCGTCTCACCGGGAGCAAGATCGATCAGCAGCACCTGATCCCCGCGGTGAATGGCCGGTTTGACCGACGCTTGGCGCAGAGCGATGTTGGTCGCGGGACCGATGGCCAGTTCGAACCGGATCGGCTCGCTGCCGGGATTGGTGATTTCCGCTTCCATCGCGGCCCATCGACCTGCCGCCATGGCTGCTTCGAACGACTCCAACGCGCCATCCCGATCCTTCGCATCGGCCCACCCCGCCGGGCGGCATGTGAATATCGCGCCGTGCCCACGCGAAAGAGTGATGTCGATGTCCTCTCCGACCGCGCGGTCGCGCATTTCGTCTTCGGCAACGAGCAGCGGCCCATGGCCGCTGGGCTCGAACAGCGCGATATTACCCTGTGGGAGCGAGCGGCCGAGGCCATTGCGTTCGGTGTTCCGGCTGCGGAGTTCGACATCGGCGGCGGCCGGTTCCATCGCCGCAGAGCACAGGCCGGTGTGCACCAGCTGGCCCTTCACCGAGCTCAGGCCGAGAAACTTCACCTGCTTCTGCGACCGGGCTGCGACGGTGACCGGCACCGGCACACGGTAGAGCTTCAGATCGCCCAGCGCCTCCTCGCCCGCCTCGACATCGGCCACCTTCATCGCCGATTCCATCTGCACCCTCGCCACGCTCAGGCCTGTCACCACGATCTGGTCTGCCATCATGGCAGGCGGCGGTGGCGGCGGCGGCGGAGCAGGCGGCGGCGGCGAGGAGATACCGCTAGACGTGCTGCCCAGCGGAAAACAGGTCAGCCGCAGACGCCGCGCGCGCGGAGGGTCGGTCAGTTCCTCGTAATCGCTGGTGACGTTGATCCGGCCCGCGACCGTCATCAGTTCGGCATCGGGAAAGCTTTGCCCGTTGGCGTTCGCCACTGTCAGCCATGCCATCAGCTCGAGCGTCCGGTCCTTGTCGCGGCTGGCCTCCGCGAAACTCGCGACATAATTGGCCTGCCAGTCGAAGCCCGTCGCCAGATAGGTCAGCGTGACAGTGTGGGTGCCGCCCTCGGCGCTGAATGTGTCGATGGTAAACACCGGCTGCGGCGACAAACCCGCAGGCACGCGGTCGAAGCTGAGCCTTTCGGGCAGGCCCGAGCAGCGCACCGCCTCGAACCCCTCCCGGGTCTGCAGCACGAGCCCGCCGTCGGCGCGGGTGCGGATGATCGCGGTCTCGGTTTCGGCGTTGCCGGTCGCTGGATTGGTGCGGGTGATGCGGACGCGGTTACCCAGTGTCCCATCGACCAGCGCGGCGGGCGAGAGAAGGTCGGCGTTGCGGTTCTTCTCGATGGTGCCGCCGGGCAGGCCGGTGACGATGGCGCTGACTGCGACCATGCTCTCGGACACGCCGGTAAAGCGGATGCGCGAATGGCCGGGGGGCAGCGTAACCTGCCGCACTTCGGAGATCATCGCGAAGCCGCCTGCCCATTTCGGATCGATCGGAGCGCCGCCGCGGTCCTCGTCGCGGTAGATGGTGACGGCGATGTCGGAAGGCTGCGAGGCGTCGACCGCGGTGCGCCCGCTGACATCGGCGCGCGCAGTGGCTTGCGCCGAAGCGGCGGCCGGCAGCAGCAGCGCCGCAAGGGGGAGAAAGCGCAGCACCCGCGCCGCCTAGTAGCGCGTCTCGTACACCACGGTCAGCACCGTCTCGCCATTGGCGGGGACGGGCACCGACCATTGCCTCTTGTCGAGATTGACCTGCTCGCCCTCGATGCTCTCGCTCACCACGCGGAAGTCGTGGCTCCACCAGCCGCGATCCAGCCCTGCCTGCGCGACCTCGACCGTGACGGGCTGCGGCTTGGCGTTGGTGACGCGGTATTGCATCGCGGTGCGATAGAAGGTCTGCGCGCGCTGGACCTCGATCTCGCGTATCTCGCCGTCCGTAATCACGCGGTACCGGGCGGAGCGGGCATATTCGTCCGAAGCGATGCGGGTGCGCTCCGTGACCGCCGCCTGCACCGCGATGTCGAACGCATCGCCCAGCTTCAGGCTCATCTCGCTGCCCATCGGGGTGTGGCCGATGCGGTCCTCGCCGATGAATTGCGGCGTGCCCTGCGCGTCGCGCTGATAAAAGCGCACGGTCCCGGCGGGCAGCGCATCGCCGAGACCGCCTTCGCGCGAGGAGGAGAACGCCAGCCGGCTTTCCACCTGCACCGGGTCGCTGTCGCTCGCCAGCCAGTCCAGCGTGCGGGCATAGATCTTGCGCGCGGGCACGCCCTGCACGTCCATGAAGCTGACCTGCTTGGTCTGCGCATTGGCAATCGTGGTGCGCGCATCCAGCGGATAGAGGTAGTAATCGGCCAGCCGCTCGCGGTCGGCGGTCTCGGTGCCGATGGAGCGCACCGTGCCCTGCGGCGGACGCGGCGGAGGCGGGGGCGCATAGCCGCCGCGTATGTTGTTGTTCCGCCCGGTCGACGGATCGCCCGCGACCAGCACGGTCTTCGCATCCTCGAAAGTCGTGCCGGTGTTGTTGGTCAGCGTGACCCAGCCCTGCATGTCGAGCGCGCCCGATGCTTCGTCATAGAGCGACACGTAATCGGCGTTCCAGCCGAGCCCGGTGGTCAGATAGCGGATCGAGGCCGGGCGGCGGCCCGACGCGCCCGAATCGACCGACACCGACAGGGTGGGCCGCGCGCGCAGCCCGTCGGGCACGCGGTCGAACACGGCGCGCACCGGCAGGCCGTCGTCGCGCAGCACCTCGATCCGGTCGCCGATCTGCACCACCACGCCGCCCGCGACCGACAGCACCTTGGCCCGCTCGCGCGTTTCGGCGCCGGTGGCGGGATTGGTGCGGATCAGCGTGATCGTCTCGCCCACCGCCTTTTCCATCAGCTTGGACGGGGTCAGCAGGTCGAAATCGAAGTTCTGCTCCACGATGCCGGTGTTTTCGGCCGAAAAACTCAGCGTTTCGGGACGGATGCGGCTGGAGACGTCGGGAAATTCGATGCGGGTGCGGCCGCGGGGAAACGACAGATCGCGCACGTCCTGCACCAGAGCGATATCGCCGTTGTAGATGGTGACCGCGACATCGCCCTGCTGGCTCTCGCCCGTCGGATCGCTGGCATCCTGCGCGCGGGCGGTTTCGATTGGGGGTGCGGCGGCCAGACCTGCGGACAGCGCGACCAGACTTGCGAAAACGCCCCAGTGCTTCATCGATTCCCCCCTTCGGCCCGCCCCGCCGGATCATGCGCAGCGCTTCCGATTGCCAAGGCTGCCAAGGCTGCCAAGGCTGCCAAGGCGAATATAAATCGCGCCTGAATGCGAATATATCGTGAAGCCGCGGATCCCGCGCCTCAGCGCTTCACGATGCCCTTTTCCAGCAGCGCGTTCGCCACGGCGGCGATGTCGGCGGTGGACCGGTCGCCCGACCAGATCGCGTATTTCAGGCCCAGGAACACGTTCATCCCCATGATCGCCCACGCGCTCGCCTCATCCAGATCGTCGCGCAGTTCCCCCGATGCCATGCCCCGCCGCAGCCGTTCGTGGATGCGCTGCGCGGCCGATTCGTAATGCTGGCGAAAGCTGGCCGGATCGACGAACTCCGCCTCGTCGATGATGCGGTAGATTTCCTGATGCTCGCGCGCGAAATCGAAGAATGCGCTGAAGGCCGCGCGTTCCGATCCCAGCGCGTCCCGGCTCTCGGCCAATGCCTTGCCCGCCTCTATCCCGACGCGGCCCGACAGATCGTTCACAAGCGCGCGGAACAGCGAATCCTTGCTGTCGAAATAGGTGTAGAAACTGCCCAGCGCCATCCCTGCGCGGCTGGTGATGCCGCTGATCGAGGCTTCGTGAAAACCCTTCTCTCCGAACTCCAGCGCGGCGGCGTCGAGCAGCTTGCGCAGCGTCTTTCGTCCGCGTTCGGTCCGTGGCTGTTTGCCGCCGGGCAGGGCGTCCGGATCGGAAGGGCTTTCGATGTCCATCGACACCGTGGCTAACGCGCAAAAACGCGCTTGGCAAAAATATTAAGTTGAAAGGTGGTTCAAGTTTCAATATTGAAGGCGTCAATAACAAAGGTTTCTTGGGAGATTACCGGATGCTTAGGGCCAATCCGCGCCGCACGACTCTGCGCCACACGACCGCTTGCGCTTTCATCATCGCCGCCACGCTTGCCGCGCCTGCCGCCCATGCGCAGGACATGGATGCCGACGCCGTCGCGGAACCCAGCGTGGTAGAGGGACCGGCCGATGACAACGGCATGATCGTCGTCACCGCCCGCCGGCGCGAGGAGCGTCTGATCGACGTTCCGATCTCGGTCACCGCGATCAGCGGAGAGGCGCTGGCCAAGCAGGGCACGCAGACCATCGAGCAGCTCGGCGAGCAGGTCCCCAACCTGACGCTGGAAGTATCGCGCGGCACCAACACCACGCTCAGCGCCTTTATCCGCGGCGTGGGTCAGCAGGATCCGGTCGCCGGGTTCGAGGCGGGCGTCGGCCTCTATGTCGACGATGTCTATCTCAACCGTCCGCAGGCTGCCGTGCTCGATGTCTATGACGTCGAACGGATCGAGGTGCTGCGCGGTCCGCAGGGCACGCTCTATGGCCGCAACACCATCGGCGGCGCGATCAAATATGTGACCGCGCGCCTGCCCGACCAGACCCAGGTCAAGGTCCGCGGCACCTATGGCAATTACGACCAGGCCGACGTGATCGTCACCGCCTCCACGCCGATCGGCGACAATCTGCGCATCGGCGCCAGCGGGGCGCGCCTGTCGCGCGGCGGTTACGGCGACAATCTCGTGCTCGACGGGGTGGAGAACTACAACAAGGACGTCTGGGCCGCGCGCGGCACGATGGAGTTCGAAAGCGGCGCCTTTTTCGCGCGCCTGTCGGGCGACTATGTGAAGGACAATTCCGACCCCCGGCAGGGCCACCGCTTCCTGCCCGGCAACCCGGCCTTCAGCAATGCGCCGGTGCTGGACGATGTCTATGACACCCGCGCCGGGCTGAATGTCGTGGAGCAGGAGGTCGAGGCCTATGGCGGCGCGCTCAACATGGCGTTCGAACTGTCGGACACCATTACGCTGAAGTCGATCACCGGCTACCGCGAAGACAAGTCGACCACGCCGATCGACTTCGACAGCCTGCCGGTCGTCGATCTCGACGTGCCCGCGATCTACGAGAACGACCAGTTCAGCCAGGAATTGCAATTCCTGTACGAAAGCGACCGTCTGTCGGGCGTGCTGGGGGCCTATTACCTCAACGCCAATGCGCTCACCGCATTTGACGCGGCGGTCTGGCAGACCGGGCAGGCGATCGGTCTGCCGGGCCTGACGGCGCAGACCTTTGGCGATGTGAATACCGAGACATGGTCGATCTTCGGCGACTTCACCTACGAGCTGACCGACCGGCTCAGCCTGTCGCTGGGCGGTCGCTATACCTATGACAAGCGGTCCTCGCGCGTGCTGCGCACGACCTTCATCGGCGGCTATTCCGACCTGTTCGCCGACGGCTCCATCCCCATCGCGGTCACGTCGGATTTCGACGACAGCGCGACATTCAAGGAATTCACGCCGCGCGCGTCGATCAGCTTTCAGCCGACGCCCGACCAGAATTTCTACTTCACCTATTCGCGCGGCTTCAAGGGCGGCGGCTTCGACCCGCGCGGCCAGACCAGCAATGCCACCGACCTCGATGGCAATGGCACCGTCAGCTATGACGAGATCTACCAGTACATGCTATTCGATCCGGAAACGGTCGACAGCTTCGAACTGGGCTGGAAGGCATCGCTGCTGGACAACCGCCTGAACGTCAGCCTTGCCGGGTTCATCTCGAACTACAAGGACGTGCAGGTGCCGGGATCGGCCGGCGTCGACACCAATGGCGACGGCATCGCCGATACGTTCGCGGGCATCACCACCAATGCGGGCGGGGCCGATATCAACGGTATCGAGTTCGAGGGCAATGCCCTGCTGGGCCGCGATTTCGCAGGGTTGGGCAGCCGCCTGAACATCAACTGGGCGCTGGGTTACATCGACGGCAAGTACAATGAATTCATCGTGTCGGGCATCGATTTCTCCGACACGGCGGAGATCCAGAACACGCCCGAATTCACTGCCAACTGGGGCTTTGACCTTGGCCTGCCGGTGGCCTCGGGCATGCTCGATCTGATCGGCTCGGTCTCGATGCGCAGCGACGCGCAGCAGTTCGAACTGCCGACGCCCTTCCTCGACCAGGACGGCTTTGCCCTGGCCAATGCCAGCATCGTCTATACCGACGATTCCGACCGGTTCTCGATCGGGCTGCACGGCAAGAACCTGTTCGACAAGCGCTATGTCGTGGCGGGCTATGACTTCGTCTACAACACCCAGCTTGGGTTCGAGCGAAATGTGACGGGCTTTTACGGCGATCCGCGCCGCGTGTTCGTCACCGGCGAAGTGCGCTTCTGATCCTCTGACGGCGAGGATCGGATGACGGCCTATCGTTCCCACCGCTTCCGCAGCGCGGACGGGCGGCTGGAGCTGTTTGCGCGGGACTATCCCGGCGGCAGCCCCGACGCCCGCCCCCTGCTGCTGATGCATGCGCTGACCCGCAACAGCGCGGATTTCGAACCGCTGATCGAATGGCTGCTGCCCTGGGCGGCCAGCCGGAAGGGGGGCGGATACCGGCTGATCGTGCCCGACGTGCGGGGGCGCGGCCTGTCGGACCGCGATCCCGAACCCGCGCATTACAGCCCCGCCGTCTATGCGCAGGACATGTTCGCGCTGATGGACGGGCTGGGTATCGAGAGCGCGGGCCTGATCGGCACGTCGATGGGCGGGCTGGTGGCGATGGCGATGGCGGCGATGAACCGCGGACGATCGCGCGAATTGCCCAGCCGCATCGGCCCCGTCATCCTCAACGATGTCGGCGCGCATCTTGAGCCTGATGCGCTGGACCGGATCGGAAGCTATGTCGGCAAGTCCGGCCCCTTCGCCGACTGGGACGAGGCGGCGGCGGCCTGCCGCGCGGTGAACGGGCGGGTGTTTCCCGGCTTCACCGATGAGGACTGGATGGCATTCGCCAGGCGCACCTGCCGCGAGAGCGCCGCGGGGGTCGAATTCGACTATGACCCCGCCATCGCGGTCCCGCTTCAGGGTGAGAGCGAACAGGTCGATCTGTGGCCTTTATGGCAGGCGATGGACGGGCTGCCGGTGCTGGTGGTGCGCGGGGCGACCAGCGATCTGATCACCGGCGAGACGGTGTCAAAGATGGGCGAACGCCACGAAGGTCCCTACGCCTCGGCCGAAGTGCCCGAGCGCGGTCACACCCCCTTGCTGGACGAACCGGCGGCGCGCACGGCAATTCAGGCCTTCCTCACGGAGCATTACGCATAATGGGTTTCCGCGCATGACCGCAGCCGCCCCCATGACTGCACCCACGAGCGCCGCCCGCAAGTCGCGCCCGAACGTGGTGCTGGCGATGCTGCTGGTCGTCTATATCTTCAACTTCATCGACCGGCAGATCCTGGCGATCCTCGCCGCACCGATTCAGGCGGATCTCGACCTGTCGGATGCGCAGATGGGCATCCTCGGCGGGCTGGCCTTCGCGCTGCTCTATTCCACGCTGGCGGTGCCGCTGGCCGCGCTGGCCGACCGAACCAGCCGCAGCTGGGTCATCACCGTGTCGCTGGTGCTGTGGAGCGGCTTTACCGCGGCCTGCGCGCTGGCGCAGGGGTTCTGGCACATCTTCCTCGCGCGGCTGGGCGTCGGCATCGGAGAGGCGGGGGGCGTCGCGCCTTCCTATGCGCTGATTGGGGATTACTTCCCGTCGAACCGGCGGGCCTTCGCGCTGTCGGTCTATTCGCTGGGCATCCCGCTGGGATCGGCGGCGGGCGTGCTGGCGGGCGGCTATATCGCGGCGCGGGTCGACTGGCGCATGGCGTTTCTGGTGGTCGGCGTGCTTGGCATCATCATTGCCCCCGTCTTCCGCCTGCTGGTACGCGACAACCGCCCGCAGGTCGCACCGGGCGAGCCGGTGATGGCCAAGCCCCGCCTTGCCGACACCGCCCGCCTGCTGGCCAGGAAGCCCGCGTTCTGGTTCCTGTCCTTTGGCGCGGCATCCAGCTCGATGTGCGGCTATGGCCTCGCCTTCTGGCTGCCCAGCCTGCTGCAGAGAAGCTTCGGGCTCGACCTGATGCAATCGGCGTGGTTCTTCGGCCTCGTCCTGCTGATCGGCGGCGTGGCGGGCATGTTGCTGGGCGGCTGGATCAGCGAC
This sequence comes from Croceicoccus sp., assembly GCA_002694745.1. GTDB lineage: Bacteria > Pseudomonadota > Alphaproteobacteria > Sphingomonadales > Sphingomonadaceae > Croceicoccus. The sequence goes on along the minus strand of NZMY01000016.1, from coordinate 17,686 downwards.
CGGCTGGGCGGACGCGACCGGGCGTGGTTCGCATGGGTGCCGGCGGGCGCGTTCCTGATCGGCGCACCCTTGTTCGCGCTCGGCATCATGAGCGGCAGCGTGCTGCTCGCCTTTGCGCTGTTCATCGTGCCGCAGGCGCTGGTCTATGTGTGGCTGGGGCCGGTGCTGTCGGCGGTGCAGCACCTCGTCCCTCCGCCCGCGCGGGCGACCGCTTCGGCGCTGTTCCTGCTGATCAACAATCTCATTGGCCTCGGCGGAGGCATCTATGCGCTGGGTCAGGTCTCGACCCTGCTGGTGCCGGTCTATGGGGACGAGGCGCTGCGCTATTCGATGCTGTTCGGCCTGTCGCTCTACCTGCTGGCGGGCGTGCTGATGCTACTTGCGGGGCCGGGCCTGCGCAAGGGCTGGGTCGAAGAGGCCTAGGCCAGCTCTAAGCCGGGCACGTTGATCGTGCGCCCGCCGCCGTAATCCTCGCGCGTGACGATAAGGCCCTTGCGTTCCAGATGCTCCAGCAGCCGCCGGATGCGGCCCGGAGAGCTGGTGCCATAGGCGCGCGACAATTCCTCTTCGTCAGGCGATTCCATGCCCTGCGCCGCCGATCGCGCGATCAGCAGGAAGGGCGCGAGCAGATCGTCGTCGACCTGCGTGCCCAGTTCCAGCACACGCTCGCGCATGTCCTCGTCCAGCCCGTCCAGCCCTGCGACCGCGATGGCGAAGCGCCGCCGGAACGCCGCCATGTCCAGCAGCGCGGCGGTCGCGCCCCTGCGGCGGCAGGCCATCATGAAGCTCTGGAACTGGCTGGCGGCGGGCTGGAAGGTGATGGTCGCATCGCTCGCCAGATCGGCCAGGATCTCTTCCAGCATCTCGTCGTTCGCGGCAGGTGCGGCTGGCGCGGCAGGCCCGCCCGAAACGGCGCGCGGCTGGGCGGCGGCAGGCTGCATGCGGCGAGCCAGTTCCTCCGGATCCTGCCGCGGCGGCGGGGGAGGGGGCGGCGGGGGAAGAGCCTTGTCCAGCTCCTTGTGCAGCAGCGCTTCCATCTCCTCGGGCGCGGCGGAGGGCAGCGGGACCAGCGCGCTGGCATTGACCCGCGATCCCGATTTCACCGGCCCGATCCTGATCGCCACCGGGCGGCGGGTGATCGCGGGACCAAGGCCCAGGAATCGCCCGCGCTCAAGATCGCGGATCTGCTCGGCCTGCCTGCGTTCCATGCCCAGCAAATCGGCGGCGCGCTGCATGTCGATGTCGAGGAATGTGCGCCCCATCAGAAAGTTCGACGCCTCCGCCGCGACGTTCTTGGCCAGCTTGGCCAGCCGCTGCGTCGCGACGATGCCCGCAAGGCCGCGCTTGCGGCCCCGGCACATCAGATTCGTCATCGCGCCCAGCGACAGGCGGCGCGTATCCTCGGCCATCTCGCCGCTGGCGGAGGGGGCGAACATCTGCGCCTCGTCCACCACGACCAGCGCGGGAAACCAGTGTTCGCGCGGAGCATCGAACAAGGCATTCAGGAACTGCGCCGAACAGCGGATCTGCAATTCGACGTCCAGCCCGTCCAGCCCCAGCACGACCGAGGCCCGGTGCTCGCGCACCCGGGCGGCCAGCGCCACGATCTCCGCCGCCGAATGCGCGCTGGCATCGATCACCACATGGCCGAAATGATCGGACAGCGAGGCGAAGTCGCCCTCAGGGTCGATGATGATCTGCTGCACCATGCCCGCGCTCTCTTCCAGCAGGCGGCGCAGCAGGTGCGACTTGCCCGAGCCGGAATTGCCTTGCACCAGCAGGCGCGTGGCGAGCAGCTCCTCCATATCGACGCGCACATCTGCCCCGTGCGCGTCCTGACCTATGACAATATGCGAATCCACTGACAGCGGGTTAGCGGCTGGCGGGCGAAGGCCCAAGGGCGGCGGACAGGCTTTTGCCCCGCCGCCTTCGAACGATCATGAAAATCCGCCCGCGCCGGTCGCCGGATGATGTCCGGGTCCAGCGCGGGCGGGATGCTTCGGGCTCTCCTTCCGAAGCAAATCTCAGCCGTGCTTGGCCTCTGCGCGCAGGCGGTGCAGAACCGGTTCGGTATAGCCGCTGGGCTGCTCGCGCCCTTCGAGGATCAGCGCGCGCGAGGCCCTGATCGGCAGGCAGTCGCGCCCGCGCGCCGTCATCGGCTGATAGGACGGATCGCCCGCGTTCTGGCGGTCCACCACCTCGGCCATGCGCCACAGCGCGGCCTCGACCATGTCGCGGTCGATCACGCCATGCTCCAGCCAGTTGGCAAGGTGCTGGCTGGAAATGCGTAGCGTGGCGCGGTCTTCCATAAGCCCGACGTCGTGGATGTCGGGCACCTTGGAACAGCCGACGCCCTGATCGATCCAGCGCACGACATAACCCAATATGCCCTGGCTGTTGTTGTCGACTTCCTCGCGAATCTCATCCTCCGACCAGTTTGCGCCGCCCGCCAGCGGCACGGTCAGCAGGGCGGACAGCGGCGCGATGCTTTCCTTCGCGCGCTCGGCCTGCCGCGCGGCGACGTCGCAGCGGTGGTAATGGGTGGCATGCAGCGTGGCCGCCGTGGGCGAGGGCACCCAGGCGGTCGTCGCGCCGCTTTGCGGATGGCCGATCTTCTCGGCCAGCATCGCCTGCATCCGGTCGGGCGCGGCCCACATGCCCTTGCCGATCTGCGCGCGGCCCGAAAAGCCGCAGGCAAGCCCGATCTGGACGTTGCGATCCTCATACGCCCTGATCCATTCCGCCTGCTTGATCGCGCCCTTGCGCAGCATCGGCCCTGCCAGCATCGAGGTGTGGATCTCGTCCCCCGTCCGGTCGAGGAAGCCGGTGTTGATGAAGAACACGCGGTCCTTCACCGCATGGATGCAGGCCGCCAGATTGGCGCTGGTGCGGCGCTCCTCGTCCATGACGCCGACCTTGATGGTGTGGCGAGTCAGGCCCAGCATGTCCTCCACCGCGTTGAACAGGTCGTTGGTGAACGCGCATTCCTCGGGCCCGTGCATCTTGGGCTTCACGATATACACCGATCCGGCGCGGCTGTTGGTGTTCTGGCCCAGACCCTTCAGATCATGCAGGGCGATCAGGCTGGTGATCGCCGCGTCCATGATGCCCTCGGGAATCTCGCTGCCGTTCGGCAGGCGGATCGCGGGATTGCGCATCAGGTGGCCGACATTGCGGACCAGCAGCAGGCTGCGCCCGGGCAGCGTCAGCTCGCCTGTGTCGGTGGTATAGGTCCGGTCTGGGCTGGCGCGGCGGATCATCGTCTCGCCGTTCTTGCTGAACTCGGCGGTCAGGTCGGACCGGACGATCCCCAGCCAGTTGCGATAGGCCGCGGTCTTGTCGGACGCATCGACGGCGGCGACCGAATCTTCCAGATCGACGATTGTGGTCAGTGCCGATTCCAGCTCGATATCCGCGATGCCGGCGGGGTCGTTCCGGCCGATCGAATGGCCGGGGTCGATCACCAGCTCGATATGCAGGCCGTTGTGGCGCAGCAGGATGTTGTCGCCGCACATGCCGACATATTGTGCGGGATCGGCCAGTTGCGGTGTGCCGCCGGTCCACGCGTCCCACGACCCTTCGGCCAGCGGAACCGCCTCGTCCAGAAAAGCCTTGGCCCATGCGATGACCTGCGCGCCGCGCGCCTCGTCATAGGCCTTGCCCTGCGGCAGCGTGCCATCCAGCGCATCGGTGCCATAGAGCGCATCGTACAGGCTGCCCCAGCGCGCATTGGCGGCGTTGAGCAGGAACCGCGCGTTCAGCACCGGCACGACCAGCTGCGCGCCCGCGACCTCGGCGATCTCGGGATCGACGCCTGTCGTGCCGATGGTGAAGGGCGCGGGCTCTGGCACCAGATAGCCGATTTCGCGCAGGAACGCCTCGGGCGCGCCGCTGGCGGCGCCGGGGTTCTCGCGGTGCCACCCGTCGATTTCGGCCTGCAACCGGTCGCGCGTGACCAGCAGGTCGCGATTGCGCGGCTCGAACCGGGCGGCGATGTCCGCCAGACCTTTCCAGAAGGCGTCGGCGGTAATGCCGGTCCCCGGCATGGCTTCATTTTCCACGAAGCTCGCCAGGGACCGGTCGACTTGCAGCCCGGCTCGCGTAACGGTCCCGGCCTCCCCGCCGGACGTCGCGTCGTCGTGGTGCAAATCGGTCAGCATAATTCGTCCTTCCTGTGCGCGGCCCCGGTGCGTCGGCACCGGGGCGCGGTACGTCTTCTATTTATGTCGTGGTTCAGCCCATCCGGCCAAGGCGGTGGTGCAGATTCACGAACTTGGGCGTTTCGATATCGTCCTGGTTGTTCTTGATGAACTCCACCACGGCGCGGCGGATCAGGCGCGAATCCTCGGTCGAGAAGACCGGACGGGCAAGTGCGGGTGCGGGCATTGGTAGTCTCCTTTCTTCGTAACGCGTGGCGGGTTCAGGCCGCCGCGAACTGGTTCATCGTGTTGTCCTTGCCGCCGGCTTTCAGAGCAGCCTCACCGGCAAAGGCTTCCTTGTGGTCGTCACCGATGTCGGATCCGGCCATGTTCTGGTGCTTCACGCAGGCGATGCCTTCGCGGATTTCCTTGCGCTGGACGCCTTTGACGTAGCCCAGCATCCCGGCCTCGCCGAAATATTCGCGGGCGAGATTGTCGGTCGACAAGGCTGCCGTGTGATAGGTCGGCAGGGTGATGAGGTGGTGGAAGATCCCGGCTTCCCGCGCCGCGTCCTTCTGGAAGGTTCGGATGCGCTCGTCGGCTTCGTCCGCCAGATCGGTGCCGTCGTAATCCACGCTCATCAGCCTTGCCCTGTCATAGGCGGACACGTCGCGTCCCTCGGCCTCCCAGGCATCGAACACCTGCTGGCGGAAGTTCAGCGTCCAGTTGAAGCTGGGCGAGTTGTTATAGACCAGCTTGGCGTTCGGAATGACCTCGCGGATGCGGTTCACCATGCCGCCGATCTGGCCGATATGCGGCTTCTCGGTCTCGATCCACAGCAGGTCCGCCCCGTTCTCCAGCGCGGTGATGCAGTCGAGCACGCAGCGATCCTCGCCGGTCCCGGCGCGGAACTGATAGAGGTTCGAGGGCAGGCGCTTGGGCGCCAGCAGCTTGCCGTCGCGGCTGATGAAGACCTGTCCGTTGGTGATGTCCGAGGGATCGACTTCCTCGCAATCGAGGAACGCGTTGTACTGGTCGCCCAGATCGCCCGGTTCCTTGCTGAAGGCGATCTGCTTGGTCAGCCCCGCGCCCAGCGAGTCGGTGCGGGCGACGATGATGCCGTCCTCGACCCCCAGTTCAAGAAACGCGTAACGGATCGCGCGGATCTTCTGCAAGAAGTCCTCGTGCGGAACGGTGACCTTGCCGTCCTGATGGCCGCACTGCTTCTCGTCCGACACCTGGTTCTCGATCTGCAGGGCGCAGGCGCCGGCCTCGATCATCTTCTTGGCGAGCAGATAGGTCGCTTCGGCATTGCCGAAGCCTGCGTCGATGTCGGCGATGATCGGCACGACATGGGTCTGGTGCTCGTCGATCTCGCGCAGCAGGCGGTGAGTGGTGACCGCATCGCCCGCATCCTTGGCGGCGTCCAGATCGCGGAACATCATGCCCAGCTCGCGCGCATCGGCCTGCCGCAGGAAGGTGTAGAGTTCCTCGATCAGCGCGGGAACGCTGGTCTTCTCGTGCATCGACTGGTCGGGCAGGGGGCCGAACTCGCTGCGAAGCGCCGCGACCATCCAGCCGGACAGGTACAGATACCGCCCCTTGGTGGTGCCGAAATGCTTCTTGATCGAGATCATCTTCTGCTGCCCGATGAACCCGTGCCAGCAGCCCAGCGACTGGGTGTAGTTGGCGGGATCGGCGTCATAGGCGGCCATGTCCTCGCGCATGATCTTTGCAGTGTAACGCGCGATGTCGAGCCCGGTGCGGAAGCGGTTCTGCACCGCCATGCGCGCGGCCATGTCGGGATCGATCGCGGCCCATTTCTCGCCAAGGCTGGCGATGGTGGCGCGCTGGCGCTGAATTTCGGCGGCGTAGGTCATGCGTTCTTGGCCCTCATGCAATTTGTTCGTCGGCCCCGAATCGTCCGGGGGCATGACCAGTGTTGTGAAATGCCAAACGCATGCCGGACACCGCGCACGGTGTGCCCTTGTCAAACTTTACTGGATTTGCTTGTATAGTTGTAAAGCTGTACACACGCGGATCGGAACATATGGCGCGCAAGGCGATCTATCTCGGCCCCAGGCTCAAGCGCATGCGGCGCGAACTGGGGCTGACGCAGGCCAACATGGCCGCCGATCTTGACATCTCGCCCAGCTATATCGCGCTGATGGAGCGCAACCAGCGTCCCGTCACGGCCGAGTTGCTGCTCAATATCGCGACCACCTACCGTATCGACATCGCCGACCTTGCCAATGACGACAGCGAGGAGACGACGACGCGGTTACAGGCGGTGCTGCGCGATCCGATCTTTGCCGACATCGACCTGCCCGCGCTCGACGTCGCCGATGTCGCCACCAGCTTCCCCGGTTTCGCCGAGGCGCTGCTGCGGCTGCACACCGCCTATGGCGAGGAGCAACTGGCGCTGGCGGCTCGCAGGGAGGGCGGCGGTGAGGGCGGAGCCGCCGCGCCCGACCCGGTGGCGGAAGCCCGCAATTTCCTCGCCGCCCGGCGCAATTGTTTCCCCGCGCTCGACGACAGCGCCGCGCTGGCCGCGCAGGATCTGCCCAACGTATCGTCGATGATCGAGCGAATCCGCGAGCGTCACCGCATCGAGGTATCCTTCGCGCCGCCCGAGACGCTGATGGGCGCGACCCGCTGGTACGATTATCACCGCCGCCGCGTGCTGTTCTCGCGCCAGCTTGACCACAAGGCGCGGCGCTATCAGCTCGCGCTGCAGATCGCGCTGCTGGAATGCGGCAAGGAGATCGAGGCCGCCATTGCCGAGGGCCGGTTCGAGACCGACAATGGCAAGGTGCTGGCCCGCCGCGCGCTCGAATCGTATTGGGCCGCCGCGCTGCTGATGCCCTATCGCCCGTTCCTCGATGCCGCAAAAAGGCTGCGCTATGACATCGATGCGCTGACCTATGAATTTCAGGTCAGCTATGAGCAGGTCGCGCACCGGCTGACCACGCTGCAGAAACCGGGGGCGGAGGGCGTGCCCTTCTTCTTCATCCGTGTCGACCGCGCGGGCAATGTGTCGAAGCGGCTGGACGGGGCGGGTTTCCCCTTCGCCCGCCATGGCGGGGCCTGTCCGCTGTGGAACGTGCACAAGGCGTTCGACCGCCCCGGCGACGTGCTGGTCCAGCGCATCGAGCTGCCGGACGGCGAACGCTATGTCTCGGTTGCGCGCACGGTGATCTCGGGCGGGGGCAGCTTCGACGCGCCGCGCATCACCCGCGCGGTGGCGCTGTGCTGCGCCGATTCGCGCGCGGGCGAGCTTACCTATGCGGACCGGTTCGATCCGGCGGAGGCGACCCCCATCGGCATCGCCTGCCGCTTTTGCCACCGCCCGCAATGCATCGCGCGCTCCGCCCCGCCGATGGGGCGCGAATTGCGCTTTGACCATTACCGCCAATCGGGTGTGCCGTTCGCCTTTGCCGATGAATGATCCGGGCACGCCGATGATTGGGGCATTATAAATTAGGGCATCGCGGCAATCTCTGCTATTGCCGCTGCGCTGACGTCGAAAATTGCGACGGACTTCGGCATTTGACGACCGCCAGAAACTGCCATCGCAGCCTGGCGCAAATTAGACGGCGACTTCCTCTTCTTGGACGACTTTACGCACGACCGCTGCTGCATTTCGCGGCAGCACTTACTACGTTCTTGAAAGGAACATCTTATGTCGAAGACCGGCACCGTGAAATTCTTCAATTCCGACAAGGGTTATGGTTTCATCCAGCCCGACGATGGCTCGGCTGACAGCTTCGTTCACATCTCGGCCGTTCAGGCGGCTGGCATGCAGACGCTCGATAAGGAACAGCGCCTGAACTACGAAGTCGAAATGGGCCGCAATGGCAAGGCCAGCGCCGTCAATCTGTCGGCTGCCGACTGATTTTCGAATTGCCCCGCGCCGCCCGATGGCTGGCGCGGGGCGATTACTTTACCCACCCACTGGACGGGAGGCTTCGTGAGCCAGACTTTCGAATTCTATGATGCGCGCGCCCGCGAGGCCGCAGCCGAAGCCGAAAAGGCCACCCTCGACAACGTCCGCGATCGCAATCTGCGCGCCGCCAAGACATGGCGCGGCCTTGCCGACCAGGCCCGCCGGGTCGTGGCCGAACGCAACAAGGCCGAACAGCAACGCGCCGACCGCCGCCTGGCCGAGGCGGAAGCCGAAGCCGAGGCAGAGGCGGAAGCCGCCGAGCTGGAAATGCAGTCTTCCGGCGACGAAGGCCGGTAACGCCTTTCACCGGTGTTCATGGCGAACACCGGCCCCCCAAAAACCGCGACATACCGCCAGGCCGGCATGATGATTGTCTGGCCGCCACTAGCCGCATGCATCCCCGCCGCAGCCTGTCCGATGCGCGTACAGCGTAAGGGCTTGGCATGCCGCGTCGGGCTTTCTATGCCCGCATCGTGACGGCGCGCCGCCTGCCCACCGGCAGGCAGGGCGCGGCCGATAAGGCGATACGGGAGACAGCATGCCACAGACCAGCCAGTCCGCGAATTCGACGATCCCCGTGCCCGAACAGGCCGCGCAGGGAACGCGCTGCACGCTGGACCAGTACCGCGATCTTTACGCCCGCAGCATGGACGATCCGGACGGCTTCTGGCTTGAACAGGCCAAGCGGCTCGACTGGTTCACAAATCCCTCCAAGATCGCTGGCTGGAGCTTCGACCCGGTCGACATAAAATGGTTCGAGGATGGCGAGATCAATATCTGCCACAATGCCGTGGACCGTCATGTCGAGGCGGGGCGCGGCGATCGCACCGCGCTGATCTTCGAGCCCGACAGCCCCGACGATCCGGTCCGGCGCTTTACCTATGCCGAATTGCAGCGCGAAGTCGTGCGCATGGCGAACACGCTCAGGAAAATGGGCGTGGCCAAGGGCGACCGCGTCACGATCTACATGCCGATGATCCCCGAAGGCGCCTTCGCCATGCTGGCCTGCGCGCGCATCGGTGCGGTGCATTCGGTGGTGTTCGGCGGCTTCTCGCCCGACGCTATCGCCGGACGCATCGAGGATTGCCGCTCCGACTTCGTGATCTGCGCCGACGAAGGCCTGCGCGGGTCTAAGACCATTCCGCTGAAGGCCAATGTCGATGCCGCCTTGAAGAAGTTGTCCGTCAAGCAGGTCCTCGTCATCCGCCACACCGGCGGCAAGGTCGACATGACCGAAGGCCGCGACCGCTGGTATCACGAGCTGAGCGAAGGCGTGTCCGACGAATGCGCGTGTGAGGTGATGAAGGCGGAAGATCCGCTGTTCATCCTCTACACCTCCGGCTCCACCGGCAAGCCCAAGGGCGTGGTGCACACGGTCGGCGGCTATGCGGTCTGGACCGAGACGACCTTCCGCTATGTCTTCGATTACCGCGAGGGCGAGATATACTGGTGCACCGCCGATATCGGCTGGGTCACCGGCCATTCCTACATCGTCTATGGCCCGCTGCAGGCCGGAGCGACGGCGCTGATGTTCGAGGGCGTGCCGAACTATCCCGATCACAGCCGGTTCTGGCAGATCATCGACAAGCACAAGGTCAATATCTTCTACACCGCGCCCACCGCGATCCGTGCCCTGATGCGCGAGGGCGACAAATATGTCGACGACCACGATCTGTCCTCGCTGCGCCTGCTGGGCAGCGTGGGCGAGCCGATCAATCCCGAGGCGTGGCGCTGGTATCACGATCATGTCGGACACGGCGACGCGCCGATCGTCGACACATGGTGGCAGACCGAAACCGGCGGCGTGATGATCACCACCCTGCCGGGCGCGCATGCGATGAAGCCGGGCAGCGCGGGGCGCCCGTTCTTCGGCATCGCGCCGCAGCTGGTCGACAATGAAGGCGCGGTGCTGGCCGATGAAGACACCGGCGGCGCGGCAGAGGGGAACTTGTGCATCACCCATAGCTGGCCGGGGCAGGCGCGCACCGTCTATGGCGATCACGACCGCTTCATCCAGACCTATTTCACCACCTATCGCGGCAAGTATTTCACCGGCGACGGCTGCCGCCGCGACGAGGATGGCTATTACTGGATCACAGGCCGGGTCGACGACGTCATCAATGTCTCGGGCCACCGCATGGGCACCGCCGAGGTCGAGAGCGCGTTGGTGCTGCACGAAAAGGTCGCCGAGGCCGCGGTCGTGGGCTATCCGCACGACATCAAGGGGCAGGGCATCTATTGCTATGTCACGCTGAACGCAGGGGTCGAGGACAGCGACGCGCTGAAGGCCGAATTGCGCCAATGGGTGCGGACCGAGATCGGGCCCATCGCGACCCCCAACCATCTGCAGTTCACCCCCGCGCTACCCAAGACCCGTTCGGGCAAGATCATGCGCCGCATATTGCGCAAGATCGCCGAAAACGATTTCGGTTCGCTGGGCGATCCCTCCACGCTGGCCGATCCGTCACTGGTCGACGGGCTGATCGAGGGGCGGCAGAACCGCTGACGTCGCGCCGCCGGGCGTATCAATCCTGCGGCGGGGCGGGCTTTCCCTGAGGGGCACGTTTTCCCTGCGGGGCGGGGCAATTGCGCTCGCACTGCGCGGATGTCGCGGGATTGAACCGCCCGCTGACCTTGATGGTCGCCCCATTGTCCAGTGCATAGGTCGCCGCATCCGTATTCGCGAGCGGATCGACGCCCGCCGGGATCGCGCCCTGGCTGCGCTGCGCGGAGTGACGGCGCGCGGGTGCGGTGCTGGGTTGCCGGCTGGTGGACCGCACGCCGCCGACGGCATTGGCGGCATTGCCGACGCTGCCGCCGACCGCCCGGCCCAGCGAGCGCTGGGCCGCACCGGTCTGCGCCGTGCCCGACAGGATGATTGCCGTTTCGGCCGCGTCCTGCGCCAGTGCATGGGCGGATGGCCATAGACCGCAGGCGGCAATCGCCGCGGCTGCAAGCGAAAAGGATCGTGTTGCCGACATTCCAGCATCCCTCCAATTTTCGCGGCCCGCTTTATCCTGCGCCGACGCGGGCCGTCTGGCAATCCGCCATCTTGATCTGCTGGATCAGTGATCCTGCGCCGATGCCGCGCCGCGCGGCACGCGGATCGAATCGACGAGCCGGGCGATCTCCGCCGGGGGGCTTGCGGTCAGCTTCATGACCGCGACCGCCACGGCGAAATTGATCACCATGCCGATCACCCCGATCCCTTCGGGCGAAATGCCCAGCAGCCAGTTCTCGGCCATATTGGCGTCGGGATTCCACAGCTTGAAATAGGCAATGTACAGGAAGGTGAAGACAAGCCCCGACACCATGCCGCAGATCGCGCCTTCCTTGTTCATGGACTTGGTAAAGATGCCCATGAAAATCGCCGGAAACAGCGATGCCGCCGCAAGGCCGAAGGCGAACGCGACGACCTGCGCCACCCATCCCGGCGGATAGATCCCCAGCACGCCCGCCACCACGATGGCCGCCGTGGCCGCCAGCCGCGCTGCCAGCAGCTCACCCTTTTCCGAGATATCGGGCCGGAAGGTCGATTTCAGCAGATCGTGGCTGACCGCGGTCGAGATCACCAGCAGCAGCCCCGCCGCCGTCGACAGCGCCGCCGCCAGTCCGCCTGCCGCGACCAGCGCGATGACCCAGCCCGGCAGGTTGGCGATTTCCGGATTGGCCAGCACGATGATGTCGCGGTCGAGATAGACCTCGTTGGGATTGGTCGTAACGCTTTCATTGCTGACCAGCCGGTTGCCTGCAGGCCCGCGCTCACCCGTGTATTCGGGCGCGCCCTTGAACGGATCGCCGGCCGCCACGGTCATCACCCCGTCGCCGTTCTTGTCGTCAAAGGCGATGAGATTGTTGGCCTCCCAGTTGGTGAACCAGCCCGGAGCTTCGGCGTAGGCGGTGCCGTTTACCGTCTCGTTGAAGTTCAAACGCGCAAAGGCCGCGACCGCGGGGGCCGTCGTGTAAAGCAGCGCGATGAAGACCAACGCCCAGCCCGCCGATTTGCGCGCGTCGGATGCCTTGGGCACGGTGAAAAATCGCACGATGACATGCGGCAGACCCGCCGTGCCGATCATCAGAGCGGCGGTGATGCAGAACACGTCGATCATCGACTTACTGCCGTCGGTATAGGGGCCGAAACCCATCATCTGCAGCGACTGGTCGAGCTTTTCGAGCACATACATCCCAGACCCGTCATTGACCGTCGAACCCAGCCCGATCTGCGGGATCGGATTGCCGGTGACCAGCATCGAGATGAAGAAGGCCGGCACCATATAGGCAAAGATCAGCACGCAATACTGCGCCACCTGCGTATAGGTAATGCCCTTCATCCCCCCCAGCACCGCGTAGAAGAACACGATGCCCATGCCGATGATGACCCCCAGTTCGACCGACACGTCGAGGAACCGGCTGAATACGATCCCCACCCCGCGCATCTGCCCGGCGATATAGGTGAACGAGATGAAGATCAGGCAGATCACCGCGACGGTGCGCGCGACTTTGGAATAGTAACGCGTGCCGATGAAATCCGGCACGGTGAACTGCCCGAACTTGCGCAGATAGGGCGCCAGCAGCAGCGCCAGCACCACATAGCCGCCGGTCCAGCCCATCAGATAGACCGATCCGTCATAGCCCATGAAAGCGATCAGCCCCGCCATGGAGATGAAGCTGGCCGCGCTCATCCAGTCGGCGGCGGTGGCCATTCCGTTGACGACAGGGTGCACGCCGCCGCCCGCGACATAGAATTCCTTGGTCGAGCCTGCACGCGTCCAGACGGCGATGCCGATATAGAGCGCGAAGCTGGCCGCGACGAAGATATAGATCAGCGTCTGTGTCGACATGTCCGCCACCCGCTCAATCGTCGAGGTCGTAGCGCTGTTCGATCTTCTTCATCCGCCAGGCGTAGAAGAACACCAGCGCGATGAAGACATAGATCGATCCCTGCTGCGCAAACCAGAAACCCAGCGGGAAGCCGCCGAGCATGAATTGGTCGAGAAAATCGCGCAGAAGAATGCCAAAGCCGAAAGACACGGTGAACCAGATCGTCATCAGCGTCAGCAGCAGCCGGATATTCGCCTTCCAATAGGCGCCTTCGTGGCCGCCCGCGGCCTCGGCATCGTCATCGGACATCGTCAGCATTCCCCCCAATTACGTATCGTTATATCCGCCGGGCCTTATCGAAGCCCCTCGGCAGGTGCGGTCACCGTCTGTTCGATCGCGCCGAAGATCGAATGCCCTGCCTCGTCACGCATTTCGATCCGCACGACATCGCCCGGTTTCAGGAACGGGGTCGAGGGGTTGCCGTCGCGGATCGTTTCGATCGTGCGCAGTTCAGCGATGCAGGAATAGCCGACGCCGCCCTGATCGACGGGGCGCCCCGGACCGCCGCCTTCGTCCTTGTTGCTGATCGTTCCCGACCCGATGATCGCCCCGGCCCCCAGATTGCGCGTCCGCGCGGCATGCGAAACCAGATCTGCCAGCGTAAAGGTCGCATCGGTCGCCACATCGGCCCTGCCGAATGGCTCGCCATTGAAGTCGACCATCAGGGGACGCCTGATCACATTGTCCTGCCACGCGTCGCCGAGCTCGTCAGGCGTTACCGCGACGGGGGAAAAGGCGGTGGCGGGCTTGGACTGGTAGAATCCGAACCCCTTGGCCAGTTCGCCGGGGATCAGCCCGCGCAGCGACACGTCGTTCACCAGCATCAGCAGCTTGATATGCCCGGCGGCCTGCTGCGCTGTGGTGCCCATCGGCACGTCGTCCGTAATGCAGGCAATCTCGCCCTCCATGTCGCAGCCCCAATCGGGATGGCCCAGGGGGATATCGGCGCGCGGGGGCAGAAAATCGTCGGACCCGCCCTGATACATCAGCGGATCGCTGTAGAAGCTGTCCGGCACTTCGGCCCCGCGCGCCTTTCGCACCAGTTCGACATGGTTCAGATAGGCCGATCCGTCGGCCCATTGATAGGCGCGGGGCAGGGGGGGCAGCGCATCATGCTCGCGAAAGCGCAGGCAGGGCACCGCCTCGTGCTGCACATCGGTATAGAGCAGCTCCAGCCGCGGCGCGATGCGGTCCCAGTCGTCGAGCGCCGCCTGAAGCGTCGGTACGATATTGTCCGCCGCGCAATAGCGGGTCAGATCGCTGGAGACGACGACAAGCTGTCCGTCACGGCTGCCATTGTCGATGGATGCAAGTTTCATGCGATCGGCCTTTGGTTTGTTCTGTTATACCGGGGTGGGTGCCATACTCCTCCATCGGTGAACAGGGGCAAAGGCAGGGGGACGCCATGAACGATCACGAAACCGGTCTGCAGCCCGCCCTTTCCCGCTGGGTACTGGCCACCTATGGCCTTGGGACCATCGTGGGCGCAGGCATCTATGTCGTCATCGGCAAGGTCGCGGGCGAAGCCGGCGCGCTGACGCCGCTGTCCTTTCTGGCGGCGGCGATCGCAGCGGCCATGACGGGCCTTTCCTATGCCGAACTCAGCGCGCGGGTTCCGGAAAGCGGCGGCTCTGCTGCCTTCATCGCGCGCGGTTTCGACCGGCGCTGGCTCACCGGCATTGCCGGATGGGCCCTGATCGCGACAGGCCTGGTATCGGCGGCAACGATCACCACCGGGTTCGTCGGCTATCTGGGCGTGTTCCTGCCGGTGCCGAGGACAGTGGCTATCGTGCTTGCGGCGGCGCTTTTGACTGCGGTGGCCGCGATTGGCGTGCGGCAGGCGGCATGGTTCATGATGCTGACCACTGCGCTTCAGATTGCCGGGCTGTTGCTGGTCATCGTGTATCTTGGCCCCCAGCTGATTCATTTCCCACCCGCTTTCTCGGCCGCTTTGTCGAGCGGGCCGGGATGGCCGCTGGCAGCAGGCGTCCTTTCGGGCGCCGTGCTATCGTTCTACGCTTTCGTCGGTTTCGAGGACCTCGCCACCCTTTCCGAAGAGGCGAGGGACACCAGGCGATCCATCCCCTTTGCGATCATCGCTTCGCTGACGGGAGCATCGATCCTCTACCTTCTGGTCGCGGCGGTGGCGGTATCGGCGATGCCCGCCGAAAGGCTGGCGCAAAGCGGCGCGCCGCTCAGCGATGTTCTTGCAAGGCATGGCGGCCCCGCCGACATAATCGCGATGATCGGGCTCCTCACGATCCTGAACGGCGCATTGGCGCAGATCGTCATGGCGGCGCGGGTGATCCACGATCTGGGCAGCAGGCGCGGGTCGGCGCCCCTGTGGCTGGCCAGGGTCCATCCGCGCACCGCCACGCCGGTGGCCGCCACCATGCTGGGCGGAACGGTCGTCGCTCTGCTGGCCGCCGCGTTTCCCACCGAACAGCTTGCCGCCGGCACCAGCCTGCTGATGCTGTTGATCTTCACCGCCGCTTGCGGGGCACTTCTGGCCATGAAGGCGCGGGGCGATCCTGTGCCGCCGGGCGTTCGCACCTATCCCGCGGTCATACCCGCGCTGGGCTGCCTGATCTGCGCGGCGCTGTTTCTGGCGCGCCTGTTCGCCTAGGCGTGCGGGAAGAGCCGGGAATGTTTCAGGGAATGGCGGACAAACCGGCCAAGGCTCTGGCCAGTTCGATGCCCCGCAGGGAGCCATAGTGCCAAGGAGCCGGCGCAATCCGCTCGGGATTGTCCTTTGGATCGGGAAGGACGAGCAATCACGTCCAGCAATGCCGATGGTAACTTCGCGATCAGCCTACATCGCAGCGATATATGACGACATCGGAATGGCCGCCGATCTGCTGGATCGAGGAGAAGCGCCCGGTCGCTTCAAGGCTCAGGCGCAAAGGCTCGTGGAAGTAGATCATATGGTTCGCTGCAACATGATCGTCCTGGGCATCGTACCCAGAGATTATCAGGCGCTTCAGGGTCCTTTGGGCCACGTACTCGACCAGCTGCCGGTACTCGTCCAGTGAACGCTGGTGGATCAAGACCTCGAAACAAATCACAAACTCGGCAGCGGGCGCGTCACAAGGGGCCAGCATGAATTGCCAGTCCGGGCGTTTCGTCCGAGCGACGTCGAGGCTCTGCCGGGATTGGTCGAGACCCAGGTAGTCATGCAGATCCAGGCTGCCGACCACCTCGAGGTCGCCACAACCGACGTCCAGAACCGAGGAAGCATTTTCAATGCCTTCCGCGACCAGGAGATCTCGCTTGTAAGCAAGATTGTCGCCGCGAGAGCCTATGCCGGAACCCCGTTCAGGGAATAGATCATATCTGAGGTCCCAGAACAGCTGGGTATCGAAATGCTCTCTGATCAGCGCGTTTGCCAGCCGCGTCCCTTCGACCTCATGGGGTTCGACCGCGCCGAGAGGCTCAAGCAAGCCGAGGACGTTCAACGATTGGTTGTGATAATGAATGAGCGCGAGGGGGCGACCGGGGTCGAACTGGGTATGCGGGCCAGGGAAATGCAGATAGTAATTCACGTTCGACGGCAGGCTCACATACGGCAGCGCGGTTTCATGCAAGGCCATGCAGAACGAGATCTGGTCTACATGCTTTTCCTTGCCGACTGCGCGAAGCGGCTCGATGTCTGCAAGCAGTTGCTCAGCCCGCTTTCGCCAAACATCGAAGAGCGTGTCGGCAAATCGTGATGGGACGGAATAGAAGCCGCCATTGCAGTTGCCCTGGTAAGTCGTGCCTTCTGACGCTTCCACCTGAATGATGGGAGGCCGGTCAGCGAAACCCGCGCGATTGAAGAGATCATCAAGCAGGTCCAGCTCAGGGTTGGGATGATCCACAACCTTGCCGCCAATCGCATCTTTCGGGAGGAAAGCAGTGAAGTCAGAGATGCAAATCATGTCGGTATCCAAGAATACGACATGATCTATGTCCTGATCCCGCAGATTCTCCCATGCGGCCAGCTTGTTGCAGTACCTGCCATCTCCGAAACGGGTGAGCCGATGGGTTTGACAACCCAGGCTTTGGAACCGTTCCAAAACTCGATCTGCGACCTCAGGCGTACACTGGACGTGAATATCCGAAGGCGCGAGCGCGGTGTGCTTCAGGATCGAATGGACAAGGTTCCAGCCAGTGTATGCAAAAACCGGGTCGGCATCGATGATGAAGGATGCCGCCATGCGGAATGCCCGATCAGCGCAATCCATCAAATTACCCCATGCCATTTTAGTGTCGCTGAGCGAGAGTAGCTGCAACGGGCCATAGGGCCATTTCCATGCGGGTCAATTCCGCTTTGATGCCGATCGACGCCGAAACGATAAAGGCGGCGGACAGTCCCATGCAAGCGCTGCGGCTGGCCCAAGCGCCTCGCGGCCTAGCGAAAACGCGCAATGGGTCGAGATGCCAAGCGCCAGCGGTGAAGGGGCGGAAGCGGTGCCGGATGAGCGACCACTTCTCTCGTGTGACCAGCGTTTTTCTGCCGCTTTGAAGCAGTTTTGAAGAGAGGAAGCGGCGGGTGAAACGCTCGTTATGCCATGCACTACGGGGGAGGTTTAGAGGAACGCCGCGCCGATCTTGAAAAACTTTCAATCAAATCAAGGCGCGATGGCGGAGACGGAGGATTTCTTAGGTCTCAACCTAATGAATTGAAATCTTTTTCTTATCCTTCAGCCGCCTAGCCCGTACCCACAGTCGTTACCACACG
>NZMY01000015.1 GCA_002694745.1 Croceicoccus sp. | reverse complement strand
CTGCAGCAGGGCCGGTGTAGACACCCAGTTCCTAATTCAGATCAGAGGCTTATGCCACTCCCGCCAACCCTTCGTAGCCAACCCCGTGAATAAGACGGGTTAAAGGCCATGCATGTAGCCTCGAACGGGCGACCGCCATTATCATAGTCTTTGAACTTCTTCTTATCCGCCTTTTCGAAACTGGCGCCGTGGCCTGGCCGCGGATTATTGGGGTGGTCGAAGCCAAAGGCTTCAAAATGGCCATGTGCAGCCCAGCGCTTCAGTTGAGTCAGTGTTCGATCGATAGATCTATCCCAGTCGTCCGACTTGAGGTTACGGGGAGGATAGGCCGTCAACGCAATCAAGCTGACCAGAAATGAAATGCCGTTTCCAATCACCCAGCGAGGTTCCAGCTTTGATTGAGAATGCCCAGCCATATTCGCCGCTCCCCAGCGGACCCGAGAATAGTGGCGCGGGAAGCATGGTCGGGTTGTCCATGCTTGTCGGCTGGCCGGCCTATCCCGCATTGAGAGAATAGCACCTGCGGACGCGCTCGGTAGGGCCGTGGGCAGGGTTCCTGTGCAAATCGCCATCATGCAGCCTCCTTGGCCGGAAACGGGATCAGGTCGGCACCTTGCGGGGATGCAAAGCCCTGATCGAGCGCATCGATTGCAGCGGCCCTCGTGCGGTTGAACAGATGCATGGCATCGTGAAGCGAGAGCGAGACCTGCATCGTGTCGGCCCCACTGGGGAAGCTGACGATGATCCGCTCACCGTCGATCGTGGCTTCTGGTCTGTCGGTTGCGAGGATGATCATCATGCTGCCTCCCGCGAGAGCCGAGCGAAATCAGCCTGCAGGACTTCCATGCATTTTGCCGGAAAGTCTCGACTGGTGTCGATCTCATCGTGTTCCATGACCGCAGCCTTGAACATGGCGGCGGCAAGCGATGGGGCGGGCGTCAGGGCAAGCTCATTCGCGGCGCGCCAGTACGGCTCTGCGAATTGCCTCACATGGTCTTCCTCAGCCTTGATGAGGCCTTTGAATGAGATATCGTGCCGCCTCGCCGCTTCCGGCTGCGCCTTCCATCCCCGACCGTACTTGCCCTCGATATCCATGACTTCGAGCGTGTGTCGTTCCTGTTCCTTGGCCAAAGGGCCAAAGGCATCGGCGGCGTAGTAGAGCGTCTCACAGCGGAGATAGCGCTGGACGGCGCGATCCCACGCAGCATCGAGGCCCAAGGTGGTGAGGCCAGCCTGCTTGAAGGTCAGGCGGGCGGTCATGCTGTTCGGATCCATCTCAAGCCTCCCCGGTCATGAGGCGAGCGATGTCGGCGCGGGTCTGCGCGACATATTCCTCCGCCCAAGGCGAAACCGACTGCGAGCTGTCGACTTCGAGCAGGTGGTCGAGCTTCCACTTCAGGGCAGGGAGATCGGGCGCCGGCATCTCCATAAGAGCGCAGCGGGTTTCATAGACCCTGTCGCCGAGTGCCTCCCACCGCTCGTCAGCGTCAGCCATGCCACTCGCCTGATTGTGCGCCTTCTCGGCATCGCGATAGGCCTGCACGCTATCCAGTGCGCCGCGGTAACGAGCTTTTCGGGCCTCGGGATCGGGTGCCCACCAAGTCTTACCCTCAGCCGCGAGGAAGTCCTCCCACCGCTTGTTGAGATCGATCGTGCGGGCGACGACATCGCGGTTCTCGAATGGAAATTCCTTCCAGTGGATTCCTTCGTTTGACGGTCGGCCGGCCTTCCATGCTTCGTGGATGCGCTCGTAGATCGGCGTAAAGGCATCGTCTTCGGCGACGGCCAGGCTGTGAGCCTTGAAGGCAGCGTCCCAAGCGCGGCGGTCCACGACAGGGATCGATGCCAGAGCAGGCGCAGCGGCGAGGGCGGGCGCCAGAGCAACGGCACCGAGCAGCTTGCGACGGGCAAGCGAAGGCGTTTCCGCAAATGCGGATTTCGAATCGATGGTCATGTTGAATTCCCTTTGTTCGGCGGCCGTCAGGCGGCAGTGCGATATTCCTGGCGGTCGTTGCTCACTACGAAAGGAACAGCGCGAGCCTCGGGCGACGCCGGGGGAAAATCACCGTCGACGTCATTGGCGGGAATGGGCGGGAAGGGTACAGATTGGTCAGCCATGATCGTTCTCCGAGAACGGTTGTAGGTTAGGGCAGCTTGGGAGGTACGAACTCCCCTGCTGTCCGCCATGTCACTACATGCACTATTGACCGACGTCAAGCATGTAATTACACGGATGACATGCAGCGTGAAAAAACGGCTTCGTTTCAGATGAGGGTCTCGCCGGATTGGCTTGAGACGATCGACGACTGGCGCCGTAAGCAGCCAGACATTCCCTCGCGCGCAGAAGCCATCCGCCGCCTGGTCGATAAAGGTCTTGAAGCTGGCTAGGCAGGACGATGAGCGCTGCTGGCGGTGTGACAGGCCGCTTGAGCGATCACCGCTGGTGACAGTGTGCGAGCACTGCAAGGCGAGGGACATTCACTTCGTGGTCCCTCTCATCGGGATTGGTCTTCTCGTCGTGGTAATCCTGACGCTGCTGATCTAGCGCCGGAGCCAAATTCGGTATGTCCTGAGCGGCATCATGACGAGGTAACGATTTCTTATCCCTCTTCATTAAGGGCACGTTAGCCTCGAAACGACCGAAATCGTTAGGCTCTTCGACCTATCTATCTCCTTGTAGGAGATGGAAAAATGTTCGCAAAACACGCTTTTCGCCCCGATCCCGAGCTCGAAAACGCCTATGATGTCCCGCGTTTTCGTCATGTGCACCTCGACGCTCTGCGTGGAGGTCTGACCGCTTCCGATCTGGACATGACTGCCGAGGCGAGCAGTGAAGAAAAGTTGGCTCTGCGCTCGCGATTTCTGATCATCGTCGGTGCAGCACTTGCTCCTTGGATATGCGCGATTGGGGCTTATCAGGCGCTATTTGCCTGACTGTGTTGGGCTATTAGAGCGACGCTCATCCTATTGAGGAAAACCCTCATCCCTTCAGTCGCTTGTTGCAGGCTGAACCTCCAATAAGATCTGCCAGATTTTGATGAGCGATTCGCTCTGTCTTGGGGGGATTTATGAGGCTTTTGTTCGCGCTCGCGGCGTTTTTTGCCGTGCCACTAACTGCGCAGGCACAGATCACAACGACCGGCAGGCTCAATCCGCCCGTCACGCAGAACTCCCAGCTCAAAACGGACAGGTCGGCCGCTCAACAGGCTGCCGCGCCGGTTGCCGAGCTCACCGCTGCAACCCGGCTTATGCCAGCAAATACGCTGCTGCAGGTGACGCCCACACAGGAGATCACCTCCAAGAGGATCGAGGAAGGGCAGCAGGTCTCTTTCGTGACCGTTGGTGATGTCGTGGAGGGGGATACCGTGGTCATTCCGCGCGGCTCGCCAGTCGTCGCGACTGTCACGTGGAAAACCGGACGGGCGATCGGCGGGAAATCCGGCAAGTTCGAACTCAGGTTCGACAGTGTCAATGTCAGAGGCAGGTCGTACAGCACGAGCGGGACATGGCGGCAGGAAGGCCGGGGCAACACTGTAGGTGCGCTTCTCGGCTCAATCATAATCAGCGGTCGCTCTGCGGTTATGGACCCCGGCCAGATCGTCAACGCCTTCACTGCCGAGCCGATCGCGTATTGAATTGATCTTGCTGAATTGAAGACGGGCCACCTTAGGATGGCTCCCACCTTTCGCATGCCTTAGGCTTTCTATACCCTGCACACGAGGGCGTTTCAGGCCGATACCCCGAACTGGGGCGTCCTCACACTTCGTTAACCTTCGTTGCCCTAGGAAAACCTTGTGCGCGTGTCATGGCGCGCACGGGGGCAAGGGTTGCGACCTACCGCTTCGGAACCGTCCCGTGTGCCTCCTGGTCCGCGGGGCGGTTCTTTCGTCGCACAACGCTGTTCCTTCAACAATAAGTATGCAAACACTGGGACTTAGGTCGCAGAGGACATTGCAGAATGAGAAGGTCGACTTCACGTGAGCCCGTGGAGACTACAGGTTCTTTCCGCCACGCTTTTCAGCCAACGCAGAACATCACGATTTTAGATCTCACGTGCCAAGGCTGCAGGATCGAGGGCATTCCTGCTGCCCTTTATGAAGGTGATAGGATCAAGGTCGGCATCGCGAACCTTGGCCCGCTCTACGCTACCGTGCGATGGGTTCAGCCTGGTGTCTCTGCGGGATTAAGATTCGAGCAGCCGCTGCACCCGGTGGTTTTTCAAAGTTTGCTGGCAAAGCTGCGCAATCAAGATTGTTCGACCGGTTACACACCGGTATCGCGGGCTCTTCCGGTGAGGCGTTGCTGAGCCAGTAAAATACCGACAAAACGGCTCATGCCGGTGGCAGCATACAGGCTGCCGCAGTCTTACCAATCCAGATCAGGCTCCAGCATATCCTCTTCGGCTCCGATAATTTCGATCCGCGGCGGACGATAGAAGATCCCCTCGACATCGCCCTCAGGGTTATCCTGCCCGACATAGCCGCGCCCATGGATCTTGCAGCGCTTGTCGTCGTCGGTGGTGCCCACGATGCAGATGATGCCTTCGTACTGGGTTGCCTGCTCGGGAGGCTCGGCGCCAAGCTCGTAGAAGTTCAGCGCATATTCCCAGACCTCGCGCATCTCTTCGACGTCTTCGTCGAGCGGATGCCAGTGTGGGACCCTGCCTTCCATCAGCACGAGTTGGAGATTGCTTTCGCTGAGCAGCCGCCCGCGATCGCTGATTGATACGACAGTGGCCTCATGAAGCTGCCAGCGCGATTCAAGCTTGCCGTTGTCGTTGCTGCCGTTGCCAGCCTTGCCGAGAAACGGGCCGCGGATCGGCTTAGGCATCAGGCGGAGACCTCTTCACCCACGACGACCTTAGGTCGCACAAGAGCGCTGACATGTTCAGACCATGCCTTGAGAGCTGCTCGCTTCTCGTCCTTCCAGTCGTGTCGCTGGTAGATGCCGGCTACACCGCCTTTGGCGCCGGAGACGTGGTTCAGAACGGCCTCGGTAACCTCGAACCGGATGCCAAGCCTCTGGAAGCCGGTGGCCAGCGTGCGGCGAAGGTCATGATTGCGCCAAGGCTCGATCTCATCGTCTTCGAGCATCTCGGCAATGACCCCGTCCAGGCGAGCCTTAGCCTTCGAGAGGCCAGCCACCGCTTTCTTGTTGTTTACGGTGAAAACGAAGCCACGCTTCGGCCAGGTCTTGCCAGAGGCTAGTGCGTTGAGTTCTTCGACCATCAGATCTGTCAGCGGCACGATATGAGGACTGTTGTTCTTCGTTCGGGAGCCAGGAATGGTCCACTGGCGATCGGTCTTGGAAAGCTCCTGCCACGACATCTCCCGCACTTCGCTCTCACGCTGGCCAGTCAGGGCGAGCAGGCGATACAAGGGCCCGAAGGGGTAGGACAGCTTGCGCGTAGCCATCCAGAACAGCTTAAGTTCCTCATCGTCGAGGAAGCGATCGCGAGCCTCGGGCAAGGGGGGCGCGCGAAAGTTGTCGAATGGGTTGGCGGAAATGATTTCCGCATCCTCGGCCCAGTTCCAGAGGATCCGCGAATAGGCGAAGACATTGCGACGTGATGCCGTGCCGGCGATGCCATCGAAAAAGCGCGAAAGGTCGCTCTTCGTAATGGTGCCGATGGGCTCGGAGCCAAACTTCTCTTTCAACCGATCAACAACTCGCGTTGCCATCAACCGGCTCTTCGCGGCAATCCTTCGCTTGCCGTTCTTCGTGTGCCGATACCCATCGAGCCAGCGATCGGCGACGGCATCGAACGCTGTGACCTTTGCCTCGATGTCGGCGCGGGCTCGCTCGTCCACTCGGGCCCTGTCAGCGTCCTTCGGATGCGTGCCGGTGTCGACCATCATGGCCAGCGCCTTGCTTCGCTCCCGAGCCTTCTCCGCCGTCCAGGAGCCGTATTTGCCGATGGTGTAGCGGCGGGCGATTTTCTCGCCGCGCATTCGGTACTGGTAGATGAATGCCTTCTTGCCCCGCGGCGTGATCCGCAGCCCGAAGCCTGTGACCTCGTTATCCCAGATGAAGCGCTCGGAGGGGCCTGCCTCGGCGGCATCGATCAAGCGTTTGGTGAGGCGTTCGCGCTGTGGTGAAGGCTTGCTCATAATAAGCGATAAATAAGCAGGCCGCGTAGAACTGGCAATGGTCTAAATAGAGCTATACGAGGGTCGTCACGCTCATACCGCTGCAAAAACGTCCTTTTTATGCGGCTTTGGTCCAATTGGTAGATTCGACGAAGGATAGGGTGCGCTAACTTTTAATCAGTAGGTCGCTGGTTCGAACCCAGCAGGGCTCACCATCCTTTGACGGCCTGGCGGTTTCCCGCCCGAAACCGTGCTCGTGGCTGTTATGCCGGGGCGGACTGTGTCACACCGCATTCGATGAGAACGCTCGCCTCCTGGCTCGCCAGGCATTTTCTACTGTTCCTGCTGCTGGCGGCGGCGATCGCGCTGTTTCAGTCGGGTATTCTCTCGCGCTCTTGCACGGCGCCTTGCGACACCGCCACCATCGGCGAATGGGCCAGCGCCAGCGAGGTGGAGGCCGAACTGGAACGGACTGCCCGCCAAGCGCGCGACGGTCTGGATGCCGATCTCTCGCGCTTTGGCGAATGGGGTGAAGCGCAAAGACGCGGCGAAATCGAGCGCCGGCGCGAGCGGCTGGACGAGATCCGCCACGAACTGGACCGCGATGTCGGCCTTCTCGATCGCTATCGTCCGGGCACGGTCATCGAGCGGCACCGATTGGGACTTGAGCGCATCGTGCTCGAGCGCGAGATCGCGGTTCTCGAAGCGCAGCTTGATCTGGACGCGTTGCAGCAGGCCGAGGCGATCATGGTGCCGACGCCCGCCGCGATACGGCAAGCGCGTCTGGCCTGCGACGCCGCGAACCGCGAAGTGCGCGCATTCAACGACAACCCCATGGCTGCCAAATGGGTGCGCAACCGTATTGCGGATGAAGCGGACCGATTGACGCAGGAAGCGCGCGAGAAATGCGGCCGGGCGAGCACTCTTGCCGAAAGAAGGCGGGAAGGCCTGCAAAGGGCGCAGGAACGCGCGCTGCAGATCCGCGAAGCCCGCGAAGCCATCGACGATCGCACCGCCGCTGCGCAGGAAGCGCTAACCCGAGTGCAATCGCCCGAAGTGCGCAACATGCTGGCCGACATCTTCGCCAAGGCCGCTCTCGCCCTGCTGGCGATCATCGCGATGCCTTTTGTGATCCGCACCTTCCTCTATTACGTGCTGGCGCCGCTGGCCGCCATGCGCGGCGCGATCCGCATCCCGGCGCTTGCCGGTGCAGGTGGATCGATCCCGATGCCCGAAGCCTCGCGCGTGTCGACCGCGGTGAGGCTGGCAGAGGGCGAGGAATTGCTGGTCCGGCAGAGCTATCTGCAAACCTCGTCAGGGGACGGCGCCAAGGCGACACGATGGCTGCTGGACTATCGCCATCCGATTTCCAGCCTCGCCTCGGGTCTCGTTTTTCTGACGCGTATCGGCGGCACGGGCGAGGCGACCACGATCTCGGCCACCCGCGACGGTTTCGCCGAACTGACGGCAATCGAACTCCCGCAGGGCGCGGCCTGCATCCTGCATCCGCGCGCGCTGGCCGCCGTGGTGCAGCCTGTGGGCCGTCCGATGGCCATTCGCAGCCATTGGCGCATCTTCTCGCTCAACGCGTGGCTGACGATGCAATTGCGCTTTTTCTCGTTCCACGGGCCGGGGCGGCTGATCGTGAAAGGCGGGCGCGGGATCAGGGTGGAGCGTGCCGACAAGGGCCGGATCTTCGCGCAGGATCAGCTGGTCGGCTTTAGCGCTGATCTTGCCTATTCGGTGACAAGGACCGAGACTTTCGCCCCCTATCTGTTCGGGCAGGAACCGCTGCTGAAAGACCGGGTCGAGGGCGGCAGCGGCCTACTGGTGATCGAGGAAGCGCCGCTCTCCATGCGTTCGGGTAGAGAGCGGCGCGGTCTCGAAGGGATGATCGATGCGGGACTGAAGGCGTTCGGCCTTTAGGGCTCGCTGCGATCAGGCCCCCTGCTTCATCGCCCGGTCGACCGCTCCGCGCGTCACCGCGTGATAGGACGGATAGGTCTTCGCATAGATCCGCTTGGCGATCGGCTGGCCCCAATCGCCTTCGTCCATCAGCGTGCCGAACAGGGGGGCGACGAATTTCATCCGCCCGACCGTCGACAGGAATTCTTCCGCGACGGGCACCGCCGGTTCATAGCGATTGGCCAAAGCGGTACGCAGCCATGCGAACAGGATCTCGTTGTTCCCGCTATCCGACAGGCCGAACGCGCTATCCAGTGCGGCAAGTTGCGGCGCGGTCATCTCTTCGGGCAGCTTAGACAGGAAACGCAGCCGTTCCGCCGAATTCCAGCCCTGCCACGCCGCGGCATCGGGCGTGCGGCTGGCGGCATAATCCGCCGCCGCCTTGTCCACCGCGGCAAAGGCCTGCGGGTTGGGGCGTTTTACATTATCGGGAAGGCCCGGCTCGAAAATCCATTCGCGCAGTTTCAGCCTGCGCCCCAGTTCCTCGTCGCCCGCGACAAGGTTCGCCTGCATGTCTTCAAGGATCATTTGCGAGGTGGCGGGCTGAAACGCATGGTTGTCGAACCATTGCCGCAGCCAGGCATCGAACTTCTCGCGCCCCGCGATCTGCTCGACCGTGCGCAGGAAGGCCGCGCCCTTGTCATAGACGATTTCGCTGCCTGCGCTTTCAACCTCGTCGGGCTGATGCAGTGCAGTGCCCGGATCGTCCGCGCCGACCTCGGCCAGCACGTCCTCGACCGTGGCGAAACTGAGCGCCTCTTCCTGCTCGGCGCGCGCCTTGCCGTAGATCTCTTCGGTGATGCGGCCCTCGAAGTACGAGGTGACGCCCTCGTTCAGCCACGAATCGCGCCAGTTGGAATTGGTGACGAGATTGCCCGACCAGCTATGGGCCAGCTCATGCGCGACCAGACCCGTCAGGCTGCGGTCGCCCGCGATGAAAGTGGGCGTCAGGAAGGTCATGACCGGATTTTCCATCCCGCCATAGGGGAAGGAAGGCGGCAGCACGATCATGTCATAGCGGCCCCAACGATATTCGCCGTATAGCTTCTCCGCCGCCTCGACCATGGCCTCGGTATCGACCAGTTCGGCCGCAGCGCGGTCAAGCATCACCGGTTCGGCCCATACGCCGGTGCGCGGGCCCAGTTCGCGAAACGCGATGTCGCCCGCGGCCAGCGCGATCAGATAGGGCGGCACCGGCTTGTCCATCTTGAAGCTGAACGCGCGGCGGTCGCCGTCGACTTCGACCGGATCGCCGCCGCTCAGGCCCGACATCACGACGGTCAGCGGTTTCGGTGCGGTGATGCGCGCTTCCCATGTCTGGCGGATGCCGGGGCTGTCCTGCGTCGGCATCCATGTGCGGTTGAGGATCGCCTGTCCCTGGCTGAACAGGAACGGATGCTCCCCGCCCGCCGTCTGCTCGGGGTCCAGCCATTGCAGTGCCGCCGCTTCGGGCGCAGCGCGATAGGTGACTTTGATCTGCCGCGCATCGCCCATCTGCACGGTGATCGGCTCGCCCAGCTTCTCGTCATGCTCGCCGACCGTGTAGTCCAGCGCATTGCCGTCCGCATCGGTGATCGCCGATATGCGCAGCCCGTCGCTGTCGAGCACGACCGTGTCGGCATCGTCCTCGGCCGTGACGTCCAGAGTGGCGGTCCCGAACACGTCCTTCGCTTCGAAATCGAGCGCGAGGTCCAGCGCCACATGCGTCACCCGCGCCACCTCGGGCTGCGCATAGGTCGAGGTGTCCTTCGCCTCCTCGCTCGTCAGGATCGGCGAGACGAGCGGCTCCTGCGCCGCTTCGGAAGTCGAACAGGCGGACAGGGCAATCGACGCAAGGCCAAGGGTCGTAAAGGCGGTCAGCGCAAAGCGCATGGCAAACTCCGGTTTCTGGAAAGCTGCTGGGTAGTATCCGGTTACAACTGCAACCATAGCCGCGAACTCGCCTGCTTGTCACTACCGTGTCCCGGCCCCTTCGAACCGGGCGAGGATGGGGGGGAAGCGTCTGACATACAACATTACAATTGCGCCACAGTCCGGAAAGCGGATCTGACTATCGAGGCGGTCCCAAAACAAAAAACAATGTTTGCAGGACAGGACATAATGAAAAAGACAGTGACGCTGCTCGTCGCGGCGGCCGCTTTGGCCGGCTGCGCGTCGACATCCCCCATGAATGCGGCACCCGGCAATCCCGCCGCAAGTTCCGACAGCCCCGTTGCCGACCGCTGCATGTGGATGAAGCCGCGCTGCCGCGTGCGATAGACCTCGGGAAAAACAACACCAACCCTTTGCCGAGCCTTGCAGGTTCGATAGATCGGCCTTCCGCCCCATCGCGAAACGGGCGGAGGCCTTTCGCAGTCTACGGAGAAGACCGGTTTCACATTCGCAGTCACCCACCGTCCGCCGCTGCCTCTCGCTCGCTGTGCTGGCAGCCATCGCCGTTTCCGGCGGTCCTGCCTTGGCGCAAGGCATGCCGGTGATCGAAATGGACGTCATGACCGACCTGCGCGAACGCGGCTTGAGCTGGAGTGATGGCGAGGCCGCTGCCCGCATCTTCGTCGAAGTCCCGGTGTCGAGCGCGCTGAGCGTTTCGGCGCAGGGCGCGACCTTGCGCGGATCCGACCGGCATGGCGGTGCCGACGCGGGCTTCGACCTTGCGGCGACCTATTCCGATTACGCGGGCCTGATCGACTGGCGCGCCGGCGCGGTCTGGCACCTGTTCGCGGGCGGCACCGGCGAACTCGACTATGCGGAGGTCGAGGCAGGCGTCGGCGCTTCGCTAGGGCCAGCGCAAATCGATTTGCTGGCAAGCTATGCCCCGTCGCAGGATGCCATCGGCGGCAGCAATTTCTATACCCGTGCAGGCGCCTATCTCGGCATTCCGGCAACGCCGTGGGTCGTGCGCGGCCATGTCGGCCATTCCACCGGATCGTCCGACGGATCGGGGCGCAACACCCGGTTGCGGCCTGCAGCCTCTTATACCGACTGGGCGATTGGCACCGAATATTACCTCGCGCCCTTTTCGCTGAGCCTGACCTATAGCGACACCGACGTCAGCCGCGGCGAGTTGCGCCAGCCGGTGCTGGATGACCATTACGGGCAGAAACTGGTCGCAGGGGCGATGATACGTTTCTGACGGGTGCGCAAAAACTGCGCCTAAAGGCTGCGCAGCCAGAACACCGCGCCCATCGCCAGATAGGCGGTCAGCCAGAAGCCAGCGTCGATCAGCGCGATGCTGCGCGGATGGCGCTGGTGCAGATAGTTGGTCCACAAGGCGGGGATCACGAAGAACAGCGCGATCCCGCCGCTCATCATGAAATAGAGCCACCACTTCGAAGGATCGGATAGCCGCGCAAACATATGCGCCAGCATGAAAGCGGAAAGCTGCACGAGGACATAGGTGCCGCCGATGGTGACGAAGGGCCGCCGCCGCACCTCCAGACCGCCCGGCCCGGCGCGAACCGCCAACGGCCTTGCGAACAGCCGGTACCAGCCCGCCGCCACGGCCATCGCCGCCAGCGCGGCCAGAATGCCGCCGAACCAATCCACCGGTCCCATTCGATCTCCCGCCCCGTTCGCAGGGTTTGCGCCAGCAATCAGGATTTGCTGACAGCAGGGTAAGCCAAACCGGCAACAAATGAAAAGGCTGCAATATTGTTTATTCCCAAAGAGAATGGGTGCGAACCCGATGTTGTAATGGGGGTCACTCGTTCTGGCGCAGCGGAGCGATGCGGTGTAGGGGCGCGCGCATGGTAACCGAAACCGAATCCGCACCCAGCCGCATCGCGCCTTCGCCCAAGGTGGGCATGGTGAGCCTTGGCTGCCCCAAAGCGCTGGTCGATTCCGAACGCATCCTCACCCGGCTGCGCGCCGACGGCTATGCGATGAGCCCGGATTACGCGGGCGCGGACGTGGTGCTGGTCAACACCTGCGGCTTTCTGGATTCCGCCAAGGAAGAAAGCCTCGAGGCCATCGGCGAGGCGATCGCCGAAAACGGCCGCGTGATCGTGACCGGCTGCATGGGCGAGGAAGCGGACACGATCCGCGCCCGCTTTCCGCAGGTGCTCGCCGTTACCGGCGCGCATCAGTACGAACAGGTCGTGGAAGCGGTGCACGAGGCCGCACCATGGACCCGCGGGCCGTTCGTCGACCTGATCCCGCAGCCCGACATCAAGCTGACGCCGCGGCACTACAGCTATCTGAAGATCTCGGAAGGCTGCAACCATTCCTGCGCGTTCTGCATCATCCCGCAATTGCGCGGCAAGCTGGCCAGCCGCCGCATCGACGCCGTCCTGCGCGAGGCGGAGAAGCTGGTGGCTGCGGGCACGAAGGAACTGCTGGTCATTTCGCAGGACACGTCTGCTTACGGTGTGGACGTCCGGCACGAGGAGCGCTTGTGGAAGGACCGCCCGGTCCGCACCCACATGACCGATCTCGCCCGCGAACTGGGCGGTCTGCGCACCGCGGACGGCGTGCCGCCCTGGGTGCGGCTGCATTATGTCTATCCCTATCCGCATGTCGACGCGGTCATCCCGCTGATGGCCGAGGGGCTGGTCACCCCCTATCTCGACATCCCGTTCCAGCACGCCAGCCCCTCCGTTCTGCGCGCCATGAAGCGCCCCGCGAACGAGGCGAAGGTGCTCGACCGGCTGAAGTCGTGGCGCGCGATTTGCCCCGATCTCACCGTTCGCTCCAGCTTCGTGGTCGGCTTTCCGGGCGAGACCGAGGACGATTTCAACTATCTCCTCGAATGGCTGGAAGAAGCGCAGCTGGACCGCGTCGGCGGCTTTCGCTTCGAACCCGTGGAGGGCGCGCAGGCCAATGATCTGCCGAACCCGGTGCCCGAGGCGGTGAAGGAAGAACGCTACGCCCGGCTGATGGAAGTGACCGAGCGGATCAGCGCCGCGAAACTGGCCGCGAAAGTGGGCCGCATCATCCCCGTCATCATCGACGAGGTCGGCGAGGCGGACGGGGATGGCGACATCGGCGCGACCGGTCGCAGCCAGGCCGACGCGCCCGAGATCGACGGCAATGTCTTCATCCGCGATGTCGATGCGGATGTGAAGGCGGGTGACATTATCGAGGTTGTGGTCGAGGAAGCCGACGCCCACGATCTCTATGCCGCGCCCGCGGCCTGAGGGGGCGGCCTGAAGCGGCGACTTGCTTCGAATCGGGAAAGCGCCTATGCGCGCGCCTTCCCTGACAATACCCGGGAAACCTGCGGGAGGAGGCCTAGCGCCTCTGCCTGACCGCTCAACATGAGGGCGCTTGCGGAAACGCGCGCCCGACAGTGTGAAAAGGAGTGGCCCCATGGCCAAGAAGATCGAAGGCTATATCAAGCTGCAGGTGCCCGCGGGCACCGCCAACCCGTCCCCGCCGATCGGCCCTGCGCTGGGTCAGCGCGGCGTGAACATCATGGAATTCTGCAAGGCGTTCAACGCCGCCACGCAGGAACTGGAAAAGGGCATGCCGATCCCCACGACCATCACGGTCTATGCGGATCGCTCGTTCACCTTCACCACCAAGTCGCCGCCGGCGTCGTTCCTTCTGAAGAAGGCTGCGAAGCTGAAGTCGGGTTCGAAGGAGCCGGGCAAGGTTTCGGCCGGATCCATCAAGCGCAGCGACGTGCAGGCGATCGCCGAGCAGAAGATGGCCGACCTGAACGCGAACGATATCGACCAGGCCATGAAGATCATCGAGGGCAGCGCCCGTTCGATGGGCCTTGAAGTGGTGGAGGGCTGAACCGATGGCAAAGCAGACCAAGAAGCAGAAGATGCTGGCCGAGAAGCTGGATTCGGAAAAGCTGTACGGCTTTGACGAGGCGCTGACCACGCTGCGCGATCTGCAGACCGCGAAGTTCGACCAGACGCTGGAAGTCGCCATGAATCTGGGCGTCGATCCGCGTCACGCCGACCAGCAGGTCCGCGGCATGGTGTCGCTGCCCGCAGGCACCGGCAAGACCGTCAAGGTCGCCGTCTTCGCCCGCGGCGACAACGCCGAAAAGGCGCTGGAAGCCGGAGCCGACAAGGTCGGTGCCGAAGACCTGATGGAAGACATGCAGGCCGGCAACCTCGACTATGACCGCGTGATCGCGACTCCCGACATGATGGGTGTCGTCGGCCGTCTGGGTAAGGTTCTGGGCCCCAAGGGCCTGATGCCGAACCCCAAGCTGGGCACCGTGACCCCGAACGTGGCGCAGGCCGTCAAGGACGCCAAGGGCGGCCAGGTTCAGTACCGCGTCGAAAAGGCCGGCATCATTCACTCGGGGATCGGCAAGCTGTCGTTCTCCGACGCCGACCTCAAGGCGAACTTCGACGCTTTCGTCGATGCCGTCATCAAGGCGAAGCCGTCGGGTGCCAAGGGCAAGTATGTCCAGAAGATCTCGGTCTCGTCCTCGATGGGCCCGGGCCTCAAGATCGACACCGCCGAGGTGCAGGGCGCCTGATCGCCTGATCCTCTCGGAACGAAATAGAGCCGGGAAGCCATGCGCTTCCCGGCTTTTTTCATGTCCGGGCAACATGGCACTGCACCGCGGCGTGCGCTTCGACGGCCGGATCTTGTCAATTTGGTAATCGCCCAGCAATAAGCAGTCTCTGGATGCCGCGACGGGGGTCTCGGCCACGGGGGATTTGCCAATGCGGTTCTGGGTCGCAGCCCTGATCTCGGTCCTGCTCGTCACGCCGGCGCACGCACGCTGGCTGCAGGCCGAAAGCGAACATTTCGTCATCTATGCCGAGGACAGCGAAAAGGACCTCCAGCATTTCGCCGAGATGCTCGAACGTTATCACACCGCTCTCGAAAAGCTGACGGGCAAGACGACGGAAACGCCCAGCCCTTCCAATCGCATCACCATTTTCGTGCTCGGCAGCGAGCGTGCCGTTCGCAAGGCGCATGGCACTGGCGACCGCTTCGTCGCGGGCTTCTACACGCCGCGGGCTGGCGCGTCGCGTGCCTATGTGCCGCGGCTGCGCAGATCTAGTGGAGAGCCCGATTTTTCGCAAACCGTGCTGCTGCACGAATATGCACATCATTTCCTGATCTCGACATCGCGCTTTGCCATGCCGCGCTGGCTGAGCGAGGGGCTGGCCGAATTCTACGCCTCGGCAAGGGTGCTGGATGACGGTTCGCTGCAGATCGGACGACCAGCCAACCATCGCGCCGGCGAACTCGAATATGCCGTCAAGGTGCCGATCCGCGAATTGCTCGACCCCGAACTCTACGAACAGAACCGCGGGCGTCGATACGACAATTTCTACGGGCGCAGCTGGACGCTGGTGCATTATCTGTGGTTCACGGATGAGCGAAAGGGACAGCTCAATGCCTATTGGCAAGCGGTGGCTGCCGGAACGCCGTCGCTAAAGGCGGCCGAGAAAGTGTTCGGCGATTTGGATGCACTCGACAACGATATCGATGCCTATCTTCGCCAACGCAGGATGCTGACCTACAAATTGTCGCCAGAGCTACTGCCGATCGGCCCGGTTCGCGTCTTCGGCGTCAGCGACGGGCTCGATGCAATGCTGCCCGTCATCGCCCATTCGCAAAGCGGGGTGACGCGCGAGGAAGCGCTGGACCTGCTGCCCGATGCGCGAAAGATCGCGGCGCGCTATCCTGACGATGCGCGCGTCCTTGGCGGACTGGCCGAGGCGGAGGTGGATGCGGGCCATTATGACGAGGCCGTGGCCGTCGCGGACCGCGCCATCGCCATCGACGGGACCGTCGCCAACGCGCATTTGCAGAAAGGTCTCGCCCTTTTCCGCAAGGCTGGCGATGCCACCGATCAAGACGCCGCCTATCGCGACGCGATCTTGGCCTTCGCCGGTCTGAACAAGCTCGAGAACGACAATCCGCTGCCGCTCATCTATCTCTATCGCAGCTATGTCGACCGCGGACTGGCGCCGAGCGAGCACGCCCAGCACGCCCTGATCCGCGCGACCGAGCTTGCGCCCTTCGATCAGGATCTGTCGATGGAACTGGCGATCATGTTCGCGCAGACCGGGGCCATCGCCAATGCCCGCGCGACCTTTGCGCCGGTTGCGGCCAATCCCCATGGCGGCCCCCGCGCGGAGATCGCGCGCCGCTCACTTGGAGAACTGATCGCGGCCGAGGAGGGCAAGCCCTTCCGGCTCAGCTTTCTGGACCAGCAGCCGGCCGATGCTGGTGATGCGATCGAGGAACCGCAGGCGGGTACGAAGTGACGGGCTGTCGGGCGGCGTTCTAGATCCCGCCCGGCGTAAACTCGCGCCCCATTTCGCCGAGTCCTTCGCATAGCGTGTGAACGCAGCTTGTCAGCAGGTCCGCATCGGTGGAGCGGATCACGAAATTGGCGCCCACCTTGCCCTCGCGGAAAAAGGGATAGCTGCCGATCTGCACGCCTTCGTGCGCCTTTTCCACCTCGCGCAGCAGGTCGGCGACCTCGCTTTCCGCGATCCAGCAGCCGACGGTTTCCGACAGCACCGGATCGCCGCCTTCCAGCGTGCCGGTCAGCGCGTCGAGCATGCCCGCAGTGATATTGGGAACGCCTGCCATCAGGAAGATATTGCCAGCGCGAATACCCGGCGCGCCTGAATAGCGGTTGGGGATCAGCTCTGCCCCCTCGGGCGTGCGAGCCATGCGAAGCCGCGCATCGTTCAGCCCGCCGCGTGTTTCGTAATAGTCTTCCAGAATGGCGCGCGCCTCGGGATGGACGATGACCTCCACGCCCAGCGCGGCCGAGACCGCATCGACCGTGATGTCGTCATGCGTCGGCCCGATACCGCCCGTCGTGAAGAGATAGTCGTTGCGCGCGCGCAGCGCGTTCACCGCCTCGACGATGGAATCGATGTCGTCAGCCACCACCCGCACTTCGACAAGGCGAATGCCCTGTACCTGCAGCCAGCTGGCGACCTGCGCGATGTTCTTGTCATGCGTCCGGCCCGACAGGATCTCGTCGCCGATAATGACGAGCGCGGCCGTCCATACTTTCTTGCGTTCACCCATGGCCGGTGGCTTAGCGTGCGATTGCGCGCTGTGCCACTGCCCGTTTGGGCGGCAGGCTTACTTGACCAGCTCGACCTGCTCGAAGTCCAGCTCGACCGGGGTCGCACGCCCGAAGATCGAGACCGAGACCTTGACCTTGTTCTTGTCGAAGTCGAGCTCTTCCACCACCCCGTTGAAGCTGGCGAACGGGCCGTCGAGCACCTTGACCGAATCGCCGATCTCGTAATCGACGCTGATCTCGCGTTTGGGGGCGGCGGCGGCTTCGTCGCGGGCACCGAAATAACGGGCGGCCTCGCGGTCGGAAATCGGCTGCGGCTTGTTGTTCGCGCCCAGGAATCCGGTCACCTTGGGGGTGTTCTTGATCAGGTGATAGACGTCATCGTTCATCGCCAGCTTGGCAAGGACATAGCCGGGCATGGTCTTGCGCTCGGTCTGCACCTTCTTGCCGCGCTTCACCTCGGTGATGGTTTCCGCGGGAACCTCGACCGCCTCGACCAGCGCTTCCAGACCGGTGCGCTCCGCCTCGGCGAGGATCGCTTCCTTCACCTTGTTCTCGAAACCCGAATAGGCGTGGATGATGTACCAGCGAGCCATTGGTCTTCCTTCAAATCCTTGGTGCGGCACGTCGTGGCCGCGAAATCATTTGCCTGCGATCAGGCCGCAAAAATCAGGCGCGAAATTCAGGCGCCAAAAATCAGGCGAGAGTCAGCAGCCAGCGCATGATCGCGCCAAAGGCCGAATCGATGCCCAGAAAGAACAGCGAGAGGATCAGCATCATGATGCCGACGAAGATCGAGGTCTGCACCGTCTCGCCCCACGTCGGCCAGACGACCTTCGACCCTTCGGCGCGAACCTGGCGGATGAACTCGCCGGGCGAGGTCTTGCGCTTCTTCGCGGGCTCTGCTGGCTTTGCCACCGGTGTTTTGGCCATGCCTTCTTTCCAAGTCCTGTTATTCATGAAGGCCCTTTTCAATGGGCCCTTTCGCCATCGGCTCATCGCCGCGCCGACCGGGGGTCGGAGACAGCTTTGCATATTCCCGATGACTGGAAACACCGCGCACATAGCCCTGCGCGTTCCCCTGTGCAAGAACAACCGCAACCTGCGATGGTGCGGCCGCGGCGATCAATCCGTGGACCGGGCGCGATTGTTGCTGGCCATGGGCTGAACCAACAGGTAGCCATTGCAACTAATTTGTCATGACTGGCTAATTCGACGGACGGGGAATCCTCTAACTATGAGCGCAGAGACAGCGCCTGCGGGCCTGATCGATTACGTCACCAATGTCTCGGATTTCATCTGGGGCGGCACATGGGAAGGGGCGGAAGTCATTCCCGTTCCGCCGATGGTGATCATGTTGCTGGGCATTGGCCTATACATCATGATCGGCCTGCGGTTTTACCCCATCGTCAAGCTGGGCAGCGCCTTCGCCGGCCTGTTCAGCAGCCGCAAGAGCAAGGGCGCGGGCGAGATCAGCCCGTTCGCTGCGCTCTCGACCGCGCTGTCCGGGCAGGTGGGCACCGGCAATCTGGCAGGCGTTGCGACGGCGATCGCGCTGGGCGGTCCCGGCGCGGTGTTCTGGATGTGGGTCACGGCGCTGATCGGCATGGCGCTTGGTTTCGCCGAGGGTTCGCTTGCCATCCGCTACCGCGAGAAAACGCTCGAGGGCAACTGGCGCGGCGGCCCGATGAGCTACATCATGCAGGGCCTTGGTCCCAAGTGGACGTGGCTGGCGGTCATTTTCGCGATGGGCACGCTGTTCTCCGGCCTCGTCACCGGCAATTCGATCCAGTCCAACGAAGTCGCCAGTGGCCTCAATGAATTGTTCGGCATCGAACGCTGGCTGGGCGGGCTGATCGTGGCCATCGCCGTCTTCATCGTCATCATCGGCGGCATCAAGTCGATCGGTTCCATCGCTGAAAAGATCGTGCCCGTCATGGCAGCGCTCTATTTCATCATGGCCGTGATCGCGGTCCTGCTGAATATCGCCGACATTCCCGAAACCTTCAGCCGTATTTTCGCGGGGGCGTTCTCGGCCCAGTCGGCCAGTGGCGGTTTTGCGGGCGCGGCGATCATCATGGCCATGCGCGCGGGCGTGGCG
Organism: Croceicoccus sp.; assembly: GCA_002694745.1. Classification (GTDB taxonomy): domain Bacteria; phylum Pseudomonadota; class Alphaproteobacteria; order Sphingomonadales; family Sphingomonadaceae; genus Croceicoccus. The sequence continues at coordinate 49,154 of NZMY01000015.1, read as the reverse complement.
CGCGGCCTGTTCTCGAACGAGAGCGGGCAGGGCTCGACCCCGATCGCCCACGCCGTCGCGCAGACCGACGATCCGGCCCAGCAGGGACGCATGGCGATGATGGGCACTTTCATCGACACGATCATCATCTGCACCATGACGGCGCTGGTGATCCTGACGGTCGAAGGCCCCTTCACCTATAACGGGGAAGCCGTGCGCCACGTCTGGCAGTCGGATCTGGGCACCACGGCGCAGTCGGGCTTCGTCACCACCAGCGCGGCGTTCGCGGCGGCGTTTCCGGTGCTGATCGGAAGCATCCCGCTCGGCACGCTCATCGCCTCGGTGGCGCTGATCCTGTTCGTGTTCACGACTCTTCTGACGTGGAGCTATTACGGCGAGCGCGCGATCACCTTCCTCTACGACCGCATCCCCGGCTCCAATGCCAAGGGCGAGAAGGTGCTGCACATTTGCTGGCGCGTTCTGTGGTGCATTGCGATCTGGTTCTCCGCGACGCAGCCCTCGCAGCTGGTATGGCGGCTGGGCGACATCTCGAACGCAGCCATGGCGTTGCCCAACCTGATCGCGCTGGCTGCGCTTTCGGGCGTGGTGTTCGCACTGGCACGCGGAGAAAAGACGGCCGGCAAGGATTACAGCGTCGATCCGCGCGAAGATTGAGCTTTTCTGTCTGGTGAAAAAAATCGGGGGCCGCGGGAACGATCCTGCGGCCCCCTTGTTTTGCTCCACGAAGGCCGCGCCGCCTCCCTGGCTCTGACAGTTAAAGAACGCGCGGCCGACGATCTCCCGACATGACTGGCGAATGCTACGGCCCGCTCCGGCGCCATGGCCGTGCGTGCATGTCGATGGTCGTTTGAAAGGAAATGGCAGGGGTGACAGGATTCGAACCCGTGGCCCTCGGTTTTGGAGACCGATGCTCTACCAGCTGAGCTACACCCCTGCAGGAAGCTGGCCCTCTATAGCGAAGAGACGCGCCTGACAAGCGGTGCTTTCACGTTAGAACGCGAAACCGGTGACAGGCGGGTAATCTCGCGCCATTATCGCGCACGATGAGCAATCGCAGCCGCCCCGAAGACGCGCATGACGTGATCGATCCCGAATTGCTGATGCTCGCCTATCGCAGCGGCATCTTTCCGATGGCCGAATCGCGCGACGACCCCGAAGTCATGTGGATCGAACCGCGCGAACGGGCGATCATCCCGCTGGACGGCCTGCACCTGTCCCGCTCGCTGGCCAAGGTGCTGAAGGCCGAGCGGTTCACTGTGACCTGCAACACCGCCTTCGCGCAGGTCGTCGACGCCTGCGCCGCCCCGCGGCGACCCAGCCGCATCGATGACGGCGCCGACAGCTGGATCAGCATCCGCATCGCGGCCAGCTATCGCCTGCTGCACCGGCTGGGCAATGCCCATTCAATCGAATGCTGGGTCGAGGGTGGCGATGGACGCGAACTGGTCGGCGGCCTCTACGGCGTGGGCTTTGGCCGCGTGTTTTGCGGCGAATCCATGTTCAGCCTGGTCAGCGATGCGTCGAAAGTGGCGCTATGCTGGCTGGTCGCGGCGATGCGCGTGTCGCGGATGGAATTGCTCGACTGCCAGTTCATGACGCCCCATCTCGCGACGATGGGCGCGGTGGCGATGCCGCAGTCGGATTATCTGCAATTGCTGGAAACGGCGCTGCGTCCCACCGCGCAGGCCAGCTTCGCCAGCCTGCCGGACGGGTTCTATTCGCTGTCGTCCGCGGCTTCCTCACCCGGAAAGCTCATCGCGCAATCCTTGACCCAGACATCATAGACCGGATGCTCGACCACGTTGAGCGAGGGGCTGTTCAGGAATAGCCAGCCCGAAAAGACGCGGCGAAAGCGCGCGTCTTCACCCTGAACCGAATCGCGCACCGAAACCTGCACGAATGCGCCGGTCTCTGGCTCCGGATCCCACGGGGGCCGCCGCTCGCAGCTTGCCAGCTTGATAAGGACATCGTCGACGATCGTCTCTTCGCCCGGCTTCAGCTCGACATCGACGGTCAGATTATTCCGCTTGTTGAGCAGGCCAAGCGTCGCAACGCGCTCCTCCAGCGGAGTGCCCGTCGGAATATCGGCATCCTCCGCATCGCCTTCGCCGGCCTCGATCGTCTCGTTCTCGGCCTGGGCGGCAATGGCGGGCGCTTCTTCCGTCACGCTGGGCGTGTCTTCGCCAGAGGGAGTGCCATCTTCCTCTCCGAACATTCCGCACGCCGCCAACGCCATCAGCGCGGCGGCGGCGGCCACCGGGCGCAGCGGAATCACTGGTCGGGCGACCAGGCTTCGTAATCGCCGGTCGCACGGGCGCGAACCCCGCCCTTTTCCAGCGCACCGGACGGGCGATAGGCGGTCTGCGTCCCGGTCGCATTGGGCGTGTAGTCCACTTCCCAGATGCGCGGCGGCGGCAGGTTGCTTTCGGGCACGTCTTCACCCGCGCCATGCAGCCAGCCGTGCCATTCGGCAGGCACGCGGCTGGCATCGTTGGAGCCGGAATAGATCACCCAGCGGCGCTCGTTCCCCTGCGCATTTTTCTTGCGCCCACGGAAATAGCGGTTGCCCTGCGCATCCTGGCCGACTTCCTCGCCATGACGCCAGCTGTCGAGCAATGTGCCGATGGTGGCGCCGCCCCACCAGGTGAAGATCTTCATGAGAATGTTCATCGCGCCATTCCGTTAGCCCGAGCCGCCACGCACCGCAACGCCCGAAGCGAGCGGTGTGTGCGGAAATTGCGCCCGATCAGTTCGCCAATCAGCGGGAGGGCTCGCTCCACGCGACCTTGTCCCCCGGTTCGAGGCCGAGTTCGGCCGCGCGGCCGCCCGCGATTTCCAGCACCGCGATCACCGGACCCTGTGACCGTATCGATTCGAGCGAATAGGGTTCCGCGTTGGCGGCGATGCTCTCGATCGTCGAGTCGGGCGCGATGAAGATCAGGTCCAGCGGGATCAGCGTGTTCTTCATATAGAAGCTGCGCGGCGCGGGCGGGGCGCCGGGGTTCATGATCTTGTTGGGAAAGATCATCCCCTCGTTCGGACCAAGCTCGGTGCGGAACATCAGCCCCTTCATCTCGGCCTCTGGCGTCGTCGTATATTCGACCCGAAACGGGATGGCCTTGCCGCCGCTGTTAATCGTCAGCGGCACGATGGGCAGGCCCGATTCCGGATGGACGGAGGGTGCTTCGGCGACAGCCGTGCTGGCTGGCGTTTCCGCCTGCGTGCAGCCCCATGCGACCAGAGAGAGCGCCATGCCCAGCGCAAGGGCGCGGAAGCGAAAAGACATCACCAATCCTCGTCTTGAATGCCCGCCCAGTCGAGCGCGGATTTCCGGTCCGCGGCATCGACCAATTCGCGGGCGCTGTCCAGTGGGTGGCCGGCGCGGATCATCGCCGCGATCTGCTTTTCGCGAACCGCGCGGTCGCCCGGCGGCGTGCCGTCCGCGCCGAATGGGCCGAACCGGCGCTTGCGCACCAGTCGCAGCGCCGCCAGCCGCGCCTCGGCATCCTCGATCTCGCCGCGGTCTTCCCCGGCGACGCCGGCCGCGTCCAGCGTGGCGTGGATCCGCCGGGCCCCGTAACCGCGCCGCAGCAGACCGCCCTTGCGGACGCGGGCATATTCCTCGTCGTTCACATAGCCATTGCGCACGAAGCGCTCGACCAGTGCACTGAGGTCGGGCTGGTGGGGCTCGTCCTCGCTCCATCCCCGCTCGCGCAGCTTGCGCTTGCAGTAACGCTCCAGACCCTTTGCGGTGGTCGCGAAACGGGCGACATAGGACAGCGCCAGTTCCTCCAGACGTGCAGCGTCCAGCGGACGGACCGCCCTTGCGCGTAGATTAGATCGTGGATAAGGGCCCGCATCCTCTGTCATAACGCCTTAATCGTGCCACAATCCGGTAACAATGGGAATGACCCGGGATTTCTGGACCGCTTGGCGGTTAGTACTAGGCTTATAATGGGTTGCGCGAGAGGGGGAGCACAAAATGATGCCGCTTTCGATGCATGTTCCGGTCGGTAAGAGAAGCCACGGCATCGGGCCGCATGTCGCCCGCGAATGCTTCATTCGGCATTCAGCCCCCGATGCGCTAGGCAGCGCAATCCAATCCGGTCAGCGCGCAAGCCTGACGGACTCTGAAGATTAGACGGGAAAAGTAACACTATTATGACGCAGACCCCCGAACGGGCCGAGGATCTCGTCCCCACCCCGAACGAAGACGCGCTGGAACGCCGCTTCGCCGACTTCGGCACATTTGCCGAGGCGCTGGATTATGCCGCACGCGGCAAGCGCGGTCTGAATTTCCACGATGCGCGTGGGCGGCTGGTGCGGCCCTACCCGTTTGCAGAGCTTCGCGAGGACGCGCTCAAGGCAGCCTATCGGCTGATTTCCGCGGGTATCAAACCGGGCGACCGCATCGCGCTTATCGCCGAGACCGGTGCCGATTTCGCCGCGCTGTTCTGCGGCGCGGTCTATGCCGGCGCCTGGCCCGTGCCGCTGCCCCTGCCGACCAGCTTTGGCGGCAAGGAAAGCTATATCGACCAGCTTGCGGTGCAGCTCGCCAGTTCCGATCCCAAGGTACTGTTCTATCCCGCCGAAATCGCCACCATGACCGAGGCGGCCTGCGCCCGTCAGGGATGCGAGGGGATCGACTGGGACAGCTTTGCGACTCGCGACCCTGCAGAAGTCGCGTTGCCGGAATTGTCGCCCGACGACATCTGCTACCTGCAATACTCTAGCGGCTCGACCCGTTTCCCGCACGGCGTGGCGGTCACGCACAAAGCCCTGCTGAACAATCTGGCCGGACACTCGCACGGGATGGCCGTCGGGCCCAACGACCGCTGCATCAGCTGGCTGCCGTGGTATCACGACATGGGCCTTGTCGGCTGCTTCCTGTCGCTGATCGCGAACCAGGTTTCGGGCGACTATCTCAAGACCGAGGATTTCGCCCGCCGCCCGCTCGCATGGCTAGACCTCATCAGCCGCAACGAGGGCAATTCGATCAGCTATTCGCCGACCTTCGGCTATGACATCTGCGCGCGCCGCATTTCCAGCCAGTCGAACGTGGCCGAACGCTTCGATCTGTCGCGCTGGCGGCTGGCGGGCAATGGCGCGGACATGATCCGCCCCGACGTCATGCAGAACTTTGTCGATGCGTTTGCCGATGCCGGGTTCAAGGCCAATGCCTTCACCCCCAGCTATGGCCTGGCCGAAGCGACGCTGGCCGTCACCATCATGCCGCCGGGCGAAGGCATCAAGGTCGAACTGGTCGAGGAAGAGCGCCTGTCGGGCGTTCCCCGCGACCTCTCACGCCCCGCCCGCTACCGCGCCATCGTCAATTGCGGCAAGGCCGTGCGCGACATGGAAGTCGTGATCCGCGGCGAGGACGGGCACGAGCTTGGCGATCACATGATCGGCAAGGTCTGGTGCCGCGGCCCCAGCGTGATGCACAGCTATTTCCGCGATCCCGAAGCGACCGAGGCATGTCTGGTAGATGGCTGGCTCGATACCGGCGACATGGGGTACATGGTCAACGGCTATCTGTTCATCGTCGGCCGCGCCAAGGACATGATCATCATCAATGGCAAGAACCATTGGCCACAGGACATCGAATGGGCGGTGGAGCAGCTTCCCGGCTTCCACCAGGGCGACATCGCCGCCTTTGCGATCCAGGCCGACAATGGCGAGGAAGTGCCCGCCGTGCTGGTCCATTGCCGCGTGTCCGATCCGGTCGAACGCGTCCGCCTGCATGACGAGATCCGTGACAAGGTGCGCGCCATCACAGGCATGAACTGCGTCGTCGAACTGGTTCCGCCGCGCACATTGCCGCGCACCAGTTCGGGCAAGCTCAGCCGCGCCAAGGCCAAGAAGCTGTATCTTGCGGGTGAGATCGAACCCTATCGCCTCGCGGCCTGATCGCTTGCGCTGCGCTCAGTTCTGACTGGGCGCGGCGGAGGCTTCCTCCGGCGGTACGGCAACCGGCAGCGTGTCAGGCGCCGACCAGCGAAGCGAGACACGTCCCGTAGATCCGCCATCGACCGGCACCGTCGCGACCCCGTCTGCGGCAAGCAGGCGGCGGACCTGCGTCAATTCCGGCTCGCGGCCTGTCACCTCGATTGGCGCCGATATGCGTTTCCCGGCCCATTCGGCCAAATTCAAGGCCAGCGCGCCATCCTCGTCGGGACCTGTCTCGCTCAACGTGATGTCGGGCAGGCTACGGGCAGGCGGGACCAGCGTGATGGTCCAGTCGTCGACCCGACGCGCAATGCGCTGCTCCAGTTCGCGATAGGCGAGCAGCTCCGCGCCATCGAGCGGTTTTGCCGTCACCATGGCGCGGCGGTTGTCGCGGTCGATCAGCACGTCGGTTTCCTCGACCCCCGCGACCAGCGCCAGCAATTCGACGAGGTCGCGGATCTCGCGGTCGGTGGCCTCCTGCGCCTGTGCCCTTGCGGCGGCCAGTTGCGCCTCTTCGGCGGCGCTGGCGCTGGTTCCGACCTTGAACTGCTCGATCGTGACGGCGACCGGATCGCCCAGCGCACGCGCAAGACGGCGCTGCACCATCTCTTGCGCGCGCGGCGCGATCTCGGGCGTCAGTACCGTGGCCACGACTGAGATGGGATCGCCCTTGAAATCTATGTCGAGCGAGGAAATGCGGGCATTGGCCGTAAAGCTGTCGGCGATGGCGGCATTGGCCTGCCGCGAGAAGATCGCCTCCTTGCGGATCTGGTTCAGCGACAGTCCCAGCGGGATCGCCAGCGCGACGAACGAGGCGATCACGATGACATCCTGCAGCCGCGTCTGGTTCTGCGTGAGATTGGTGCGAAACCCGTACAGCCGCGCCATCACCGTCGCCGTCAGCGCAATGGTGATCAGGTTGGTGACGTAAAGCAGCAGGGCGCCCGAAAAAACGGTCCAGTTAAAGGTAGCAAGGCCAAAGCCCACCACGGCCAGCGGCGGCATCAGGGCAGTCGCGATGGCAACGCCCACGACTGTGCCCTCTCGCCCGCGGATCATGGCATAGGCACCCGCAAGGGCCGAGAACAGCGCCACGAACAGATCGAACAGATTGGGCCGCGTCCGGGCGGCGATCTCGGCCGTGACGGTCTGGATAGGAGAGAGCGCAACGATCAGGGCGGTGAAGCCCACCGCGATCACCGAGCCGACCGCCAGCGCCTTGGCCGATTTGCGCAGCCAGCCGAAATCGCCCGTCGCAAGGCTGAAGCCGAGGCCGATGATCGGCCCCATCAGCGGCGACAACAGCATCGCCCCGATCACGACTGCCGGAGAGGAAAGCAGCAGACCGAGGACCGCGATCCCCGCAGACATCGCCAGCATGAACAGATAGCGCGCGGAGATGACCGCTTCCTCGCGCCGCTGTTCGATCACATCGGCCTGATCCACGCTGGCGCAGACCGAATGACGCCACCACAGCCGCCACGAAAGCAGCAGGTCGGTAAAGCTGTCGCCCCTGCGAATGGCTTTTTCATGCGCGGGCAGGCTTGGCTTGGTCTGGGTCATCGCGACTGATTGCGCTGGATTTTTCTGCGTGTCGAGATGGCCAGACTTAATATTCCTTAGCTTTGGCCCTTCACAGCAGAGCCGTTGCGCGTAAGAAACGCCGGGCATGAACGAACCGAATCACGTGACCGCCGCTGTCTCTCAAAAGGCCGCCCAGCCAAAGCGGGGCACTGCCTCGCTCGACCTATGGCCCATCGGCAATTGCCAGTGCTCTGCGCTGGTGGACAAGGAAGGCACATTTACATGGGCCTGCCTGCCGCGCGTCGACGGCGATCCTGTGTTCTGCTCGCTGATCGATCACGGTAAGGCCGACGGGGACCAGCGCGGTTTCTGGTCCATCTCGCTCGAAGGCGGGAAGGTCGTCGCGCAATCCTATGTCCGCAACACGCCGATCCTGAAGACGAGCTTTGCCGACGACGATGGCAATGCCTTCGATGTCTATGACTTCTGCCCGCGCTACAAGCGTCGGGGACGGATGTACCGCCCGGTCGCCTTCGTGCGTATCGTAAGGCCGGTATCCGGCTCTCCGCGCATGCGGATGGCGCTGCGGCCCGCCGCGGATTATGGCGCGACCTCGCCCGAACGCAGCTTTGGGTCCAGCCATGTCTCGTTCCGCATGCCGGCGATGGGCATGCGGCTGACGACTGATGCGCCGGTCGGGCTTGTCCAGCAGGAAAGCGCGTTCCGGCTCGAAAAGGAACTGCATTTCTTCTTCGGACCTGACGAGAGCTTTTCGGAATCGCTGGATACCGGGCTTGGCGACATGCTCGCCCGCACGACCGAGGAATGGCAGCAATGGGTGCGCGGCCTTGCCATACCGTTCGAATGGCAGGACGCGGTCATTCGCGCGGCAATCGGCCTGAAACTCTGCCAGCATGAAGACACCGGCGCCATCGTCGCTGCGCTGACGACCTCGATCCCCGAACATGCCGATTCCGGTCGCAACTGGGATTATCGCTATTGCTGGATCCGCGACGCCTATTACACGGTGCAGGCACTGAACCGGATCGGCGCGCTCGACGTGCTGGAAAGCTATCTGCAATATCTGCGCAATATCGTCGATAATGCGCAGGGCGGGCATATCCAGCCGCTGTATGATGTGCGCGGCAATGGCGAATTGCTGGAATGGGAAGCGCCCGACCTTGCCGGATATCGCGGCATGGGACCGGTACGTGTCGGCAACGACGCCTGGCGGCAGGTGCAGCACGATGCCTATGGGCAGATCATCCTGTCATCGGTCCAGGCCTTCGCCGATCAGCGCCTGCTGCGCATGTCAGGCTTGGAGGATTTTCATTCGCTGGAACGTGTGGGCGAAAGGGCGCTGAAGGTCTGGTCGACGCCGGATGCGGGGCTTTGGGAACTGCGCAATTCGACCCACATCCATACCTATTCGGCGGCGATGTGCTGGGCGGCGGCCGACCGGCTGGCGCATGCCGCACAGGCGCTGGGCCTGACCGAGCGCGAGGAATACTGGCGAAGCCACGCGGCGCGTGTGCAGGAATCGATCATGAAGGCGGCCTGGAACGAGAAGAGCGGCGCGATCGCCGCGACCTTCGGCGGCGACCAGCGCGATGCCAGCCTGCTGCAATTGCTGGACCTGCGCTTCATCGGCAAGGACGATCCACGCTTTCATTCCACCCTCGCGGTGCTGGAAAAGGCGCTGCGGCGCGGCGATCACATGCTGCGCTATGACAGCGAGGACGATTTCGGCCTGCCGCACACGGCGTTCAACGTCTGCACCTTCTGGCTGATCGAGGCGCTGCACCACACCGGCCGCGGCGAGGAAGCGCGCAAATTGTTCGAGGCGATGCTCGACCGGCGTACCGGCGCCGGAATGCTGAGCGAGGACATCGACCCCCACACGCTTGAGCTATGGGGCAATTACCCGCAGACCTATTCGCTGGTCGGCATCATCAATTGCGCGGTCATGCTGACCAAGAGCTGGAACGAATATCGCTGATCGCGCGGTCCGTGAAGGACCGCCGATCAATCGATCGCTTCTTCGCCCGCCCGCCCGACCGAGCTGATATCCTCGCCCAGGCCCTTGACCGTATTGCAGGCGGAGACGGCAAGCAGGGTTGCGGTGATGGCGGCGGTCAACAAAGTCTTGCGAAACATGCGCATCTGTCCTGAGGAGCAAGGGGTCCGCGTTACCTCTAGCGCGGCGGCGGAATTGCGCAATATGCTGGCGCGCGGTTGCGAACAGCCGATCTATGTCGCATTCCTGCGCCACATTCTACGATGTGCCCGGAACGGGAACCACGGGCTTTCTTGAAACAGCTGTCTTACACTGCTAATACACCAGTTCAAACGGGGCCTGCCCCCGCCAACATTCAGGAAGACGATGGCCGACCAGACCATACCCACCGCGACCGCTACCGAGAATGAGCTGACGCTCGAGGCGCCGAGCCCCGTGCCTGATGTAAAGCCCGAGAAGGCCGCCGGATTGGTGCCGGTCAGCGACGACGTGAAGTCAAAGCTGGATGCCAAGGTCGAGAGCTTTGTCGAGGATCTTATCGCCTCGGACGCCAATTCTCCGGAGTTCGGCAAGAAGGTCGACCAGCTGACCAATATGGGCCGCAAGGAAATCGTGGCGGCGGCCGGTCAATCGAACCGCTTCCTCGACCGCCCGGTGCGCGCGATGGACAAGGACACCGGCGTCGGCGCCGACCTGGCCGAACTGCGCCGCACGGTTGAAGAGCTGGATCCGGGCCGTCAGGGCAAGCTGTCGGGCCCGCGAAAGATCCTGGGCATCATCCCGTTCGGCAACAAGCTGAAGAACTACTTCGACAGCTACACTAGCGCGCAGTCGCATATCCAGTCGATCCTCACCCGCCTCGCCAGCGGCAAGGACGAGCTGTTGATGGACAATGCCGCCATCGACACCGAGCGGGCCAAGCTATGGGAAGCGATGGGCAATCTGGAACAGATGATCCACATCTCCAAGGCGCTGGACCGCGAGCTTGAGAATGCCGCCAACGAACTCGACGTGTCCGACCCTGCCAAGGCCAAGGCGATCCGCGAGACAGCGCTGTTCTATACGCGCCAGCGCACGCAGGATCTGCTGACGCAGATGGCGGTGTCGGTGCAGGGCTATCTCGCGCTCGATCTCGTCAAGAAGAACAATGTCGAGCTGGTGAAGGGCGTCGACCGTGCCAGCACCACCACCGTGTCGGCGCTGCGCACCGCGGTGACCGTGGCGCAGGCGATGACCAACCAGAAGCTAGTGCTGGGCCAGATCACCGCGCTCAACACCACGACGGCGGGCATCATCGATTCGACCAGCACGCTGCTGAAACAGCAGACCGGCACGATCCACGAACAGGCCGCGTCGAGCACGATTCCCTTGGAAACGCTGCAGCGCGCGTTCCAGAACATCTATGACACGATGGACACGATCGACAATTTCAAGGTCAAGGCGCTCGATTCGATGAAGCAGACCGTTGACACCCTCTCGGACGAGGTGGAGCGGTCGCGCGGTTATATCGCGCGGGCCGAAGGCGCCAATCGCGCGGCGGCCGAAATCCAGCAGACCGACTTGCTGAGCATCGAGGGCTGAGGCGCCGCGCATGGCTGACAGCACGCACGATTCCGACCGTATCATGGCTTCGGCCAAGTCCAGCCTGACGCATCAGCGCGCGGGCGGTCGGCGTGTGGACGCAAAATCGATCGGTAAGGGTTCGGCCAAGATCAAGCGCAAGCACCTGACCGGCAAGCTGCTGCGGCTGGCTATGGCGCTGGCGGTGATCGTGATCGCATCGATGGCGTTCGGTGCCTTCGTTTCGGCGCTCGGTTTCGAAGGGCTGTTCGTTACCGTCCTGCTGATGATCGTCGCGGCGTTCATTTTCATGCGCTACCCCCGCATGAAAATGCCCCGGCGCGAGGATCTTGCGCGCGGCAATCTGAAGCAGACCGTCAATCGCACCGAATTATGGCTGGAATCGCAGCGCGCGGCCCTGCCTGCACCGGCGGTTGATCTTGTCGAGCGCATCGGCAGCCAGCTCGACGGGCTGGGCGTGCAGCTGACCGGTCTGGATGAGAATACGCCCGCCGCGGTCGAGGTGCGCAAGCTTGTCGGCGAACATCTGCCGCAGATCGTTGCCAGCTATACCGCGATACCCGCACATCTGCGCGCCGAGGCGAGGGCGGGCGGCATCCCCGACAGGCAGCTGGTCGAGGGCCTGGAACGGATTAGCGGCGAGATCGACGTCGTGACCCGCCAGCTGGCCGAAGGCGCGCTGGACGAGCTTGCAACGCGCAGCCGCTATCTTGATTATCGTTATGGCGGTCCCGATGTGCCGCTGGGCGAAGTATCGGCGCAGGATGCCGCTCTCCCGCCGCCCGGTGCCGAGGATGTGGCGTTGCCGCGCCCCGATCAGGGCGAAACCGGAAGCGGCGTTCCCCTGAATCTGGATCCGCTGCAATCCGATCCCCTGAACCCAGAAAAAGACCCCCTGCGCACACGTCGCAAGGGCTGAAGCCGAGGACTCCTTCCCGACATGCGCGTAGCCGTTCCCCATTCGCTCGACCGTGCCGAAGTGCGCCGCCGTCTCGACACCCGCCGCGACGACATGGCCGATTTCGTGCCCGGCGGGCTCGCCCAGATCGAAACCTCGTGGCAGAGCGAGGATCGCATGCTGATGGTGATCCGCGCCATGGGCCAGGAATTGACCGGCCACGTGGACGTTGAAGACGCGCAGGTGGTGTTCGAGATCGACCTCCCGCCGGCCCTGTCCTTCGTCGAATCGATGATCAGCGGCCCGCTGGAAGAGAAGGGCCGCAAGCTGCTGAGCTGAGCCGTCGCTACAGCTTGCGGTGGCTCTCCAGCAGGCGCGCGGGGATGCGCAGCGTGCTTGAGGCAAGCCGGGTTTCGGCAAGAAAGGTGACCAGCGCGATCATCAGCAGGCCGAGGGCGAACAGGAAAAAGACGCCGTCCAGCCAGCCCAGATCCGCCCAGTAATAGGTGGTGAGAAAGATCGACAGCACCGTCAGCCCGATCATCAGCGCAGATACCACCAGCAGCAGCATCGCGCGATTGATCATCGCAATCCGCTGATCGACCGAGCGGATTTCGCGCACGACCTCGTCATGCTCGTCCCCTTCGGTCTCCTTGTACCGTGCCTGCAGCGATCGTGCGCGGTCGACAACCCGCCCCAGCCGTCCGGCCAGGAGGTTCAAAAGATTGCCGATGGCCACCAGTACGAAAACCGGGGCAAGGGCGAGCTGAATGGTCTGGGCGATCATGTGCGCGAATGTAGTTCGGGCTTTCGCCTGCGCAAGCGGGGATCAGACAGGTCTTGCGATCAGGCAGCGACCTTTGGCAGGAAAACTCACCGATTCGATGCTGCCGGCCAGAGCACACTGACCGGGGCCGACCTGCTCTCCGTTCACCGAAACATCTGCATCGCGCGGGATGACCAGCAGCGGACCCGGATAATCCGCCGCCAGCGAGGCATCCGGCAGCCCGTCCAGCCGGTCGAGTAGAAAGAACGGCCCATCGACCAACCTGGTCGTCCCATGATCCGGAACATGTTGCCGAAGCGAGGGGTCGTAGGGCTCGCCTTTCGCCACGGCCATGCCCTCTTCAAGGTGCAGTTCGCGCGGGCGTCCATAGTCGTAGAGCCGGTAGGTTATGTCCGAGTTCTGCTGCACTTCGATCAGGCTTACACCCGGGCCGATTGCATGGACCGTATTCGCCGGGATGTAGAAGAAATCGCCCGCCTTGACCTCGTGCCAGACCAGCATGTCCTCTATGGAACCGTCGAGAGCAGCGGCGCGCATCGCATCGGCACCGATCGGCTGCGCGAAACCCACGCCAAGGGTCGCGCCCGGATCGGCGTCGATTACATACCAGCATTCCGACTTGCCCTGCCGGCCCTTGCCCATCGCCTCGGCCTGATCATCGTCAGGATGGGTCTGGATCGACAGCTTTTCGGACGTGAAGATATATTTGACGAGCAGTTCGTCCAATGCCGTGGGCGGCTCGAACCAGATTTCGCCGATGCGTTTGCCATCGGGCGCGGCGAACGGGGCCGGGAGCCTGTCGCGTCCCCACACCTTTTCAACTTCGCGCGTCGGCAGGACCGTCATTGCACCAATCCCCAATCTGACCGCCATGGCTGGCCATTAATGCCGAAAACCGGCGAGCTACTGCTTTGCAGCGCCTTCCAGCTTTCCAACCTTTTGGGCGCCGTTAGCCGTGGTCACGAGCACTTCGTCACCATTCACCACCACGACAACGTCGTCCAGTCCGATTACCGACACCCGCGGGCCGTCTGTATCGACATAGACGTTCTTACAATCGACCAGTTCCGCGCGGCCATGCGCCTTATTGCCGTCCTGATCGCGCACATGCGCATCGCGCAGGCTGGTCCAGCTGCCGATGTCGGACCAGCCCATGCTGGCGGGCACCACGGCGGCGCGATCGGTGTTCTCCATGACCGCGTAATCGACCGATTCCGATTCGATTGCGGCAAAGGCCTCGGCATCCGGATGAAAGCGGCGACCCTCTTCGCGACCCATGTCCGCGGCTTTGCGGGCGGCAGCCGCAATCGCGGGGCGATGGGTTTCCAGCTCTTCCATGAAGCGGTCGGCGCGGAAAGCGAACAATCCGCCATTCCAGCTATAACCGCCGTCGGACAGGAAATGACGCGCGCGTTCAAGGTCGGGCTTCTCGACAAAGCGTTCGACCGCATAGGCCCCTTCGCCAATCGGCTCTCCGCGCTTGATATAGCCGAAGCCTGTCTCAGGCGCAGTTGCCGTGATGCCGAAGGCGACCAGCCAGCCTTCTTCGGCCAGTGACGCGGCACGCGCTGCCGAGCGCGCAAAAGCCGCGGTGTCGGCGATATGGTGATCCGACGGGCAGACCAGCATCACGGTTTCGGGGTCGAGCCGGCATGCCGCCATCGCGATGGCAGCGGCCGTGTTGCGCGCCATCGGTTCGACAATGACCTGCGCGCCGGGACGGTCGCCCAGCTGCGCGTCGACATGGTCAAGATGGCTCTCGCCCGTGACGACGATCGGCGGCAGAAAGCCATCGCTGTCGCTGCACCGCGCCAGCGTGGCCTCGAACAGGGTCGAATCGCCGATCAGCGGCAGGAAGGGCTTGGGAAAGCTTTTACGCGATCGCGGCCACAGCCGCGTGCCGCTGCCACCGCACAGCACGACAGGAACCATCTTTGCCATTGCGGGGCGTTACTCCATCATCGCCAAAAGGTCGTCCACGGCGCAGCTCGCGAACCCGACTGCGCTGTCCGATATCCCGTATGGAATCAACAGGCTGCGGCCAAGTTTCAAGGCCCCGCAAGTATATACCACGTTCGGCACATAGCCCGAGCGGTCATCGTCCTCCGCCGCCAGCACAGGCGCGCTGCTTCGCGCCAATACCTTTGAAGGGTCGTCGCGATCCAGCAGGGCGCAGCCAAGCGAATATTTGCGCATCGCGCCCACGCCATGGGTAAACAGCAGCCATCCTTCGTCGGTAAGGATCGGGCTGCCGCAATTGCCTATCTGGATGAATTCCCATGGATATTTGGGGCCCATCAGCTTGGCCCCCTCGTCATCCCAGGTGACCAGATCGTCCGAGAACAGCAGGAACAGGTTCTTGCCGTCCTGCCGGCTGACCATCGCATAGCGACCGTTGATCTTCTGCGGGAACAGCGCCATGCCCTTGTTGCGTCCGGCCTTGCCCAGGATGGGTTCCAGCGAAAAGGTCCTGAAGTCGCGCGTGCGCAGGATCTCGGACCGGATGGAGCGGCCGGAATAGGCGGTATAGGTGCCGATCCACTCGTAATCCCAATCGCCGTGGTCGAAACGAACGAGGCGTAAATCTTCCAGCCCGCCGGCCTGTTGCTCGGTAATTGGGAAGATGACCGTGTTCGACAGGCTGCTTTCGGGATGCCGGTGCACTTCGGCAATCCCGTCGCTGTCGGGGGGTATGTCAGCCGAATTGGCAGCGGTCGCGAAACTGGATTGCGGCCACAGCCGGAATGATCCGTCCGCCTCCATGATGCCTTCGCGAAAGGCGATCGAGCTGATGTGCCCCTCGCCAACCGCACGCAGGCTCATCACAAAGCGGCAGGAATCCTCGCTCATGCCGCTCTGGTCGGGATGCGGCACGATCGACGGGTTCATCAGCGCAGCGGCGGCATAGGTGTATTCATGGCAGAAATAGCTGCCGATAAGCTTCTTGCGCAGTTCGGAATAGGAGCCCGGATCCAGATCCAGCGTCTCCTCGACCTCGGCATAACGCTCGAGGAACATCTGCTCCGTTTGCCAGTGCCGTTCGAGGAAGTCGTGGCAGACATGATCGTATTCCGCCTTTGCCGCCTCTTCGGAAAGACGCGCAATATCCTCGACAAGTTTCAGGGCGCGATTGCCGTCGGCGGTTCTGGCCTGCCAGCCCAGGTGAAACGGTCGAAGGACTACGCGAGAATGGTCTGCATGCAGCCGCGTTTCAGAAATTCGCAGCGGGCTTTTCGGGTATTCGCCTTTTCTCAAGGATTTCTCCCGCGTGAAACGCCTTAGAATGATCGTCCGGGTCGGAACCGGACGACTTCGAATCGCCGCGGCCCTCACGGCTGAGCGCTACCACGCCGTAATGCGCAAGCTGAAACGCCAAAATGGATTCTGCACCGCAATTGCGGTTGGCACCGCGCGGTGTGATGCCGTCGCGGCACCGCCCGGTATCCAGATCGGCCAGCACGGCACCACGGTCGTTTCCGCCAAAGAACCAGCGATAGGCCGCGCGCGCGTGATCGATCCAGCGCTGCGCCGGATCGGCACGATAGGCACTCGCGGCGGCTTCGATAGCGGCTTGCGCTTCCAGCGGCTGCTGGTCGAAGGGCAGGGCTTCATGCGGATGGCTGAACGTGTCCGAACCGACGGGCCGGAATTGCCCGGTGGCAGAGATCTGCATGGTGGCGATCCAGCGCAGGCTGGATAGTCCCGCCAGGGTCCATTCGGCCTGACCAGTGATCCGGCCAGCCTCGATCAGCGCCTGCGACAGGCGCGGATTGTCATAACCCAGCACGGCCTCGAACCACGCCCAGTCGGGGCGCCTCGACTGCGCAAGAAGGCGGTGGAGCAATTCGCCGCTACGCGCGACCAGCGCGAGCGCACCGGCATGATCGGGCTCGCCCTCAAGCCTGCAGACCGCGCCCAGTGTCGCGAAGGCGATGGCGCGCGGGGATTCGATGCCGTCCATGATAGGCAGCGCTTCGTCGAAGAGACCGCGGGCCCACCAGCGCAGGTCCTCGGTTCGTCCGTGCAGCGCCGTGTGGCCCAGTGCCCATAGCGCACGCCCATTGGCGTCGTCTGAACCGGCATCTTCGCACCAGCTGCGATCATAGTTCATGAAATTGCGGAAACGGTTCGCGTCCGGGTTCCATGCATGATTGATAAAGGCGGCGAAGCGCGTTCCCCAAAGGCTCGCTTCCGCTTCGTCCAGAACGTCGGCCACGCTCACTAGCATCAGGGCGCGGGCATTGTCATCGAGGCAATAGCCATGCCGGCGATCGGGCACCTTGCCGATGGCGTGCTGGGCCATGCCGGTGTCGTCGCACATGTCGAGGAAACCCGCGATGGCCGGCGCCGCAAATTCGGCCGGCGTGAAGCGCGGCGCATCGGCGGACACGCTGTCGATCATCTTTACGATCGCATCGGCATAGCGCGGCCAGATCGTCTCCCGCCCGCGTTCATAGGCCCGCCGCTGCAAGGCCTGAAGCTCCGCCGGATCGTCCAGCAGACGAATGACGGCCATGGCCACGGCATCGCTCGAACAGGGTTCGATCAATTCGCCGACGCCATCGGCGAGCAGTTCCGATGCGTGCAGATAAGGAGTCGAAATGACAGCCTTGCCCAAGGCGACTGCATAGCTGAGCGTGCCGGATGTGGATTGCTGGAGATTGGGATAGGCCGTGACATAGATGTCGCTCGCCTCAAGCTGGTCGAGCAGCTCCTCTGTCTCCACAAAGCGGTCCACCCATTCGATGTGGTCCGCCACGCCCAGCCTGTCGGCCAACGCTTCCAGACGGTCGCGATAGGCCTCACCCTGTTCGGCCACAAGATTGGGATGGGTCGCGCCGACGATGCGATACAGGAATTCAGGGTGCCGCGCGGTAATCGCGGGGAGCGCTTCGATAACATGCTCAAGACCCTTGCCCGGCCCGATCAGCCCAAAGCTCATCATGACGGGGCGGTCCGAAATGCCCAGCGCGTCCTTGAAGATATTCTGGCGCCCGAAAGGCCGGTCGGGTGCGCCATGTTCGATGACGGTCACGCGCTCATCGCCAACGCCGTACATGTCGCGCAGCAGTTCGCGCGAGTGCCGCGCCATGACCATCACCTGAGAGGCCCTGTCGACAAGGCGCTCCAGTATCTCCCGCTGCTTGGGCGAAGGGTCTGCAAGCACCGTATGTAGCGTGACGATCAAGGGAGCGGCGATGCGATCTACCAGATCGAGTACGAGCTCGCCGCATTCGCCGCCGAAAATGCCGTATTCGTGCTGAATCCAGACCGCATCGACGCCGGAATCGTTGATGCGCCTTGCGATGCGCGCATAGTCGCTGCGCAGATCCTGCCGGATCTCGCCGCTGATATTCGTATGCACCATCGGCTTTTCGGGGTCGGTCAGCGCATAGACATCGCAGCAAATGTCGGGGTGGTGAACGCCAAGCTGTTCGACGATATCACCGGTGAAAGTGGCGATGCCGCATTTGCGCGGCGTATAGGTACCGACAAGGGCAATTCGGCGACGTGCGGACGGTGCACTCGCGTCGGAAAACAGTCGGACCACGTCGCCTTGATGCGATGCTGACGACGGGTCGCGCGTCGGACGATCCGACCGGGGCAATTCGCGTGACGTCCCATTTCCCATTTCGATTATCCCTCGCGTTGAGGCGGTATCTCCCTCAATGCACCCGAAGTTGTTTCGGTTCCTTCGCGCCTGCAAAAAACAGCAGAAAACTTGGGCTATTGATGAATGTTAACTCGCTTCAACGCAAAGACAAAGTCATCAATAGGTGGTATATCTTCTTTTCGCAGTTGCACAACGTCAAGTCCTTAAAAAGAAAGACTGACGCCAGCCGGTCCTGTCGGGAACCGGATTGCCGTTGCGATCCAAAGCAGGTCTGTAGCGAAATCTTTGTTCAACTAGCCGACATGTTATGCGGTCTGCCTCGGGATCGCCGCTCGGCTTGGCGATTCGACAATCGCGTGGGACGCCGTCGGTTCCGACAGTGAAATATACGGTGACGGATGTGCCCGAACGATCACGGCTTCCACTCCGCGGATAATCGCGCGCATCGACGATATCGCCAGCGATCTTCACGGCGCGTTGCGCGACAACGCCGCCGCTACCGCTGCCCGACGCGCCGCTTCCGGTGCCGAAACCTGTCCCGCCTCCGCCCGTGCCAGAGCCGGCATCGGCGGCACCCGACCGCGTCTGCGTTCCTTCCCCGGTCACGGGCGGCAGGGGCGGATCGGGCTTCACGACTTGTTTGGGAGGAGGTGCCGCCTTTGGGGCCGGATCGGCCTTTGGTGCAGGCGGCGCCGCGGCGCCCTCGGGTTCGGGATCCGGCTCGGGCGGCGGGGGAGGGGGCGGCGGATCGGGCGGGTCTACATCGAAGGCGATGATGGACTTGGCCGATTGCGGGATGACGTCGATGTCAAAGGCACGCAGCAAGGCGTAAATCGCCCCCAGATGGAGCGCGCCAACCAGCAGGATGATCGCGATGCGTTGCCCCCGCGATTGCCGCCGCCTTCCCCCTGTTCGGATTGTCTTAGCCATTGTTCATCAAATTCCGGCCCCGCGCGGCTGTTCCCGCTGGCAGAGCCGTTCATGGCCTCAACCCGGCCAGAAGCCGAGAGCGGGTAGCGAAACCACCGCGAAGATTCCGCCGAAGGCAATGGCGACGCCGTAGGGAAGGGGGCTTTTGCGCGACATGGGCAGGCCCTTCAGCTTTGCCCAGATGATCCAGCCGAGAATGAGGAACAGGCCCGCAATTCCAAGCCCGACCAGATAGGCGATCGTCTGCTGTACCGGTATCCATAGCGCGCAGGCGGCAAAGAATTTCGCGTCGCCTCCGCCCCAGGCCCCGATTGCGAACAGCCCGATGCCGACGACAAGCGCCGCCGCAAAATGCGCGAGGCCCCAGACCAGTCCCATCCAGCCGAGCATCAGCGGAACGGCGACGAGCCCGATAACAAGGATCGCAAGATTGAGTGCATTCGGAATGACTTGCCGGCGAAGGTCGGTCCATGCACCGGCAAGCGCAAGCAGCGTGAAGGCCGCCAGATAGGCGGCCGGCAAAATCTCCACGATCTATCAGTCCTGCGAAGCCAGCGAAGCCTGATTGCCGTTGAAGACCAGCCTGACCGGATAGCCGCGGCGGGCCGCCGCGCTGCGCCGCGCCCGCGAAATCACCGCACGCCCCGCGCTTTGCGATTCGGCGCGCGCCGCGGTACGAACCGGCGAGGCGGCGCTGACCGAACCGGCGCTGACGGGGTTGTTGCTGACTGGGGCGGCGGCCGGAGCGATCCGTACTTCCGCCTTCGATACCCTGACCGCTTCGCCTGTCGAGCGCCCGGCAACCGTGATCCCCGTTGCTGGCCGCGCGCCGATGGTGATCGGGCCGCGCTTTTCGACCTGCGGTTCGGCCGCCGCGATGGCGGGCAATTCGGGCAGGTCCATGTCCGCCAGTTCTACTTGCTGCGCCTGCGGCAATGCATCAGGCAGCACCGGCGTACGGTTTTCAAGCCTGGCAAGATTGCGCGAGAAACGGTCGTCACCCGGCGCGGACGCGACCGCCATGCTGAAATAGCGATGCGCCAGATCGGACCGGCCCAGCTGATCGTAAGCGATCGCCATGCCGTTATAGGCCTCTCCCGCAAAGCGCGGATCGTAGGAGGCCTGCCGGAACGAGGTGATGGCCTGCGTCGTCAGTCCCTTTTCAAGGTAATAGCGTCCGACCGCGAGGCGCCCCTCGAAATAATCGCCCATGTCAACGCTCTGCGCCTCTCCGCGCGAAGCGGTCGATGGGCCGAACAGCGCCTGACAGCCCGAAAGCCCCAGCGATGCCGCGACGATTGCCGTCGCGGTGACGGCCTTCCTTGCGTTGAGTTTCAGCACGATCGGATACCCCCTTTATCCTTACCCGTTCATCAGCGGGAAAATGTCGCGAACGACGCGAATGCTTGCAGGCAGCATCAGCACGCCGATCATCGTCGGCAGCATGCATACCACGAGCGGTACGGAAATCAGGACCGGAATGCGGTGCGCCTTTTCCTCTGCCCTCATGCGGCGCTTTTCGCGCATTTCACCGGCGTAGACGCGCAAGGTCGACGAGATGCTGGTGCCCAGCTTGTCCGACTGCACCAGCAATGTGGTGAACGACCGGATCTCGTCGACGCCTGCCATGTCGGCCATCTTGCGGAACGCTTCCTCGCGGCTGGCGCCCGCCCGCAGGCGGAGCACTGCGACCGACAGCAATTGCGAGACCAGCGGATGAGACTGCACCATTTCACGGCCCACGCGGTCCATCCCCGCCTCGATCCCCAGGCCCGCCTCGACGCAGACCAGCAGAAGGTCGAGGCAGTCGGGAAAGCCGTTCACGATCTGCTCGCGCCGGCGGTCCGCCTTTGCCTGCACATAGATATTGGGCAGGTAGAGGCCGATGAAGCCAAGCACCGAACCGAAGATATAGAGCGAGAAGAACCCCGGCGGCTCGGGCCGAGAATACATCAGCAGTACGAAACCCAATACAAGCACGAAGGGAAGGATCAGCCGGCACAGCGTGAAGATGCGCGGCGCCGACGGGTGGGTGTAACCGGCCTCGATCAGCTTGTCGCGCAGCCTGTCGTTCTTCGAATCGTTGAGGCTAAGTCCAGTCCGCTCGACCATGTCGGCAAGATTGCTCCATGCCGAGCTGTTGTTGGATTCGCGCAGGCTGGCCGCGCTCTGCGCTTCGCGCTTTTCGGTGCCCAGCGTTTGCAATCCTGCACGGATCTGCGAGCGCCGCGAAAACGCGCCAAGCACGAGATAGGCCAGTGCCGCCACGATCGCGAACAGCCCAAGCAGTGTTGCGACACGCGCGGTCTGGCTGGCGAGGATGAAGTCAATCATGGCGTCAGACCTTCAGATCGATGATCTTGCGGATCCACAGGAACCCGGAAACATACATCACCATCAGCACGATGAAGCCGATGATGAACATCCTGTCCTCTGCCACCGACAGATAAAATTCGGGGTTCACCATGAACAGGCCGATGAAGGCGGCAATCGGCAGGATCGTCAGCATCCAGCCGGTCATGCGCCCCTCGGAACTGAGCGCCCTGACCTTCATGTAGAGGCTGGCACGCGCACGGATCACTTCTGACAGGTTCTGCAGGATTTCGGCCAGATTGCCGCCGGTCTCGTTCTGAACCGACAGCGAGACGACGAACATGCGGATGTCGTCGAGGTCCCAGCGTTCCGCCATGGCGGTCAGCGCATCGGTCAGCTCGGCGCCATAGGCAACCTCGTCCGCGACAAGGCCGAATTCGCTGCCGATGGGGTCTTCCATTTCTTCGGTCAGCAATTCGAGCGCTGCCGCGATGGGATGGCCGGCCCGCAATGCGCGGACGAACACGTCGAGCGCGATGGGGAACTGTTCCTCAACGCGCTTGCGCCGCTTGGTCGCGATCATGCTGAGGACCATGACCGGTACGATAAACGTGATGGATGCGGCCAGAACCAGCGACAGCAGGATGGTGCCCGCGGTAAAGCTGAAACCCGCTCCGCCGATCAGCAGCATCAGCAGCGCCGATATGACGACGAAGGCCGCCGCCATGACGGTCATCAGCTGGATGGGGGTGAAACTGACCTGCGCGGCCATCATCGTGCGTTCCAGCTTTTGCAGCATATGCGCGATGGCGGGGGGCAGATTGGCATGATCCTGCGGCGTATTCTTGCGCAGGCGCGCCAGGATCTCGTCCCGGCTGGTGCCCTGACGGATCATCGTCAGGCGCTTGTTGACCGCCCTGACATGCGCGGTCTTGGACCAGCTGTAGTTCAGACCGAGCTGGACGATCAGGAACACCGTGCCGAAAATCGCCAGCAGGGTGATAGCCTTGAGAAGGGTCTCGATCATGAGCCCATCTCGAAGTCCGGACGGAACAGTTCGGGCGGAAGGTTGATACCGGTCGCCTGCGCTTCGGCATGGAACTTGGGCCGGATGCCGGTCGCCTCGAAGCGGCCGATGACATTGTTGTTCTCGTCCCGTCCGGTGATCTTGTAGCGATAGATCTCCTGCATGGTGATCGTCTCGCCCTCCATGCCGGTCAGTTCGGAGACACTCATGACCCGGCGGCGACCATCGGCGAGCCGTCCGACCTGCACCACCACGTTGATGGCAGACGCGATCTGGGCGCGTGCGGAACGCGGCGGCATGTCGATCCCGCTCATGCCGATCATCTGTTCAAGGCGCGACAGCGCATCGCGCGGCGTGTTGGCGTGGACGGTGGTCATCGACCCGTCGTGGCCGGTGTTCATCGCCTGCAGCATGTCGAACGCCTCACCGGCGCGGACTTCGCCCACGATGATGCGGTCGGGACGCATGCGCAGCGCGTTCTTCACCAGTTCGCGCTGGGTCACTTCGCCCTTGCCCTCGACATTGGCGGGGCGGGTTTCAAGCCGCGCGACATGTTCCTGCTGCAGCTGAAGCTCGGCCGAATCCTCGATCGTGACGATGCGTTCGCGCGGATCGATATAGGAGCTCATCGCGTTCAGCAGCGTGGTCTTGCCCGAACCGGTACCGCCCGAAATCAGCACATTGCGGCGCGAGGCGACCACGGCGCGCAGCACCTGCGCCATGGGTTCTGGGACGGAGCCCAGCTCGATCAGCCGGTCGATCCCGATCCGCTTCTTCGCAAACTTACGAATGGACAGCAGCGATCCGTCCACCGCCAGCGGCGATACGATCGCATTGACGCGCGAACCGTCGGCCAGGCGCGCATCGACAAAGGGCGAGGATTCGTCGATGCGCCGGCCCACCGCGCTGACGATCTTCTGGATAATGCGCATCAAATGCTTGTCGTTCTGGAACTCGGTCTGGACGCGTTCCAGCAGGCCGTTGCGTTCCACGAACACGATATCGGGCCCATTCACCAGAATGTCGGTGATCGAATCGTCCTGCAGCAGGGGTTCCAGCGGGCCTAGGCCAAGCAGCTCATCAAGAACATCGTCGATCAGCGCGGTGCGTTCACTGCGGTTAAGCGGTTCGTGCCGCTGCAGCAGGATCTCGCCGATGATTTCGGAAATTTCGGTGCGGATCTGTTCGCGCGGCATCTGTTCCAGCGCGGACAGGTTGATCTTGTCGAGCAGAGCGCGGTGGATCGACACCTTCAGGTCCAGCGCGCGTTTCTTCGCCTCGTCCTGCTCGCCGTCCAGCGTCTGCAGTGCCGCCATCTGGATGACGCCATCCGGCTGGACCGGGGCCTCTGCGCGCTTGACCGACCATTTCATCAGGCTTGTCCCCCATGACGCTGGCACATTTGTTCGGCCAGTCGCGCGACATCCCTGACGAAGGGTGCCTTCTTGTTGATTTCGCCCAGCAGCACGCCCTGATCCTGCGCGGATTCCAGCCCGGCCTTGTCCTTCGCGATGGTGGCCGAGACATTGCGGTGGAGCGTATCGGCGACTTCATGCACGCCGATCGACTGAAACATCTTCTTTTCGGCGCGATTGACGATCAGCTGCAGATTCTCGCGCGGCACATCCATCATGTCGAACAGGTCGAGACAGCGCTTGGTCTGGCGCAGGCCGCCGATCGACTGATCGGTCAGGATTAGCATCTCGCTGCAGGCCAGCGCCGCCGACAGCGACCAGTTCGTCCAGTTCACCGGCAGGTCGAGCAGCACGTAGTCATATTCGCGCCGCGCAAGGGTCAGCATGCGCAGCAACCGATCGACATCGACATCTTCCAGAGGCGTGATCTGGCTGGGCGCTGCGATGATGTAGTGACCGTATTTCGTCTGGACGGCCGTGTCCCTGATCAGGTCGCCGTCCAGCCGCTCACCGGCCTCAAGCAGGTCGAGGACGCTGTTTTGCGGCGTCAGCCCCATCTGGACCGCGACTTCGCCAAATTGCAGGTCGAGATCGATCAGGCAGACGCGCGATCCGCAGCCGCCGTCATCGGCAATCGCTGCGGCCAGATGGGTCAGAACCGATGTCGCGCCCATGCCGCCAACGGCGTGCACCATCGTCGCCATCGGGGCGAGCCGGTCCATGGTCCCGGACTGGCTGCTGGTCGCGGCCGCATCGATGACCTGCGTGAACAACTCGTCGAAATCGAAGGGCAGGGCGACCACATCGCTGACGCCCTGCCGCAAGAGTGCGCGAACAAGACGCAGGTCCGCATTTTCCACCGCTGCCAAAAGGGGCAGGTTGGGACGGGCACGGCGCACCTGTTCCATGCGCGCGAGCGACGCTTCGCTCTCAGGATCGATTTCGAGGACCAGCATTTCCGCCTGGTCCATGACCGAGAACGGCACGGGATCGCCGGAAGCCAAGGCAATCGTGTTGAGCTTGCTGGCACGGCTGTTCCCGATCGCCCCGTCCAAGCGGGCGATATGGGCCGGACTTGCGATGACGAAAGCATTCATGGGCAATTCGGTCCCGCTGCTGCCTGCAATGTTAAGTTCGCTTTTCATTGTGCCGACAACCTAGTTTGAATACACGCCTTCCCCGTCTTCCATCGTCAGCGTGTAGCTGAGATCGGGGAGGCCAAAGTTGAAAATCCCCGCAAGGAAGATCGGGCGAAAGGCCACATTCTTAACGGTGACTGTTACCAGAGGGTCAACATCCGAGCCATTGGGATCTCCGGAGTATCCCAATCCGGACCAGTCGTAATCGATTTGCACGTTTTGGTTGCCGATTCCGCCGTAAATCTGATTCATTCGGCCAACGATATTGGTAAACGACGTGCCAGTAGTGGTGGTGCTGAACGGGCAACTCGCCTTGCAGGTGCATGTCACGGCACCCGCCGCCGTGCTGGTGCACGTAACGCCGGGGAAAGACTGCCCCCCTGCACCCGACGGCGTTTTAGGTACGGTTTGGCCTTGCGGGATGCCCCCGCTGATGGCGTAGCTGTAATTCTTGAGACCGTTGGCGGCATCGTCACCTGGGATGATATCGGTCGCCACCGCCCAGCGCGTTCCGATCTGCACGGCTTTTTCGACTTCGTTGGTGTTCCAGATGAACCTTCCGACGTCGATAATGCCCAGAAGGAACAGGATCATGACGGGCACGATCAGCGCAAATTCGACGGCTGAAGCGCCGCGAGTGTCGCTGCCGAACCGGCGAACTGAGCGCCATAGTCTCATACGCCCGCAACCGCAGCCTGCGCTTGCGCGCGAACCTTCACGTTACTCGTGTCAAAGCCGAGCAAACCGAGGATCGCGGGGTAGGTGACCACCGTGCTGACAAGTACACGTGGTGCTCCGCCGGTCGTGTTGCTGTAGAGGCCCTTGTCGAAACTCGAATTGCAGCTGACGGTGATGGTGATGTCGCCATTCGTCCAGCCCTTGACCTTGGGAAAGGCTTGTCCGCTGGGAATGCCGGTACGAACGACATTCTTTATATTGTCGAGTGGGATGGCGGTCGTCCCCGTAGGCGTCGTCGTAGAGCAGTCATAGCTCGCAAACGGAAGGCGGGCGGCATAGCGTGCACCCTGCCTTACGCCCTTGATCACCTTGTGTTCGGTCCAGAGGTAGTGCCCCCCTTCGAACGCCGTGAACATAAGTGCGAAAATGATCGGTGTCATCAGCGCGAACTCAACGCTCGCAACCCCGCGCCGGTCGCGAAGCAGATGGCGCAGGCGCGCGATCATTCGATCAGGTAAGGCTTGTCCTTGCGGACAGCCTGTCCCACTTCGCCACCGCCGCCGAGGGTGGTGACGCCAACCACTTCGATATAAACGTCGCCTTGATGCGTACGCGGGCGGTTGACCGAGGGTTCAACAAGGAATGCGTCTATCCATTTCGTCACCGGGACGTTGGTTGAACTGCCGTTCACGCCTTCGGCTACGCAATTGATGACGGCTACGGTGATCTTGCGCCTGTCAGGCTGAACTTCGGTAGGCGTAATGGGTGTACGGCATTGCGCTGCACCATGGCTGAAACGAGCATTGCCCCCGTTCCCGCTTACTTGGCGGTTCCCGAGTACGGTTTCACCTACCACAGTGTCTCCGGCGTGCTCCATCTCCCAGCGATAGACGTCATAGCGCGTGGCGTCGGATGGCAGGCCAGTGTTTGTGGTCCAGCTTCCCCATCCCCAACTGGGGTAATTGACTTTGAAATAGGCATTGCGATCCCATGTTCCGTTCCCAACCGGAGAGCTGCAATGCCCGCCCGTGGTATCGGCAACGGCGTGACAGATATCCCGGGGATATCCCATCACCTTTGGCATGGCGGAGCCGGAAGTCAGCGGAATGACGGAAGCGGGAAGATATTGGTCAGCTTCGGGCGCAAGATCCCAGCCTTGGGTGCCCAAAGAGCAGGCGTTACCGGTAGTGCCGGCCTTCTTGATCAGATCCTTCACCGAGTTGAGCGATGGCGAGCATGTGCCACCGGTAGGACAGTTCTGGCCCTGATCGAAAATATCAAAACGCGTATTGATCGCATCAGTTACAGACGTATTTGCCCCAGGCTTGGTGTCTACACCGGTCGTCTCGATGCACTCGCCCGGCGGTGTGTTCCAACCAAGCGCCATTCGCAGGTCATTCGCGCCATTGCCGTAACCGGTCCGCAAATAGCCAAAATTGCCAGGCACCCAACCGCCGCCGCCGCTACCAACGGATACAAGGCGAACACCTTTTCCACGGTAGAGACCGTCGAAATTCGGATCCGTGCTTTCCGCCGGATTGCAGATCATTACGGGCGGCGTATTGCATACCGAAGATCCCAGACTGGCGACTGCCCTCGCTGACATCGTGGAAAAAATTGCCCCGACAATGGGGGTAAAGGCATAGCGCGCCGCGCGCGAATCGACTGCGACTTTCACGATCTTGGTTGTTTCGTCTGATGTTGAGACGGTGAACGTGTCGGGATCGGTATAGGAGCTGTAAAATACGATGTGACCGCGGTCATTGCACTGGTCGCTTCCCGTCGCGGCAGCGCCACCCGAATTGATCGTGACCTGATTACCCGAACCGTCGTTCGACAGCAGCGTTATGTTCGAAAGCAGGTTGATCGCCGCATCGTCAGCCCTTGCGCAGGCTCCATCCTGACCATCCAACTGCGTCGCCGCCGCAAGTGCTGCCTGGTCCGCCGCGTTCTGCAGTTCGGAATCCATGCCAGCCATGCGGGCATAATCGAAACCCACCCCGCCGACTGCGATCAGGCCGATCAGCGCGACGGCATAAATGCCC
The DNA here is from genome assembly GCA_002694745.1 of Croceicoccus sp. Classification (GTDB taxonomy): domain Bacteria; phylum Pseudomonadota; class Alphaproteobacteria; order Sphingomonadales; family Sphingomonadaceae; genus Croceicoccus. The sequence goes on along the minus strand of NZMY01000015.1, from coordinate 21,237 downwards.
GCGACTGCGCCACTTTCATCAGATCCGAATTTGCGAATATGCTCCTGCATCTCTGTTCGCCATCATCTCGCATGCACTGCGGATCAGGTGCCGCCGCCGCCGCCGCCCATGTTCAGGCCCTGAAGCCCGCTTTGGGTCTGCACTTCGGGTTCTTCGACTTCGCCCGCGCGATAGGCCTCGACGGCTTCGTTCGCGATTTCAGCAGAGTACGTCATGTCCTCGTCATAGACGGGGTCGGGATTGACGATCATCGCGGCATAGGCCTGCCGGTTCGCTTCCCCGAAAGCCGCCGGATCGAACGGACCCGCTTCCTGACTGCCATAGTACGAGCAGCCGCCGGTCAGCGCCGCCGCAGCGGGCAGGATGAAGAGTTTAATATTCATAGTCCGGAACCTCCTGGGCTGCGGCGGGCGCAGTTGGCGCAAGCGGCACGGGCTGATAGTCGTCGCCGACCAGATGAACATCGAGCGGATCCGGATCCTCGACCCGGTCGGTCGGCAGGTTCACCCGGCCCGGACGGATCGGCTTCACCAGGCGCGGGGTAACCACGATCAGCAGTTCGGTCTGGCCCTTCTGGTACTCGCTCGACCGGAAAAGAGAGCCGAGGATCGGGATCGAACCCAGCAGCGGCATCTGCGACACCGTGGTCGTCATATCCTCGCGCAGCAGGCCCGCGATCGCAAAGCTTTCGCCGTCGCGCAGTTCCAGCGTGGTGCTGGCTCGCCGCGTCTGGAGGCCCGGTACCGATATGTCGTTGATCGTCACCGATGCCGACGGATCCAGTGAGCTGACTTCCGGCTCCACGATCAGGTTGATGACATTGTTGCCCAATACCGTCGGCGTGAACGCAAGGCTGACGCCAAAGGTTTTGAACGCGACGGTGATCGCATCGGCGTTTCCGCCCGCGCCGCCGGCGACGGGGATCGGGAATTCGCCGCCCGCCAGGAACGATGCAGGCTCTCCCGACAGGGCGACCAGCGTCGGTTCGGCCAGTGTCTTGGCAAGGCCCTTGCCTTCCAGAGTGTCGAGATAGGCCTCGATATTGACGTCGCCGATGTTGAACAGCGTACCGATAATGCCGAACGCGCTGTCGATCGCGCTGACGCCCAGATTGGTGCCACCACCCGGGCCATCGGTTGCCGAAGCACCTGGGCCGATGGCGAAACCGAACTTGCCGCTGTCGCTGATGCCCACGCCGCGGGCGCCAAACTGGCTGCCGATATTGCGGTTCACCTCGGCAAAGCGGACTTCCAGCATCACCTGCTGGCTGCCGCCGACCGACAGCAGGTTCACCACCTTATCGCCTGCGAACGCCTCGGCGATACGCGATGCGCGGCTGGCCGCGCCCGCGTCGCTGACATAACCGGACAGGATCACCGATCCCGCCGACAGCCGCGCGTTGACCTCTTCTCCCGGCATCAGCGCAGCCAGTTCGCCGCGGATGCCGTCGACATCCGGGCCGACCGTCACATCCATCACGGCAATGACCTGATTATTGCGGTCATACAGCGTCAGGCTGGTCGTGCCTGACGACTTGCCCAGCACATAGATCGAGCGGTCCGAGATCGGCAGCACATCCGCAATCTCGGCGCTGCCGACCATGGCGCGGCTGATGGCGCGGTCGCTGGTGACGACCTGGCTCTTGTTGATCGGAACTTCCAGCCCGCCTGCGTGGAGGCCATAGTCCTGTGCGATTGCCGGAGCCGCAAGGGGCAGGGCAGTCGCCGCTGCCAGTGCAGCCATCATGAAATGTTTACGCATGAGATCACCTCCCCCCAAGGCGGTCTACGGAATAGTCGGCCGTGTCGGTTCCCCGTACCACGGTCATGCTCGGCCCCCTGGGACGAGCGGGCGCCGGTGCCGCGGCCGGAGCGCGCGGTGCGGGCGCCGATGGCGCGGCCTCGACATAGGCGGTGCGAACCGGCGCGCGATAGCCGCTGCCGATGTCGCGGGCCGATACAGCGATGCCGGGGCCCGGTTCGGTATTCTCGACATTGCGCAGGGCAAGGCTCAGCTGGCCCAGCTGGCGGGCGAGCGTGATCTTTTGCGCATCGAACTGGTCGACCATGACGGTCACGTTTCCGCCGACGCCGGGTTCGGTCGCGCTTTCGCTGGCGACCTGGTCGACCGCAAGGACGGGCACGCTTTCCATGATCACCTCGACCACGCGGTCGTCGCCTTCGCCGCGGGTCAGCATGACGTCGACCACGTCGGCCGGGCGCACAAAGCCCGAGACCTGGGTGGTGGCGTTGACCGGGAAGGACACGGCGCGCATGTCGTCAGGCAGGTTGGCGGACAGCACGGCGCGTCCGCTCAGCTTGTCGGCAAGGATGGGTTCGCCCGGCACGATGGGCCGGATCGCGACCTGTCCGCCCTGCACCAGCTCGTCGATCGAGAAGAAGGCGCCGGTCGGGACCGAATTGGCCGGGAAATTCTGCATGCGGGTGTTTTCGGTGGTGAGCGCGGTGCCGAAGTCCAGCGGCTGCGTCGCGACCACGATGCGGGCGACTTCGTTCTGCTGGGCGATGCGTTCCTGCTCTGCCTCAACCCCAGAGAAATAGGAGTTGGCGAGCACCACGGCGATCAGGCCAAGACCGATCGCGACCGCCAGAAATATCAGATTACGTCCTGCCATCCCCCTCGCGCCCCCTCAGCCGCGATTGATTCGTCATTTATGTAACAAGTACTGTTAACTTAGAAAAGTGAAGGACTTCCTACTGTCCCGATTTGGGAGTGGGAAAGCCCCGCCGCCATGAAAGGAAGCGGGGCTTCCAAACGTACGATTAGGGAGCGGTGGTGCCGCCCGGGCACTTATTTGTGCCAGCTGCATTATACTGGCCAGCAGTACCACCTGATTTGTTGCAATTATCTATCTCGTTCGCTGAGTTTCCGATAGCGCTCTCAACGTTCGCGCCCAGCACCAGCGCAGCAGCGCCGATACCCACGCCGACAACGGCGATGATCAGAGCATATTCGGCCGCCGAGGCGCCCGATTCGTCAGCGATGAAATTCTTGATGAAAGTCTTCATGTTCATACCCCTCTAGGTCAATCTGGACCCAAGCGCAGTTTGGCAAAATTATGAAGGATGCCGGCCTCTATTTCCGGTTGCCCCCCATTCCAGCGGGCTTGCACGCCCCGGGTGGCTGCATCCTCTCGCAGACCGTTCCCGCAAGGCCGCGCCCCACGCATCCCACTGGAATGTCAATAAATCTGCGCCCGGCGTTAAACTTCGTCAATCTTTATCCCGCGCCCAACACTTTGCGATGTTTTTCAGATACTTGACCCTTAATAAAGCTAACAAGTCCTGTCATTTCGTTAGAATTATGAAATCGCTCGTCAGGTGTCTAAAAAAAGATATTTGATTCAATGTCTTGCGTCAGCTTCAAAGGATATGCCGGAAACCCTGTGCCGGGTTGGCACGGAATTGCGCCGATATTTGGGCATTAACCCTGTCTATTTACCAGCTCGATCGCCGCGACTCGATTATTTACAGTATTGTCAGTGTCTCGCTCGCAGGGCTTTCATTGGGGCTCGTCGACGCGCCGAGGGATAACGGCGAAACGTCGTTGCATTTGAAACTGCACCGTCGCAAATCCGGCCTATCCAACCACAGAGTCCCGCGCATATCGGCAAAACGGGAACGAACGGCGGTCCGGTCTGTATCGAAAGCACCGGGACCGTGAGCAAGAGAGGGACATGATGGCAAGCCAAGCCAAGGCCGGAAAAGCCGCAAAGGCCAAGACCGGCACGCGCCAGAAGAACAATTCGAAAGCGAGCAAGGCGCACAAGGACGCGCTGGCCGCGCGTATCCGCGCCTCGCTGCTGGCGGGCGATCCGCCTCTGTCCGACGGCGAAATGGATGTGGTGACCGATTATATCCTCGCCGCCGCGCATGACCGCGACGCGGGTGAGCCGGTGATCGAGGTCGGGACCGCCACCGAACCCCACCGCATGATGCGGATCGCGATCATCAACGACGACATGCCGTTCCTGGTCGACTCCATCGCCGCTACGCTGGCCGGGCAGGGGCTGGTCATCGACCGTCTGCTGCACCCGGTCGTCCCCGTCCGCCGCGACGGAGAGGGCGCCTTGCAGGAGCTGGTCGGCGCGAACGGCGCCGGCGAAGTGCGCGAATCGATGATCTATATCGAAACCGCCCGCGTCGATGCCAAGGCGCGGCGCGAGATGGTCTCGGCCATCCGCGCGACGCTTGCCGACGTGCGCGCCGCGGTCGAGGACTGGCCCCGCATGAAGGCCGCCATGCTTGAGGACGCGGGCCGCATCACCGATCCCGAAGGCGCGGCGCTGCTGAGCTGGCTGGCCGACGACATGCTGACGCAGCTGGGCCATGTCACCTGCAAGCGCGACGGGTCGTTCACCCAGAAGATGGGCATCTGCCGTAAGAGCGCGAAGGACATACTGGCCCCCGCTTCGTTCGAACGCGCCTTTGCATGGTTCGACGATCCGGGCGGCAATAATCGCGGTCAGGCGCCGCTGATCGTCAAGGCCAATACGGTGTCGCGCGTGCATCGCCGCGTGCCGGTCGACCTGTTCATCGTCCCGCTGATCGAGGATGGGCAGGTCGCGGCGCTGTCGGTCCACGCAGGCATCTGGACCAGCGCGGGCCTCGCCTCTCCGCCCGATCGCGTGCCCCGCATGCGCCAGCAGCTGTCGCACATGATGGACCGGCTGGGTTTTGACAGCGGTGCGCATACCGGCAAGGCGCTGGTGCACGCGCTGACCGAATTGCCGCACGATCTGCTGATCGGCTTTTCCGAACGCGACATCGAACGCGTCGCCACCGCCATGACCAGCCTGGCCGACCGTCCGCGCCCGCGCCTGACCCTGGTCGAGGCGCCGCTGGCCCGCCATCTGTTCGCCTTTGTCTGGCTGCCGCGCGACATGATGTCGACCGAGGTGCGGCTGCGCATCCTCTCGATGCTGCACGACGCGATCGGTGCGGATCTGCTGGACTGGAGCGTGCAGATTGAGGGCGGGGCGTTGGCGATGATCCGCTTTGTGCTCGACATCCGGACCATCGAGGGCGACTTCGACGAAAAGGCGCTCGACGCGCAATTGCAGGTGATGCTGCGCGGCTGGAGCGAAGCGGTCGAAAGCGAGCTGGCCAAGCTGGAGGACAGCACCCGCGCACCCGCCATCTCGGCCCGCTATGCCGAGAGCTTTCCCGCGTCCTATCGCGGCTTTTACGGTGCGACCGAAGCGGCGCGCGACATCGCCCGCCTGCACAATATCAGCGCCGGGGACGAAGGCGCGGTGGCTGATGCCCCGCCCGCCCGCGCGGTCCGCCTCTATTGCCCCGATCACCACGACGCGACTCACGAGGAGCCGCTGCGGCTGAAAGTGTATCAGCAGCACGGGCAATTGCCGCTGTCGGACGCGGTGCCTGCGCTGGAGAATTTCGGCTTTCGCGTCATGTCGGAAATTCCGACGCCGCTGGACGATGGCAAGCTGGGCACGATCCACGATTTCGGTCTGGGCCTTTCCGGAGGCGAGTCCACGCAGGATCTGCTGGAGCGTGCCGAGATCATCGAACAGGCGATCGCCGCCGTGCTCAACAATGCGGCAGAGAATGACCAGTTCAACCGGCTGGTGATTTCCGCAGGCCTTAGCGCGGCAGAGACCGACTGGCTGCGCGCGATGTATCGCTATTTCCGGCAGGGCGGGCTTGGCTTTACCATCGTCTCGGCGGTCGGCACTTTGGCGCGCAATCCCGACATCGCGCGCAATCTGCTGGCGCTGTTCCGGGCATGCCACCAGCCGGACTTCAAGGGCGACCGCGAAAAAGCCGCCGCCGATGCGCGCGAGGAAATCCGCACCGCGCTGCTGAAGGTCGAGCTGATCAACGACGACCGGCTGCTGCGCCAGTACCAGAGCCTTGTCGACGCGATCCTGCGCACCAATGCCTTTGCCCCCGCGGCAAACGAGGCGCTGGCGTTCAAGATCGAATCCGCGCTGATTCCCGGCCTGCCAAAGCCCGTGCCGTGGCGCGAGATCTTCGTCTATTCGCGGCGGGTAGAGGGCGTGCACCTGCGCGCCGGACAGGTCGCGCGCGGCGGTCTGCGCTGGTCCGACCGGCGCGACGATTTCCGCACCGAGATCCTGGGCCTGATGAAAGCGCAGCGCGTGAAGAACGCCGTGATCGTTCCGACGGGCGCCAAGGGCGGCTTTTATCCCAAGCAATTGCCCGATCCCTCGCGCGACCGCGCCGGCTGGGCGACCGAGGGCCAGGCAAGCTATCAGGTCTTTATCCGCACGCTGCTGTCGGTCACCGACAATATCGTCAACGACAAGGTCGTTCATCCTGAAGGCGTCCTGTGCCGCGATGGGGAGGACCCCTATTTCGTGGTCGCTGCCGACAAGGGCACGGCGCGCTTTTCCGACGTTGCCAATGCGATTGCCGAGGATCGCGGCTTCTGGCTCGACGATGCTTTCGCCAGCGGCGGATCCAATGGATACGACCACAAGGCGATGGGCATCACTGCCCGCGGTGCGTGGATTTCGGTTCAGCGGCACTTCCGCGAAATGGGCGTGGACGTGCAGTCCGACCCGATCCGCGTCGTCGGTTGCGGCGACATGTCGGGCGACGTGTTCGGCAATGGCATGCTGCTGTCCAAGGCGATCCGGCTGGTCGCCGCGTTCGACCACCGGCACATCTTCATCGATCCCGATCCGGATGCGGCCAAGAGCTGGAAAGAGCGCAAGCGCCTGTTCGAATTGACGCATTCCAGCTGGGACGATTACGACAAGGACCTGATCAGCAAGGGCGGCGGCGTATTCCCGCGCACGATGAAGCGCATTCCTCTGTCGGCCGAGGCGCGCGAGGCACTGGGCGTCGAGGACAGCGAGATCGAGCCCGATCGTCTGATCGCGGCGATCCTTTCTGCGCCGGTCGACCTGCTATGGTTCGGCGGCATCGGCACTTATGTGAAGGCCAGCCACGAGGTGAATGCGCAGGTCGGCGATCCCACCAACGACGCCTTGCGCATCAGCGCCAGCGATCTGCGCGTGAAGGTGATCGGCGAGGGCGCGAACCTCGGCATCACGCAGGCCGCGCGGATCGAATTCGGACTGAACGACGGGCGGATCAATACCGACTTCATCGACAATTCGGCGGGCGTCGATTGTTCGGATAACGAGGTGAATATCAAGATCGCCTTCGCCGCCGCGCGCCGGGCCGGGCGTCTGTCGGAGGAACGGCGCAACGCCCTGCTGGTCGAGATGACCGACGAGGTCGCCGAGATCGTGCTGGAGGACAACCGTCTGCAGGCGCTTGCCTTGTCGGTCGCGGAGCGCGGCGCGTCGCATGCCACGGCCAGCCATCTGCGCGTGATCGAAATGCTGGAGGAAACCGGCGACCTCGACCGGCGGACCGAAGGGCTGGCGGACAGCGAAACCCTCGCGCGCCGCGCGGCGGAGGGCAGGGGACTGACCCGGCCCGAACTGGCCGTCCTGCTCTCTTCGGCGAAGCTGCGTCTGCAAGCCGATATCGAAGAGTCGTCCCTCCCCGATGACGAGGGGCTGGAGGACCTTCTGTTCGCGTCCTTCCCGCAGCCGATGCGCAGCGATTTCCGCAAGCAGATCGCGGGCCACCGCCTGCGGCGCGAGATCATCGCCACGCAGCTTGCCAATGCCGTGGTCAATCGTCTGGGCATCGTCCACCCGTTCGAACTGGCGGAAGAGGAAGGTGTCCCGTTGTCAGAGGTCGCCGCGGCCTTCGCCGTCGCGGTGCAGCTGTTTGATCTGGACGAATGCTGGGACAGTGTCGAAAGCGCCGCCATGGCCGAACCGGCCCGCCTGCTCCTGCTCGATTACATGGCCAATGCGGTGCGTGGTCACATGGCGGACGTGCTGCGGGCCAGCGCGGGACAGGTCAGGCCTTCGCGCACGCTGGACCGGCTGGACGGGCATGTTGCCTCGCTTGCCACCGATACGCGCGAATTGCTGGCCGAGGAGGCGCGGGCGAATTCGCAGAAGCTGCTCGACCGCTTCGCCGAAGCAGGCGTGCCGACTCCTGAGGCCGAGCGTGTCGCCGGATTGTTCGACCTCGACGGTGCGGTGGGTCTTGCCCAGCTGGCATCGGAAACCGGGATCGATCCGCGCATGCTGACAGATGCGTTCACGCGGCTTGGCGATCAGATGGGCTTGCACTGGGCGCAGTCGACGGCGGCGCTGATGGCCCCGTCCGATCCATGGGAGCGTCTGCTGGTCGCGGGTCTTTCCCGCGATTTTCAGCAGATGCGCCTCGATTTCCTCCGCGACCTGTCACGCGCCAAGAAGGCCAAGGACGATCCTCTGGGCGCCGTGGAAGAATGGGCGGGCGAACGCGAAGCCGCGATCCGGCGCTTCCGCGCCATGATCGGGCGCGCCAAGTCAGCACCGACCATCGCGCCCGCCATGCTGGCCCAGATCGCAAGCCAGGCGCGCAACATGTTGATGCGCTGACATCTTGAAAATTCAGCGAAACGCGCGGGCGCCGTCCTGGCCCTATTCCAGCGGCGGCGCCCGGCTTTCCTTGATCGCTTCCAGTGCGATGATCGACTTGACGTCACGCACGCCTTCCATGCGCACCAGATTCTTAAGCGTGATCTGCGAGAGATGTTCGACATCGCGGGCGATGACGCGAAGGATATAGTCCATGTCCCCCGTCACCGCGTGGCATGAGACGATATAGGGATGCTCGCGGATCAGCGTTTCGAAACGTGCGATCGTCTTGTCCGAATGCGACTTCAGATTGATCAGCACATAGGCCTCAAGCTCGAACCCCAGCTTGCGCGGATCGAGCAGCGGGGCGTATCCCGCGATGACCCCGTCATCCTCCAGTCGCTTTACACGGCGGCTGACGGGCGTCGCGGACAATGCCGCGCGTTCCGCCACCGCTGCGATGGGCATGCGGGCATCTTCCTGCAGGGCGGCGATGATCCGCTTGTCATAAGTGTCGAGACGAGCCATTTCGCCACTATAGCGCGAAATCTTGGTCGATTCCACCAAAGGCGGGCTTTTTCCGGCGAATCTTAGCACGGAAACCGTTCGGCTCGTGTGGTATTATACAGATATGAAGAAACCCGGATCGGCCAATAGCTCGAACGAATTGCGCGGCGACTATACGCATGCGGCACAGGATTACGCCGTGCCGCAGGATCACGGTGCCTATACCGACGCGGAGCATGACCGCTGGCGTCGTCTTTACGAGCGGCAGGTCGGACTCGCCCGGAAACACGCGGCACGCGCCTTTCTCGACGGGCTGGAGCGGCTGGACTGTGCGGACGGCATCCCCGATTTCGAACAGGCGAGCGCTGTTCTGAGCGAGGCGACCGGATGGCGCATCGTTGCGGTACCCGGCTTCATTCCAGACGAGATATTTTTCGACCATCTCGCCAATCGGCGCTTCCCGGTGACCCGCTGGATCCGTGAGGAGCACGAGCTGGACTATCTGGTCGAGCCCGACGTGTTCCACGACTTCTTCGGCCACGTACCGATGCTGCTGGACCCTATCTTCGCCGATTTCATGGCCGCCTATGGCGCAGCCGGGGAAAGGGCGCGGGCAATGGATGCGGTGCCCATGCTGGCGCGCATCTACTGGTACACGGTCGAATTCGGGCTGATCAGGGAAAAGGGCGAGATCCGCGCCTATGGGGCCGGCATCGTGTCCTCGGCAGGCGAGACTGTGTTTTCGACCACCGATCCCGATGTGTTGCGTGTCGGCTTCGATCCCGTACGGATCATGCGCACCGCCTATGCCATCGACAGTTTCCAGAGCACCTATTTTGTCATCGACGATCTCAGCCAGCTGATCACCGGCCTCGTCGATCTGGATTTCGGTCCGATCTACGAAAGATACCGGGAGACCGATCCGCTGCCCGCCGACCGCCCGCAGGACGGCGACACGCTTATCCAACTTACCGATTTACGCGAGGACGCGACCCATGACTGACCTTTTCGAAAACCCCATTGGCCTCGACGGATTCGAATTCGTCGAATTCTCCGCACCCGAAAAAGGCGTGCTGGAGCCGGTTTTCAAGGCGATGGGTTTTACCCATGTCGCCAACCATCGCTCCAAGGACGTGCAGCTGTGGCGGCAGGGCGACATCAACCTGATCACCAATTACGAACCCGGCTCGCCCGCCTGGTTCTTCAGCCGCGAACATGGCCCCAGCGCCTGCGGCATGGCATTCCGGGTCAAGGACGCGCGCCGCGCCTATGAGGAATTGCTCGACCGTTCGGCGGAGCCCGTCCAGCTTGAAACCGGCCCGATGGAACTGCGCCTGCCCGCCATTCGCGGCATTGGCAATGCGATCATCTATCTGGTCGACCGCTATGAAGGCGCCGAGCGCGGCGACATGTCGATCTATGACATCGACTTCGACTATCTGCCCGGTGTCGACAAGCATCCCAAGGGCGCCGGCTTCCAGCGCATCGATCATCTGACGCATAATGTCTATGGCGGGCGCATGGCCTATTGGGCCGATTACTATGAAAAGCTCTTCAACTTCCGCGAGATCCGCTTCTTCGACATCAAGGGCGAATATACCGGCCTGACGTCCAAGGCGCTGACCGCGCCCGACGGCAAGATCCGCATTCCGCTGAACGAGGAAGGCGAGGGCGGCAAGGGCCAGATTGAGGAATTCCTGCGCGAATTCAACGGCGAAGGCATCCAGCACATCGCCTTCATCTGCGACGATCTGATCGCAGCGTGGGATTCGCTGAAGCAGACGGGCGTGCCCTTCATGACCGCCCCGCCCGAAACCTATTACGAGATGCTGACCGAGCGCCTGCCCGGCCACGGCGAAAACACCGAGGAGCTGAAGACCCGAGGCATCCTGCTCGACGGCACGACCGAGGGCGGCAGCCCGCGCCTGCTGCTGCAGATCTTCGCCGAGGCCAATGTCGGTCCGGTCTTCTTCGAATTCATCCAGCGCAAGGGCGACGAGGGCTTTGGCGAAGGCAATTTCAAAGCGCTGTTCGAAAGCATGGAGCGCGACCAGGTGCGCCGCGGCACGCTGAAGGTGGATCAGCCGGGCGAAAACGCCTGATCGCGGCCTGACGGGAGAGCGGGCGATGTCCGGATATATGACCGGTTTCGGCAATCATTTCGCCAGCGAGGCGATTGCCGGCGCGCTGCCGATCGGGCGCAACAGCCCGCAGCGGCCAGCCTTTGGCCTCTATGCCGAACAATTCTCGACCACGGCCTTTACCGCGCCGCGTGCCGAAAACCGACGGTCATGGCTCTATCGCCTGCGTCCGGCGGCGAGCCATCCGCCGTTCGAACGTCTGGACAATGCGTCACGGCTGATGACCGCGCCGCTTGCGGGCCCGGTCGATCCAAACCGGCTTCGCTGGAGCGCATTGGCGATGCCGGATGGGCCGACGGACTGGCTCGACGGTCTGGTGACCTATGCCGCCAATGGCGATGCCGGGACCGGCGCGGGCATTGGTGTGCATCTTTACGCCGCAAACCGGTCGATGGAGCGGCGCGCATTGCAATTCTCGGACGGGGAATTGCTGATCGTCCCGCAAACGGGCGTTCTGACTTTGCGGACCGAAATGGGGCTGCTTGCGGTGCCGCCCGGGCATATCGCGCTGATCCCGCGCGGTATGCGTTTCAGCGTTTCACTGGATGGCCCTGCGCGCGGCTATGTCTGCGAGAACTATGGCGCTCCCTTCCGCCTGCCCGATCTTGGCCCCATCGGATCGAACGGCCTTGCCAATCCCCGCGATTTCGAAACGCCGGTGGCCTCGTTCGAGGACGATGAGGGCGGTTTTCAGCTCGTCCAGAAATTCCAGGGTCATCTGTGGCAGACAACCCTCGATCACTCACCCTTCGACGTCGTTGCCTGGCATGGCAACAGCGTGCCGCTGCGTTATGATCTTGCGCGGTTCAACACCATCGGCACGGTCAGCTTCGACCATCCCGATCCGTCGATCTTCACCGTGCTGACAAGCCCGAGCGACACACCGGGCACGGCCAATTGCGATTTCGTGATTTTCCCGCCGCGCTGGATGGTGGCCGAGGACACGTTTCGCCCGCCATGGTTCCATCGCAATGTGATGAGCGAGTTCATGGGCCTGATCCACGGCGTCTATGACGCCAAGGAGGGCGCCGGTGACGGAAAAGGCGGCTTCGAACCGGGCGGGGCCAGCCTGCACAACCAGATGAACGGCCACGGCCCCGATGCGGCCAGCACCCGCAAGGCGATGGAGGCCGATCTCGCCCCGGTGAAGCTGGACGACACGCTGGCCTTCATGTTCGAAAGCCGGTGGGTCATCGCGCCCACTAGCGTCGCGCTGGAGCTGGATGAACGGCAGACCGATTACGACGAATGCTGGCGCGATTTTCCCAAGGCGAAACTGCCGCGCGCCAAGGGCTGACCGGGCTGGATCAGCCTGCGAAGAAGTGCTGGTAGTCGAGCGCCGCCTTTATGCCGGGGTCGGCGTGAAGGCGGAACCGCTTGCCGCGCTTTTCGATAAAGCCGCTGTCCTGCAGCTTGCGAAGCGTTCGCGAGATATGGACGTCTGTCAGCCCCGTCAGATCGCCCAGTTCGCGCAGGGTCAGCGGAAGGGACATCCATTCATCGTCGCCGCCCGCAGCGCGCAACTCGTCCTGAATGTCGAGCAGGGTCAGCGCCAGCCGGTCCATGGCGGGCAGCGCGATCAGGCCACGGCAACGCTGCTGCCTGCGATGGCAACGCGCATTCTCATGACGTTCGATCGCGCCGTGCAACTCGGGCTGCTCCGCCACGATTTCCAGCAGACGATCGCGCCTGAACACGACGAGACGCGACCGCGCCTTGAAGGTCACATTCTCGATCAGCATGCCGCCCCACACACTGGACCAGTTGCAAATCGCGCCGGCGGCGAAGATGTCGCCGATGTGGCGGCGTCCGTCGGGATACAGGCTGAAGGCGAAGGCGAAGCCCGTGTCGACAACGAAGATCCTGTCGGCATGGTTCTGCTCGGCCCAGATCGGCTGATCGCGTTGCATCACGCCGATGCGATCGACTGCCGGGTGAAGCACGGCTGCATCGGCGATTTGGCCGAACTGCCCGATCCGGCCGACAAAGGAAACGATGGCCGCATCCTTGTCGGTGTCGGCGCTGCGGAATTCACTCTCTTGCCTTAGAAAGGCACTCTGCGAACCATTCATACCCCACCTGTCGGACTTACACTATGGTAAGTACCGCCCCCGCTGTCATCTTCGATCTGTGGATCAGTCCAGAAGCAATGCAATAATTGTATCAGTCTGCTTTGAACAGTCCGAAATCAATGTTTTCAAGTAAGCGATCTTGCACTTGCATCCATGATCGACCTTGAGGGCTTTGCATATCAGGGAAGACGATTGAATTCGCAGTGATTTACCCGGGTTCTCTGGCAAGATGGCGGGCTGGGCGCCTTATGGGGTCGCCGCGCCGGCAAGGCTGGGGAAGCAGGCTTCGGCTTCGATCACGGCAGGAAACTGAGGGACCAGATTGTGCATCACCGAATTGAATCCGGCGTCGATCACCACCCTGTTGGAACTGCCAAAGGTCTTGCAGGTGGTATTGCTTTGCACCGCGACATCGGCGGCTGCGATGGTGATGCCGTATGATCCCGCGCGGCTGATCGCGAAATCCTGCTGGGCGGTCTGGTCGTCGCATTGGGTGGAGATCGACATGCAGCGCACGGTCGAATAGGCGACCTCGTCCAGCGTGTGCTGCGTCCAGAACAGGCGCCCGGTTTCGATCAGGCCGAACAGCATCAGGACCAGCGTGGGCCCCAGTAAGGCGAACTCGATCGCGGCCGCCCCGCGCTGGTCCTTGAAGAGTCGGTTCAGCATGGTCACTCCAGCCGCAATGTCGTGCTGCGCGAAATCTTGCCGCCGCCTACCACCGCGCTGGGGACGATGACCGAGCTGAAATTCGTGCTGGCGTCGAGTGTCAGATAATATCCCGCACTGGTGCCATTGGCGGTGCACACCGTCCCGCAGGCCTGCGCCGTATAGCTGTTGTCGCTGTTGAGGCAGGAACACGTGCGCGTAAGATTGGTACAGCTGCCCGCAACGCCGTTGCACTTCACTGCCACCGTCATAGCATTGTCGCCAGACAGGGCTCTGGCATAGGCGGGAAGCGTGGTGAAGGCGACATTGCTGCGCGAATCGAACGCGCTGATCGCGGTGGCCGACAGCGATTCGTCCACTTGGCTGCGCTGAATGTAGTAGAGCCCGAAATCGAGGCCCGCCGCGACAAGAAGGAACAGCCCGACGGTCCAAAGCGCGAATTCGACCGCGACGGCACCGCTTGCATCATAGCGGATCTGGCGAAACAGCTTCATGGCGTCATTTCACCAGCTTGACCGTGGTGGATCCGGAACCGCCACCGTCCTCGGTCGACGACACGCATGCGCTGCCCGCGACCGCGCCGCCAGCGGCCTTGATCTTGCCGGCGATCAACATGAAGCATGCGCCGCCGCCACTGGTCGAATTGCCGCCTGTCATCGAGACTTCGGTATTGGGAAGGTGGACCACGCCGCTGAAGATATTGCCCGATCCGCCGGTCCAGCTCGCCTTGCTGCTGGTGTCGGAGTGGAACAGCAGCGTCCCGATCTCTCCGCCCATAACCGACTTGGTGGCGGCCAGCAGCTTTGTCTTGGCACCGCCTGCCAGATTCAGCGTGCCCGCAGCAAAGAAGCTGACGTCATAGCCTGCCATGTCATAACCCGAACCCCAGCTGCCATATTGCTCGCCATTAAGGGTCGAAGTCTGCGGCCAGACGGTGCCGCCGGTGCCGTTTTCGAAATCGCCGTCGATCGTGTATCGCCCAGGTCCGAAGAATGCCGAGCCCGCGATCTTCAGATCACCCACGATGTAGTGGTTGTTCGTCTCTCCGAACACGATGGCGCTGCCGCCCTGCGTGTCGATATCGCCGTGGGCCGAGAATGCACCGTCGCCCATGAACATGCGCGCGCTGCCCTCCAGCTTGATCGCATAGCCCTGCTTGCTGGCGCCGATATTGTATTCGCCGTCGCCGGCATTCAGCTCGCTGTTGCCGTTGATCTTGATGCCTTCGGCAACGATCAGGTCGCCATCGCCCAGCAGCATGTTGCCACCGCCGCCCAGCGTCAGCGACTTGAAGCTGTGATTGCCCTTGCCAGCGACGAAGTAATGTCCGCCGCCCAGCGATACGTCGCCATTGATGATGACGTCGCCGTCGCCTTTCTTGTTCGTGCCCTTGAACGACGCGGTGCCCGATCCGATCCACAGCACGCCATTGCCGATGGTGACGCCGCCCGACCCGGTATCGAATCCGCCGTTGACGTAGAGATCGCTGTTTCCGAAATCGACCGTCGATCCGCCGCCGTTGGTAAAGCCTTGCGAGATCGTGATGACCGACCCTGCCTCGAACGTGACCTTGATCCCGCCGCCAACGGTAAATTTCTTGATCGTGTAGTTCTTCTTGGGAAGGCGATATTCATTGGTGTTGCCGACGCGATAGGGCGCGGCCCAGCTGTTGGGGCTCCACGAGAAGTCGTAATTGGCGCCGTTGGGCGTACTGGGATCGCTAAGCGCGGGCAGCGGGTCGGCATCGCCGATCTGGGCCGCGGCGGCCAGCAGTTCGGTGTTGTTTTCCCACGGATCGGCAAGGCCGGTCGCGACATTGTGCCGGTCCTTCGGCGGGGGAAGCGCGCTATTCCACTGCGGCACGTTGAGGCTGCCCCCATAGCGCAGCGAATTGGCGACCAGCGACCCGGAATTAAGCGTGATGCTGCCAGTGCCAGAAATAATGTCGCTGGCCGCGATCGACTTGCCCTTCTGGTCAAGATCACCGATCGCGGCGACCGAGCAATCGGGCGCGATGATGGACGCGCCGCCGCTGACGACCAGCGACGCATTGCCGGAATCGAGCGCAAGGAAGCAGGGCGTGGCATAGCTGGCCTGTGCCGAGACGATCGCCGCGCTGTCAGCCGTCACCGTATAGCTTCCCGAGAAGCCCAGGACCGAGGCGAGCGCGAAGGGCACCGCGCGCGATATCGTAACCTCGACCGCGGTTTCGCCTTCGTTGGGGAAGTCGGTAAGCAGTTCGGCATCGACGACCGCACCGGTCAGCCCGTTCGCCATCGCGATGACACCGGCGACTGCATCGATGTCGACAGCGTCATCGCGCTGATATTCCATCGCGGCGGCCAGCGCGGCCATGTCGGCAACGCGCTGGTTCATCACCCGCTGGCCGTAACCGCGATTGATGTCGAACGCGAGGCCGACCGCGCCAATGACGACAGGCAGGCTGAGCGCCACGATGGTGGTGGCGGATGCGCGCCTGTCGTCGCGCAGACGAGCGACGAAGCGGCGAAACGAGGCGGAGCGTGCGGGTTCCATGGCTGCGGGTTATAGCCCGCCAACCCTTCACAACCTCTTTCGCGCTGTAGTAAAGATTCCGATAAAAACCTGTTACCCACCAAACAATTACTGTTACTATGATGACAGTATTAAAAAAAGACTTAAAAATCCGATCTGCAAAGATGCGTATTTACAGAACGCCTTCGCCCATGTCGGGAGTCGGACGGATAACGACAATCATGTCGCCTTGTTCGACCGCATTGGCTTCCGGCTCCCAATAGCCGATGGCGCGCCCCTGCCGGTAAAGCCGAACCCCGATGCTGCCCGTGCCCAGATGACGCAGCGGCTTGCCAATGTCCTCGGGCTTGGCCTCGCGCTCCACAAGCTGGACCCGGCCCGATACCGAAGCAAGATCGGCAAGGTAATCGGCAACATGCATCCCGCTGGCCGAGCCTGCCAGCAGCAGACCGGTCATGCGGACAGGGTTGATCACATTGGTCGCGCCCGCCTGCTTGGCCAGCAATTCATTGTCCGCCGCGCGGATGACGACGGTGATTGGCACCTTGGGCGCCAGGTGACGCACGGTCAGCACGATCAGGATCGAGGCGTCGTCGCGCCCCGCGCTGACGAGCACGGTCGCCGCTTGGTCGATCCGCACGTCGCGCAGCGAATCGTCGCGCGTCGCATCCGCCTGGATCACGTTGCACCCCAGCCGCTCGGCAAGGGCGAGGCGTTCCTCGCTATTGTCCATCACGACGATGCATTCGGGATCGCAGCCGCGGGCGATCAGTTCGCCCACCGCTTCCGAACCCGATACGCCAAAGCCCAGCACGACGTAATGGTCGGTCAGGCGTTCCTGGATACGGGCCATGCGCCATTTCTCCCAGCTTTTCTTGATCACGAAATTATAGGCGGCGCCGACGAAGATGAAGATCACGGCAAAGCGGATCGGCGTCACGATCACCGCCTCGACCAGCCGCGCCTTGTCCGACACGGGCGCGATATCGCCAAAGCCGGTGGTGGTGATCGAGATCATGGTGAAATAGACCACGTCGAGGAAGCTGACATGGCCATCGACATTGTCGACCAGCCCCGTGCGGTCCCACCAGTGGATCAGCACGACCAAGAACACCAGCGCGATCGCCGCGCCCAGCCGGATGAAGACATCGGCCCAGACCGGCAGTTTCACCCGGCGGCGCAGCGGCCGGTGCAACCTCAACCGCTCGCGCCGGCGGCGCTGCGCGGCGCTTTCGGGCTGCGCCTTGTCCAGAAGGTCTACGTCATCCGCCATTGCTGTCCGCGAAGCGTCCCGCCAGCCGGTCCAGAGACGCGTAATGCGTCAGGTCGAGCTGCAGCGGGGTCACCGCGATGAAGCCGTCCTGCACCGCTTCCAGATCGGTTTCGTGGCCCGGCGTGTGCTCGATCGGTTCGAGGCCGAACCAGAAATAGGGAAAGCCGCGCGGATCGGTGCTCTCGACCAGCGTGCCGCGGCCATAGTCGTGGAAGCCTTGCCGGACCACCCGGATGCCTTGCACATCCTCGGCAGGCAGGGCGGGGAAGTTGATGTTGATCAGCGTGCGGTCGGAAAAATCCATGCCCACCAGCGGGCGAAGCACTTTCGCGCCCCAGGCCCGCGCGGCAGCGAAGGACACGTTCTCACCGGCGGCCTCGTGGCTGTAGACCTGGCTGAGCGCGATCGAGCGCACGCCCGCCAGCGCGCCTTCCAGTGCGGCGGACACGGTGCCCGAATAGGTGATGTCGTCGGCAAGATTCGCGCCGCGATTGACCCCCGACAGGATCAGATCGGGCTTCTCCGGCATCACCTTGCGCAGTCCCATCGTCACCGCATCGGTCGGTGTGCCGGTGACGGAGAAGCGCCGCTCGCCGTGCCGGCGCAGGCGCACCGGGCGAGTAAGTGTGAGCGAATGGCCCGCGCCCGACATCTCCTCAGAGGGGGCGCAGATCCAGATGTCGTCGGAAATCTCGCGCGCGATCGCTTCCAGCACGTCGAGGCCGGGGGCGTGGATGCCGTCGTCATTGGTCAGCAGGATACGCATCAGGCGCCAGGCTCCAGCTTGGTGAGGCCGCCCGTATAGGGATGCAGCGCGGCGGGGATGGTAACCGACCCGTCGGCTTGCTGATAATTTTCCAGTAGGGCGACCAGCGTGCGGCCCACGGCCAGGCCCGAACCGTTGAGCGTGTGAACGAATTCGGTCTTCTTCGAAGGCTTGCCGTTCTCATCGAGCGGCTTGAACCTTGCCCTCATCCGCCGTGCCTGGAAATCCCCGCAGTTCGAGATCGAGCTGATCTCGCGGTAGGCGTTCTGCCCCGGCAGCCATACTTCCAGATCATAGGTCTTGCGCGCGCTGAAGCCCATGTCGCCCGCACACAGCAGCATCTTGCGATAGGGCAGCTCGAGCGCTTCCAGCACGGCCTCGGCGGCGCGGGTCATGTCCTCGTGCATCTGCTCGGACTGGTCGGGGGCGGTGATGGCGACCAGTTCCACCTTCTCGAACTGGTGCTGGCGGATCAGCCCGCGCGTATCGCGCCCCGCCGACCCCGCCTCGCTGCGGAAGCAGGGGGTGAGGGCGGTGAGCTTCATCGGCAGCTGGTCGTGGGAGAGGATCTGGCCGTTCACCGCATTGGTGAGCGACACTTCGGCGGTGGGGATGAGCCAGCGGCCGTCGGTGGTGCGGAACAGATCCTCCTCGAACTTGGGCAATTGCCCGGTTCCGAAGGCGGCCTCGTCGCGCACCAGCAGAGGCGGGTTGCATTCGGTGAAGTCCGCCGCGCCCTGCATGTCCAGCATGAACGCGCCCAGCGCCCGGTTCAGCCGCGCCATCTGTCCGCGCATAAAGGTGAAGCGTGCGCCGCTGATAGCCGCCGCCGTCTCGAAATCGAGGCCAAGCGCGGGGCCGAAATCGGCATGTTCCTTCGGCTGAAAGTCGAACTCTCGCGGCGTGCCCCAGCGGGCAATCTCGACATTATCGTTCTCGTCCGCGCCGTCGGGTACGTCGGGGGCGGCCAGGTTGGGCAGCGCAGCCAGCATCGCGTCGAGCGCGTCGGCCTTTTCCTTGGCCTCCACCTCCAACGCAGGGAGCGTATCCTTAAGCTGCGCCACCTCGGCCTTCAGCGCCTCGGCGGTGTCGCTGTCGCCCTGCGCCATCGCCTTGCCGATCGCTTTCGAAGCCTCGTTCCGGCGGTTCTGCCCTTCCTGCGCGCGGGTCTGCAGCACGCGGCGATCCTCGTCCAGCGCAAGCAGGCTGGCGGATGCGGGTTCGGCCCCACGTTTCACGAGGGCAGCGTCGAAAGCTTCGGGGTCGTCCCGGACAAGGCGGATATCGTGCATGTTGGTCGCGGCTATGGCGAAAGCGGGTCGGCCCTGTCCAGTGGGGAATAAATCTTGCGCGCAAAAGCGATGCGGCGATGCCCGGTTCGGCGCGAAAGGACATATTGGGCAATTTTGATGAAAGCAGGCTGAAACCTGTCGATCTGGTACGCGTTTCGGGTCTATCGGGGCGGCAATTCCAACCTTCCGACTGCAACGGAGCACACCATGCGCATCGGCACGCCCCGCGAAATCAAGAACCACGAATATCGTATCGGTTTGACGCCCGAGAGCGTGACCGAACTCGTCTCGAACGGCCATGAAGTGCTTGTCGAAACTGGCGGCGGGCTGGGGATCGGCGCGGATGACGCGGCCTATGTGCAGGCGGGCGCGCGCATCGTCGATGGTCCGCAGGAGATCTTCGCCAGCTGCGACATGGTTGTGAAGGTCAAGGAGCCGCAGCCGGCGGAACGCGCGATGCTGCGCGAGGGGCAGATCCTCTATACCTATCTTCACCTCGCACCCGATCCGGCGCAGACCGCCGATCTTATAAAGTCGGGCGTGACGGCCATCGCCTATGAAACCGTGACCGGCCCGGGCGGCGGCCTGCCTCTTCTGAAGCCGATGAGCCAGGTCGCGGGCCGCATGAGCGTTCAGGCCGGCGCGACCGCGCTGGAAAAGGCGCATGGCGGTCGAGGCACGCTGCTGGGCGGCGTGCCGGGCGTGGCGCCGGGCAAGGTCGCGGTCATCGGCGGCGGCGTCGTCGGCTGGAACGCGGCGCAGATGGCGGTGGGCATGGGCGCGGATGTCACCATCCTCGACCGCAGCCCTGAACAGCTCGAACGTTTGGGCATGTATTTCGAGAGCCGCGCCAAGACCCGCTTTTCGAACAAGGCGAACCTGCATGAGGTCGTTTGCGACGCCG
This sequence comes from Croceicoccus sp., assembly GCA_002694745.1. Classification (GTDB taxonomy): domain Bacteria; phylum Pseudomonadota; class Alphaproteobacteria; order Sphingomonadales; family Sphingomonadaceae; genus Croceicoccus. The sequence continues at coordinate 656 of NZMY01000015.1, read as the reverse complement.
ATCTGGTCGTCGGCGCCGTGCTGATTCCCGGCGCGGCCGCGCCGAAGCTCGTTAGCCGCGAGATGCTGAAGGACATGAAGACCGGCGCGGTGCTGGTCGACGTGGCGATCGATCAGGGCGGCTGTTTCGAAACGTCGCATCCGACCACCCACGACGACCCGACCTTCGTGGTCGACGGAATCGTGCATTACTGCGTCGCCAACATGCCCGGTGCGGTGTCGCGCACCAGCACCTATGCGCTCAACAATGTCCCCCTGCCGCATGCGCTGCGCATCGCGGCGGCTTTCGATGCGGGCGATTGGCGCGATGCCCTGCGCAGCGATCCGCATCTGGCCGAGGGGCTGAACGTCCATGCCGGCCAGCTGAACTACCGCGCCGTGGCCGAAGAGCTTGGCTATGAATATGTGCCGGTGGAGCGGATTCTGGCCTGAACGAAGGAATTGAAGGAGCGCGTCAATTTCCCGAACGTTTTTGGCGAAGGGGCCATTGACACGAATCAAGCCGCGCCCTAGTTGCGCGCTCCTACCGTGCAGCGGCGCACTTGGCCGCCTCGCACATGTGCCCAGATGGCGGAATTGGTAGACGCACCGTCTTCAGGTGGCGGCGCTCGCAAGGGCGTGGAGGTTCGAGTCCTCTTCTGGGCACCATTTGTTCTT
>NZMY01000014.1 GCA_002694745.1 Croceicoccus sp. | reverse complement strand
GAACCGCCGGGTGGAAATCACCTACGGTCCCGGATCGGGCATGTAACAAACGATCTCTCGATCAAACGAAAGGGGCCGGAGAAATCCGGCCCCTTTTTTATTGGGATGACGAGGGGGAATTAGCTAAATTCGTACGCGATAGGGCAAAGGGTCTTTGCGTCCTGTCTGGTCAAATCCCTGCTGACGAAGGCGGCAACTGTCACATAGCCCACATGCACGATCATCAGCGCCGGGATCATAGCACGACCAGCTCAGCCCAGGATCCAGTTCCAGTTCGTATGCCTTCTCGACAATGTCTGCCTTTGAAAGATATTGAAGAGGTGCATGGACCTTGAACGCTGCTCCCTCGCTTCCGGCTTTGGTCGCCAGCTTGGCGGTTTCTTCAAATGATGAGATAAATTCCGGGCGACAATCTGGGTAACCGGAATAATCGAGCGCGTTCACACCGATGAAGATATCCTGCGCTTCGATCGCCTCGCACCAAGCGAGTGTAAGCGATAGAAACACGAGATTGCGCGCTGGTACATAAGTGACGGGTATATCGCTACCCAGCCCATCCTTGGGCACCTCGATATCGCTCGTGAGGGCTGAACCACCTATTTTGCGAAGATCCAGTGGCAAAACCAAATGGCGGGCCGCACCAAGTGATTTAGCTATGCGAGAAGCGCTCTCCAGTTCTCGACGGTGGCGCTGATTATAGTCGATGGTCAACGCGTTGATCGTGTAGCCTTGTGATCTCGCGATGGCCGCCGTGACCATCGAATCCAATCCTCCAGAAAGGAGGACGACGGCATGTTTTTCGTTCGGTTCGGTCCCTGTCATGAAGCTGGGCTATAATTTACCAGCGGGCCTAGCAAGTCGTATTCAAAGCCCATGCATCGCAATTACAGTGTCAAACCTCGACGGGAAATATGCGCGAACAGAACGCACAATCCACCCTTATCAATCCGTCCTCGTCTCGCATTTCAGCCAACTCCTCTGACCCAAATCGCGATAGAACAGCCTGATAATGATCGATCGAGCATCGGCAACCGCGCTTCAACTGGCTGATCGTTTCTACCCTGAGCTCATGCTCCTCATGGAACAAACGCCAAAGCAGAGCTTCGACCGAAAGCGACGGATCCGCCAATTCCGCATGACGAACCGTCGAACCCAGAATTGCAACATGCTCCCAGTTTGGATCGTCCAGCCGAACGTGCAGACGTTCACGGCCGTCCTCGCCATCCGGCAGATATTGCAGCAGCAGTCCGCCAGCTATGCAATGCCCCTCCTGCGATTGCACCGCCACGCGCAGCACAGTCGGCAATTGCTCTGACTGACGAAAATAGCTCTCGCAGGCATCCGAAAGCGATTCTGCATCCAGCGGCACGATACCCTGATATCGCCCCCCTTCTGCTATGTCGAAAGTGATCGCGAGATAGGCCTCTGGACCTACCAGCGCCGGTAGGGTCGGGTTGGTGCCAAGGTCGGCCAGTCTCGCCGGATCGAACCGGACATAGCCCCGCAACTCTCCATCTCGGTAATCGCACACCAGCATGTCGACGATGCCGTCGGCAGACTGCGCCTGCATCGTCATCTGACTTCGCTCTTCCTTTCCAAGCGAGCCGATCAGCGTCGCTAGGAGAAGAGCCTCCGCCAGAAGATGGCGGATCGGGCCGGGATAATCATGCGCGGAAAGTATGGTGTCGAGCACTGGTCCCAGACGGACGCATCGGCCACGGACATCGCGTTCCCGCAGGCTGAACGCAACGACGCTGTCGAAGCCGGTTTCATCGGGTCGAATGTCAGCCGAATCCATCAAAGCTGTCCAAGAGCCCAGCGCAAAACCGATTTTTGAGCGTGAATGCGATTCTCCGCCTCATCCCAAACAAGCGATTGAGGGCCTTCGAATACGGCCTCGCTCACTTCGTCGCCGACATGGGCCGGAAGACAGTGCAGGAAAGCAGCATCGTTCCTTGCATGAGACATGAGCGGTTCGTTGATCTGGTAAGGCTTCATCGCGGCAATCTTGTCATGCGCCATGTCCTGACCCATCGACACCCAAGTATCGGTGACAAGCACGTCCGCGCCGGCCGCGGCCTCGATCGCATCCCGCGTCACAGTCACCGTTGAGCCACGTGACCGCGCGAAGCTCACGAATTCGTCGCCCGGCTCGTATCCCTCTGGAACACCGCACCTTACGTTGAAGCCCATCAGTCCTGCTGCCTCGAGGACCGAATGAAGGACATTATTGCCGTCGCCAAGCCACGCCAGTTCCAATCCCTTAAGGGTCTTCCCGTGCTCTACCAGCGTCAAGAGATCCGCCATGATCTGGCATGGGTGCGAGCGGTCCGTCAGCCCATTGATCACGGGCACATCTGCATGCTTTGCGAGCGCTTCGATCTTGGCGTGATCGTCGGTACGGATCATGATGGCGTCCACCATGCGCGACAATACGCGGGCCGTATCCGCGATCGTTTCGCCGCGGCCGATCTGCATGCTGCCTGCTTCCATGATGATCGCGCTGCCGCCCAACTGCCGCATCGCCATGTCGAAAGAGACACGCGTTCTGGTCGAGTTCTTTTCGAATATCATGGCGAGGGTGCAGCCCTGCAAGGGCGCATCGGCATCGGCTCGCCCCTTCGTCCAGCCCTTGCGAGCGGTCTTGCGAACCAGCGCGTCGTCGATCATCGCCTGAAGCGCATCGCTCCCTGCATCGGCAAGATCGAGCAGATGCCTCACGCTCATGATGCTTCCAGAGCATAGGCGGCTGCGCCAGCCGACAGTTTTTCCATGAACTCGTCGATATGCGCATCCTCGATAACGAGGGGCGGCAGGATGCGAACGACGTTCTCGGCCGCTGCAACCGTCAGCAGGCCATGATGATCGCGCAAATGCGCGACGAACGGCCGGCTCTCGACGGTCATGCGCAGGCCCATCATCAGGCCGGTGCCCCGCACTTCCGAAAACAGCTCGGGATAATTCCCGATGAACTGTTCGAGCCGTCCGCGCAGCTTTTCGCCCATCTTGCGGACCTGCGCCAGGAATTCGTCGTTCCCCACGACATCCAGAACCGCCTTGCCCGCCGCCATTGCCAGCGGGTTGCCGCCATAGGTGCTGCCATGCGTGCCGAAGGTCATGCCGCGAGCGGCCTTTTCGGTCGCAAGGCAGGCGCCCAGCGGGAAACCGCCCCCGATACCCTTGGCGGTGGCGAGAATGTCGGGCTCGATCCCATATTGCTCGTAGGCATAGAACGTGCCCGTGCGCGCGACCCCGCATTGCACCTCGTCCAGCACGAGCATGAGGTCGTGTTCATCGGCCAGCTTGCGAAGCCCTTGCAGGAATTCCTCGCTCGCCACCCGGATCCCGCCTTCACCCTGGATCGGTTCGACCAGAAAAGCCGCCGTATTGGGACCGATCGCCGCCTTGGCCGCTTCGAGATCGTTGAACTCGACAAAGCGGAAGCCGGGAAGCATCGGGTAGAACCCCTTGTGCATCTTTTCTTGGCTGGACGCGCTGATGGTCGCCATCGTGCGGCCGTGGAAAGCATTGTTGAAGGTGATGATCTCGAACCGGTCGTCCTTTCCAGCCGACTGGTGATAGATGCGCGCCGTCTTGATCGCGCACTCGACCGCTTCTGCCCCCGAATTGGTGAAGAAGACCGTGTCGGCGAAAGTCAGATCGACCAGCTGCTTCGCAAGCGCCTCGCCCTGCGGACTGCCGTACAGGTTCGACACATGCATCAGCGTACCTGCCTGCTGCTGGATCGCTTCGACCAGCGCAGGATGAGAATGCCCCAGCAGGTTCACCGCAATGCCGCTCGCGAAATCGAGGAAGCGGCGGCCATCCTCGGATATCAGGTGGCAATTTTCTCCTCGCACCGGCCGGACATCGCAGCGCGGGTACACGGGCATCAACGGCGTGATCGACATTCTTATGTCCTTTGTATTCGCTGGCGGGGAATTGAACGGCTGGCTCCCCTTGCCGTGGCCATGGATGAAAACAACGGAAAATGGCGGCCCCCGATCGGGAACCGCCATTCATGCCCATTTAGGGCTTCAGGCGGACCCGGTCAAACCCGGTTCCGCCCAAGTCCGTCGGCTCTGCCGACTATTCCTGGATCGGAACGAGGTTCACGGCAGAATATTTGCCGCGTCGGTCCACCTCGAGATCGAACTCGAGCCGGTCGCCCTCGTTGATGCCTGCAAGGCCCGAACGTTCGACAGCGCTGATGTGGACGAAGGCATCCGCCTCGCCGTCATCGCGCGTGATAAAGCCAAAGCCCTTCATGCTGTTGAAGAACTTGACAGTGCCGACCGCCTTGTCGCCTGTAAGCTGGCGCTGCGGGGTCTCGCGCTTGGCGGCCACGGGGATCACGTCACCCACGACCTGAAGGTCCGCAGCGCTCACCTTCCCGCCGCGATCGACGAGATTGAAGGCAAGCTCCTGCCCTTCGGCAAGGCCTTCGAGGCCCGCACGCTCAACCGCGCTGATGTGAACGAACACATCCTCACCGCCGTCTTCACGCTGGATGAAGCCGAAGCCCTTGTTGGTGTTGAAGAATTTCACGACGCCCTTGCCGGCACCCACGACCTGCGGAGGCATGCGGCCACCGCCGCCACCTGCACCGCCAGCGCCGCCGCCACGAAAGCCGCCACCGCCGCCGCCGCCGCGAGGACCGCCACCGAAACCACCGCCGCGGTCGCCTCCACCGAAGCCACCGCCGCCGCGATCATTGCCGAAGCCGCCGCGATCACGGTCGAAACCACCACCACGAAAGCCACCCGAGTCCGACGGCGCCTGATCGTATCCGAAACCACCGCGCGAGAACGGATCGAACCCTTCTTCACCGAAACTATCGCGCTTGTCACGACCGCGACCGCGCCGACCTTTATCATAACCCATAAACCGAAGCGTACCTTGCGTCTCGCCCTTCCCTCTATCGCCCCGGCGTGCGGACGGACAATCGCCGGACGATCTGACCGATAATGCGAATATCGGTTCCCACTGCCAAGTGTTCATAAAGCATTTATCAGGCGATGGCGAACGATTTGCGCAAATGGCGCGGAATCCGCGGCATGGGGGCAACAGGTGGGCTTGCACGGCTCGCGGAGTGCGGGCACAGAAGCGCCATGGATATTGTCGCGCTGCTTTCCGATCCCGCCGCATGGGTCGCCCTGATCACGCTCGTGGTGCTCGAGATCATTCTCGGCATCGACAATCTGGTGTTCATCGCGATCCTGTCGAACAAGCTGCCTCCGGAGCAGCAAGCCAAGGCACGCCGAATCGGCCTTGCGCTTGCCCTGATCATGCGGATCTGCCTGCTGATGCTGATCGGCTGGATCGTCACGCTTCAGACCCCGCTGTTCGACCTTGGCATCACCGGCAACCCGACCGAACACGGCGCGCCCAGTTTCGAAACCGCGTTTTCGGGACGGGACCTGATCCTGCTTGTCGGCGGCCTCTTCCTGCTGTGGAAGGCCACCAAGGAAATCCATCACAACATGGAACCGGACGATCATTCGGGCGAAATGCTGGACAAGAAAAAGGGCGTCGCGCAGATTACTTTCGGCGCCGCCATCGCGCAGATCATCGCGCTCGACCTCGTCTTCTCGATCGATTCGATTCTCACGGCCGTCGGCATGACCGACCATGTGCCGATCATGGTGACGGCGGTTGTCATCACGGTAGGGATCATGCTGATCGCCGCTGATCCGTTGGCCAACTTCATCGAGAAGAACCCGACGCTCGTCATGCTCGCGCTCGCGTTCCTGGTCATGATCGGCCTGGTGCTGATTGCGGACGGTTTCGGTTTCCACGTACCCAAGGGCTATGTCTATGCCGCCATGGGCTTCTCGGTGGCGGTCGAGATGCTGAATATGGTCAAGCGCAATCGCCGCATGGCCGAAGCGGGGACGCCGGCATGAGCGATTTTCGCCAGATCAACGAACAATTCCTCGCCAGCCCGCAAATCAGCGTCGGCGACGTCGCGGCGGCGAAGGAAATGGGCGTGACCATGATCGTCAACAACCGCCCGGACGATGAAGAACCCGGACAGGTCTCGGGCGCGCAGATTGCCGATGCGGCCAAGGCGGCTGGCATCGAATATCGCGCCATACCGGTTACCCATGCGGGATTTGGCCAGGGCCAGGTCGATGCCATGACCGAAGCGCTCGAAGCGAGCGAGGGTCCGGTACTGGCCTATTGCCGGTCGGGCACGCGCTCTACGCTGCTATGGGCTTTGGCCCGCGCGAAGCAGGGTGCCAACCCGTCGGTGATCGCCTCGCAGGCGGCAAATGGCGGTTATGACGTGTCGCCGGTCCGGCAGATCATCGACATGCTCAGCGCCGGTCGCTGAGGCGACTGCCGATCCCTAAAGCGCGCTGTCGCCGGTCTCGCCGGTCCTGATCCGCAGCGCGGAGGCCATGTCCAGCACGAAGATCTTGCCGTCGCCGATCGTTTCGGAATTGGCGGCGGTCTGGATTAGCTCGACCACCTGCGGCGCAAGCGCATCGCTGGTCGCGATCTCCAGCTTTACCTTGGGCACCATGTTCAGCGAATATTCGGCGCCGCGGTAGATTTCGGTCTGGCCCTTCTGCCGACCAAATCCCTTCACCTCGGACACCGTCATGCCGGCTACGCCCAGCGCGCTCAGCCCCTCGCGCACGTCGTCCAGCTTGTGCGGCTTGATGATGGCGATCACATATTTCATCTCGGCGCGGCTCCTGTTGGGTGCGAAGCGCCTGTGATGCCGACAAGCTGCCGTCAACTCAAGAAAAAGAGGCCGGAAGCGCTTGGCTTCCGGCCCAGGTCACCGTTCGCAGGAGGAACAATGTTTGGCGGGGTGGAGTCAGAGGAGAGGATAGAGGATCCGCCCCGCCAATCTGATGATATGTGTGTCAGTTATAGGCGCGCTCGCCGTGTTCGCCGATGTCGAGACCTTCCATCTCGACTTCGGGCGAGACCCGTAGGCCAGTCACCATCTTGGTGATCAGACCGGCGACCAGCGTGCCGACTCCGGCCCAGCCGATAGCGACCAGCACGGCGATGATCTGCGTCATCACCTGGCTGCCCATCACGAAGTCGTCGCCGCCGGGTCCGCCAAGGCTTGGTGCATAAACGATGCCGGTGCCGATGGCGCCGACGATGCCGCCCACGCCGTGAATGCCGAAGGCGTCGAGCGAGTCGTCATAGCCGAACGCGGGCTTGATCTTGGCGACCATGATGAAGCAGACGATCGAAGCGACCGCACCTAGCACGATGGCGCCGAAGGGACCCGAGTTGCCGGCAGCCGGCGTGACGGCGACCAGACCCGCGATGATGCCCGAGCAATAGCCGAGTGCCGAACCCTTGTGGCCGCTGAACTTCTCGCACAGCATCCAGAACAGCGCGGCCGAAGCGGTGGCGACGAAAGTGTTGATCATCGCAAGACCGGCGGTGCCGTCTGCTTCGAGTTCCGACCCGGCGTTGAAGCCGAACCAGCCCACCCACAGCAGGCCCGTGCCCACCATGGTCAGCGTCAGCGAGTGCGGAGGCATCGGTTCAGCGGGATAGCCCTTGCGCTTGCCGAGCAGGAACGAGAGCACCAGCGCCGACACACCGGCATTGATGTGCACCACAGTACCGCCGGCAAAGTCCAGCGCGCCCATTTCGAACAAAAGGCCGCCGCCCGCCCACACCATGTGCGCGATTGGGAAATAGACGATGGTCAGCCAGATCGTGACGAACAGCATCGTGGCCGAGAACTTCATGCGCTCTGCCGTGGCGCCCAGGATCAGGGCCGCGGTGATGGCCGCGAAGGTCATCTGGAAGCTGATGAAGACATATTCCGAAATGACTTCGTCGCTGAAGGTCGCCGCCGTGCTGTCCGAAGTGGTGGCGGACAGGAACAGGTTGCCCCAGCTGAAGAAGGCATTGCCCTCAGGGCCAAACGCGGTGGAATAGCCCCACATCACCCAGATCAGCATGGCGAGAGCCGCCGTGGCGCCGATCTGCGTCATGGTCGAAAGCATGTTCTTCGAACGCGTCAGACCGCCATAGAACAGCGCAAGGCCAGGCAGGATCATCATCAGAACGAGGATGGTCGAAGTCATCATCCAGGCGTTGTTGCCCGGGTTCGGAACGGCTGCCGCGACAGTTTCGGTGGCAGCCGCGATCGGAACGCCGGCTTCCTGGGCATAGGCCGTGGCAGCGGCGAACAGCGACGCCCCAAGCGTCGCCGTGCTACAAGCAAGTTTGCGGATCATGTCGGTTTCCCCCCTCACAGCGCGGCATCGCCGCTTTCGCCAGTGCGGATGCGCACGGCGGAAGCGAGATCGAGCACGAAGATCTTGCCGTCACCGATAGCCTCGGTGCTGGCGGTCTGCTGGATCGTCTCGATGATCTGCGGCGCAAGCGCATCGGCTGCCGCGATCTCGAGCTTCACCTTCGGAAGCATGTTGGTGGAGTATTCCGCGCCGCGGTAAATCTCGGTCTGACCCTTCTGGCGACCAAATCCCTTGACTTCGGTAACCGTCATGCCGGCGACGCCCAGCGAGCCCAAGGCCTCGCGCACTTCGTCCAGCTTGAACGGCTTGATGATGGCGATGATGAATTTCACCCTTGCCCCCTCGTTTGCCCACCGGCCCCTCTGCCGGTCGAAGGGTATCAATGCAAAGAGCGTGCCATTTCACGAACGTCGCAAGTTTGCTGCATTCTTAACCTTATCCGCGTAACGAATGGTTCACATTCCCGCCTAAGTCATAGGCAAACAGGTGCTGGCTGCCTAAAATATAGGCAACTGCGCGGCTGCGTCATCCCGGACCGCCCGGATTTACAGCTTGAGCCGCGCCCATACCGGCAGGTGATCCGAAGCCCGCGAAGACAGCAGGCTGTGATGTGCGCCGGTGTCCTCCACCTCCCAATGCTTCGTGACGATCATCCGGTCGAGCCGCGCAATCGGTCGCCGCGTCGGGAAGCTGCGACCGCAATCCAGTATGTCCCAGCCGTCATCGAAACAGCGGAACACGCCTCCGCGTGCGGCCCATTCGTTGGTGTCGCCGGCCAGCACCGTCGGCACCGGTTTGCCCAGACTGTCGAGATGCGCCAGCACCGCTCGCGCCTGGTCGCGGCGCTTCAGGCCGGACAGGTCCAGATGCATGCCGATGACGCGCACCCGTTTCCCATCCTTGCGCAGATCGACGCGAACCGCACCGCGCGGCTCCAGCGCGGGCAGGGTCAGGGCCGCCGTATCGATCACCTCGACCGTCTTCTTCACAAGGAAGCCGTTGCCGTGCCACCCCATGCTGTCGGGCCGCGTGTCGATGGGCACGGGGCGATAGCGCGAATCCTCGATCCGGGCGCGCGGCAACACGCATTCGCGGCGCCCGAAGCGGCGGTCGCATTCCTGCAGCGCGACGATATCGGCGTCGATCTCCGCCAGCACGGACAGGATCCGGTCGGGATCGCGCTTGCGATCCAGACCGACGCCCTTGTGAATATTATAGCTCGCGATCTTCAGTTGCACGTTGAACCTATCGTGCAGAGCGCCAAAGGTTCCGCGCGGTTTCAGGCATCGCCGAAATAGCGGTCCGTCGTGCGCACGGGCAATCCGTCGATGCTGTGGTCCCGCGCCTGCTGCTTGGCGATCCAGCCTTCGGGATCGGCCTGCTGGTGCAGCTTGGTCAGCGTCGGCCTCTCGCGCTCAAGCGTCATCAGCGGCACGCCATAGCCGCAGCTGGTCTGCACCGTGTCGACATCCATCACGAAGATCTGGCGCGTACCGGGCAGCAGGGCAAAATGCGCCGCCAGCCCGTCCCATTCCGCATCGGCGGGCAGCACGGCGCGGCCGCGGCCATACAGCCGCAGAATGAGCGCCGGCTGCTCGAAATTGCAGAACATGACGGTGATCCGGCCATCGGCGGCCAGATGGGCATGCGTCTCGTTCCCCGAACCGGCCAGATCCAGCCACGCGACGCTTGTATTCGACAGGATCCGGAACGTGTCATAACCCTTGGGGCTGAGGTTGATGCGCCCCTCTGCGGCGGCGGTGGCGACGAAGAACACTGGCTGGCGCGCAATCATCGCGCGGTGGTCGTCCCCGATGCTGTCGTAAAACTGTGCCATCGCCGCCCAGCATAGGCCCGAAGCCGATCTTCTGTCACCTCTCCTTGGTGGCGCCGAAGGTCAGCTTGGGATTCTTTTCCTGCTGATAATTCACGTCCCACGGCGACTTGGCGAGGAAGACGATGTCCCCGTCGCGGTCTTTCGCCAGATTGGGGCGGTTGAAGCTTTCGAATTCGGCCAGCGCCGCGCTGTCGCCCTTGACCCAGCGCGCCGTCGCGAAGGGGGCCGCTTCCAGCACGGCTTCGACCTTGTATTCCGCCGACAGGCGCGAGATCAGCACTTCCAGCTGCAGCTGGCCGACCACACCGATGATCCACTGCGCACCCAGTTCGGGATAGAACACCTGGATCACGCCTTCTTCCGACAGATCGTCGAGCGCCTTTCGCAGCTGCTTGGTCTTGGTCGGATCCTTCAGCACCACGCGGCGCAGGATCTCGGGCGCGAAATTGGGCAGGCCGGTAAAGCGGATGTCGTTCTTTTCCGACAGCGAGTCTCCCACGCGCAGCGTGCCGTGGTTCGGAATGCCGATGATGTCGCCCGGCTCCGCCGTATCGGCGATCTCGCGGTCCTGCGCGAAGAACAGGATCGGCGAATGCACTGCGATCGGCTTGCCCAGCCCGCTCGGCGTCAGCTTCATGCCGCGCTTGAACGTGCCCGACACCAGCCGCATAAAGGCGATGCGGTCGCGGTGCTGCGGGTCCATGTTGGCCTGCACTTTGAAGATAAATCCCGATACCTCGTCGCGGCTGGGCTGCACTTCGCCATCGTCGGACGGCTGCGGGCGCGGGGGCGGCGCATATTGCGCAATCGCCTCGATCATCTGCACCACGCCGAAATTCTTCAGCGCCGAACCGAAGAACACCGGCGTCAGGTCGCCGCCGCGATAGGCCTCCACATCGAAGTCGGGATAGGCCTCGCGCGCCAGTTCGGCCTGTTCGGCGAAGTCGTCCGGGATCGACGGGTCCTCATCAATCTTGCCGAGGAATTCCTTCGACCCGCCCTCGGGCCGCGCGACATGGCCGGTGGCGTAATCCAGGATGCCCTCGAACTGCCCGCCCATGCCGATGGGCCAGCTCATCGGGCTGACGTCCAGCGCCAGCATGTCGGCCACCTCGTCCAGCAGCTCGAACGGATCGCGCCCTTCGCGGTCGACCTTGTTGACGAAGGTGATGATCGGCACGCTGCGAAGGCGGCAGACCTCGAACAGCTTTCGGGTCTGCGGCTCGATGCCCTTGGCCGCGTCGATCACCATGATCGCCGAATCGACCGCGGTCAGCGTGCGATAGGTGTCTTCGGAAAAATCCTCGTGCCCCGGCGTATCGAGCAGGTTGAAGGTGATCCCGTCCCGCTCGAACGTCATGACCGAGGATGTGACCGAGATTCCGCGCTGCTGCTCGATCTTCATCCAGTCCGAACGCGCGCGCCGCGCCTGTCCGCGCGCCTTGACCTCGCCCGCCAGATGGATCGCGCCGCCCGTCAGCAGCATCTTTTCGGTCAGCGTGGTCTTGCCCGCGTCCGGGTGGGAGATGATGGCGAAAGTCCGCCGCTCGGAAGCCATGAAGTCCTACTTTTCGCCCCGCGCCACCTGAAATCCGGCAAAGCTCTGGCTTACCGGCATCAGTTCCAGCGTATTGATGTTGAGATGCGGGGGCAGGCTTGCCACCCACAGGATCGTTTCGGCGATATCCTCGCCCGTCATCGGATTGGCCCCGCCATACAGCGCATCGCTCGCCTGCTGGCTGCCGCCGGTGCGCACGACCGTGAACTCGGTCTCGACCATGCCCGGCTCGATGCTGGTGACGCGCACGCCCGTGCCATGCAGATCGCTGCGCAGGCCCAGCGTGAACTGGTGAACGAACGCCTTGGTGCCGCCATACACATTGCCGCCGGGATAGGGATAGGTCGCCGCGACCGAGGACAGGTTGACGATCGCCCCCTTGCGCTCGACCAGCATGGGCAGCAGCTTGCGCGTCAGCGACACCAGCGCGGTGATATTCGTGTCGATCATCACCTTCCAGTTATCGAGATCGCTTTCCTGCGCAGCCTCGGTCCCCAGCGCCAGCCCGGCATTGTTCACCAGACAGTCGATCTGTCCGAACGCTTCGGGCAGGCCGTCCAGCGCCTTGTCGCGCACATCCTCGTCGCGGACGTCGAACACGCAGGGGTGGAACCGGTCCGCCCCCAGTTCGTCCTGCAAGGCCTTCAGCCTTTCCGCCCGGCGTCCGGTGCCGACCACGCGCCATCCGGCTTTCGCAAAGGCGCGGACACAGGCCTCGCCGATCCCGGCGGTCGCGCCGGTCACCAGAACGGTCTTCATCGTCTATTCTCCTGCATCCGCCGGAAAGACGGCGATGGTGATGCCAAAGCTGCGCGAATCACCAGCGTTCAGCTCCATGATCCCCGGCTTCTCTCTGAAATCGCCGTCGAAACCCTCGGCATCGGCGATGCCTGCCCATGGCTCAAGGCACAGGAAATCGGCGCCCGGCTTTTGCCAGATGCCCAGCATCGGGCAATCGGGAAACGACAGTTCCAGCGCGGCGGGCAGTTTCGTCTCTTCTTCCGAACCCGTTTCCACCGTCTCCCCCTCGAACCGCAGCATGCGGCTGGAGAGGCGGTCCCAGATCATCGCATCGGCGTGGAACAGGCCGGGATAGGGCCGCAGGACCCGGTTCTTGACCGGCGTATCCTCAAACGCGCGCAGCAGGCCGTTCTCGTCGATGCGGCGGATCGGACCGGTCTCGAAATCCTCGAAAATGATGCGGTGCGCCGCCTTGTCGCCCCCGCCCGGCAGCGGCCAGGCGAAACCGGGGTGAAAGCCGATGCTGAACGGCATCGCGCCCTCGCCGCGGTTGGTGACGATGGCGGTGACGCTCAGCGCATGGTCGTCAAGCGCGTAATGCAGGTCCAGCACGAAAGAAAACGGCCAGACCGCGCGTGTCTCCGCGTCATCGGTCAGGCGCAGAACGGCGCTGCTGTCCATGCTCTCGACCAGTTCGAAGACGCGGCGGCGGGCAAAGCCATGCCGCGCCATCCGATATTCGCGCCCGTCCAGCCGATATGCCCCGCCTGCCAGCTCGCCCACGATGGGGAACAGTATCGGCGCATGGCCCGACCACACGGCGGGATCGCCATCGGTCATCCACTCCGCTCCGCTCGCATCGCGCAGCGAAACCAGCTCCGCGCCCATCAGCGCGATGCGGGCGGTCAGCCCTTCGGAGCGTATGGTGACCGAATCGTTCATCCGCGCAAGGATGCCCCAAGCTTTTCAGCAGAGGCGACCACTTTCGCCGAAATCGCGGACAATTCCGCCTCGGTAAAGCTGGCCTCGCCGGGTTGCAGCACGATCTCGACCGCGAGCGACTTGTGCCCCTCGGGCACGCCGGCTCCGCGGAACTCGTCGAAGATGCGCGCGTCGGTGATCGCCTGCTTGTCCGCCCCGCGCACGGCCCTCAGCAGATCGCCGGCGGCCAGATTATCAGGCACCAGAAAGGCGAAATCGCGCATCACCGGCTGCAATGCGGGCGGCACGAAGGCGGCACGGGTAAAGCCCGCCGCGCCCTTCTTCGCCGGAATGGCGTCGAGGAAGATCTCGGCAGCGACGACAGTTCCGTCGACATCGAATTGCTTTGCGATCAGCGGATGCATCGTGCCGAAACGCGCCAGCACGTTCTTCGGTCCAAGCCGCAGCGTTGCGGACTGTCCGGGATGGAACGCGCTGCCCGCTTCTCCCATCACCATTAGCTTTTCGACCGGCGCGCCCGCGGCGGCCAGCACGGCCTCGACCTCGGCCTTGGCGTCGAAGGCGTCGAAGGACGCCGCCTTGCCGCTCTGCCATCCGCGCGCGCGCTTCTCACCCGCCAGCACAAGGCCCAGCGTCAGCCGCTCGTCGCTCGCGCCGCCCTTGCCGCGCAGATAGCGGCGTCCGATCTCGAACAGGCGAATGCTGTCCGCGCCGCGCGCCCGGTTGCGCGCCGCCGCCGACAGCAGGCCCGGCAGCAGCGACTGGCGCATGACTTTCAGGTCCTCGCTGATCGGATTGGCAAGGCTCCACGGCTCATGCCCGTCCTCCGCAAAGGCAGCGGCCTGATCGGCAGGCAGGAACGACCATGTCACCGCTTCATGCATGCCGCGGCTGGCCGCAGCACGGCGCGCCCGGCGTTCCAGTGCCTGCACCGCAGTTGCGGTCGGCTGGGCCACGCCCTCGGCGCGCTCCAGCGGAACCGATCGGATAGCATCGAGGCCCTTGATGCGGATCACTTCCTCGACGATATCGGCCGCGCCATCGACATCGGGCCGCCAGCTTGGCGCGGTGACCGCCCAGTGGCGCTTGCCCGATTCCTCGATCGCCGCGATCTCGAAACCCAGCGCGGTCAGGATCGCGCGCTGCTCTTCCTCGCGCACGGCCAGACCGCCCAGCGCCTCGGTCATCGCAGGCTCGTAGCGAACGACATTCTCGCCCGCATGCGGCGCGCCGACATGCACCGCCTCGCTCGCCTCGCCCCCGCAGATGTCAAGGATCAGCCCGGTCAGCAGCTCCAGACCCGGTGCAAGAAAGGCGGGATCGATCCCGCGCTCGAACCGGCTGCGCGCATCGCTGGTCAGGTTCAGCGCGCGTCCCGTTTGCGCCAGCCGCACCGGATCGAAGGCCGCGACTTCCAGCAGCACGTCGGTGGTCGCGTCCGAAACGCCCGAATGCTCGCCGCCCATGATGCCCGCGATATCGTGCACCTGAGCGTCGTCCGCGATCACCGTCATGCTGTCGTCGAGCAAATAATGCTTCTCGTTCAGCGCGGTCACGCCCTCGCCAGCCTTGGCGCGGCGCGCGGTCAGCGTGCCGCTCAGCTGCGCGATGTCATAGGCATGGCTGGGGCGGCCATATGCCAGCATCACGTAATTGGTGATGTCCACCAGCGCCGAGATCGGCCGCTGCCCCGCCGACTTCAGCCGCGCCTGCATCCATGCGGGGCTTTCGCCATTGCTCAGGCCGCGAATGGCGCGCCCGTAAAAGGCCTGGCAGCCGTCCTCGTCCTCGATCGCTATCGGCACCGGACAAGGGAAACTGCCCTCATGCACCCGGTCCGGAACCGGCTTCAGCGTACCCAGCCCCGCCGCCGCCAGATCGCGCGCGATGCCATAGACGCCCATGCAGTCAGGCCGGTTCGGCGTGATCGCCACGTCGAACACCGGATCGTCCAGATCGGCATAGGCCGAATAATCCTGACCCACCGGCGCATCTTCGGGGAGCTCGATGATGCCCTCATGCTCGTCGGACAGGTCCAGCTCGCGCGCCGAACACATCATGCCGTTCGATTCGACGCCGCGGATCGCCGCCTTCTTCATCTCCATGCCGTTCGACGGCACGACCGCACCCGGCAGGCCCAGCACGCCGACCAGCCCGGCCCGCGCATTGGGCGCGCCGCACACCACGGTCAGCGGATCGCCCGCTCCGGTATCGACGGTCAGCACCTGCAGCTTGTCGGCATCGGGATGTTTGGCCGCGGTCAGGACCCTGGCCACGCGAAAACCCGCCAGCGCCTCGGCCGGGTTCTCCAGACCTTCCAGCTCCAGCCCGATCTCGTTGAGCTTGGCCGCGATCTCGCCGGCGCTCGCCTCGGTATCGAGGTGGTCCTTCAGCCATGAGAGCGAGAACTTCATGCGCCCACTCCCACACCGGCAGACAATGTCGGCACGTCGAGCGCGGCGAAACCGTAATGCTTCAGCCAGCGCAGATCGCCGTCGAAGAACGCGCGCAGATCGTCCATCCCGTATTTCAGCATGGCCAGCCGGTCGACGCCGGTGCCAAAGGCAAAGCCCTGCCATTCGTCGGGATCCAGCCCGCCGAATTCGATCACGCGGCGATTGACCATGCCGCTGCCCAGCACTTCCATCCAGGCGTGGCCGTCATCGTCGCCCGAACCGCCGACCACGCGGCGACCCTTTTCGACCGAATAGCCAACATCGATCTCGACCGAAGGCTCTGTGAAGGGGAAGTAGCTGGGGCGCAGGCGCAGGACGATGTCGTCGCGCTCGAAGAACGCCTTGAGGAAGGTTTCCAGCGTCCATTTCAGATGGCCGAGATGGATGCCCTTGTCGATCACCAGCCCCTCGATCTGGTGGAACATCGGCGTATGCGTCGCATCCGAATCGCTGCGATAGACGCGGCCCGGCGCAATCACGCGCAGCGGCGCGCCGTCTTGCAGCATCGTGCGGATCTGCACCGGCGAGGTATGCGTGCGCAGCAGCATCGAGCGCCCCTCGGCGTCCGCATCGGGGAAATAGAACGTGTCGTGCATCGCGCGCGCCGGATGGCTTTCCGGCATGTTGAGCGCGGTGAAATTGTGCCAGTCGTCCTCGATCTCGGGCCCGGTGGCGACGGCGAAGCCCAGATCGGCGAAGATCTCGGCCAGCTCGTCCATCACCTGGCTGACGGGATGGACGCTGCCGTTCGGCGATTCGGGCGCGGGCAGCGACAGGTCGATCGTCTCGCCCGCCAGCTTCGCGTTGAGCGCCGCGGTTTCCAGCACCGCCTTGCGCGCCGCAATCGCGTCGCTCACGTCGCTGCGCAGACCGTTGAAGGCGGGGCCCGCGACCTGCCGCTCGTCGGGGCTCATCTTGCCCAATGTCTTCAGCAGCAGCGAAATGCTGCCCTGCTTGCCCAGAAAGGCGATGCGCGCCGCCTCAAGCGTGTCGAGCGTTTCGGCCTGTTCGATCTGTGCCAATGCGTCGGCGCGCAGGCTGTCGGTATCGGTGAGTGCCATGTCGGCGGCGTCACTTTGCAGTTGCGATTGATGGTCGGGATGAGAGGCGCTCTCTAGGACGCCGCCTGCCAAAGGGCAACGCCCGGAGCGGTGCCGATTCGCGAAAAACGACGCTGAAATCAGGTAACAATTGTTCAAAAATCGCTACTGACAAGTCTGACAATGGTGACAATCGCTGTTCGAAAGCACGGTGAAAGGCCGTTTTGCTCATCGCAGATATTGCACGGTCTGCTGCATGGCAGCATGATCGCGGGGATGAAAGCGACGGTCCACGGACAGTCGCCGCTCGGAAGCTGGCGTGCCTGGTTGGGGGACCATGGCCGCCAGCGAACCGCCCTCCTTCATGACCGACGCTTCATGACCGGAAAGGGGCCGGGGGCTAAACGATGAAAAGGCCCGGAAAGCAGCGCGCTTTCCGGGCCTTTCGTTATGGTGCCGGTCGGCCGGGCAGCGAACCGCCCGGCTATCGGCGGCAAATCAGGCCGGAAGGGCCTTCTTCGCCTGCGCGATGATCGCACCGAAGGCTGCGCCCTCGTTCATCGCCAGATCGGCCATGACCTTGCGGTCCAGCTCGATCCCGGCCAGCTTCACGCCGTGCATGAACTGCGAATAGGTCAGGCCTTCGGCGCGGACCGCAGCGTTGATGCGCTGGATCCACAGGGCGCGGAAATTGCGCTTCTTAACCTTGCGGTCGCGATAGGCGTACTGCCCGGCCTTTTCGACGGCCTGGCGAGCGACGCGGATGGTGTTCTTCCGGCGGCCGCGGTAGCCCTTGGCCTGCTCCAGAAGACGCTTGTGCTTGGCGCGGGTGGTAACACCCCTTTTGACACGTGCCATGGTAAGTTACCTCCTCAGTTCAGCCCGTAGGGCGCCCACTTCTTGATCACCTTCGCATCAGCGTCGGAAATCACGGTGGTGCCGCGGTTCTGGCGGATATATTTGCCGTTATGGCTGATGAGGCGGTGGCGCTTGCCGGCCACGCCATGCTTGACCTTGCCGGTCGCGGTGATCTTGAAGCGCTTCTTCACGCCGCTCTTCGTCTTGAGCTTGGGCATTTTCGTCTCCTTGCATGGGACACGCTCAACCAGCCCTGGCAGCCCTTTTCGCCAGGCCGATCATCGAATCTCGTGTCGGTGAAGGCGCGCGCTTAACCGCGCCGCGCCGGTTTTGCAAGTTCTGTGACGCCATGCGCCAAAGACTTCGCGTCCGTCAGGCGTCCATCATCAGCAGCAGCGCCCACGTCAGCGCCAGCCCCGCGAAGAACAGCGGCCAGCTCCAGTAGAACGAGACATCGTAGATATGCATCCGGTGCACGGCCAGCACCCCGCCGGTCGTCCCGCCGCTTCCCATGAAGAGCGAGAGGATCCAGCTGAGAAAAATCCCGAAAGGTATGGCCTTCATGAAAGAGAGCAACGATCCCACTCGCGCTGGAATTGCACACGAACATCAGTTCAATGGTGCTGAATCGTGGCAGGGCGCGGTAAATATTTCGCTAACCCGGCGCGCGGATCACGATCCGCGATAGGGGGACGCGCCGCGCTCCGCCAGCCATTGGGGAAAGTCGCCATGCCAGATCGGCACCGTGCCCGGTGGCCGCGCACCGGCCCACCGGTAAACATCCGCACGCACAACGCCGTCCGGCGCGCGCACCCAGACCCGTTCGCGGCGGTATTCCGCGCCTTCGTACCGGTCGAGGATTCGCCAGTCCCGCGGCGAGAGCGCGGCCTGCACCAGCGTTCCCTGCACGCGGCGATGATCGCCTACGGTCATCAGCGCGGGGTAATACCCACCCCGCGACGCCACCGCGATCAGGCGTCCGGCCAGGCTGGCACGGTGCGCGCGGCGCAGTTTCGGGGCCAGCCAGCGCGCCATCGGCGTATCGGTGTCGGCCTGCAGCGTGCCGTAGAGGAAGAGGTGCCGCAGCATCCCGCGCCCTAGTGATGGCAGGCCAGCGCCTCGATCACGTCCTCAAGCCGCGCGCTGTCGCCCAGCGCCAGCACATGGCCGTCGCTGCCGGCGTGGAGCGGATCGCCGTTCCAGTCGGTCATCATCCCGCCCGCGCCTTCGACCACGGGGATCAGCGCGGCGAAATCGTGCAGCTTCAGCCCCGCCTCGACCACCATGTCGAGATGGCCGCTCGCCAGCATGGCATAGTTGTAGCAATCGCCGCCCATCACCATGCGCTTGTGATCGGTGCGCGCGGCCAGCGCCATGAAATGCTCGCCGTCGTGGTCGTCGAAATAATGCGGGCCGGTGGTCGCCAAGGTCGCCTCGTCCAGCTGGCGGCAGGGGCGCGAACGCACCGGCGCGCCGTTCAGCAGCGTGGGCAGGCCCGATGCGCCGACCCAGCGCTCACCCGCGATAGGCTGGTCGATCACGCCGATCAGCGGCCATCCGTCGACCATCAGCGCGATCAGCGTGCCGAATATCGCGCGCCCCGCCAGAAAACCCGCAGTGCCGTCGATCGGGTCGAGCACCCACTGGCGCTTGGCCCCCGGTCGCTCGCTGCCGAATTCCTCCCCGATGATGCCGTCGTCCGGGCGCTCCGCCGACAGGATCGCGCGCATCGCCTGCTCCGCCTCGCGGTCGGCGATGGTGACGGGCGATGCATCGCCCTTGCGGTCGGATTCCACACCCGTGCGGAAATGCGGCCGGATCGCCGCGCCCGCCGCATCGGCAAGCCTTTGCGCAAGGGCGATATCGTCGGGGAGTTTCATCAGCCGAAGCTCCCTCTCAATCGAACAGCGAGCTGACCGAACTCTCGTCCGCGATGCGGCGGATCGCCTCGCCGATCAGGGTCGCGATCGACAGGATACGGATCGAAGAACACTCGCGCGCCGCCTCGGTCGCCTGGATCGTGTCGGTGATGACCAGTTCCTTCAGCGCCGATTTCTCGACCCGCGCCACCGCCGCGCCCGAAAGAACGCCGTGGGTGATATAGGCCGCGACGCTCTTCGCGCCCTCGTCCAGCAGGGCCTGCGCCGCGTTGCACAGCGTGCCGCCCGAATCGATGATGTCGTCGATCAGGATGCAATGGCGGCCCTGAACCTCGCCGATGATGTTCATCACCTCGGATTCGCCGGGACGGTCGCGGCGCTTGTCGACGATGGCCAGCGGCGCATTGTCCAGACGCTTGGCCAACGCGCGGGCGCGCACCACGCCGCCTACGTCGGGCGACACGACCATCAGGTCCTGATCGCCGTATCGCGCCTGAATATCGGCCGCCATGGCGGGCGCGGCATAGAGATTGTCGGTCGGGATATCGAAGAAGCCCTGGATCTGACCGGCATGCAGATCGACCGCCAGCACGCGGTCGGCCCCCGCTTCGGTGATCAGGTTGGCGACCAGCTTGGCCGAGATCGGCGTGCGCGGGCCGGGTTTCCGGTCCTGCCGCGCATAGCCGAAATAGGGGACCACCGCGGTGATCCGCTTGGCCGATGCGCGCTTCAGCGCGTCGATCCCGATCAGCAGCTCCATCAGATTGTCGTTGGCCGGAAAGCTGGTCGACTGTACGATGAACACGTCCTCGCCGCGCACGTTCTCGTGGATCTCGATAAAGATCTCCTCGTCGGCGAAGCGGCGCACGCTGGCGTCCGTCATCGGCACTTCGAGATAGCCGGCGATGGCGCGGGCGAGCGGCAGGTTGGCATTGCCGGACATGATCTTCATTTCGTCGGTCCTCGAAACGGCTTGCGGTGCGTGTCTTTTGGGAGGGGGAAAGCCGCAGCGGCCGTCACGCGCCTCACCGGGGGCCTTAACGGGGAGTCGCGCGATTGCAACATTGGCGCGGGCGCGCATCGTGGATTAGGGTGCTTTGCATCATGTTCTGGATGCTGATCGGTGCCCTGATGGTGCTTTTGTTGCTTCGCCTGTGGGCGGGGCCGGCACCGGCGCGGCCTGCCGATTCGCGCAGACGCACGATCGAGCCGGATGCACCGGCGGACGAAGCGCTGTGGACCGCAGAGGCGCTGCAGAAATACGGCACGCCCGAAACCGCCGCCGACCTGATCGAACAAGGCCGCGCAGACGAATTGCGCGGCCTTGGCTATCGCGGTAACCTTCCGCTTGAAGAAAGACGGCCACCCGAAGATTGACGGCGATCAGACGGGTTCGCGGTCGTGCTCGCCCTTGATCCAGCGCACGGTGCGCGACGACGCGCGCATCACCACCGAATCGGTGGTCATCCGTCCGCCCTTCAGATGCTTGACGCCCGCCAGCAGCGATCCGTCGGTCACGCCGGTCGCGGCAAAGATGCAGTCGCCCTTGGCCAGATCGCGCAGGCTGTAGATCTTGTCGAGATCGTCGATGCCCCATTTGGCGGCGCGGGCGCGCTCGTCATCGTTGCGGAACAGCAGCTTGCCCTGAAACTGGCCGCCCACGCAGCGCAGCGCGGCACAGGCCAGAACGCCCTCGGGCGCGCCGCCCGAACCCATGTAGATGTCGATGGTCGTCTCGGGATTGGTGGTGGCAATCACGCCCGCCACGTCGCCGTCGCCGATCAGCACCACGCCGCAGCCCAAAGCGCGCAGTTCGGCAATCATCGCCTCGTGACGCGGCCGGTCAAGCACGCAGACGATGATCTCGGACGGCTCGACGCCTTTTGCGGCGGCGACGGCCTTGACGTTTTCGGTCGGGCTTTTCGTCAGGTCGATCACGCCTTCGGGATAGCCGGGGCCGACCGCGATCTTTTCCATGTAGACGTCGGGCGCGTTCAGCAGGCAGCCTTCCTCGGCCGCGGCCAGCACGGCCAGCGCGTTGGGCCCGGCCTTGGCGGTGATGGTGGTGCCTTCCAGCGGGTCGAGCGCGATGTCGATCTTGGGCCCCTTGCCGGGCGCGCCGCCGACCTTCTCGCCGATATAGAGCATCGGCGCCTCGTCGCGCTCGCCCTCTCCGATCACGACGGTGCCGTCCATGTACAGCTCGTCGAAGGCCTTGCGCATCGCTTCGACGGCGGCGGCATCGGCCGCCTTCTCGTCGCCGCGGCCGACCAGATAGGACGCGGCGATGGCCGCCGCTTCGGTCACGCGGACCATTTCGAGGACGAGAACGCGGTCGAGTACGTCACTGGCTTGCGGCACGGAGGCAATTCCTTTCGAATGTCAGGCCACAGGCAGGTAACCGAGCACCCCCCGCTTGTCGAGTTCGCCGCCTGCGAGCATCGGGATTGCCGCTTAGGGGCTATCGCCGGCCCCTTTGATGCCGCAGCCGTGTTTCAGGACTATTGCCGCAGGAGACTATTGCCGCAGGATATGCATCACCAGCGGCGGCGCGGTCATGAACTCAAGGCCCGCCAGCAGGTCCAGAGCCTTTTCGACCGCCGCTTCCTCGCCTTCATGCGTGACCATCGACACCAGCACCGACCCGTCTTCGCCGCCGGTATATTCGCTGCCCATCTGGATCAGGCTCTCGATCGAGACGCCCGCGTCGCGCATGCCGGCGGTGATCTCGGCCAGCACGCCGGGGCGGTCCTTCACGATAAAGCGCAAATAGGCCTTGCCGGTGCGGTGGCCGGTTTCGGCGGGCAGCGTCCTGTCGAGCTCTGCGACGGGGATCGAGAACGGCGGATCGATCTCGCCCTCGCTGTCCCAGTAACGCGCGATGTCGATGATGTCGGCGACCACCGCGCTGGCGGTCGGCCCGTCGCCCGCACCTGCGCCCTGAAACAGCAGCATGCCGGAAAAATTGCCCTCGGCCACCACCGCATTAGTCGGCCCGTCTACATGGGCGAGCGGGTGGTTCTTGGGCACCAGATAAGGATGCACCCGCTGGAACAGCCGGGTCGTGCCGTCGGCGCCGGTCTCGACATTCGCCATTCCGAGCAGGCGAATCACGTAACCGAGCGATCCGGCCTGCGCGATATCGGCGGCGAGGATACGCCGGATGCCGTCCGCGCCCACGCTGGTGAAGTCCAGCTCGGTGCCGAAGGCGATGCTGGCAAGGATCGACAGCTTGTGCGCCGCGTCGATGCCGTCGATGTCGAAACTGGGATCGGCCTCGGCATAGCCCATCGCCTGCGCCTCGCCCAGAACGTCGGCGAAATCGGCGCCCGTGTCCTCCATGGTCGAGAGGATATAGTTCGATGTGCCATTGAGGATGCCATAGACCCGCTCGATCGCGTTGGCCGCCGCGCCTTCGCGCAGTCCCTTGACGATGGGGATGCCGCCCGCGACCGCCGCCTCGAACTTCAGCGCATGGCCCGCGGCCTCCGCCTCGCGCGCAAGGCCCAGACCGTGATGCGCGATCATCGCCTTGTTGGCGGTGACGAAGCTCTTGCCATTGGCTATGGCATTTCGGGCCAGCGTCAGCGCCGGGCCGTCGGATCCGCCGACAAGCTCGACCACCACGTCGACATCGGGCCGCGTCGCCATCGCGCCCATGTCGTCTTCCCAGTCATAGCGGGAAATGTCGACACCGCGATCCTTCGACCGGTCGCGCGCGGACACCGCCACGATCTCGATCTCGCGCCCCGCGCGGCGGGCCAGCAATTCGCGATTGGTCTCGATCAGCCGAATGACCCCGGCGCCGACCGTGCCAAGGCCGGCAAGGGCGATGCGAAGCGGATCGGGCTGAGGACGGGACGGATCGGACACGCGAAAAGGCTCCATTGCTGAAATACGGTGCAGCACCGAGTGAAAAGGAGCGTGGCGGTTAGGCGAGAAGGGCGCGCTTGGCCAGAGGCGCGTTACAAAAAACGCCCCCGGCCTGCACGATACGGTCGCGTCAGCCGCGTTTGCCGAAACGCCGCCTCAGAACTCGCGCTGGCGCTCGCAGGCGCCGAGGTCTTCCATCACCGTCGCGTAATCGGCCGAGGCCTGCTGGCGAAGGCGCGGATCGGTCGAAAGCTGGGCCTCGGGCGGCAGCGTCTGCGGCAGCGAGCAGGCGAGGCGATACCATTCGAGAGTGCCCGGCCGCGGCGGCCGCGCATCGATCTGCACCAGCTCTCCGGTCGAAAGCCCCCACACCGGCGGCTGGCCGGGCGAGCGCACGACCGCGATCGAGGCGGGCGATCCGTCCTTGGTCTTGAGGAAGATCTGCGTCTCGCCCTCGCCCGCCAGATTGCCCGGCGTATGCAGCGCATCGCGCACCCCGGTGACCACGGGCGGCGCGTCGGGCGACAGCTTCTCGGCCAGCAGGCTGCGCAGCGAGGTCGTGTCGACCTTGCTCGCCAGGATCTGCGCATCGGGGGCGACCAGCTGGATCTCGTCCATCCGGCCCGCCACCGGGCGCGCGAACAGCACCACCGTCTCGCCCTTCAGCTTGGGCACCTTGCCCTTGGCCGTCAGCTTGACGTCGGCAAGATATTTCAGGTCCTCGCCGATCGGGGTGGTTCCGGCCAGCAGGCTTCTTGTCTCCGCCTCGACATAGACGCGCGCCCAGCCGGGCCTGACCGGGCCTGTGCGTTCGGGATCGATCTTGCTCATCCTGCGCAGTTCGGCGGTGATCGTCAGCGGTGCGCCGATCGCCAGATCGGCCAGATCGGCATAGGTCAGCGCCGATTCGGACTGCGGGTCCTGCGCGGCCGCGGGCATGGCCGCGAGAAGGGCCAGCGACAGCCCGGCAGACGCAATCGTGGACAAAATTCGGCGATCGGGACGGTTTTTCATCGGCAACTCGGCAGCCCCCTTGGCGGTGGTGTGTGTATATAGAATCTCGCGCGCATGACTCGTGGGCGAAGGACACGGCAAGCCCTTCAAACGACTAGGGTAGTGAATCGCTCCTTAATCGACAAAGCATTTGCGCACCCCAATCTTCGGCGTTAAACCCTCACGACGAACGGCTTGGCGACAGATCGGGCCGCAATAATCTTGCGCATGTTCAACGGTCGATATGCCCATTAGGGTTAATTCGGCCGGCAGCTTGCGCCCGGTTCTACCGGCAGGGCAGGAAACGTGGGATGAATATGGTATCTCGATGCCATGTATGTTCCATTTGTTGAGGGCAGGCTTTTGCAGGCCTGCTTGCGCGTGCTTTTAATGGAGTGGGTTATTTGAATGGCTTATGCTGACCAACAGATGAGCGGCAACAAGATCGCTGCGATCATCATTGTTGCCCTTCTGCATATCGCGGCCATCTATGCCTTGGTCACCGGCCTCGCGTATGAGGCTATCGAGAAGGTCAAGGAAACGGTCACCGCGGTAAATATCGAGGATCCGCCGCCACCGCCGCCTCCTCCGCCGCCGCCGCCGGATGAACCGCCGCCGCCGCAGGCTCCGCCTCCGCCGGTTGCGCCGCCTCCGGCCGTGAAGATCACGCGGCCCGCGCCGCAGATCAAGACCGTGCAGACGATTCCGCCGCCGTCACCGCCGGCCGTCCGCATTCCGCCTGCGGCTCCGCCGGCACCCGTGGCACCGCCTGCTCCCTCGCAGGCACGTGGCGCGCGGGCCAAGAATCAGGGCAGCTGGGCCGCCCGGATCCAGGACAACTACCCCAGCCGTGCGCTGCGTAACGAGGAGGAAGGCTCCGTCGGTATGCGCATCACGGTCGACGCAAGGGGCCGTGTCACGGAATGTTCGGTTACCAGCTCGAGCGGGTCTTCCTCGCTTGACGAGGCGGCCTGCGAAGGGATGCAGCGTTATGCACGCTACGACCCGGCGCTGGATGCCGCTGGCAACGAGATCAGCAGCACGATGTCGCAGACGATCCGTTACCAGATCCCGAGATAAGGCGGCGGGCAGCGCCGGGCCCGATCGCTTAATGATCGCAAGGCGCTGTTCCGAAGCCCTGATTTTCAAAACGAAATTACTGTCATTGAAGGAAGTTTCCGCATGATCATCGAAATCCTCGCCGCAGCTGCCTCGGAAGCGCCGGCCAACAAGTTCGGCTTCAAAGAGGCGCTGGAACAGGGCGGTTTCATCGCCTACGCCACCGTCATCATCCTGGGCATCATGTCCTTCGGTTCGTTCTACATCCTCTTCACCAAGTGGTTCGAGCAGAACAAGATCATGCGTCAGGCCAAGGAAGTCCGCTCGGGCTTCTGGCGCGCGAACTCGCTTCGCGAAGGCGCCGGCCGCCTTGCCAAGAACTCGGCCTATCGCCAGATCGTCGACGACGGCCTCGCCGCTGAAGAGCAGCACGCCAAGATGACCGACAGCCTCGAAGCACACGACTGGCTGCACGGCTCGCTCGCCCGTTCGGAAGCGACCATCAACGCACGCCTCGCATCGGGTCTGCCGTTCCTCGCCACCGTCGGCGCAACCGCACCGTTCATCGGCCTGTTCGGCACCGTGGTCGGCATCTATCGCGCGCTGATTAACATCGGCATCGCCGGTTCGGCCTCGATCGACAAGGTCGCCGGCCCCGTGGGTGAGGCGCTCATCATGACCGCGCTCGGCCTGCTGGTCGCCGTTCCCGCCGTGCTTGCCTACAACTACCTGCAGGCTCGCAACAAGCGGATCGCCGAGCAGCTCTCGGGCTTCTCGACCGACATCCTGGCGAACATCAACTCGCGCGGCACGATCAAGCCCGCCGTGACGGCTGCTCCGGCAACCGCCAAGCCGGCGACGACGACGGCCGGCGCCACGGTGAAGAAGTAAGTGACATTGGGGCGGTCTTCGGGCCGCCCCGCTTTCCCGCCGACCGGCACGACCGGAAGGCGCGGATTGGCCCCCAGGGGCCCGAAAACGGCCAGATAGGGTAAGATAATGGCGATTTCTAGTGGCGGCGGTGGCGCCGAGACACCGATGTCGGACATCAACACCACGCCCCTCGTGGACGTGATGCTGGTGCTCCTAATCATCTTCCTGATCGCGGTCCCGGTCGCGATCCAGTCGATCGAACAGCTCAAGGTGCCGATCATCGAATCGGAAGAATCGCAGGACAAGGTCGAGAACCTGATGCTGTCGATCACCTCGACCGACGTGGCGGGCCTCAGCCCCGGTCAGGCCGGATATTCCGGCGCCTCGCGCGAGGGTTCGTGCCGCGTCTACATCAACGACACCCCGGTCAACTCGGACGAGTTGCAGGAGCGTTCGTTCAACCGGCTCGACGCCATCGTCCAGCGCGAAGGCGGCCCGGAAGCGATTGCCGAGGACCCGGACAAGATCCCGCAGGTGCACATCCGCGCCGACCAGAACGCGCCGTGGAAGTGCGTTGCCGGTGCGATCTACCAGATCCAGGCAGCAGGCTATCCGACCGTCGGCTTCATTTCGACGCCGATCGATCCCGACGCCTGATCGCGCCGCGTAAAGTTTAAAGGAGACCACCCATGGCAATGTCAGGAGGCAGCGACGACGGCTCCCCGATGATGGAGATGAACACGACGCCGCTTATCGACGTCATGCTCTGCATGCTCATCATCTTCATCCTGTCGATCCCCGTCGCCACCCACGCGGTGAACATCGACCTGCCCACGCCCAGCAATGTGCCGAGCGAGGTCAATATCGACCCGATCAAGAACAAGGTGATCATCACCCGCGAGGGCGACATCCTGTGGAACGGCGAAGAGCTGACGCAGGGCCAGCTGGTCAGCACGATCCAGGAATCGCTGCTGCTGCCGGTAGAGCCCGAGCTGCAGTTCGAGCCCGACGAGTTCACCGCATATGAGGTGACCGCCGAAGTTCTGAAAATCATCAAGAACTCGGGCGCGACCAAGTTCGGCTTCGTCGGTAACGAGCGTTATCGCATGTTCGAATCCGCGCCGAAGGATATCAATCCGACGCAGACCTCGGCCTGATTTTTCAAGTTCGGTGAAACAGATGGGGCGGGCCTTCGGGTCCGCCCTTTTTGTTTGGGCCGTGCGCCGCCTATTCCGGCGTCATGGCCAGCGAGACGATGCTCTCCGCCTCCACCAGCATCTCGTCATCGGCGGAACCGGCGGGCATGCGCTCTCGCCCGATCGTGACCAGCACGGGAACGGCGAGCGGGCTGACCCGGTCGAGCCGCACATGCACCGTCTCGCGCTCCGCCCGTTCCAGCACATTGGCCAGCCTGCCCACGTCGGTCATGCGGGTGCGCGCATCCTGCCAGGCCGCTTCGATCAGCACGTGGTCGGGCTCGTACTTGCGCAGCACGTCATAGATCAGGTCGGTCGAGAACGTGACCTGCTTGCCCGTCTTGCGCTTGCCCGGTTGCTGCCGTTCTACCATTCCGCCGATCACCGCCACCTCGCGAAACGCGCGGCGCAGCAGGTGCGAATTGGTCACCCAGTCGGTGAATTCATGCGCAAGGATATCAGGTGACAGGATCGCCGCCGGATCCTCGATCGCGCGCAGCCCCCATACGGCGAGCGAATAATCATTGGCTACGAAGCCCAGCGGTCCCAGCCCCCGGTCCTCCATCCGCCGGGTGACCAGCATCCCCAGCGACTGGTTCGCGTTCCAGCCCTCAAACGTATAGAACACGCTATATTCGCGGCTTTCATGCGGGAAACTCTCGACCAGCAATTCGCCCGGTCCGGGCAGCTCGCTGCGCCAGTCCTGCACCTCAAGCCATTCGCGCACGTCGTCGGGAAACCGCGCCCAGCCGGCCCGGTCGATCAGCAATCCGCGCACCCGGTCCGCCAGATGCGTGGTCAGCGGCATGCGCGCCCCGCCATAGCTGGGGATCATCGCCGATTTCTTGGCGGCCCTGACGATCAGTTCGACTTCCTTGATCGACTCCACCTCAAGGTCCAGCCCCGCGAACTGGAACGTATCGCCCACGGTCAGGCTGGCGGCGAAATTCTCCTCGACCCGCCCCAGCGATCGCCCGTTGCGGAACCGCACCGTCAGCATCTCGCCGTCGAGGATGATGCCCGCGTTCAGGCGGTGGCGCGCGGCATGTTCGGGATGGGTCAGCCGCCACCATCCGCCCTCCTCGCGCGTGATCCGCTTGAACCGTTCATAGGCCTGCAGCGCATAGCCGCCGCTCTCGACGAACTTCAGCACGCGCTGCCAGATCTTCTCGTCCAGCCAGACATAGGCGAGCGTCGAACGCACCTCCGCCAGCAGCGCATCCTCCTGAAACGGCCCCGCGCAGGCGCAGGCCATCACATGCTGCGCCAGCACGTCCAGCGCGCCGGGACGGAAATCCTCTCCGTCACGCACGCCCTCCTCCACCGCATCCAGTGCCGCCTGCGCCTCCAGAAACTCGAACCGGTTGCCGGGCACCAGCAAGGCGCGGCTCGGCTGGTCGAGCCGGTGATTGGCGCGCCCGATCCGCTGCAACAGGCGCGACGATCCCTTGGGAGCGCCCATCTGGATCACGCAGTCGATGTCGCCCCAGTCGACCCCCAGATCCAGGCTGGCCGTCGCCACCAGCGCCCGCAATTCACCGCGCGCCATCGCGCCCTCGACCTTGCGCCGCGCCTCGACCGACAGCGACCCGTGGTGGATGCCGATGGGCAGAACGTCCTCGTTCACGTCCCACAGCTTCTGGAAGATATATTCGGCCAGAAAGCGCGTATTGGTGAAGATCAGCGTGGTCCGGTTGCGACGCACTTCCTCATAGATCTGCGGGATCGCCCAGGTCGCCGCATGACCGCCCCACGGCACGCGTTCCTCGTCGGGCAGCAGGATCGAGATGTCGGGCGGCGCCCCCGGCTCACCCACGACATGCTGCACTGCATCAAGATCGCCCCATGGCGCCAGCCAGCCGCGATAGGATTCGACATCGGCCACCGTCGCGGACAGACCGCTGCGACGCATGTCCGGTGCAATGGCCTGCAGCCGCGCCAGCGCCAGCATCAGCAGATCGCCGCGCTTTCCCGTGGCGAAGGCGTGCATCTCGTCGATCACCACGCGCTTCAGCCCGGCGAACAGCTCCGCCGCCTCGGGGTAGGAGATCAGCAGCGACAGCGATTCGGGCGTGGTGAGCAGGACATGCGGCGGCCGGCTGCGCTGGCGCTTCTTGCGGTCGGAGGGCGTATCGCCGCTGCGCGTCTCGATCCGGATCGGCAGGCCCATCTCCTCGACCGGTATAAGCAGGTTGCGCCGCACATCGGTCGCCAGCGCCTTCAGCGGCGAAACATAGAGCGTATGCAAGCCGTCAGGCGGCGGATCGTCGCCCAGCCGCTCAGGCGTAAAGGCGGCCAGCGTCGGCAAAAAGCCCGCCAGCGTCTTGCCCGCACCCGTATCGGCCGCCAGCAGGCCATGGCGCCCGGCGTCGTCGGCCTCCAGCATTTCTGCCTGATGCCGCCGGATGCGCCAGCCGCGGCCATCGAACCAGCTCTTGATCGTGTCGGGAACCGCCATCGTCCTGCTTCAACCCATGGCGGCGCGATTGGTTCTGCCCCCCCCCGCATCGACGCCCGGATCGACGCCCCCATCGACTATGGACAAAAAAAGGCCCGGAGGGAAAACCCGCCGGGCCATGAAGTTTTGGGAGAGGATGCCTGAAAGGCAGGTTCTTTGTGCACCGCAGCACGGCATTTTGCAACTGCGAAAAAGCGAAGCATCATTGCGCATTTTGCAAGAATGTCAGTAAGCTCGAAAATACAGCAAGTTAGCGCTACCATGCCGCTGTGGAAATCGCGTGGCAACACACCGGTTTTGGGGTCGAGCGCTCTTCACACGATCAAATCGCTTCCGAATCGGGCCAAGATTACGAGTCGCGGCCCGATTCGGAAATTTTGCGAAATGCCGGTCAGTGACCTGCCTGCGGTCCCCGCTCCAGCCCCGAGGCCGCGAGCTGACCGTCGATCTGCGCCATCAGACGCTCAAGACCGGCCTCGCTGTCGCTTTCGGCACGCGCGACCAGAACGTCCTGCGTGTTCGATGCACGCAGCAGCCACCAGCCATCGTCGCTGGTCACGCGCACGCCATCGGTGTCGTTCACCTCGTCGATCGAATCGGCCAGCCGCGCCTTCACCTCGTCGATTACCGCGAACTTGCGGCTCTCGTCGACCTGAAAGCGCATTTCGGGCGTGTTGATCATGTCGGGCATGGCCGAACGCAGATCGGTCACGCTCTTGCCCAGCCGCGCGCTGGCCAGAATCAGCCGCACCCCGCCATAAAGCGCGTCGTCATAGCCGTAATACTGGTCGGCGAAGAACACATGCCCGCTCATCTCGCCCGCCAGCGGAGAGCCTGTTTCCTTCATCTTCGACTTGATCAGCGAATGGCCGGTCTTCCACATCAGCGGCTTGCCGCCATGCTCGGCCACGCTGTCGTACAATGCGCGGCTGGCCTTCACATCGGCGATGATCGTCGCGCCGGGTAGGTATTTCAACAGATCCTCGGCGTAGATCATCAGCAACTGGTCACCCCAGATAACCCGTCCCGTGCCGTCGATCGCACCGATGCGGTCGCCGTCGCCGTCGAAGGCCACGCCGAAGTCGAGATTCTTCTCGGCCACCAGCGTCTTCAGATCGGCAAGGTTCTTCTCTTCGGTGGGGTCCGGGTGATGATTGGGGAAATTACCGTCGACTTCGGTGAACAGGGTGAAATGCTCGCCCGGCAGCCGCGCGACCAGTCTTTCAAGGCAGGGGCCGGCGGCGCCATTGCCCGCGTCCCAGCCGATCCGCAGGCTGGACAGCTTTTCCATCTCGCCTGCAGAAAGCCCGTCGAACGGCTTCATCAGCGCGTCGATATAGGCGTCGACGACATCGCGCTTCTCATGCGTGCCGCTGCCGTCGTCCCAGTCGCCCGCGGCGGCCATCTCGCCGATCTTCAGGATGTCCGCGCCGAAAAACGGGCGTCCCTGAAATACCATCTTGAAGCCGTTGTAATTGGCGGGATTATGGCTGCCGGTTATCTGAATGCCGCCATCGACATCTTCGGCTGACGCCTCGGCGTAATAGAGCATGGGCGTGGGGCCGAGGCCGATCCGCACCACGTCGCAGCCACTGGCGTTCAGCCCCTCGACCAGCGCGTGTTCCAGCGTGGGCGACGATACGCGCCCGTCATAGCCGACCGCCACCCGGCTGCCGCCCGCCCGCCGCAGCAGCGTGGCAAAGCCGCGCCCGATCGCGCGGGCATCGTCGGGGCCCAGCGTCTCGCCGATGATGCCGCGAATGTCGTATTCGCGCAGGACAGTGGGGTGGAACTGATGGGACATGAAGATGCCTTTCGCAACGCTGGACAATATGCTGGACGCTATCTGCAGGACGCCGGTCGCAGGACGCAATCGGCAGAGACCCACGCTTAGCGTTTGGTGGGGACAGTTTGTTCCAGCAATATGTCACGCGCCGCGTCGATGCGAAACACCTCTTCCGGCGATCCGCCCTTGTCCGGATGGGCGGTAAGGATCAGCCGCCTGTGCGCCGCCAGAATATCCTCGCGGCTGGCATTGCGGTCCACCCCCAGCAGGGCGCGGGCCTGCGCGCGCTGCTGCGACTTTTCGGATTCGCGAAACATTTCCCACGGCCATTTGTGAAAGACCATGCGAAACACCACCAGCGCCAGAATGGCGAGGATCAGGAATTTCACGCGGCTTCGCCCACCTCGTCGCGGCGCTCGACAGGCGGCAGGTTCAGCGCCTTGACCAGCGAACGCAGTTCCTGCCGCGCGACCAGATGGCTGGTCGCCATGTCGCCCAGATGCCCCTTGTCCAGCAGGGTCAGTCCCGCGGGGAACAGCTCGCGATAGATCACGCGTTCGGACAGGCCGGGCGCAGTGCGGAAGCCGACGCGCTTCGACAATTCCGACAATGCGAATTCAAGGCGGCGCATGTTGCGCGCCTCGATATGCTGGGTGCGGTTGCGCACCACGATCCAGTCCATCTCGCGCCGACCGCCCTGCGCCGAAAGGCCGCGCTTCTTGCGCGCCTCGAACATCAGCTCGGCATAGAAGGACAGTTTCTTGACCTTGAACGTGTCGGGATCGACATGGCCGAACAGGTCGAAATCGACGAAACTGTCGTTGAGCGGCGTGACCAGCGTATCCGCCGTGGTGGCGACATGGCGCGCATATTTGTCGTCGCGGCCCGCGGTGTCGAAGATCAGGTAGTCCATCCCCTCGCTCGCCTCGTCGATCATGGCTTCCAGTATCTCGATAGAAGGCCCGCCGAACACGCCGACCATCGCGCCGGGCAATTCGATGCCGCGCCGCTTCTCGGTATCCAGCCGGTTCTCGAAATAGCGGAAAAAGGTGCGCTGCCGGTGGTCGAGGTCGAGCGCCGCGACCTTCGCGCCCTGATAGGCAAGCGCCACGGCAACATGCACCGCGGTGGTCGATTTGCCCGTTCCGCCCTTTCCATTGGCGAAGACGATGCGGTGTGGCTGGCTCATAGATCGGTCAACTCGCTTGCGCCAAATGGCTTTACGCTGCCGGATTGCGCGTTACACCCGCGCCGACATTACCACAGACTACCAAGCGGGACTCCCAAGATGCAAACCGTTCACGCGTTGAATCCACTACGGCAGACAGTGGATGCCCTTCGCGAGCAGGCTGGAGCGGGCACAAGGCTGGCGCTGGTCCCGACGATGGGCGCGCTGCACGAGGGGCACCTGACGCTGGTGCGCCGCGCGAAGGAACTGGCCGGGCTGGTCGCCGTGTCGATCTTCGTGAACCCCCGGCAGTTCGGCCCGAACGAGGATCTGGACGCCTATCCGCGCCAGATGGAGCGCGACAGCCGGTTGCTCGAGGCCGAGGGCGTGGACCTGCTGTGGGCGCCCGATGTCGGCGCGATGTATCCGCAGGGCTATGCGACCAACATCAGCGTTTCGGGCGTCAGCGCGGGGCTGTGCGGCGCGGACCGGCCCGGCCATTTCGACGGGGTGGCGACCGTGGTGTGCAAGCTGTTCAACCAGGTCCGCCCCGATATCGCGCTGTTCGGGGAAAAGGACTGGCAGCAACTGGCCGTGATCCGCCGCATGGCCCGCGATCTCGACCTGGCCCTGCCGCATGCCGACGCCATCCTCGGCGTGCCCATCGTGCGCGAGGCGGACGGGCTGGCGATGAGCTCGCGCAACGCCTATCTCTCGCCGGAGCAGAGGCAGGCGGCGGGCAGGCTGAACGTAGCGATGCGCGAGGCCATCGCGCGGCTGGGCCATGACGCCACCGCCGCCGTCTTGGCGGACCTGAGGTCCGCGATCCTCGCCGCCGGGTTCGACAGTGTCGACTATACCGAATTGCGCGACGCCGACAGCATCGAATTGCTGGATGCGCCGAACGGCCATGCGCGGCTATTCGTGGCGGCGCGGATCGGCGGCACGCGGCTGATCGACAATATGGCCGCCTGATCTTCGCCGCTTGGCAATGGGCGCATTCGCGGCGTAGCATCGCGCCATGGCCTATAGACTGAAACGCAAGGACGACGGGGTCGGCAATGCCGTCCGCCGCATCGCGGACGAACAGATCGGCAAGGCGCTCGCCTCGATCGACAGCGCCCAGCGGGCCGAGGCGGTGCATGACGTGCGCAAGCGCTGCAAGAAATTGCGCGGGCTGATCCGGCTCGTCCGCCCGGCTTTCGGCGGCTATTCGGACGAAAATGCCGCGTTTCGCGACACCGCCAGGATGATCTCGGGCGCGCGCGATGCCAAGGTCATGCAGGACACCTACGACCTGCTGATGTCGGATCATGACGGATCGCTCGACCGCACCGCGCTGGGCCCGATCCGCCGCCAGTTCACCATGGAGCGCAAGTCGCGGATCGAGGACGGCGATGTGGACGACCACCTTGACGAAGCGCGCGAACGCCTGGTCGAGGCGCGGGAACGCGCGCAATCGTGGACGCTTGACGATGACGGCTGGGACGCGGTCGCGGGCGGTTTGAAGAAGACCTATGGCCGCGCGGTCGATGCCGCCGAAAAGGCGCGCGACTGCCCCGATGGCGAGCAGTTTCACGAACTGCGCAAACGGGCGAAATACCACTGGTATCACTGCCGCCTGCTGGAAAACCTGTGGCCCGACATGATGGCGACCCGCAAGCACGCGGCCAAGCAATTGTCGGACATCCTCGGCGATCATCACGATCTCCACGTCTTTGCAGGCCGGCTGGCGCAGGATCCCGATGGATTCGGCAGTAGCGCCGATGTCGAGGTCGCGATCGGCCTCGCCCGCGCGCGTCAGGCGCGGCTGGAGGCGCAGGCCTGGCCGATCCTGAACCGCATGCTGGTGCAACAGCCCAAGGTGCTGGGCCAGCATTTCGAAGCGCTGTGGAACGTCTGGCAAAAGGACGGCTGACCATGGGGCGCGAGACCGAGCGCAAGTTCCTCGTCAACGGTGAAGGCTGGCGGGCGCAGGCGGATGAAGGGCAGACGATCCGGCAGGCCTATCTGGCCATCGACGACGACCGGCAGGTGCGCGTGCGCATTCTGGACGGCAAAACCGCAAGGCTGACCATCAAGACCGGCGGCGCATCGCTGTCGCGCGCCGAATTCGAATACGACATCCCGCTCTCCGATGCCGAGGCGCTGATGGAAAGCGGCGTCGGCCAGCCCATCGCCAAGACCCGCTTCCGCGTTCCGGCAGGCGGCGGGCTGACATGGGAAATCGACCGGTTCGAGGATCGCCACGAGGGACTGGTCATCGCCGAGATCGAGCTGGACAGCGAAGATGCCGACTTCGACCGCCCCGACTGGCTGGGCCGGGAAGTCACGGGCGACAAGGCCTATTACAACGCGGCCCTCGCAGCCGATGGGGTCACCCCGTCGGAAACAGGAACGTCACGATAAAACGCAGGCCCCAGTCGGCCCCGCCCTCGGGCTTCTCGACATTATAGCGCCCGCCCAGCCCCAGCGACACCGGCTGGTCGCCCAGCTTGGTCAGTTGTGAGACGCTGACGTTGATCGGCACGCTCCACTGCTCGGCCTTCCAGTTATAGCTGCTCTCGGCATTGACCGAGAAGGTGGTGGCGGTCGGCGTAACATAGGACAGGAACGGCTGGATAAAGGCCTGCGACACATCGGGCCGGTTGTCGGAACCCGCAACCGACCAGATCTGGTTCGCCAGCAGCCCGACCGTGATCGGCCCCGATTGCTTCAGCATCACCGCCGTCGGCCCCGCGCCCCATTTCTTGCCGCCCAGAGCGCCATCGGTCGCCGTGGGCAACAGGAACGCCGGGCCAACACCCCAGATGATGCCCGACGCGCCTACTTCCCTGGGCGAGAAGAACACGCTCTGCACCGTATCGCCGAGCCCGAACTGGTTCTGGTTCCTTGCCGTCACGCCCTCTTGATAGATCACCGGCAGGATCGTGCGCGAGATGAGGTTCCAGTCCTCGTTAATCGGGACCGGAACGACCGGCTGCACATTGGTCGTGGACCGCCACCCGTCATTGTCCGGCCCGATGCCAAGGTCAATGTTCTGCTGAATGGGGACCGAGATCAGATTGGCGATCGGATTGGACAATTGCTGCGCCAGATCGGCGCCCGCCCCGCCCGACGCGCTGGCATCGGCCGGGCTGGCATCGGCCGGATTGGCATCGGCCGGATTGGCATCCGAAATCGCCTCCACCGGCGCGTCCGCCTCTTGCGCGGCAGCGCCCATGGGAAAACCCAGCGCCAAGGCCGCCAGGCCGAGACGTCGGGCACAATTACCCAGCTTCGTTTCCGCAATACCGATCACGCGCAACATCCCTCATCGCGGGGCGGCACGCTGCATCCCTGCGATGCGCGGCCGCCCTTGACGGCAACCACGGCAAACCGCCCGCGACCCCAGCCACTAGGCCAAGCGCCGGGCGGACTGTATCGGGATTAACCCGCAGACCGCCGCCTACATGGGCGAATAACGGCGATGTCAGTGTGAAAGCTGGATGCCCCGTGAGGGCATGAACAAACAAGACGAATCAAACCCCTTAGACCGTCTAACCGGCACATTATCGCCACGGTTTCCTGCGGGTTACACATTCCGGCTGTCTAACCTTTCGGCACCGCCAAGGCGACGAAAAGTGAAAGCCCCCGCACCGGCGGCAACCGGCGCGAGGGCAGATGCTACCAGGAGTTCGGTAAAGCATTTGCAGCCTACTCAGGACGGGGGGGCTTCGCAATGAGCGATTTGTCATTCCACGTCCGCGAGTTCGTGCCCAATGCCGAGGGTGAAGAACTAAAGACGCGCATCGCCCTGCTGAAGGCGCGGGATTACGCCAGCGCACTTAAATGGAAAGCGGCGTCCGACCTTGCCTATGACTTGGCCTGCGCGGCCCACGAGATGGCGGGCCAGTTCGTCTTTGCCGAGGTGCCGTTAGCACGCCTGACGATCGCGCTGCGGTTCTGCCGGAATAGCGTGCAAGCCGCTTTCGACGCCGAACATCTGGAAGGGGAAGCGAAATGACTTTCGAACCCCTTGAAGGCATGGATGCGATGCTGGATCAGATGGCCTGCGAATACTCCGGTGAAAAGCTGCCTGCATACCGATCGGGCATCACTGCATCTGCCTTGATGGCAATGCAGTTCGAGCCGATCCGCTATGTGGTGAACGGCTATATTGCCGAGGGCCTGACCGTGCTGGCAGGTGCCCCCAAGATCGGCAAAAGCTGGATGGCGCTAAACATTGCGATCGCTGTTGCGTCCGGCAAACCGGCATTCGGCACAGTGCCATGTAGCCATGGCGACGTGCTCTATCTGGCGCTGGAAGACAATAACCGCCGCCTGCGCAGCCGTATCAGCAAGATGGGCATCGGAGAGCCTCCCGAACGCCTGACGCTCTGCACGTCCTGGCCGAGCCTTGCAGACGGTGCCGTGCAGGAAATCGAGGCGTGGGCCAATGCTGTCAAGAACCCAGTGCTCGTCTTTGTGGACGTGCTGGCGAAGGTGCGGGACAGCGCCAACGGCAAGGACAGCGCATATGATGCCGACTATCGCACGCTAACCGGCTTGCAGGAACTTGCTGGAAAGCTGGGCATCGCGATCGTGCCCTTGCATCACACGCGCAAGATGGAAGCTGACGATCCGTTCGATTCCGTATCGGGCACCCGTGGGATTACCGGCGCTGCTGACACCGTTCTCGTGCTCAAACGGGACATTGGGACAGGTCGCACTGTCCTATACGGGCGCGGCAGAGACATAGAGGAAATTGAGACAGCTTTCGACTTCGATCGGGACATTGGGACATGGCAGGTGATTGGCGCGGCGGCAGACTTCGCCAAGACCGACGAGCGCCAAGAGATCCGCGATGTGCTGCAGGATGCAGGCAAGGCATTGAATGCACGAGAAGTTTCCGACCTTTTGGGTAAGTCTTACGAGGCTGTTCGCAAGACGCTGACGCGCATGGCGCATTCCGGTGAAATCGAGAAAGAAGGCCGGGGCCTATATAGCTGTCCCAACTGTCCCAACGTCCCAAATGATGCCGATACACCCCTTGATTGGGACAATGGGACAGATGGGACAGGGTATAGAAAAGACCCGTTCGACGTTCGAGACGATGACGACGGCTGGACAGGTCAAAGCCCTGCGCAATCCGCACGCAGGAGGGCTAAGCCATGACCAAGACCCCGCTAATCGAACAAATCGAGGCGATGCCGCCAGCGCAGCGCGAGGGTGCAATTGCCGTGCTCGATCATTTCACCCGTCCGTTACAGGCAAGGGAAATTGAACGCTTCCTGCGGACCGGCGGCGTGCCAAGGGCAAGAGCGGTGAAGCTGGCGGGATGCCTGAAGCATTGGGGCATCATCGCCATGCTTGGGCCGGAACGGGAGGACGATCATGGCTGATTGGCCCTACTCAACGGCACGGTGGCTGCGCCTGCGAAAGCAGCACCTCCAGCTTGAGCCATTCTGCCGGGGCTGCGCGCCAAGGCTGGTGACGGCGAATACCGTCGACCACGTTCACCCGATCAGCGAGGGCGGGCATCCGTTCCCCGGCCATGATGGATTGGCCAGCTATTGCCCTGCCTGCCATTCGAGAAAGACCGCTAGGGGTTCAGAAGCGGGGCGTGCTAAGACTAACAAACCTCGGAAGGGTTGCGATCTTCAGGGCAATCCTATTGACCCGGAGCACCCTTGGCATGTTCAAGCACCGAATGCTGACTTGGCTAAAGCTTCTTGTTCTCTGGATAACCATTGTGATGCTGTACAAGGTAGGGGCAGAGGTGGTGTTCTGGGTGGCGCATCAATAAATAAATCGCTGGAAGCTGACGACATAGGACCGCGCCCGTACCCAAATCTTGAGTTAGTTCAGAACACGGCGCGGAAAACTGAACATGGGCGCTAGGGGACCGGGTGCATCGCGCCAACGGAAAGCGGCGGCGCTTGTCGAAATCAATGCCGCGCACCCGTGGGAAGCCGAGGGGCTTTCCCGTGCGGAGCGGGTTATCGCATTCATCGAAAGCCTGCCGATTACAAAGGGCTTTGGCGCTGGCGAAAATGTTAAGCTGCTGCCGTTCCAGCGGGAATGGATCGAGGCAGTCTATGCCACCGATGTCGAAGGGAAGCGGCGGGTGCGCACTGGCTTGCTTTCCGTTGCGCGCGGGCAAGGCAAGACCGTCCTGGCTGCCATGCTATGCCTCTGCCATCTGTGTGGGCCGGAAGCTGAGCAGAGGGGCGAGTGCTACTCTGCGGCGGCGACGAAGGAACAGGCTGGATTGATCTTTGCCGAGATGGAGGCGGTTATCCTGGCTGTGCCGTGGATGGCATCCAGGCTGAATGTGCAACGTTTCTATAAAACGATCGAGGATGACGAGACGGGCAGCCGCTATCGGGCATTGGCCAGCGATGGCGCGGCGGTGCACGGCACTGCTTCCAGCTTCATTGTCTGCGACGAGCTGGCCCAATGGAAGAAACGCGAATTGTTCGACGTGCTGCGCACCTCCATGGGCAAGCGCGCCGAGCCTTTAATGCTGGCGATCGGCACCCAATCCCCGAACCCGCTCAATATTATGAGCGAACTGGTGGACTATTCCCGGCGGATCGAGACGGGCGAGATTGAAGATCGCAGCTTTCACGGCGCTGTCTATGCGGTGCCGGAAGATGCCGACCCCTACGACCCCGACAACTGGCCGCTGGCCAATCCTGCGCTTGGCACGTTCGTTTCTGCGGAACAGATTGCCGACGAAGCCGAACGGGCGCAGCGGATGCCGACTTTCGAACCGGCGTTCCTGAATCTGCACTGCAATATGCGAGTCGATGCTGAGCCGAAAGCGATCAATCCGGCAGAATGGGATGCCTGCGGCGAAGCGATCGACCTTGCGAGCCTGAAGGGGAAGAAATGCTATGCGGGGCTGGATCTCTCAGCCGTCCGCGACCTGTCCGCGCTTGTGCTATTTTTCCCTGAAAGTGGGGCGGTGCTGCCGTTTTTCTGGTGTCCAAAAGCAGGGATCGAACGGAAAGAGGAAATCGACCGGGTGCCCTATCGCACTTGGGAGAAGCAGGGCTTCATCGAGGCGACACCCGGCAAGGCCATCGACAAGCGGTTTATCGCCAAGCGGCTGGCCAAGGTGGCGGCAACTTATGATCTGCGCGCCGTGGCCTATGACCGGCACGCGATCGAGGATTTGACCGTCATTCTCGACGGCGAGGGCGTGAAGTTACCGCTGGAGCCATGGGGACAGGGTTATGTCAGCATGGGGCCAGCGATCGACGCTTTCGAGGCGCTGTTGCTAGAGGGCGAGTTGCGCCACGCCATGCACCCGGTGCTGCGCTGGAACGCTTCGAACTTGCTTTTTGACACCGACGCTGCGGGCAACCGAAAACCCAATAAAGCACGCTCGATTGACCGCATCGACGGCATGGCCGCCCTTATCATGGCCTGTGGCATTGCAGCGCGTGACAGCGGGCCGAAGACATATGAGGGGGCGGGGCTGCTATGGGTTTAAGCTACGAGTTCGTAGAGCAACCATGCGCAAAACGCGCCTCATTGCTTCGGGCCGTGTCATATGCTCGTCTTGCGCCGCAATCCAAAGATCGAGCAATTCAAGATCGTCAGGCTGAAGGCGGACACCAACCATCGTGCCGGCCGCTTCAGGGCGTTGCTTTTTCGTGTAAACGCGATTTGACTTTGCCATATCTTTGGCGCTAACACGAAAGCGAGCCGAGCGGAAGCTACCAACAACCGCCCAGCTCTAACCAAAACACGTTTTAGAGGAACGCATAATGGCTACCACTACCCCTAGGGCGGAATCCGCCCATATCAATCCCGCATTCGAAGCACTCTATAATTTCCGGCTTTCGACCAGTTCGCCGCTCGGCTCGACCGGCATTGATGCGGTGCATGAAATCCTGCCGATGATCCGCTCGCTCGCGCTAACGCTGGAGATGGGGCACCGCAAAAACAATGACGGCGAAAGCGCATTGGAAGATCTGAATCCGGAAATTTTGGCCGAAGCCTTCGCAGGCATTGGCTACCTCGCTGCCGTGGCAGCCTTTCATGCGGAGGGCCTATGATATGGGCGAGGCTATCAAGATCGCGCCCTACGTGGCGTTCTTTCCCGAACCGGCGACCGCGCAATCTCGCTTCCTGATCCAAGGTTATGTGGATCGCGAGGAAATCGCGGCAGCGGTGGAGGCGCTGGTGGAACTGCTAGATACGATCGACGGCGACCCGGATCTAGAGGACGACGATCCAGCCGGACAATGCACCGAAGATGAAATCAGTTGCGGCGGCCTAACGTATGCTTGGCATCCGAGTGGTCCTGGCTGTGAAATCAGCGACCCAGGCGGCACGCATGGGCTGGACTGCTGAAAGACTTATCCACCGTCAGTGAAGCTGGATGAACGAATTGGCGCTTGCCAACTTGGCTACATAGGACTAGCTAGGTTGGCAGACGCCAATTTGGAACATGATATGCACATCCTTGAAGACCGATTCACGACAGGCCAAGTGTTGGATGCAACTTGTTTGCCCAACCATACCCTGCAGAGCTGGCTCAAGCGTGACCTGTTGATCGGGAAGCCGGGCGCACCGATTGAAGGTGGTGGCGTATCAGGTGCGCATCGCCGCTTTACCTTCTTCACCGTGATGGAAATCGCCATCGCAAAAGAACTGATCGAAACGGGGCTTTCTGCTGCGAACGCGATCAAGGCTGCGCAGCATTTCGCACATGTAGGCGAGGGGCCTGTTTACGGTAATCCTGAGAGGTGGCCGAGCCTTCCGTTTTTAAATTTCGGCATGGCTGCGCGGACCCTGCTTTGCGTGTCTGGCGATAAATCGATTGAAATCCTCTGGGAGCTGAAGACCGATGTGATCCCCACCATCCGCTCTAGACTTAGATCCACGAGCTTCATCGTTCTTGAAGTGGACGAGGTTTTTGACCGTGTCGTTAAGCGGCTTGGCCACGATCCGCGCGCGGTCATGGCTGAAGCCTACAAAGTTGATACCGAATGACCGAAACCCGTTCCCCCCTGAGCGGTCCCGGCGCGTCTGCCGATATGGGAAAACCCGCGCGCGGGATGGGGAGCTATGAAATCCGCCGTTCGACCCGGCGCGCTAGGCTCAGCGCTAGCGAAGGAACAGGCCCAGCGCTGTTTCAGGTCGAACCCCTCAACAGCGCGAAGGGAGTTCGCATAATGGCAAACGGTGAAAAGAAGGCGGACGTTGCGCGGGCTATCATAGCCCATGCGTTGAACGTGACCGCCGATTGCTTGGCCGAGCAACCGCAACGCGGGATGCAGACGCGCACCCGCAACCTTGGCACCTTCGGCGCGATGCACTGGGTGCAGGCTGGCGAACGTGAAACGGTTGATGTTTGGCAGGACAAAAAGCTGTTTAGCGCCACGCGCTATCTTAACAGCGATTCTTGGGAATTGATTAGCTTCAAGCGCGGCGACTGGGAGAGCGGCTTCCTTTGCGCCGCCTAAGCGCCCTTTACCAGATTGCGGCTGCGCTGGCTGCAACGGTGCTGACCGCATCGCTTGCCACCGCGCAGCCGCTCACTTCGCTCACGTCGGGAGACGTTGGCTTGCTCAGTGCCGGGGCATCGTGCCCCGGCCAGATAGAGGAATGGAATATGAAGATCGCGGAACTGCTAGAGCAGCGGGCGGGCCTGGTGGACCGCATGACCACTGCCCACACAAATG
The DNA here is from genome assembly GCA_002694745.1 of Croceicoccus sp. Classification (GTDB taxonomy): domain Bacteria; phylum Pseudomonadota; class Alphaproteobacteria; order Sphingomonadales; family Sphingomonadaceae; genus Croceicoccus. Next base: position 155,135 of record NZMY01000014.1, on the reverse strand, counting down.
ATGATGCCACCGCCTTCGAGACGGCGGAAAACGAACTTCGCTCGCTCGACTGCAAGATTGACCGGGCCAAGAAGATCGAGGCAGCCGAGCGCACCGAAGCGGGCAGGCCCCTTCATGGCGGCGGCGACATTCAGTTCCGCGCCGAAGCCAGCAAGTTCAGCATCGCAAAGATGATTGCCCACAAGGCCGGTATGCCGGTGGATGCGGGGCGCGAAATCGAATTGCAGGCGGAACTGCCCAAGCGCGCCGGCAAGCCTGCACAGGGTTTCTATGTGCCCACTGAGGTATTCGAAAAGCGCGTGCAGACGACTGCGAACAGCGGCGGCATTATCAGCGATGACTTTCGCCCCGATCTGTTCGTTTCGGCCCTGACCAACGCGACCGTCATGAACCGCATGGGCGCAACTGTCCTGACCGGCCTGACCGGTGACGTGGTGATCCCGCGCGAAACCGACAGCCCCGCGGTTGGCTGGGTGAATGAGAATGAAGCGCTTTCGACTGATGACGCCGCGTTCGACAGCCTGACCCTGACCCCGCACCACGTCGGCGCAATCAGCGAGTTCAGCCGCCAGATGGTGATGCAGGCCAGCCCTGACGTTGAACGCCTGCTGCGCTCGATGTTGGCGCGAAATATCGCTTTGGAAATCGACCGCGCCGCCGTCAATGGCAGCGGCACCGGAGCCGAACCGCAGGGCATTCTGAACGACGGTGACGTGCCGACCGAGCCTTTCGCAACGGATCTGTTCACGACCGCTGCTAACATGATCGCTACGGCAGACCTCGCCAACGTGGATGCAGCCCGCGCCTTCCTCGCCACTAACGGCATCAAGTCCGATGCCATGAAGCTGCGCGACAATGAGGGCCACGCCATCACGATCGCGGAAACCTTCCATGGCGAGCCGGTGAACTTTACCAATCAGGCCCCGTCCAATCTCGGCGCGGGCACTAACGAGCACGCCTTGATTTATGGCGATTGGCGCGACTTCCTGGTCGGTGTCTGGAGCCAGCTTGACGTGCTGGTGAACCCCTACGCGGAAACCGCCTACAGCAAGGGCAATATCTTGATCCGCGCCATGGCTTCGGTGGACTTCGGTATCCGCCGCCCTGCATCGTTCGTGGCGGCATCCGGCGTGACGGTGGGCTAATATGGACCCCTTTGGCCACACCTTCGACAGCGCATCGGATCCGGCCCGTAATCACGCGGCTGTGACCACGCATAACACGAATGCCCTGCCCGATGGGGTGGCCAAGGCCCTCTACGTCGGAACGGGTGGCGACGTGAAGTTGCGCGCGTCCAACGCCAGTTCCGACGTGACGTTCAAGAACGTGCCGAGCGGCTGTTTCCTCCCGGTGCGGACAGAATACGTTCGCACAACCGGAACGACGGCTGCCGACATGGTGGCGCTCTACTGATGGCCGGGGCGCTTCACTCCCGCCCCGCTATCGAGCGGCGTGCCTTCAATGAGATCCGTGCTGACTCCAAGCAGCGCAAGATCGGTGGGTATGCTGCCACGTTCGGCGCGGAAGCGAACCTTGGATCTTTCGTGGAAACGATCGAACCGGGTGCCTTCCGCGCCGCACTAGCCGGTGATGTGCTGGCGCTCTTGGACCACGACCCGGCGAAGGTGCTGGGGCGGACCAAGAGCGGCACGCTTACGCTGCGCGAAGATAGCCGGGGTCTGGCATTCGAACTGCAGGTGCCCGACACGCAGGCAGGGCGCGACGTTCTGGCGCTGGCCGAACGTGGCGACCTTGGCGGCATGTCCTTTGGCTTTGTCGTGCCGGAAGGCGGCGAAAGTTGGAATGGGCGCACCCGCACCCTTCGCTCGATCGGGCTGCGCGAGATCAGCGTTGTCTCTGCCTGGCCCGCTTATGAGGGCACCGAAATAGCACTTAGGGCGCTGGCGCATCACGACGGCGCACAGAGGCGTGCGAGGGCACTGCGATTGGCGGAGGTAAAGCAATGGGCCTAATGACCCGTCTTGCGGCTCTGGCGGGCTATGAACGACGCAGCGACCTTTCACCGCTGGACCCTAGCTGGCAGGCGCTCAGCCCCGGCGGTTATTACGCTGGTATGAGCGCGAGGGCCGCAGAGAACCTGTCCACCGTGCTTGCCTGCACCACAGCTATCAGCACGGCACTCGCTTACGTTCCGGCGCTTGTTTACAAGCGCGACGGCCTGACCCGGCTAGAGCACCCCGCACACCCGCTATCTCGGCTGGTGCGCGGCGGGCCAAATTCGGCGATGACCTGGCCGGATCTCGTGGAGCACTGGATCGCATCGGCCCTGCTCACCGGCAACGGGCTTATCGAGATTGAACGCAGCGGCAACGGGCAGCCTTCCGGGCTTGTCTATGTGCCCTGGTCGAACGTGGCCGTGCAGGAGCTTGCAAGCGGGCGTTTGGCCTATGACGTAGGCGACGGCAAAGGGCGCGTGCGCCGCCTGCTGGAGGGCGAGGTGCTGCACCTTCGCGACCGCACCGACGACGGCAAGATCGGCAAGTCACGACTAGCGCGATCGGCTGATACCGTCAGCGGGGTGGATCTGGCGAATCGCCATGCACGCACGTTCCTCGCCAATGGTGCAAACCCTTCCGGCGTGATCCAGTCGGACGGCGTGATGACGCAGGAAATTGCCGAAAGGCTCCGGGCACAATTCGCTGAGCGACATGCTGGTGCCGGTAATGTTGGCAAAACCTTGGTGCTGGATGGCGGGCTGACGTGGAAGCCTGCGCAAATCTCGCCTGAAGACGCTGAACTGCTGGAAACCCGGCGCTTTGGCGTGATCGAGATTTTCCGCCTGTTTCAGGTGCCACCGCCGATCGTGCAGGCATACGAAAACAACACTTTCACGAATGCCAGCCAAGCGGGCCTGTGGTTCGCGACGTTCTGCCTGGCGCCATGGGCGAGGAAGATCGAGGCAGAGTTTGCCCGCTCGCTGTTCCCGACGAACGGGCCTTATGAACTGGAACTCGATCTGTCCGGCTTCCTGCGCGGCGATCCCGAAACTCGGTGGAACGCGCATAAGATCGCTTTGGAAACCGGCGTGCTCGATCCCGACGAGGTTCGGCAGGTCGAAGGCTGGAATCCGCGCAGCGAAAGCGTCCGTAGTGATCCCCCGTCAAATGAGGGAGAACAAGCAGCGTAATGGCATCACGACGCGCCTTGATATCGAAAGACGACCTAGACCGCATGGCAACTGCCGTCGCGGCCCATGGCGTCGTTCTGAAGGGCCGCGTCGATCCTATGGGCGGCTTTACCTTCACTATGACCCCGCAGCCGGAAGCTGGGGCTTCCACTGGGCGCGATGACTTCGACAGCCGTTTCGATGATTGGGCCGCTTCATGACAAAGGCATTCCCCTACGTCTCCAGCTTCAATGATCGCCACGGCAAGCGGCGCTATCGTTTCCGGCGCAAGGGCTATCCCCCGGCCTATTTCCATTCGCCTTTCGGAACGAAGGAATTTGAGCGGGAATATGCTGCCTTCCTAGAGGCTGAGAAGCCGTCAGTGGGTGCTGGTCGAATTCGACCTGGCAGCGTGTCAGACGTGATCGTCCGCTATTATTCGGACACTGCTTTTCAGGATCTGAAGCCCGCCACGCAAAACGTCTATCGCGGCGTGTTAGAGCGATTCCGCAAGACGTTCGGTGATGACCCGATTGCACGCTTCGACGCTGGCCACATTCAAAGTCTCATGAACAAATGGCGGCATAAACCCCATGCCGCCGCTCGGCTTCGCAAGCTACTCGCACAGCTTTTCATCGTGGCCCGTCGCGAACGCATCGTGCCTGGCACGTTCGACCCGGTGAAAGACACCCGACCACCGAAAGCCGAGGGTGATGGCTATCACCGCTGGAGCGAAGAGGAACTTGCCCAGTTCGAAGCAAAGCACCCGCTGGGCACCAAGCCCCGCCTTGCTTTTGCGTTGTTACTCTATGGCGCACAGCGCAGCGCGGACGTTCGCTTCCTGACGCACAAGGCCATCGCGGATGATCGGATCAGGCTTAAGCAAAGCAAGACCTCAAATTCTGTCGATGTGCCCGTGGTGGCACCACTGCGCGAGGCTTTGGACGCTGGCCCGCTGGGTGATGTTTTCCTGATGGAGAACAAGGACGGGGCCACCTTCACCGCCAAAGGCTTTTACAACATGGTGAAGCGCGCCTGCATCAAGGCAGACCTTCCGCACTGCTCTGCGCATGGCCTGCGAAAGGCCGCAGCACGCCGTTTGGTGGACTGTGGCTGCACCGATGAAGAAGGCATGGCGATCACCGGCCACAAGACTGTTCGCGAGTTCCGGCGATACGCTGGCGACTCAGGAAATGCGGCCCGCGCAGATAGCGCAATGGCCAAAGCATACGGGAAGGAAGTGTCTAACCCCGTCGAATAGTTAGACACCGCATCACGCTAAACCCTTAGGGAGTATAGGGAAATGAGTGCACAGTGGATGCCCCGTGAGGATTCGAACCTCAATTGACGGAGTCAGAGTCCGTAGTCTTACCATTAGACGACGGGGCATCGATCTCTGGTGAGGGGCGGGCCATTAGCGCGCGGCTGCCGTCCGGTCAACCGCCTTTCGGTTGCAGCACCGCCCGATGGCCCGATGCGCCCGCCGCCGTATCGCAGCGGGGTGTCTGCGGCGGCGAGCGGTGCTGCGCTTGCCAGCAGCCATTGCCGTCGTTAGCATCGGCGTCAGGTCCCCCGCGCACCCTATCCGCGCGGTCGATGTGAATTTGGAAAGTTGAAAAACATGGCGGAATCGCTTCCGCCGGCATCGCATGACGGGGATCGGCGCGGGCAGCGCGGACGCCGCCATGCAAACGCCGATCCGGACAGAGCGGCCCGCAAGGGTCAATCGGGTCCCGCTGCCGGCGCAAAAAGCAGGGATGGCAAGGCCAATGGCGCCGCATCCCGCAAGAATGGCAAGGATCTGCCCGAACGGCGGAATGGCGAAGCGACGCGCGCTTCGAACCCCGCGCCTTCAAAACAGGCCCCCGCCTCTCGACAGGCCTATGCCGCGATCGACCTCGGCACCAATAATTGCCGCCTGCTGATCGCCCGCGCGCAGGGTGAGAACTTCATGGTGATCGACGCGTTCAGCCGCGTCGTGCGTCTGGGCGAAGGGCTGGCGCAAAGCGGCCGCCTGTCGGACGAGGCGATGGAGCGGGCGCTGGGCGCATTGAAGGTCTGCTCGCAGAAACTGCGCCGCCGCAACGTCCACTTGGCTCGCAGCGTCGCGACCGAGGCCTGCCGCCGCGCGTCCAACGGGCAGGCGTTCATCGACCGCGTGCGCGAGGAAACGGGCATCGTGCTCGACGTCATCAGCGCGCAGGAAGAGGCGCGGCTGGCGGTGCTGGGCTGCCACGTGCTGCTGGAACGCGGCGAAGGCCCGGCGATGATCTTCGACATCGGCGGCGGATCGACCGAGCTTGTGCTGATCGAAACCGGCGATGTCGTGCCCCGCATCCTCGACTGGCAATCGGTGCCATGGGGCGTCGTCTCGCTGACCGAAAGCTATCCTGCGGCGGAAGGCGAAGACGACGAGCAGCGCCTTGCCCGTTACCGCGAGATGCGGCGCAGGGTGGCGGACAGCTTCCGCCAGTTCTCGCGCCGGCTTGAGCCGTTTCGCAACCTGCCGCGCGCCGAGGAGGACGACGGGCCGCGCCTGCTGGGCACCAGCGGCACGGTCACGACGCTGGCCAGCGTGCATCTGGGGCTGGAACAATATGACCGGCAGGCGGTCGACGGGCTGATCGTGCCCTCGCTCGCCATGCGCGACATCGCGGCCAGCCTTTCACGGATGAGCTTTGCCGAGCGCGAGGATCTGCCCTGTATCGGGCGCGAACGCGCCGAGCTGGTCGTCGCGGGCTGCGCCATTCTGGAAACCATCCTCGACCTGTGGCCCGCGACCAAGCTGGGCGTCGCCGACCGCGGCATCCGAGAGGGGATCCTGCGCTCGCTGATGGGCGGGACGCATGCGCACTCGCGCCCCCTATCCCCGCGCGAAAAGCCGCTGTAGGGCCCGCCGATGAGCAGATCGGGAAGCGACCGCCAGAAGCTGAAAAGCAACAAGAAGCGCACGGCGAGCAGCGCGCGCTGGCTGGCGCGGCAGCTGAACGACCCCTATGTCGCCAAGGCCAAGGCCGAGGGATATCGCAGCCGCGCCGCGTTCAAGCTGGCCGAGCTGGACGAGAAATTCGGCCTGCTGAAAGGCACGCGCGCCGTCGTCGACCTGGGCATCGCGCCGGGCGGCTGGGCGCAGCTGGTGGCCAAGAAAAGCCCGCAGGCAAAGATCGTCGGCATCGATTTGCTGGAGGTCGAGCCGATCGCGGGGGTCACGATCTTCCAGATGGATTTCATGGACGACAAGGCGCCCGACGCACTGATGGACGCGCTGGGCGAAGCGCCCGATCTGGTGCTGTCGGACATGGCGGCGAACACGGTGGGCCACAAGCAGACCGACCATTTGCGCACCATGGGCCTTGTCGAGGCCGCCGCCGATTTCGCGATCCGCACCTTGGCCGAGGGCGGCACCTTCGTCGCCAAGGTCTTCGCGGGCGGCACCGACACCGCGCTGCTCAGCATCCTCAAGAAGCATTTCACCACGGTCAAGCACGCCAAGCCGCCCGCCAGCCGCAAGGACAGCAGCGAATGGTACGTCATCGCCAGCGGCTGCAAGGGCACGCCGGAGGATCGCGCGATCTGACGATCTTGGCGACTGGCGAAACGAAACGGGGCGGAGCGTCAGTCATGACCCGCATCGATTACCGTGAAGCGTTAACCCGCACCGGGGTCATGGAGGCGTTGCAACCCTACGATCCCCACATCGCGGGCACGCCGCCGCTCGGTCTCGACTTGCCGGGCAGCGACATCGACATATTGTGCCACGCGCCCGACCCGGCGCGGTTCGCGCAAATCCTGTGGGATCGGTTCGCCGATTGCGCGGATTTCCGCGTGTGGCAGTGGAGCCGCGACGACCGGCCCGTGCTGGCCGGTTTCGCCGCACACGGCTGGCAGTTCGAGATCTTCGGGCAGGCAAAGCCCGTCTCGCAGCAAGCGGGCTGGCGCCACTTCATCGCCGAACGGCGCCTGCTGGCGCTGGGCGGGCCGCGTCTTGCCGATGTGGTGATGAAATGGAGGCGGACCGGCCTGAAAACCGAACCGGCCTTCGCCGCAGCGCTGCGTCTGAAAGGCGATCCCTACCGGCGGCTGCTCGATCTGGCGGAAAGCGACGATGCCGAATTGTCACGGCTGATCGACGACACCCGCTGATTGGGGCGCTACAACTTCCGGCCCACCGCCTTCGCCGCCTTCCAGCCCATGAAGAAAAACACGGCCGTCGCCACCAGCGCGATCACGAAGATGACCAGCGCGATATTGGCCAGCGTCCCCGCCAGCCCGCTAAAGCCCAAAATCGCCGCGACCAGCGCGACAAGCGCGAACATGATGGCCCAACCGTACATATGCATTTCCTTGATAAAATTCGGGGTGTCTGCCCTCTCAATGGGCCGTCGCCGCCATCGTTCCGCTGCGGCCTATTGGGCGACGCCCTTCAGCATCGCCTCGCTGAGGTGATCGCCGTGCAGGACGGAGATGTCCCCCGTCGTTTCCAGCACCACGGCGCGCACTTCGGACAGGTCCATCACGTTCGCCTCGCGCAGCTTGGCGACAAGGTCGTTGCGGCTGACGCGGGTGGCCTTCAGCGCCTCCTCGCAATATTCGCCGTTGCGCATCAGGATCAGCGGCGTGTTGCTGATCGCGGCCTCTACCGCGTCCGAGGATTTGCGCAGGCGCGCCGCGGTCCATTGCACCGCGAACAGCGACACCATCGCCGCCAGCCCCTGCAGAAACGGCAGGATCTTCTCGGACTGCGACGCCGATGCGATCAGCGAGCCCATCGCGATCGTCATCACGAAGTCGAAATTGGTCATCTTGGAAAAGCTGCGCAGCCCCAATATGCGGACCAGCAGCACCACCCACATCAGTGCGATCGCGCCCAGCACCAGCCCGCGCAGCACCGCCGCACTCCAGTCTTCGCCGAATAGCATGTCCATGCCGCGCTCCCTTGCCATGACACTTTGCGAACCTACGCCCCCCGCCGGTCGTCGTTCCCCATATCTTCGCCGCCCCGCACTTGCCGTGATCACACCCGCTGCCTAAAGCGCCGCAACGCCATTTTTCCAAGGACGCGACGACGACATGACCAGCCATTCCAAGACGCAGGCGCTGATGGCGCGCGGTGCCGAATTCCTCGGCAGCGAATATGCGATCCTGTGCGGCGCGATGAGCTGGGTTTCGGAGCGCAACCTGGTCTCCGCCATGTCCAACGCGGGCGGGTTCGGCGTGATCGCCTGCGGCGCGATGACGCCCGATCTGCTGGATGCCGAGATCGCGGCGACCAGGGGCATGACGGACAAGCCCTTCGGCGTGAACCTCATCACCATGCACCCGCAGATCATGGAGCTGATCGATGTGTGCAGGAAGCACGGCGTCGGCCATGTCGTGCTGGCAGGCGGCCTGCCCCCCAAGGGCAGCGTCGAGGCGATCAAGGCATCGGGCGCCAAGGTCATCTGCTTTGCCCCCACGCTGGCGCTGGCGAAGAAACTGCTGCGTTCGGGCGCGGATGCCATGGTGATCGAGGGGATGGAGGCAGGCGGCCATATCGGCCCCGTCTCGACCAGCGTGCTGGCACAGGAATTCCTGCCCGAACTGGCGAACGATCACCTCGTCTTCGTGGCGGGCGGCATCGGGCGGGGCGAGGCCATTGCCGGCTATCTGGAAATGGGCGCGGCGGGCGTGCAGCTGGGCACGCGTTTCGCCTGCGCAACCGAAAGCATCGCCCATCCCGACTTCAAGAAGGCCTTCTTCCGCGCCGGGGCCCGCGACGCGGTCGCCAGCGTGCAGGTCGATCCGCGCCTGCCGGTGATCCCCGTCCGCGCGCTCAAGAACAAGGGCACCGAGGCGTTCACCACCAAGCAGCGCGAAGTGGCAGGCCTGCTCGACAGCGAGGGGCTCGAGATGATGGAAGCGCAATTGCAGATCGAGCATTACTGGGCAGGCGCGCTGCGCCGCGCGGTGATCGACGGCGATATCGAGAACGGATCGCTGATGGCGGGCCAGTCGGTCGGCATGGTGAAAAAGGAAGAACCCGTCGCCGACATCATCGCGCAGCTGCTGGACGAGAGCGAGGCCGCGCTCACCCGCCGCTGACGCCATGTACATTCGGGCGGTTGCTTATGCCCGGTCAGCGCCTATTCTCGCCGCCGAACATGCGAGGAGAATGCCGATGTGCGACGAACGCCAGCTTGCCGAAATGGCGAAGAATTCGGGCTCGATGAGTGGGGACTCGATGGGCGCGGGCGCGATGAACCGCCGCAGTTTCGCCGCGATGGGCGGTGCGGCGCTGCTGGCCGGATGCGCATCGGGTAACGAAGGCGCCACCGCGCAAGAGGCCGCCGCGACCGCCACGGGCACAGGTGCTGCCGTCACGCGCAGCGAAGTGTCGATCCCCACCCCCGCCGGAACCGCCGACGCGACCTTCTATCACCCTGCCGAGGGCAAGCACCCCGCCATCATCATGTGGCCCGACATCGCCAGCGTGCGCCCCGCCTCGCAGCAGATGGCCGAAAGGCTGGCGGGCGAGGGCTATGCGGTGCTGCACCCCAATCCCTATTACCGCTCGGTCAAGGGCCAGCAATTCGCCGATTTCGCCGGTTTCATGAACGATGAGGGCTTCTCCAAGGTCGGCCCCTGGCGCGAGCAGAACACGCCCGACGCGGTGATGGCCGACACCAGGGCCTTCGTCGCATGGCTGGATGCGCAGGATGCGGTCGACACCGCGCGCGGCATCGGCGCGAACGGGCATTGCATGACCGGTTCGTGGACCTTCTACGCCGCCGCCGCCGTGCCTGCCCGCGTCAAGGCCGCCGCCTCGATGCATGGCGGCGGGCTGGTCACCGATTCCCCGCAAAGCCCGCACCGCATCATGCAGGCGGGCACATCCTACCTCGTCGCCATCTCGCAGGACGACGACGCCAAGCAGCCCGAAGCCAAGACCGCCCTGCGCGAAGCGGCCGCGGCGGTGGGCGCACCCATCGAAGTCATCGTCTATCCCGCCGACCACGGCTGGACCGTCCTCGACAGCCCCGCCTACGACCGGGCCGAGGCGGAAAAGGCATGGGCGCAGATGCTGGCGCTTTACGCGGGGCTGTGACACCGCCCCACGAATAAGCGCAGCCGCCGCTTGCCACCTGCGTCATCCCCGCGCAGGCGGGGGTCCACAGCGAATTGGCGCCATGTCTCGCAAGGTTGGCCTTTGGCCACTCATGCTCCCGCCTTCGCAGGAATGACGAACGCGGAGGTGGGCGACGTCTGCTTATGAAGTGCACTGGAATGACGGGAATGAGGTGGTAAGCTGACGTTGCCGTGGTATCTCCTAGTGATGTTCGACATTTCATCAGTCCTCGTCGAAATTCAGCGACGATATGCCGTAGATTGGGAGGGCCAAGCACCTACTGAGGCCGATTTGCTCGCTTGGTCCGGTGGTTCAGGGCAGGCGCTAGCTCATCTTTACGATCAGATCGCTACAAAGCTTGCGGTGGGTTACCATGAGAAGCGTTTCTCATTCGAATTCTGCGACGAGGTAGTGAATCATCTTTATGGCATGATGATTGGGCAGCAGGCCGGAGGGTCGCCGCCACCGTGGCCGACGTTGTTTTTTCGGGTCTTCGAGGCATTTGATGCTGGGGAGTTTGCTAGTCCGAATTTGCCAACTCATGACCCGGTAAAAACTTACACCGACCCTGAGATCGCCGAAATCGTGCGAAAGCTTTAACAACCGCTTTCGGTCGTAACTGGAATGCCCCCTTCCGACCCATAACCCGCAAAACCCGCCGCTACGCCCCAACCCCGATCAAACTAATCTGCCGCCCATACCCATCCTCACCCGCCAGCGTCGCGCGGCGGTACGAGAAGAACCGCTCTTCCTCCGCCAGCGTGTCGTGCCCGGTGATCGCCACCGTGCCGATACCCGCGCCTGCCAGCCGCGCGGCGACATAGCCAGCCAGATCGAATTGCTGGTGGCCGGGCCTGCCGGGTTTGAAGAAACGCTCGTTCGCCGGATCGTCCTGACAGAACCGGACGAGGAAGCCTTTATCCACCTCATAGCTTACCTGCGCGATGCAGGGGCCGATGGCGGCGGCGATGCCACTGCGGTTCGCGCCCAGCGCTTCCATCGCGGCGATGGCGGCGTCGGTCACCCCGCCGATCGCGCCCTTCCACCCCGCATGGGCCGCCCCCACCACGCCCGCCTGCCGGTCGGCCAGCAGCACCGGCGCGCAATCGGCGGTGAGTATGCCCAGCAATACGCCGGGGCGGTCCGTCACCATGGCATCGGCATGGGGCCGCTCGGCCAGCGGCCGCGGCGCGATCACGCGCTCGCACAGCGCCGAATGCACCTGATAGACCGTCGCCAATGCCGCGCCCGGCAGCACCGCATCCGCCGCGATCCGCCGGTTCTGCTCCACCAGTGCGGGATCGTCCTCGGACCCGGTGCCGACATTCAGCGAGGCATAGGCCCCGCCCGACCCCCCGCCGCGCCGGCCCAGAAAGCCATGCGGCAGGCCCTCCAGCGGGGCGGCGGTGATGATGTCAGGCACTCGCGTCGAGGCTCTTGGTCACCTGTTCGCGCACGTCCTTGGAGAGCGTCTTGACCTCGGCCATGCGGGTCAGCTCCTCGCGCATCATCGCGGCGCGCACCGGCTCGATCTTGCGCCACCGGCCCAGCCAAGGCACGAAACGCGCCGCCGTCTGCGGATTGATCGGGTCGAGTTCCAGCACGAGGTCGGCGATCATCCGGTAACCGCGCCCGCTCTCGTCATGGAACGCCGCCGGATTGCCCGCCATCGTCATATAAAGCGCGCGCACGCGGTTGGGGTTCTTCATGGTGAAGTCCTCATGCTTCGCCAAAGCCTCCACCGCATCGAGCACGTCGCCGCGCAGCGCGCTCGCCTGAATGGCGAACCATTTGTCGATCACCAACGCATTGCCGGCATAGCGCGCATGGAAATCGTCCAGCAATTCGCCGCGCGCGGGCACGTCCAGCCCCGACATCACCGCCAATGCGCCCTGCCGGTCGGTCATGTTGTCCGATCCGCGATATTGCGCCTCGGCGCGCTTCGCCGTCTCGGCCGCATCGGCGCCCGCCAGCAGGATCAGCGCCTGCGTCTTCACCTTGCGCGCCCCGCGGCTGTCCGCATCCAGCGAGAACGCGACCCTGGACGCCCGGTCGTGCAGCGCGGTCAGCCGATCGCGCAGCCGCGTGCCCAGATAGGCCTTCAGCCGCTCGCGCGCATTGTGCAGCGCCAGCGGGTCGGCGGGCGCGGCCAGTTCGATCAGGAAATTGATCGCGGGCAGCATCAGCAATTCGCCGCGCATCATGTCGTCGATGGCGGCGTCGTCGATGATCGCGCCCATCGCCTCGGCAATCGCGGCGCGGCGGGCCTCGTTCGGTCCCATGTCGACCGCGCCCAGCAATTCGCGCGTCTCCAGCTGCTGCAGCGCCTCGTAACGCGCAAAGCTGTCATCGTCCTTCGCGGCCAGGAATTTGAGGTCCGCGTCGCTCGTCTCGGTCTCAAGCTGGATCGGCGCGGAAAAGCCGCGATTGGCCGACAGCACCGGAGCCTTGGCAAACCCGTCGAAGCTGAAGCTCTCGCTCGCCTTCGTGATGTTCAGCGTGATCTCGCCGCCATGCGTGCCGGTGTCGCGGTCGAACAAAGCGATCTTCAGCGGGAAATGCATCGGCTTCTTCACCGGCTGGCCGGGGGTGGCGGGCACCTTCTGCTTCACCTCCAGCGTCACCGTGCCGCTGGCCGCGTCGTGCTTCATATGCGCGGTGACCTGCGGCGTGCCTGCCTGCTCGTACCACAGGCGGAACTGCGACAGGTCCAGCCCCGCGCCGTCCTCCATCGCCTTGACGAAATCCTCGCAGGTCGCCGCCTCGCCGTCATGGCGCTGGAAATACAGGTCGCTGCCTTCGCGGAACTTGTCCGGCTCCGCCATGGTGCGCATCATGCGAATGACTTCCGCGCCCTTGTTATAGACGGTCGCGGTATAGAAATTGCTGATTTCCTGATAGGAATCGGGGCGGATCGGATGCGCCAGCGGGCCCGAATCCTCGGGGAATTGGGCGGCGCGCAATATGCGCACATCCTCGATCCGCTTCACCGCCTCGCTGCCCATGTCCGCGCTGAACATCTGGTCGCGCAGCACGGTAAAGCCTTCCTTCAGGCTCAGCTGGAACCAGTCGCGGCAGGTGACGCGGTTGCCCGACCAGTTGTGGAAATACTCGTGCCCCACCACGCCCTCGACCGCGTCGAAATCGCCATCGGTGGCGGTATCGGGATCGGCCAGGATATAGCGCGTGTTGAAGATGTTGAGGCCCTTGTTCTCCATCGCGCCCATGTTGAAATCGCTGACGGCGACGATGTTGAACGTGTCGAGGTCGTATTCGCGGCCGAACACCTCCTCGTCCCATTTCATCGAATTGATCAGGCTGCGCATCGCATGTTCGGTGCGGTCCTCGTCACCGGGGCGGACCCACACGCCAAGCTCCACCTTGCGCCCGCTCATGGTGGTAAAGCTGTCCTTGCGCGCCACCAGATCGCCCGCGACCAGCGCGAACAGATAGGACGGCTTGGGCCACGGATCGGTCCATTCGGCCCAATGCGTCCCGTCGTCCTTCTCGCCGCTGGCGGTCATGTCGCCGTTCGACAGCAGGATCGGGAAATCCGCCTTCGGCCCGCTCATCCGCACGGAGTAGCGCGACAGCACATCGGGCCGGTCGGGAAAGAAGGTGATGCGGCGAAAGCCCTCGGCCTCGCACTGCGTGCACAGCATCCCGTTCGAGGCATAGAGTCCCATCAGCTGGCTGTTGGTCGCGGGATGCAGATGCGTCTCGATCGTCACCTCGTGCGCGTCGCCGGGCAGCGGCAGCAGCAGGTTCGATCCGCTCATGCTCCAGCCCTCGGCGGGCTTGCCGTCGACCATCAAATCCATCACCGCGATATTGTCGCCGCACAGGTGCAGCGTCTGGTCGCGCGACGCATCGGGGTTCTGCCGTACCGTCAGCGTGGAGCGCACCTTGGTCAGTTCGGTGCCAAGCTCGAACTCCAGCGCGATGTCGGGCACCAGCCACGCGGGCGGCTGGTAATCGAGGCGGCGGATCGTGTCGGGCGCCGAAGGCTCGGGCGCGGCGTCGGCCAGTTCGGGGTTGCCGGGAATGCTGGTGGGGTTGCGGGCGATATCCATAATTAATCCTAGATGCGGTTTGCGGCGGTTTTCTCAAGCCCTATTCTGCCTTCGCGCCGCCCTGTCCGCCGGAATTTATCCGCAATCGTGCGCCGACCCCTACGCGGCGGGGCGCAGGGACCCTAACTAGGGCCGATGCGACTTCTGATCTTTGGCCTCGGCTATACGGCGAAACATGTGGCGGCGCGGCTCGAACCGCATGGCTGGGCGGTCGAGGCGACGGGACGCGACGGCACGCTGGACTTCGCCGACAAGGACGCTGTGCAGTTCGCGCTGGGTAAGGCGGATGCGGTGCTGTCCTCGGTCCCGCCCGACCGGCAGAGCGGCAGCGATCAGGTGCTGGCGGACTATGGCGCGGATCTGGCGCGCTTCGATGGCTGGATCGGCTATCTCTCCTCCACCGGCGTCTATGGCGATGCGGACGGGGCATGGGTCGACGAAACCGCGCCCACCGGCACCGGCAGACGCTCGGCCCGCAGCGAGGCGGACGAGGCATGGCTGGGCCTTGGCGCGCGGGTATTCCGCCTGCCCGGCATCTACGGACCGGGACGCAGCGCGCTCGACCGCGTGCGAGAAGGCCGCGCCAACCGCATCGACATTCCCGGCCAGGTGTTCAGCCGCGTGCATGTCCGCGACATTGCCGAGGGGGTCGCCCTCGCGCTGAAGCAGCGTGCGCCGCGCGGTGCCTATAATCTGTCCGACGACCTGCCCTGCCCGCAGAACACTGTGATCGAGGAAGCCTGCCGCCTGCTCGGCACCGCCCCGCCGCCCTTGCAGACGCTGGAGGAAGCCGATCTCTCCCCCATGGCGCGCGGATTTTATGCCGAGAACCGGCGCGTCGCGAATATCAAGGCAAAGCGCGTGCTGGAATGGCAGCCCGCCTACCCCACCTACCGCGAGGGGCTAGTCGCCTGCCTCGCGGGCAGCGACTCGGCCAGCCTCGCGGATGGCGGTCTCGGCTGACAGCGGCGGTTCGGCCTCGCCCTCGGTGCTGCGCGGCTTGGGGCGGGTGCGGATCGCGATGATCAGCCCCACCATCGCCAGCGCCACCCCGCCCGCGGCCATGACGCTCCACTGATAGCCTTCGAACAGGGTCGAGATCAGCATGGCGATCGGCGGCACCGCCACCCCGACATAGGCCGCCTGCCCCGCCCCCATCGTGCGCACCAGCCCGAAATAGAGCGGGAACGTCGCGACCGACCCGATGATCGCCAGATAGCCGACCCCCGCGTAATAGCGCCAGCCATCGGGCCACACCGGCCAGCCTTCCATCCCCAGCGCCAGCGCCGCGTCGATCAATGTCCCCAGCGCCATCGACCATGCCAGCATCGGCAGGAACGGCTGGCGATGCGCGGCGGGCGTCGCCTGGGTGATATTGGCGATCGATGCGGCCAGCATGGCCAGCGTCGCCAGCACGATGCCCGCGACGACCCCGCGGTCGACCCCGGCGGTCCGGTATTCATGCGCGAACAGCAGCATGATGCCCGCGATCGCGATGGCGGATCCGACGATGAACCGCCTGGAACTGCGCTGCCCCAGCACCAGCCGCGACAGGATCGCATTGGGCACCAGCAGCAGGCCGAAGAACACCGCGACGATGCCCGAGGTCAGATATTGCTCCGCGCGGTAGACGAACTGGAAATTGCCGGTGAACTGGCAGATCCCCACCAGGCCCACGACCGGCAGCCACCCCGGTTTCAGCCGCCAGCCGTCGCCCCTGACCGCGCACAGCACGAACATGCCGACGGTCGCGATGGCAAAGCGCAAGGTGATCGACCAGCCCGGCGTGCCCAGCCCGATCTGGTCCTTGATGACCAGCCAGGTCGAACTCCAGATCAGCGTCACAAGGACGAACGGCCCCCAGCGCTTCAGCAGCGAGGCCTGCGTATCCGTCACAGCGCGGCCAGTGCCTTGGCCAGCGCATCCGCATCCTCGGCGCTGGTGTTCCACGCGGTCACGAAACGCGCCGATGTGTCCGACCAGTCGTAGAACGCGAAACCCTGCGACCGCAAAGACTCGCGCTCCGCTGCCGACAGCCGCATGAAGACCTCGTTCGCATCGACCTGATCCAGCAGGCGTTCGGGCGCGGCTTCGGCCACGATCCGCGCGGCGCGATTGGCGGCGCGCCCGTTTTCCAGCCAGATGTCGTCGTCCAGCATCGCGTGCAGCTGCGCCGCCATGTAGCGGCCCTTGGACTGCAGCTGCCCCGCGCGCTTGTGGCGGCGGCGGCACTGGTCGGCCAGCGCGGTGTCAAACAGCAGCAGAGCCTCGGCCCCCATCCCGCCGTTCTTGATGAAACCGAAAGAGAGGCTGTCGATCCCCTGCACCGCCGCCGCCTCGGCGGGCGAGCAGCCCAAATGCGCGACCGCATTGGCGAAACGCGCCCCGTCGAGATGCACCCGCAGCCCACGCCCGCGCGCGAAATCCGTCAGCGCCGCCAGCTCGTCCGGCGTATAGACCCGCCCCTGCTCGGTCGCCTGCGTCAGCGCCAGCGTCACCGGCTGCACGCGGTGCACGTCATCCCGGATCGGGTCGATCACCGCCGCGACGGGCTCGGGCGTGACCTTGGCGCCCTCGCCGTCGGCAAGCATCAGCTTGGCGCCATGGGTGAAGAACTCGGGCGCGCCGCCCTCGTCCGCTTCGACATGGGCGTCGTAATGGCACACGATCCCGCCATAGGGCGGCGTCAGGCAGGCCAGCGCCAGCGCATTGGACGCCGTGCCGGTGCCCGCCCACACCACCGCGCATTCGCGCCTGAACAGCGCGGAAAAGCGCGCATCCAGCCCCTGCGACAGCGCATCGCCGTCATAGGGCATGTCGGGCGCATCGGCGGCGCGCATCGCCTCCCACACATGCGGGTGGACGGCGGCGGAATTGTCGGAAACGAACAGGCGGGTTGTCATGCCCGCGCCATGCGTCGCGCGTATTCCGCCGTCAAGCGGCGCCTTCGCCCTTGTGGCGGTCCAGCTCGTCGCCCTGCAGCGTGACGACATGCAGCAGGTTGGTCGCGCCCGGCTTGCCGAAGGGCACACCCGCCAGAACCACCACCCGCGCACCCGCCGCGCCGAACCCGTGGCGCAGCGCCATGCGCTTGCCCTTGCCGATCATCTCCTCGAAACTGCCGATGTCCTTGGTCCGCACCGCATGCGCGCCCCAGAGCAGCGCCACGCGCCGCGCCGTGATCTGCGAGGGCGTCAGCACCAGCAGCGGCACCTTGGGCCGTTCACGCGCCACGCGCCGCGCCGACGATCCGGACGAGGTGAACACCGTAATCGCCGAGATCTTCAGCGCCCGCGCAATCGACGCACATGCCTCTGCCAGCGCGTCCGAGGTGGTCGCATCGGGCGTCACCCGGCCCAGCGAGATGCGCTCGTCATAGCCGGGGTCCTTTTCGACCTGCTTGGCGATGCGGTGCATGATGGTGACCGCTTCCTCGGGCCACTGGCCCGCCGCGGTTTCCGCCGACAGCATCACCGCGTCCGCGCCGTCATAAACCGCGTTGGCCACGTCGGACACCTCGGCGCGGGTCGGCGCGGGGCTCTCGATCATGGATTCCAGCATCTGCGTCGCGACGACGACGGGCTTGCCCGCCTTGCGCGCCTCCTGGACGATGCGCTTCTGCAGCGGGGGCACTTCCTCGGGGTTCAGCTCCACGCCCAGATCGCCGCGCGCGACCATCAGACCGTCCGACATCTCGAGGATCTCGTCCAGATGGCGCACCGCCAGCGGCTTCTCGATCTTGGCCATCAGCGCGCCGTAACCGCCCATTAGCTTGCGCGCCTCGGCCAAATCCTCGGGCCGCTGCACGAAGGACAGGCCGATCCAGTCGGCCTTTTGCTGGATGGCGAAGGCCAGATCGCGGCGGTCCTTGTCGGTCAGCGCGGGGATCGGCACCTCGGCATCGGGCACGTTCACGCCCTTGCGGTCCGAAATCACGCCGCCGACCTCGGCGCTGCACAAGATCTCGTTCTCGTCCGCGCGGATCACGCGCAGCCGCAGCTTGCCGTCGTCGAGCAGCAGGCGCTGCCCCTTTTGCAGCAGGCCGAACAATTCGGGATGCGGCAATTGAACGCGCGTCTCGTTCCCCGGCTCAGGGTTGCGGTCCAGCGTGAAATGGCGCCCGTGCGGGATCACGGCCTTGCCGTTCTCGAACTTGCCGACGCGCAGTTTCGGCCCCTGCAGATCGCACAAGATGCCGATCGGCTGGCCGATCTTCGCCTCGTACTCGCGGATCGCGGTAAAGGTTTTCGCATGCGTCTCGTGGTCCGCATGGCTCATGTTGATGCGGAACGCATCGGCGCCGGCGCGGTGCAGCCTTGCGATCATGTCGGGATTGGCGCTGGCAGGGCCCAGCGTGGCGAGAATCTTGACCTTGCGGTCGCGCGGTTCGAACTTTGCCAAGATAGATGCCCGATGATAGCTGGATGGGGATAGATTCAGCGACTGACCTATTCAGACGCATGGCATGGCGCAAGCCGTGTCAGGGGCAATTGCCCGACAATTGCGAAACCGGAGTGACGACGATGGACGATTCTACCCCGCACGACCCGCTCGACCAGCTTCCCGACGATGTCGCGGCCGATGCGTTCCGCCGCCTCGTCCGCCATCTGCAGCACCGCCACGACGCGCAGAACATCGATCTGATGGGGCTGGCGGGCTTTTGCCGCAATTGTCTGGCCGACTGGATCCGCGACGCGGGCTATCCCGGCGACAAGGCGCAGGCGCGCGAGCTGATCCACGGCATGCCGATGGACGAATGGAAAGCGACCCGCCAGACCCCGGCCTCGGGCGAGCAGATCGCGCGGATGGAGGACAGCGTGGCGAAGAACCAGGTTCGCAGCGCGCTTCCCTGACCCATCGGGCGGGGGCCGGCCACTTATCCACGCCATGGGGATAACTTGCCGCGCCGCGTCTTCACCCGGGGGCCCTCGCTGCCTATCAGGCCGCTCTTTCGCGATTCCCTGATTGATTCTCACCGGAGCTGACCCGATGGCCGAAGCCGAAAACACCGACGATCGCCTGCGCCTTCTGATCGAGCGCGTCGAACGCCTCGAAGAGGAAAAGAAGGGGATCTCCGACGATATCCGTGACGTCTATGCCGAGGCGAAAGCGGTCGGCTACGACGTCAAGATCATGCGCCAGATCGTGCGCCTGCGCAAGATGAACGCCGACGACCGCCGCGAGATGGAACTGATCCTCGAAACCTACAAGGCCGCGCTCGGCATCGGCTGACCGCCGACCTGACGGGTTTTACTGTCCTACATCCGGCAAAATGGCGATTGAGGCCGCGGCGCGATTCTTCCGCCGCGGCTCTTTCACGCGTAATTCTCTCTCGCAGGTCGATGTGTCACTTTTGGCCCGCAAAGCGCGCAATCCCGCGGGTTTGCGGCGGGTGACAGTGCCTGTAGGACGTGTCACCGTTGTCACTTTTCGCGCCTATAGTTCGGCGCCTATAATTCAGTCAGGACGGGCAGCAATTCGTCGTAATGGTCGATGACCCGGTCCGCGCCCAGTGCCGCGACCGCCATCCCCGGATAGCCGAAGCTGACCGCGATCCCCGGCACGCCCGCCGCGCGCGCCGCCTTCATGTCGAACGCCGAATCGCCGACGAAGGCCATCTCCCCGCCGCCGCAGGCCTCGGCCATGTGGTGCAGCATGTCGGGCAGCGGCTTGGCACGGTCGGTCCCCAGCGTGTCGCCGCCGACGATCGCGGCAAAGCGGTCCGCCAGCCCCATCTGCCCCAGCAGATCGGCGGCCAAGGCTTCCAGCTTGTTGGTCGCCACGCCCAGCACGGCGCCCTGCTCCGCAAGCGCGTCCAGCGCCCGCTCAAGCCCGTCATAGGCCCGCGTCTCCACCGCGATATGGGCGGCGTAATGGTCCAGCAGCATCCGGTAGAGCGGCGCCAGCTCGTCCTCGGGCACGCGCGCCCCTTGGCCCAGCGCTTTGGCCAGCAGCTTCTTGGCCCCGCCGCCGATCATCGGGCGCACCTCGTCAAGCGGCAGCGCGGGCCTGCCCGCCGCGCGCAAGGCGTGGTTCAGGGCATGCGCGATATCGGGTGCGGTATCGAGCAGCGTGCCGTCGAGGTCGAAGCCGACGATGGCAAAGCGGATGGGCCGGAAACGGATTGCGGGTTCGGGACGTTCGGACATCTGTGCGCGCATGCCTTGTGCCTATGGAAACCGCAACAATTTGCTGGCAAGCCTGCCCGCAACCCTGACCAACCCCTGATTACCGGGACCGCCGTGACAGAAACGAACCAGCTTGCCGTCATCATCCTTGCCGCGGGCAAGGGCACGCGCATGAAAAGCGCGCTGCACAAGGTGCTCCACCCCATCGCGGGCCGTCCGATGATCGAGCACCTGATGGCCAGCGCCGCCGCGCTCAATCCCACGCGCTTCATCGTCGTCACCGGCGATCTGCGCGAACAGGTCGAGGGCGCGCTGAAGGGCAAGGCCGATTTCGCGGTGCAGGACCGGCAGCTGGGCACCGGCCACGCGGTGCTGCAGGCGCGCGAGGCGCTGGCCGGTTTTTCGGGCGATGTGCTGATCCTTTATGGCGACGTGCCCTTCCTGCGCGGCGCGACGATGCAGGCGATGCAGCGCCGCCTCCACGCCGATGACGCGCCGCCCGCGGTGGTGCTGGGCTTCCGCCCCGGCGACACCAAGTCCTATGGCCGCATCATCGCCGAAGACGGTGGCCGCATCGCCAAAATGGTCGAGCACAAGGACGCCAGCGACGAGGAACGGGCCTGCACATTGTGCAATTCCGGCGTGATGGCGGTGCGCGGCGATGCGCTGTTCGCTCTGCTGGAACGGGTCGGCAACGACAATGCGCAGGGCGAATATTACCTGCCCGACATCGTCAATCTCGCCACCGCCGACGGCCGGCCCTGCGCGGTGGTGGAAACCGACGATCCCGGCGAAGTCGCAGGCATCAACAGCCGCGCCGAACTGGCCGAGGCCGAAGCGCAGTGGCAGGATTTCCGCCGAGCCGAGGCGATGGACGCGGGCACCACTTTGCGCGCCCCCGAAACCGTATTCTTCAGCTGGGACACCGAGCTGGCCGAGGATGTCGTCGTCGAACCCAATGTCGTGTTCGGCCCGGGCGTGAAAGTCGCCGCCAACGCCACGATCCGCGCCTTCAGCCATCTGGAAGGCGCCGTTGTTGGCAAGGGCTGCGACGTCGGCCCCTATGCCCGCCTGCGCCCCGGCGCGGTGATGGAGCCGGGGTCGAAGCTGGGCAATTTCGTCGAGATGAAGAACAGCACGCTGGGCGAAGGGGCCAAGGCCAACCATCTTTCCTATCTGGGCGATGCCACCATCGGGGCGGGCGCGAATATCGGGGCGGGCACGATCACCTGCAATTACGACGGCTATTTCAAGCACCGGACCGAAATCGGCGAGCGCGCCTTCATCGGATCGAATTCGGCCCTGATCGCGCCGCTGAAGATCGGCGCGGATGCCATCGTCGGGGCGGGCAGCGCGGTCACCCGCGACGTCGGTGACGGAGAATTGCGCATGGTGCGCGGCGAGCAGCTGGTGAAACCCGGCTGGGCCGACCGATTCCACGATGCGATGAAAAAGAAGAAGAAGGAAGGCAAGTGACGACGCCTGCGCCAAATACAAGGTACGACAACAAGCCGTTCCTGCGCCTGCTCGATGCCTATGTGCTGGCGGCGACCGGCAATCTGGACCCGGTGGCCGACAGCACGCTGACATCGATGGAACCGCAGTTCCACAAGGCGTTCGGCCAGACCGGCAGCTGGCGCTCCATCGTTGAGCGGCGAATGAACTTCCGCCCCGGCATGGACAGGGCCATTCGCGAAGTGTGGGACAAGGGCCGCGTCAAGTTCCTGCAGGCGAACGGCAAGCAGCCCGATCCGCGCGAATTCACGCGCCATTTCGTCGACACCAATTTCCCGCACTGACGGGCCAGAAGGAACAGAAGTTCAATGTGCGGTATCATCGGCATCGTGGGCGCAGAGCCCGTGGCGGAGCGGCTGGTCGACGGGCTGCGCCGCATGGAATATCGCGGCTATGACAGCGCGGGGCTTTGCACCATCAGCGATCATACGCTGGTGCGCCGCCGGGCCGAGGGCAAGCTCGCCAATCTGGCCCGCGAAGTCGCGGCCCGCCCCGCCCCCGGCGATGTCGGCATCGCGCACACCCGCTGGGCCACGCATGGCGCGCCGACCGAGGCGAATGCCCACCCACACGCCACTGCCGAGGTCGCGCTGGTCCACAACGGCATCATCGAGAATTTCCGCCCCCTGCGCGAGGAACTGATCGCGCAGGGCCGCCAGTTCGAAAGCGAGACCGACAGCGAAGTCGTCGTCCATCTGCTGTCCAGCCGCATCGAACAGGGCATGACGCCAGAGGAAGCGGTGCGCGAGGTCCTGCCCATGCTGCGCGGCGCCTTCGCGCTGGCTGTGGCGTTTCGCCAGCATCCCGACATGCTGATCGGCGCGCGGCTGGGCTCTCCGCTGGTGGTCGGCTTCGGCGACGGTGAGACCTTTCTCGGCTCCGACGCCTTGGCGCTGGCTCCGCTGACGCAGGATATCACCTATCTGGAAGAAGGCGACTTCACGATCGTCACGCGCGATGGTGCGCAGATTTTCGACGCCGATGGTAACCCGGTCGAACGCCCCGTGGTCAAGTCGGGCGCCAGCGCCGTCGCG
This sequence comes from Croceicoccus sp., assembly GCA_002694745.1. Taxonomy (GTDB): domain Bacteria; phylum Pseudomonadota; class Alphaproteobacteria; order Sphingomonadales; family Sphingomonadaceae; genus Croceicoccus. The sequence goes on along the minus strand of NZMY01000014.1, from coordinate 132,153 downwards.
ATCGAGAAGGGCAATTACCGCCACTTCATGCAGAAGGAGATCTTCGAGCAGCCGACCGTGGTGGCGCAGACCCTGCGCAGCTATATCCGCCAGCTGGAACGCACCGTCGCTTTGCCGCAGATCGATTTCGACATCAGCCGCATCGACCGCGTCACCATCGTCGCCTGCGGGACGAGCTACTACGCCGGCATGGTCGCGAAATACTGGTTTGAGACGTTCGCCCGCGTGCCCGTCGACATCGATGTGGCCTCCGAATTCCGCTACCGCGACCCGGTGCTGGAACCCGGCGGGCTGTCGCTGTTCATCTCGCAAAGCGGCGAGACCGCCGACACGCTGGCGGCGCTGCGCCATTGCAAGCAGGCAGGGCAGACCATCGCGGTCGTCGTCAACGTGCCGACAAGCTCCATGGCGCGTGAGGCAGACCTGTTGCTGCCGACCCACGCGGGGCCCGAGATCGGCGTCGCCTCGACCAAGGCGTTCACCTGCCAGCTTGCCGTACTGGCCGCGCTCGCCGCGCATTTCGCGGTCAAGAAGGGCCGGCTGAGCGAGGCGGAAGAACGCGCCATCGTCGATCATCTGCTGGAAGCGCCCGCCTGCCTCAACGAAGCGCTGAACCATGACGAGGACATCGCCGCCATGGCGCATCTGATCGCGCCCGCGCGCGACGTGCTCTACATGGGCCGCGGACCGGATTATCCGCTCGCGCTGGAAGGCGCGCTCAAGCTCAAGGAAATCAGCTATATCCATGCCGAAGGCTATGCCAGCGGCGAGATGAAGCACGGCCCCATCGCGCTGATCGACGATCTTGTCCCCGTGGTCGTCCTCGCCCCGTCGGGCCCGCTGTTCGAAAAGACCGTGTCCAACATGCAGGAGGTTCGCGCGCGCGGCGGCAAGATCGTGCTGATCAGCGATGCCGAAGGTCTTGCCGAAGCGGGCGAAGGCTGTCTCGCCACGATCGAAATGCCCAAGGTCCACCCGCTGATCGCGCCTCTGGTCTACGCCGTTCCGGTCCAGCTCCTCGCCTATCACGTGGCGGTGGCCAAGGGCACCGACGTCGACCAGCCGCGCAACCTGGCCAAATCCGTCACGGTGGAATGACGGGTTCCATCGGTGCGGTCGCAAGCCTGTTTCAACGCGCGGGTTCCGCCCGCGACATGCTGATTATCGGATTGTAAATCGGGTCGTGCTACTAGACTAAGCCCCGCGGATTTGGACACCGGGCACTGCCCGGGTTGCACGCATGTGGATCGGTGAGCTCTATGAATGTGGTTCGACAATCCGATCCCGCCATCCAGCCGAAAAAGCGCAGTCCCGTCATCCCTCTCGTCCAGATCGCCAGCTTCATCGGATTGCTGGCGATCATCATCTCGCAGATCGACACCGCAAAGGTGCTGGATGCGATGTCGGAATTCTCGGTGCCTGCCATCGCGGCAGCCGTCGCGCTGCATATTGCGATCGTGGTTCTGCTGTCGTGGCGGTTCATCGTGCTTTTCCAAGGACAGGGCTTCGCCGGTCTCTTCGCCCTCATTGTCTGCCGGATGACGTTCGGCGCCACGCTTGCCAATCTGCTGCTGCCGACCGGGTTGTTGGGAGATGCGGGCAGGGTCTGGCTGATACGAAAGCATGGCGTGGACACAAGGCTGGCGGTCAATATCGGCATTTCGGACCGGTTGGCGGGTCTGGTGGCACTGGCGCTGGCGGCTGCCACCGGCGCGCTTGCCGCGCCATCGCTCGTCCCGGACGGACTGGCCATCATGGCTGTGCTGCTGGCTGCCGCGCTGTCGGTCGCGCTCTATGTCTTCCTCCCTGCTGCGGGCAGCACGCGCAGCCTCGGCAAGTTCGTGGGCTCGCTTCTCGGCCTCTCGCTGGTGGGACATGTTGCGGCGACCGCGATCGCCTATCTGCTGCTTCACTCGGCGGGCGAGTTCGTTTCCCCGCTTGCGTTGCTGGCGGTGTTTCCAGCCCTTCTGCTCGCAGCCGCCATGCCGGTTTCCATCGGCGGCTGGGGAAGCCGGGAGCTGGCCGCCATGGTCAGCCTGCCCCTGATCGGCATCGATGAGAATATCGCCGTCGCCATGTCGATCATGTTCGGGCTGACGCAGGTGGCGGCGACACTGGTCGGACTGGCCATACTCACGCTCTTGGCCGAGAGAGCATCGTGATGCAGCGCGATACGATGGGTTTTGCAGGGCTGGGCTTTCTCTGGCTGCTGCTCAGCGGCCTGATCCTGTTCCATTTCCACGACCAGTTCTGGTGGGGCCCGGACGAGGGTGTCTATGCCTATGTCGCACAGCGTTTCCTGGCCGGCGACACGATCCACAGGGATCTGATCGATATTCATCCGGGCTATGGCAATCTCCTCAACATCCTCGCCTTTTTCGTTTTCGGCGAGGATCTGCTCAGCCTGCGCTATCCGCTGGTCGTGCTGACGCTGCTGCAGGGCGCAGCCGCGCTCTGGCTGCTCAGGCCGCAGGGCAACATGGCCGCATTCATCGGCGCTTTTGCCGTGACCGCCTTTTCCTTCATCCAGTTCCTCAACCCCAGCGCCAACTGGCACGCGCTGGCTGCGTTTTTCGCGCTTGCGCTCTGCCTGACCAAGAGGCAGGCCGGATCGGCCTCGCGCCTGCTATTGGCCGGCTTCATCGTCGGTATCGCCTTCTTCACCCGGCAATTGAGCGGGGTCTTTCTCGCCATCGGACTGATCGCAGTCCTGCTGTCCGAGTGCAGGGACGACAGATCGGCCAGCCGCGTTCCGGCCCTCATTTTGGGCGGCGTGCCTCTGCTCGGTCTCGCGGCCTATGTCATGTCCAAGGGTCATCTGTTCGGCCTGCTTTTGATCGGGATCTGGCCGCTGGCGCTGCTCGCCATCCTGACGTTCAGGGCTCGCCTGAACTGGGGCGGGTTTTTCAGGCTTGCCCTCTTGCTGGGCGCGGGGTTCCTGCTGGCGGGCCTTCCGGTCGCGCTGTTCATGGCGATGGTCGGGGCATTTGGCGACTGGCTACACGACATCCTGTTCTCTGCGCTCGTCATCAACAATCAGGACTTCATATCGGCGCGCAGCTACTCCGATATACTCGTGCTGGCGCTGGCAAACCTGTTCCGGACCGGCATCGTCGGCGCGATATCCGGCACCGCCTGGACGGCGCTGCTGCTGATCTTCCCGGTGGTGGGGATCCTCGCCGTCGTCAGATTGCGCGACGGGTTGTCCCTGTCTCCGAAGGTCATGCTGGCGGCGGTCTGGGCGTGCAGCGCGCTTCATTACCAGATCCCGGTGTATCTGATGATGGCCGTCGCTCCCGCCATCCTCGCGCTTATCAGTCTGTCGAACCGGCCTGCCGTGCTCGCCGGTGTTGCGGCCCTGTCGGCATGGGCCGTGTTGTTTCAGGCGGCGCGGCCGATCGATCGCAGTCTGGCGAGTATCGTCGCAAGCGAAGCCTATGAGCCATATGTCGCCAGCGACCTGCCACGGGTCTCGCTCCGCATCGGCGAGGACAGCCGCGCGGAATATGCGCAGATCATCGAGGCGATAGAACGCGGTTCCGGCGCGGACGAAGCCCTGATGACCGTCCAGATGAACCCCGAGATCAATTTCATGACGGCCCGCCGGTCCCCGGTGCCCTATTACGGCACCCAGCTGGGCCTCAAGACTGCGGCAGATGTCGAAGCGGCCATCGCCGCGCTGGATAAGGCCGCCCCGCTATTCGTCGTCCACAAGCCGAACGACAAATATCTCACTCCGCAAGGCGCAGAGCTTTTGAAGGCCGTTCAGGCACGCTCGCCTGCGCCACAGCGGCTGGGATCGTTCGAACTGTATCGCTATCCTGCGCCGGAATGATTGTCGCAGGGTCATGCGCCGACGCGACCTCCCGGACGATGAAGCCGGGGCGGGATTTCACCTCGTCATAGATCTTGGCGAGATACATGCCGATGATCCCCAGTCCGATCATCAGGATCGATCCGATCACGATCAGCAGCAGGATGACCGTGGCGAACCCCGGCAGGGCCTGCCCGGTCCACAGCAGCCACACGGTTCGGATAGAGAGGCCGACCGCCAGAAGGGCGAACAGCCCCCCGACCAGAGTCATCAGTTGCATCGGCAGGCTGCTGAAGACCATGATCGATTCGATCGCCAGCCGCGCCAGCCTGGTGAACGACCATTTGCCCGTGCCGATCTCGCGCGCCGCGACGTCGAATGCGATGGTCTCCTGACGGAACCCCACCCAAGCCACCAGCCCCCGGAAGAACCGGGTGCGTTCGGGCAGTTTCTTCATGCAATCGACGACCGACCGGTCGAGCAGCTTGAAGTCGGCGGCATTGCCGATCTCCATGCCTGCCAGCCGCGAGAAGAAGCCGAAATAGCAATGCACCAGCCAGCGCTTGAGGCTGCCTTCCTTGCCGCGCGAGCTCTTGTGCGTATTCACCACTTCGGCCCCGCCGCGCCAAAGCTCGATCATTTTCCCGATCAGTTGCGGCGGATGCTGCAGGTCGGCATCCATGACGACGACCGCATCGCCCTTCGCAGCGGACAGCCCCGCCGCGATGGCCCCCTCCTTGCCGAAATTCCGCGACAGGGAAAGGCCGACGACCTCCTTGTGCGCGGTCGCCAGCTGCTCGATCACCTTCCACGTATCGTCGGTCGAGCCATCGTCCACGATGATATATTCCCACCGCGCCAGCGGCTCGGTGTGCTGCCGGATGATTTCGAACGCGGCCTTCAGGCCCTCGGCCTCGCGATAGGCGGGGATGACCAGCGAAAGGAAAGGCGCAGGATTATTCATGAGACACCTCGTCTGCCCATGTAGCACACCGTCGTTGCAGGCAGCTTGAGATTGAACCGTGCCGTCCAGCGCGGTGCCGGAAGGCCAAGCTTGTTCAGGATCAGCGAAAGCGGAAAGGCGTGCGGATAGGGCAGCCGCGTCACCTGCCCAAAGCCTGCCCGCTCGAACAGCGAACGCAGCGTGTCCTCATCGTAGAAGGCGACATGCTCGGGATATTTGAAGGACGGCCAGCGGTTGCCCATCGCCTTGCGAAAGACGCTGCCCATGTGCGGCGCGGCCAGTACCAGCACACCGCCCGGCGCAAGATGCTGCTTCAAACGTGTGGCAAAGCCGACCGGGTCATAGACATGCTCGATCACATGGGTCGCGACAATGCAGTCGAATGTCTGCGATGGATCCAGATCATCCAGGCTTTCATAAAGCGTTGCGCCCGAAACCTGCGCCGCTTTCGCCCGCGCCCCTGCCGACATCTCCACGCCGCTCACGGTGTCGAAGTAATCGCCCGCCTCGGAAAGCAGATAGCCAAGACCCGCCCCGACCTCCAGCAGATCGCCGCGCGCCGCACCCGCCCGGTCCAGCGTCCGCATCAGCAGGGCGAAGGTTTGCCTGAGGGCGTCTGCCTGTTCTTCGTAGCCCGAATAGCCGATGCCCTGCCCTTCGGACTGGAAATAGCCCTGCCCGGCATAATAGCGCATCATCTCGGGCTCGGGCAGCCGCGGGCTGAGGAACCATAGGCGGCAGTCGCTGCATCGCCGCAGGGCGAACGGCGCCTTCCCGTAGGGCGTCGGCTCGCTCTTCGCGCTTTCGCACATCGGACAGCAGGCCTGTTCGAGTTCCGGCTCAAACCCGGCGGCGTTTTCCTGCATCATCGGTGAAAACCACTCTCGTTGCTCGCCGGTGCATGGCACATGGGGATTGGGTGCGAAATCATGCGTGCGAAGGCCGCCGTTCGCGTCAATCCGCGACCGCGTTTCCGGGCACGACGGCATCGGCCGGCTCCGCCTCTTCCCGGCCGGTCTGCCGGGGCTTGAAGGGATAGGCCAGCGACCCCAGAAAGGTCCTCGGCACCGGGTCGTTCACGCCATATCTGTCCGGGCCCTCGTCCTGCTTCATGATGGCGGTGCCGAACACAAGATCCCAGACGGGAAGCTGGCCGGCAAAGTTCTTGTCATAGGCCTCTTCGACATTGGCGTGATGCCAGTGATGGAAGGTCGGCGTCAGATACAGCCAGCGCAGAGGTCCCCAGCTTACCGACACGTTCGAATGCTTCAGCAGCGAATGCCATGAAAACTGAACGCCAAAGATCAGGATCGCCAAAGCGCCGAAATCGAACAGCAGCGCAATGATGAACGCGCCCGAATTCGTGATCGCGGTATCGACGGGATGCGTGCGGTGCGCCGCGATCCAGTCCATGTCCTCGATCGAATGATGAATGGCATGGAACTTCCACAGGACCGGCAAGGTATGAAACAGCCGGTGGGCCCAGTAATAATACAGATCCCCCGCGACGATCAGCATCAGCGCCTGCACCACGAAATTCTGCGAGCGGACGAAGGACCGGGCCGATTCCGGCACCAGCGGACCGAGGAGGACGACCGCCACGGTGATGAAGATGGCCGAAAGCAGCATGATCGCAACCGCCCCCAGCAACATGTACATCACGTCGAGCTTGAGATTGTCGCGGATCCAGCCCTGCCGCCTGACCCGCGGAAACACGCGTTCGAGCGGAATGAAGACCAACGCCGCGCTGACCAGGAAAATCAGCTTGTCGAGATAGTTGTCGAGGAAATTCATCACCCGAAAGCTCCGGTCCCTGCCGTCTTCGTCGCGCTGCCCGACACCGATGCACGCCCGGGCGATGCAGTATCGATAGTAAACAGGCATGCATCATGCACTGCGCGACCTGAAAAAGACACTCTCAACTTCTCCTTGATCGCGCCTGTTCGATCCCGTTCGGCAGAACAAATCACTCCATGCCTTGGCTTCGGACATTACGGAAACAAAGTTAAGGGCGGGTAAAACGGGCCTGTCATCGCCCGCGATACTTCGGCTTGTCAGTCTTCGCGCAAGTTCGCAGGGTCTGGGCAAAAGGCCGCCGACAGCAGATCATAGGTCAGGCCCTTGGCCTGCCACACCTCGCCGAATTCTGCCGAGGCATCGTTGGTGAACAGCACCACGGCCCGGCCCAGCGATGGCGCGATCACGTTGCGAACCTGGGTCCCGCCAAAATCACCGCGCCGTTCGACCAGATGCACGGGCGCGGCGCATCCGTTCAGTCCCGCCGGATAAGACCACACGCCAAGCGCCATAAAGCCGAGCGCGGGATCGCCCTTCCACGCCATGTCGCGGGCCTCAGCCGACAGCAGGCCGCCCCCCATCCATGCGCGGTCGAGACGAGCGAGATCGCGCGCGGTGCCGAGCAGCGCCGCGGCAGCGCCGCCGGTCGCGACATTGATCTCGGCCACCCGCCCGGACGCGCCATACCCCCTTGCCGCAGCGCCGCCCCAGGCGGCCCCGTCGACGGCCAGATGCGGCCCGTCCAGCCCCAGCGGCCGAACGAGGCGCTCCTCCACAAGCGCGTCATAGCCCAGACCCGTCACGGCTTCGAGGACGGCGCCCAGCACCATGTAATCGCAATTGTTGTATTCCCAGTCACCGCCGTTTGCCTTGGCCGTCGGGCCCGCGCAAAAACCTGCGGTGCGGCCCCGGTCCGTGATGTGTTCGCCGGATTGCGTGTAGAACCCCGATGCCGCGTCGGCGGAGGGATTGGGAAGGCCGGAGCGGTGCTGCAGCAATTCGCGTATGGTGATTTCCCGATTGCCCCCGAACGCCGGAAGATATTTCCCGACGGGGGCGTCGAGGGAAATCCGGCCGCGATCGACCTCCTGCATCACCAGCGTGGCGGTGACCTGCTTGGTGACCGATGCCCAGATCCATGGCTGCCCGATCCTGTTCGGGGTCCCTGCTTCGCGGTCGGCCAGCCCGAATGCAAACGACCGCTCCGCCCCCGCGACATCGGTGACGACCAGTTCGCCGGGAAGCCCCGCGGCCCGCATCACCTCGGCAGTGCGGGCAGATGCGTCTTCCAGTGGCGGCGCGGCACCGCCGGGATCGGCGGCAGCGGGTGCGGCAAGCGCAGCCAGCATCGCCGCCGCGACCGCATTCAGGCAAAGCTTGTTTCGCTGCACGATCTCGCACCCGGCGCATCCTGTCGGTCCATATCTACCACAGACCGGTCCGCTGTCATCGCCTGCGCTTCAGGCGGAACAGGAGCCAGCCAGATCGCGGGTCACCGAATTCGCAATGCTGGAGACGGGCGCGCCGACGCAAGGCGGATGGCAGCAGGCGGCGGTTCGCAGCGGGCTGGGCGAGAATTTGATCCCGGCATTACCCCGTAAGGATACTCGCAAAATTCGCATCCGACCTTAAATTGACGGGCAAATGCCAGAGCGGGAAGGCCTTCGTGCTTGCCGCGCGCTCAGGCCAGGGCTTGCAGACCGACCACTGACCATCCGTCATAATGACGGGCGACATGTTTACGCCCGCACGGATGTGCAGCCGACATTGCAAGAATGGAGAGGAACGATTTCGTGATTGCCTGACGGCTCCATACGGGGCCGCCGCTCTCGCTCGCCTCTCTTGCTGACGATGTGAAGTCACTTGCGGGGGACGCGGCGTGGCATATGATTCGATAGTTTCCGATATGCGGCGGGACATGCAATCCCGCCACCTCAACGCCGCGGCGCCGGCGGAGGCGGAGGCATGGCCAGATCTGCCCGATCATGCGGGGCACGGCGACGAGATGATCGCGGCTCTGCGCCGCTTTTGCGCCTGTGCCGAACTCTACGCCATCTGGCACGGCGCCCATGCCGAAAGTGTCTTGCTGGCCAGCGACGATCCCGGCCATCGCTTCTCTTTCGAGTGGCACCGCATGCAGACAATCATGACTCTGGCGGAACTGGGTGACGATCCGCTTGAACCCGGTTCGTTCCGCGTCTCATGGCGCAGCAGCATGTTCGTCGCCGCCATACCGCTGGACGACGGCACGCTGACACTCGCGGGCACCCCGATGACGAACGGGGATGCGAGTGAGGGTCTGGCCGCCGCGCTCGAGACGCTGCGCCCCTTCGTTATCTCTCACTTCCGGCAAATGCTCGCCAATCGGCGGCTCCAGCAAACGGTGCGCAGCCTGCATGGCGCGATCGAGGGAAGCGGCATGGCCACGATCGTTCTCGATTGCCATTCGCATATCGCCTACGCAAATGCGGCTGCCGAGGCCATTTTCACGCAAGGCGACGGCTTGCGCCGCAGCGGCGAGCAACTGGTGTGCGCTTCGCTGACCGATACCGTGCGCCTGCACGCCGCAATCGAACATCTGTGCGCGGGTCCGTGCGCCAAGGTCGACCTCAATCCCGTTCTCGCCGTTCGCAGGGGGCGCCGCCGCCCGCTGAGCATTGCGCTGTCCGGTCCGATGACCGCAGGCAACGGCACGGCTGAACCCGTCATCACCGCCCATGCGGTCGATCCTGAGGAAAACCTCAACGCCATGATAGAGCCGGTGTGCCGCCTGCACGGCCTGTCGCACCGCGAAACCCAGCTGACCTGCGCACTGGTGGCGGGAGACCTGCTTGCGGAAGCAGCCGAACGGCTGGGCATTCAGGAGCAGACGGCCCGGTCCTATCTCAAGCAGGTCTTCGCCAAAACCGAGACAAGCCGCCAGACAGAGCTGATAACATTATTGTTAAAAGGCGCACCAAGGCTGTTTCAGCCAAATATGGCACATGCCGTCATGTAAGTAACATACATATAAGAGTCTCGCCTTCATTTGGGGGTGTTCTTTTACCCACCTCTGGGGGTTGGAGCAGCAAAGGAGATTGGTCGATAGCATTGGCACGCTGCCATGCAGCTCCACTCGCCGGATTCGCAAAAAGGGCGGGTGGCCAACTTTGGAAGAGGAAGGCCCGACCATGAAGACCGCTTTTTTTCAAGGCTGCTCTCTCGCAGCCCTGCTGATCGCCGCACCGGCATTTGCGCAGGACAACACCAACAACGACCGCAACTATTCGGACAATTCCGTCAATAGCGCGGCCAGCGGCGGCCAGACCGGCGCCAACGGAGGCTCCACCGCCACCAGCGACAACAACAACATGAACAACGATTCGTCCGACAACTCGATCACTACGAGGGATTCGGGGAACGACTATTCGCGGGTCGATGCCTCCGACAATTCGATGACCGACAATTCGGATAACTCGATGACGGACAATTCCGACAATTCGATGGCCGATTATTCGGACAACTCGATGACGGATAACTCCGATAACTCGATGACCGACAATTCGGACAATTCCACCTATGAAGTCGCCGATGCGATGAACGACAAGTCGACCAACAACAGCAACAACGACAATAGCAACAACAGCGACAACAGCAACAACAGCGACAACAGCGATAACAGCGACAATTCGGCCAACAGCTCGGCATCGGGCGGGCGGTTCGCGGCCAATAACGGTAGCACCGTGAACGACAGCTCGAACAATTCCGACAACCGGCAAAACGCCAGCTATGTCACCGAGCAGCGGGATGTCGGCAACGACAAGTCGACCAGCGACAGCATGAACGACAATTCCGACAACTCCACCAACGACAGCATGAACGACAACTCCGATAACTCGGTCAGCAACTGGGCCATGACGGTGCGCGATTCGGGCAATGATCATTCGATCGACGCCTCGGACAGCGCATCGGTCTTTGGCGACGGCGCGATCGTCGCCGCCGCCTCGCTGTCCAGCTATGTCAGCGGGGTCGGCGTCACCTATGGATCGGGCGCCCCCGATGGCGAAATGGCCACCGCGGACAACAGCCTGACGACCAGCGGCAGTGCATTCCAGAATTTCGCCGGAATGCAGGCGCTGAACCAGAACACGGGCGTCGGATCCGTACAGAACGCGAATGTCTCGGTGGCCGTGTCCACCCGCGACGTCAGCTTCTGAAGCAATCGGCAATGGCCGGCCCCATGCCCTGCGGCAGGGGCCGGCCATGACCGGGGAGAGAGACATGAAAAGCAGATTGTCGATCGGCCTTGCGGCAGCCGCGGCCCTCGCGCTGTCCGCCCCGCCCGCGCTGGCGCAGGATGCGGCGGCCCGACCCGATTCTGAACCCCACGCATCCAGTGCACAGGCCCAGCCCAAGGAACTTACCAGCGCCCCGTTCGCCAGCGCCGCCGTGTCCGACGACACCTTGCAATCCATCGCCGGGCGCGAGGATACGCGGCAATATTCGCAGGCCGATCTGAAGGCCGGGGTCGCGAACAACAGCGTCGGCGACCACGCGGTGACCGGGGCTGCCGAGATCGACGGCAATGCGTTCCAGAACATGTCGGGCCTGTCGATCCTGAACGTCAATACCGGCAATAATGTCGCGATCAACGCGGCGATGAACGTCAATATCTCGATCAGTCCGGGCCAGTGATCCGCCTGTTCGTCACCGCTCTCGCCCTTGCGCTGACAGGATGCGCGGGGCAGGTCGACGGCGGCCCGAAGCGTTTCGCCATGGGCATGTCGGGCGCGGGCGACATCGCCGTTCCGGTGCGATCGCTTCAGGAAACCCGCTTTTCCGGCGTCATTGCCCAGCAATATGATTTCAGCTGCGGCTCGGCCGCGCTCGCCACCCTGCTGCGCTATCACTACGATTATGACGTGGACGAGAAGACCACTTTTCGCGGCATGTGGGCGCATGGCGACAGGGACCAGATCCGCGCGCTCGGCTTCTCGCTGCTCGACATGAAATCGTGGCTGGCCAGCCGCGGGCTGGCGGCGGATGGATATCAGGTCGACCTCGACCAGATCGCGGCCAGCGGAGTGCCCGGCATCGCGCTGATCGCAGTCAAACAATACCGGCATTTCGTGGTCGTAAAGGGCGTTCGCGGGGACGAGGTTCTGCTAGGCGATCCCTCGCTGGGCATCACGGTCATGCCCAGGGACGAATTCCTGCAGGCGTGGAACTCGATCTATTTCGTGCTGACCGAGGAACAGGAGCGCGGGCGCCGCAGCTTCAGTTCCGATGCGCAATGGGCCAGCTATGCCCGCGCCCCCATCGGAAGCCCCATGGCAGAGCCGGTCAGCCACCAGGCGCTGATGCTGGCCGCGCCGTTCTACCGGGACATCTCATGATCGAGGAAGCGGCCATGATGCTGCAGGCGGTCGCGGTGCAGGGCGCAGCAGCCGAAACCGGCGCGGGGCCGTTCGCGGCGGCAAGCGCCGTGCCCGACGATGTGCTGGCGCAGCAGCGCGGCGGCATTCGCCTGCCCGGCGGGATCGACGTCTCACTCAGCATCGACACGGTCACCGCGCTGGACGGCAGCGTGGTGCTGCAAACCGTGACGCGCATCGCCGAGGGCGCGCCGGTCGTGGCGGCCTATGCTCCCGCCGACGGCGAAACCGTGGCCCTGCCCGCGCAGACCGGCACCTCCGCCGGGCCCCAGGCTACTCCATATTCCGGGCCCAGCCTGTCCTATGACCGGCAAAACGGGTTCAGCATCACCGTCCAGCGGCCAGCGCCACAAATCGAACCGGCTGCGGCCAACGGCCAGACGCCCGCCGCGATTGCCGGCCTGCACCCCGTCGACCTGACCGAGGCGGTCGCCACCCCCAATGGCGTGATCCACAGCATCGTAGGCGAGCGCGTGGGCGGCGTCGAACTGCAGGGCGCCGACATCCGCATCATGCATCTGACCGGCAGCGCGCTGGGATCGGCCATTCTCAACACCGGCAGCGAGCGCGCCATCGACACGCGCACCACCCTGTCCATCGAACTGGGCAATGTCGGCCCCGACGTGCTGGGATCGGCGATGCTGCGGGTCGAGGATGTTTCACTGGGGATCATGCGTTCGCGGATTTGATCGGACGGAGCGTCCGGATGCAAAAGGGGGGGACATGTCGGCAAAGGCGAATATCGCGGCAATAATGGCAAGCACCATGCTCGGCACCGCCGCCCACGCGCAGCAACCCGGCGAGGACATTCGCGCGGAGCTCGACCGGGCGATGGAGATGATCCGCCAACAACAGGAACAACTCGACCGCCAACGCGAGGAGATCGCAGAACTGCGCCGCCGCCTCGACAGCGCCGCGCCCGCCGTCGCCGCCGCTTCCCCCGCCGCCCCATCAGCCGTCCCGTCATCGCCCGCCGAAACCGCGGTGGCCGCGTCCGCCCCCAACGAAACCGTCCCCCTGCAACGCGTCGGCGTCGCGCCCGAGGATGACGACCGCCCGATCGAGATCGCGGTGCTCGACAACCAGAGCAGCGTGGTCACCCCCACCGGGCGGCTGATCGCCGAAGCGCAGTTCGATTACGCCCGCGCCGACCGCAACCGCGCGGTGTTCCGCGGCGTCGAACTGGTCGAGGCGGTGCTGATCGGCGTGTTCGACATCAACGAGAGCCGTCAGGACATACTGACCGGCAGCCTCGGCCTGCGCTATGGCCTTGCGGACCGTATCGAGATCGGCGCGCGCCTGCCGTTCATCTATCGCAGCGACACCTCGATCGTGGCGCCCATCGCGGGCAGCACCAACAATGACGAGGCGGCGACCATCAACAATTCGGTCAAGGGTAACGGCATCGGCGATCTCGAACTCACGGCGCGCTACCAGATCATCGACGGGCGCGACGGGGCGCCTTATGTGCTGGCGAACCTGCAGGGCGTGATCCCAACCGGATCCGATCCTTTCGACGTTCCGCGCGACGATCTGGGCCGCGCGCTCAAGGCCGCGACGGGCGCGGGCTTCTTCGCGCTGTCGCCCAGCGTGACCGCGATCCTGCCCAGCGATCCGGTCGTGCTGTTCGGCACGCTCGGCTATAATTTCAACTTCGGACGGTCGGTGGACACAGTGATCCCGCCGGTGCGGATTTCCTATGTCGATCCGGGCGATTCCATCGCGGCATCGGCGGGCATCGGCATCTCGTTCAACCAGCGCACCAGCGTGAACCTGGGCTACGCCCACACATGGGCCTTTGGCACAAGGACGACCACCAGCCTGCTCGACCCCACGCCCAGCTGGCCCGACGTGCGCGACACCGTGTCGCGCGATCTTCAGCTGGGGCGGCTGCTGTTCGGCATCACCTATCGCGCGACCGACCGGATCAGCGTCAACTGGGCCGTGGAAGTCGGCGCGACCGAAGACGCGCCCGACCTTCGCACCACGCTGCGCGTACCATTCGCGTTCTGAAGGGGCGGATCGGTTTCAACCGCGCCGGTGCATCACCCATGCGATCAGGTTCGTCGCGGCCACCGGTCCAATCCAGTCCAGCCATTGATCGGCGGTGGTCCACACCCGAAGGTCGAACGGGCCCCACCAAGGCATGTCCGCCCGAAGCCCGCCGCCATATAGCTCGATCCAGCGATACTCCGCCTGCGCGATTTCGCGGCCGACGAAATAGGCCGACGCGATCCCCGCGCCCAGCCACCAGCTGCGCGTCAGCCGCGCGATCGCGAATTGCAGCACCACGGCGATAGCCAAATGCTCGAACATCCCCATCACGGCTTTGCCGTACCGGGGGCCATACCGGGGGCCGTGCCGGGGCCCGTCCTGCGCACGGCGTGGCGCCGGATCACCGCTGCGTTCTTCGGCGGCGCGGGGTCAACCCCTGGCCCGGGCGATATAGGCATCGACCTGCCGCTCCAATGCGTCCAGCGGCAGCGCGCCCTGCCCCAGCACCGCCTCGTGAAAGGCGCGGATGTCGAAATCCGGCCCCAGCTCGCGCTCGGCCCGTGCGCGCAGTTCCGCGATCTTCAGCTGGCCGATCATATAGCTGGTCGCCTGCCCCGGATTGTTGATGTAGCGGTCGACTTCCTTCCTGATGTCCCGCTCCGAATTGGGCGAGTTCGCGCGGAAATAGTCGATGGCCCGCTCACGCGACCAGCGCTTGGAATGAATGCCGGTGTCGAGCACGAGGCGGATCGCCCGCCATATCTGCAGCGACAGCATGCCGAAACGCTGCTCGGGCGTGGTATAGACGCCCATCTCGTCCGCCAGCCGTTCGGAATACAGGCCCCACCCCTCGGAATAGGCGCCGTACCCGCCAAAGCGGCGGAACTTGGGCAGGCCTTCCAGTTCCTGCGCGCGGGCGATCTGGAAATGGTGGCCGGGCGCGCCTTCATGCGCGGCGATGGCGTCGGTCTGCACGCGGTTGACCTGGTTCATGTCGGCCAGATTGACATAGAAGATGCCGGGCCGCGATCCATCGGGCGCAGGCCGGTTGTAGAAGGCGACCGACGCCGTATCCTCGCGGAACGGCTCGACCGCGCGCACTTCCAGCGCGGCCTTGGGCAGGCGCTCGAAATATTGCGGGGCCTTGGCCATCACGTTCGCGATCAGCGTGCGCGCTTCCTCAAGATAATTCTCGCGCCCCTCGGCGGTGTCGGGATATTTATAGGCCGGATCGCTGCGCAGCGCGGTGAAGAATTCCTCCAGCGTGCCGGTAAAGCCGATCTCCCGCTTCACCGCCTCCATCTCCGCGCGGATCGCCGCGACCTGCTCCAGCCCGATGGCGTGGATCTGGTCGGCGGTAAGGTCGGTGGTGGTCCAGTCTGCCAGCCGGTTGGCGTAATACGCATCGCCGTCGGGCAGGCTCCACGCCCCGTCATTGCCCCTGGCCTGCGGCTGGACCGCCGCGATGCCAGCGATCAGCGTGTCCACCCCGCTGCGGAACGGCCCGACCAGCGCGGCGCGCCCCTCGTTCAGCAGCCGGGTCTTTTCCGCGTCGGCAATCGCCAGCGCGTTCACCTTTTCCTGAAAATCGGCCCACAGCGGATTGTCCTCGCCCGCGGTGAAAGGCGCGCCTTGCAGGATGCTGCGCGCATCGGCGGTCGCGGGTTCAAAGACCATTTCGGGCGGCACGATGCCCATCGCGGCCTGCTGCCGCATCACCGCCACCGTCTCGTTCATCACGCGCTGGCTGTCGCGCAGCCGGGCGATATAGGCCTCGGCATCGGCGCTGCTGTCGATCTTGTGCTGGTTGATGAGGAACACGGGTATCTCGCCCGCCGGGGTGCCATTGGTCGACACCGGGAACGCATAGGCGCTGAACCGCGCGCCCTCGCGCTCGCGCTCCACCTGCCGTTCGAAGAGTTCATAGCTGAGCCGCGCCGAAGGCCCCAGGGTCGCGGGATCGAACTGCGCGCGCATCTCGGCCAGCTGCCGCTCGGCCAGCGCGAGCGAGCGCGCCTCCGCCTCCAGCGTGTAATCGTCGAGCTTCCCGTAATCCTGCTTCGACCCCAGGCTGGTCAGCGATTCCGGGCTGAGCGCCACCTGCGCATCGAAGGCCGCGTCGAGGAAATTCAGCAGGCGCGCATCCTGCTGCGCAGTCGATTGCGCGGTGCCCCCCGTCTGCGATGGCGCGCCCTGCACCGGTGGAGCCGCGGGCACGCCCTCCGTCTGTGCGGCGCAGCCGGCGAGAAGGAGGACGGGAAGCAGACGATACATGCGGGCAAATCCTTTCCGGTGACGCGCGCAACCTAGAAACTTTGACGGATTTTTAAAAGCCCATCAATAGCTTGGCCGCAAATCGGCGGCACCGCCGCGCGCGCCGGGATCGGAACGGATCGCCCTATTTCGGCAGCACCTTCACGTCACCGGCAATCCGGAAACCGGCCCGGACGCCCGGCGCGGCCTGCAGCCCCGGCCTCGACACCGGCTGTCCGCCGCCGACCCACACATCGACCTGTCCGGGCCGAACGGCACGCACGCCCTGCGCATCGACGGTGCTCAGCGCGCGCTCGTCCAGCGTGAAGGTCACGCTGCGCTTCTCGCCCTGCGCAAGGCTGATGCGGTCGAAGGCGGCCAGCGAACGGATCGGCTGGTCGGGCTGGTCGGGACGCGACAGATAAAGCTGCACCACCTCGTCGCTGTCCATCGCGCCGGTATTGGCGACATCGACCGTGACGGTCACCGTGCCGTCGGCGTTCACCACAACCTGCGGATCCGAATAGGCAAAGCTGGTGTAGGCCAACCCATGCCCGAACGGATAGAGCACCTCGCCCGTGTGATATTTATAGGTGCGGTTGCGCATCGAATAATCGGTAAAGCCCGGCAGATCGTCCACCCCGCGATAGAAGGTGACCGGCAGGCGTCCGGCGGGGCTGTAATCGCCCGCGATCAGCTGCGCCACCGCGTGACCGCCGCTGCCGCCGGGATACCATGCCTCGACGATGGCGGGCACGTTCTGGTCCGCCCAGTTCACCGCCAGCGCGCTGCCGTTCATCAGGACGAGGACCATCGGCTTGCCGGTCGCATGCACCTGTTTCAGCAACGCCTGCTGCGGGGCCGGCAGGTCGATCTTGGTGCGGTCGCCACCCACGAAGCCGTCGGCCTCGACCTTCATCTCCTCGCCCTCGATCCGCGCCGACAGCCCGCCGACGAAGATCACCAGATCGGCATCCCGCGCCGCCTCGACCGCGCGCGCGCCGGTGTCGTCGGGTCGGTTCCAGACAAGGAACTGCTCGCCGCGCTGCCCGCGCTGCCATGCCTCGACCCGGATCGGATAGATCTTCCCGGCCTCCAGCGTGGTCGTGCCCGACATGATCGAGGGCGCATCGCCCACGCCCCATTCCTCGACCACCGGCTTGCCATCGACATAGACGCGGTAACCGTTCTCGGACGCGAAGCGGAAATTATAGGTCCCCGTCTCGGGCGCCTTGATGAAGCCGGTCCAGCGGATCGACGTCTCGCGCCCGTCGCTGCGCCACTGGACATAGGGCCGCTCCTCGACCGTGGTCTCGGTCGGCGTGCCTTGCAGTTCGCGGTTGTCGAAATGCTCCGCCGTCAGGCCCGGCCGCGTGCACGCCGCATCGGCGCACAGGACCGAGGCATCGACATCGGATTCGGGCGCGCCGATCAGGCCGGTGCCCTGCACATAGTCGATCCGGCTGTCGGGAAAACGCGCCCGCAGCCCGTCGAGCACGGTCACCGGATCGCTGGGCGTCCCATAGTAATTGCCGACCAGCGTGTCGAAACTGTCCGCGTTCGGTCCCACCACCGCGATCCGGCGCGGCGCGGATTTCAGCGGCAGCAGGTTCCCCTCGTTCTTCAGCAGCACCATCGAGGCCTTCGCCATCTCCAGCGATTTGGCACGGTGTTCCGGCGTGTCGAAATCCTGCGCGGTGATGTCCGCCCAGGGCAGCGTTTCATAGGGATCGAACATGCCCAGCTGCATGCGCGCGGTAAACAGGCGCACCAGCGCGCGGTCCAGCACGTCCTCCGGCAGCACGCCGGTCTGCACGCCCTCGACGATCTGCTCCGGCTCGGTGTTCAGCCCGTCGCGGTAATCGCCGCAGATGACATCCATGCCCGCCTTGAAACCCAGCGCGACGCCCTTCACGCGGTCCCGCTCATAAGCCAGCGCATCGTCGCGGTAGATATTGGCCGCGCCGCCGCAATCGGTCACGACATAGCCGTCAAAGCCCCAGTCCTGCCGCAGCCGCTCCTCCATCAGGAAGTCGCTGGCGCAGGCGGGAATACCGTAGAGCGCGTTATAGGCGCACATGATCGAACCGACCTCTCCGTCGATCACGGTGGTGCGAAACGCGGGAAGATAGGTTTCTTCCAGATCCTTTGCGGTCGGGTGGAAATCCTGCTGATGGCGGCCCTGTTCCGGCCCCGAATGCACCGCGTAATGCTTCGACGTGGCGATGGTCTTGTAATATTTCGGATCGTCGCCCTGCAGCCCGCCGATGAAGGCATTGGCGATGGCGCCGGTCAGCACCGGATCCTCGCCATAGGTTTCCTGCCCCCGGCCCCAGCGCGGATCGCGGAAGATGTTGATGTTGGGCGACCACACGGTCAGCCCCTGGTAGAACCCGCTCGACCCGTCGGGCTGCAGCGTGTCGAGATATTTGGCGCGGAACTCGTCGGAAATGACGGTCGCGCTTTCGTGCATCCGTTCGGTGTCCCATGTCGCCGCCATGCCGATGGCCTGCGGGAGCACGGTGGCGACGCCCGCGCGCGCGACGCCGTGCAGCCCCTCGTTCCACCAGTTATAGCCCGGCACCTTCAGCCGCGGGATCGCGGGCGCGGTATGCCCCGCCTGCCTCGCCTTCTCCTCCAGCGTCATGCGCGAAACGAGATCCCTGGCCCGCGTCTCGAAATCGAGCGACGTGTCGAGATAGGCCGCGTATCCGGCCGCGTCTTCCGTGGGGGCCGATGCGGTGGCGGCAGGCGGCTGCGAGGCGGTGGACGCGCAGCCCGTGGTCAGCGCCGTGGTCAGCGTCAGGATCACGGGGACGGCGAAAGTCTTGAAACGATGCTTCACGGGGGCTCTCTCCATGGGCGGTCTTGATGCCGCCGCTCATTCTTCAAGCGATCAGTGCCTTGCAGCGCCCGGGGGGTCAATAGTTAGCGCTACCATTTATCGCTGCAAGCGGGTTACAGATACCGCCGCGTCAAGGTTCCAGCATGGGATCGGCGTAGCGACTGATGGGCCGTGATCGGCCGGATTCGGGTGGGGAGACAGATCTATGATGAAACAGGCACTGGCATCGGCGGGCGCGCTCGCGCTGGCCGGCTGCGCGACGCTGCCGGCTGCAAACGATATGGCGGATCGCAGCTACGCACCGGATTGCGCCGCGATCGGCAGCTTCCTCGACAGCGCGGTGGCGCAGGGCCGGACAGTCGGGGCCTCCGCCCTTGTCTGGAAGGACGGACGCGAGGTCTGCTTCGACAGCGCCGGGCTCGCCTCGCGAGAGGACGAACGCCCGTTCGCGCGCGACACGCTGGTGCAGATATTCTCGATGACCAAGCCGGTGACCGGCATCGCGCTGATGCAATTGTGGGAACAGGGCAAGTTCGGGCTCGACGACCCGCTCTACTGGCACCTGCCGGAATACAAGGATCTGAAGGTCGCGACCGGGCTTGGCCCCGACGGCCAGCCGGTGCTGCGCGATCCCTTACGCCCGCCCACCGTGCGCGACGTGCTGCGCCACACGGCGGGCTTTACCTATGGCGGGTCGGAGGAACCGGCCGATGTCGTCTGGGCGCAGCTGCAGCCGCTTTCGCCCGACAACACGCTGGCGCAGTTTTCGCAAAAGATGGCGCAGGTGCCGCTGCTGGCTGATCCGGGCACCCGCTGGATCTATTCCGCCAGCGTCGACGTGCAGGCCCGCCTTGTCGAGGTGCTGTCGGGCATGGCGTTCGACGATTATGTCGCGGCCAATATCTTCACCCCGCTAGCCATGACCGACAGCGCGTGGAAGCGCGAGAGCGGCGATCTGGACCGTCTCGCGCGCATTTATGTCGCGGATGAAAGCGGCGCGCTGCAGCCCATGCCGCGCGAGATCTGGCTGGAACCCAATTTCGCGGGCAAGCCGATGACGATGGGCGGCGCGGGCATTGTCACCACGGTCGACGATTACATGCGCTTTGCCCGCATGCTGCTGAACGAGGGCGAGCTTGACGGCCAGCGCATCGTGCAGCCCGAAACGATCCGCCTGATGTCGACCGACATGCTCGACCCGCGCATCCCCACCGAAAACCGCATGTGGCTGCCCGGCAAGGGGAGCGGCGGCTTCGGCCTCGACTTCTTCGTGCGCACCGCTCCGCCTGCCACGGCGGAGGAAAACCGCGGCACGGTCGGCGAATTCTTCTGGGACGGCTTTCCCTCGATGCTGTTCTGGGTCGATCCGGCGCAGGACATGGCGGTGGTCTTCGCCACGCAAAAGGTGCCGTTCGACAATGCGCTGCATCACGGTTTCCGCGATGCCGTCTATGGCGCGGACTATGCGGGTATCCCGCCCGAATAGGCGCGCAAGGCAGCTGGCGCGAAGCGGGGAAGGCTGGCCTTCACAACCCCGGCCTTCCCAATCCCGGCAACCCATGATACCGCTACCATCAATCGACGGCGCACAAGAACGGGCCGCGGGCGGGGGATGAGGGATGATGACGGCAAACCGGCGTACGATCATGGCAGGCGCGGGCGCGGGTCTCGCGGTGGCCTATGGCCTCGGCAGCGGGGCGCGTGCGAACGCAGCGCAGCCGCAACGCAAGCTCGGCTATGCCATCGTCGGCCTCGGCTATTACGCGACGCAGCAGATCATGCCGCAGTTCCGCGACTGCGAATTCGCAAGGCTGACCGCGCTGGTCAGCGGCACGCCGGAAAAGCTGGAACGATACGGCGAAGAATACGGCATCCCTGTCACGCACCGCTACAGCTATGCCGATTACGATTCCATCCGCGACAATCCGGACATCGACATCGTCTATGTCGTGCTGCCCAATGCGATGCATGCCGAATATTCGATCCGCGCGGCGCAGGCGGGCAAGCATGTCATGTGCGAAAAACCGATGGCGGTCAGCGCCGCCGAATGCGAGGCGATGATCGCGGCCTGCCGCAAGGCGGGCACGAAGCTGATGATCGGCTATCGCTCGCAGTTCGAACCGCACAATCTGCACGCGATGGCGCTCGCGCAAAGCGGCGATCTGGGGCCGACGCAGATCATCACCTCGGAACACGGGTTTTATGCGCAGCCGAACCAATGGCGGCTGGAACGTCCGATGTCGGGCGGCGGATCGCTGATGGATATCGGCATCTACAGCCTGCAGGCCGCACGCTATCTGGCGGGCGAGGAACCGGTCGAGGTCACCGCCATGGAATCGACCGACCGCAGCGACCCTCGTTTCGCAAGCGTGGAGGACCGGATCGACTTCGTGCTGCGCTTTCCCTCGGGCATCATGGCCAGCTGCGTCAGCTCCTATTCCTCGAACCATAACAACTTCCGCCTTCACGGTACGGAAGGCTGGCTTCGCGCCGAACCGGCGACCGCCTATACCGGCCATCGGCTGTGGGTGGAACGGGACGGGCAGACGCAGGAGATAAACTTGCCTCCACCGGACAAGAACCAGTTCGCGGCGCAGCTCGATCATCTGCCGCAGGCGATCATGGCGGGCACCCAGCCGCGCGCCTCGGGCGAGGAAGGCTGGCGCGACCTCAGCATCATAGAGGCGATTTACCGGTCCGCACGCGAAGGCCGCGCCATCCGGCTGCCCGAAACCCTCGCAACCGGACCCGCAGGCGCATGAAGCTCGACCGCCGCAGCCTGATCGCGGCAGGCACGCTGCTCGCCGCCACCGCCCGCTTTCCCGCGCTCGCCGCGCCTGCACAAAAACTGTCTTCCGCGCAGCGAAACCGCATCGACACGCTGCTCGCCGCGATGACGCTGGACGAGAAGATCGGCCAGATGGTCCAGATCGCGGGCGGACGCCAGATCGCGCTGAATTCCCGGCTGGACGAGGCCGCGCTGGACAAGGTGCGCGCAGGCCGCGTCGGGTCCTTCCTGCATGTCGCGGGGGCGCAGCCGCTGCAGGCGCTGCAACGCGTCGCGGTCGAGGAATCGCGGCTGGGCATTCCGCTGCTGTTCGCGATGGATGTCGTGCACGGCTATCGCACGATCTTCCCCGTGCCGCTGGCGATGGCGGCCAGTTTCGATCCCGATGTCGCGCACCAGGCCGCCCGGATTGCGGCGGTTGAGGCTTCGGTCAGCGGGCTGCACTGGACCTTCGCGCCGATGATCGACATCGCCCGCGACGCGCGCTGGGGCCGCGTGGTCGAAGGCGCGGGCGAGGACCCCTATCTGGGCGCGCGCATCGCAGTCGCGCAGATCGAGGGCTTCCAGACGGCGGACCCCGCCAATCCCGACACGGTGCTGGCCTGCGCCAAGCACATGGGCGCCTATGGCGCAGCGATCGGCGGGCGCGATTACGACAGCGCCGAATTGTCCGAACGCACATTGCGCGAAACCTATCTCGCGCCGTTCCATGCCGCATCCCATGCAGGCGTCGGCACGATGATGACCGCGTTCAACGATCTGTCCGGCGTGCCCACGACGGGCAACGAAGCGCTGGTGCGCGGCATTTTGCGCGAGGAATGGGACTATCAGGGACTGGTGGTCAGCGACTGGAACGCGATTAAGGAGCTGATCGCCCACGGCGCGGCGGCGACCCCTGCGCAGGCCGCGGCGCTGGCGCTGCGGGCCAGCGTCGACATGGATATGACGAGCAACACCTATGCCGACCACCTCGCCCCGGCGGTAGCGGCCGATCCGTCGCTGCTGCCGCTGGTCGACGAAGCGGTGGGCCGCATCCTTGCCGCCAAGGCGCGGCTGGGCCTGTTCGACGATCCCTATCGTTTCGGCGATGCCGCGCGCGAAAAGACCGTGCTGCAATCGGCGGACCACCGCGCCGCCGCCCGCCGCGCGGCGGAGCGCTCCATCGTATTGCTGCGCAACGAAGGCGCGACGCTGCCGATCCGTTCGGGCCGGACCATCGCGCTGATCGGCGCGCTGGCGGACGATGCCAACAGCACGCTGGGATCATGGCGCGCGCGCGGGAACAAGGACGAATCGATAACGCTGCGGCAAGCGCTGGCCGAACGGGCGACGGTCCGCTTCGCCCCCGGCGTCGATACGCGCAGCGGCGATACTGCGGGCATCCCCGCCGCCGTCGCGGCAGCCGAACAAGCGGACATCACCATCATCGCTCTGGGCGAGGATTACGATTATTCGGGCGAGGCGCGCAGCCGGTCGGACATCACCCTCCCCGGCGCGCAGCTTGCCCTGATCGAGGCGCTGCGCGCCACCGGCAAGCCCATCGTCGCCGTGCTGATGAATGGCCGTCCGCTCGCGCTGGAATCGGCGCTGGAGGGTATCCCGGCGGTGCTAGAAACATGGTTCCTCGGCAATGAGAGCGGCCATGCCATCGCCGACGTGCTGATGGGCCGCGTGTCTCCGGCTGGGCGCCTGCCGATGGGCATACCGCGAAACGGCGGACAGCTGCCCCTGTTCTACGCGCATCCCCCGACGGGCCGCCCCGCCAATCCGGATCTCGCCGTCGACAGCGCGCGCTATCGCGACGCCGATATTGGTCCGCTGTTCCCGTTCGGCCACGGCCTCTCCTATAGCCGGTTCGACTATTCCGACCTGCGCGCCGAAGGGCAGGGCGCGAAAAACCACATGGTCGCCGTCACCGTCACCAATTCGGGCCCTGTCGCAGCGGACGAGGTGGTGCAGCTCTATATCCGTGCCCCCGTCCCCGGCCTTGCGCGTCCGGTCAGGGAACTACGCGGTTTCGCAAGGATCACGCTCGCCCCCGGCGAATCGCGGCGGGTCGGCTTCGCGCTTTCCAGCGACCAGTTCGCCTATTGGGACGACGGCTGGAAGGTCGCGGCAGGGCCGGTCGAATGCATGGTCGGCGCATCGTCCGACGACATCCGCCTGACGACCGCCATCGCCGTGCCGTCCGCCTACGACCTCGCCGCCGGTGCGCTGGCGGGGGCCGCGCTCGCCACGCAAGTCACGCTGGGCTGATATTACGATGAGCGCCGGTACCGGACCCGTCCTCGTCATCGTCGCACTCAGCATCGCGGCGCTGATCGGCCTGGTGCTGCGCTTCAAGGTGCCCGCCTTCATTGCGCTGCTGGTGGTCGCGCTCGGCACCGGCCTCGCGCTGGGCGGCAAACCCGACGAGGTGATCGAGGCGGTGCGCACCGGCACCGGACAGGCGCTGGGCTTCGTCGCGGTGGTCATCGGCCTCGGCGCGATGCTGGGCGGATTGCTGGAGGCGAGCGGCGGCGTCGCCGCGCTCGCCCACCGGCTGCTGGCCGCATTCGGAGAGAAGCGCGCGACATGGGCGCTGACCGCGATCGGCATCATCGTCGGCATACCGCTGTTCTTCGATGTCGCCTTCATCGTGCTCGCCCCGCTGGTCACCACTCTTTCGCTCAGGTCGGGTCGGCGGGTCACCTTCTTCGCGCTTCCGCTGCTGGCCGCGCTGATGGTCATGCATGCGCTGCTGCCGCCGCATCCGGGGGCGGTCGCGGTGGCGGAACTGCTGGGCACCGATTACGGGCTGATGGTAATCTACGGCTTTGCCTGCGGCATACCCGCCGCCATCGTCGCAGGCCCGATCTATGCCAGGCTGGCCCATGGTGCGCCCGGGTTCGGCGATCTGTCGCCCCCGCCCCGCCTGAACGAGGGTGCCGCGCCGATCCATCCCATCGGTTTCGGTCCCGCGCTGGCGGGCATGCTGGTGCCACTGGCCCTGATCATGCTGGCTGCCGTGGCCGAATGGCTGATGCCCGCCAGCCCGCTCCGCCAGGCCGTGCTGTTCATCGGCCACCCGTTCAGCGCCTTGCTGATCGCCTGCGCCTTCGTGGCCCTGTGGCTGCGCTTCGTGTCGCACGCATCGCTGGGGATCATATCCGACGTCATGACCCGCGCGCTGGCACCGGCAGGCCTGATGGTCCTCGTCGTCGGGGCGGGCGCAGCCTACAAGGAAGTGCTGATCCAGTCGGGCGCGGGCGAGCGGATCACCGATCTCGTCGCCTCGGCCAATCTTTCGCCGCTCGTCTTCGCCTTCCTGCTGTCCGCTTTCGTCCGCGTGGCGCAGGGTTCGGCGACGGTGGCGATGGTGACGGCAGGCGGCCTCGCCGCGCCGCTGATCGCGGCCGCAGGGCTTTCGCCGGCGCAGGTCGCGCTGGTTACCGTGGCCATCGGCGCGGGCGCCACGGTGGTCAGCCATGTCAACGATACCGGCTTCTGGCTGGTCAAGCAGTTCCTTGGCCTCACCGAAGCGCAGACACTCAGGAGTTGGACCATATGCTCGACAATCGCAGGCTGCATCATGTTCGTCATGGCGGCGATCCTTTGGCCGTTCGCATGAACGTCACGCGCCGGGCGCTGATCGCCGGCATGGCCGCCGCACCGCTGGCCGCCTGCGCCGCGCGCATGGAAGGCGCCCCGCCGCCGCCACGCGAATATGTCGGCGGGGTAGAGCAGTTCGATCCCGCGCTTTTGCAGATCGTCGACCCTGCCGCCCGCCCCGAAGTGCTCGCCACCGGCTATGGCTGGGCCGAAGGGCCGGTGTGGGTGCCCGCGGGCTATCTGCTGTTCAACGACCCCGGCAATAATGTGATGTACCGCTATGTCCCCGGCGGAGAGGTGGAGGAATTCCTCCGCCCCTCGGGCCTCGAGGGCACCGTCCCGCCCGAGATCCGCGAGGCGGGGGCGAACGGCATGGCGATAGATTCCATGGGCCGACTGGTCTTCGCCGACAGCGGGTCGCGCAATATCTCGGCGCGCGATCTTGCGACGATGCAGCGCACGGTGCTGGTGGACCGCTACGACGGCAAGCGCTTTAACAGCCCCAACGATCTGACCATGGCGCGCAGCGGCGCGATCTATTTCACCGATCCGCCCTATGGCTTCGCCGATGCTGAGCAATCGCCGCTGCGCGAAGTGACCTCCAACGGGCTGTACCTGCGCCGGCCCGACGGGACCTTGCTGCTGCTGGACGAACACCGCAGGCCCAACGGCGTCGCGCTCTCGCCCGACGAACGCACGCTCTATCTTGCGCTGTCGGACGAGCAGCGACCGCAGGTGCTGGCCTATCCGCTGGGGGCGGACGGCACGCCGACCGGTCCGGCGCGGCTGTTCCACGACATGACCGCATGGCACGAGAAGGGCCTTCCCGGCCTTCCCGACGGGATCAAGACCGACAAGGCGGGCCATGTCTTCGCCACCGGACCCGGCGGCGTCCATGTGCTGTCGCCGGACGGCACGTTGCTGGGTCTGATCGGCACGGGCACGGCCATCGCCAATTGCGCGATCGGGCGGGGCGAGGACGGCGGCGCGGCGCTCTATATGACCGCGCACACCATGCTGGCCCGCATCCCGCTGCGCATCGCGGTCTGATCGCGGCGCGCGGCGCAGGCGGGGGCTACCCTCGTTCGGGGCCGTAGATCGACATCAGCGAGTCGGCGAAATCCTGTTCGCGGCTCGAACACACGCCCAGCACCTGCGCCTCGTCGCAGCCGTCGGCGACGACATAGGCGTGGCCCATGTCGGAATCGATATAGATGCCATCGCCCTTGTGCAGCGTGACCGGTTCGTAGAACTCGGTATGCACGACGATGCTGCCGTCGAGGACGTGGATATATTCCTCGCCCGGATGGCGCACCAGCCTGCCGAACTCCTCTGCCGTGCGGGCGCGGATCGTGGTGATGATCGGGATCATCATCTTCTGCCGCAGTTCGGGGCACATGTAGTGATAGTCGTAATTGGGCGTCGTCACCCGCACCGCGCGGTCGGCCCGGCCGATGCTGCGCCGTCCGGTGACCGCCCGGTCCTCCTCGCGCTCCGCCGGCTCGGCGAACAGCTCGGACAGCCGAATGCCCAGCCGCTGGCTCAGCTGCATCAGCTTGTCATAGGTCAGCGTCAGCCGGTCATGCTCGACCTTTGACAGCGTCGATACGGGGATGCCGGTTTCCGCGCTCATTTCCTTGAGCGTCCAGCCCTTCCGGCTGCGCAGCCCCTTCAGCAGGCTGCCCAGCGTCGGATGCCGGTCCGGCGAGGAGATCGCTTCAGATTTCCCCATTTGACAATTCTCTGATTAGGATCATTATGTCCCGATTACGTCAAAAGTTTGCCGCTCGAGGTTAGCCGCGAAACGCGGTCGAGGCAACATGGGTCGGATTTTGGGGGTTCCATGCGCATAGTCAGATTTCCCTTCGCGGGCGTGCTCGCGCTCTGCATGCTTCTCGCTTCGCTCGGCACGATGCTGATGGCACAGGCCCCCGCCCCGGGGGCGCCGGAACAGGCGCAGCCCGCCAACGCGGCCTCCGCATCGGGCGATTCCACCATGCCGGACGGCAATGGCGCGCCGTTGACCAAGAACGACCTCGACGCATGGCTCGACGGCTACATGCCCTATGCGATCGGCGACGGCGACATCGCGGGCGCGGTGGTGGTGGTCGTCAAGGACGGCGAGATCCTGACCCAGCGCGGCTTCGGCTATGCCGATGTCGAAAGCCGCACGCCGGTCGACCCCGAAAAGACCCTGTTCCGCCC
Source organism: Croceicoccus sp. (assembly GCA_002694745.1). Classification (GTDB taxonomy): domain Bacteria; phylum Pseudomonadota; class Alphaproteobacteria; order Sphingomonadales; family Sphingomonadaceae; genus Croceicoccus. The sequence goes on along the minus strand of NZMY01000014.1, from coordinate 104,487 downwards.
CGGTTCGGTATCCAAGCTGATCACCTGGACCGCGGTCATGCAGCAGGTCGAACAGGGCAAGATCGACCTCGACGCCGACATCAACCAATATCTCGACTTCGAGATTCCCGCCTATGACGGCCAGCCGGTGACGATGCGCCAGCTGATGACGCATACCGCCGGTTTCGAAGAGCAGGTGAAGGACCTGATCGGCAGCGACCGCGACGCGATCCCGCCCTATGACGAGCTGCTGAAGCGCTGGATCCCCCGGCGCATCTTCGCGCCCGGCACCACGCCCGCCTATTCCAACTACGGCACCTCGCTCGCCGGCTATATCGTCGAGCGCGTATCGGGCGAGCCTTTCGACGATTATGTCGAGCGGCATATCTTCGGCCCGCTGGGCATGGACAATTCCAGCTTTCGCCAGCCGCTGCCCGCCAATCTGCAGCCGAACATGGCGACCGGCTATGACAAGATGTCGGGCGAGGTCGTGCCGTTCGAGATCGTCGGCCCCGCGCCCGCCGGATCGATGTCCTCGACCGGCGAGGACATGGCGCGCTTCATGATGGCGCATCTCAACAATGGCGAGCTGAACGGCAATCGCATCCTGAAGCCTGAAACCGCCCGCTACATGCACACAACGGCGACCACGCTGCTGCCCCCGCTCGACCGCATGATGATGGGTTTCTTCGAAACCAACATCAATGACGAGCGGGTGATCGCCCATCTCGGCGACCTCGGCGGCTTCCACACCTCGCTGCACCTGTTCATGGACGAAGACGTTGGCCTCTATGCCTCGTTCAACAGCGGGGGCGAGGAAGGCGCGGTCAATGGCGTGCGCATCAACCTGTTCACCGAATTCGCCGACCGGTACTTCCCCGGCGATCCGATCACCAGCCGCGTCCCGCCCGAGGAATCGGCACGGCACGCGCAGATGCTGGCGGGCAACTGGGTGGCTTCGCGCCGCGCGGATTCGACGTTCCTCAACATCACCCAGCTGATCGGGCAGTCCACCGTGTCGGTCGGCCCCGATGGCGAGCTGATCCTGCCGCCCGGCATGGGCCTGGCCGGCCGCCCCGCCAAATGGGTCGAGGTCGAGCCCTTCGTCTGGCAGGACCTCAACAGCCACACCCGCCTCGCCGCGCGGGTCGAGGACGGCGAGGTCACGCGTTTCAGCCTGTCGATCATGTCGGCCTTCACCGTGTTCGAACGCCCCGTGTGGTACAAGAACGCCGCGCTGCTGATGCCGCTGATCGGTGCCGCGCTGGTGATCCTGCTGCTGACCGCCCTGCTGTGGCCGGTGCGCGCACTGGTGCGCCGCCATTACGGCGCGCCTTTGCCGCTGGAGGGCCGCCAGAGGCTCGGCTACCGCCTGTCGCGCCTTGCCGCGCTGCTGATGGTGCTGGTGCTGGTCGGCTGGGGCGTCCTCATCACGATGATGTTCGCCGACCTTACCAATCTGGGCGGGGCGTTCGATGCCATCACCATCGTGCTGCAGGTGCTGACGCTGGTCGTCTTCATCGGCGGTCTGGCGGTGTTCGCCTGGTATCTGTGGCAGGTCTGGACCGGCCGCCGCCGCTGGACCGCAAAGGTCTGGAGCGTGCTGCTGCTGCTGGCCGGCATCGTCATGGTCTGGCTGGCCGCCGCCTTCCATCTCTTCGGCATCGGGACGAACTACTGATGAGCCATCTTACGCTGGACACAAGGCGCGAAAAACTGCGCCTTGCCGCCCCTTTCCGCATCTCGGGCCATGTGTTCGAGGAGACCGAGGTGGTCGTCGCCACCCTGTCCGACGGCACCCACACCGGCCGCGGCGAAGGCGGCGGGGTCTATTATCTGAACGACGACGCCGACAACATGATCGCCGACATAGAGGCCGCGCGCGGCGGGATCGAAGCGGGCATCGACCGCGCCGCGCTGCAGGACCTGATGCCCGCGGGCGGGGGCCGCAACGCGGTCGACTGCGCGCTCTGGGATCTCGAGGCGAAGCAGAAGGGCGTCCCCGCATGGCAACTGGCCGGGATCGACGCGCCTAGGCCCGTCGTCACGACCTTCACGCTGGGCGCGGACAGCCCCGAAAAGATGGCGGCAGGGGCAAAGGCCTATGCCGCCGCCCGCGCCATAAAGGTCAAGCTGACCGGCGAACTTAATCTCGACATCGAACGCGTGCGCGCCATCCGGCTTGCGCGGCCCGATGTCTGGCTGGGCGTCGATGCCAATCAGGGCTTCACGCTTGCCGAGCTGGGCGAACTGGCCGCCGCGCTCGACGCCTGCCGGGTGTCGCTGCTGGAACAGCCGCTGGCGCGCGGGCGCGAAGCCGATCTCGAAGGCTTCACCAGCCCCATGCCGGTCGCGGCGGACGAAAGCGCGCTCACCAGCGCGGATGTGCCGGGCCTCGCCGGGCGGTTTACCGTCAACAACATCAAGCTCGACAAATGCGGCGGGCTGACAGAGGCGCTGAAGATCGCGAAGGCCAGCCGCGAGGCGGGCCTGCAGGTGATGGTCGGCAACATGGTCGGCACCAGCCTTGCGATGGCCCCAGCCTTCGTCCTCGCGCAATTGTGCGATTTCGTCGACCTCGACGGCCCGACCTTCCTCGCGCAGGACCGCGAGCCTTCGGTCACCTACAGTGACGGCACGATCTGGGCGGGCGACGACATCTGGGGCGGGCCCGACGCGCCGTGACCGGCGGCGCCCCTCCCGCTGACGGCAAGAGCTGGTTCGGCCAGCCGCGCGGGCTGACGATCCTGATACTGACCAATATGTGGGAGACGTTCTCCTACTACGGCATGCGCGCGCTGCTCGTCTATTACATGACGATGGAACTGCTGATCGAGCAGGGCATGTCCTCGGTCATCTACGGCACCTATACCGCCTTTGCCTATTTCACGCCGATCTTCGGCGGGATCATCGCCGACCGCTGGCTGGGCAAGCGCCGTGCGGTGATCCTTGGCGGGTCGATCATGGCGCTGGGTCATTTCATGATGACCTTCGAGCCATTGTTCTACATCGCGCTGGGCACGATTGCGCTGGGCAACGGGTTCTTCCTTCCCAGCCTGCCCAGCCAGATCAACGATCTGTATTCGGCGAACGATCCGCGCCGCCCGTGGGCCTATAATATCTACTACGTCGGCGTGAACATCGGCGGCTTCCTCGCGCCGCTGATCTGCGGGACATTGGGCGAATTCTACGGCTGGCACTACGGTTTCGGCGCGGCGGGCATCGGCATGGCGGCGGGACTCGCGATCTATGTCTGGGGCGGGAAATATCTTCCGGTGGAGGATCGCTCGACGGTCACGCCCACAGGCGGCAAGGTGAAATTCTGGGACGGCTTCGACCGGGCGACATTGATGCTGCTGGGCGGGCTGCTGCTGGCGGTGACCGTCTTCCGCAGCGCCTACGAGCAGGTCGGCAACACGGTCGCGCTGTGGGCCGACAGCGGGGTGGACCGCGCGGCGGGATCGCTGGAGATCCCGATGACATGGTTCCAGTCGCTTAATCCGCTGCTGGTGATCCTGATGACGCCCTTCCTGCTGGCACGCTGGCGGCGGCAGGCGGCGGCGGGGACAGAGGCTTCGCCGCTGCATAAGATGGCGATCGGCGCGCTGATCGTGGCGGGCGCCTATGTACTGCTGGCGCTGGTCGCGGGCGTGCAGGACGGCGCGCGCGCCAGCTGGCTGTGGCTCGTCGCTTTCTTCGTCGTCCTGACCACGGGCGAACTTTACATCCTGCCCAATGGCCTCGGCATCTTTGCACGCCTCGCCCCGCAGCGCCTGGGTGCGAGCACGGTGGCGAGCTGGTTCTTCGCCACCTTCACCGGCAGCCTTGCGGGCGGCCTTGTCGGCAGCCTGTGGAGCGTGCTTCCGGTGCCCGCCTATTTCGCGCTGCTGGCTGCCATCGCCGCAGCCGCCGCGCTGTTCCTGCGCATGCTCGACAGACCCGCGCGCGCGGTGTTCGCCGCCCGCGCGGCCACCGATGCCGCATCGGGCGAGAACGACGCCCACGACACTATCCCGCGACCCAATCCGGAGGCCATACCGTCATGATCCGCACATTGCCGCGCCTGCTGGCGCCCGTCTCGCTCGTCCTGTGCCTTGCCGCGGCCCCGGCCGCCGCCGAACCGCCCGCCGAACTGGAAGCGCGGGTGGACGCGCTGCTGGACACATTCGGCGCGCCCGGCGCATCGGTCGCCATTGTCGAAAACGGCGAAGTCACCTTCGCCAAGGGCTTCGGCGTCACCGATCTGGACAATCCCGTGCAGGTCACCGCCGACACCAATTTCGCGATCGGTTCGGTCACCAAGGCGTTCACCGCCGCCGGGCTCGCCATACTCGTCGACGACGGCAAGATCGCGTGGGACGATCCGGTGATCGACCACATGCCCGAATTCCGCATGGCCGACGCATGGATCACGCGCGAGATGACGGTGCGCGACCTGCTCGTCCATCGCAGCGGGCTGGGGCTGGGCGCGGGCGATCTGCTGTTCGTGCCGCGCAGCAGCCTGACACGCGCCGACGTGGTCGAGCGGCTGGGCAATATCCCGATCAAGAACGATTTCCGCGGCAGCTATGCCTATGACAACATCCTCTACATGGTTGCGGGCCGCCTGATCGAACGGGTCAGCGGGCAAAGCTGGGAACAGTTCACCACCGAACGCATCCTGCGCCCCGCCGGCATGACCCGCGCCACGGTGCAGAACGACCAGCGCGGCGACGAAAGGCTGATCGCCGATCCGCATGCGCGCATCGACGGCCCGATCCGCGGCCTTGGCACGATGGAGCGGCTGGACGATTCGCTTGTCGTCGCGCAGGTCGCCGCGCCGGCGGGCGGGATCGCCGCCAGCGCCAACGACATGGCCCGCTGGATCGAGGCGCAGCTGGCCCACGGCGACCTGCCCGATACCGGCCCCGAGGACAGGCGCCTGTTCAGCGAGGAACAGGGCCGCGAAATGTGGAAGCCCGCGGTTCTGATGCCCGCCCCCGGCTTTCCCGCCCCGCTCGACCAGACCGCGCCGCTGTTCAACACCTATGCGCTGGGCTGGAACGTGCGCGACTATCACGGCACGCGGGTTATCATGCACGGCGGCGGCGTCTATGGATCGATCACGCGGCTGATCCTGCTGCCCGAACAGGATGTCGGCATCTTTCTTGCCACCAACAGCGAGGAAGCGGGCCTGCTGACCGGCCTGCAGTTCGAACTGATCGACCACTACCTTGGGATCGAGGGCAACGACTGGCCCGCCGCCTTCGGCAAGTTCATCGACGATTATTTCGGCAATGCCGCCAAGGCGCTCGCCGCGCCCGAGGCGAAGCCCGCCGACGTCGGCCCCTCGCGCCCGCTGTCGGCCTATGCGGGACGCTACAACGACCCATGGTTCGGCACGATAAGCATCACCGAGCGGAACGGCGCGCTCAAGGTCGATTACCCGCACTGGCAGGGCGTCACCGCTACGCTGGAGCACTGGCAATACGACACCTTCGTCACCCGCTATAGCGAGGAGGGGTTCGAGCCTGCCTATGTCACCTTCCAGCTGGACGCCGATGGCGCGGTCGACCGGATCACGATGAAGGCGGTCTCACCCGTGGCGGATTTCAGCTGGGATTACAGGGACCTGCTTTTCACACCGGTCGCGGAGGCTGGCGGCCAGTAAACGCCGCGCCTGCCTGACACCCATACTCGGCCGGTCGCCGCTGCCTGTCCTCTGGTCCGCCGGGTGGCTTGCCAGCGCGCGCGGGCAGGCTAAAGCGGTGCCCAGCGAGGACATCGGGGCGGCGCTGGCCCCGTCAGGCAGGAGAGCGAGACGATGGCCAATCCCTGGAGCAACGAAGGCGACGGCGGCGGCATGCTGGTCACCACCACCGCCGTGGTCGAAGGGCGCGCGGTGCGCGACTATCTGGGCATCGTCACGGGCGAGGTGATCGTCGGCGCGAACCTGTTCCGCGACATCTTCGCCTCGATCACCGACCTCGTCGGCGGACGTTCGGGCAAGTACGAGGAAGTGCTGGCCCGCGCGCGCAAGGAAGCGCTGGCCGAAATGCGGCAGGAGGCTTTGTCGCTGGGCGGCAATGGCGTGATCGGCGTCGAAATCGATTACGAGGTGCTGGGCCAGAACGGCTCGATGCTGATGGTCAGCGTGTCGGGCACCGCGGTCGTGCTGGCCTGAAGCCGAACCAGACCCAACAGAACCGGATTGATAACAGCTTGACTGATTTCCGCATCAGGCGCGCGCGGGCGGACGACGCCGCCTCCTGCGCCGCGATCTACGCCCCCTTCGTCACCGACACATGGATCAGCTTCGAAACCCAGCCGCCATCTGCAGGCGAAATGCTGAAGCGCATCAGCGCGTGGGGCGGCACCTATGGCTGGCTGGTCGCGGTGCGAGGCATGGCGGTGATCGGCTATGCCTATGGCAGCCCGCACCGCTCGCGCGATGCCTACAGCTCGTCGTGCGACGTGGCGGTCTATGTCGATCCGTCGATGGCGCGGCGCGGCGTGGGCACCGCCCTGTATTCGGCGCTGCTGCCGATGCTGAAGGACCGCTATCACGCGGCTTTCGCGGGCATTTCGTTACCGAACGACCCCAGCATCGCATTGCACAAGAGCTTCGGCTTCGAACAGGTCGGCGTCTATAAAGAGGTCGGCTGGAAGCTGGAGGACTGGCGCGACGTCAGCTGGTGGCAATTGCTGCTTTAGGCTCCCCGGCGGCGGACCAAGGCGTATCGTCCAGCGCCCGCGAAGCGCGTTTCGCCGGGCGATAGACCAGATCGGCGATGGCCACGCAGGCAAACGCCAGCACGCCGCCCGCCGCCAGGTCGACGACATAATGCCAGCGCGTCGCCACCGCCTCGACCAGGATGAAGGCGAACAGCGGCACATAGGCGCACAGCAGCCAGCGTTCGTGGCGCCAGGCAAAGATCACGAAGATCGCCGATACGGCGGTGTGCAGCGACGGCATCGCCGCAGGGCCCGCCAGCAGATTGGCGCGGCCATGCACCGCCAGCCAGTCCGCGCCGCCCGCCCGGATCGCCGCGACCAGCCGCTGCATGTCGGCCTGCGCGGCGCTGGCGACGGCATTGGCCCCGTCCTCGTAGATGAACGGCCCCAGCGCAGGCCACGTCAGATAGCCCGCCGCCCCGAGCAGATGGACGCAGAACACCGCCACCACCAGCCGCCGGAACACCGCGATATCGCGCACCGCGTGCACGATGAAGCTGGCGTAGAACATGGCGATAAAGGCAAACAGATAGGCCGCGTCGATATTGCCCAGCCGGTCCGCCAGCCAGTGCCGGACCGCGAAACAGGCATCGACCACCGGCTGCAGGGCCCGGTCGGAGCGCATGAAGGCCGCGTCATGGTTCGCGCCGTTCACCGCCGTCACCCACAGCTTCAGATTGAAGTGCACGATCAGTACGCCGAGATAGCAGACGAAAGCAGCCGCCAGATAGACCAGCACCCTGGGCTGGCGGTTGCGCAGAATCAGCAATCCCCACCCGATCAGCGTCACCACCGGGACAAGGTAATGCACTCCGAACGCACCCAGTGCCTTCTGGCTGGGCAGCAAGATCGGCAAATCATTGACGAACGCGACCACCAGCGCCGCGCAGATCCCCGCCAGTAGGATCGCGACCTCGGGCAGAGGCCAGCCGCCATAGGGCTCCGCCTCGCGCAGACGCTTTTCTTCATGGTGCCCCCCTTCACGCTGAGGGGTAAGGCAATCTGGATCGTGCACGCTCATCGAATGGGATTACCCGGCGGTTGCTCCTGCCATGGCAATGCCGCGATATGGTTAAATATCGCTGAAGCCCCGCGCACCCACGCCGGTCAGGCTTCTTTGGCCCCCGGTTTTCTCGCCCCCGCCGCCTTCGCCTCATCAGATGTCGCCGCACTCACCACCGAACCCGCGCTGAACCCGTGCACCAGTGTCGACAGCACGATGGTGAAAGTGACCACCGCCCACAGCGGCCCCGCGTCCTGCAGGTCGATCGCGCCCGCCGCATAGGCCAGGTAATAGATCGACCCCATGCCCCGCACGCCATAGAACGCGACCACGCCGCGCTGCTTCACCGTCATATCCGTCCCCAGCAGCGCCAGCATGCCGAACGCGGGCCGGATCGCAAACACCAGCGCCAGCCCGATGATCGCCTCTCGCCAGCCCAGATAGGGCAGCAGATCGGGGATCGCCCCGCCCAGCAGCACCAGCAAGATCGCCGTCACCGCATGCTCCAGCGCCTCCGAGAAGCTGTGCAGGCGGCCATGGAACTGGTGCTCATGCTCTTGCAGGCGCAGCACTACGCCCATGACGAAGGCCGCGATAAAACCGTATCCCTCGACCAGCTCTGTCAGGCCATAGGTGAACAGCACGCCTGCCATCGCGATCACGCCGGATCCCGTTTCCGCCAGCGGATTCCCGCGCGGCCAGGTAAACAGCGCCGCCCCCAGCAGCTTGCCCGCGAGCACGCCCGCCAGCACCCCCACCGCGATCTTGTAGAGCAGGTAGAACCCCGCCCATTCCAGGCCCCAGCCCTGCAGGTCCAGCCCCATCGAGGTGACGAAGATCGCCAGATAGACGAACGGAAACGCCAGCCCGTCATTCAGCCCCGCCTCGGCCGTCAGCGCAAAGCGCACCGGATGCTCGCGGCCCTCCAGCGGCGCGCCCACCTGCACGTCGGCGGCCAGCACCGGATCGGTCGGCGCCAGCACCGCGGCCAGCAGGATGGCGCTGCCCAATGCGAAGCCCGCCAGCGTACCCATCACAGCCACCGCGACCATGCACAGCGGCATCGCGACCGCCAGCAGCCGCACCGTCGGCGTCCACAGCCCCCGCCCCGCGATCCGGTCGATCCGGATGCCCGTGCCGAACAGCGCGATGATGACCGCGAATTCCGACGCGATTTCCCAGAAACCGGGGCGGTTGACCGGGCTGAACACCTGCGGAATTCCGGGCACGATCCCGAACACCGCCAGCCCGCCGATGATCAGCAGACCCGACGCGGCAGGCTCTTTCCCCGAAATCCAGCGCGGCAGCCAATAGGCGAAAATGATCACCAGCCCGCACCCGGCCATCAGCAGGTGATAGGGCGCAAATTCGAAAAGCGGTTTGTCCATGCGTCAGGGTAACGAGCGGGAAAGGGGGTGGTGCCCTGGGGGGATGGTGCGGAAAGCTTGATAAAGCTGCTAAGGTTTGATTTCGGGGGGTATTGCGGTTCGAGCTATGGTTTAGGATGCGACGAGTTTGGGGACGCTTACCACGTCACATGGTTGGACCTCAGACAGATCTGCCAAACCTCCAAGCCTATGGAGATGAACCGTGTTCGGCTTCAACCTCCAGCAACAAGACCCAGTCTGTCCCCGGCCCGGAGGAGGGCGGATCAAACGATTGGATGCCCTGGTTTTGCTCGGTGCGGAACGGATATTCAGCACCGTAGCGCGGGTCGAACCATGTCTGCGTGTGCATGCCGCCGCCAGCCAGCTCGCCCAGATCGAGGGTGAAGGGTTCGCCCTGAGGCGAATAGACGATTATGCGCGAACCGTCTGATGCGCGAGCGGCGCGAATTTTCGCCGCTCCATGTGCAGGGCCGTCCAGTATAATATCCTGACGCGGCTCGAGGGTCTGGAACTCGTGCTCTTCCATGAAGTGACGAAGGAAGCCCATTTGCCGGGCACCTGGGTCCTGAATTGCATCGAACCATGGGCGGTTGGCACCGATCGCCGGTTCCCGTCCAGCAGCCCACATTTGCCAGACATTGTTATTGCCATAGGTATGCCCGGCCGCCCCCGCCAATACGGACCACCAGGCCGCCTGCCGTGCATCGTCATCGTTGAAGCGCAGACGGGGATCGTAGCCTTCGTTGTAGAAACCGACTGGAATTCCCTCATAGCGAGGTTCGCCGTCGATCACTGGCCGCTTGGGCTCGAGCGCGAGGTCATGTTCGACATAGAGACCCGTATCGAGATTGCGCGCTGCGTGGGAGGACTGGTTCATGTAGAAGTCGAGCCATTCCGCATCGCGCAATTGCTCCGATGCCAAGCCGGGGCCGCGCGGATGGAAGGTGATAAGGTGTTTGCCGCCATCACCGTCCTCAAGCCCATGGGCAATTGCATCGATGATCGAACGCTCTTGATCAGACCTGACGTTGGAATCGCCGCCAAGGATCCAGATTACATTGGCGTCGCGATAGCGATTGCCAAGGAATCGTCCGTAGGAGCGTGCGCTTTCTACATCGAAAATTCTCCGGTCGCCATCACGCCAGTAATGGCCCCAGGACGGGAGAAGTCCCACGGTCAGACCCAGCTGGTTCGCCCGTGAAATGACATGATCGATATGAGCGAAATAGGCTTCATTCGGTGTTGACGGATCCCTGTTGACGAGCGGTAGCTCTCCATAGGCGTTTGGCGTGTCCAACCCCTGCAGTTCTGCCAGAGCGACGGCCTGGATGACGGTAAATCCCTTGGCGGCGCGGTCCCGCAGATACTGGTCCGCCTCTTCTCGTGTCAGCCGGTGGAAAAGAGCCCATGCGGTGTCACCAAGATAAAAAAACGGCTTGCCATCCTCTTCCTGCAGATGCCGCCCGTCGGGTGCCACTTCAATGCGGGCTTGAGCTTGTACGACTGGCGCAGACTGCAGCATGGCAATCACGACTGTACTCAAGAAAAAGGCGCGCATCGCAAGTATCTCCCGTCAGAATTACGCCTCCTCGATGTTATTGCCTTGCGAGGCGGTAACCGGTGTCATAAGCGAGTTTTCAGGACCTGCAAGCGCCATGATCTATCGCGCTTGCAAACCTTGTCTATGAAGCGAGCGGTTCTCTCGGATTTGCATGAACTGCAAGTTCGCTAATCTCGACTATCCGTCCCTCAAGCCAACCCGCGACAACCCCGCAAGCCGTCGTTCGCTCACCTCCGCGCCAGGCCCCAGCCATGGCAAAGCCGCGGCTGTGACGTCGAACGACACGCTGCGGGCCTGATGGCCCTTGCGGTCCCAAAGGCTCTTGGCGTCCGGGTCGCCGCCACTGGCGCCTTAAGGCTGCGCTCGCGTTGCGATGCTCGCCTTACGACGCGGGCGGCTCTTTGAAATTCAACTCCACTCTCGTCCCCTCCGGCCCGAACACGAAGATCTGCCGCACGCCCGCGGTGTCGCGCAAATCGCTTTCCGTCACCTCGTGCCCCGCGCCGCGCAGGCGGGCGAGGTAGTCGTCATAGCCGGTGCAGGCAAAGGCGACATGGTTGATCGGGCCCGGCTCGCGCGGGGCGGGGCGGGTATTCACGTGGATCAGCGCATTGCCCGCCCCGTCCACCATCCAGCTGTTCAGCTCGGGATCCATCCCCGGCGGCGGCTTGGGGACCAGCCCCAGCATGTCGCGGTAAAAGGCGACCGTCGCGGCAAAATCGGTCGTGCTGATATTGATATGGTCGATGCGGCTGATGGTCATGGCTGCTGCGCCCCCCCTGCGTCGTTTGATTATCGCGTCGTCTTATTTTCGCGTCGTTTTATTGTCCTACTCGCGCGCCGTTTTCTATCGGGCTCGTCATCAGGTGACGCATGCTCTTTCAAATCCGTGAAATTTCCCCCGACCCCCCGGCGTGTCACTTTTGGCCGCGAACACCAGCATTCCTGCGGCCTCGCACCGGGTGACAGAGAGTGTAGGACATGTAACCTTTGTCACTTTTCGCGCGCGCTTGCCCTGCCCCTGCCCCCTGCTGTAAGGGGCGCCCAAAGCCGAACAAGCACACCGAACAACACTGAGGACGTAAGCGGCAATGGCCGGCCATTCCAAATTCAAGAACATCATGCATCGCAAGGGCGCGCAGGACAAGAAGCGCTCCGCCATGTTCTCCAAGCTCTCGCGCGAGATCACCGTGGCGGCCAAGATGGGCACGCCCGATCCCGACATGAACCCGCGCCTGCGCCTGGCCGTGAACAACGCCAAGGCGCAGTCGATGCCCAAGGACAATATCCAGCGCGCGATCGACAAGGCATCGGCCAACGAAGGCGACGATTACGAGGAAATCCGTTACGAGGGCTATGGCCCCGGCGGCGTGGCCCTGATCGTCGAGGCGCTGACCGACAACCGCAACCGCACCGCGACCAATGTGCGCACCGCGTTCAGCAAGAACGGCGGAAACCTGGGCACCGCGGGTGCGGTTTCGCACGGCTTCGAACGGCTGGGCCTGATCGAATACCCCGCCAGCGCCGGTGACGAGGAAAAAGTGCTTGAGGCCGCGATCGAGGCCGGCGCCGACGACGTCGAATCGTCGGAGGACGGCCACGTCATCTGGACCCAGATGGAAGCGCTGCACGAAGTCGCCGGAAACCTCGAAAAATCGCTGGGCGAGGCCGAGAACGTCAAGCTGGCGTGGAAGCCCAACATCACCGTCGACGTCGACGAGGACACCGCAGGCACATTGTTCAAGCTGGTCGATGCGCTGGACGACGACGACGACGTCCAGACCGTCTGGGGCAATTACGAAGTGTCCGACGACGTGATGGAAAAGCTCGGCTGATGCTGGCCCTGGCCGCGAAGGCGCTGCTGGCCGGCGTCATGATCGCGGCCATCGCCGAGATCGGTCGCCGCCTGCCGACGCTGGGCGCGCTGGTCGCCTCGCTGCCGCTGGTGTCGGTGCTGGGCATGATCTTCCTGTGGCACGCCCGCCCCGACGCCGAGAACATGGCCCGCCATGCCGAGGCGACCTTCTGGTACGTGCTGCCCTCGCTTCCGATGTTCCTATTGATCCCTGTGCTGCTGCGCCATGGCATGGCCTTCTGGCTGGCGCTGGGGGCCGGATGCCTGCTGACCGTCACCCTGTACCTGCTGATGCAGGCGCTCGCGCCGCGCCTTGGCCTTCCGCTTTGACCTCCGCGGCTCCAGGGTTCGTCAGAGCATGATCGTACGATGATCGTGCGATGATTGTTTTGGGACTCGATCCTTCGCTGACCTGCACGGGCTGGGGCGTGATCCGCAAGGACGGGTCGCGCCTGTCCCATGTCGCCAACGGACAGGTGCCGACCAGCAGCAAGGACGAGATGGCCTTCCGCCTCGCCGCGCTTCAGCAGGCGCTGGCCGAAGTCATCGCCAGATACCGCCCTGATGTCGCCGCCGCCGAAGAGGTGTTCGTCAACAAGAACCCGCAATCGACGCTGAAACTGGCTCATGCCCGCGGCGTGGTGCTGGCGGCATGCGGCGCGGCGGGGCTGGCGGTGCACGAACATTCCACCAAGGTCGTCAAGAAATCGGTGGTGGGCACGGGCGGGGCCGACAAGAATCAGGTGCAGGCGATGCTGAAAGTGCTGCTTCCGGGCGCAGAAATCGCCGGATCGGACGCAGCCGATGCACTGGCCGTCGCAATCGCCCACGCTCATCTTGTGCGAAGGCTTTGAATCTGCGCCGTTTACCATCGTACCCCCCGGAATTGCTGTGCTGCACTTGCGAAATGTTGTTGCAGACATGGCCCGAGGCGCGGACTCTGCCCCCCCTGGCGCACTGCTTTTCGAGTCGAAAAGGCGCCGATGAAACGGGGGTTTTGTCATGAACAGCCTCGCCGAAGTTCATCCGATGGCCGGCAGGCCGCAAAAGACCGCATCCGCGAAGCGGACGCGCCACGTGATGTTCCTGATGTGCAAGACCGACTGCAATGACGGGATCTATTCCTATTGCATGACGCTTGCGGCAGGACTGAAGGAACAGGGCTGCAAGGTCTATTTCGTCACCAGCGCCATCTATGAGGCTGGCGCCGATGAAGAGCGGGTCGGGCAGGTCGACCGCCTGTGCGACGAAGTGCTGTGCATCCCGGGCCTTGGCAACAAGCCGCGCCTGTCCGACTGGCGCACGATCCGCGCCTTCATGCGCAGGAACGACATCGACAGCGTGAACGTGCATGGCCTTGGCATGATCATATGGGGGCGGCTGCTGTCCCTGTTTGCGCGCGTACCGGTGGTGGCGACGTATCATCCGTCCTTTCACGCGGGAAAATTGGATGTGGTGGGCAAGACCAACGCCTCGCTGTCCATGCCCGCACGCGCGGTCGTTTGCGCCTTTGCGGTCGATGCGATCGTCGTCCTGTCTGAAGAAACCCGCGCCCAGCTTGCCCGCGAATGCCGCCCCGTCGCGCACCGGATCCAGAAAGTCGTGGGCGCGATCGACGAGGGGCGGTTCCACCCGCCCACCGCCGAACAGCGCCGCATCTCGCGCGAACGACTGCAGCTTGGCGAGCGGGAATTCGTCTGCCTGCAAATCGGACGGTTAAGCTGGAACAAGGGCATCGACCTCCTCGTTCAGGCAACCCGCAAGGCGGGCGCGGCGATGGACCCTCCGATCCGCGCGATCCTTGTCGGAAGCGGCACCGACGAGGAGGAGCAGGAAATCCGAGACTACGCGTATCAGTCGGACAAGGACCGATCGGTCTTTCGCTTCGACGGGTTCAAGTCCGATGTCCTGAGCTATTACTGGGCCAGCGACGCATTTGTCCTGCCCAGCCGGGTCGAGGGATACGGTCTGGTGGTCGTCGAGGGCATGGCGACCGGGCTGGTCCCCGTCCGCACCCCCGGCGGCGGCGCGTCCGACCAGATCGAGCATGGCGAAAACGGCCTGCTTGTGGATTTCGAGGATTCGGACGGGCTGGCCGATGCCCTGCTTCGCCTTCATGACGAGGCGGAAAGGGCAAGGCTGGCGCAGGGCGCGATACGCAAGGCCCGGCGCGACTTTACCAAGCAGGCGCAGGCGCGCTCCATCCTGGAATTGTTCGATCAGGCATCGGGACCGGCCGCATCGCTGGCCTGACGGCGTAAGAGCCGATCAGCGCAGCTGGCTGTCCTTGCTGCCACGCCGATTGATCGCGCTGTGGCGAACGCTGCGGTCGTTCGCGGACTGGCACGGCACGCAGGTGCGCACGCCCGGCAGGGCCTTGCGCCTCTTCTCGGGGATCTTCTCTCCGCAGGTCTGGCAATATTCCAGACCCTCGCCCACCGGCATGCGCGCGCGGGCGCTTGCCACCGCGTCATTGACCGTATCGTCGATCTGGTCCTGCACCGCGCCATCTCGCGACCATCCGCCAGCCATATCCCGTTCCTTTTCGTAACCTCTGTTATTCGAAGCCTTGTGGGTGGATTTCGTTCCCCCCTCGAAACAAAGCGGAAACACCGCTAGGCAGCAATCATGATCGCGAAACTTGCAGGCAGGCTGGACGAAACCGGCACGGACTGGGCGGTGATCGACGTGGGCGGCGTCGGCTATCTGGTCCATTGCTCGGCCCGGACATTGTCCGCGCTGGGCGAAAAGGGCGAGGCCTGCACGCTCTATACCGATCTGCAGGTGAGCGAGAACGACATGCGCCTGATCGGCTTTGCCCGCGGGGCGGAGCGCGACTGGTTCCGCCTGCTGCACGGCGTGCAGGGCGTAGGGTCCAAGGTTGCGCTGGCGATCCTGTCCGCGCTGTCGACCGAGGAATTGCAGCAGGCCTGCGCCAAGGGCGACGCCGCCATGGTGGCGCGCGCAAACGGAGTCGGCCCCAAGCTGGCGGGCCGAATCGTCAACGAGCTGAAGGACAAGGCCGGCGGCATGCCGGTGGTGGCGGGTGCAGGCGGCACGGTCGCGGCACCGGTCGGCAGCAGCAGCGCCGATGCGGTATCGGCCTTGGAAAACCTCGGCTTCAAGCCCGCCATCGCCGCCAAGGCCGTGGCCGAGGCCGAGGGCGAACTGGGCGCGGACGCGAGCGAAACCGCGCTGATCCGGGCCGCGCTGAAGAAGGCCGCAGGATGATGCGCAGAATTCTGATCGCCCCCTTGCTGGCGCTTTCCGTCCCTGCGGCGGCAAAGGAATTGCCAAGCAGCATGACGCCCGGCCCCGTCTTTCCTTTCGGCCCCGTGGCCGAGGTGGAAAGCGACATGCCGATCCCCGAAGGTACCGAATTCAAAATGGCCTTCGACCTCAGCGATGCGGCCCCTGCCGGAGAGGCCAATCGCGGATTGGTGACGCTGGCGCGCTTCTTCAACATGCATGTCCGCGCGGGCGTGCCCGAACAGAATATCCATCTGGCAGTCGTGGTCCACGGCGCGGCGGGCGTCGATCTTCTGAACGAAGCCGCCTATGGAAAGCGCAGGGACGGCAAGGACAACGCCAATGCCGCGATCGTCGCCGCGCTGCTGGACAACGGCGTGCGCGTCATCCTGTGCGGGCAAAGCGCCGCCGCGATGGGCATCGCCAAGAGCGATCTGCTCCCCGGCGTCGAAATGGCGCTGTCCGCGATGACCGCCCATGCGCTGCTGCAACAGCAGGGCTATGCGTTGAACCCGTTCTGATGGCCGATCCCGTCCCCCTCCACTCGCCCGAGCGGCAGCCCGACGATCCGGACGCCGCGCTGCGGCCCAAGACGCTTGAGGAGTTCGTGGGCCAGCAGGCCGCGCGCGAGAACCTGCGCGTCTTTATCGAGGCGGCACGCTCGCGCGGAGAGGCGATGGACCATGTGCTGTTCTTCGGCCCGCCCGGCCTCGGCAAGACGACATTGGCGCAAATCGTGGCGCGCGAACTGGGTGTCGGTTTCCGGGCGACCTCGGGTCCGGTTATCGCGAAATCGGGCGATCTGGCCGCGCTGCTGACCAATCTGGAAGAAGGCGACGTCCTCTTCATCGACGAGATTCACCGCCTCAATCCCGTGGTCGAGGAAGTGCTCTATCCCGCGATGGAGGACCGCGCGCTCGACCTCATCATCGGTGAAGGCCCCGCCGCCCGCAGCGTGCGGATCGACCTGCCGCCCTTCACGCTGGTCGGCGCGACGACGCGGCAGGGCCTGCTGACGACTCCGCTGCGCGACCGGTTCGGCATTCCGGTGCGGCTCAATTTCTATACGGTCGAGGAACTGGAAAAGGTGGTCTCGCGCGGGGCGCGGCTGCTCAATATCGGAATCGATCCCGGCGGCGCGCGCGAGATTGCCCGCCGTTCGCGCGGCACGCCCCGCGTTTCGGGCAGATTGCTGCGCCGCGTACGCGATTTCGCCGAGGTGGCGAAGGCCCCGACGATAACCGACCAGATCGCCGACGACGCGCTGACGAGGCTGGAGGTCGACTCGCTCGGCCTCGACGCGCAGGACCGGCGCTATCTCCACATGATCGCGGATATCTACAAGGGCGGCCCGGTCGGGGTCGAAACGCTGGCCGCGGGCCTGTCCGAACCGCGCGACACGATCGAGGAAGTGATCGAGCCCTATCTGATCCAGCTTGGCCTTGTCGCCCGCACGGCGCGGGGCCGCTGCCTCAACGATCGCGGCTGGCGGCATCTTGGCCTGTCCCCGCCCCAGCCCGATCTGCCCCCGCCCGATCTGCCGCAGGGCAGGCTGTTCGAGGACTGATCGCCGTTCGGCGGGCATTCGAAGCGCTTCGTCGGCCCGCCATTCGCTTGGCAGAAGCGGGTGATGCACCGGTCGATGCGGCGCTGCATCGTTGAAAATGCGGCCTTATTCCTTTGAGCACAGGGGGCGTCCAGCCCTCCCGATCACAAAGGAACAAGCCATGCGCACGATCGCCATTGCATTCATCATGGGCACCATCGCAGCGCCGACGGTTGCCTCCGCGGAAAACGCAAACCCGGTGATACGCCACAAGACCGTGCCGGTTTCGGCACAGGATTTCGCCAGCGCCGAAAGCACCGAGCGGCTCGAACGCAAGCTCCGCAGTGCGGCGCGCGCCGTCTGCACGCGCAATCGCGGCTTCGAACCGCCGTCACGGGCGGAGCAGCGCTGCTATGAGCGTGCCGTCAGCAATGCGAAGCAGAGCCTCGCGCAAAAGCAGGCGGAGCACGGTTCGGCATTGGGCGGATAACGCCGCCAATCCGGCGC
Organism: Croceicoccus sp.; assembly: GCA_002694745.1. Classification (GTDB taxonomy): domain Bacteria; phylum Pseudomonadota; class Alphaproteobacteria; order Sphingomonadales; family Sphingomonadaceae; genus Croceicoccus. The sequence goes on along the minus strand of NZMY01000014.1, from coordinate 86,685 downwards.
CAGACATGAAAAAGGGCGGCCCCTTGCAAAGGGCCGCCCTTTCCGATTTCCGGCAATGCCGCGCGGCTTAGTCGGCGGCAAGCTTGCGCAGGACGTAATGGAGGATGCCGCCGTTGCGGTAATATTCCATCTCGTTCGCGGTATCGATGCAGCACAGCACGTCGAAGCTGAAGTCCGATCCGTCCTTGCGCGTGACCTTCACGGTCACTTCCTGGCTCGGCTTCAGATTGTCGAGGCCCTGAATGGTAAACTGGTCATCACCCGTCAGGCCCAGCGTCTCGCGCGTGTCGCCCGCCTTGAACTGCAGGGGCAGCACGCCCATGCCGACAAGGTTGGAGCGGTGGATACGCTCGAAGCTTTCGACCAGCACCGCGCGCACACCCAGCAGGATCGTGCCCTTCGCCGCCCAGTCGCGCGACGATCCGGTGCCGTATTCCTTGCCGCCGATGACGACCAGCGGCGTGCCGTCTTCCTTGTGCTTCATGGCGGCGTCATAGATCGCCATCTGCTCGCCGTTATAGCTGGTGTAGCCGCCCTCGACCCCCGGCACCATTTCGTTCTTGATGCGGATATTGGCGAACGTGCCGCGCATCATCACTTCATGGTTGCCGCGGCGCGAGCCGTAGGAGTTGAAGTCCGCCTTCGCGACCTGATGCTCCTTGAGGTAACGGCCCGCGGGGCTGTCTTCCTTGATCGAGCCTGCGGGCGAGATGTGGTCGGTCGTGACCGAATCGCCCAGGATCGCCAGCGGCTTCGCATCGATGATGTCGCTGACCGCGTCGGGCGTCATGCCCATGCTCTCGAAATAGGGCGGGTTGGCGACATAGGTCGAACCGGCGCGCCAGCTATAGGTGTCCGAACCTTCGACATTGATCGCCTGCCAATGCTCGTCGCCCTTGTAGACGTCGGCATAACGGCTCTGGAACATGTCGCGGCTGATCGCGCCCTGCAGCACTTCGGCCACTTCGGCATTGGTCGGCCAGATGTCGCGCAGATAGACTTCGCTGCCGTCGCTGCCGGTGCCGATCGGAGTCTCGGTGATGTCCTCGGTCACCGTGCCCTTCAGCGCATAGGCGACGACCAGCGGCGGCGATGCGAGGAAGTTGGCACGCACGTCGGGCGACACGCGGCCCTCGAAATTGCGGTTGCCCGACAGCACCGAGGCGGCGACGACATTATTGTTGTTGATCGCCTTCGAAATCGGCTCGGCCAGCGGGCCGGAGTTGCCGATGCAGGTGGTGCAGCCATAACCGACCAGATCGAAACCGATCGCGTCGAGATGATCCTGCAGCCCCGCCTTGACCAGATAGTCGGTCACCACCTGCGATCCGGGCGCGAGCGAGGTCTTCACCCAGGGCTTGGGCATCAGGCCCTTCTCATGCGCCTTCTTGGCGACGAGGCCTGCCGCGATCAGCACATCGGGGTTCGAGGTGTTGGTGCAGCTGGTGATGGCAGCGATCACGACGTCGCCGTCGCCCACGTCATGATCCTTGCCGTCGACCGCGAAACGCTCCGCCCCGGCCTTGTTGTACAGCTTGGCCAGATCGGTGTTGAACAGCTCGTCCACCTTGTCGAGCGCGACCTTGTCCTGCGGACGCTTGGGCCCCGCCAGCGACGGCACGACCGAACCCATGTCGAGTTCGAGCGTGTCAGTGAAGATCGGCTCGGGGTTCGACGGATCGAACCAGAGGCCCTGTTCGCGTGCATAGGCCTCGACCAGTGCGATCGCGTCCTCGTCACGGCCGGTCAGGCGCATGTAATCCAGCGTCTTGTCGTCGATGCCGAAGAAGCCGCAGGTCGCGCCATATTCGGGCGCCATGTTGGCGATGGTCGCGCGGTCGGCCAGCGTCAGCTTGGCGGTGCCTTCGCCGTAGAATTCGACGAAGCGGCCCACCACGCCCTTTTCGCGCAGCATCTGCACGCAGGTCAGCACGAGGTCGGTGGCGGTGATGCCCTCGGCCATCTTGCCGGTCAGCTTGAAGCCGACGACTTCGGGGATCAGCATCGAAACCGGCTGGCCCAGCATCGCGGCCTCCGCCTCGATCCCGCCGACGCCCCAGCCCAGCACGCCCAGACCGTTGATCATGGTGGTGTGCGAATCGGTGCCGACGCAGGTGTCGGGATAGGCGATGTCGGCGCCGCTCGGGTCCTTCGACGTCCATACGCCGCGGCCGATATGCTCAAGGTTCACCTGGTGGCAGATGCCGGTGCCCGGCGGGACGGCATAGAAATTGTCGAGGCTCTTCGCGCCCCACTTCAGGAAGTCGTAGCGTTCGGCATTGCGCTGGTATTCCAGCTCGACGTTCTTTTCGAATGCCTTGGGATGGCCGAACTCGTCCACCATGACCGAGTGGTCGATGACGAGGTTCACGGGCACCTGCGGATTGATCTTCTGCGTGTCGCCGCCCAGCGCCTTGATGGCATCGCGCATCGCGGCGAGGTCGACCACGCAGGGCACGCCGGTGAAATCCTGCAGCAGGACGCGCGCGGGGCGGTACTGGATTTCGGGATGCGGGGCCTTGGGGTTCTGCTGCCAGTCGACGATCGCCTTCACGTCATCGGTCGAGACGGTGAAGCCGTCATCCTCGAACCGCAGCATGTTCTCGAGCAGGACCTTGAGCGAGAAGGGAAGCCGCGACACGTCGCCATATTTTTCCGCCGCCTTGGCGAGCGAGTAATAGGCATATTCCTTGCCCCCGACGCTCATGGTCGAGCGGGTGCCGAGCGTGTCCTTGCCGATTGCAGTCATGGGTGACCTTTCCCTTCAGATCTGGTCGCGCGCAAGACAGTTGAGAACCGCTCGCAGGGCGCGGGTTGCAGGTGCGAAATGTTTGCGGCGGCGATGGGCCGGATCGCCCGCCTCGTCAAGGCTGAGAAAGGTCAAAATTGGCTGTGGAACGGCGCACGCCCGTACGATTCAGCATGGCGAAAGCATGTAAAGAGGATTAGCGGAGCCGAAACCGCGCGGCGTCCTGTCCGTTACAATGAATGGAGACGTTGTAGCCATTAGGCGAATGCGGAAGTATGATGGCAGCCGGATAGCCGGGCTGCCTACCGGGAAATCATGATGACCATGGATAGCATTGTTTACCGGCCCTTGGGAAAGGGTCTTGTCACTCGAATGCTGGGCTCTGCGGCCCTGATTGCGGGCGCTGTCGCGCTGCCCGCCAATGCGCTGGCGCAGGCCGCGCCGGCTGCGGCCAAGTCGCAGCCCGCGCCCCTGTTTCCGACCGAGCAGGCCCCTGCGGCCCCTGTTGAACTGACATCGGCGCCGGTCATTCAGGAAATCCCGACCGATTATTTCACCGTGGCCCCGACATGGCAGGTGGCGCAGGCAGAGCAATTGCTCGGCTATATCCGCGCGATCGGGGGCGAGGGGCTGTTCGCCAAGGATTACCGGCCCGACGAATTGCAAGCGGCCATCGCCGCGGGCCCCGGCGCAAGGCTGAACGAGACGGCAACCCGCCTGTTCACCTGGGTCGCCGAGGATCTGCGCGACGGACGCACCGAAATGGATTCGCGCCATCAATGGTTCGTCGAGGATCCAGACTGGAAGCTGCGGCCGATCAAGCCCCTGCTGGAGGAGGCGCTGGCGTCGGGGCAGATCGTCGCCGCGCTTGATTCGCTCAATCCCACGCATCCGGATTACGCGGTGCTGAAACAGATGCTGCTTGAGACGAGCGAGGGCGACAAGGCCTCGCGCGCCAAGATCCGCGCCAACATGGACCGCTGGCGCTGGCTGGGCCGCGATCTCGGCAAGAACTATCTGCTGACCAACGTGCCCGAATATCAGCTGCGTCTGGTCGTCAACAACAAGGTCCACACCTCGTTCCGCACCATCGTCGGCAAGCCCGGTCGCACCGCCACGCCGCAGCTGGCCGAGAAAGTCGAGGGCGTGATCTTCAACCCGACTTGGACCGTGCCGCAATCCATCGTGGTCGGCGAAGGGCTGGGCGCGCGGGTCATGGGCAACCCCTCCTATGCGCGTAACAACGGGTACAAGGCCTACAAGACCGAAGCGGGCATGACGGTGGTCGTCCAGCAGCCCGGACCGGGCAATTCGCTCGGCCTGATGAAGCTGGACATGCCGAACCCGCACGCGATCTTTTTGCATGACACGCCGTCCAAGTCGCTGTTCAACAACGACAATCGCGCGCTCAGCCACGGCTGCATCCGGACCGAGAACGCGATGAAGCTGGCCATGATCATGGCCAAGGGCCTTGGCGGATTGTCGAGTGAGGAAGCGGTCGAGATCGCGAATTCGCGCGAATACACGCGCGTGCCGCTGACCAAGGAGCTGCCGGTCTATATAACCTATTTCACCATGGCCCGCGACATCGACGGCCAGATGCGCAGCTTCGACGACATCTACGGCCGGGACGAGCCGGTGCTGGCCAGCATGGCCGCCGCGCGCGTGCCCAAGACGGGCCAGCACAAGACCGACGAACCGATCGTCCCGATCGAGGCGCCGGGGGCCTGATTCGCGTCAGTAGCTGATCGGCAGGATCTGCGGCGCCGCAAGCCAGCCGATCAGCAGCAGCGCGCCAAGGGCCAGCAGCGCCGCCACCACGCGGCGCGTCACGAAATGCCTAGCCGGTCGGCATAGAGCAGCCGCCCGCCCGACAGGTTCCACAGGGCTTGGTTGAAATCGGCGGGGTCCATCGCGAAACAGCCGTTCGACCGCCCCAGCCGCCCCCATTTCTCGACATGCGCGCGGGTCGCATATTCGGCGGGATGCGCCACGATATAGCGCGGCAACGCATTCGAATTGTCAGGATCCAGCCCGCCCAGCCGGATCGACGTGCCATAGCGGCCCTTGTACCATTCATAGGTGACATAGGCCCCGCGGCTGGTCGCATTGGACCCCGGCGTGTTGGAAAAATTGTTGAGCCAGCCATCATGCTCGGGGTCCGAGCCGGTGCCATGCGCGACGAGGAAGCTGCGCACCGTCCCCGTCTCGACATTGGCGAAATGAAAGCGCGGAACCGACGAATGCACGCCGAAATCGGCGATGCCCGCCATGTCGCGGTGCCATAATACGTCGCCCGCGCGGTCCATCTGCGTCTTGGCGACGTCCAGAATGCGGCGCTGCGCCGGCGTCAGCGGGCTGGCCGAGGCAAAAACCGTGCGCGGCAGAGCCAGCGAAGCACCTGCCGCGATGGCCGCGCCCAGCACCGTCCGCCGGCCCATCGAAGGCCCGTTTCCACGCTGTGGCAGGGCTGCGGTGGCGGATATGTCGGTGCGCTTTCTCGTCATGACGAAAGACTATACCAAACCCGATCTGGCTTCAAAGTTAACCGCGATTTCCTGCCCTTATGGGCGGGGACAAGCTCAGTCACGCGACAGGATCATCGAATCGCCGTCGATCTCGACACGTTCAAACCGGCGCAGATAGCTCTGCCCCAGCAGCGTCACCGGCAGCCCCTCGGGCACGATGGCCCCCTCTATGTCGCGCATCTCGGTGCCGCCCAGTTCGATGCGGTCGATCATCACGGGCACGCCCTCGACGACTCCGCTGGCGCCGCGCGCGACCGGCTGCAGATCGGATTCGCTCCAGTCCAGCCCCGCCGCGCGGGCGTCATCGCCCGTCAGCGCCACGAAGCTCGCCCCCGTATCGACCATCACGTCGAGTTGCTGGCCGCCGATCGTGGGATTGGCATAGAAATGCCCGTCTGCCCGGCGCGACAACTGGATTTCGCCGCCCCACAGGTCCTTCTGGCCGGAAAGCGCCATGGCCGCCGCCGGATCCGCCGACACCGCGCCGCTCTCCAGCGTTGCAGGAGCCTCATCGCCCTCCGGCATGCCGGTCATGAAGGCGCCGGCCACGCTGGCGGCGAAGACGATCCAGAAGATCCTGTGCACGGTCATGCCCGGATCTTACGCCCGCTTGCTTAACCGGGCGTAAAACACGCAGGCCGACAGCGGCGCAGCCTATTCGGCGGCTTCCGCCGCCTTGCTCTCGTCGGCCTTCCCGGCGTCGGTCATGCCGCCCTCGATCTCGGCGGCCTTCGCCTCCACCAGCTTGACGATGTGGTCGAGCATGTCACCGCTCTGCACATGGTGGTCGGTGACGCCCGACAGATAGACCATGTGCTTGCCGTTGCCGCCGCCGGTGATGCCGATATCGGTCTCGCGCGCCTCGCCCGGTCCGTTGACCACGCAGCCCAGCACCGACAGCGAGAGCGGCGTCTTGATGTGCTGCAACCGCTCTTCCAGAGCCTGCACCGTGCGGATCACGTCGAAACCCTGCCGCGCACAGCTGGGGCAGGACACGACGCGCACGCCGCGGGTACGCAGGCCCAGCGCCTTCAGGATCTCGAACCCGACGCGCACTTCCTCCTCGGGCTCTGCCGACAGCGACACGCGCAGCGTATCGCCGATGCCCGCCCACAGCAGGTTGCCGATTCCAAGCGCCGATTTCACCGTCCCGCCAATCAGCCCGCCCGCCTCGGTAATGCCAAGATGCAGCGGGCAATCGACCGCTTCGGCAAGGCCCTGATAGGCCGCGACCGCCAGGAACACGTCGCTGGCCTTCACCGCGACCTTGTATTCGTGGAAATCGTGGTCCTGCAGCAGCTTGATGTGATCCAGCGCCGATTCGACCAGCGCATCGGGGCACGGCTCGCCGTATTTTTCCAGCAGGTCCTTTTCCAGGCTGCCCGCGTTCACGCCGATGCGGATCGAGCAGCCATTGGCCTTGGCCGCGCGCACGACCTCGGCCACGCGCTCGCTGCTGCCGATATTGCCGGGATTGATGCGCAGGCAGGCCGCGCCCGCATCGGCGGCTTCCAGCGCGCGCTTGTAGTGGAAATGGATGTCCGCGACGATCGGCACCTCGGCGGCGCGCACGATCTGTTTCAGCGCCGCAGTCGATTCGACGTCGGGGCACGACACGCGCACGATGTCCGCGCCCGCATCCTCGCAGCGGCGGATCTGGTCGATCGTCGCGCCTGCGTCGCTGGTCAGCGTGTTGGTCATCGTCTGGACGCTGATCGGGGCGTCGCCGCCCACGGGCACGCGGCCCACCATGATCTGGCGGCTCTTGCGGCGGTCGATCATGCGCCAGGGCCGGATTGCTGCGATGCGGTCTGTAGACATGGGCCTTCCTATACAGGCGCTTGTGTTAAGGGGCAAAGACGCATTTGCCTCAACTCCGGCGATGCGCCATCAATCCCGCGAACAGGGAGACGCATCTTTGGAAGAACAGCTTTACGACGACCAGAGCGGCGACAATGCGCTGCTGTTCGCCCGCGTGCTCGATGGCAAGGGCGGCGGGCGCAAGCTGGACTGGGAAGAGGCACGCAAGTGGAAGCCGTCGGCCGCGCATCCCCAGGAAGTGCTGTGGATGCATGTCTGCCGCACGCGCCCCGGCGTGCAGGAATGGCTGGAAGACAGCATCGGCATGTCCGAGCCGACCGCCGAACTGCTGGTCAGCGACCGCACCCGCCCGCGCGCCTTTCGCGAGGGCAATACGCTGGTCGCCACGCTGCGCGGCATCAATTTCAACCCCAATGCCGAGCCCGAGGACATGGTCTCGATGCAATTGTGGTGCGACGGGCGGCGGCTGATCACGCTGCGGCGCGAACGGCTGCAGACGCCGCGCGACACCTTGGCCGAGATCGATCAGGGCATCGGCCCTACCGACGCGGGATCGCTGATCACACAGGTCACCGAACACATGATCGCGCGGATGAGCCGGTCGATCATCGACATGAACGACCATATCGACACGCTGGAGCATGTGGACCCCGAGGACGAGCCCGAGGAAGTGCTGACCCGCATCACCACGATCCGCCGCAACTGCCTTGCGCTGAAACGCCACATGAGCCCGCAGCACGAGGCGCTGGAACGCATCAGCCGCGATGCCCCCGCCTGGTTCGAGGAGCACGACCGGCGCGAGATCGCCGAGACGATCGAACGCCTGCGCCGCTATCTCGACGATATCGACATCTCGATGGAAAGCGCCGTTGTGCTTCAGGACGAGATCCGCGCCCGCGCCGTCGCCAGCAGCGAAAAGGCGACCTATATGCTGACCATCGTGGCGGGGATCTTCCTGCCGCTCAGCTTTCTGACCGGGCTGATGGGCATCAATGTCGGCGGCATGCCGGGCGTGAACGACGGCGATGCGTTCTGGGACGTGGTGGGCCTGTGCACGGCGATTCTGGCGGTGCAATTGTTCCTGTTCTGGCGCTGGAAATGGCTGTGACCGGTCACAGCCGCTTTTCGTAAAGAAACTCGTCGTCGCGGTGGCTGCCGACCCAGAAGTCGATGTCAGCGATCTTGGCAAAACCGTGCCGCTGATAGAACCGCTGCGCTCCGTGGTTCTCGCTCCATACCGATAGCTGGCCGGCGTCCGCACCGCGCGAGCGGGCCGTGGCCAGCGCCCAGTCCATAAGCGCCGCGCCCAACCCTTGCCCGGTACAGGCCGGATCGGTGTAGAGCTGGCTCAACCCCATCGGAGCGCGGGCTTCGGAATGGCTGGCATAATCGCTGTCGGCGGTCAGCTTGCAATAGCCCATCAGGCGGCCTGCATCATCCACGGCAAGCTGGTGGATATAGGCCGGATCGGCAATTTCGCCCGCGACTCTGGCAGGGTCGTGCGTCTCGTCCAGAAACGCGGCGAGATCCTCTGGCCGATAGAGATGACCGAAGGCCGCGGCGAAACTCTGCCGCCCCAGTAAAGACAGCGCCGCCGCATCACCGGCAACCGCATCGCGCAGGGTGAAATCCGTCATGGCCCGGTCCTAGCGGCGATGCGGCACAAGCGGAAGGGAAGGCGATGCGCCGCGCACCAAGCTGTCCAGCCAATCCATCGGGATGGGTCAAAAATCAAATATCACAAATTTGAACTAGCTGCCTGTTCACCTAGCGTTTATAATAGGGTTTCATGCCGGGGAGCAGGACCTCAGCGAAAGTTTCGCACCGGCATGACGTGCTGGCCGTTGTCGGGGGATGTCGGTCGGCGCGATACCAGTCCTGATCGCGCTGTCGCACCGCGCCCATGACCGTGATGCGGCAGCGCGAATTTGGTGCCGCCGCCGTCCAACCGATTCGCGCCCCAAACCGCGCCTTAACCGCGCTCGCGCGCCTGGCCATAGCTGCCGAGGATGCGCAGGTGCTTTGAATAGAACCCCAGCTCCTCCAGCGCGCGATCGACCGCGGGCTGGCCCGGCGCGCCGACGATATCGGCATAGAACTCGGTCGCGGCAAAGGCGGCGCCCTTCTGATAGCTTTCCAGCTTGGTCATGTTCACGCCATTGGTCGCGAACCCGCCCAGCGCCTTGTAGAGCGCGGCGGGAATATTGCGCACCTCGAACACGAAGGTCGTCATCGCGGGGCCGTCGATGGTCGCGGGATCCAGCGCATCCTTCGCCAGCACGACGAAACGCGTCATATTATCGTGCGCATCCTCGATATCGCGCGCGATGATCTTCAGGCCGTAAAGCTCCGCCGCCATTTCGGGCGCGATGGCGGCCAGTTCGGGGTCCTGCTGCTCGAACACCGTAGCGGCGGCGCCCGCCGTGTCGGCATGATCCATCGGCACCAGCCTGTCGGCACGCAGCCGGTGGCGGCACTGGCCCAGCGCCTGCGGATGGCTGATCACGCCGCGGAACGGCCCATTACCCAGCGCCATCAGGTGATGGTGGATCTCCATGAAATGCTCGCCCGTGATCGCAAGGCCCGATTCGGGAAGCAGGAAATGGATGTCGGCCACGCGCCCGTTATGCGAATTCTCGATCGGGATGATCGCGCGGGCGGCGCGTCCTTCCTTCACCGCCTCGATCGCGTCGGCGAACGAGAAACAGGGCATGGGCAGGCAATCGGGGTCGTGTTCCAACGCCGCGATATGCGAATTGGCGCCCGGCGCGCCCTGGAATGACACGGCCCGCGCGGGTTCCGCAAGCGCGGCACGGGTCATCTTGTTGACCAGCGCCATGGCCGGGGCGGCATAAGGGCTGGCTTGCTGGCTGATCGGCGCGTTCATGGGTCGATGCCGTTAGGCGCTCCCCGCGCGGCTGCCAAGAGCGTTAAGGGGCCATGCTAATCGCATTGCGGCATGAAACGCCCTTGTCATGCGCCGAACCCTTATTTAGAGCGACGCGCGAGCCATAATCGGCCGCGAAACATCGCTTCTATTCACGACCGCTTTCACGCGCGCATACGCAGACGGATATTTTCTCTGATGGACGGCAGAACCAATACCATCTTCGGCTGGACCCTGTTCGGCGGCGTCGTCGCCCTGGGCCTGTCCAGCATCAGCGGCCACATCTTCGACGCAGAACGCCCCGAAAACCTGGGCTATGTGATCGAGGGCGTGGAGGAAGAAGGCGGCGCCGAAGGGCCGTCGCTGGCCATGCTGCTGTCGACCGCCGATGTCGCCAAGGGCGAGGCGGTCTTTGCCAAATGCGTCGCCTGCCACACGATCGAGCAGGGCGGCCCCAACGGGATCGGCCCCAATCTCTATGCCATCATGGGCAAGCCGATCGGCAAGCATGCCGCCGGATTCGCCTATAGCTCGGCGTTGTCGAGCCATGGCGGCGACTGGGATTTCGCGAATATGGACGCATGGCTGACCAGCCCGCGCAATTTCGCCAACGGCACCAAGATGAGCTTCGCCGGCCTCGGCAATCCCGAGGACCGCGCCAATGTCATCGCCTATCTGAACAGCATGGGTTCGAACCTGCCCCTGCCCGAGGTTGAGGCCGCGCCCGCCGAGGAAGCCGGCGAAATCGACGCTGTGGACGAGCCCACCACCGTCAGCACCGAGGCTTCGGACGCCAGCGCCGGGACCTATCCGGAAGTCGCGGCGGACACGGACACAACCGCGCCCGTCGGCGAATAAACGCCGCGCAAAAAGCGAATCACCAAGGCCCCCGCCCGGCATCAGCCTGGCGGGGGTTTTCGTTTGTCGGTGTGAGAATGCAGCATGACAGGCGACGGCGGCGTGCGATCCGGCCGCCGAAACGCACCGACCGAAACAAAGCGGCGAGCATGTCCGGCAGGGTCGGCGCACCGGCTTCGCGAAACCGGACCACCATCACCGCCTCGCGGCCACTGGCGCGCGGCGCGTCAGGGAGAGGTGCTGTTACCCGCCCATCGCGGCGGTCAGGCGGCGTCCTCGACCGCGTCCAGCCCATAGGCGGTGTGCAGCACGCGCACGGCCAGTTCGGTCTCGTCTTCGTCGATCAGCACCGACACCTTGATCTCGCTGGTCGAGATCGCCTGGATGTTGATGCCGCGATCGGCCAGCGCCTTGAACATGGTGCTGGCGATGCCCGCATGGCTGCGCATGCCCACGCCCACGACGCTGATCTTGGCGACCTTGGGATCGGTGATGATACGATTAAAGCCGATCTGCGGCTTCTGCTCTTCCAGCAAAGCCTGCGTGCGGACAAGATCGGCGCCCGGCACGGTAAAGGTTACGTCGGTCTCGCCCTTGTCGCGGCCCACGTTCTGGATGATCATGTCGACGTTGATATTGGCCGCCGCCAGCGGGGTGAAGACGCTGGCCACCGCGCCGGGGCGGTCGGGCACGCGGGTCAGGATGACTTTGGCTTCGTTCTTGTCGGCGGCGATGCCGGTGATCAGCTGGCTTTCCATGTCGAGTCCTTCAAGCTCTTCCTCGCTGACGATCAGCGTTCCGGGCAATTCATCGGCCAGCGGCGCATCGTCGTCGATGAACGACGACAGCACCTGCACCGGCACTTTTTCCTTCATCGCAAGGCTGACCGAACGGGTCTGCAGCACCTTCGACCCAACCGAGGCAAGCTCGAGCATTTCCTCGAACGTCACGGCCTTCAGCTTGCGGGCCTTGGCGACAATGCGCGGGTCGGTGGTATAGACGCCGTCGACATCGGTATAGATGTCGCAGCGGTCGGCCTTGACCGCAGCGGCGACCGCGACGGCGCTGGTATCGCTGCCGCCCCGGCCTAAGGTCGCGACGCGGCCATCCTCGGCCAGTCCCTGGAAACCGGGGATCACCGCGATCTCGCCCGCCTGCATGCTGGCGATCACCTCGCCTGCGTCGATCTCGCCGATGCGCGTCTTGGCGTGGGCATTGTCGGTATGGATCGGCAATTGCCAGCCCAGCCACGACCGCGCCTTGCAGCCCAGCGCCTGCAGCGTCAGCGCCAGCAGCCCGCTGGTGATCTGCTCGCCCGCGGCGACAACCACGTCATATTCGGCGGGGTCGTACAGCGGATTGGCTTCGCGGCAGAAATTGACCAGCCGGTCGGTCTCGCCCGCCATGGCCGAAACGACCACCGCCACCTCGTGCCCCGCGGCCTGCTGGCGGCGCACGATATTGGCGACGCGGCGAATCCGCTCCGTCCCCGCCATCGAGGTGCCGCCGAATTTCATCACGATGCGCGCCAAGCTGCTTCGCCTTTTCTGTCTGCCTGCATGATCGGCCCACGCGAATGCTGGCCGGATGAATGGCGCGCTGTTAAGGGTAAGGCATGGCCAATGCAACAATATCACCTGTAACCATCCGCCCCGAAGAAGCCGCCCATTTCGGCGCGCTGGCGGCGGACTGGTGGGATCCCAAGGGGTCCTCGGCGATGCTCCACCGGCTGAACCCCGTGCGGCTGGCCTATATCCGCGAAGCGATCGACCTGCACTGGGGCGGCGACGTGCGTGCGCGCCATCCGCTGGCGGGCAAGACCGCGCTGGACGTCGGCTGCGGCGCGGGCCTGCTGTGCGAACCGCTGGCGCGGCTGGGGGCAGAGGTCACGGGCGTCGATGCGGCGGCGGAAAATATCGGCGCGGCGCGGGCCCATGCGCAGGCTGGCGGACTGGATGTCGCCTATCATGCTGGCGAACTTGCGGAATTGCAGGCCAATCGTTTTGACCTCGTCACCGCGATGGAAGTGATCGAGCATGTCGCCGACAAGGGCGCCTTCGTCCACCAATTGCAGGAACGGCTGGCGGATGGCGGTCTGATGGTGATCTCCACCCCCAACCGCACCGCACGCTCGAAACTGCTGCTGGTCGAGGGGGCCGAACGGCTGGGCATGGTACCGCGCGGCACGCATCACTGGCAGGATTTCGTCACTCCCGAGGAACTGCGCGAACTGCTCGCCGCCGCGGGGCTGGAAATGAGCGAGCCGCGCGGCATCGCCTTCTCGCCCATGCGCGGGCTGGAGCTGTCGGGCGATCTGTCGCTGAACTATATCGTCACCGCGCGGCGCGGCTAATCATCCTGCCGTTTCCAGATCCGCGCGCTTGACGACGCGGTGGCTGTCCTCGTCCTCGCCCTGCTTCCAATAGCTTGAGATATAGAGCCTGTCGGGACCAAGCCCGCGTTCACTGCGGAAGTAATCGCGCAGCGTCCGCATGGCGGCGAATTCCGCCGCCACCCACGCATAGGTTTCTCCGTCTTCCCAGCCCAGTTCGCGCAGCCTGCCAAGCAGCAGTTCCGGGTCGCTGCCAGGGTGCGGATTAACCAGCCATTGGATATCGAACCCTTCGGGCGCGGCAATGTCCTGACGGTCGTCCTCGTGCTGGATTTCGATCACGGCGGTCCCGCGCGCGTCAGCGGGCAGGCTTTCCAGATTGACCGAGATGGCGGGCAGCGCGGTCATGTCCCCGGCGACGAGATAGCGGTCCATCCCTTCGGGAAGCGGCTTGGCGGGACCGGGTCCGCCGACGAGGATCGTGTCGCCCGGCTGCGCGTCAAGCGCCCAGCTTACGGCGGGACCGGGCTGCTCATCTTTCAGCCCATGCACCACGAAATCGACATCGATGGCGTCTTCGGTCTGGTGGCGGATGGTATAGGTACGCACGACGGGCTTTACGCCGTCCTCGCCCTCGGAAAGGCGCAGCTTTACATATCCGCCCGCCGCGTTTTCCGGAAAGCCGGCCATCCCCGAACCGCCCAGCCGCAAGCGGACCATGTTGGGCGTTACCTGGGTGCGAGACAGGAGAGCGAGCGTGCGCGGTTCGGGGCGGGCCATCATGATCCTTTCATCGATTGCTGATGGTCCAGATAGTCTGCCTGCCCCAAATTGCGAGTGCGTCGCAATATTTATTTCAGCGCAGCCGCCCATTCGTCGGCGTCGAAACCCACCAGCAGCCCGCCGTCGTATTCCGCCACTGGCCGCTTGATCATCGACGGGTTGTCCAGCAGCAATCGCTCGGCCTTGGCCGCATCGATGTCCTGCTTGTCCTCGTCGGGCAGCTTGCGAAACGTGGTGCCGCGCTTGTTGAGCAGCGGCTCCCAGCCCATGTCGGTAATCCACGCCTTCAGATGATCCCCGGGCACGCCCTGTTTCTTGTAATCGTGGAACGCGTAATCGATCCCTTCACCGTCAAGCCATTGGCGCGCCTTCTTGACCGTGTCGCAGTTGGGTATGCCATAGATCGTCGTGCTCATATCGGCCTTTCGCGAAACATTGCGTATGCGGGCCGCGATAGGACAGGTGGACTTTTGCGCGCAACGCAGGAATAGGGCGCGAAAGGCTTGGGGACAGGGAATGAGCGTCAACAGTTTCGGCCGCGTGCTGCGGTTCACCACCTGGGGCGAGAGCCACGGACCGGCGCTGGGCGCGGTGGTCGACGGCTGCCCGCCGCGCATCGAACTGAGCGAAGCCGACATCCAGCCCTTCCTCGACGCGCGCCGCCCCGGCACCAGCCGCTTCACCACCCAGCGCCGCGAACCTGACGAGGTTCGGATCCTGTCGGGCGTGTTCGAAGGCCAGACGACCGGCACGCCGATCAGCCTGATGATCGAGAATACCGACCAGCGGTCCAAGGACTACTCGGAGATCGCGAAAAGCTATCGCCCCGGCCATGCCGATTACGCCTATGACGCGAAATACGGCATCCGCGACTATCGCGGCGGCGGGCGGTCCAGCGCACGCGAAACCGCGGCGCGCGTGGCGGCAGGCGCCATCGCGCGCAAGGTGATTTCCGGCGTCACGGTCCGCGCTTGGGTCTCCGAAATGGGTGGCGACACAATCGACGAGGCCAGCTTCGACGCCTCGCTGATTCCGACCAACCCGTTCTTCTGCCCCGACCCCGCCGCGGCGGAACGCTGGGCCGAACGGCTCGATTACGCACGCCGCTCAGGCTCGTCGCTGGGAGCGGTGGTGACATGCGAAGCGGTCGGCGTTCCCGCAGGCTGGGGGGCGCCCGTTTACGGCAAGCTGGATGCCGATCTTGCCTCCGCCATGATGGGCATCAACGCGGTCAAGGGCGTGGAGATCGGCGACGGCTTCGAAGCCGCGCGCCTGACCGGCGAACAGAACGCCGACCCGATGCGCCCCTCGGGCGACGGAGAAACGGGCGAGGTCACGTTCGGCGCCAATCATGCAGGCGGGATCGCGGGCGGCATCTCCACCGGCCAGCCGGTCCGCGTGCGCGTCGCGTTCAAGCCGACCAGCTCGATCCTCATCCCCGTCCCGACGATTCGCAAGGACGACACCGGCGGTTTCGAGCAGGGCGAGATCGTCACTAAGGGCCGCCACGATCCCTGCGTGGGTCTGCGCGGCGTCCCCGTGGTCGAGGCGATGATGGCGCTGACGCTGGCCGATCACTTCCTGCTGAACCGCGCGCAATGCGGCTGAATCCGCTGTAGCGTTTGCGAATTTCCTGAAACGAGGCGCTATCCCCGCGCCTTGCAGATTGCTGCCGGCGGCACGTGCCCATGATCGGACAAAGCGATCAATTCCGTTTCATTGAATAATTCTATCAAACTCATCGGCTTTCTCCGCTTGGGCTTCGCGGGTGCAGCACCTATCTGTGATCGGCAACAGGAAATCATGTCCGGCACGCCTCAGTCGGCCCGGGCTCAACACAAGTGGAGTAAACACCGTATGGGTATCATCGGAAGCACGATCAAGCCGTTCAAAGCCACCGCTTTTCAGGCCGGCAAGGACTTCTTCGACGTCAGCGACAGCGACGTGAAGGGCGACTGGGCGGTCTTCTTCTTCTACCCCGCCGACTTCACCTTCGTCTGTCCGACCGAGCTGGAAGACCTTGCCGAGCAGTATGATTCGCTGAAGGGCATGGGCGTGGAAGTGTACGGCGTGTCGACCGACACCCATTTCAGCCACAAGGCATGGCACGACACCTCGGACAAGATCGGCAAGATCAAGTTCCCGATGCTGGGCGACCAGCTGCACACGCTGTCGAACAATTTCGGCGTGCTGCGTGAGGAAATGGGCCTCGCCGACCGCGCGACCTTCGTCGTCGATCCCGATGGCGTGATCCAGATCATGGAAATCACCAGCGAAGGCGTCGGCCGCAATGCCAAGGAACTGGTCCGCAAGATCAAGGCCGCGCAATATGTCCGCAAGAACCCCGGCCAGGTCTGCCCGGCGAAGTGGGAAGAAGGCAGCGACACGCTGGCTCCCTCGCTCGAGCTCGTCGGCAAGATTTGATCAGGAACACGCCCTCTTCCCTTGAAGGGGCACCCAAAAGCGACAGCGGCCCGGATGGTCCTGCCGTCCGGGCCGCTTTTGCGTCCGGAATCCCTGAATTTACGCACAACAGGAGGCCCTCGCCATGCTTGAAGCCAATCTGAAACAGCAGCTTAAGCAGTATCTGGAAAACCTGCGCGAGCCGATCGAACTCGTGGCCTCATTGGGTGAGGGCAAGAAGTCCGACGACACGCGCGAATTGCTGAACGAAATCGCCGAGCTGAACGACAAGGTCAGCGCGAGTTTCGACGGCAGCGACGACCGCAAGCCCAGCTTCATCATCCGCCGGTCCAGCGACCCGCAGAAATGGGTGCGCTTTGCAGGCCTGCCGCTGGGCCATGAATTCACCTCGCTGGTGCTGGCCCTGCTGTGGGCGGGCGGCCACCCGCCTAAGGTGGAGCAGGACGTTCTCGACCAGATCGAGCGGCTGGAAGGCGATTTCGACTTCGAGATGTATTTCTCGCTGTCCTGCCACAATTGCCCCGACGTGGTGCAGGCGCTGACGCTGATGGCGCTCTACAACCCGCGCATCACCGCGACATTGATCGAGGGCGGCACCTATCAGGATGAAGTCGAGGAGCGCGGCGTGATGGCCGTCCCCGCCACCTTCCTTCATGGCGAAATGTTCGCCAGCGGCAAGATGAGCGTCGAGGAAATCCTCGCCAAGATCGACACAAGCGCAGGCGCCAAGCAGGCCGAGAAGATCGCGGGCAAGGCACCGTTCGAAGTGCTGATCGTAGGCGGCGGCCCCGCGGGCGCGTCGGCTGCGGTCTATACCGCGCGCAAGGGCTTCTCCACCGGCATCGCGGCCGAGCGTTTCGGCGGACAGGTGCTCGACACCATGGGGATCGAGAACTTCATCTCCGTCCCCTATACCGAGGGGCCCAAGCTGTCCGCCGCGCTGGAACAGCATGTGGGCGAGTATGACATCGACGTGATGAACCTGCAGACGGCGGAAAAGCTTATCCCCGCCGCGCAGCCCGGCGGCATGCACGAAGTGGTGCTGGCCAATGGCGCATCGCTCAAGGCCCGCAGCGTGATCCTGACCACCGGCGCGCGCTGGCGCAATCTGGGCGTGCCGGGCGAGATGGACTATCGCAACAAGGGCGTCGCCTATTGCCCGCACTGCGACGGCCCGCTGTTCAAGGGCAAGCATGTCGCGGTCATCGGCGGCGGCAACTCGGGCGTCGAGGCGGCGATCGACCTCGCCAATATCGTCGGCCATGTCACCCTGATCGAATTCGACAGCAAGCTGCGCGCCGATCAGGTGCTGGTCGACAAGCTGCGTTCGATGCAGAACGTCGATATCCTCACCTCGGCCGCCACGACCGAGATTCTGGGCGATGGCGAGCGCGTCTCGGGCCTTGAATACAAGGACCGCGAGACCAACGAGCTGCACAAGGTCGAGCTGCAGGGCGTCTTCATCCAGATCGGGCTGGTCCCCAACACCGAATGGCTGAAGAACTCGGGCCTTGAACTGTCGAAGCATGGCGAGATCGTCACCGACGCCAAGGCCGCCACCAACCTGCCGGGCGTGTTCGCGGCGGGCGATGCAACCAACGTGCCCTACAAGCAGATCATCATCTCGATGGGGCAGGGCGCGACCGCAGGCCTCTCGGCCTTCGATTATCTCATCCGCACCGAACCCGCGGACGAGATCGCGCAAGCCGAGAAGGTGGCCCAGCCCGCCTGATCTTCGGGCCGAACGCATGAAAGGGCGTCCCGTCTCACCGGGGCGCCCTTTTCCATGTCCGAGGCGCACCGAATTTCCTCGGGTCTTTCCCCGATATTCGCCCCCTGCGTGCGCGCTATCCTGCAATCCGGAAGTTCGCAGTGGAAAGGCAAGGATGAATAGCGCGGGTCGTCATGTTCGGCGGGGCCTGTCCATCGCCCTGCTTTGCCTTGCAAGTCCGGCGCTGGCGCAGGAAGGCAGCGCGCCGCGTCCCCCAGCCGACGATGTCCCGCATGATGCCAAACATGGCGGCTGGCTCGACCCCTATTTCGACGATGAGGACGGCAAGCTCGACTTTTCGGAGAGTTTCTCCACCGGCGGGTTCTTTCCCATGCCGGTCATCATCACCGAACCGGCCGTCGACGGGGGTTTCGGCATCGTCGCCCAATTCGTCGATATGACGCCGGGCCAGCCGGAACGCACCACGCGCCGTATGCTTGGTGGGGTAAAGACCGGCAATGGCTCCTATGGCTTCGGTTTCTTCCAGTCGGGGCAGGCGTTCGACGGAGCCGTGTCGTACAGCTTTGGCGCGGGACACGGGAAGGTAACGCTCGACATGTATCCCGCCTTTGCGCCCGGCGGCATCGAATACACCAACAAGTATCAGTATGGCCTGTTCGGATCGGCGCGGCTGCATCTGGCCGACCGGCGCTTTTCGCTGGGCCCCATCGCCGATTTCCGCGGCCTGAAGACACGCATCGAACTGCCCGAAGTCGAAGGCCTGCCCGATGCCTTTCAGAACGATTTCGAACGCAAGCTGACCACCGGCGCGCTCGGCTGGGGCTTTCACTTCGACAGCCGCGACAATGCCGTCACGCCCCGCAGCGGCCTAAACGCCTTTGTCGAGGGCAAGTTCAATTCCGGCATCTTCGGCAGCGACCGCAATTTCGAGATCTATGACGCCGACGTCTACGCGTTCTATCCGCTGGGCGAAAAATGGACGCTGGGCGCCAAGACCGAACTCGACGCGGCGCGCGGCGATTTCCCATCGTTCTTTGCCCCATCCATTGATCTGCGCGGCGTGCAGGCTGGCCGCTATCAAGGCGGCACGGCGTGGAGTACGGAAGTCGAGGTGACACGACAGCTTTCGCCCCGCTGGTCGGTGCTGGGCTTTGCGGGGTATGGCACCGCCTATGCCGGATCGTCCCGCTTCTTCGAGGATTCGGGCGCGGTCTTCGCGGGCGGCGGCGGCTTTCGCTATCGCATCGCGCGCAAGCTGGGCGTCGATGCCGGGCTGGACGTGGCATTCGGCCCGGACGGTGGCATTATCTATATCCAATTCGGCCACGCCTGGGGCGGCGGCATGGACTGAAGCGGGTCTAACGCGGGCGTTTCAGGATGATGTAAAGCGCGCCCGCCCCGCCGTGCCTGGGATGCGCCTTGCGTATGGCCGCGATATGCCCCGCGTGCCGTCCCGCCGCCAGCCAGTCGAGCAGCTTCGCGCGAATCGCCCCGCGCCTTTGCGCCCTGTCCGCCGCATTGACAGGACGCGGCTTGCCCGCCACCACCAGCAGCACGCGCGCGCCCTGCGCAACGGCCTGCGTCATCCCCGCCTCCAGCCTGCGATATGCCGCGTCGAGCGTGTGGCCGTGCAGGTCGAGCGTGAAATCCGGAGCGATCGTGCCGCGCCCCAGCTTGCGGTCCCAGCCGCGGTCGAGGCTACCACCATTCTCGCCCAGAACCGGCGGCGGCGGCGGCGCGACGGGATGCTGCGGCCGCGCGGTCTGCAACATCGGTGCGGGCGGCGGCGGCGGCGGTCCTTTCTCAGGCGCGGGCTTTACCGCTTCGGGACGCTTGCGCCCCGGCATCGGCGTGACCGTCGCGGCAAGATGCGCCCACGCGCGCCGCTCTTCCTCATCCAGTTCGCGGCCTTGGCGTCCCTTGCGCGGTTTCACTGCCGCTCAGCGCGCAGCCGCGCCAGCGTACCGCGCGGCAGCAGCAGCGTGACCTCCGCCTCGCTCGACATGCCGCCCGCGATCTCCTTGGCCCGCTCTCCCGCGCCCCAGAAGGTGTCGAGCCGATTCGCGCCCTTGATCGCGCCGCCCGTGTCCTGCGCGATCCAGATACCGTCGGCCTCGTCATGCTCGGCGTCTATGATCACCGGCGCGCCCAGCGGTACGAAACGCGGATCGGCGGCCACGCTGGCATGCGGGCGGACCGGAACCTCCAGCGCGCCCAGCGGCCCGTCGCCGGTCAGTTCGCGGAAGAACACCCAGCTCTTGTTGGCGTTCATCACCTCGTCGGCTTCGGCGGGATTGGCGCGCAGCCAGTCGACAATCCCCTGCATCGTCGCCTCGCCCGGCTGGAACACGCCGCGTTCGCGCAGGACGCGCCCGATGGCGACATATTCGCGCCCGTTCTGCCCGGCATAGCCGATTCGCATCACGCTGCCATCGGGCGCGCGAAGCTGGCCCGAACCCTGGATCTGCAGGAAGAAGAAATCGATCGGGTCTTTCGCCCAGCCGATCACCGGCGCGCGGCCCTCCAGCGCGCCATCGATGATCTCCGACCGATCATAATACGAGGTGAAGCGCCCGTCCTCGGTCACCCGGCCCAGTGGCGCGCGTCCTTCGCCCGCATAATGGGGCTGGCGCACCAGATCGTCGGGCATCGCATAGACGGGCACGTCATAGCCCGGCGTCCTGACCCGAACCCCTTCGATCTGCGGTTCGAAATAGCCGGTGAGAAACCCCTCGCCCTGCGCCACGCGCACGGGTTCGAAATAGCCTGCAAAGAAATCGCGCGCGGTGGCGGCGGGCCAGACGCGCGCCGCATCGCAGGCCTCGCGCCAGTCCTCGCCGCGGGTCAGCCCGCTGGCATCGCTGCGCGCCAGCAATTTGGGACAGCTTTCGACGAAGGACGCCAGCGCCGCGGCGGCATCGCCGGGTTCGACTGTCAGGGTGCTGACGGCAGGCCCGGCCTGCAGCGCGGCATCGGCGGCGCGGTCGGGCGCAGGCGGGGGAACGGGTTCGGGCGCGGGACCGGCACAGGCGGCCAGCGCGGCCAGAAAGGCAAGCGCGGCCCCTTTGCCCCACATGGATCGGCCAAGCACCGATTGGCGCAACACGGATCGGCGCAGCACGGGCCCGTTCTCCGTCAGAGCGCCGGGATCAGCCTTCGTCGGTTTCGTCGAGCAGCCAATCGGGCCGCATCGCGGTGACCTTGCGGCTGAAGGTCCAGACATCGCGCGACTGGATCGCATCGTCCAGCGACCCCGCGATCATGTTGCCGTCCTTGTCCTTGGTCAGCGCGGCGATATCCGCGGCGAAGCGCACGGTGATGCGCGCCATCGGATTGTCGAAATCCGCGCCCACGATCTCGGCTTCCTCGATGCGTATCAGGCGATTCTCAACCGATTCGCCCGCCGCCTCGCGCGCGTCGATCGCGGCAACGAAGCTGGCATAGACGTCGTCGTCGCACAGCTCGTTCAAGGTCTCGCGGTCGCCCTTCCAGAACGCTTCCAGGATCATCGCATAGGCGCTCTTCGCACCCTCGATGAAGGTGACCGGGCTGAACCGGCGGTCGGCACTGGCAATCTCGCGCACCGCGCGCTGCGCGCCCAGCGGAATGCCCGCCAGCGCGCGTTCAAGGCCGGGAAGCTGCCGCTCATCGGCTGCGCCCGTGCCATCCGCCTGCGGCGAACGCGGCGCGGGCGCCTGCGCTTCGGGGGTGTGCGCCATGCGGCCCAGCATTTCCTCCTCATGCTCGGCACGGCGGCCGAGGACGGAATAGAGACGCAGGCCCAGAAAGGCGGCGATCATGGCGAGAATGACGATTTCGACGATCACAAGTGATCCATCCGTAATTAGCATTTGGCCAGCGCATCGCCGGCATGAAGGGCGAACTTGCCTTAAATAGGCAGCAAACACAAATATACAAACGATGTGAACACCGCGTTAGCTGCACCATCGGGCCGGGAACCGGCGTTTGCGCACAGCCCGCCGCAGCGCAGCAGCGATCGGTTGCTCGCACCGCGCGGCAATGCTACGCGCCGCATCCGACACCTGCGCGCGAGGGGCGCGCGGCTTTAGCGAAAAACGAAAGACATCATGGCCGACGAAGGCAACATCCTCACCGATCTTGGCATGAACGCGAACGAAGGCAACGGCGCGGACAACCAGCCCGCCATCGGGCTGATCTCGCAATATGTGAAGGATCTCTCGGTCGAGAATCCGAACGCGCCGAAAAGCTATCAGTGGAGCGATGCGCCCCAGCTGGACGTGCAGTTCAACATCCAGTCGGACCGCATCGACGACGAGGTGCACGAGGTTGCGCTGAAGGTTACCTGCACCGCCCGCGCGCAGCAGGGCACCGCCTATATCGTCGAGGCGACCTATTGCGGCCTGATCGGCATCCGCCACGTACCCGAGGCGCAGAGCCACGCGTTCCTGTTTGCCGAGGCGCCGCGCATCCTGTTCCCCTTCCTGCGCCGGGTCGTTGCCGATGCGGTGCGCGACGCGGGCTATGCGCCCTTGCTGCTCGACCCCATCGACTTTGCGGGACTCTACCAGCAGCAGATGGAACAGCGCCGCCGCGAAGGCACTCAGCCGCCCGCCGGCGAAGCCTGAGCCTGCGCCCGGCACCAGAGCTGAAAAGACCCCATAGATGAGCCTCGTCCGCAATGTCGGGACGATCGGAGGGCTCACCGCGCTCTCCCGCGTGTTCGGTTTCGCGCGCGACATGCTGCTCGCCCGCGTGCTGGGCGCGGGCGCGGCGGCGGACGCGTTCCAGCTGGCCTTCATCCTGCCGAACACCTTCCGCCGCCTGTTCGCGGAAGGGGCGTTCTCGGTCGCCTTCGTCCCGATGTACACGCGCCGCCTCCATTCCGATGAAGGCGAGGCGGCAGCGAACCGGTTCGCCAATGACACGCTGTCGGTTTTCGTGTGGATCCTGCTGGGATTCTCGGCGCTGGCGATGCTGGCGATGCCGGGGATCGTGTGGCTGCTCGCCCGCGAATATCAGGAGGGGCCGGGCAAGTTCGAACTGTCGGTGATGCTCAGCCGCGTCACCTTCCCCTATCTGGCGCTGGTCAGCCTTGTCGCCATGCTGTCGGGCGTATTGAACGCACGCTCGCGCTTCGCGCCGGGCGCCTTCGTGCCGGTGCTGCTCAATATCGTGCTGATCAGCGGTCTGGGCGCGGGCTATTACATCGGCCACACCGGCGGCAGCGAGGCGGATATCGCCACCGCGCTGGCCATCTCGGTCCCGGTCGCGGGCGCGGTGCAGCTGGCCTATATGTTCTGGGCAGTGCGCAAGGCGGGCGTGGCCCTGAAGATCACCCGCCCCCATTTCACGCCCGAGGTGAAGCGACTGGGCATGCTGATCCTGCCCGCCACTTTCGGCGCGGGCATCTACCAGATCAGCCAGTTCGTCGACACGTTCTTCGCGACCAGCCTGCCGCAAGGCTCGCTGACGCTGCTCAAGCTGGCCGACAGGCTCAACCAGATGCCGCTGGGCATCGTCGGCATTGCGCTGGGCACCGCGATCCTGCCGATGCTGGCACGCCACATCCAGACCGGCGACACGCGCGAGGCGCAGCGCCTGCAATCGAACGCGGTCGAAATGGCGACGCTGCTCACCCTGCCCGCCGCCGCAGCGCTGGCGATCTGCGCGCCCGCCTTTACCACTGCGTTCTTCGTCGGCGGCAAGATGACCGCGACCGACGGCCTGATCATGGGCCGGATCGTGATGGCGCTTGTCGCGGGCCTGCCGTCCTATGTACTGGTCAAGGTGTTCCAGCCCGCCTTCTTCAGCCGCGCCGACACCAAGACGCCGGTGTGGATCGCGGCGGGCGCGCTGGTCATCAATATCGCGATCAATTTCTATGTCGTGCCGCGATATGGCATCGTCGGGCTCGCCGCCGCGACTGCGATCACCTCCACGCTCAACGTGCTGACGCTCTATACCGTGCTGCAGATGCGCGGCTGGTTCCATTTCACCGCCAAGCTGGGCGGGCGCATCGCGCGCCAGCTGGTGGCGACGGCGGCAATGGGCGCGGCGCTGTGGTTCCTCGTGCCCCTGATGGCGGACCGCTATGGCGGCACGGTGATTGAACGCGTCTGGTCGCTGGGCGCGCTGGTCGGTGCGGGCATGGCGGTGTTCTTCGTGACCGCATGGCTGATCGGCGCGCTCGACAAGGACCTGATTGCGCAGCTACGGCGCAAGCGGGCGGCGAAACCCGTCGATCTCTCGGAATAAACCCAAAGGCCATTTTCATGCGTATCGTCTCGGGCATCCAGCCCACCGGCAATCTCCACCTCGGCAATTACCTCGGCGCGATCCGCAACTGGGCGCGGCTGCAGGAACAGGTGGGCAAGGCCGGGGGCGACTGCTTCTTCTTTCTGGCTGACCTGCACGCGATTTCGATGCCGCATGACGCCAGGGGCCTCGCCAATGCCACGCGCGAGATTGCGGCCGCAGTGATCGCCTGTGGCATCGATGCCGACCGGTCGGTGCTGTTCAACCAGGCGCAGGTCCCCTCCCATGCCGAGCTGCAATGGCTGCTCAACGGCACCGCCCGCATGGGCTGGCTCAACCGCATGACGCAGTTCAAGGACAAGTCGGGCAAGAACCGCGAAGGGGCCAGCGCCGCGCTGTTCACCTATCCGGTGCTGCAGGCCGCCGACGTGCTGCTGTACCAGACGACCCATGTCCCGGTGGGCGAGGATCAGAAGCAGCATCTGGAACTGGCCCGCGACATCGCGCAGAAATTCAACAACGATTACTGCAGCGAAGACGCGCCGCTGTTCACCCTGCCCGAACCGATGATCCCGCCCGAAGCGGCCCGCATCATGAGCCTGCGCGACGGCACCGCCAAGATGAGCAAGTCGGACCCCTCGGACATGAGCCGGATCAACCTGTCGGACGATCCCGACACGATGATGAAGAAGGTCAAGAAGGCCAAGACCGATCCCGAACCGCTGCCGTCGGAACCGGCAGGGCTGGAAGGCCGGCCCGAGGCGCTGAACCTCGTTTCGATCTATGCGGCGCTGACGGATACGAGCGTGGCGGGCGTGCTGGCGGAATTCGGCGGCGAGGGCTTCGGCAAGTTCAAGGCCGCGCTGGGCGAGCTGCTGGTCGAGCATCTCGGCCCCGTGACCGCCCGTTTCAACGAGCTGAAGCGGGATGTCGAACAGATCGACGCCATCCTCGCCCGCGGTGCAGCCCGCGCGCGCGAAGCGGCCGCGCCGACCCTGTCCGGCGCCTATCAGGCATTGGGATTCTTGCGCTAAGTTAATGAAACTTGGGTCGAACCCAGTCGTTACGGTATAAATATTCAACTTTCATTCACCGGCGAATCGCTACAGAATGTGCAGAATTTGCGGCGTTCTGTGTGCGGGAAACCGGCACGATGACTGCGCCGAAACGATTTTTCTGGAGAGCAGACCAATGACTTCCGCACGAACTTCGCGTTCATCCCGGCACAGGACGCCCCGCTTCTGGGCGAAGATGCTGGCGGCTCCGCTGCTGATCGCGGGCGTCGCGGCCTGCACGACACCGTTTCAGGCCGATGTCTCGCGGTTCCAGACGCAGCTGCCGGCACCGCAGGGCAACACATTCGCCGTCGTGGCCGAGGATCCGGCCATGCAGGGCGGCCTCGAATTCTCGCAATATGCGGGCTATGTCGCGCAGGAAATGTCGCGGCTCGGCTACACGCAGGCGGCTTCGCCCGAAACGGCGGACCTGCTGGTCAGCTTTGACTATGGCGTCGACAACGGGCGTGAACGCGTGCGCACCACGCCCGGCGTGGGTGCCGGGTTCTACGATCCGTGGGGCCCCTGGTACGGCGGCTATTTCGGTCGGCGCAGCTTCTATCGCGGCGGATGGGGCTATGGCTTCTACGACCCCTATTTCGGTGGTCCGGACGTGCGCAGCTACACCGTCTACACCAGCGGCATCGACATGAAGATCGACAATCGCACCACCGGCGAACGCCTGTTCGAGGGCAAGGCCGAGGCGGTGTCGACATCGAACCGGCTGCAGCATCTCGTCCCGAATCTGGTCGACGCGATGTTCACCGATTTCCCGGGCAATTCGGGCGAGGTGCTGCGCATCTCGATCGCGCCCGACGACGGCGACAAGACGGTCAAGCGACTCGACTGATCCGTTCAGCGATCCGCAACGCAGGATGCCCTAATACCGAAAGGCGAGCCGCGCCCGGCGTCCCTTTACACCGGCGCGGCGCGTTTCCCCGGGGCGGACTCGATCTGTTGAGCCACAACCGCCCCTCTGACTTGCCCGGCCGTTGGGTTTCAGCGCCAGACAATAGGCGCAGCCAGCGTTATTGAGGGGCGGCCGGGCCTTTTGGCGGCATCGACCCGCCCCCCAAGAAACCTATTCGCCCTTGATCGGGCTGACCTCGGCCGAACCGAAGCCGGTCGAACCGAACCCGCCCGTACCGCGCTTCGTCTCGTCGAGATGCTCGACCTTCAGCCAGCTTGCCCGCACCACGGGGCTCAGCACCGCCTGCGCGATCCGGTCGCCGCGCTGCACGCGGTAAGGCTCCTGCCCGTGGTTGATCAGGATCACCTTCAGCTCGCCGCGATAATCCGAATCGATCGTGCCCGGCGTGTTGGGCACGGTGATGCCATGCTTCAGCGCCAGCCCCGAACGCGGGCGGATCTGGATCTCGAACCCCTCAGGAATCGCAACCGCAAGCCCGGTCGCCACCGCGACCCGCTCTCCGGGAGCGATCACCCAGTCCTCCGCCGACACGACATCCATGCCCGCCGCGCCCTCGCTGGCATAGCGGGGCAGCGGCAGATCGTCGTTCCCGTCCAGCCGCATCACGGGAACGGGTACGGGTTCGTGCGGCTTCGTCATGCGTCGTCCTTCATGCCATTGTGGGCCCTGCAATTTTCCGCGACCCGCTCGATCAGGGCGGCGGCGACCTTGTCCTTGGGCATGGCAGGCCAGTCCTCTACCCCGTCGGCGGTGACAAGGTGGACCGTGTTGCTGTCCCCGCCCATCACACTGGTTCCGGGCGGGCCCGACACGTCATTGGCGACGATCCAGTCCGCCCCCTTGCGCAGCCGCTTGGCCTGCGCATGGGCGACGACATCATCGGTTTCCGCCGCAAAGCCGATCAGCAGGCGCGGCCGCGCGGGCGATGCCGCCACGCTGGAAAGAATGTCCGGATTGACCGCCAGCGCCAGCGGAGGCACCTCGCCCGATCCGTCCTTCTTGATCTTTCTGTTGGCACATTCCGCGGCGCGCCAGTCGGCCACCGCGGCGACCATGATCGCCACCTCGGCGGGCAGCGCCGATTCGACCGCATCCAGCATTTCCGCCGCCGATTCGACGTCATAGCGGTCGACCCCCGGCGGCGTGTCCAGATGCACCGGACCCGCGATCAGCGTGACCTGCGCGCCCGCGGCGGCGGCGGCCTCGGCAATCGCGAAACCCTGCTTCCCGCTCGACCGGTTGGCGATATAGCGCACCGGATCTATCGGCTCATGCGTAGGGCCGGCAGTCACCAGCACGTGGCGGCCATGCAAAGGGCGGTGGTTCTCGCCCGCGAAATC
The DNA here is from genome assembly GCA_002694745.1 of Croceicoccus sp. Classification (GTDB taxonomy): domain Bacteria; phylum Pseudomonadota; class Alphaproteobacteria; order Sphingomonadales; family Sphingomonadaceae; genus Croceicoccus. The sequence continues at coordinate 59,008 of NZMY01000014.1, read as the reverse complement.
AGGCTGTCCGGCCAGAGGATCAGGTGACCCGAACGCCCGGATCGCCTGCCAGATCGCTTCGGGTTCGGGCAGGCGGCCCGCGCCATATTCGCCGCAGGCCATCGGGCCTTCGTCAGGCTCCAGCACCGTGACCCCGTCATCGCGCAGCCGCGCGACATTGCGGCGCGTCGCGGGATGCTCCCACATGCGCACGTTCATCGCGGGCACCGCCATCACCGGCTTGTCGGTCGCCAGCAGCAGGGTGGTTGCCAGATCGTCGGCGATGCCCGCCGCCATCTTGGCCATCAGATCGGCCGTCGCGGGGCACACCACCACCAGATCCGCCTCGCGGCTCAGCTGGATATGGCCCATCTCGGCCTCGTTCTTCAGATCCCACAGCGTGGTATAGACCGGCTTTTCCGACAGCGCGGCCAGCGTCATCGGGGTCACGAAATGCTGCCCGCCCTCGGTCACCACGCAGGTCACCTCGCCGCCGCCCTTGCGGATCAGGCGCACCAGTTCGCACGATTTATAGGCCGCGATGCCGCCCCCGACGATCAGCAGGATCCTGCGCACGGCCACTCGTCCCTCCTATCCGATCCAGCCCAGCAGGATCGCGCCATAGACCGCGCCGCCGCCGATGACCGCGCTCAGCAGATAGGGCAGCACCGATCCGCCCGGCTGCGCCTTGCGGCGGGCGCGGCGTTCCCAGATCAGCTCCACATCGGCCAGCGGCGGCGGTTCGGGCGCGCCTCCCTTGGGCGGATATTGCTCTTCCAGACGGCGGATCAGTGCGGGGATGCGCAGCAAGGTCTCGGTATCGGTGCGGATGCGGTCGGCAATCGCCGCCTCGGGCCCCAGCTCGTCGCGGATCCATTCGCGCACGAAAGGCGCCGCCACGTCCCACAGGTTGATGCCGGGATACAGCTGGGTCGCGATCCCCTCGACCATCACCATGGTCTTTTGCAGCAGCAGCAGATGCGGCTGCGTCTGCATGTCGAAATCGCGCGTGATCGCGAACAGCCCGTCCAACATCTGCCCGACCGACAGCTCGCTCACCGGCTTGCCGCGCATCGGCTCGCCCACCGCACGCAAAGCCGTCGCGAACTCGTCGACCGAATGGTGGCTGGGCACATATTGCGCCTCGAAATGGATCTCGGCCACGCGGCGGTAATTGCCCGTCGTCAGGCCATAGAGGATTTCCGCCAGCCACGCCCGCGCCTGCCGGTCGATCCGGCCCATGATGCCGAAATCGATGGCGACGATGGTGCCGTCGGCCTTCACGAACAGGTTGCCCTGATGCATGTCGGCATGGAAGAAGCCCGCGGTGATGGCCTGCCGCAAAAAGGCCAGCACCAGCCGCTGCGCCAGATCCTGCATGTCGTGCCCGGCCGCCACCAGCGCCTCGCGGTCGGACATCTTGATGCCGTCGATCCATTCGATCGTCAGCACGCGGCCATTGGTCCGGTCCCAGTCGATCGAGGGCACGCAGAACCCCGGCACCGCGTGCATCGCCTCGGCCAGTTCGGACGCGCTGGCCGCCTCGCGCCGCAAATCCAGCTCGCGATTGGTCCAGCGCTTGAAATTGGCGATGGTCAGGCGCGGGCGCAGCCGGGTCGCTTCACCGCCCAGCGCCTCGAGATGCGCGGCCGCCCATTCATAGGTGTCGATGTCGCGCGTGAACTGCTCGCGTATGCCGGGGCGCAGCACCTTGACCGCGACGAGGCGGCCATCGGTCGTCACCGCGCGGTGGACCTGCGCGATGCTGGCAGCGCCGACGGGCACTTCCTCGATACTTTCGTAGATATCGGTCCACGGCCGCTCGAAACTTGCCTCGATCGAGGCGGCGATCTTTTCGAACGGAACCGGCGGCAGCGAATCCTGCAGGCTCAGCAGTCCGCGCGCCGCTTCCTCGCCCACCAGATCGGGCCGCGTGGCCAGCGTCTGGCCCAGCTTGATCGCGGCGGGGCCGATATCCTGAAACGCCTCGGCATATTGCGGCTGTCTGGGCTGGATCGTGCCGAAACGCGCGATCCGGCACAGGCGGCGCACCGGGCCGGGCGTCTGCGGGTGATCCTCGACAATGCGCAGCGCGCCATGCCGCGCGAGGATGCGGCCCCATTTCAAAAGGCGGAATATATGGGTGGCAGGCTGGGTCACAGGATGTGTCTTAGATCTTCCAGCCCGAATGGATCGCGACCAGCCCGCCCATGATCGGCTCGACCCTGGTCTGGGTAAAGCCCGCCTCGCGGATCATCGCCTCGAACGCGGGCATCGGCGGAAAGCGGCGGATCGATTCGACCAGATAGCGATAGCTGTCCTCGTCGCCCGCGATGGCCTTGCCGATCTGCGGCACCAGACGGTGCGAATAGGCGTCATAGACATCCTTGAACCCCGGCCATTCGGTGGTCGAGAATTCGAGGCAATAGACCCGCCCGCCATGCTTCAGCACGCGGTACGCCTCTGCCAGAGCGCGGTCGATATGGGTAACGTTGCGGATGCCGAAGGCGATCGTATAGGCATCAAAGCTGCGGTCCGCGAAGGACAGTTCCTCGGCGTTCTGGCACGACCAGACGAAGTCGCCCAGCCCGCGCTTCACCGCACGCTCCAGCCCGACGTCGAGCATGTCCTGGTTGATATCGGCCACGATGATCTCGGCCCCGCTGCCCGCCATGCGGAACGCGATGTCGCCCGTTCCGCCCGCCATGTCGAGGATGCGCTCTCCGCTGCGCGGTTTCACGCGCCGCACGAAGCGGTCCTTCCACAGTCGGTGCATCCCGCCCGACATAGCGTCGTTCATGATGTCGTATTTCTTCGCCACGCCCGAAAACACCGCGCCGACGCGCGCGATCTTTTCTTCTGCGGGAATCTCCTCGTAACCGAACGAGGCGGTCGGCGGGCTGGTCGGGGTGTCCGTCATGTCGGGCGGTTTAGGGCCTAATCCGCGCGCCGCAAAGGAAAAGCACGCATTCTATCGCTGGCATTTGGGGCACCAGAAGGTCGAGCGCCCGCCCTGCACGAAACGCTCCACCGTGCCCCCGCAGTGGCAGGGCTGCCCCTCGCGCCCATAGACGCGCCAGTGGGCCGCGAAATAGCCCAGCTCGCCATCGGGCCGCGCATAATCGCGCATCGACGATCCGCCTGCCTCTATCGATTCGGTCAGCACCTCGCGGATCGCGGGGACCAGCAGTTTGAGTTTTGGCAGGGAGACGCGCCCCGCCGGTCGGTCGGGCCGGATGCCGGCGCGGTGCAGCGCCTCGCACACATAGATATTGCCCAGCCCGGCGACGATGCGCTGGTCCAGCAGCGCCAGCTTTATCGCGGGGATCTTCCCAGTCAGCGCGCGCTTCAGATAGGCAGGGGTGAAGCCGGGTCCCAGCGGCTCCGGACCCATCGCGGCAAAGGGCGCGAAATCGTCCAGCGCTTCACTGTCCACCAGATCGACCGAACCGAACCGCCGCGCATCGTTCAGGGCCAGCACATGCCCCGCCCCGGTTTCCAGCACGAGGTGATCGTGCTTGCCGATTGCCTCGGGGTCGATCCGCCAGCGCCCGCTCATCCCCAGATGGAAGATCATCACCTGCTCGCGGTCGAGATAAATGAGGCCATATTTCGCGCGGCGGCCCAGATGCGTCACCTTCGCGCCGGTCAGCACCTGCACCAGATTGGGCGGAAAGGCGCGCCGCAGATCGGGGCGATGGACGCGGGCGCGTGCGATCGTCTCGCCGGTCAGATATCCGGCAAGGCCGCGCACGGTGGTTTCGACTTCGGGAAGTTCAGGCATCGTGGCAAATCGTCATGGCCGCATAAAATAGGGGCGGCCCCCGCCAATTGCGAGCGCCGCCCCTATTTGCCGCCCTGAAGACGGAATCAGCTTTCCAGCTGGCGCAGCAGGCTGCGCACATCGCCGTCCATGTCGGCATCGCGGGTGCGCAAATCCTCGATCAGCCGGACCGCGTGGATCACGGTCGAATGGTCGCGCCCGCCGAACTTGCGCCCGATCTCGGGATAGGACCGCGGGGTCAGCACCTTGGCGAGATACATCGCCACCTGCCGCGGGCGCACGACGGCGCGGGCACGGCGCTTCGACGCCATCTCGCTGCGGTCGAGCCGGTAGAACTGGCAAACCGTGCGCTGGATCTCGTCGATGGTGATGCGGCGGCGATTGGCGGAGAGAATGTCGGTCAGCTGCTCCTCGGCGAGGTTCAGCGACACCGGCTGCCCCGTCAGCTGCGCATAGGCGATCAGCTTGTTGAGACCGCCCACGAGCTCGCGGACATTGCGGCTGATGGTGCGGGCGAGGAACTCGATCACATCGTCGGGCACGTCGCTGCTGGTAAAGCGCGTGAGGCGGTGTTCGAGGATCTTCCGGCGCAGGTCGATGTCGGCGGCCTGGATATCGGCGACCAGCCCCATCGACAGGCGCGACAGCAGCCGCGGCTCCACCCCGTCCAGCGCCTGCGGGGCGCGGTCGGCGGCAAAGCCCAGCCGCTTGCCCTCGGCCAGCAGTGCGTCGATCGTGTAGAGCAGTTCCTCCTGCGCCGAGGCCTTGCCGATAATGAACTGGATGTCGTCGACCAGCAGCATGTCGAACCCGCGCAGCCGCGACTTGAACTCGATCATCTGGTTCTGGCGCAGCGCCTGCACGAACTCGACCATGAAGCGTTCGGCCGAGCAATAGAAGATGCGGCTGCCCGGCTTGGCGGCGGCGAACTGGTGGCCTATCGCGTGCAGCAGATGCGTCTTGCCCTGCCCCGTCGCGGCCTTGAGATACAGCGGCGAGAACTGCGGCGTTTCCGACGCGGCCATGCGCTGCGCGGCATTATAAGCCAGCACATTGCCCTCGCCCGTCACAAAGCTCGCAAAGGTGAGCGAGGGGTCGAGCCCTGCGCTGCCCAGCTCGGTGATGGCATCGGCGGGGCTGGTGGGCGCGGGCGTGTGATCGTTTGCGGCGGCGGGACCGACATGCAGCTCGGGCAGCTTGCGGCGGCCGGGATGGACCGAGATGCGGACATTGCGCACTTCGCTGCGGGCGATCTTCCAGGCCAGCGAGAGCCGGTCCGAGAACCGGTCGTTCACCCAGTTGGCCGAAAATTCGGTGGGGAGATAAAGGTCGAGCGTCCCCGTCTCGCGGCAGAAATTGCCCAGCTCGATCGGGCGGATCCACTGGCCGTACAGCTGCTGGCCCAGGTCCTTGCGCAAGCCTACGCAAATGTCCGACCAGTCTGCCGCCAGTGCCTCGCGCTCTTCTTCTGCCATCAGATTATTCACTTCGCTGTCCATTGGCCCGCGTGCCGTCCTTCCCTTCCCCAAGCCGATCCGGCCTTTCGGATCATGCTGCGCGGTTTCGCCGCTCGCCAGCGGACCTGCCCCCGTTCGTCCCATCACCACCTCTTTCGATCCCGACCCGTAAAAACCCAAGTTGTCCCACTCGAACGACCGGCCTGCATCGTGGCACCAAAACGGCTGCAAACGCGGATACGATCCTTAAAAAATCGCCCCCGCGCACCATGCCCCTGTAAAAGGCATAGCTCAACAATCCTCTGCCGACCCCTAACGGCAGGAAGATGAATCTGCGTTGTCCATTGGTGCCGCTCATGAATTGACCGGCGAGTCAGTTTCTAAGGCTGTGGAGGGCCGAGCGGCAAGTGTGGACACGTAAAAATTCTGAAATATTGGCAGTTGACTCGCGCAACGTCGCAGAATTGCTATGCTTTGCCTGTAACCCGCTGAATAGCGCCATTTTTGGTTGCGCTACCACGCCCGAATCGCGGGATTTGCGTCACCGTGAGATCCGGCGGGTCGGATGGGCCGATGGCGTTTGCTACAACGCAAAAGGCCGGAGAGGTCATCTCCGGCCCTTGGGCGGCAATTTCGCTGCGTGTGAAAGACCGAATCGGTCCGAATCACCGAGCAGCGAATTGCAGAATGTGAAAGCTTCGAGACTCGCGCACGAATCCCGTCAGCCGGTCGCCCCGCCCGCCGCCATGGCGGCCGGATACGGGGCAGACAAGGTCAGAGAGCGGCGACGCGCTTGGTCAGACGGCTCATCTTACGCGAGGCGGTGTTCTTGTGCATCACGCCGCGCGCCACGCCGCGCTGCAGTTCGGGCTGTGCACCGGCCAGCGCGGTCTGGGCCGCTTCCTTGTCGCCGCTTTCGATCGCGAGCTCGACCTTCTTGACGAAGCTGCGGATGCGGCTGACGCGGTTTCCGTTCACTTCGGCGCGCCGCTCGTTGCGGCGGATGCGCTTGCGCGCCTGCGGCGTATTGGCCATTCGTAATATTCCTTCTTGGCTGACGGGCCATATTGGCTGACGTGCAACCCGCTGTTGGTTCAAGACCGGTTGGCGGCTGCCAGTCGATTGTCCGTGCAGCCCGAAATCCGTATGTGAAATCCACGCGGAATCGCGGCCCGAAAAGGGCTCGACCCACGGAAAGCGCGGCGCATAGCGGCGCGGATGCGAATCGTCAAGTTTTGCCGGATGAAACGGAAACCGCGCTCGCGGCAGCAGCCCTTGCCCTTCTCGCACGTGCGCGGCAAGGGCAAGGCGATGAACGATCCCAGGCCAGACCCTTTCGCAGACCCCGCAAGGCTGGAGCGATTCGCCCGCCATATCGTGCTGCCCGAAATCGGCGGCGCCGGTCAGGCGCGGCTCGCCTCGGCGCATGTCGCTGTGATCGGCGCGGGCGGCATCGGCTCGCCCGCGATCCAGTATCTCGCCGCGGCGGGTTTCGGGCGCATCACCATCATCGACGACGATGCGGTCGAGGCAAGCAACCTCCAGCGCCAGACGATCTTTACGGGGGCCGACCTCGGCAAGCCCAAGGCCGAGGCCGCCGCCGCATGGGTGCGCCGCTTCGATCCCGCGCTGGCGGTCACACCCATCGCCCAGCGCATCACCCCCGCGAATGCCGAAGACCTTTTGGCGGACGCCGACCAGATCCTCGACGGCTGCGACAATTTCGCGACGCGCCTCGCGGTGTCCGACGCCTGCACCGTGCTGGGCAAGCCGCTGAGCAGCGCCGCCGTGGGCCGCTTTCAGGCGCAAATGGCCAATTTCGCGGGGCACCTGCCCGATCAGCCCTGCTATCGCTGCTGGGTGGGCGACGCCTTCGATGCCGAGGACTGCGACACCTGCGCCGCCGACGGCGTGCTGGGCGCGTTCACCGGCATGGCGGGCAGCATGGGCGCGATGATGGCGGTGCGGATCGCGCTTTCGGGCATCTCGGCGCTGGGCGATCCGCAATACGGGCAATTGCAACTGTTCGACGGGCTGAAGCCGGCGCTGCGCACGATCCGCGTGTTGAAGGACCCCGGCTGCTCGGCCTGCGGAACCGCGTAAACTCGACAGCGGCTCGCCGCGCCCCCATATCGGCGCCATGGCTTCCCAGACCGAACCCGCCCCACCCGTCGGCACCGCCGTCACGCTCGAACCTTTGGTGCGCCGCGTGCTGGCGGATAATCCCAGCGCCTTTACCCTCCACGGCACGCAGACCTATCTGGTGGGCGCTGGCAGCGATGTCGCGGTCATCGACCCCGGCCCGGACGAGGCCGAGCATATCGACGCGCTGATCGCCGCCATCGGCGATGCCAGGGTCGTCGCCATCTGCTGCACCCACACGCACCGCGACCATTCCCCCGCCGCCGCGCCGCTGAAACAGCGCACCGGCGCGCCCATCATCGGCTGCGCGGCGCTCAATCTCGAAAGCATCGGTCCGCGCGGCGACGCGCCCTTCGACCCGACCTACACCCCCGACCGCGTGCTGGCCGATGGCGAGCGGCTGACCGGCGACGGCTGGACGCTGACCGCGGTGGCGACGCCCGGCCACACCTCGAACCATCTCTGCTTCGCGCTTGAGGAAAGCGGCGCGCTGTTCACCGGCGATCACGTGATGGGCTGGTCGACCACGGTCGTCATCCCTCCCGATGGCGACATGGGCCAGTACATGGCCAGCATGGATCTGCTGCACCAGCGCGAGGACACAGTCTATTACCCCGCGCACGGCGCACCGGTGACCAACACGCGCCAGCTGGTGCGCGGCATGATCGGCCACCGCCGCCAGCGCGAGCGCCAGATCCTGCGCCAGTTGCAGGAGGGGCCCAAGCCGATCCCGGAGATGGTAACGGCCATGTATAAGGGTCTCGATTCGCGGCTGGTCGGCGCGGCGGGCATGTCGGTACTTGCCCATCTCACCGACCTTGCAAGACGCGGGGAAGTCATTTCGACCGACGATACATGGAGCCTGACGAACTGACCTTTCCCTTTTCTCGCGAACCGGAGTAAAAGCGCGCCGGGTCGAATTGGAGGAGGGTCAGGCTGATGGCGACATCATCCTTTGCGCAAGCCGCGCCGAACACGGCCGAAGCGGCCGAACGCCGTTTCTATCTTTATCTTGCTGCCATCATGTCGCTGACCATCGTGGTCGGCTTTTCGCTCCATCTGGCGATGGGGCGCTCGACCTTTGCCGTGCCGTTGATCTTCCATGCCCATGCGCTGGTGTTCTTCGGCTGGGTCGCGCTCTATCTGGCGCAGAACATATTGATCGTGGGCAATCATGTCCGTCTGCACCGGACGCTGGGCATGGTGTCCTTTGCGTGGATCCCGCTGATGGTGGTGGTCGGGATCGCGCTGTCGCTCACCGTGTCGCAGCGCACCGGCGGGCCGTTCTTCTTCGACAAGAACCAGTTCCTGTTTTCCAACACCGCGCATCTGCTGGCCTTTGCGGGGCTGGCCTTCGCCTCGCTGCGGGCGCGGCGCTATTCGGGATGGCACCGGCGGCTGATGCTGACGGGCTTTGCGATCCTGACGGGGCCGGGGCTGGGCCGCATCATCCCGCTGCCGCTGCTGATCCCGCATGCGTGGCATTTCATGCTCGTCGTGGTGCTGGTCTGGCCCGCCATCGGCATGATCCGCGACAAGATCGTGACCGGCCGCGTCCATCCCGCGTGGTTTTGGGGCATCGGCGCGGTACTGGCGGTGCAGCTGGCGGCAGATCTGATCGCCTATTCCCCATGGGGCATCGCCATGACCGAGGCGTTCACCGCAGGCACCCCCGGCGGCGAACGGCCGATGGAGGCGTTCATCCCGCCGGGCTTCACCATGTAACACCGCTTGAACTCGGCGGATGGGCAGTCCATCTGGAAGGCGATCACCAAGGAGCCTTCCCAAATGACTGCCCAGCCCCGCGAGAACCTGTCCGGCCTCAACCTGCGTGCCGAGATCGAGCGGCTGCGCAAGGAGCGCAACGCCGTGATCCTGGCGCATTATTACCAGAAGCCGGAACTGCAGGATCTCGCCGATTTCGTCGGCGATTCGCTTGAACTGTCGAAGAAGGCCGCCGCGACCGACGCCGACGTGATCGCGTTCTGCGGCGTGAAGTTCATGGCCGACACCGCCAAGATCCTCTCGCCCGACAAGATCGTGGTGCTGCCTGACCTCGACGCCGGTTGCAGCCTTGAAGACAGCTGCCCGCCCGAGAAATTTCGCGCCTTCCGCGAGGCGCATCCCGATCACATCGCGCTGACCTATATCAACTGCAGCACCGAGGTGAAGGCGCTGTCCGACGTGATCGTAACCTCGTCCAGCGCCGAGACGATCCTGGCGCAGATCCCCAAGGACCAGAAGATCATCTTCGGCCCCGACCGGCATCTCGGCGGCTATCTCAACCGCAAGTTCGACCGCGACATGTTGCTGTGGCCGGGCGTGTGCATCGTGCACGAGGCGTTTTCCGAGACCGAACTGCTCAAGCTGATGGAACAGCACCCCGGCGCACCCGTCGCGGCGCATCCCGAATGCCCGCCGCATATCGTCGATCATGCCGATTATGTCGGATCGACCAGCGGCATATTGCAATATGCCAAGACGACAGAAAGCGACACGCTGATCGTCGCGACCGAACCGCATATCATCCACCAGATGGAACTGGCGCTGCCCGAGAAGAACTTCATCGGCGCGCCGGGGGCGGACGGCAACTGCAACTGCAATATCTGCCCCTACATGGCGCTCAACACGATGGAGAAACTCTATATCGCGCTGCGCGATCTGGAGCCGAGGATCGAGATCGAGGAAGGGCTTCGGCTCAAGGCGAAGCAAAGCCTCGACAAGATGATCGAGATGGCGTCGGGCACCATCGGCAAGGGCGATCTGGGGCGGGCGTGATGCGGTCGCTCCTCCGCCTGATCGCCCCCGTTATCGCAGCCGCCGCCACCGCGGCGCTGCTGGCCTCCCCGGCCGCCGCACAAGAGGATTCCATGACCGATACCCCCCGCTGGTCGCTCGCCATCCATGGCGGCGCAGGCGTTCTGACACCCGATCGCTATACCCCCGAACAGGTCGCCGAATATCGCGCCGCGCTCGACAAGGCGCTGGAGGCGGGCGGCAAGGTCCTGTCCGATGGCGGCGCGGCGATGGACGCGGTGCAGGCGGCGGTGATGGTGCTGGAGGACGACCCGCTGTTCAACGCGGGCCGCGGCGCGGTGTTCACCTTCGAGGGCAAGAACGAGCTCGACGCCGCGATCATGGACGGCGAGACGCGCAAGGCTGGCGCGGTCGCGGGCATCCTGACCACGAAGAACCCGGTCACCGCCGCGCGCGCGGTCATGGAACACAGCCCGCATGTCTTCCTCGCGCATGACGGCGCGAATGTCTTTGCCAGGGAACAGGGCCTCGAACAGGTCGACCCCTCCTATTTCGCGACCGAGGAACGCCGCCGCCAGTGGCAGGAATTCCGCGACCGCGTCGCCAGCGGCGAGGACTGGTTCGACGCCGACCTCAAATACGGCACCGTCGGCGCGGTCGCGGTCGATACCAGCGGCCATGTCGCCGCCGCCACCTCGACCGGCGGGCTGACCGGCAAGCGCTGGGGCCGCGTGGGCGATTCGCCGGTGATCGGCGCGGGCACCTATGCCGACGACCGCGCCTGCGCGATCTCCGCCACCGGCGCGGGCGAATATTTCATCCGGCTGGGCGTGGCGCATGAAATCTGTGCGCGCATGCGGTTCGAAGGCGAAACCGCCGAGCAGGCCGCAACCCATGTCATCGGCGAAGTCGGCGATCTGGGCGGCGACGGCGGGGTGATCGTCGCCGCGCCCGACGGCAGTACCGCTTTCGCCTTCAACACGCCGGGCATGCATCGCGGGCGGATCGACAGCACAGGCCTGCGCGAAACGGCGGTGTTCGGAACCGGTCAATAACCCGCGCCCGGACCCGAAAGCGGCGCGGCGCGTTCATCCGCCAATGACCGCCCGCCTGCTCTCGCTCTGGAGCCGGATCAACGCCAGCTACTGGTTCTATCCGGCCATCTTCTCGATCCTCGCCTTCTTTCTGGCGCTGGGCATGGTCGCGCTCGACCGCAATCTGTCGGAAGACTATTTCGTGGGCAGCGACTGGCTGGTCCCTGCGCGTCCGGGCGGCGCCAGCGACATGCTGCAGGTGATCGCGGGCAGCACCATTGGCGTGGCCGCCACCGTGTTCTCGATCACCATCGTCGCGGTGTCCTATGCCAGCGGCACCTATGGCCCGCGCCTGCTGACCAATTTCATGGAGGACAAGGGCAACCAGCTCAGCCTTGCGACCTTTATCGGCACCTTCGTCTATGCGGTGATGGTGCTACGCGTGGTGCGCCGAGAGGACGAATCGCCCGCCGCGGCGCTGAACGGCGATGCGCTGCCCGGCTTCGTCCCGCAGATGTCGCTGCTGGTGGCGATTGCGCTGATGCTGACCTCGATCGCCGTGCTGGTCTTCTTCCTCAACCATGTCCCCGATTCGATCCGCATCAACACGGTGCTCGAGGATATCGGCAAGCGCCTGATCCGCCAGATCCAGCGCCGCTTCCCGCAGGAGGGCGACGAGGTCGAGGATCCCGACGTCGATACCGAGGCCGAGGTCCGCGCCGAACGCGCGGGCTATATCGAGATCATCGATTTCGACGGGCTCGAGGATATCGCCAAGGAGCATGACGGGCGCATCGTTCTGTTCGTCGAGGCGGGCGATTTCATCCACCCGCCTCGCGCGCTGGCGGGGATCCATGGGATGGCGGGCGACGCGCCGATTCAAAAGGACGTGCGCGACTGCTTCGTCCTGTCGGGCCTGCGCACCCCGACGCAGGATCTGCGCTTCCTGATGGACGAGCTGGTCGAGATCGCCCTGCGCGCGCTGTCGCCCGGCATCAACGACCCGTTCACCGCGATGACCGCGCTGCACTGGATCGGTGCCGCCACGGCCGAGCTGGGCACGCGAATCCTGCGCGAATCGGCCAATGACGAAGCCACCAACCGCGACGAAAAGCGCGTCGTGCCGCTTACCACCGATTTCAGGGGCTATGTCGCTTCGGGCTTCGGCGCGGCGCGTTCGGCGGTGGCGACCAGCCGCAAGGCGACGATCTGCATGTATCAGGCGCTGGAGAACTGCGCCGACGCCGTGCGCAGCGACCGCCGCATGGTCGTGCTGCGCGAGGAAGGCGCAAGGCTGCTGGCGCAGGCGGATGTCGCGCTGGCCGGGCCGGATCTGGCAGAGGTCCACGAACGCCACCGCCAGTTCCTCGCGCATATGCGCTAGGGACGCGGCACGCGGGGCTTGGCCGCCCGCGCGCGCGGCTCGGCAGCGCGCGCCAATGCCAGTGCCGCCCCCATCAGGGCCATGCCCGTCAGATCCTGCAACGACAGCATTTCGCCGAACGCCAGAAAGCCCGTCAGTGCCGAAATCGCGGGCTGGGTCAGCAGGGCCAGCCCGATTACCACCGGGCTGAACCATGACAGCGACCGGATCAGCAGGCCCTGCCCCACGATCTGGCTGCTGAAGGCCAGCACCAGCAGAGGCGTCCAATTGCTCGGCCAGACGGTCTCGCCCAGCACGACGGCGACGAACAGCGCCACCGGCGCACCCGCCGCGGTTACCATCGCCAGCATGCCCCACGGCCCCAGCCGCGCCCGCACGCTGCGCAGCATCAGCAGATAGAACGCATAAAACAGCCCCGCGAGCAGGGAGAACAGATCGCCGACCAGATTCTCATGCGAGATCTGCAACGATCCGTCCATCAGCAGGAATGCGCCGACCAGCGCCGCGCAGATCGCGCCGATCTCCGCCACGCGCGGCATTTGTCTTGCCGCGACGAGGCCCCATGCGATCAGGATCACGCTGCCAGCATTGCCGAACAGCGTCGCATTGCCCAGCCGCGTCCGCTCGATCCCCAGATGCCACGCGGCCAGATCCAGCGCGAAGAACACGCCCGCGCCGATCACCATCAGGAAACCCGAACGGCCCAGCGCAGGCCTGCCCGCCGGTTCCTTCCACGCCAGCAAGGCCACCAGCGGGAACGCCAAAGTCAGCCGCCAGAACCCCGCGGCGACGGGGCCGGTATCGGCCAGCCGCACCAGCCACGGCCCCAGCGCCAGCACCCCGTTGGCCGCCAGCAGCATGGCCAGCCGCCCTATGCGGGTGAAGCGCGTCTCCTCGATGTCCATGGGCGTGGCGCCGCGCGACTACTCGGCGGCTGCCTCTTCGGGCTCAGCTTCGGCGGGGGGTGCCGCTTCGCCATCACCGCCCGCCGGTTCGGCCGCATCCGTGCCCGCGCTTGTCCCGGCATCGCCCCCGGCAGCATCCTCGGCCTCGACCTCCGCCGGATCGCCCTGCGAGCGCAGTTGGTCGAGCTGGATCATCTCGTCGGTGATCGTCCCTTCGAGCACCTCGCCGCCCGCATCGCGCGTGTCATTGGCCGAACGCTCGGGCTCGCTGCTGCAAGAGGCGAGGAGGGCCGCGCCGACAAGCGCGAGGGTGATTCGCATGAGCTTCATGGGCGAAATCGCTAGTCGCTGGGACAGGCGCGGTCCAGCGCGGCCAGGAATTCCTGCCCATGCTTCAGCAGCGACCGGTCGAATTGCTCGGCACTGACGTTGAGGCCCAGCCGTTGCAGGCTGGTCACGCCATATTCGCTGATCCCGCAGGGCACGATGCCGGTGAAATGCGTGAGATCAGGCGTCAAATTTACCGAAAAGCCGTGCATCGTCACCCAGCGCCGTACGCGCACACCGATCGCGCCGATCTTGGCCTCGGTCCCATCGATGTCGCGGGTCCAGATGCCGATGCGCCCTTCCGCGCGCCAGCTGTCCACTCCGAAATCGCGCAAGGCCCCGATCACCCACCCTTCCAGCGCATGCACGAAACCGCGCACGTCGCGCGCACGCCGCGTCAGGTCCAGCAGCACATAGCCGATGCGCTGCCCCGGACCGTGATAGGTGAACTGCCCGCCGCGCCCCGCCTGCACCACGTCGAAACGCGGGTCGAGCATGTCGCTCTCCTTCGCGCTGGTGCCCGCGGTATAGACGGGCGGGTGCTCCAGCAGCCAGATCAGCTCGCTCGCGCTGCCTTCGTGGATCGCGCGATTGCGCGCCTCCATCTCCGCCAGCGCCTCGCGGTAGGGGACGAGCCCGCTCTCGCGGCGCCATTCGATATCGACCCGTTCCTGCGTGACGGGCGGCTGGTCGTCATTTGTCTCGACTTGGCTGGCCATGCGCGTTGCGTGGACCCGAATGGCATGCCAAATCAAGCCTCATGAGCGTGAATCTTCCCCCGGCCGGTCCTTCCGCCCCGCGTAGCCGTTTCGATGCCAATGCCGCGTGGAAATCCGCGGTCGGCGTCATCCGCGCCAATCGCGCGGTGCTGCTGGTGATGGCGGGGCTGTTCTTCGTGCTGCCGCAGCTGGCGGTCGATTTCATCCTGCCCGAACCGCCCGCCGGGCTTGAGGGCGAGGCCGCGGGCGAGGCGATGGTCGCGATCTATGCGCGCTGGTGGCCGCTGATGCTGCTGGGGCTGGTCGCGCAGGGCGCGGGGCTGCTGGCGGTGATCGTGCTGATCGCAGGGCGCGGGCGGCCCGACGTGCGCGAATCGATCGGCGCCGGATTGAAGGCGCTCCCCACGCTGATCGCGGCGCAGCTGGTGGTGGGCGCGGGCGTGGGCCTTGCCATGCTGCTGGTGCTGCTTCCCTTTGCCGCCATCGGCGGAGAGTCGGTCATGGGCCTGTCGGTCATTCCCGTGCTGGCGCTGGCGATGTGGGTCTATTCGCGCACCATGCTGATCGCGCCGGTCGTCGCGGCAGGCGGCACGCGCAATCCGTTCGAGGCGATCCTGGCAAGCTGGTCGATGACCAAGGGCAATGCCTCGCGCCTGCTGGTGTTCTTCCTGCTGCTGCTGCTGGCGATGATCGTGATCTATCTGGTCGCGACCAGCGTTCCGGGTGCGATCGTCGCGGCCATCGGCGGGCCCGAGGCAGGCGGCATCGCCGTCGCGCTGTTCGGCAGCGTGGTCGTTGCCGGTTTCTCGCTGGTCAGTGCGGTGGTGCTGACGGCGGCATGGCGCCAGCTGGCGCCTGCCGCTTCGATCAAGGGCTGAACGCCAGGCGCTTAGTCCTTGTGGCCCCAGAACAGGCGGCAGGGCAGCACGTTGAGCGGTTCGAAATCCGAATCGATCCGATCGAACCGCTTCGCCATGAAATCGCGCGCCGCGGCCGAGAACTGATAGACCAGAAACGCGCCGCCGGTGTTCAGCACGCGGTGCGTCGCATCGACGATCGCCGGACCCACCCCGTCGGGCAGGGTCGAAAACGGCAGGCCCGACAGCACATAATCCGCGCCGTCATGCCCGCGCTCCTTCACGATCTTCTCGACATCCGCGGCCGAACCCAGCACCGCGGTGAAGCGCGGATCGTGGATCGTGCGGTTGAGATAGTCGATATAGAGCGGGTTGGTGTCGATCACGATCAGCGATCCGTCGGGCCGCAAGCGGTCCAGCACCGGCTGGCAGAACGTGCCGACGCCGGGGCCATATTCGACGAACAGCTTGCAGCGGTCCCAGTCGGTCCGCGCCAGCATGCGATTGATCGTGAAGCGCGACGAGGGGATGATCGAACCGACCATCACCGGGTGCTGGACAAAGCCCTTGAAGAACACGGCCCACGGTCCGAGCTTGTGCCCGATCCGCCGTTTCGCGCGGGAAACCGCGGACCTCTCCGCCAATTCGGTACCATTCATGAAATGCTGTGCCCTCGCGAGGCTGATTGTCCGTCCTGCATGCTGCGTGGCAAATGCGGGACCCTATTGCAAGTTCGCGCCCGTAAAAACGTCACGGGCGATGTCGTGACAAGCCCCAGATGGGGCATGCGTTCCGCAAATCAAAGAATTTCCTGCACCTTCTCCTGCGGTCGGCACAGCCGCACGCCGTTTTCGGTCTCGACCAGCGGGCGTTCGATCAGGATCGGCTCTGCCGCCATCGCGGCCAGAACCGCCGCGTCATCCGCCTGCGGCAGGCCGCGTTCTTCCGCATCGGTGCCGCGCAGTCGCAGCCCCTGCTGCGGCGTGATCCCCGCATCGGCGTACAGCTGCGCCAGCTTTTCCGCGGCGGGCGGATTCTTCAGATATTCGATCACCTCGACCTCGACGCCGGGCGTTTCCTCAAGGATTGCCAGCGTCTTGCGCGATGTGCCGCATTTCGGATTGTGCCAGATGGTCGCCTTCATGGCTCGCTCTCCTGCTCTTGGGGTGCCGCGCTGATGGCCGGGACGATCTCGGCCGCTTCGGCGGGATCGATGCCGGGCGCGGGCAGCGTTTCAAGATTCTCGCGCCGCCGCATGGCGCGGCCCGCGCGTTCGATGGCGCGGATGATGCGCGGTCCGGCGCCGCATGGGCAGAGGTTGCGCACCGCCTGCGCGATTTCCTCGCGACCCGCGCGCGGATTGCGATTGAGCAGCGCCGCGCCCGCCATGACGACGCCGGGGGTGCAGAACCCGCACTGGATCGCGCCCTCGGCCACCATCGCCTGTTGCAGCGGGTGCGAACGATCGCCCGACAGCGATTCGATGGTGGTGACGAAACGCCCCTCCACCTCGGTAATGGTGACGAGGCAGGACCGGATCGCCTCACCGTCGATGATGACGGTGCAGGCCCCGCAATCGCCGGTGCCGCAGCCATATTTGGTGCCCGTCAGATTGGCCGCGTCGCGCAGCGCCCACAGCAGGGGCGTGTCGGGATCCATCAGGAACTGGACCGGCCGGTCGTTGACGGTGAAACGGGTCATGCGCAGGGGGGTCTAGCGCGGGAAAAGAGGGCGGGAAAGATCAGGCCGCGATCAATCCCCGCCGCGCCAGATCGGCCTGCAGCGCGGGGGCGTCGCGGAAATGATGGACCTGCCAGCCAAGCCGCGTCGCCGCCGCGACATTGGCCTCGTTATCGTCGATGAACAGGCTGGCTTCGGGGTCGATGCCGAACCGGCGCGCAGCCAGCTGAAAGATCTCGGGCGCGGGTTTCGCAAGCCTTTCCTTGCCCGACACGACGATGTCGCGGAAACGGTCGAACACGGCATGCCGCGGGCGGAAATCGTCCCAGAATTCGTCGGCGAAATTGGTGATCGCGAATAGCGGCACCCCCGCTGCGTCCAGTTGCTCGACCAGCTCGATGGAGCCGGGAACGGGGCCGGGGATCGTCTCCAGGAAACGGGTGGCATAGGCGTCGATGACGGCGGCGTGGGCTGGAAACAGCGCCTTGCGCTCGGCCACCATCTCGCCAAGATCGCGTCCGGCATCATGCTCGAAATGCCATTCTTCGGTGACGACGTGGCCCAGCACGAAATCCAGCTCGTCCTCGCCCGCCACCATCTGCCGGAACAGGCACGCCATGTCCCAACGAAACAGAACCCGCCCAACGTCAAAAACGACGTTACGGACGGGTGTCTGGTTCATCAGCGCGAAAAACCTACGCGGCGGTAGGTCGGCATTTCGTTCGGCTGGAGCGAGAATGGCTGGCTGCGAGAACCGGCGCGCAGCGACCTACTGGTCGTGAGCACCGGAAGCGCAGCAGACGGCCGTTCGCAGCCCTGCCGAGCGGAATGACGGCCTGCCGATCAGCCTTGGCGGGCTTTGAACTTGCGCACCGTCTTGTTGATCACATAGGCGCGGCCGCGACGACGGATCACGCGATTGTCGCGATGACGGTTCTTCAGCGACTTGAGGCTGTTGCGAATCTTCATTGTTTCTATCCGGTGTAATGCGTGAATGCCCCGCCAGCTGCGCGAAATGGGCGCGGGCGGGCGAAAATCAAGGCTGGCCCGTTACGGGCGGCGGCCTGCCGAGTCAAGCGATGAAAGCGGTAAGCGCCCCCGCCCGCAGGGCGAATCAGGCGTTTTCGCGCGTCCCTTCGGCCTGCCGCATCGCCTGCAGCTTGGTCTCCCAGCGCAGCGCATCGGCGATGATCTGTTCCAGATCGTCGTTCTCGGGCTTCCACGGCGTGGTGGCCAGCAGCCTCGTGTTGTCCGCCAGCAGCGCGGGCACGTCGCCTGCGCGCCGCCCTTCCATGCGGCGCGGCACTGGCTTGCCCACCACGCGGTCGACAGCATCCAGCACCTCCAGCACCGAGAATCCCTTCGCATAGCCGACATTCATCGTCAGATTGCGCGCAGGCTCGGCAATCAGCGCTTCCAGCGCATGGACATGCGCGGCAGCCAGATCGCTGACATGGATATAGTCGCGGATGCCGGTGCCATCGCGGGTCGGATAGTCCAGCCCGAACACCGCGACCTCGCTGCGCTTGCCCAGCGCGGCCTCAAGCGCGACCTTGATCAGATGGGTCGAACCCACGCCCGACTGCCCGCTGCGCGCCTGCGGATCGGCGCCCGCGACGTTGAAATAGCGCAGCACGCAATAGTTCATCTCATGCGCCCAGGCCGTGTCGGCCAGCACCCGCTCGGTCATCGCCTTGGACATTGCATAGGGATTGAACGGCTGGATCGGATCGTCCTCGGCCAGCGGCTTCGCCTCCGCCTCGCCATAGACGCTGGCGGTGGACGAGAAGATGAAATGCGGGATCCCCGCCTCGACCGCCGACTGGATCAGCGCGCGGCTCTTGCCCGTGTTGTTGTCGTAATATTTCAGCGGATTCTCGACCGATTCGGGCACGATGATCGATCCGGCGAAATGCATGATCGCGCCGATGCCCTGCTCTTCGAAGATGCGCTTGACCAGATCGCCGTCGGCCACGTCGCCTTCATAGAACGGCACGCCGTCCGGCACCGCCCAGCGGAACCCCGTCGACAAATCGTCGAGCACCACCACCGGCCAGCCGCGATCGACCAGCGCCAGCACCGCATGGCTGCCGATATAGCCGGCACCGCCGGTGACGAGGACAGGGAAGGGCGTCTTCATAGCGTGTCTTTCAATGGCGGATCTGCGGATCCGGGCGCTTCAGGCTCTGCGACCTAACCCGGTATCCGATAACATCGCGTTACGTCGTTGATGAACGATCTTTGGCGTAATCCCCGCATGAAACGGGGTTACTCCGCACGAGTCAGTTATCGGGAGAGTCGGTTGCGGGGCGGGCCAGTTATCGGGCAGGCGTCAGGCGGCATTGGCGGGAATCGGATATTCACCGAAATCGGTCAGGTCGCGGATCAGCCCCATCTCGATCAGCTGATCGGCGCCCCTGAACTGGACGCTGCCCGGATAGCGCAGATCCATGCCCTTGTTGCGGCGGATCATGTCGGCATAGAGCACATATTCCGCCCCGCCGTTGTAATGCTCGCCGCGCTCCACCTCGCGGTGCACGCGGGCGGCGAAATCGGCGAGGAACTTGAAGTGCAGCAGTACGGCGCTTTCGCGAAACACATTGCCGCCGAACACGACATGGTTGTGCGCGTAATGGACGGGCGTCTGCGTGCGGACCAGGGGATATTTCGCCAGCACCGGCATCTGCGTCGGCAGCGCACGCAGCGCCAGCGGCAGGAAACGGCGCGGCACGCGCGGCAGCACCCGGTCGCTCTGCCCGCGCAGCCAATATGTGCGCCAGCTGCTCTTCGCCTCGCGCTGCAGGCTGGACATCAGCCGCACCCGCGGGCCGCCGACCACCTCGACCCAGCCGTCGGGATGGCGCCACGGCTTCACCGGACGCAGGCGGAAGTGATATTCGCTGTCGAACAGGGGCGCGATCTCGGTCAGGTCGCGGCCTTCCTCGGGCTGGCCCGATTCGACCGGCCCGTCGGGATACATGTCGAGCATGAAGGCAAAGATCGTGTTGGCGCCCTCGCTCTCCGCCTCGCGGCAGAGGTCGGCCAGCGGGCGTTCGGGCCAGCCGCGATAGACGATCTGCTCGTCCGCATCGGTATAGAGCAGCCAGATCCGCCGGCTGATCCGCGCGCGCACCGCGTTGATCCAGTCCATGCCGCAATTGGCCGCGGCAAAGCTGGCGGTGGTGCGCGTCAGGATGACATCGGGCTGCGCGGCGAGATATTCATGGGTCCCGTCGTCCGACCCGTTGTCGATGACGGCAAAGCAGCCCACCCCGATTGCGCGATAATGCGCAAGCCAGGATTGCAGCCGGTCAATCTCGTTCCGGCACACGCAAGCCGCAATGATGTCATGATCCTCGCTGGCCCTGTCGATCGCGCCAAGGAATTCTTCGTCTAGCAATCGCGTCACCCTGTGCTGCCGCCGCTTGTGTCGGCATCGCGGGGCAATGTATCACCCGCTTCCGGCGCGAGAAACTGCCCATCGGGGGATTTGTGCCATCCAACCCGGCTCATCCGAAGGAGATAGGGGAAATTGCCCCCGCCGGTCCCACGTTCGGCCTGCTTCTGCGCCCTCCGGTGGACCAACCACCGCGCGCTGGTCGCCCCCAATTGGCGGCGCTTAACCTTGTGCTTAACCCTTTGGAGGCTCGACCGTGTTATCCATGGCGGTGCATTCGCACCTCGCCTAGGGATGGCGCGACAGCCATTGCGGACGGGCGAACGCGTGCCCGGGGCCGTAATGCGGACAAGCGGAGTAGTGTAGCCATGCGTATCCATGTCGCGATCGCCACCACGGGTCGGCCCGACGTGCTGTGCAAGGTGGTCGACCGTTTTCGCCACCAGACCCGCCCGGCTGACGGGATCGTGGTCGTCGGCGCTGCGCCAGAGGATATCGCAGGGCTGGACCGGCTGGCACAGCCGCCGCAGCAGGCGGTGGTCTCGCCCAAGAAGGGCCTGTGCGCCCAGCGCAATGTCGCGCTCTCGCTGCTGCGCGGCCAGACCGACGCGGTGGTGTTCTTCGACGACGATTTCCTCGTCGCGCATGATTTCCTTCAGCGGCTTGAGCAATTGTTCGAGGGCGACCCCGACCTCGTCGGCCTCACCGGCTGGCTGATCGCCGACGGCGCGCAGACCGGCGCGCTGACCTATGAGGAAGCCGAGGCGATGCTCGACGCGGGGCCGAATGGCGCGCCGCGTCCCGACAAACCGGACGAGAGGACCAGCTGGCTGTATGGCTGCAACATGGCCTTCCGGATGAGCGCGTGCGAGGATCTGTCCTTCGACGAGAACCTGCCGCTTTACAGCTGGCAGGAGGATGTCGACTTCACCGAACAGCTCGCACGCCGCGGCCACATGCTGCGCACCAGTGCGATCACCGGCATCCACATGGGTACGCGCGGCGGGCGCACCTCGGGGCTGAAGCTGGGCTATTCGCAGGTTGCCAATATCGTCTATCTGCGCCGCAAGGGCACGATCGGCGCGGCGCATGGCTGGACGCTGATGGCCAAGAATGTCGCCGCGAATCTGGCGAAAAGCATCAGGCCCGAAGACACGATCGACCGGCGCGGGCGTCTGAAAGGAAATATCCGCGCATTCGGCGATGTCTTGCGCGGCAAGGCCGATCCGTTGCGGATCCTCGACCTTTAGAACGCCATCGGCAAATGCGCCTGACCCTTAGGGGTAGCTATCGAATGGGAGCTTGAGATCGGGCGTCGCGCCCGGTTGAATGGCCCCGTCCGACAGGGATGATACCGGCAGGATGCTGGGGGCAGCATGCTGAGGGCAGCGCCGATTATCGCCAAGCGGGTCGCAAAGGGGGGCCTACGACCATAATGTCCGTTGCAGTGCATCCAGAACCCGAAACGACAGGCGCCGCCGCGCGCGATGACGCCGTTCCCATGCGCTTTTCCATCGTGATCGCGAACTATAATTACGACCGCTTCCTCGGTCGCGCGATCGAAAGCGCGGTTGCGCTCGACTGGCCGGATGTCGAGGTGATCGTGGTCGATGACGGATCGACCGACAATTCGCGCGAAGTGATCGAAAGCTTTGCCGGTTCCATCACCCCCATATTCCAGCCGAACGGCGGCCAGCGCGACGCCAACAACAATGGCTTTGCGCATTCCACCGGCGAGGTCATCGTGTTCCTCGATGCCGACGACGTGCTCGATCCGCGCTTTGCGAAGGCCGTCGCCGCCGCATGGGGACCCACCGTCACCAAGGTGCAGGTCCAGATGCAACTGATCGATGCCGAGGACCGACCGTTCGGCGATCTCATTCCCAATTTCGCATTTCGCCCCGAACCCGCGCAGATCACCGCATGGGCGCGCAGCGCCACCGAATATCCGACGCCGCCGGGATCGGCCAACGCCTACTCTCGCCGCTTTCTGGAACGGTTCTTTCCGATCGGGGAAGAGCATGACGTCGTTACCGATTCGACCTGCCTAGCGCTGGCGCCGCTAATGGGCGATGTCGTCACCATCGTCGAACCGCTGGTCCATTACCGCCAGCATGGGTCGAACGATTCGAACCTTGGCATACGCCCCGGTAATTTCACCCGCGAAGTGGCCCGAGCGATGAAGCGGCAGAAAAGCGCGGAAGATATCTGCACCGCGCTCGGCGTGGAACCGCCGCGGCCCGACAGCCTGCGCCGCAGCCGCCACCTGCTGCAGTTGCGCGCAGCCAGCCTGCGCATGGCGCCCAGGGACCATCCCTTGCCGGGCGACGGACGGATCACGGCGGGGATGGACGCGATCGGCTCGATCTTTCGCCGCAATTTCGATCCGCTGAAAAAGCGGCTCATCGTGGCTGGCTGGGTGCTGGCGGTCGTCACCGCGCCCGCGCCCATCGCGCGCAAGCTGATCCGCAAGCGCTTTGTCGAGCGGTTCCAGAACCGGGAAGCCGCCGCCACAGGCTGACGGATGCGCCCAGCGCGGCGCCATTATCGCATTATCAAACCGGGGGGTTGCAGACAGAATGAACATGGGCGGCACAGCGGCGGTCGAAAGCGATCCCCATGGTGGCCAAAGGGCGACGACGCAGGCGCGCGGCACGAAATGCCGCCATTGCGCCGCGCCTCTCGACATCGTGCTGGCTGATCTGGGCCACAGCCCGATCGCCAACGACCTCATCACGGCCGACCGGGTGAACGACCCTGAGGCGACCTATCCGCTGGCGGTGCGCGTATGCGGAAACTGCTGGCTGGCGCAGGCGGACGACGTGCTGCCCGCCGATGCGATCTTCCGCGCCGACTATACCTATTTCTCGTCACATTCGACGACATGGCTGGCCCACGCCAAGGCCTATGTCGACATGGTCATCGACCGTTTCGGACTGACGGCGGACAGCAAGGTCGTCGAGGTCGCCTGCAACGACGGCTATCTGCTGCAATATGTGAAAGAGGCAGGCATCCCCTGCTTCGGCGTCGAACCCACCGCCGGTCCGGCTCAGGCCGCGCGCAAGCTGGGCCTCGACGTCGATATCGAGTTCATGACCGAGGCATATGGCAAGTCGCTGGCCGCACGCGGCTGGCAGGCCGACCTCGTCACCGCTAATAATGTCCTCGCCCATGTGCCCGACATCAATGATTTCGTGCGCGGCATCGCTGCCATCCTGAAACCCGAAGGCGTCGCCACTTTCGAGGTGCAGCACCTGCTGCGCCTGATGCAGGGCCGCCAGTTCGACACGATCTATCACGAGCATTTCTCGTATCTGTCGCTGATCGCGGCGGAGCGCCTGTTCGAGGCATGCGGCCTGCGCGTGTTCGCGGTCGACAGCCTGCCGACGCATGGCGGATCGGTGCGCTTCTTCGTCTGCCGTCAGGAGTCGGCCCGCCCGAACGAGCTGTCGCTCGACGCGATGCGGAACGAGGAGCTGGAATACGGCCTCGACAAGCCGGCCACCTATCGCGCGTGGCGGGCGGATATCCTCGACACGAAATTCGCGCTGCTCGAATTGCTGCTGAAACTGAAAAGGCAGGGCAAGACCATCGTCGGCTATGGCGCGCCGGCCAAGGGCGTGACCTTGCTCAACTATTGCGGGGTGGATGCCGATTTCATCGATTACACCGTCGACCGCTCGCCCGCCAAGAAGGGCTGCCTGTTTCCCGGCGTGCGTGTGCCGATTCTGGACCCCGGCGAGATCCTGAACACACGGCCCGATTATGTCCTTATCCTGCCCTGGAACCTGAAGGACGAAATCAAGGACCAGATGGCGGCAGTGCGCGACTGGGGCGGCAAGTTCATCGTTCCCGTCCCGATGGCGACAATCGAGGACTAAGGGCGCAGCACGAATGGCCAGCAAGCCGAAAATTGCCATCATCGGATCAGGTTTCGCCGGTTTCGGCGCCTCGCACGCACTGTCGGGCGAGAATGTCGATGCGACGATCTATGAGAAGCGTCCCGTCCACGGGGGGCATACCTCGACCCATGCCTATGACGACGGCTATCTGTTCGACGAAGGCCCGCATATCTCGTTTACCGAGGACAAGCGCCTTCAGGAACTGTTCGCCGATTCGCTGGGCGGCACGTTCGAAAAGCTGCGCGCCTATGTCGACAATTTCTGGCAGGGCCACTTCATCAAGCATCCCGCGCAGACCAGCCTGCACGGCCTGCCCACCGAACTCGTCGTCAAATGCATCAAGGATTTCGTCGAGGCGACGAAAACCCCGATCGAGGACGCGCGGATCGAGAATTACGAGGACTGGCTCCTCGCCGCCTTCGGAGAGGGTTTCGCGCGCACCTTCCCGATGGAATACACCAAGAAATACCATTCGACCGAGGCGAAGAACCTGACGACCGACTGGCTCGGCCCGCGGCTCTATCGCCCCACGCTCGAACAGGTGCTGGTGGGAGCGCTCGACAAGAAATCGCCCGACGTCCATTACGTCGACCACTTCCGCTATCCGACGCATGGCGGCTTCGTGTCCTACCTCAACGGCTTTCGCGAACGCGCGAACCTTGAGGTTAATTCCGAGATCGTGGCCATCGACCCCGCCGCCCGCACACTGACGATGAGCGACGGGCGGGTGACACCCTATGACGCGCTGGTCTCCTCGGTCGCGCTGCCCAGCCTGATCCCCATGATCAAGGGCGCACCCGACGATGTGAAGGCGGCGGCGGAAAAGCTCGCCTGCACCGAGGTGGTGCTGGTCAATATCGGCGTGACCAAGCCCTTCATCAAGGACGCGCACTGGACCTATTTCTATGACGAGGACATCTGCTTCGCGCGGCTGTCCTACCCGTCGAACTTCTCGCCCAATGTCGCGCCCAAGGAGTGCAGCGCGCTGCAGGCCGAGGTCTATTTCTCGAAGAAATGGAAACCGCGCACAAAGCCCGCCGACGCCTATATCGAACCGGTGATCGACGGGCTGCTGCGGGCCGGGCTGATCGACAGCCGCGAGCAGGTGAACCACACCAGCACCATCGTCGCGCCCTATGCCAATATCATCTTCGACCATGACCGTCCGGCGGCGGTGAAGTTGATCCACGACTACCTCGACGACATCGGCATCGCCTATTGCGGGCGCTTTGGCGACTGGGGCTATATCTGGACCGACCAGGCCTTCACCAGCGGCGAACATGCCGCACGCAAGGCGCTGGAGCGGCTGTCGGCCCCCGAACGCGGCACTATCGCGGGAGGCGTGCTATGAGCGGCAAGCGCGACCATCTCGTCTTCGTGCGCGGCGGCAAGACCTCGCTGCACCACGACTGGCTGAAGGGCCCGGGTCCGCGCAGCTGGGACCTGCAGGTCAGCCAGTGGATCGACGATCCCGACATCGGCGCGGACGGCGATCTGCCCGTGTCGATCGACAAGGGAACGAAATGGGACAGCGTCTATCGCTATCTCTCCGCCAATCCCGAACTGATGGACCGGTACCGCTATATCGCGTTCATGGACGACGATCTGATCTTCACCAAGCAGGATCTCAACCGCTATTTCGAGATCTGCGAGGAGCACGGCCTGCTGCTGGCCCAGCCCTCTCTGCATCCCGACAGCTACTTCTGCTATCCGATACTGCTGCAGTGCAAGAGGACGAAGCTGCGCTTTTCGAACTTCGTCGAATGCATGGCGACCGCGATCCGCACCGATTACCTCAAGACCTTCATGCCGCGCATGGCGCGCGTGAAATCGGGCTGGGGGATGGACCGGATCTGGACGGTGACCATGCCCGACCCGGCCTATAAATCGGCCATCATCGACGAGATTTCGATGGTCCACACGCGCCCCCACGCGACCGGCGGCATCTACAAGGATTTCGCCAAGGAAGCGATGGGCCCCCATGCCGAGATGGAAGCGCTGATCGGCAGCTATGACAATATTCCCGACAAAATGATGGTCTATGGCGGGATCGACCGCAAAGGCCGCCGCATCAGCGCGGCGCGCGCGCGAATCGCCAACGGGGTCAGCCTGGTCGCCAATTGCTGGCGCTATCGCGACACGCCCCATACGCTGCGGTCAGGGCTGGGCATGTTCGTGCGCGCCGTGACAGAGGCGAATTACGTGCCGCAGCCCGCGCGCTCGCTCAACAGGAAAGAGGCATCGCTATGACCAACGCCCGCCCCAATGACCGGCACACGATCGCCGTGACGGTGGGCCTCAATGGCTCGATCGAGGACGAGGAAAAGGCGATCTATCGCGGCCAGCTCAACCTGCTGCCGCCCACGCCTGCCAGCATCGCGCTGTGCGAACATGCGCAGCGCATGGTGGAGGAAGCCTTTGCGCCCCACGATCCGCGCACCGCGCAGCACCATCTGTCGGTCGACGATTTCGTCGCGCGCGCCGCCGCGGTCAAACCGCGCTTCATCCACGATCCGCAGACCCGCGTGCTGCAAAAGCAGTATCTGGAAGAGCTGGGCTTCGATACCAGCCGCACCTTCCTCGACGTGCCGCGCATGCGCGTGGTGTCGAGCGACGGCTATCTCACCTCCGGCGTGGGGCACAAGCAGCCGCCGCACCGCGATACGTGGTGGTCCGCGCCGATGCAGCAGATCCAGTTCTGGCTGCCGATCTTCCCGATGAGCCGCGAATGCTCGATGGAATTCTACCCGCATTATGTCGAGACGGGGGTCGAGAATTCGTCGGACGATTTCAACATCTATGCGTGGAATGCGCGCGGCCGCCTGAAGGCGGCAGAGCACAAGCAGGGCGAGGACAAGCGCGGCATCCCGCAGCCCTTTGCCCCGCTGGATCACCCCGCCGCGGTGCAGGTGACGCTGCCGGTGGGCGGCGCGGTGATCTTCTCGGCCAACCAGCTGCATGCGACATCGGACAATGTGACGGGAATGACCCGGTTCAGCATCGACTTTCGTATTGTCGATGGCGATCATGTCGCGGACGGTCTGGGCGCGCTCAATGTCGACAATGGCTCAACCGGCACCGCGCTGCGCGATTTCCGCCGGATGAGCGACGAGGCGCCGCTGGCCGACGAGGTGGTGGCGAAATACGACATCGGCGAAAAGCCGGAGGACGGGATCCTGGTGTTCTCGTCCGAAGTGGCCGAAAGGCAGAACAGCCCGGCGGAAGCGGGCTGACCTATCATGAACAAGGGTGGCAACAGGCAGGAGTAACTTGCGGCCGTCGGTCCAGAAAGGATCAACAGCGATGAATTTCATCGACACAGACAAAGCCGCTTCGAACAGCTGGGACGTGATCGTCGTCGGCTCGGGCATGGGATCGCTGTTTTTTCTAGAAAAATATCTGGAGGAACGGCCGGACGACCGCGTGCTGATCGTCGAAAAGGGCGGCTATAACAGCCATGACTGGCAGCTGCGGCACCTGCAGAATTCCGATATCGACAACCACGGCACCTATCGCAATATCGGCGAATTCGACAAGGAATGGGCCTATACGATCGGGCTGGGCGGCAGCAGCAATTGCTGGTGGGCGCTGACCCCGCGGCTGCATCCCGACGATTTCCGCATCCATTCGATGACGGGCACCGGCGTCGACTGGCCGATCGGCTATGACGATCTGGTGCCTTATTTTCAGCAGGCCGAACGCAAGATGCTGATCGCCGGCTCGGACGAGCTGGAAGAGCATTACCCCGGCACCGCGCCATACCCGCAGCCGCATCACCACATGACCACCGCCGACCGGATGATGCGCGAAAAGCCCGGTCACCTGCATTACCCGATGCCCACGGCCAAGCTTTCGCAGCAGTCGGAAGACAGCAGCCGCAATCGCTGCTGCTCCACCTCGCGCTGCCATCTGTGCCCCGTCGATGCGAAGTTCAACGCGCTCAACGGGTTCCGCAACGTGCTGTCGCATCCCGCCGTCTCGATCGTGGTGGATGCCGAGGTGCAGATGCTCGATACCGCGGACGGGGTGGTGAAGTCGGTGCAGTTCCGCCACGGCGCAAAGGACTACAAGGCTTCGTGCGACCTGTGCGTGCTGGGCGCGAATGCGCTGTGGTCGCCGTTCATCATGCTGCGTTCGGGCATCGGCGGGCACGGCGTGGGCCGCTATCTGGGCGAAAAGATGCTCGCCAATGTCGAGGTCTATCTCGACGGGCTGGACCATTACGACGGCGGCACCGCGACCACCGCGATGAACCTGACGCTGCTGAAGGAAGGGCGCACAAAGGACCGCGGCACCAGTTTCGTGATCTTCAAGAACGGTTTCGACCACGGCATGCGGCTCGATCCGCCGGGCCGCTGGCGTCAGTCCCTGCCGCTGGGCCTCTATGTCGAGGATCATCTGAGCTATGAGAACGGCGTGTTTGACGACGGGGGCGACGTGCCCGCGGTGAAGTTCGGGCACTGGTCCGATTATGCGCACAATACGCTGAACCACGCGATGAGCCGTCTGCCCGACATATTGTCGCCGCTGCCGGTCGAGGAGATTCGCGGGCCGAAGATCTGGCCGACGCTGGGCCATGTGCAGGGCACTTGCCGCATGGGCACCGGCATCGACAATTCGGTGGTCGACAGCGATCTGGTCAGCCACGCGGTGCGCAATCTGGTGGTGGTGGGCACATCGACCTTCCCGACAAGCGGAAGCGTCAATCCCACGCTGACCGCGGCGGCCATGTCGCTGCGATCGGCGGAAAGGCTGGTGGGGTAGCGATCATGGCGAAATTCATTCCGAAAATCTCGCGCAGGAACGCGCTCATCGGCGGCGGCGCGGGTGCGCTGGTGGTGGCGGGCGGCGGCGCCTTTGTCGCATCGGCGACGATGGAAGATTTCTACGCCGATATGGTTTGCCACTACCTACCCGGCGAACCGATCGCGCCCGGCGCGGCCGAGGCCTTTGCCGCCGACTATGCCCCGCGCGAGGCGGATACCGGCAAGGTCGAGGCGCTGATGTATATGCAGCAGCTGGCCGGATTTGCCGGGCTGGACATGGCGCTGGGCGGGGAAGGCCCTTACGAGACCTTCACCCGCCGCGTGATGACCAATTTCATGCTGGGGTCGAACTTCTTCCACCGGTCCTCTGCCAGGGAGCCGGTGGAATATATCGCGCTGCCCGATGTGTGCCCGAACCCCTTCGCCCGTTTCACCTGACGCCCCGTTACGCCTGACGCGGTCGCCAGGCCCGGCGGGGGCCAGGTTTAGCTCGCGACCTGCCGCATGCGCGGTTCAAAAGGGACCGTGTTCACAGGCTCCCCAACCGTCACGGCTTCGACGATGCGGCGCGGCTTGGCATAGACCTGCCGCCACGGGCAATCCGGCTGCGCCCACAATTCCTCGAGATAGGTCTTGTCGCGCAGCGTATCCATGCACTGCCAGAACTTGTCGTGCCGGAACGCGGTCAGCTGGTTCAGCTCGACCAGCCGCTCCATCGGATCGCGCTCCCAGATCGTGCTGTCGCCTTCGATCAGGTCGAACACCTCGGGCTCGCACACATAGAACCCGCCATTGATATGGCCGCCGTCATGAATGCCCTTTTCGCGGAACCCGGTAACGTTGCGCCCGTCCTCGCTCATCCCCAATGCGCCGAAGCGGCCCGGCTGCAGCACAGCGGTCACGGTCGCCCACTTGCCCTGCGCCTTGTGAAAGGCGACCAGCTCGTCGATCGGCACGGTCGAGATGCCGTCGCCATAGGTCAGGCAGAAAGGCTCGTCGCCGATGATCTCGCGCACGCGGCGCACGCGCCCGCCGGTCATCGAATCCGCGCCGGTATCGACCAGCGTAACCTTCCAGTCCTCGTCCGAAGGCGAGTGGAATTCGATATTGCCGCTGCCCAGGTCGATGGAAAAATCGCTGCTGATAGAGCGGTAGTTCAGGAAATACTCCTTGATGACCTCGCCCTTGTAGCCGCAGCAGACCACGAACTCCTTATGGCCGAAATGCGCGTAATGGCGCATGATGTGCCACAATATCGGTTTGCCCCCGACTTCGACCATCGGCTTTGGACGCACCGATGTCTCTTCGCTCAACCGCGTGCCAAGTCCGCCCGCGAGAATGACTACTTTCATACATGCCCCCCAACAACTGACTTGAATTTACCCGGTTGCCCCGGTTCCATGCAAGACGCACAGCCGGGGCATGCGGGTTAACGCGCGGTCCAATGCAGGGGTAATCCGAATGCATGAGCAGACATCGGTGATGGTTACCGGCGCCAGCGGCTTTGTCGGAGGCGCGATTCTGCGCGCCTTGCGGGCAAGCGGCCGGCGCTTCGTCGCCATCGGAAAGCGCCCCGCGGGTGCCCCCGCGGACGAGGTCTGGGACAGCGCCGAATTGCTGGACCGGGACGCGGTCGCCGCGCTGATGACGCGGCATCGTCCGGGCGCGCTGATCCATGCCGCATGGGCGCGCAGCCGTCCGGGCGGATTGTGGGACGCGCCCGACAATGTGGCGTGGCGCGACGCGGGCATGATACTGTTTGAGGAATTCTGGCAATCGGGCGGCCGCCACGTCACCGCCTGCGGAAGCTGCGCCGAATATGCCCCCGGCGACGACCCCTGCCGCGAGGGTGTCACGCCCATCGCGCCGCAATCGCTCTACGGCAAGGCAAAGGCGGAATTGCACGACATGGCCGCAACCCGCGCCGCGCAATTGGGCAAATCGCTGGCGTGGGCGCGCATCTTCTATCTGTTCGGCCCCAACGAAGCGGCGTCGCGGCTGGTGCCTTCGGTGATCGACAGCCTGCTGCGCGGCGAACCGGCAAAAACCGCCAGCGGTATGATCCGCCGCGACTTCGCACTGGTCGACGATATCGGCGAGGGGATCGCCGCGCTGACCGGTGCAGGCGTATCGGGCGCGTATAATGTCGCCAGCGGCGAAGCGATCCGCCTGCGCGACCTCGTCACCCGGATCGGCACGATCATGGATCGGCCCGATCTGATCGAGATCGGCGCATTGCCCGACCGCGCGGGCGAAGCGCCCGTCATTGCCGCCGATGTCACGAAAATCGCGCGGGACACCGGCTGGCAGGCGCGCACCCCGCTGGACGAAGGCCTGCGCCGGACCATCGCGGACCGGCGCAGCGCCTTTTTCTCAGACGACGGGCTTTTCTCAGACGACGGGCTTTTCTCAGACGACAGGCAAGGTCCAGCACAGCTCTGAATCGAGCAGCTTCTTGTCCTTGTTCTGCAACAGGATCTTCAGCCGCGTATAGGGCGCGGCGTTGAAATCCTCTTCGGTCAGGTGGATCGCCTCGAACAATGTGCGCAGCTGGCGTGCGCCGCGTTCGGGCGTCCATTCGCATTTGAAGCCCGGCAGCACCCTGCGGATTTTGTCGAAACCCACCTTGTAGCTGCGATTGTCGCCATCGCTCTCACCCACGGTCAGCTTGCAGCCGGGGAAGGTTTCCGAAACGATGGTGGCGACGTCGATGATGCGATAGTTGGAATCGGTGTCGCCGACATTGAAGATCTGCCCGCGAATATCGTCCTCGGGCGCCATCAGCGACAGGCGGATCGCCTGGCAGATGTCCTTCACATGCACCAGCGGCCGCCACGGCGTGCCGTCGCTGGTCAGCCGGATCTCGCCCGACGTCATCGCATGGCCGCACAGATTGTTGAGCACGATGTCAAAACGCATCCGCGGGCTGGCCCCGTATGCGGTCGCATTGCGCAGGAAGCAGGGCGCGAAATTGTCGCCCGCCATCGCGCCAAGGTCCTGCTCCACCTTCACCTTGCATTCGGCATAGGCTGTCTGCGGATTGGGCGGCGTCGTCTCGTCCACGAATTCGTAATCGCCATTCGCCGCGCCATAGACCGAGCACGACGAGGTATAGACGAAGCGCCGGATCCCCGCCCTGCGCGCCGCGCGCGCCAGGCTCAGCGTACCTTCATGGTTGATCTTGTAGGTGATGTGTGGATCGTGCTGGCCCAGCGGATCGTTCGACAGTTCGGCCAGGTGAACGACCGCGTCGAACCCCGCCAGATCCTCGGCCGTGATCGCGCGGATATCCTTGCGGATCGACATCGGCATCGGATCGGGCGAGGGATACAGCCATCCCGCAGCGTAATAGCCGGTGTCGCAGCCGACCACGTCGAAGCCGCGCTTCATCAGGTCAGGCCCGAGGATCGCGCCGATATAGCCGTCCGATCCCGTCACAAGTACGCGCATTCAAAAATTCCCCCGCTGGCATTGATGCGCATGGGAATATGCCCGCCCGATGCGCAGCGCCGGTCTAGGTAGCGGAGGGGAGTCGGACCAATCGTTCTTAGGGATTAGAAGGGGCTGCGGGGCGTGACCGTCCCCCTCTGGCACAGGATGAAATGGCCGGAACCGCGCAAAAGCGTTCAGATGGTGGCGATCGCTTCGAAAACGCGGTCCAGTTCGTTTTCGGTGATGCAGAAAGGCGGCATGGCATAGATCGTGCTGCCCAGCGGGCGCAGCAGCACGCCGCGCGACAGGCAATGCCGCATCATCGCCGGGACGTCGCCCGCCATATAGCCCTCACCCTCCCCCAGCTCGAACGCCGCGATCCCGCCGCGCACGCGGGCACCCCGGATCGCGCGCTGCCCCGCCAGCGCCTCGACCCGCTGCGCCAGACGGTCTTCCAGCCTCTTCACCCGCTCCAGCACCGGCTCATCGCGCCAGATCGCCAGATTGGCGGCGGCGGCGGCGCAGGCGATGGGATTGGCGGTATAGCTGGAGGAGTGGAAGAACATCTTCGCCCGGTCGGTCGACAGATGCGCCTCATAGATCGGCTCGCTCGCCATGGTGACCGCCAGCGGGATCGCGCCGCCGGTCAGCCCCTTGGACAGGCAGAGAATGTCGGGCACGACATCGGCCTGTTCGCAGGCCAGCAGCGTGCCGGTGCGGCCCCAGCCGGTCATCACCTCGTCCGCGATGAACAGGGTGCCGTGGCGGGTGCAGATCGCGCGCATCGCGGCGAGCACCTCAGGCGAGTAGAACTTCATCCCGCCCGCGCCCAGCACCAGAGGCTCGACGATCAGCGCCGCCGCGCCGTCCGCACAGGCCGTTTCCAGCGCGTCCAGCGTGGGCTGCGGATCGCCCCCGCTTCCCTGGCACGGAAACGGAATGCTCGTCACGTCGAACAGCAGCGGATCGTATGGCTGGTTGAACACGCCGCGTTCGCCCACCGACATCGCGCCGATGGTGTCGCCGTGATAGCTGTGCTCCATCACCACGATCTGGCTGCGCGGCGCGCGCCCCGCACCGGCGGTATGGTTCCAGAAACCCAGCGCCATCTTCAGCGCGACCTCGACCGCGGTCGATCCCGAATCGGAAAAGAACACCCGTGTCAGGCTGGGCGGCATGATCGCACGCAGCCCCTCGGCCACCGCTTCCGCCGGTTCGTGGGTGAAACCGGCAAAGATCAGCTGGTCGAGCTTGCCCGCCTGCTCGGCGATCGCCTGCATGATCGGCGGGTGGCAATGGCCATGCGTCGTCACCCCCCACGACGAGATCGCATCGATGATCCGCCGCCCGTCCTTTGCGAACAGGGTCGCGCCCTCGGCCCGCTCGATCAGCGGGATCGGATCGTTCAGCCCGTGCTGGGTAAAGGGATGCCAGATCGCGCTCACAGAAAGTCCTCCAGCTTGAAACCGGCGTCGAACGCGGCGGCCAGCGTCTCGGCGTTCAGCGGATCGAGGCGGTCTATCCGCCCCAGCCGCCTTGTCTTGCCCATGTCGCAGATGGTGCGCTCGCTGTCCCCTATGCCCTCGCTCACGAAAACCCCCTCGCCCATGAAGGCCACACCGATCAGCGGCACATCGCGCTGCCGCAGCGCCTCTATCGTCAGCAGGCTGTGGTTGATCGTGCCCAAAGCGGTGCGCGCGACCAGCACGGTCGGCGCCTTCCAACGCGCGATCACGTCGAGGAACGTCACCTCGCGCGTCAGCGGCACCATCAGCCCGCCCGCCATCTCGATCACCAGCGGGCCGTCCACCTGCGGAATGGTCAGGCTGTCGGGGTCGATTGCCACCCCGTCGATCTCCGCCGCAAGGTGCGGAGAGCACGGCGTCTGCAACCTGTGCACCTCGGGCAGCACGCGGTCCGCCGGTATTCCGCCCAGCCGCGCGGCGCGGTCGGCATCGCCTTCCATGCGCCCTTCATAGGGGTCGAAGCCCGCCTGCACCGGCTTCCAGTAATGCGCGCCGCCCCGCCTGTTGAGTGCGCCCGTCAGCGCGGCGGCGAACACGGTCTTGCCGGCGTCGGTATCGGTTCCGGCGATCACGATGGGGCGGGTCATGCGGCAGTCTCCCATGGGCGGCGGAAATGCAGGGTGACGACTTCATAGCTGGCCGCCGAACCCGAAGCCTCGAACGCGCGCATCGCGGCGCGCATTCCGACCGGGCTGGCAGGGCGATGGCCGGGCGCGGGCACATGCGCGCCAATGGCTTTCAGCGACTTCAGGAAGCCCAGCGCATTGGCATGGCGGTCGATCAGGTTATCGGTTGTCGGTTCAGCCGCCTGCGCATCGCGGCGGATTGCGGCCAGCTCCGCGACATCCGGATAGTCCGGCGTTCCGGCGGCGCAGCCCGCCTCTGCCAGCGCCTCACGCCATTCGCGGAACGTGCCAGATGCCAGCGTATTGAACAGCACATGCCCGCCCGGCCTGACCCAGCGCAGCATCCGCCCGACGGCCCCGTCCAGATCACCAAGCCATTGCGCGGCGAGGCTGGCGGTGACGACATCGAATGCGCCGTGACCATCGGGTTCGCCGCGGGCAACATCCAGAACCGAAAAGGTTAGATCGCCGCGTCCCGCCATGCGCGACCGGCAGCGTTCGACCATGTCCGGCGCCAGATCGGTCACCCGCCATTGTCCGCCCACTCCCCTGCGGATCAGCGCATCGGTCAGGAACCCCGTGCCGCATCCGAATTCCAGCAACCGAGGCGATTCCAACTCCAGCGCCGCGATTCTTTCGGCCAGCGCCTCGGCGGCGCGGCGTTGCACATGGGCGTGGCGGTCGTAATCCCGTGCCGATCCGAATGCGCTGGCGATGGCGGCGGTGCGATCGCTCATGCCGCGACCCTCATCCGCTCGATCCATGCCGCGCACAGGCGGGGATGCGTCAGGGGCAGCACATGCCCGCCGCCTTCTACCGTCTCGCGCGCAAGACCCGCCGCGCAGGCGAATTGCGCCTGCCGCACCGGGGCCGTCAGCAGCGGATCCTCCGCCCCGTCCAGCGCCGCCACCGGACGGCCCCAATCCGCGAGGGCGGTGCGCCGGTCGCCATCGCGCATCGCGGTCAGATCGCGCAGCAGCGGGTCCAGATGCGGCGCGCCGCCCGGCACCGCGCTGCCCAGCCGCGCATGAAACTCGCCCAGCACCGCACCGGGATCGGCTTCCATCCGCGCCACCATCCGGTCGAGCAGGCGGCGCGGCACGCCGGGGCGGTCCGTGGTCTGGGTGAACCGGTCGAACCCGTTGATCGCGACCAGCCCCCGGCAACCCGCAGGCGGATCCGCCAGCAGCGCCATCGTGCCGAAACTATGCGTGATCGCAAGGCACGGCCCCTCGACCACGGTCCACAGCCGCTCACCGAAGTAGCCCAGATCAAGGCGCACGATATCGTCATTCGGCAGGCACGCGATCACCGCGTCCCAGACCCGCGCGTCAAACCCCCAGCCATGGACGAAGACCAGCTTCACCCCGCCTCCTCCAGCGCGGCCAGCAATGCGTCGACATCGCCTTCCGAGTGGCTGGCGCGCAAGGCGATGCGCAGGCGGCTGGTACCCGGCGGCACCGTCGGCGGGCGAATGGCGGCGGCCACCATGCCGCGCTCTTCCAGCACAGCCGACAGGTGCAGCGCGTCCTCCTCGCCCCCAATGATCGCGGGGACGATCTGCGTGGTCGATCCGCCGTCCCATATCCCCAGCCGCGTCAGCCCGTCCCGCAGCCGCTCGCCCAGCGCCGCCAGATGCGCGCGCTGCGTGTCCATCTGCGGCATCAGATCCAGCGCCGCATCCGCCGCGCCCAGCACCGCGGGCGGCAGAGCGGTCGAGAACACGAAGCCCCCCGCCGCATTCACCAGCCAGTCGCGCATCACCGCCGAACAGGCGAGATATCCGCCAAAGCCGCCCAGCGCCTTGCTGAACGTGCCCATGGCGATGTCGACGCCCGCGACGCCATGCGTCAGCCCCGCGCCCTGCGGTCCCAGCACGCCGGTCGCATGCGCCTCGTCCACCACCAGCAGTGCGTCGTGCCGCCGGGCCAGCGCGCCCAGCGCCGCCACGTCCGCGCGGTCGCCATCCATCGAAAACACGCTCTCGGTCAGGATGATGCGCGCCGGTGCGTCCGCATGGTGGGCAAGCAGCTCCTCCAGATGCGCCAGATCGTTGTGCCGGAACCGAATCTCGCGCACGCCTGCTGCCGCGCAGCCGTGATGAATGCTGGCATGAACCAGCCGGTCGGTGAACACCGCCGCGCCCGGCACAGCCTTGACCAGAGCGGGCACCAGCGCGGCATTGGCCTGCCAGCCGCTCGCCAGCACCATCGCCGCCTCGGTCCCTTTCAGCGCCGCCACGCGCGCCTCCAGTGCCAGATGCGCTTCCAGCGTCCCCGTCACCAGCCGCGACGCACCCGATCCCGCGCCCAGCCGCCCCGCATAATCCGCCGCCCGCTCGGCCAGCAGCGGATGCAGGGCCAGCCCCAGATAATCATTGCTCGAGAAATCGACCGCCTCGCGCCCGTCCCGGTGCAGCCGCCCACGGGGATGCAGCGCCGCGGGACGCAGCACCCTGCGACGCCCCTTCGCGGCCAGATCGGCCAGCCTCTCCTGCAGATGTTCGTCCCAGCGGCTCATCGCCTGCGCTCCAAGCGCGAAAACAGCCGCTTGTCCAGCCTGCCCGCCCGGCCCTATGAGTGCGCGCCATGGAAAGCCAATGGACAATCGGGATCATCGGGGGCTCCGGCCTCTACCAGCTCGATGCGCTGGAGGATGCGGAATGGCTGCCGGTCAGCTCTCCCTTCGGCAAGCCGTCTGACGAGATCCTGTTCGGCCGGATCGGCGATGTCAGGCTGCGCTTCCTGCCCCGGCACGGTCGCGGCCACCGCATTCCGCCCGGCGACATCAACATGCGCGCCAATATCGACGCGCTGAAGCGCTGCGGCTGCACCGACATCCTCGCGATCTCGGCCATCGGTTCGCTGCAGGAACATCTGCCGCCCGGCCATTTCGTCGCGGTGGACCAGTTCATCGACCGCACCTTCGCGCGCGTATCCAGCTTCTTCGGCCCCGGCCTGACCGCCCATGTCTCGATGGCCGACCCGGTCTGCGCGCGCCTGTCCGCCATGGCCGCCGACGCGGTCGAGGCCGCGGGCGGGCCGGTCGCACGCGGCGGCACCTATCTGGCGATGGAAGGGCCGCAATTCTCGACCCGCGCCGAAAGCCGCCTCTACCGCCAATGGGGCACGGACGTGATCGGCATGACCGCCATGCCCGAAGCCCGCCTCGCCCGCGAGGCCGAGCTGCCCTATGCGCTGATCGGCATGGTGACCGACTACGACTGCTGGCGCAGCGAGGACGAATCGGTCGATATCGCAGAAGTCGTCGCGCAGATGCGGGCGAACGGCGACCTGGCGCGCCGCACGGTCGAACGCTTCGTCGCCGCGCTGCCCGCCGCGCGCAGTCCCTCGCCGATCGACACCGCGCTCGATCATGCGATCATCACCGCGCCCGACGCCCGCGACCGTGACATGCTGGTGCGGCTGGACGCCATACTGGCGCGCCATCTTTCCGCCTGACCCCATGCGAGAGTTGTTGCAATCCAGTCTCATTCGCAATTACAATAGGTACGAATGGCGATGCTCCATTTCGGGACGCCCTTCTGCATGACGGCCAGTGTTAGCTTTCTGTCAGCAGTTGTGCGGTTGCTGGCGGGATAAAGGCGATATTCTGCACCTGTCGGAAGGACTAGGCTGTAACCGAAGGGGCGCCTGCATGACGATGATGGCACGCGGCGTGGAAAGGACCGGGGTACGCATGGCTAAGAACGGTCTCGACATCCTGCATATAGAGGATGACAGCCGCACCGCCGCCGATCTTCAGGAACTGATGCGCGCCACCGGCGACCGCGTGACCTGGGCGCCGACCGGTTCGGAAGGGCTGCGGCAGGCGGGCGTCGGCGAATTCGACGTCATCATCCTCGACCGCATGCTGCCCGATTTCGACGGGCTGACCGTGGTGCGCCAATTGCGCGACAGCGGCATCGGCACGCCGCTGCTGATGCTCTCGGCGCTGGGCCGCACGATCGACCGCGCCGAAGGGCTGGACGCGGGCGCCGACGATTATCTGGCCAAGCCGTTCGAGGCGACCGAACTGCTCGCCCGCCTGCGCGCGCTGCATCGCCGCGCCTCGGGCCATACGCATAGCGCGGTGATCATCCACGGCGCGTTCGAATGTCATGTAAAGGCGCGCACCGCCTTTCGCGCGGGCAAGCATCTCGCGCTCAGCCCCAAGGAGTTCGAACTTTTCCGCTACATGATCGAAAATGCCGGCGACGTCGTCACGCGTGAGATGCTGCTGCGCGACGTGTGGAAGATGGGCTTCGATCCGCAGACCAACGTGGTCGACGTGAATATCGGCCGCCTCCGTCGCAAGCTGGAAGACGGTTTCGCCACGCCCGCGCTGGAAACGATCTGGGGGACCGGCTACCGTCTGCTCGACGGCCGCTAGGGGCCGCGCCAACGTAAAGGGGCGCGCTTGCAACGGGTTTCACTGCTCGATTCGATCTTCACCCGGCTGGTGGCATGGGCCATCGCGGTGTCGATCGCGGTCGTGCTGGTGCTCGGCTGGCTGGTCACCACCAAGTTCGAGAGGATGTCGCAGGCGACGGTTCGCTGGAACGTCGATGCCGATATCCGCCATATGGCCGACATCCTGGACGCGCGGGGCCAGACCGAACTGGTCGCGCATATTCAGGAAAGCGCCGACCTTGCTAGCCCGCCCGGCACCGGCACGCATTTCCTGCTGGTCGATGCACAGGGGCGCAGGCTGGCGGGCGACATGACCCAGTGGCCCACCTTTCCAGCGCGTGGCGGCCAGTCGGGCGACATCATGCTGCCGGGCGGGCGTCCCGCCTTTGCCCGCGCGGTCGATCTGGCGCCGGACATGCGGCTGCTGGCGGCGCGCGAGACCGGATGGACGATGATCCAGCTCAACCAGATCGGCCTGTCCTTCGTGGCGGGCGGGCTGTTCGTGGTGATGGCGGTCGGCGTCGCGGGCTATATCACCGCGCGCCGCCTGTCGTCGCGGGTGCGGGTCATCAATGCCGCGTTCCGCGATCCCGAACCGGACCGCCTCGCCGCACTGGACACACGGCAGGCACGCATGGACGAAATTGCCGAGCTGACCCGCCATTCCAGCGCCGCGCTGACCCGGCTCGACCGGCTGGCCCGCTCGCAGCGCGATACCACCGACCAGATCGCGCATGAGATGCGGACCCCGCTGATGCATCTCGACAACCGGCTGGTGCGCGCGATCCAAGCGCAGGAACAGGCCGGGTCCGGCAGCGGTGCGTCAAGCGGCGGGCCCGACGCCGAGACGATCGAACGGCTGATCGCCGCGCGCGGAGAGATCCGCCATGTCGTCGCCACGCTCGAATCGCTGCTCGATATTGCGCATAGCGAGGCGCAGCGCGGCAATCCGCAGGGCCTTGCCGAAGTGGACCTCAGCGCGCTCGCCGCCAATATCGCCGATCTCTACACCGCCAGCGCCGAGGATACGGGCCACGACTTCCGGCTG
Source organism: Croceicoccus sp. (assembly GCA_002694745.1). Lineage (GTDB taxonomy): Bacteria > Pseudomonadota > Alphaproteobacteria > Sphingomonadales > Sphingomonadaceae > Croceicoccus. Next base: position 18,874 of record NZMY01000014.1, on the reverse strand, counting down.
GAGGCCGAGGAGGGCGTCACCATGCAGGGGGACGAGATCCAGATCACCCGGCTCGTCATCAACCTGCTCGACAATGCGTTCAAATATGTGCCGCCGGGCGGGCGCGTCACGCTGATCGTGAAACGCGATGCGAAAGGGCATCCGCTGATTGCCGTGGCCGATAACGGGCCCGGCGTTCCGCCCGAATATCGCGAGACGATCTTCGAACGCTTTGGCCGCGTCCAGAACGGATCGGGCGATCCGAACGGCCATTCCAAGGGCGCTGGGCTGGGTCTTGCGCTGGCGCGGGCCATCGCGCAGCGCCACGGCATGGAATTGCGCCTCGCGCCCACGGTGCGCGGCGCGCGTTTTGAATTGCGGGTCCAGGCCGGGGCCTGAAAAACCGGCTTGCCCGCGGAACAGCCCCGCCGCCCATGCGCTTCATCGATGACCGGCTTCAATCGCATCCATGCCGATTGAATTGCCCGCGACTCTGTGGTAATATAATTGCTCAGTTATAAAATTTCGTTCCCCGGCTTTTTCGAGCACGAAGATGAGCGGATCCGCTGAGAGAGGATAATGTGACAGACACGACCGCGCCCGAAGATCGCCCCGCGCCGCCGCCGGGCGCCAAGCCGAACCTGCCACGGCTCGAACTCCATATCCCCGAACCGCCGTCGCGTCCGGATACCGAGGTCGATTTCCGCCACGTCAATCGCGGCAAGGCGGGCGCGGTGCGCCGTCCCGACATCGCCGAACACGAATCCAACATGCGCGACCTGCCGTATGAGCTTATCCGCGTGCTGGACGACGACCACAAGGCCGTCGGCCCGTGGGACCCCAAGCTGTCGCCAGATACGCTGATCAAGGGGCTGCGCGCGATGATGCTGACGCGCGCCTTCGACGACCGGCTGTTCCGCGCGCACCGGCAGGGCAAGACCAGCTTCTACATGAAATCGACCGGCGAAGAGGCGATCGCCGCCGCGCAGTCGCTGGCGCTGGACAAGGGGGACATGTTCTTCCCCACCTATCGCGCCTCGGCCTGGCTGCATGCGCGCAACTATCCGCTGACGACCATGTGCAACCAGATCTTCAGCAATGCAGAGGATCCGCTGGCGGGCAAGCAGCTGCCGATCCTGTTCTCGGCCCGCGATTACGATTTCTACTCGATCTCGGGCAATCTGGGCGTGCGTTTCGTCCACGCGGTGGGCTGGGCGATGGCGTCGGCCTACAAGAACGACACCAAGATCAGCCTCGCCTATGTTGGCGACGGCACCACGGCGGAAGGCGATTTCCACGAGGCGATGACTTTCGCCGCCGCCTTCCGCGCGCCCGCGATCCTGTGCGTCACCAACAACCAGTATGCCATTTCCAGCTTCGCCGGTTTCGCTGCGCCCGAACGCCTGCCCTTCGCGGCCAAGGCGCTGGCCTATGGCTTCCCCGGCCTGAAGGTGGACGGCAACGATTTCCTCGCCGTGTGGGGCGCGACCCAGTGGGCGGCGGAACGCGCGCGCACCAACAATGGCCCGACCTTGATCGAATTCTACACCTACCGGGCCGAGGGGCACTCCACCTCCGACGATCCCAGCCGCTATCGCCCCAAGGACGAGGCGAACCATTGGCCGCTGGGCGACCCCGTAGAACGGCTGAAGGACCACCTCATCGCGCTGGGCGCATGGGACGAGGACAAGCATGCGGCACTGGCCGAAGAGCTGAAGGAGAAGGTCCGCGTCGCGGTCAAGGAGGCCGAAGCCATCGGCACGCTGGGCCAGTCCAAGCCGCCCATCGACGAGATGTTCGTCGACGTGTTCGAGGACATGGACTGGCGCCTGAAGGAACAGCGCGCCGAACTGCACCAGCTCCGCGCCGCCAGAGAGCGCGGAGGGAGCAACTGACATGGTAGAGAACCAGCCTTCCGTGAACGACGCCGCCCTCGACGAGGGTTTCGCCGAGACCGGCACCAAGAAGATGAACATGATCCAGGCGCTCAACAGCGCGCTGGACGTGATGCTGGGCCGCGACGACGACGTTCTGATCTTCGGCGAGGATGTCGGCTATTTCGGCGGCGTCTTCCGCGTGACCGAAGGATTGCAGAAGAAATACGGCCTGAAACGCTGCTTCGACGCGCCCCTGACCGAAGGCGGCATCATCGGCAGCGCCATCGGCATGGGCGCCTATGGCCTGCGCCCGGTGCCCGAAATCCAGTTCGCCGACTATATCCTGCCCGCCTACGACCAGCTGGTGAGCGAGGCCGCGCGCCTGCGCTATCGCTCGGGCGGCGAGTTCTGGGCCCCGATCACGGTGCGCACGCCCTATGGCGGCGGCATCTTCGGCGGCCAGACCCACAGCCAGAGCCCTGAGGCGATCTTCGCCCATGTCACGGGCCTCAAGACGGTCATCCCGTCGAACCCCTATGACGCCAAGGGCCTGCTGATCGCCAGCATCGAGAGCAACGACCCGGTCGTCTTCCTCGAACCCAAGCGCCTGTACAACGGCCCCTTCTTCGGACGGCCCGACGAGGAGCTGAAGACCTGGGCCAATTCTGGCGACCCCTATGCCGAGGTTCCGCTGGGCCATTACGAGGTTCCGCTGGGCAAGGCCGCGATCCTGCGCGAAGGCCGCGAGGCGACCGTGCTGACCTATGGCACGATGGTCCATGTCGCCAAGGCGGGGATCGACGACAGCGGCGTGGATGCGGAACTGATCGACCTGCGCTCCATCGTCCCGCTCGACATCGACACCATCGTGCGTTCGGTGAAGAAGACGGGCCGCTGCCTCATCCTGCACGAAGCCTCGCGCTTTGGCGGGTTCGGCGGCGAGTTGTCGGCGCTGGTGCAGGAACGCTGCTTCGACCATCTGCGCAGCCCGATCCAGCGCATCTGCGGCTATGACATGCCCTATCCGCATGCGTTCGAATGGGACTATTTCCCCGGCCCCATCCGCCTTGCCGAAGCCCTGAAATCCGCCGTGGAGTACCGCTGATGGGACGCTATCATTTCCGCCTGCCCGACATCGGCGAAGGCGTGGCCGAGGCCGAGATCGTCGAATGGCACATCAAGGTCGGCGACGAGATCGCCGAGGACGACCCGCTGTGCGACGTGATGACCGACAAGGCCACCGTCGACATGACCACCCCGGTCGGCGGCAAGATCCTCGCGCTGCACGGCAAGGTGGGCGAAATGAAGCCCGTCGGCTCGGTGCTGGTCGAGCTTGAGGTCGAGGGAGAAGGCAACGCCACTGGCGACGCCCCCGCCCCTGCCGAGGAAAAGCCCGCGCCAGCGCCCACCGCGGCTCCGGCTCCGGCGCCTGCGCCTGCGCCTGCGCCCAAGGCCGAACCCGCGCCCGAACCGGCCCCCGCACCCAAACCCGCTTCTGCGCCGAAATCCGCTCCCGCGCCAAGCAGTACCGCACCTGCCGGCTTCCCGCTGGCCGCGCCCGCCACGCGCCGCCGCGCCGCCAAGCTGGGCATCGAGCTTGAGCGCCTGAAAGGAACCGGCCGCAACGGGCGCATCACGCCCGAGGACATCGACCGCTATCTCTCGGGCGGAGACGACCGCTATGCCACCCGCTCCGGCGTGGACGAGATCGAGGTGGTGGGCCTGCGCCGCAAGATCGCGCAGCGCATGGAGGACGCGTGGCGCCGCATCCCGCACATCACCTATGTCGAGGAAGTGGACGTCACCGAGCTTGAGAATACGCGCAGCGCGCTCAACGCTGCACGCAAGGACGGCCAGCCCAAGCTGACGATCCTGCCCTTCTTCGTGCGCGCTTTGGTCAAGGCGCTGCCCGACTTCCCGCATTGCAATGCGCATTACGACGACGAAGCCGGCGTCCTGCGCCAGCATGCACCCGTCCATTGCGGCATCGCCACCGCCACCGAAAAGGGCCTCGCGGTCCCGGTGCTGAAAAACGCGGAATCGATGGATCTGTGGAACTGCGCCGAGGAAATCGCCCGCCTCTCCGCCGCCACCCGCGACGGCAAGGCCAGCCGCGACGAACTCAGCGGATCGACCATCACCATCACCTCGCTGGGCCCGATCGGCGGCGTCACCACCACGCCGATCATCAACTCGCCCGAAACCGCGATCGTCGGCCCGAACAAGATCACCGATAAGCTGACCCGCGTGAACGGCGAGATCGTGACGCGAAAGGTGATGAACATCTCGTCCAGCTTCGACCACCGCATCGTCGACGGCTATGAAGCGGCGCTGTTCGTGCAGGAACTGAAGCGGCTGCTGGAGACGCCGGCGTTGTTGTTCGTGGATTAAGGGAGGGCGTCCGGTTTCGGCTGGAAGCGGAGGTCTGCTGGCGACACTAGGCGAGGTTCTTGCCGCCACGTTCGTCATTCCCGCGCAGGCGGGAATCCAGTCGGTCGTGGAGCCACTTCGCTCTGGATCCCCGCTTTCGCGGGGATGACAATGGTTGCGCTTGTGCATCCAGACCCGGCTTCGAACTTCCCGATCCCAAGCCTAACTGCTTCACATAGAACTACGCTTGGTCGGATCATCTATGGGCGGCTTATACGGCGGCAAGTAATCCCGATTCCAGTCGAACCATAGTGCAACCCAGCCAAGCATGAGGAATGCGCAAAAGCCGATATACGCCAGGACAAAGAGACAGAACCTGACTGGCGTTTCGACGATATTCAGTTCGCCATAACGTCGAAGTTCAACGGTTCCGTCTAGAAGATTGCCCCCATAGGCCGCCGCACCAATTGTAAGGAAGGTGAACGCTAAAAGCGGTTTCCAAGGGCGATTTCGCAGTCTCAAGGCATAGTTCCGCTTTGGCGATATGATCGCTGTAACGGGTCAGGTCTTGCCAAGGTGTTAAGTGGATTGGCCGCGCATAGGTTCAAAGCCCGTCTGCCACACCCCGACGCACCGGCCCCCAGCCACGGCAAAGCCGCGGCTGTGACGTCGAACGACACGCGCGCACCTGATGGCCCGCGCGACTCTGAGGAGTTCTTGGCGGCCGCTGCGCCGCCTCTGGCGAATTGGCGCTCCGCTTGCTGCGCAATGCTCGCTCTAATTCGCGGGCGGCTGCTGGTACTGCACCACCTCGAACTCGATTCCGTCGCGGTCGAAAAAATAGAAACTCTGCGGTCCCGGATCATATGCGCCGTGGTTGAACGGCTCGAAACCCTCGGCCACCACCAGCGCTTCGGCGGCGTCCAGATCGTCGACCGCAATGCCGATATGGTTCATCGGTGCGCCCTTGGCGAACCCGCCCGTCACTTGCGGATTGGAATAGATCGCCAGATAGGCCTCATCGTCGCCCAGATGGATCGTGTAGCCGCCGTTCATCGCCGGGCCTTCCCAGCGCCGGTGCCAGCCGGTCAGCCCCTCCAGGAATCGCGCGGTGCGATCCGCGTCGCTGACCGAGATATTGACGTGCTCCAATCTGCCTTTTGCCATGATGGCCTCCTTGTTTTGCGTTTCGGATGCCGCCATCCTGCGACCTCAAGCTTACTTGAGATCAAGGTCCGATTTGCCTATCACTCTGATCGATGAATCCGAACGATCTGCTTTCCATCGGCGAACTCGCCCAGCGCACCGGCCTGTCCGTGTCGGCCATCCGCTTTTACGAAGAGAAGGGGCTGGTCGAAGCACTGCGAACCGGCGGCAACCAGCGCCGTTTCCTGCGCGCCGACATCCGCCGCCTCAGCTTCATCCTGATCGCGCAGCGCCTCGGCCTCTCGCTTGGTGAGATTGCCGAGGCGATGGCGTGCCTGCCGCATGGCCGCACCCCCAATGCGCAGGACTGGGCGCGCATCAGCGGCGCGATCCGCACGCGCATCGACGACCAGATCGCGCGGCTGGAAAAAATACGCGAGGATCTGGACGGCTGCATCGGCTGCGGCTGCCTCAGCCTGAAAAGATGCGCGCTCTACAATGCAGGCGACAAATGGGCCGAAGGCGGCGCGGGGCCCAGAGTCCTCAGATAATCACGCGTACTCCGCTAGTAACGCGTGCTCCGATAGTCCCGGGCAGCTTTTACTGTCCTACACCGCCGCACTGGGCCAGTCTCCCGCCCGGCAGCCCATCGCCGCCAGCTCTTTCAAACCGTCCGTTTTTCTCCGCACCCCCGGCGTGTCACCTTTCGCCGCCATGCCCAGCATTTCCGAGGGTTTGATCAGGGTTACAGCCTGTGTAGGACCTGTCACCTTTGTCACTTTTCGCGCCCGAACCGCCCCCGCCCTGCCGCTATTCCTCAACCGTTCTGCCGCGAGACAGGCTCCCACCCGTTTCAGGATGCCCTTTTCAAACCGCCCCCTGCCGGTTAGGGGCTTGGCAAACTTTCATAATGCCCAGCCTTTCGGGTCCAGTTTTTAGGCCCAGTTTTTTCAGGCCAAGTTTTTTCAGGGAAGCGCCAAAAGCATGACCGAAGCCACGCTCATCCTCGTTCGCCACGGCCAGTCGCAATGGAACCTGGAAAACCGCTTCACCGGCTGGTGGGACGTCGACCTCACCGAAAAGGGTGAGGCAGAGGCAGTCGCGGCGGGCAAGCTCATGCTGGAAAAGGGCGTGCTGCCGACGGTGGCCTTCACCTCGCTCCAGACCCGCGCGATCCGCACCTTGCACATCGCGCTCGACAATGCAGGCCGCTCGTGGATCCCCGAGACCAAGAACTGGCTGCTGAACGAGCGTCACTATGGCGGCCTCACCGGTCTGAACAAGGCCGAGACCGCCGAAAAGCACGGCGAGGACCAGGTGCATATCTGGCGCCGCAGCTTCGACACCCCGCCGCCGCCGATCGAAAAGGGCAGCCAGTACGATCCGGGCAACGATCCGCGCTATGCCGGCATCGACGTGCCGCTGACCGAGAGCCTTAAGGACACCATCGCCCGCGTCCTGCCGTTCTACGAAGCCGAAATCGTGCCGCAGCTGAAAAAGGGCGAGACGGTCATCGTCTCGGCCCACGGCAATTCGCTGCGCGCCCTGGTCAAGCATCTGTCGGGCATTTCCGACGATGACATCACCGGCCTCGAAATCCCGACCGGCCAGCCCATCGTCTATCCGTTCAAGGACGGCGCGCCGTCGGGTGAGCGGGCCTATCTGTCGGAAGGCTGATCGATGAAGCCACGGGTCGCCATCGTGATGGGCAGCCAGTCCGACTGGCCGACCATGAAACACGCGGCCGACGCGCTGGACGCGCTGGGCGTGGCGCATGATTGCCGCATCGTGTCGGCGCACCGCACCCCGGCGCGCATGGTCGCCTTTGCAGAGGGCGCCGCGGACGAGGGTTTCAAGGTGATCGTCGCGGGTGCAGGCGGCGCGGCGCATCTGCCCGGCATGATCGCGGCGATGACGCATCTGCCCGTTCTGGGCGTGCCGGTGCAGTCGAAAGCGCTGTCGGGGCAGGATTCGCTGCTGTCGATCGTGCAGATGCCCGGCGGCGTTCCGGTCGGCACGCTGGCCATCGGCGAAGCGGGGGCGAAAAATGCGGGGTTATTGGCCGCGTCGATCCTTGCCACCGGCGACGAAGCGCTGGCAGAGCGGCTGAAGGCATATCGCGCGGAGCAGACGGCCTCCGTGGCAGAACGTCCCGTGGACAATAACCAAGGCTGATGACGAGCGCACCCCTCCCTCCCGGCAGCACCATCGGAATCCTGGGCGGCGGCCAGCTTGGCCGGATGCTGGCGATGGCGGCGGCGCAGCTTGGCTATCGCTGCCACATCTACGCGCCCGAGGCCGAAGGGGTGGCCGCCGATGTCGCCGCCGAATCGACCAGCGCCCCCTATGAGGATGCCAGCAAGCTGGCCGAATTCGCGGCGCGCTGCGATGTCGTCACTTACGAGTTCGAGAACGTGCCCGTCGAGCCGCTCTCCTCTCTTGGCAAGGTCCCGCTGCGGGCCCCGGTAAAGGCGCTGGAAATCGCGCAGGACCGGCTGGCCGAAAAGCGTTTCGTCGAAGGCCTGGGCGGCACTCCCGCCCCCTTCGCGCCCGTCGATGACGAAGCCGGTTTTACCGCCGCGCTGGATGCCATCGGGACGCCGGGCATCCTCAAGACCCGGCGCGACGGCTATGACGGCAAGGGGCAGTGGCGGATCATGTCGCCGCGCGATGCCGAGGACCTGACATTGTCGGGCAATGCGCTGATCTACGAAGGCTTCGTGAATTTTGCGGCTGAGTTCTCGGTGATCCTCGTGCGCGGACTCGACGGCGAGATCCGCTTCTGGGACAGCGCACAGAACGATCACAGCTCAGGCATCCTGTCGCGCTCCACCGTTCCGGCAGGCGCAGACGTCGCGGCACAGGTCCCGGCAGCACGCGAACTGGCGGGCAAGGTCGCCGAGGCGCTGGGCTATGTCGGCGTACTGACGCTGGAATTCTTTGCGACCGCCGATGGGCCGGTCTTCAACGAAATGGCCCCGCGGGTGCACAATTCGGGCCACTGGACGATCGAGGGCGCGCGGACCAGCCAGTTCGAGAACCATATCCGCGCGATTTGCGGCCTGCCGCTGGGGCTGACCGACACAATCGTGCCCGCGGTGCGCATGGACAATCTGATCGGGGACCAGGCCAATGACTGGCTGAGCCTGCTGCAGGATCCCGCCAATCATCTGCATCTCTACGGCAAGGGAGAAATCAATCCCGGCCGCAAGATGGGCCATGTGACCCGGCTGCTGACGGACGGGCACGGCTGAACATGGAAGGAATGCCGCGATGACGGGACCCGAACTCTTCCTCGTCTTCGCGCGCGCGCAGAATGGCGTGATCGGGCAGAACGGACGCCTGCCCTGGCATATTCCGGCCGATCTGGCGCATTTCAAGCGGCTGACCATGGGGACGCCGATGATCATGGGCCGCGCGACATATGATTCGCTTCCGGGCGTGCTGCCGGGCCGCCGCCATATCGTGCTGACCCGCGATCCCGAATGGAACGGCGAGGATGCCGAGGTTGCGCATGATTTCGACAGCGCGATCCATCTGGCCAATGCCGCGCGGATCGCGGTGATCGGCGGCGCCGATGTCTTCCGGCAAGCCCTGCCGCTCGCCCGCCGGATCGAGATGACCGAGATCCACCGGGATTACGACGGCGATGTCACCATGCCCCCACCGCCTGCCGACGAATGGGAGGAAGTGGGCCGCACCGACTGCCCTGCCGAGGGTAATCGCCCCGCCTATAGTTTCGTCACCCTGCGCCGCCGGACCTGATCCGCTGCGGCTTGAGGCTGACAGCAGGCCCGACTAGACCCTCGCGTTCGATGATTCGCCTGTCCTCCCAAGACCCGATGCCACAGGGTTTGCGCGGTGCCGTGATTGCGCTGGGCAATTTCGACGGCGTGCACCGCGGCCACCAGCAGGTCATCGCGCAGGCCCGCGAACTTGCCAGAAATAACGTGCCGCTGATCGTGGCGACCTTCGATCCGCATCCCGTGCGCTATTTCGCGCCCGATGTTCCGCCGTTTCGCCTGACTTCGCTGGATCAGCGCGAGGAGCTTTTCGCAGGGCTCGGCGCCAGCGCCATGCTCGTCTTCGGTTTCGACCGGGCATTGGCCGAAACCTCGGCAGAGGATTTCATCGATCGCATCCTGGTGGAAAGGCTTGGCGCGGGCGGCGTCGTCACCGGCCACGATTTCACCTTCGGCAAGGGCCGGCGCGGCAGCATCGACATGCTCCGCGATCGCTGCGCGGCGCTGGGCGTTGCGACGCGAATAGTGTCGGCAGTGGAAGAAGGCGGAGAGGTCGTGTCCTCGACCCGCATCCGCAAGTCGCTGGTCGAGGGCAATCCCGTCGAGGCCGCCCGCCTGCTGACCCGCCCCTTCGCCATTCGCGGCGAGGTGATCCATGGCGCTAAGCTGGGGCGCAGCATCGGCTTTCCCACCGCGAACCTGCTGATGGGACCCTATCTGCGCCCCAGGTTCGGGATCTATGCCGTCACCGGCCGCGTGCTGACCGGCCCGATGGCGGGCGGCCCCTTGCTGAAAGGCGCGGCGAATCTGGGCGTGCGGCCCAGCTTCGATCCGCCGACCGAATTGCTGGAGCCGTTCTTCTTCGACTTTCAGGGCGATCTCTATGGCCAGACCATCGAAGTCGCGCTTTGCCGCTTCATCCGGCCCGAAGAGAAATACGATACGCTTGACGCGCTGAAGGACCAGATTGCGCGCGACTGCGACGAAGCGCGGCGGTTACTGACCGATATCGAGGGCTGAATTATCGGCCCCGCCGCATTCCCGCTCTTTCAACCGAGGCGGCTTCGGGCTAGTGCGCGGCGGTTATGACTGACAAGCGCGATTTCAAAGACACGGTTTTCCTGCCGAAGACCGATTTCCCCATGAAAGCCGGACTCCCTGCCAAGGAGCCCGCGATTCTGGCGCGCTGGCAGGAACAGGATATTTACGCCCAGCTGCGTGAGGCGCGTAAGGGGCGCGAGACCTTCGTGCTGCACGACGGCCCGCCCTATGCCAATGGCGACATGCATATCGGCCATGCGCTGAACCATGTGCTGAAGGACATGGTGGTCCGCACCCAGACACTGCTGGGCAAGGACGCGCCCTATGTGCCCGGCTGGGACTGCCACGGCCTTCCGATCGAATGGAAGGTGGAAGAGCAGTACCGCAAGAAGAAGAAGAACAAGGACGAGGTTCCGCAAAAGGAATTCCGCGCCGAATGCCGCGCCTATGCCGCGCATTGGGTGGACGTACAGCGCGAGCAGTTGAAGCGGCTAGGCATCAATGGCGACTGGGACAAGCCGTATCTGACTATGGACCCTGATGCCGAGGCGACCATCGTTTCGGAATTGCTGAAGTTCGCCACCAGCGGCCAGCTTTATCGCGGCGCCAAGCCGGTGATGTGGTCGCCGGTCGAAAAGACCGCGCTGGCCGATGCCGAGGTAGAATACGAGGACATCACCTCGACCCAGATCGACGTGGCATTCGAGATCGCGGAGTCGCCGGTTGCGGAACTGGTCGGCGCGCATGCGGTGATTTGGACGACGACGCCTTGGACGATCCCGGTCAACCAGGCTTTGGCCTATGGGCCGGACATCGAATATGTCGCCTACAAGGTCGATGGCCGCGTCATCCTGATCGGAAGCGAGCCCACGCTCGCGAAAAGCGTGTTCGCCCGCCTGTTCGACAGCACGCCCGACAAGTCGACCGACATCGTCTGGCGCGGATTGGGCGCCGACCTATCCGGCACCAAGGTCCGCCACCCGATGCACCACCTCGGCGGGTTCTATGCCGAGCTGCGCCCCATGCTGGCGGGCGACTTCGTCACCACCGACAGCGGCACCGGCCTTGTCCACATGGCGCCCGATCATGGCGAGGACGATTTCGACCTCTGCAAGGCGAACGGCATCAATCCGAAATTCGTGGTCGAAGGCGATGGCCGCTACCGCGAGGACTGGCCGTGGCTGGGCCGTGATGACGAACGCAACATGTCGGTCATCAATCCCAAGTTCAACGCGCCCGACGGTCCGATCTGCTCCGACTTGCGCGAGGTTGGCGCTCTCCTCAGCGCATCCACGGACTATCAACACTCTTATCCACATAGCTGGCGGTCCAAGGCCAAGGTCATTTTCCGCTGCACGCCGCAATGGTTCGTGTCGATGGACAGACCCGGCATGGTGGAGATCGCCGACAACCGCGCCGAACAGCGCTGGGAAAACGAGGGCGGCCTGCCAGAACCGAAAGGCACCCTGCGCGAGGCTGCGCTACATGCGATTGCCAGTACGCGGTTCGTTCCGGAAAAAGGCCGTAACCGTATCGGTTCGATGGTCGCCGGACGTCCCGACTGGGTCCTCTCGCGCCAGCGTGCATGGGGCGTGCCGATCACGCTGTTCGTCCACCGCAAGACCGGCGAATATCTGGTCGATCCTGCCGTCAACGAACGCATCGTCGCCAAGATCCGCGAACAGGGCGTCGACGGCTGGGACGAGGAGAACGCCGCAGAACTGCTCGGCACCGACTATAATCTCGACGATTACGAGCGGGTCACCGACATTCTCGACGTCTGGTTCGATTCGGGCAGCACCCACGCTTTCGTGCTGGAAAGCGGCAAGTGGCCCGAACTGAAATGGCCCGCGGACCTTTATCTGGAGGGCAGCGACCAGCATCGCGGCTGGTTCCAGTCCTCGCTGCTGGAAAGCTGCGGCACGCGGGGCCGTGCGCCCTATGACGCGGTGCTGACCCATGGCTTCACCATGGATCCGAAGGGCATGAAAATGTCCAAGTCGCTGGGCAATACGATCAGCCCGCTGGACGTGATGCGCGATTTCGGTGCGGACATCATCCGCCTGTGGGCATTGTCGGTCGACTATACCGAGGATCACCGCATTGGCCCCGAGATCCTGAAGGGCGTCGCGGACCAGTATCGCAAGCTGCGCAACACGTTCCGCTATCTGCTGGGCGCGCTCGACGGTTATGACGGCAGCGACGCGCCCGAAATCGCCGATTTTCCTGAGCTTGAGCGCTATGTGCTGACGCTGCTGAGCGATCTAGACGCCAAACTGCATCGGTGCGTCAATGATTTCGACTTCAACGCCTATACCCGCGCGCTGGTCGATTTCTGCAACGAAGACCTGTCGGCGTTCTTCTTCGATATTCGCAAGGACTGCCTCTATTGCGACGATCCGGCAGATGCGAAGCGCCGGGCCTATCGCGCCACGCTCGACATATTGTTCCAGGCGCTGGTCCGCTATACCGCGCCGGTGCTGGTGTTCACGGCAGAGGAAGTCTGGAGCACGCGCTATCCCGATGAGGGGAGCGTCCATCTGCTGGAATGGCCCAAAATCGCGCTTGCCGAACCGCTTCGCGCCGACAAGGCCGTATGGGCAAAGCTGCGCGACCTGCGGGAGGATGTGAACGAGGCGATCGAACCGTTCCGCCGCGAAAAGACCATCCGCTCAAGCCTCGCCGCCGAAGTCACCGTGCCCGAGGGGGCCGTTCCGGCGGGCTTCTCCGACGACGACCTCGCAGAGCTGTTCATCACAGCGACAGTGACGCGCGGGCAGGGCGAAAGCGTGATCGTAACCCCGACCGACATGGCCAAGTGCGGCCGCTGCTGGCGTCACCTGCCCGAAGTGGCGGAAGACGGCGATGCCTGCGACCGCTGCGAGAGCGTGGTATCGTCGATGGAGGCGGCATGAGTCTCGGTTCGCGCTTCAATGCCGACCGGCGGCTGGGCCTGATCGTCGCGGCGGTCATCGTCGCGCTCGACCAGGCGGTGAAGGCGATCCTGCTGGGTCCCGTGAACCTGTACGAGCGGCAAGTGATCGAGGTGCTATCCTTCTTCGATCTGCGCTATGCGACCAATCCCGGCGTGTCCTATGGCATGTTCGCGGCCGAAAGCCTTGAAAGCCGGATCGCCCTGTTCGCGGTCACCAGCCTGATCTCGCTGGGCGTGCTGGTCTGGATGTTCTTTGAAAAGAAGCGGGGCGACATCCTCGCGCTGGGGCTGATTCTGGGCGGGGCGGTCGGCAATCTTATCGACCGGTTCCGCCTGACCCATGTGATCGACTATGCGGATTTCCATATCGGCGACTGGCGGCCCTTTGCCGTGTTCAACCTGGCCGACGTGGCGATAACCCTCGGCGTGGTCTTGCTGCTTGCCCGCACGCTGTTCATACGCGACAAGAACGGCGACGAGTCCGGCCCCGAAAATGGCCCCGCGCCCGGCAAGGACAGAACCGCACAAGTTTCGGCCCATTCGGCCACGGAGTAATTGACGATGCGTATCAAGCCCGCCCTTCTCGCCCTGCCCGCGCTGGCCATGCTGGCCGGCTGCGGCGGCGGCCTGAACCTGTTCAATCGCGATCGTCCGGATGAGATGGCCGTGTCGCGTCAGGCGCCGCTGGCCGTGCCGCCCGATTTCGCGCTGACCCCGCCCGAACCGGGTGCGCCGCGTCCGCAAACGCCGGGTGCCAGCCAGCAGGCGATGGACGCGCTGTTCGGCGGCCCCGCCCCGCGCAGCGGCGTCGAGACCAGCGCCGTCAGCAATGCGGGCACCGCCGATCCGGCGATCCGCTCGGCAGTCGGCGATCCCGATACCAATACGGTCGAAAAGGGACAGCTCACCCGCGACATCGTGGCAGCGCCCGAAGGCGACGGCCGCGATTCGCAGACCGTCATTCCCGGCTAAGTCAGGCTTGCGCTTCGGCGGCGGGCCTCGCCGCGCCGCCGACGCTCTCGACCAGCAGCTTGTCGATCCGGCGGCCGTCCATGTCGACGATCTCGAACCGCCAGCCCTGCTCGACGAAGCTCTCGCCCTCGATCGGCAGCTTTTTCAGCACCCACAGCACATAGCCCGCCGCGGTCGCGAAATCGCGCGGTTCGGGCAGATCGATGCCCAGCCGGTCCGCCATGCGGTCGGCAGGCAGCGCGCCCGACACCAGCAGTGATCCGTTCTCGCGCTCGACCAGCAGCGGATCGTCGCCTTCGTCGGAATGCGACACAAAGCTGCCGACCAGCGCGGCCAGCAGATCCGCCGGCGTGACGATCCCTTCGAAGTGGCCGTATTCGTCATGGACGAAGGCCATTGCCACATCGCCGCGCTGCATGATGCGCAAGGCGTCGAGCGCGTCGATCTGGTCGGGCAGGATCTCGGCCTTCTTGATCAGGCGCGTCATCTGCGGCTTGCGCCCCTTAAGCAGCACGGCCAGCAGGTCGCGCACCTTGACCACCCCGATCACGTCATCGACCGATCCCTGCGCCACGGGCAAAAGCGAGTGGGGTGACTTTTCGATGATCTTGCGCATCTCCTCGACCGTGGCGCGGCGTTCCAGCCAGTCGATCTCGGTCCGGGGGGTCATTAATTCGCGTACGGGCCGTTCGGCAAGACGCAGAACCTCGGCCATGATCGATTGTTCGGTTTTCTCGATCGCACCCGACCGGGTCGCCTCGCTGATGATCAGGTGAAGCTCGTCGGCGGTCACGCCCGCATCGCGCTGCTGGCGTATACCGATAAGTCGCAGCAAGCCATCTGTGCTCTTGTCCAGCAGCCATACGACGGGCGCTGCGACTCTGGCCAAGATCGACATCGGCGGGGCAGCAAGCGAGGCGATCTTTTCCCGGCCTCGCAAGGCGATCTGTTTGGGCGCGAGCTCGCCAACCGTCAGCGAGAAATAGGTGGTGAGCACGATCACCACCGCAAATCCCAGCTCGTCGGCAAGTTCGGCGTCAATCCCCAGCGCCGCGAGGCGTTCGCCCACCGGCTGGCCCAGGCTGGCCCCGGAATAGGCGCCAGCGACGATCCCGATCAGCGTGATGCCGATCTGCACGGTCGACAGGAATTTGCCCGAATCGGCGGCCAGCGCCAGTGCCGCTTTCGCACCCTTGCTTCCATCTTCGGCCATCTTGCGCAGCCGTGCGGGCCGCGCCGACACGATGGCCAGTTCGGACATCGAGAACAGGCCATTCAATACGATCAGCCCCGCTATGATAACAAGGTCGGACCAGGGGAAAGGAGACAAGGAAATCTCGGCATGGAGTTGAGACGGATTGCGGAGACCGGCGATTAGCGGCAATCATGTCCCGCCCGCAAGCAATAGCGTTGCATCGCGGCAAGGGTGAACGGGAACGCAGCTGTCATATCACGCGTTTATCGCAGTGGCTGATCCGCTGTCGCACCGGGATCGAGGAGTGATGCGATAAGCGGACGCAACAGAGAAGAGGACCGCAATCCCATGAAGAACCGTTTTTTCGCTACCGCGCTTGTCGCAACATCGCTGGTAAGCCTTTCGGCTTGTGTCACCGACCCCAACACGGGTGAGCGCAAGGTTTCGCGCACCGCGATCGGCACCGCAGGCGGCGCAGGCCTTGGCTATCTGCTGGGCGACATCATCGGCGGCAAGACCGCACGCATCATCGGTGCCGGCATCGGCGGCGCTGCGGGCGGCGTCGTCGGGTACAAGATGGACCAGCAGATCAAGGAGCTGAAGGAAGTGACCGCCGGTACCGGCGTCGAGGTCGAGCAGGAAGGCGACTACATCAATTTGAACCTGCCCAATGGCGTCACCTTCCCGGTCAACAGCAGCGAGATCTCGCCCAGCTTCCGCAACACGCTGGACGGTATCGCGCAGTCGCTGGTCAACTATCCGGACAGCCTGATCGACGTGTACGGCTTTACCGACAACACCGGGACCGATGCGTATAACCTTCAGCTGTCGCAGCAGCGTGCCCAGGCGGTTGCCAACTATCTCAGCTATCGCGGTGTTCCCTCGTCGCGCATCGCGACCAAGGGCTTTGGCGAAGATCCCAACTATTTCGTCGCCAGCAACGACACCGAGGAAGGCCGCGCGATGAATCGCCGGGTTGAAATCAAGATCCTTCCGATCAGCCAGCAGGACGTGCAGGCCGCACAGGGCAACTGATCGGATTGCCAGATGAGAAATGGGGGCTTCGGCGATTGCGATCGCCGGAGCCCTTTTCCTATGCCGGGCGGCTGCGCAATTGCGCGTCGCGGCCATGCAGCCATTGGCTCGCCTCGAGATGGATCATCGGTGCGCTCGCAAGAACGCCCTTGGCGCGGGGATCGGGCTTGTTGAAGACCAGCGGCTGGCCGACCGCGTCGGTGACCACAGCCCCCGCCTCGCGCGCTATCAGTGCTGCGGCACCGATGTCCCATTCGAAACCCAGCCGGGTGCTTGCCGCCAGATCGGCCTCTCCGCTGGCCACCAATGCTATACGCAAGGCAATCGAATTGGGCTTTGGAACGGCGACGAGCGGCGATAGCGGGTGGGCATTATCGGCAGGAATGCGCGCGCCCTCCAGCGCATCGCGGGAACTTGCATGCAAAGCCAGGCCATTGCGCCGTGCACCACGCCCGGCCTCGGCGGCCCACAACTCGTTGCGGGCCGGCGCCGCTAGCCGCGCGATCAGGGGGCGTCCGTTGCTGATAAGGGCAACCGAAACCGCCCACCCCGAACGCCCGCGCAGGAAATCGCGCGTTCCGTCGATCGGATCGACCAGCCACAACAGGCCGCCGCCGACTCGGTCGGGATTGTCGGCGGTTTCCTCCGAAAGCCAACCTGCAGAAGGCAACAATTCCCGAAGCGCCCCAGCCAGAAAGCGATTGACCGCAAGATCGGCCGCGCAAACCGGAGTGTCGTCATCCTTGTGCCAGGCCGTCGTTTCATTGCCTGCGCCCGGAAACTCGGCCATCGCGATATTTGCGGCCTCGCGCATGATCGCGTCGAATCGGGTGTAATCAAGCATGCGATCGCTCTTTTGGCACAGCATGGCAGCAGGTGCGAATGAAGATGACACCGACATGGATTGCTAATGCTTCGCAAAGTCTGGCAACATTGCGCCTGGCACCCCTTTTTAGGCATAAAGCGGCCTTTTCAAGTCGGCGCGGCTATGCTTAGACGCGTGGCAAGCGAACCCTTCCTACAGCGGCGCACGTGCCGCACAGGCATTGGCGAGGATAATTTCGATGAACATCCACGAATACCAGGCAAAGGAACTGCTGGCCAAATACGGCGTCGGCGTTCCCACCGGCTATGCGGCCCTGACGGTCGAGGAAGCGGTCGAGGCGGCCAAGAAGCTACCGGGACCGCTGTATGTCGTAAAGGCGCAGATCCACGCCGGCGGCCGCGGCAAGGGCAAGTTCAAGGAACTGGGCCCCGACGCAAAGGGCGGCGTCCGCCTTGCCAAGAGCATCGATGATGTGAAGGCCGATGCAGAGGACATGCTGGGCAATACGCTCGTCACCGTGCAGACGGGTGACGCGGGCAAGCAGGTCAACCGCCTGTACGTCACGGATGGCGTCGACATTGCCGAGGAATATTACCTGTCGATGCTGGTCGACCGCGCAACCGGCCGTATCGCGCTGATCGTCTCGACCGAAGGCGGCATGGACATCGAGGAAGTCGCCCATTCGACTCCCGAAAAGATCACCACGATCACCATCGACCCGGCCTCGGGCTTCCAGCCTCACCATGGCCGCGCCGTGGCCTTCGCGCTGAAGCTGCAGGGCGATCTCAACAAGCAGGCCCAGAAGCTGTCGAAGCAGCTTTACGAAGCCTTCCTCGCGCTCGATTGCGAGATGCTCGAGATCAATCCGCTGGTCGAGACCAAGGATGGCAATCTGCTGGTGCTCGACACCAAGATGAGCTTCGACGGCAATGCGATGTTCCGTCATCCCGATGTCGCCGAACTGCGCGACATCACGGAAGAGGACCCGGCGGAAGTCGAGGCTTCGGAATACGACCTCGCCTACATCAAGCTCGACGGCAATATTGGCTGCATGGTGAACGGCGCCGGTCTCGCCATGGCGACGATGGACATCATCAAGCTGAACGGGGCGTTCCCGGCCAACTTCCTCGACGTCGGCGGCGGCGCCACGACCGAGAAGGTGACCGCGGCGTTCAAGATCATTCTTTCGGATCCTGCGGTCGAGGGCATCCTTGTCAACATCTTCGGCGGCATCATGAAGTGCGACATCATCGCCGATGGTATCGTCGCGGCGGCCAAGGAAGTGAACCTGCAGGTTCCCCTCGTCGTCCGTCTCGAAGGCACGAATGTCGAGAAGGGCAAGGAAATCCTCGCCAATTCGGGCCTGCCGATCGTGCCTGCCGACGATCTTGGCGACGCGGCGCAAAAGATCGTGGCCGAAGTGAAAAAGGCGGCCTGATTCGATTTCAAGTGAATGTGTTCGGAAGGGGGCCTGCGTGCCCCCTTCTTCTTATGTCCGTCCGCCCTTCCCTGCATCGGGCCGACTGCCGACGATGCATTACGCATGCATCCTTTGCTTGACGTAATGGTAAGCATTGCCCAAATTGCCAGTTAATTGTTGCGGCACGTCTGGCTAAGGAATTTGCCGCATAAGCTATCGATGGGAGTGTCCAAGCCATGAAAGCGCTAGTCCCGGTAAAGCGGGTGATCGATTACAATGTGAAGCCGCGCGTGAAGGCGGATGGCTCGGGTGTTGATCTTGCGAATGTGAAGATG